>CAVYON010000071.1:0-242911 GCA_963770035.1 uncultured Alphaproteobacteria bacterium | reverse complement strand
TGGACGTCGAGTTCGGCGAGAGCGGTTCCGGCGGCGGCACAGATGCCGTCGAGGCGTTGGCGGACGACGTGCAGCGCGTCTTCGGCGGGATAGAGCAGGACCCGACCGGGCCGCGCGACCGCGAAGCGGCGCAGGCAGGGGGTCCCGGTGGCGACGGCGACCGCCAGATCGAGGGCGAGGAAGGATTTGCAGCATTTGGGCTCGCCGCCGATGATCCCGACGGCATCCTCGGACCACAGCTGATCGACCAACCAGCGCCGCTGCTCGGAAGCCTCGGCGAGACGCCAGGCCGGCTGGACCGGAAGCTGCGTCATCGGCGGCGGCGGATCGCCGCCTTGGCCTCGCCGGCAGCGGGCACGGCGCTGACCTCGAAGAACAGCGTCTCGTCGATCTGACGGGCCTCGCGCTGAGCCGCGGCCTCGAGCAACTCGGCCGCCATGATCATCAGGGCGCGCGGATTACCCTGCGCATGATCGCAGATGGCCGCGATGACTTCCGCAGTCATCAGGGTGGGGGCGCCGGCCTGCCGCAGGGCGTGGCTGAGGCAGGCTTGCAGGTCCTGGGGCGATGCGCGTTCGATCGGCAGGCGCACCCGCACGCGGCTGGCGAGCGGGAGGAATTCATCGGAGCGCAGGCGCTCGGCGAGCCGTCCATCGCCGGCGAGCACCACGGTCAGCAGGATGTTCGAGTCCAGATCGGTGGAGGCCAACAGACGCAGTTCGGCCAGCACCGCAGTCTGCATCTCCTGCGCCTCGTCGATCACCAGCACGGGCCTGCGCAGGGTGCTCTGGATATGCGCCTGCCAGCGCTGGCGTAGGATCTTCGCGCCGGCGAAGCGATTATGCGGGCGCAATTCGACCCCGAAGAGTTCGCCCATCTCGCGGTAGAAGTCGGCGATGTTGGCCTGTGGTCGGCTGATCACGCCGACGCTGACGTCGCGCTGTGTGGCCAGGGACGCCGCCAGGATGCGCAAGGTGGCGGATTTGCCGCAACCCGGCGCGCCGGTGACGAGGGCGAAGCCGCCGTCGCCGGCGAGTTGCTGGACGCGCCAGCAGAACGACTCCAGACGCGGGGTGACGTGCAGCGCCTCGGTCGGCACGTTGTGCGTGAACGGGTTCCATTTGAGGCCGTAGAGCGCGAGCATCTTGTTGTTCACGAATCGTCTCCTTCGTCCTTGGGCAGATAAGCGGGCGGCAACCCGGTGGCGGCCTGCCGGTCGATCATTCGCTCCAGGAGCGGTCCGATGCCGCGCGCCGGCGTGGGCGATGGTGGCGTGGCCGGTGGTGGCGATGGCTTGCCCGGCTCGGTCGCGATTGGCTGTAGGCCGCGGCGCAGGCCGGAAGCGTTGGCCGCCTTGTCCTGCGGGAATAGGCGACAAAGAACCGTGCCGGTCTGCGGATCAACGAGGTGGACCTGGGTGAGATCCCAGGCGGCGAAGCGGACCTCCAGCAGGGAGATATGCCGATACTGGTTGGGCACTTCGAAGCGACGGCCTTCGATGACCGCGGTGCCGTCACTCTTGCGCAAGGTCCGCCGTTCGCTGCGGGTGAAGGCCAGCCGCAACGCGGCGGCGTCCGGGCAGGGTCGCGTCACACTGGGGCCGGCGAGGAAGCGGGCGAGCGGCGTGTCGTCGATCTCGCTGTGCCGCTTGCGGTTGTAGTCCTGCTCGACCCAGGCCTGCGTCGCCTCGTTGAGCCGGCCCAGGGTAAGATCATCGACGCCCTCGAGCATGGCCATCAATCGGCCTTCGACCGATGCCCAGAGGACTTCCTGCTTGCCGTTGGCATAGGGGGAATATGGCAGCGTGGTCTGATGAAGGATGCCGAGCCTGGCGAGACCTTCGGTGATCTCGGTCGCCGTCATGGCTGCGCCGTTGTCGCTCATGGCGGCACGCGGGAGACCCCGCTTTTGCATCGCCTGCGACAGACCATGTGCGATGTTTTCGGCATTCTCGGCCCAGTACCATTGGAGATGGCAGGCCAGCCGCGAATGGTCATCGAGCACGCCGAACAGCACCGGTGTTCGCCATTCGCCGCGCGGCGTCAGAACCTTTCTGGAGCCGTTATGACAATCCCAATGCCAGAGCCCGCCGGAATACTCGGATTTATAGCTACGCACCTCGCGTGCCTCGAGCCGTGCCGCCGCCGCCAGCGCGCCTTCGGTCTGACGCGTCGTCATCGGTCGCCGCTTGGTCAGGCCGCGCGCGGCGAGGAATTGTCGAACCGTTGCGTAAGACGGCGCCGGCCGTAATTCCGGTCGCGCCTCGGCCATGGCTGCCAAATTGTCGCGGTGCAGCTGGGCGCCCCAGCTTTTGTGGGCGGCGTACTGCGCCAGCAGCGCCTCGCGCAACGCCGACGTCATCGATGCCTGCGCGCCGGCATCGCCCCGCCGCTTGCGGCGCAGCACACCGACCGGATCATGTTGCTCGCCGCGGGCTCGGTAGAACCATCGTTCAAGAGTAGAGACACCAAAGCGGACCGGTGCGCCGGTGCTTGGGTGGCGCCATTCGCGCGCGGCCAGTTGTTCCAAGGCCGCGCGCAGCGCGCCCTTCGCCGGCGGCGCCGCCAGAAGCGCGCCGATAATCGAGAAGCGCAGCCGCGCCCATCGCTCATGTACCCGCGATCCGCCTCGTTCCGTCACGCTCGCCCTCCAAAAAATGAGCGAGACGACGGTAGGCGACCTCACCGAGGGGCGGCGACGCGCATCCTCTGCGGGTTTGTGGCGCCCGTCAGAAAGCGCGCATCGCAGATGCACCGCCGGTCAGCGGCCCGAGGAAGCGCAGCAAGGCGACGAGCTGCTCGCGCATGTCGCCGGCGAACCGCTCGAGCAGCGAGACCGGCAGGGCCGCGATGTCGAGCGGCGGCACGACGGCCGCCATCGCGACCGGCGCGAAGGGGCTTTCGGTGAAGGTGGAACGCCACCAGACGCGCCAGCGCGCCAGTGTCCGCCGATCGAGTCCGGGCACGACCGACAGGCGTGCCAGACGGGAGGGGGTGGCGCCGAGCATCAGCGCCGAGATCAACGTCACCACGGTGGCGAGATAGACGTGCCGACCCAAAAAGCGCAGCGACGGCGGGGTGGCGCGCTTGCGGCAGTCATCCACCGCGCAGCAGAAGCTGAAACGCTCGGCATGCTCCCGGCCGAGCCCGGCCGGACCGCCACGCGGCTTGCGGGCATACGACCCGGAATGCAGCGCGCCACCGCAAAGCCGGCACCGTGCTGCCCGGGCGGAGGCCGCAATATCACGGTCGAAGGCGAGAAGCTGCTCATGGAACTTGGCGTCGGCCAGCACGGCTTGGTACACTGGGTGCGTCCTTTGAACTGAAGTTGGCGAGATGGCCAAAATCGGACGGAATGATCCCTGCGCCTGCGGCAGCGGCAAGAAATACAAGAAGTGCTGCATGGCCAGTGACGAGGCCGCCGCCCTTGCCGCACGTCCCGCTCAGCCGGCCGCACCGCCGGCGCGCCAGCCGTCCTTGGCGAACTATTTCCAGGAACACGACGAACTCGACGAATTGACCGAGGCGTCCAACGCCGTGGTCGACATGGTTCACGCCGGCCATCTCGATGCCGCCGAGCAGGCCGCCCAGGACCTGCTCGCCCGCTTCCCCGATGTCCATGACGGCTACGACCGCCTCGGCATGGTCTGCGAAGCCCGCGGCGATCATCGCCAGGCCGCCGACTACTACCGCCGCGCCATCACCGTCATCCGCGACCACCCCGACAACTACGATCCCGGGTTCGAAGCCGTCTTCCAAAAGCTCGTCGACCGGCTGGAAGCGCAGGCGAACGCCGCCGACGGCTGAGCCTGCCGGCCCGCCCACCGCTCCAGCCTCGCCGGGTGCTCGGCGGCGTCAAGGCATCCACGCCTACGGCGCGGAGCCTCCTTGACCCCGCCTGCGCTCCCGGCGGTCACATCCGCAGGTCGGCGCCGAGGAATGGCCCTTCAGTCTCACCAAGGAATACTTCCGAGAAGACACGTTGGGCACGTTCGGTGAGGGGACCGTGCGCTGACCCATCAAATTCCGTGATCAAAAACCGCCGAAAACCCGTCGCTTTGCGTGCTCAGGCTCACATAGACGGTATTGGTCAGGTCCAGGCCAAGGTCCTCGTTGGCGTAGAGCTTCCTCGCTTGGACAATCAGTCGCTGGGCCAAATCCGCGTAGATGCGCCAGTCGCGCGTTTCGTTGGCGTCCGCCAGCGTCGAGCGCCGGACCGGTTCGCGCAAACCCATGTGGTAGAGCTTCGACGCCTGGACGGACAGGCAGGTCTCGATATCGCGCAGGCTCTCCCGGTAGGTCAGTTGGGCAAACGCCATGACCCGATATTGCTCGGCGCAGGGGAAAACCCGCACCCGATGGTCGCCGCCATAACGGGAGACAATCCTCGTGAATGTCGTCCAAGGCACAAAATCCATGAGTTGCGCGAAAAGCGTTTTGCCCAAGTACATGGCCATCTCCACAGGAAAACCCGCGAGACTGCCCTGCCACTCGGTTCAAGTCGACACCGCCCATCTTCCCCCGCAAACCCAACCAATCAGCCGATCTCCAAGAGACGACCCTTCAGTCAACCGGACAGCAGTGGGCCAGACACATATTGCAGAGCGTTTTTAGCTCGGCGTCGCGGCGCACAATCGCGCTGGTGAGATCGCCTGGCCTTCGGGCCGCGACGGTGAGCTAAAAACGGATTGGACTAAGCCGCCCCCGCTGCCGTTGCAGCGGCGTACGACCTATGGGCGGTGAATGACGCGGGCAGGTTCGGTCGGGTCAGTTGTGGCAGTCAGGCAGCCAGCAGAAGGGACTGGGTGGCGCTGCCTCGATGCCTCAACGACCCCTTGCGACGGTCGAGACCCGCCGAAGTCGAGGTCAGGCTCATTGGCGGGGTCGCATGGCGGTCGGTTGAGTACAGCGATCCTCAAGCGCAGTCCTGTTGGCCATTGAGGTTTCGTTATCGGAGCGCGGATCGGGGTTGTCATGACGTGTCCTGGAAACAGCCCCTGCCTTCACGTTCACCCTGTCTGGGGCGCTATGGCCTCTTGAGGGCCATGTCGTGCGGTTCGGCGCGGACATCGCGCTACCCGATCTGCTCGGCGCCTTGGCGTCCCGCGCCTTTCCGTCTCCAAGCCTCAGGCCAAGTGTGGAGCCTCCACGGGCGCAGCATCCGACGAGATGGCGGCGGACTCAGACGGGCCTTAAGGAGGTCGCGAGCCGCGCCCTTTGACGTGTCCGGAACCACCAATCTTCTCAAGTGGAGATCGTGTGAGGCGTAAGAAGCGAGCTCTCAGCCACAGTTCTTCCAAAGGATTTGGCGCGCTTCGAGCGGCACGGCGACATTGGGGTTGCTCGGAATGACGCGGATCGAGTAGTCGCGCAGCGGCCGGTCGTTCGGCGCCGTGGCGGCGAAGACGAACCCGTTGGCGGCGCCGATGAGCTCCCCGTGACGCTGCATGGCGGTGCAGAACGCCGCCTTTGGCGCATCTTGGGGCTCGGCATAGACCTCGACGCGCACGTCCTCGGGCGGTACTTCGCCAAGAAGCAGCGACACCTTGATCAGATAGTGATCGTCGCGTAGCTCGATATGAGCGTCGCCAATGTGCACCGTATTCCAGAAGGTCTTCAGGTTGTGGCGCCAGCCGAAGACCTGCGCGCCAACCGCCCCATCGCGCGCGACGCGCTCCTCGAATGCCTTGGCGAGGGGGCGATAGTAGGTCTCGACGTATTCGCGCACCATACGGTTGGTGGAGAAGTACGGCGTCAGCTTCGCCATGCTCGACCGAACCATGCCGGTCCACTTCTCCGGGATGCCACGCTCGTTGCGGTGATAGAAGGTCGGGACGATCTCGTTCTCCAAGAGGTCATAGACCTGCTCGGCCTCGTGACGATCCCATGCGGGGTCGCTGCCGTGCTCCTGCCCGTCGCCGATCGCCCAGCCGAGGCCGGGCTCGTAGGCCTCGGCCCACCAGCCGTCGAGCTCCGACAGGTTAAGGCCGCCGTTGACCAATACCTTCATGCCGGAAGTTCCGCTCGCCTCAAACGGCCGGCGTGGATTGTTGATCCACACGTCGACGCCCTGGGTGAGCTCCTCAGCCACGTTAATGTCGTAGTCGGGCACGAAGACGAGATGCGGGCGCACGTCGGGCCGCTCCATGAACTGCAGCCACTGCCTGACCATTGCCCTGCCCGGTTCATCGGCCGGGTGCGCCTTGCCAGCGACCACCATCTGCACCGGCCGCTGCGGATCGGTGAGAATGCGGGCGAAGCGCTCGGGGTCGGCGAGCAGCAAGGTGGGACGCTTGTATGTCGCGAAGCGGCGGGCGAAACCGAGGGTCAGCAGGTTGGGGTCGAACAGATGGCGCGACTGTTCCCCTGCCTCATCGCCAGTAGCGCCGTCGCGCCGCAACTGGCGAGCGTAGCGCTCGCGTACGTATTTAACCAGCGCGGCGCGGTTGTCGGCTCTAAGCTGCCAGACTTCTTCATCGGGAATCTGGCTGATGCGTTCGGACATGCCCTCGAGGTCGCCCATCCAGCACTGCTTGCCGATCGCCTTAGTCCACAGGGCGTCGGAGGCGGCGCTATCCCAGGTTGGCACGTGCACGCCATTGGTGACGTGTCCGACGGGAACTTCGGCGATCGGCCAGCCCGGGAACAGCGGCCCGAAAATGCGGCGGCTCACTTCGCCGTGCAGTCGGCTCACTGCATTGACGGCGTTGCTTCCCCTGACGGCGAGATAGGCCATGTTGAACGGTTCGCCGGCGTCGTTGGGATCGTGGCGGCCCAACGCCAAGAGTTTGTCGAACGAAGTATTCAAACAGCCTTCGTCACCGCGGCCCGCGACGCCCTCAGCATAACCGCGCAGGTACTGGCGGACGAGCGCCGGGTCGAAGCGGTCGAAACCGGCTTCCACCGGAGTGTGGGTGGTGAACAGATTGCCCGCGCGGGTGATGGTCAGCGCCATTTCGAAATTGGCTGCGCGCTCGGACATGAAGTGGCGGGCCCGTTCGAGCACGGCAAAGGCGGCGTGGCCTTCGTTGAGATGCAGGACCTGCGGCTTCCTGCCGAGCGCCAGCAAGACTTCGATAGCCGCCGATGCCGAGCAGGATTTCCTGGCGCAACCGCAGTTCGTCGCCGTGGCCGTAAAGCTCGGTGGTGATGCAGCGGTCGACCGGGTTATTGGCTGGATCGTTAGTGTCGAGCAACAGCAGCGTGATGAGACCGACCTTGGCCTGCCAGACACGCACGTAAAGGGAGCGCCCGGGCAGCGCCAATTCGAACCGCAGCCGCCTGCCATCCTTGTCCCGCGCCGGAACGATCGGCAGCTCCGAGACGTTGTTGGAGGGATAATACGCGATCTGCGCGCCATCCATGTCGATCGCCTGGCGGAAGTAGCCGCTCTGGTACAGAAGACCGACGCCGGTCAGCGGGACGCCGAGATCGTGGGCCGCCTTGAGATGGTCGCCTGCGAGGAGGCCGAGACCGCCGGAATAGATCGGCAGGCTCTCCGACAGGCCGAATTCCATGCTGAAATAGGCGATCGACCTGAGGACGTTGTCGCCGGGGTGTTTGCTAAACCAGCGAGGCGCCGTGCGCGACGCTTCTTCGCGCTGCAGGAGCCAGGCGATCCGCTCGCAGTATTCTTCGTCCGCGGCGAGCTCTTCGAGTTTTTCCGGGCTGGTTGACAGCAGCACCAGCCAAGGGTTCCTGGTGAGAGCGAACAGGTCCGGGTCGAGTTTTTGCCACAGGTAGTCGGTGGTGTAGCTCCAGGTGAAGCGCAGGTCTGTGGCGAGGAACTCGAGGCCCTTCAGCCGCGGAGGCAGGTCAAGCATCGCACTACCACCATTGGATTTCATGATATGCCTCTAGGGCTCGGCGCGGAGGTCATTCGCACAGCGCCGCTTGGGCGAGGCGACGCGACGGGCGGCGGCCGACCCGAAAGTTGCCTTCCGCGTGGCGATGCGGCGTCGTAGATATTTGGTCCTCATCGAACAGCGGCGGGCGGGCCGACTAGCAGCGCTTGCGTGCTTCACGCCTGACGCGGCGGCGGGCGCGTTTCGTCTCGGTCCTTGCCTTCGTGCTTGAAGGACGCCTTGACCTTGGCGCAATAGGCTTGGACCTTGCCGTTCTCAGGAACCGCGTCTTGCGCCGACCACGCGGAGATGCCTAAGGACTTGCGCGGCGCGCTCGACCACCGCGGTCTTCTCCAATGGATCCGACCAGTTCGATCGCTTTGCGCTCGGTCATGGAACCCTCCCTCAAAGCCGTTTTCCCGGCGCCGTCGCCAGGCTCCGTTCGAGGCCTCGCCTCATCCGACCTTGGGGCGGGGTGGGCTCAGCGGTCAAGCAGCATAAAGTCGCGGTCCTTCGAGTATATCGGGGGCGCCGCCCGACGGGCCGTTTACGCAGGACCGCCGTGACGGAAACGCGACATTGTCAATAAGCCTCTCGTTGAGTTTGGCCAGCGTCCGTTCAAAGGCTGCGCTTCAAGGACTGCTATCCGCCCGTTGTGCGGGCGTCTCGATCAAGGCGCGCTTTGGTCGGAGTCAGCTCTACGTCGAGTCCGCCCGACGCGGTGCGCCGCGCAGTGCGCCCCCGCATAGAGGAACCACTCGTCAGGTTTTGCCCACGAGCTGAATCGCGAAAGGCCGCCGGACCACCCTCACATTTCGCCGCCCGGCGCCCAGAGATCGTCGCCGGGCGATCCTCCCGCGGCTGCGACGGCTAGACGGGCGATGTAGTGCTGCCACCCCGCATCGTGCTGAGCGCATTGGGTGGCGTTCGGCAGGCCGCTGTGGGTAAAGCGGATGAGCGTGCCGGGGCCCCGCTCCAGGAGATCGATCTCGACCAGGCTCGATCCCGGCGGGACCTCCTCGTTCGCATCCCAGCCGAAGCTGTAGGCGAGACGGTGGACCGGCACCACCTCCTTGAAAGAGCCTCGCGCTACGCGGCTGGGGTCGCCGCTGATCCCCTTGACGAGATAGAGGCCGCCGGCATGCGGCTCGGTCGTCGCTTCGGCGCCCATCCAGTTCAGGATCTTGTCCGGATCGGTCAGGAAGGCGAAAACAGTGGCGCGCGGAGCGGGTATATAGGTCTCACGTTGGACGACGAGGGAGTCCGTCATGGATACCTCCGGGTGAGCGGGGCCCTGATATAGGCATCGCGCGCGACAAGGGAACCATGATCGAGCCCATTCGGATGAACGCGACGCTCGCCTGGCTCGTCGATGCGGCGGCCGAGTGCGCAGGAGCCGGCGAACTGCTCGCCGAACTCGGCGCGCATCTGGTCGCGGACGGCCTGCCGCTGGCCGGCGGCGCCCTGACGCTTGACGTCCCCCACCCCCTGATCGCCCGGCGGACCTGGCTTTGGCGCGCCGGGAACGGCGAGGTGATCGAGGGCTTGGGCTTCGCCTCGGCAGGCCCGACCGCGCCAAGATTCCTGGGCGAGGCCGGGCGTCAGTGGCTGATGAGCGTGGCGGCGGGGCCCGTGCACGGGGACGCCGTCGGGCGGAGACCGGATTCGCCGGTCCTCGCGTGGGGCGGCCTGCGCCCCTTCACTTCGGACGAGGCGCAGGACCTCAGCCAGGCCGCGCGCTTTGCCGCGGCGCCGATCGCGGCGCTGGCGGCGCGGGCGACGCTCGGGGCGGCGCTCGAGGCCTACCTCGGCCGGCGCAGCGCGGCGCGCGTGCTCGCGGGGCCGCTGCGGCGGGACGAGGGCGAGACCATCGCCGCGGCGCTCCTCTACGCGGACCTGCGCAATTTCACCGCGCTCTCCGAGAGCCATCCGCCAGCCGAGGTCATCGCCGCGCTGAACGCGTGGTTCGACCGCATCGCCGGCGCCGTGCACGCCTTCGGCGGCGAGGTGCTGAAGTTCATCGGCGATGGGATTTTGGCGATCTTTCCGGTCGGCGACGGAGGCCCGCGTCCCGCTTGCGAGGCGGCTCTTCGCGCCGCCTCCGCCGCCCGGGCCGGCATGGCGCATCTCGACGGGGAGCGGCGCCAGCAAGGGCTTCCGCCCCTGCCGTTCGGCGCGGCGCTGCATCTCGGCGAGATGTTCTGGGGCAATATCGGCGCGGCCGATCGTCTGGACTTCACCGCGATCGGGACCGCCGTCAACCTGGTCAGCCGCCTCGAAGGGTTGTGCCGGCCGCTTCAAAGGACCGTGCTCGCGTCGGGCGCGTTCGCGGCCGAGACCGACGCGCCGCTCGTCGCGCTCGGGAGCCATGAGCTGCGCGGCATCGCGGCGGCCTGCGCGGTGTTCGCGGCGCCGGAGCCATCGTGACGCGACCTCGCTGCGCAATCGCGACCTGCAGCCGTCTACTTTGACAATATAGGCAGCCCCTTGTTCCGAACGGAAAATATCGCTGTGAGCCATAGGTTCGAACGGTTTCGCCTCTCGGCTCAACGTTCGACCTTGGACACAAACTCTTTCAGCCCGGAGGCTGCGGACGCAGCCCTGGAGGTGTCGACTTCTTCAAGCGCGGAGATGATTGAAAGCGTCAAGTCCAAGCGAGCCCGGCCGACCCGCGCGAGCAATACGATGGCTTCGTCATCCGCAACTTCAGCCAAGGCCTCGACCACGCGGGCCGAAGGCCTTTCCGTTAAATAGCGCTTCAAATATATCCGCGCCTCCACTCTTCCCATTCGCCCAAGTGCGCATGCAGCAGCGGCTGACACTTCGCCATCCGGGTCGTCAAGCATCGCAATCAAAGTCGATACGACTTCGTATCCCGCACGGACACAGTCGCAGGCGAGCGCCCGAACCGAGGGATTCGAATCCCGGAGAAACGCGAGGGCAATGTCGGTCGGAAAGATAACGCGGAGTTGCGAAGCGATAGCGATCGCCACGACCAAAGTCGGACCTAGAACGATTCTCTTGGCAATCAATTGGGCAATGGCAGATGAGGCCTCGGGGCCACCAATCCCTCCGAGCGCCTCGAGCGCGGCAGCTTGTTCGGGCACTCCGACGTCAATTCCATAACCCGCAAAGCGATTGCAGAGAGACGTGAGCGCAGGAATGGCGGCGTGCAGCCCCCGCTTTCCTGCTTCCGTCGCCAACCCGCAGGCGTCGGCCAGCGTTGCTTCGGGAATTGCGGCAATCAGCCCTTCGTCCGATATTTCCTGAAGGAGAAGGGGTTGCGGCGGCGCCGCGTTGGGAGGCCGGTCGAAATCAGGCCGGCGTCCAAACAAGTCAAGTTGTACAACATCAGACATGGGCGCCGTCTGGGACCTGGCGGAAACAAGCTCGCGCGGGCTCCGGCTTTCCGAGCCCAAAATGTCCTTAAGCCTTTAAACTCTCGCCTTCGCCGCCTCGACCGCCTCCTCGACCTGGCCGAGCCGCTCCTTGCCGAAAAACATCTCCTTGCCGACAAAGAAGGTCGGGATGCCGAACACGCCGCGGGCGACCGCGGCGGCGGTGTTGTCGGCGAGCGTCTGCTTGATCGGATCGGTTTGCGCCGCAGCGAGAAGGCTCGCCGAGTCGAGGCCGGCGGCGTCGATCGCGCCCTTCAGGACGTCGGGGTCGTCGAGCTTGAGCCCGTCTTCCCACATGCCGCGGAGGCCCATCTCGAGAAACGCCGGCCCGACGCCGGCTGCGCGCGCGGCGATATAGCCGCGCATCAGCATCAGCGAGATGACCGGGAAATGCGGATTGAGGCGATACTTGTCGAGCTTGTGCCGGGCGGCGAAGCGCTTGATCTCCAAGAGCTCGTATTCGAACTTGCCCTTGATCGGGGCGAAGGCGAGGAAGGGCGCCTTGTTTCCGGTCGCCTTGAAGATGCCGCCGAGCAGGCATGGGTTGATGTCGAGCGTCGCCCCGGTGCGCTCCAGGATCGGCGGCAGCGCGCGATAGGCGAAATAGGCGTTCGGGCTGGCGAAGTCGAAGATGAATTCGATGGTCGGCGGCATCACCAAATCTCCGTCCAAGGCCTCAGGTCCATCTCGAAGGTCCAGGCGCTGCGCTCCTGGCTGTGCAGCCAGACATAGTTTTTTGCGATCGCGTCGGGAACCAGAATCTCTTCCCGCGCCCGCTTCTCGGCGGCGTCGGGCATCAGGCCGCGGATGAAGGCGCCGTCGATCGCCCCGTCGATGACGATATGGGCGACGTGCACGCCCTTCGGCCCCAGTTCGCGCGCCAGGCTCTGCGCCAGCGCCCGCAAGGCGTGCTTGGCCCCGGCGAAGGCGGAAAAGCCCGCGCCGCCCCTGAGGCTCGCGGTCGCGCCGGTGAAGAGGATCGTCCCCCTGCCGCGCGGGACCATGACGCGCGCCGCTTCGCGCCCGGCCAGGAAGCCGGCGAAGGCGGCCATCTCCCAGACCTTGGAATAGACCTGCGCCGTCGTCTCTGTGACGGCAAAGCGCACATTGGCGCCGATGTTGAAGACCAAAACTTCGACCGGCCCGATCGTCCGCTCGACCGTGTCGAAGAACGCCACGACATCGGCCTCGTTGCGCGCGTCCAGCCCGATCGCGTGCGCGTCCCCGCCGTCTGCGCGGATGCTCGCGGCCAGCGTCTCCAGGGGCTCGACGTGGCGTGGGCGGCGGGTCACGACAACGCCGAGGCCTTCACGCGCAAAAGCGCGCGCGACCGAGGCGCCGAGGCCATCGCCCGCCCCGATCACCACGCAAACGCCGCGTCTCGCATCAGTCATGGGATGGGCTCCGGGGCAGCACGAAGAAGACGATCAGGCCTTGCGCCAGATAGTAGGTCGGCAGCGTCGCCTGATCCACCGGCCAGCCGACGTGGCCGAACCGATAGAGCGCGATGGTCATATCCGACAGCATGAAAAAGACCGCGCCGATCGCGACCGCAATGGCCCGCCTGTCGCTGAGAACGGTCGCGCGCCCGGTCGCCTGGGCGGCGTCGCACGCGACGACCGTGGCGTAGATCGCCACGGGAATCCTCAAGTCCGCTGCGATCCCCGGCCAGATGGACGCAAAGACGACCACCGCGAATAAGCCGATGACGGCCGCCGCGAGGCGCGACGGCAACATCCCGACGCCGCGCGAGAAGGCGGCGATATAGAAGCCATGCGCGATCAGAAAGGCGACGAGCCCGGGCAGAAACAGCGACGGCGCCATAAGGAGGACATCGCCTGCGAGCGAAGCGGCGAGCGCGGCCAGAACGAGGCGCTTGGCGGAAGGCTCGCCGTGGCGCGGCGCGAACGAGGCGATCAGCAGGACGAGCGCGGCGGGCTTGGCGACCCACTCGACCGTCGGCCAGTCGAGCGCGTAAGACGCCGACGTCAGTGCGCCGGCGAAGACGAACAGCGCCTCGAGGATGGCGATCCGGCCGTCGAGCAACGCGCCAAGGGCCCACAGCGATGCGGCCAGCGCGGCCAACACGCCGAGGCCGGCGCCGAGCGGCAGGCCGGGCGCCGCGGCGAGAAAGGCCGTGGTCGCGCCGATCATCGCCAGGAGCGCCGCGAAAGCGAGGATCGACGCGCCCGGCCCGGCGGGCGGATCGTACGGGCGGACCGCCTTGAGGTCGAACGTGCGGCGGCGGAGCCTCTGGCCGCAGGTTGGCCGGGACCCAGCCGGGCGGCGCGACCCACACCCGGAGCTTGTCGCGCCAGTCGGTCGCGCGGCGGCAGAGATCCGCCATGGTGGCGTAATAGGAGAGGTTCGCCGCGATCGGATCGAAGGTCGCGAGCCCTCCGCGGACGCCGAACACAGGCGTCTCGACCTCCGGCTCGAAGGTGCCGAACAGCCGGTCCCAGAGGATGAAAATGCCGCCGTAGTTCTTGTCGAGATAGCGATCGTTGATCCCGTGGTGGACGCGGTGATTGGAGGGCGAGGCAAACACCCGGTCGAACCAGCCGAGTTTGCCGATGAGTTCGGTGTGGATCCAGAACTGGTAGAGGAGATCGATCAGCCCGACCCCGACGAACACGACCGGGGGAACGCCGGCGACCGCCATCGGCAGATAGAACATCCAGCCGAGCAAAACGCCGGTGCTCGGCTGGCGGAGCGCCGTCGAGAGATTGAAGTGGTCGCTCTGGTGATGGACGACATGGGCCGCCCAGAACAGGCCGACCTCGTGATCGATGCGGTGGTTCCAGTAGTAGAAGAAATCGTAGACGATCAGCGCGCCGACCCAGACGCGCCAGTCGTCGCCCCGGAGCGCGAACAGGGAAACGTGGTTGTAGATCAGCACGTAGATGCCGACGCTGAGCGCCAGCATGAAGACGCCCGAGACCTGGCTGAGGATGCCCGCCGTCAGCGACCCGACCGCGTCGTTGAGGCGATAGACGTTTCGTCCCGTCGCGACCCCGACCACGAACTCAGCCGCCATCAGGACGATGAAGACCGGAATCGCATAAACGATGACGTTCAAGCTGTTTCCTCCCGTCCATCACGTCGGCGGGCTGGCCCGCCTTCTGCGTCACAGCCCGAGTTCGCTGTGCGACCCGAGGCGCACCAGTTCCAATGTTTGGTCGTCAGGCTTGCGGTAGATCAGCACGAGGTCAGGGCGGATATGACAGTCCCGGTGGTCTTTCCACTCTCCTCAAGCATGGGAGCACTGTAGCGTACCGGCAGGTTTCCACTCTCCCTCAAGCATGGCGAGGACCGGCTCAAGCAGGTCGACCAGCTTCTTGCCATGAACGGCAGATCTTCGCGCCGGAAGTCCCGCGTAAATTGCTTGATCCGCTTAATCCTTCTGATCGTCGCCAGCACGGTTCAAGTCAGCCATTAACTCTCTAACCGTGTGGAACTCACCGTCGAACTCACCCCGCCGCGCGGCCTCCATAGCGGCGATGGTGGTGGCGTTGGGGATCAGCGGCTCAAACGGCAGCCGCTTTTCGTGCGCAATCCGGGTGACCATCAGGCGAAAGGCGTCAGACAGGGTCAGACCGATCTCGCTCAGCACGATAGCGGCCTCGTTCTTCAAGCGCTCGTCGATGCGGGCGCGCACAACGGCATTGTGGGACATGACGGCTTTCTCCTTCGTGGGCTACAATGTAGCCCATCATATCCATTATTTCGAGACTTGATGATCGTCCGCGGCCTCAAAAGAGCCCGATAATTCCGCCCGCCATCCCGAGCGCCGATACGACGGCGCAGACGCCGACGGTGATCGCGAGGCGTGGGCCGCGCAGCCGGCAAGGCTCCGGCAACGCGTTTGCGGCGAGCGCGATCAGGAATCCGACCACCAGCGGCATGAGAAAGGCGTTGAGCACCTGCGCGGCGATGTTGAGCCAGACGAGGTCGGCCGAGGTCCAGACGGCGAAGGCCGCGCCGAGGACGCAGAGCGTATAGACGGCGGCGAACCAGCCCCCGGCCAGGGGATGCCGTTCGAGCGTGCGCTTATAGCCGGCGATCTCGCCGACGCCCCAGGCGAGCGCCAGCGAGGCCACAATCGCCGCCACCATCGAGGCGCCGAGCACCCCGGCCCCGAACACCACCCGCCCAGCCACGGCGCCGAGCGCGGGCGTCAGCGCGGCGCTGATCGCCCCGACGCTGTCGAGGCGCGCCGGCTCCGCGCTGTAGGCGAAGACTGCCGCGCCGGCGATCAGCACCGCTCCGGTGAGGAGCTGGGTGAGAACCGCGCCGATGGCGGTGTCGGCGCGCGCATGGCCGAGGTCGAAGGGCCCAAGTCTTTTGTCGACCGTCGCCGACTGCTGGTAGAAGATCATCCAGGGGTTGAAGGTCGCCCCGATGATCGCGGCGACCATGTAGAGAAACTGCCGGTCGCCGATCGGAAAGCTCACCGCGTCCGCCGCGATCTGCCCGAGCTTCGGCCGCGCCGCCCAGGCGACGGCGAAAAAGGCCAGCTCGAACAGACCGATCAGGATCGCCGCGCGCTCGACGCGCCGGTAGGCGCCGGCGCCGACGATCGCCAGCAGCACCGCCGCGGCAAGCGGCAGCGTGACGCTGCGCGGGAGGCCGAACAGCTCGCCGATGCCGGCGACGCCGGTGAACTCGGTGACGAGCGAGCCGATCGCCGCAACCACGAGCGCCGCCACCGCCAGGAGCGCCCAGGCGAGGCCGTAGCGCTCGCGGATCAGTTCGGCGTGACCGCGCCCGGTGTAGACGCCGAGCCGCGCCGTCAGCTCCTGGACGAGGTAGAGCATCGGGATCAAGAGGAGGACGAGCGGCAGGAGACGATAGCCCCATTGTGCGCCAGCCTGAGCCGCGGCGACGACATTGCCGGCGTCGGTGTCGGCGAGCATCACCAGAATGCCCGGCCCCCAGATCGCGATGGCGCGAACGAGGGAGGCCGGCGGAATGCTTTTGACGCGCGCGATGTCCATTCCCGAAGACGTTCGATAGCGCCGGCACTTGGGGCGGAAGGCCTCGCCAAGTCAACCGACAAAAGCGGGAGCTTGAGAAGCGGCAAAGATTGAGCGAAAAAAGCTCGTCATTCTCGAGGACGATCCAGATGATTTGAAGTCGATGGGAAAAGGGAACTTGTAAAGTATCGCCGCAACCCTTACTCCTGCCGGAACGCACCGCCAGCGCGACCCGGGTAGGATGGGATCGGGAAAACATCCCGGTCCCACGACTGTGGTCTTATATTCTTAAGACTGCCAAACATAAGCTAATCGCACTTAAAGATGACAGAATCAATAATGCGGCCCGCCTATCTACAGTAATGACGCGATTGAACCAACGATTTGGACAACCTGCTGAATATCTTGAAACGCAGATTTAATACCATTCCATGTTCCATCAATACTGAAGTTGGCGGTCACATCGTAACGATATTCCAATCCAGCTTGAAGATCGCTCCAGATATCCTTTATTATCGCGTTGTTGCCCGTCGTGTTCCAGTTCCAATTGTTATTAGCAGTAGGAAGATTTGCGCCAATTTGGGCATCAGCCTCGAAAACAATGATGGTGCCCTTGCTACTCTGAATCGCTATAATGGCAACCATGTCATTTTGAAAATGGTTGCTGTTGTTTATCTGCCCGGAATAATCGTAGGAACCGTCAGAAGTAATCGTCAGCCCTATCGGCCCTGCGATGTTACCATCTTCCGGCCCGCCAATATTGATTTGGTGCTTAAAGATTATTGAATTTTGACTTATGGTTATGTCAGACGCAGGCGGGGGCGGCTGAACAAAAGTGTAGGGGATTGGACCGCTTACATTGCCATCGACCCGCTCACGCGGCGGCGGAACCTGGCCAAACTTTCCGCTGACGCTGTGTTCCAGCCACAAATTTCCGTCCTTGCCGAGGCTGTAAACCGCATTCGCGTCGACCGCTTGAAAATCAACCACGTTGCCGTCGACATGCTCGCGCGGCGGCGGAACCTGACCGAACTTTCCGTTGACACTGTGCTCCAACCACAGATTTCCATCTGTTCCAAGAGCGAAAATCGTGTTCGCGTCGAGCGCCTGGAGTGCTGTGACATTACCGTCGACATGTTCGCGCGGCGGCGGGACCTGGCCAAACTTTCCGCCGGGGCCGCTATGGGCGAGCCACAAATTGCCGTCCATCCCAAGGACGCACACGGTGTTCGCGTCCATCACTTGAAATGCGGCGACGCTGCCGTCGACATGCTCGCGTGGCGGCGGAACCTGGCCGAATTTTCCTCCTGCGCCGCTGTGGGCAAGCCACAGATTGCCATCCGTCCCAAGGATACATACGGTATTCACGTCAAGCGCCTGAAATCCCGAGACGTTGCCGTCGACATGTTCACGAGGCGGCGGCACTTGGCCGAACTTTCCGTTGACGCTGTGCTCCAGCCACAAATTCCTGTCGGTTCCAAGGACATAAATCGAATTCACGTCAACGGGCTGAAAAGCCGAGACATTGCCGTCAACATGCTCACGAGGCGGGGGCACTTGGCCGAACTCTCCATTGACGCTGCGCTCCAGCCAGAGATTTCTATCCAGGCCGAGGACGCAGACGGTGTTCGCGTCGAGCGCCTGAAACGCCACCGCATTGCCGTCGACCTGCTGACGTGGTGGTGGAACTACACCAAATTTTCCGTTCACTGCGTGCTCCAGCCAAAGATTCCTGGCGGATCCAAGAACGTATATGTCTGAAGTCCCCAGCGCAGAAAACGACGTAGCGAATTTAATACTCAGAGATGATCTAGTCATAGCTGCTTACTCCTCCAATTATATTTGAGCGAATAACTCGGATTACATAACGATTTCCGGGTCGGCGGTCACGATATCGACACAGCTCGGACCCCGCCTTATCAAGATTGATTAGGCGTGCAGGATTTTTTCGACTTCGGAAACTGAATTGTCGTTAGTTGGGGACGGCTAGCCGTGCAGGCGAAATCGCCGTCAGCATTGAGACGACATCGACCTGGCGGTTGCAGCCGGTTTTTTCCAAGACGTTGCGAACATGAACCCGAATTGTGTTTTGCGAGACCCCTTGTGCGGAGGCGATGGTCTCGACTGTTTGGCCCGACGCAAGGCCGCGGGCCACGCGCGCCTCGGCGGGAGTCAAGTCAAACAAGGACTGGACGAGCTCGACCGGTGGCGCTTGCGGGAGCGTCACGGGCGTCAGGACGAGCGCAGCGGCGCAGCCCGCAAAAATGTCGAGCGCGGACAAGCGAATGGGCACGACATGCGCAACCATTATCGCTTCCGCGCCCCTATCGCGAACCGGAAACGACCGCAAACTGCCGCCCGCCAGATCGATCGCTGCAATGGCGTCACGCAGCAATCCATCGGCGACTTTGTCTTTGAGAGATAAGCGATCCAACGCGCGCCAATGGACATAGTCGCGGAGGGAATTGACCAAAGAATTAGCGGCGAGGACCTTGCCCTGCTCGTTGAGAACCAGCGCCGGCAGGCCAAGAGCTGCAAGCGTTTCGCTTGCGACACGTGCCCGTTCCAGTTGCAAGCGAGCCGACATGAAGGCAGTCCGGGCGAGATGAGGGCGCAGCTCGTCCAGTTTATCAAGTATAACACGCTCGACAGGCCCACGATCGTAGTACCGTTCTAAGGTCATGACAAGTATATTTGTCGTAGGCAGCGAGATAGCCGTGGCGGCACACCATCCAAAACCGTTTGGCCGGAGAAAATCGCGATAAAATGGATCTTTGTCTAGTGCTTCATCGGTTATTAAATCACGCTCTGTAACAAATCCAGCATGATTTGATCGAAATAATAACGGGGCGCGTTGGCCGCGCATTATCCATCCCTCGGTAACGAATTTTTCCGCCGCGTCGCATAAATTGGCAGACGCGGTCCATTTTATAATATTTGTCCTAGCGTGTATTGAGGTTATAGTACCCCCCGCCGCGTCCGCAACTTGTGCAAGCTCATCGAGAACTCCCGGCCAATTCTCCGGCACGAACGAGCATTCGTAAATTCGGTCAACGAGTTCCGGATCCATGATGGCTTGCCTCCCGGACAGGCGATCGTACCACTGCAGCGCCCCTGATTAGGCCAAACTATGCCTCTCAGATCGGCTCAGCGCGAGCAAAGTCGTAAAAACTGAGGTTCGGGCGGCGCCGCTGGCGCTTGGGGCGGAAGACCTCGGCAAGTCAACCGGCAATTGCGCGTGACAAATGTGCGCGCCGGAGCCCAGCGCCATCTGGCGGCAGGAGCAAAAAATCCCCAAATGGATGAGACGAGCTGGGGACTGAGAGGTTTCCCATGCCACAGCAGAATGCGCTTCCGGGGCTGGTGTTCGCCGTCCTGTTCGGCCTTGGCGTCCTGGCCGCAGTCCCGAGCGGTTCGGCCGGGGATGTGGTCGACGAGCGCCGCGATCGCGGTTGTGAGCTTCATCGTCGCGGGCGTCGTCGCCGGCGCGATCCGAATCGCCAACCAGTGGGAGCGGGCGATCGTGCTCAGGCTCGGCCGGTTCGACAGGCTCGCCGGGCCCGGGCTATTTTTCATGATCCCGATCATCGAGACGGTCGCCTACCGGCTCGACCTGCGTGTCATCGCCAGCGCCTTCCGCGCGGAAAAGACGCTGACCCGCGACACCGTGCCGGTCGACGTCGACGCAGTGCTGTTCTGGCGGGTGGTCGATCCGAAGAAGGCTGCGCTCGACGTCGCCGACTATTCCGCGGCGATCAACTGGGCGGCGCAGACCGCGCTGCGCGACGTGATCGGCAAGACGGTGCTCGCGGACATGTTGGAAGGGCGCGAGAAACTCGGGACAGAGCTGCAGCGCATCATCGACGCCCGCACCGAGCCATGGGGCGTCAGCGTCGGTTCGGTCGAGGTCAAGGACGTGCTGATCCCAGCGGCGCTGCAAGACGCGATGTCGATGCAGGCGCAGGCCGAGCGCGAGCGGCAGGCGCGCGTCATCCTCGGCGATTCCGAGCGCCAGGTGGCGGAGAAATTCGGCGAGGCCGCCAAAACCTACGCCGACAATCCGACCGCCTTCCACCTGCGGGCGATGAACATGCTGTACGAGGGCCTGAAGCGCAGCAATTCCACGATCGTCATCGTGCCCTCGACCGCGGTCGAGACGATGCAACTCGGCGGCGTTTCGGGCATGGCGACGGTTGGCAGCGCCATCGCCCACGCCAAGGCCGCGGCCCCGGCGCCGGAGACCCGGGAGGCGGCGGAATAGAGGCGGCGCCGCTCAGCATCACGGATCCGAAAACAGCGGAAAGAACTTTACGTCCGCGGCGAACAGGTGCTGCGCGACGACCTTGCCGGCGAGGAAATCGACAAGCTCTCCGGTCGTGGTCCGGCCGGCGGCGACCGCAGTGCGCAATTTATCCGCTAGCTTGAGCAGGTTGGCGTGAGCCGCCTTATGCCGGGCCAGGTCGTGATAATGGCGCGCTTCGAGCGCCTTTTCCTCATAGTCGAAATGTTGCGCGATATGCGCCAGCAGTTTGTCGATGACCTCTTCGAGCTCCTCGCACATCGCCGCACCATTGAAAGACGCGTCGAAAGCGGCGTTGGCGAGCGCGAACAATTCGCGGTGCTGCGAGTTGATGATCGGCTCGCCGCACTCATACGCCTCCTGCCACACCAGACGAACGACGGACGCGCCGCGCCCCGTCGCCCAGGAATTGGAACTGCCATACCGTTCAACCCAGACCCGATTGCGACCGGCCCCTTTGGCCCGGTAGAGCGCGCAATCGAGTTGTCGGAACCAGGTGTCCGCCGATTTCGGGCGCGAGGTGCTCAGCGACTCCGAGACTGACGGTCACCGAACCAACCCTATGGAAGCGGTGCGTCTCGACTTCGCGCCTGATCTTTTCTGCGAGCCTAGCGGCGCCGCGATATCCCGTCGAGGCCGCAAACACGACGAATTCTTCCCCGCCCCAACGGAACAGTGTATCCGTCGAACGGATGGTCTTTTTGGTCAGGGAGACGAGCTCGCGAAGCACCAAGTCGCCGGACTGGTGTCCGTATGTGTCGTTGACACGCTTGAAGTGATCGATGTCGATGAGCAGAAGGGAAACGGGCTGCCGGTGGCAGACGCTTCGTTCGAGCTCAGCGGTCACGGCGCGCTCGAAATGGCTTCGGTTCCACGCGCCGGTCAATGCGTCTGTGGAGCACAATCGCTGCAGCGCTGAAACCTGCGTCTGGAGCTGATCGAGCTGGCGAAGCACGCCGTCGTCGGTCGTGTCGTCGAGGATCAGCATCGATCCGGTGGGCAGATCGACGGTCTGCACCCGGCAGGCCGCCGTCTCACTGCCCTTACTGGGAATTCTAAGCGCTTTCCAGCCTGCTTGGCCGTCGTGCATCGCCTCCCGGATTGGCGGAGAATGCAGGATGACCTCCTGATATTTCCGATTGAACGGTCCATTGAGCAGCACGGCTTCGCCTGAGCGATCGAGCATTGCAATCGGCAAAGGGAACCGTTCGATGAGATCGACCACCGCCGGCTCCGTCGCAAGGTCAATTGCCTTGCGAGCCGCAATACGCCTCAGGCTATCGCCCATCTCGCTCTCCGACCGATTACGGCAAAGGGACTGCGTCGCGTTCATGAAGCGCAGCGCAGCAGCAAGCCGCACAATGGCGGAATGGATTTAACATTTTGCATATCCCGGCCGCGCAACCCGGCAGTCATGCAAACTTGGTTACTCTTCCGGGAAGATTTGCTTGCAGCCCGATGGGCTCGAAGGCCGGGAGGCGCTCGGGACGGAGCTGCGGCGGATCATCGATACGCTATCACCGCAACGCGCCTGGCCTTTTTTCGACCGATTGATATGAGTCCCGCTCGGCGCGGAACTCGGGCTTTGCCGGACGCGTACGCCGAACGTCCCTGTTCGGGCCCTGATTTGCCCTGTTCCGTTCAAAATTTGCCCTGTTCGAAGAAAGATAATTCCCTCTTCCGCGCTCGAAAGGCGCTTGCGGCTGCGGCGTCGAGGCGACGGCGAGGGCGTGCGGCGGTTGCGACGACGCTTTGCCGGCCCCTGCGTCGCTCACCTCCGGCTTGGCGCTTCGACCTGGATAAATGCGTCCGTACGCCGGGGCGCCATTTGTCGCCGCGGTCGCCGCCGGCGCGGCTAACGACGGCGCTTCAAGCGCCCACGTTTAACCATCTCCGGATATCCGGCGACAATTTCTGGCCGGCAAGCGCAATCTGTTTTACCTTCGTTCTAAGCCACACGATGGTTTGCGACCGGAAAGGCCACTCAACATGGATAAGCAATGCTCCACCCGTGCGCCGCTCTCGCCCGCGGCGCGGGCTTTGCGCCTGCAGCGCATCTTCGCCCGTCTGCAGGAGGGCATGAGCATGAAGGACATTGCCGCCGAGGAGGGCGTGTCGCGCGAGCGGCTGAGGCAGATTATCCACGCCGCCATGGCGCGCGGAGGGAACCCGCCCGATCACCGGAAAATGCAGTTCGCCCGCCTCGAGCCGGCGTTGCGTCTCGCCACGCGGGGTGTCGCGGAAGGCGATGCGAAGGCCATTCCGCTGCTTCTGCAACTCGTGGACCGGATCGACCGCTACTGCGCGCCGAATGTCTTTGATGACACGCCCCTGCTCGCCGATCTCATTCCCCGGCCCAAGCCCCGGCCGGGCCGCAAGGGCGCGGCGCGGGGAGCGGCCGGCGGCGCGGAACGGCCGGTCGTCGACGCGCCTGAGACCATCGTCGCGACCGATCCCGGGACCATGATCCGGGGGGATGCAGCGCCCGAGGAGAAGGCAGCGTCCTCGGCGGACGCCTGGGTCGCAGCGCTGCGCTGGGGATGACGACCAACGGATCGACGCCCAGAGCAAAGTGCAAAGTCCGTGAAAGCGCTATTGCGTTGGCCGCAAGTCACTGAAAACACGCAAAACGGCAATGGACCGCTCTTGCAAAAAGTTGGCATGGACTTGGCGCCGGCGCCACGTCGGCTTGACGCCGACGTTGGGACGAGCGTGGTCCGGGCAACGCTCGCCGAAGAGATGACGCGGCCAAATCCGGCTCGCGCCTAAAGCACCGGACAGGGCTTCGCGTCCCAGATCTCGGTCGCGTACTGGTGGATCGTGCGGTCGCTGGAGAATTTGCCGGACGCGGCGATGTTGTGAACCACCTTGCGCGCCCAGTCGTGGGGCTGACGGTAGTCCTCGCAGAGCGCGCCGTCGGCATGCAGGTAGGAGGTCAAGTCGGCCAGGTGCATGAACGGGTCGCCGTGGGTCAGCAGCGCGGCGCGCAGCGGCTCGAAGACGCCCGGCTCCTCGCGGCTGAAATGATTGGAGAAGATCAGATCGAGCGCTTTGCGCGTTTCCAGCTCGTTCTGGTAGTGCCAGTATGGGCTGTACCACGGGCGGCTGCTCGCGACTTCGGCGGCCGTCAGGCCGAACAGGAAGAAATTCTCTTCCCCCGCCTCCTCCGCCATCTCGATCGTGGCGCCGTCACGCGTCCCGAGAGTCAGCGCGCCGTTCATCATGAACTTCATGTTGCTGGTGCCGCTGGCCTCGTACCCCGCCGTCGAAATCTGGTTTGAGACGTCGGCGGCCGGAATGCAGCGCTCGGCGAGCGTGACGTTGTATTCCGGCAGGAACACCACCTTGAGCCTGCCGCCGACCGACGGATCGGCGTCGAGGGTCTGAGCCAGATTGTTGATGAACTTGATGATGAGTTTCGCCAGATAATAGGCGGGCGCCGCCTTGCCGGCGAAGAAGAAGGTGCGCGGGGGCATGTCGAGCTTCGGGTTCTCGCGCAATCGCTCGTAGAGAACGACGATCCTCAAAGCGTTGAGCAGTTGCCGTTTGTACTCGTGGATGCGCTTGATCTGGCAGTCGAAGATCGTGTCCGGATCGACCACGACGTCGGTATGTCGCTTGACCCAGTCGGCGAACCTGGCCTTGCACTCGCGTTGCGCCTTGAGAACGTCAGCCCGGAACGCAGAGTCTTCCGCCAAGGGCTTGAGCGTCTTCAGCTCGGCGAGGTCCGTGATCCAGCCCTCGCCGATCGCGGCCGAGATCGCCTGCGCGAGCCACGGATTGGCGAGGCGGAGCCAACGTCTTGGCGTGACGCCGTTGGTCTTGTTGTTGAAACGCTCGGGAAACGCCTCGGCAAGGTCCCGGACCGTCGTCGTACGCAGGAGTTGGGAGTGGATCGCGGCCACGCCATTGGTGCTGTGCGAGCCGACGATCGCCAGATTCGCCATGCGGACCTGCTTGGGCTGACCTTCCTCGATGATGCTCGTCCGCGCGACGCGGCCGAGGTCGTCAGGGAAGCGGGTGCGAATGTCTTCGAGCAGGCGACTGTTGATCTCGTAGATGATCTCGAGATGGCGCGGAATGATGTGCTGAAGCCAATCGACCGGCCAGCGCTCGAGCGCCTCGGGAAGCAGGGTGTGGTTGGTGTAGCCGAGCGTCCGGCGGGTGACGTCCCACGCCTCGTCCCAGTCGAGACGCGCCTCGTCCAGCAGAATGCGCATCAGCTCCGGCACGGCCAGGGTCGGATGCGTATCGTTCATCTGGATCGCGGCCTTGTCGGGCAGCGTCCGCCAATCCGAATTCGACTCCCGAAAGCGGCGAACGATATCGCCGAGCGAGCAGGCGACGAGGAAGTATTCCTGCATCAGCCGCAGTCCCCTGCCCTGAACCGTATGATCGTCCGGGTAAAGAACGCGCGTCAGCGATTCCGCGTTGAGCGCCTCGGCGATCGAGGCGACGAAGTCGCCGCCGCTGAAGCGCTGAAAATCGAAGGCGTGGGCAGCGGTTGCGCTCCACAGTCGCAACGTGTTGACCGTCTTGCCGCCGTAGCCGATGACCGGCCGGTCGTAAGGGATGCCGATCAGGGTCGAAGGATTGTTGGGGATCATGTGCAGCATCCCGCCACGCACTTCGAACGAGCAGGCGAAGGTCACCTCGACGCTCTCGCTGGGGCGCACCACTTCCCAGGGATCGGGATGGCGCAGCCAATTGTCGGGGCGCTCCTCCTGCCAGCCGTTGCGGATCTTCTGCCGGAAAATGCCGTGCTCGTAGCGCAGTCCGTAACCCATCGCCGGCAATTGCAGCGTCGCCATCGAGTCGAGGAAGCAGGCCGCGAGACGCCCGAGGCCGCCGTTGCCCAGGCCCGCGTCGGGCTCCTCGTGAAGGATCTCCGCCCACTGGTGGCCATGTTCGTCGAACGTCAGCTCGACCACGGGATCGAGCATGAGATTCATCACGTTGTTGCCGAGCGAGCGGCCAATCAGAAACTCGATCGAGACGTAGTAGACCCGCTTCGGGTTCTCGCGCGCGTAGGTCTCGTCGGTGCGCAGCCAGCGGTCCGCGATAATGTCCCGCACCGCGCGGGCGGCGGCCTCGTAGCGCTCGCGCGGGTCGGACGAGTCGGGCTCGACGACGTTGTCGAACTTCAGGTGCCGCTCGTAGAGGGCGTCCGGCGCGCCGGCGAAGCGCATCGCGCCGGAACCGTAGCTCTTGAGAATCGAGGCGCCGTCCCTCGCCTGTCGCTTCAGCCCGTCGTTCGTTGCGTTTTCCTGCGCCATCGGTTCGCACTCCCTGACGGGTGAAATGGTTATGAGTTGTTTCGAGAGGCCTCGCCGGGCGCGGTGAGCGCTCGGCGAGGCCCCGGTTTCTCCTACGCGTTGTCGCCGCCGGTCGATGCGGCGCCCTCCGTGACGGCGGCGTTGGCGCCGCCCCAGGTCCAATCCTTGATCTCCGGCATGTCGTCGCCGTAGCGCCGCACGTATTCCTTGTGCTCGATCAGCTTGTCGCGGATCGCCTGCTTGGCGTAGGCGGCGCTCTGGGCGAGGCCCGGCACGCGGTCGATCACGTCGTTGACAAGGTGGAACCGGTCGATGTCGTTCAGCACGCACATGTCGAACGGCGTCGTCGTCGTCCCCTCCTCCTTGTAGCCGCGCACGTGGAGGTTGTCGTGACCGTGACGACGGTAGGTGAGGCGGTGGATGAGCCACGGATAGCCGTGGAAGGCGAAGATGATCGGTTTGTTCGCCGTGAACAGCGCGTCGAAGTCCCAGTCGCTGAGCCCATGCGGATGCTCGGCCGGCGGCTGAAGCCGCATCAGGTCGACCACGTTGACCACGCGGATCTTGAGTTCGGGCGCATGCTGGCGGAGAATTTCGACGGCCGCCAACGTCTCGATCGTCGGCACGTCGCCGCAGCAGGCCATGACGACGTCGGGCTCCCCGCCCTTGTCGTTGCTCGCCCACTCCCATATCCCCAGGCCCGACGTGCAGTGCTTGATCGCCTGGTCCATCGTCAGCCACTGCGCCGAAGGCTGCTTGCCGGCGACGACGACGTTCACGTAGTTGCGGCTTTTCAGGCAATGGTCGGTGACCGACAAGAGGGTGTTCGCGTCCGGCGGCAGATAGACCCGCACGACTTCGGCCTTCTTGTTGATGACGTGATCGATGAAGCCCGGATCCTGATGGGAGAAGCCGTTGTGGTCCTGGCGCCAGACGAGGCTCGACAGCAGATAGTTGAGCGAGGAGATCGGGCGGCGCCACTCGATCTCGTTGCACACCTTGAGCCATTTGGCGTGCTGGTTGAACATGGAGTCGATGATGTGGATGAAGGCCTCGTAGCACGAGAAGAAGCCATGCCGGCCGGTCAGGAGATAGCCCTCGAGCCAGCCCTGGCACTGGTGCTCCGACAGCATCTCCATCACCCGGCCGTCGTGCGCGAGATGATCGTCGTAGTCCAGCGTCTCGGCGACCCAGGCGCGGTTGGTGACCTCCATCACGTCCTGCCAGCGGTTGGAGTTGTTCTCGTCCGGGCTGAACAGGCGGAAGTTGCGCGCCTCCAGATTGAGCTTCATCACGTCGCGCAGATACGTGCCCATGACCCGGGTCGCCTCGGCGACGGCGGCGCCGGGAGACGGGACCTTGATCGCATAGTCGCGGAAATCCGGCAGCCTCAGTTCGCGCATCACCGCGCCGCCGTTGGTATGCGGGTTGGCGCTCATGCGGCGCGTCCCCGTCGGCGAGAGCTCTTTGAGCTCCGGAATCAAGCTGCCGTGCGCGTCGAACAGCTCGCGCGGGCGGTAGCTTTCCATCCACCCCTGAAGGATGCGGACGTGTTCAGGGTTGTCCATGTCGCTCATCGGCACCTGATGGGCGCGCCAGTAGCCCTCCTCGCGCTTGCCGTCGATTTCCTTCGGGCAGGTCCAGCCCTTCGGCGTGCGCATGACGATCATCGGCCACTTGGGCCGCTGTTTGAACCCGTTCGTCCGCGCCTCGCTCTGGATGCTGCGGATGTCGTCCACGACCTTGCCGAGCGTCTCCGCCATGAGCTCGTGCATCGCCTTCGGGTCGTCGCCCTCGACGAAATGCGGGACATAGCCGTAGCCGCGGAAAAGGGCTTCGAGTTCGTCGTGCGGGATGCGCGCGAGCACGGTGGGGTTGGCGATCTTGTAGCCGTTGAGGTGCAGGATCGGCAGCACCGCGCCATCGCCGACCGGGTTGAGGAACTTGTTGGAGTGCCAGCTCGTCGCCATCGGGCCCGTCTCGGCCTCGCCGTCGCCGACCACGCAGGCGACGATGAGGTTCGGGTTGTCGAAGGCCGCGCCGTGGGCGTGCGACATCGCGTAGCCGAGCTCGCCGCCCTCATGGATCGAGCCGGGCGTCTCGGGCGCAACATGGCTCGGGATTCCGCCGGGAAACGAGAACTGGGTGAAGAGCCGCTTCATCCCCTCCTCGTCTTGCGACACGTTCGGGTAGACCTCGCTGTAGGTTCCCTCGAGATAGGCGTTGGCGACCAGCGCTGGGCCGCCATGACCCGGGCCGGTGACATAGATCATGTCAAGGTCGTGCTTCTTGATCAGCCGGTTGAGATGGGCGTAGATAAAGTTGAGCCCTGGCGTCGTGCCCCAATGTCCGAGCAGGCGCGGCTTGATGTGCTGCCGCGAGAGAGGCGTCTTCAGGAGCGGGTTGTCGAACAGGTAGATCTGGCCAACGGACAGGTAGTTCGCGGCGCGCCAGTAGGCGTCGATCAGAGTCAGTTCCTTGTCGGATAGGACCTTCGGCATGCGCGTTCCCTCCATGTTCCAAACCGGTCGGGGCGACGGCCCTCAGTCCGATTCGCTCAATGATGTGATTTCCCCTTCCGCCCGTTTCAGCTCTTCGGCGGCGGGGGCGGCCTGTTGCTGCGCCCGGAACCAGTGGTCGAGCGCGCGCCCTTGCGGCTGACCCTCCTCCAGCCATATCTCGTAAGCGCGTTTGCGGACGCGATCATCCAAATCCTTCTCGAGTTCCTCCAAACCTGGGATGAGATGAGGGCTTTTCTCTTCGGCCATCGTGTCCGTCTCCCTGCCGAAAACGTTCTACGGTCCCGCCCGAAGCATCCGGTCGCAATGTGACACTGTCGCAACGATGGCCGCCCCGTCACTCGAGGCCCGCCTCCCGTTCGAGCTCGCGCCGCGCCCGCAACCAGTGGTCGACTTCGCGTCCTTCCGGCATGCCTTCGGCGAGCCAGATGGCGTGCGCGCGCTCGCGCACCTCCTCCTCGGTCGGCGGCCGCTTGATCTCATCGGCGGCGGCGTCGTTTCGCGGCAGCGACTTGCCGGCCTTTGCACTCTTGGCCATGAACGTCTTCTCCTCAGCGCCGGCCGTCCCCGCTCGCGACTGTGACGGATCGGCGTCCTTTGGGCAACGGCCAAGGAGGAGCGTCATCGCCATTAGGCTAATAGGCGGCAAAGTCGCGGGCAAAGCCTTGCGCAGCGCATGCAATTCCGCTCAAGTGGCACAGGACGCCGGCGGCAAGACCGGCGCCTGGAGGGGCGAAGCTCAGGAGGAAGTCATGGCGGACGCCCTCGAGGCGCGCACGCTCAATCGGGTCGCGTGGCGGTTCATCCCGTTTCTGATCCTCTGCTATTTCGTCGCCTATCTCGACCGGGTGAACGTCGGTTTCGCCAAGCTGACCATGGATAGCCAATTGGGCCTCTCCGAAACGGCTTTCGGCTTCGGCGCAGGGGTCTTCTTCCTCGCCTATTTCCTGTTCGAAGTGCCCTCCAACATCATCCTGGACAAGGTTGGCGCGCGCCTTTGGATTGCGCGCATCATGCTGACCTGGGGGCTGATCTCGGGGGCGATGGCTTTCATCCCGGAGATCGCCTCGGCGATTGGCCTCAGCGCGGAGCATACGTTCTACCTCTTGCGGGTGTTGCTCGGCTTCGCCGAGGCCGGCTTTTTCCCCGGCATCATCTTCTTCTTGACCCTGTGGTTCCCGGCTTCCCATCGGGGGCGTATCGTCGGCTACTTCATGGCGGCGGTCCCGCTATCATCCGCTCTCGGCTCGCCGGTTTCGGCGGCCCTCCTCGGCCTCGACGGCGTCTGGGACCTCCGCGGCTGGCAATGGCTGTTCATCGTCGAGGCGCTGCCCTCGATCGTCCTGTCGGTCGTGGTCTTCTTCTATCTGACCGACCGTCCAGCCGACGCGACCTGGCTCGACTCCGAAGCCCGCGCCTGGCTGCAGCGGCGCCTGGCGCTCGAGGATCGGCGTCGCGAGCATGTGTCCCCGCGAAGCGCGCTCGCGAGCCTCGCCGACATGCGCGTGCTGGCGCTGGCGCTGGTCTACTTCGGCGTGGTCGCCTGCCTCTACGGGGTCGGCTTCTGGCTGCCCACGATCGTCAAGGGCTTTGGCCTTACGATCCAGATGACCGGCTGGGTCAACGCGATCCCCTATGTCGTCGGCTTTGTCGGCATGGTGTGGTGGGGCATGCGGTCCGACCGGGCCGGCGAACGGACGCTGCATCTGGCGATCCCGCTGGCGCTGGCCGCGCTTGGCGTCGGCGCTTCGGCGTTCCTGGCCGATCCGACGTGGAAGATGCTGGCGCTGACCGTCGGCGCCTTCGGCGTGTTCGCCTCGCTGCCGATCTTCTGGACCCTGCCGACGGCGTTCCTGGCCGGCGCGGCGGTCGCGCCGGGCATCGCGGCCATCAATTCGATCGGCAATCTCTCGGGCTATTTCGGCCCGTTCGCGATCGGCTGGATCAAGGACGCGACGGGCGGTTTTCTCTGGGGCCTCCTGACGGTTGCGGGCTGCGCCGTCGTCGCCCTGGCGATCACCCTGGCGCTCGGCCACGACCCGCAACTCGAGCGGGCGCCCGAGGCGGCGGAATGACGTGGAGACGCTGCGGCGACGTCGAGGGCCTGGGACCGCTGACCCGACAGCCCGGCGATGGCTGCCAGGTCCGATGGGCGCGCCATACAGCGGCCACAATGACCAGGTCAAGTCTGTCATTGCGGCGACGTTCGTCGTCGAGAAGGGCAAGCCCTTAGCGTCGCCGGCGTAATAAACAAAAAACTGAATAACAGAGAGGGAGGGTTAACATGTCCATGGCGTCTATTCATTCTTCCAACGCCGCGCAGGCCGAGTACTGGAACGGCAAGGGCGGACGGCGCTGGGTCGAGCACCACGACCGGCATGACGCGCTCTTGCGGCCGATCTCCGAACGCCTGCTTCAACTCGCCGACGCGAAACCCGGGGAATTCGTGCTCGATATCGGCTGCGGCTGCGGCGACACGACCTTTGACTTCGCCGACCGCGTCGCCCCCGAGGGCGAGGCCCTGGGCCTTGACGTATCGGCGACGATGATCGAGCGCGCCCGCGAGCGCGCGGCGGACGACGCCCCAGCGCGCTTCATTCGCGCCGACGCCGCGACCTACGAGGCGCCTCCGGGCGAGATCGATCTCGTCGCATCGCGGTTCGGGGTCATGTTCTTCGGCGACCCGGTCCACACCTTCACCAATATTCGGGCCGGCATGAAGCCGGGTGGTCGACTCGCCTTCGCCTGCTGGCGGGCTGCCCGGGAAAATCCCTGGATGATCGAGTCTCTTCGCGCGGCGTCGGCTCACGCGCCTCGCCTGCCCGAAACGGGACCCGAGGATCCTGGCCCGTTCTCCTTCGCCGACGAGAGCCGGATCCGTCGCATCCTGTCCGACGCCGGCTTCTTCGACATCGACATCGAGCCGGAGGAATTCGATCTCGACGTCGCGCTCGGCCAAGGTCTCGACACGGCGGTCGAGACGGCGATGGAGATCGGTCCGACGAGCCGCATGCTGGAGGACCAGCCGGAGACCACGCGCGCCGCTGCTGCCGCTGCCATCCGGGCCGCGCTCGAAACGTACGCCGTGGGCGACCGCGTGCCGTTGCGCGCTGCGGTCTGGTTCGTCACGGCGACCAATCCGGGCTGACCGCGCCGCACCGGCATGGCGCCGGCGCCAAGCGGATGCGGCGCTGGCGCCTAGCCACGCAGCCGCCGCTCCGCCGGCATGCCGTTCACGCGCAGGCTGCGGAAATCGGCCGCAACGATTGCGTCGATTGCGGCCTCGTCGAGCTCGACATCCCCGCGCGCCGCCATCAGCATGCGACCGCAAAGCCTGTCGAAGCGGCCCGCGCCGATTTCGACGCTGAGGCGCGCGGCGAGTGTCGGCGAGACGGCGACACCTTCGTCGAAGAGACGTGGGATGTCCGTCAGATACCGGCGCCCGTCATCGCTGGTCAGCTGAAGCTCGGTCATTGCAGTTCGCACCAGCCCCGGGTCCATGGCGAAGGCCAGAACACCGCTATCGGTCAGCGTATCCGAGACGCATTCGGTGAAACGCAGCAGTCCGGCCTTGCTCGTGGCGTAGCCCGAGCCGTTGGGAAATGAGGTCGCGGTTCCGCCGCCGACCATGTTGATGACGCGGCCGCGCTTTCGCGCCAGCATCCGCGGGATCGCGGCCCGACAGCAATGGAAAGTCCCGCGCAGGTTGATCTCGATGTCGCGCCACCAGGCCTCCGGATCGACCGTCCAGATCGGGCCGAACGCGGTGAAGGAGCCGGCGTTGTTGGTGAGCAGGCTTACCGGGCCGAGATCGCGCTCGACCGCGGCGAACGCCGTCTCGACCGCATCGCGATCGACGATGTCGGTCGCGTAGGCGCGCGCGCTTCCGCCTTCGGCCGCGATCGCAGCGGCGACGGCCTCGATTTCTCCAGGGGTGCGCGCGATGAGCGCCACCTTGGCCCCTGCCCGCGCCTGCGCCTCGGCGATGGCCCGTCCGATGCCGCGTCCGGCCCCGGTGACGACCGCGACCTCGCCGGTAAGCTCCATGGCGACAACTCCTGAATTGAAAGCGCTGACACTGAGCTTAAGGACATCGGGCCGCGCCGCCTACCCTCGCCCCGCTGTTTCGCGGCTTCCCTTTCCCAAAGCCCGTCGATGGACGGGCGTTCGTCCGACGCCCTAACGCGAGGCGCCGATACTCCCGAATCCATCAAACAACCGCGACCGTCATTGTTAGCCGAAGGCGAAGCAATCGATGCCGCAGGGCGCGGCGGTATGGGTTGTTTCGTCCCCCCCGGGCTCTTCGACCCGGGGGTCGCTCCTCGCCATGACGGTCGCGGAATTTGGCGTACCTATTTTGCTGACTGTCCTCCGACGGCGCGTCGTCCTCCAATCTTGTCGAGCCGCGCCGCTTCGGTTCAAAGCCGGGTAAAAGGGCGGATGAAAATCGATCGTCGCGACCTACGGCACGGAGGGCGATGCGCGCCCGTTCGCGGCGCTGTGCCGCGGCTTGATCGACGCCGGACACGAGGCGCGGCTGCTCGCCGACGCCGCCACGCTGGGGAGCGCCCGGGCGCTCGGCGTGCCGACCACTGCACTTGCCGGCGACATTCGCGGCGCGCTCGCCGCGAACCAAGATGTCGGCGGCGTTGTCGCCAAGGGCGGCGGATTCAACGCCACCGCACGGGCGCTGGCGGCGATCGCCAACGCGAACGCCGAATCCTGGCTCAGCACGATTGTCGAGGTCGGCGAAGGCTGCGATGCGATCCTGGGCGCGGGGCTCGCCGCATTTGCCGGCTTTTCCGCCGCCGAAGTTTTGGGCGCCAAGGCCATCGGCGCCGGCATGATCCCGATTACGCCGACCGCCGCGTTCCCTTCGCCGTTTCTGCCGCCAACAGTGGGTCCCGCGCTGGCTCAACCGCGCGAGCCACGCCTTCGTCAACGCGATGCTGTGGAAGGCCTTTCGCGATCAAGACCAACGCGGCGCGCGCGCGTTTCAAACTGCCGCCGCGCAAGGCCGTCTGGACGGACCTGCCGATGCTTTACGGCGTCTCGGCCGCCCTGCTGCCCGCTCCGGCCGACTGGCCCGCCGACGTGCGCTTTGCGGGCAATGGCTGGCGCGGCGCGCCGATTGGGCGCCCCCGCCAGCACTGGCAGACTTCCTCGCCGCTGGAGACGCGCCGGTTTTCATCGGCTTCGGCAGCATGACCGGCTTCGACAAGCGACGGTTGATGGACGCGCTCGTTGCGGCGCTGGCCGGCCGGCGCGCCCTCTTCCATGCCGGCTGGAGCGGCTTCGATCCGAAGGCGCTTCCCGGCAACGTGTTCGCCATCGGCGACACGCCGCACGACTGGCTGTTTCCGCGAACCGCGGCGGTGATCCATCACGGCGGCTCGGGCACATCGCACTCCGCCGCGCGCGCGGGCGCGCCGTCCATCGTGACCCCGTTCGCCGGCGACCAGTTCTTCTGGGCCGAACGCCTGCGCCTCGCCGGCGTCGCGCCGGCCGCCGTCGATGGCCGGCGGCCAACCGCCGAGGCGTTCGCCCGCGCCCTCGACTTCGCCGCCTCGGCCCAGGCGCGCGCCCGGGTTGAGGCGCTCGGCGAGGCGATGCGCGCGGAGGACGGCGTCGCGAATGGGATGGCGGCCCTGGAGCGCATCGTCGCCGGGTGAGGCGACGACCAAGCGGCCACAGGCGATTCCGGCAATCGACGCACGAGGCCTGAGCGCGCGGCAATGGAGAAAACGGACTCGATCCCAACCGGGCCTAGGGTGGAAACCCAATCAGTTGGACCGGTTTCGACCCGGCGCCGCAGTTCAAATTCGTCTCGATGAAAGACGGCAAGAAGCGGGCGTACCGCGAAGGCGAGGCGAATGGGTTGTCCTGCAGGCGCGAGCCGATTGCCCACCAGATCGCGCGCAACCCCTATGACATCGGCGAAGGAGCGCGGGAAGGCGAAGCGCGTCAGGCCGCTTCCAGGCGCCGCACTTCGGTTTCGAATTCAAAGCGCAATTGCGCCGCCTCGTCGTCCGGCAGCCAGTTCGTCATTTGCGGGAAGACGGTGCGCCAGTAGAGGGTGCGGCGCGCGTCCCACGGAAAGCTCTCAGCCGCGCGGACCTTGGCGAGCACGCTGAGCAGTTCGGCGCGCACCTCGTCCGGATCGGCGCGATAGACCGTGGCCGCGCGCTCGACGTCCGGAAGCTCGGGCTCGCTGTCGCCGAAAAGGTCCAGTTGGCCGTGGCGCGTCATCGGGGCGGCTCTTTCTCGTCTCGCACGAATCGGTCAACCAAGTTTGCCAGAGGACGCGGTCTATTGCGACGCCTCGTCGTCCGTTTTCCCCGGCTCTTCCGCGCTGTCGGCGAGCGCGACGAGCGGCCCCGCCACGATCCGGTCGAGCAAGTCGGCCTGCTGCCCGCCCCGCCCGACTGGCCGGCCAACGTGCATCTCAGCGGGCAATGGCTGGCGCGGCGCTCCGACTGGACGCCCCCGCCAGCGCTGGCAAACTTCCTCGCCGCCGGAGATGCCCCGATCTATATTGGCTTCGGCAGCATGACCGGCTTCGACAAGCCTCGGCTCATGGATGCGCTGATTGCGGCGCTGGCTGGCCGGCGCGCGCTCTTCCATGCCGGCTGGAGCGGCTTCGATCCCGAAAGCGCTTCCCGACAACGTGTTCGCCATCGGCGAAACGCCGCACGACTGGCTGTTTCCGCGAACCGCGGCGGTGATCCATCACGGCGGCTCGGGCACGTCGCACGCGCCCGCGCGCGCGGGCGCGCCGTCCATTGTCACGCCGTTCGCCGGCGACCAGTTCTTTTGGGCCGAGCGCCTGCGCCTCGCCGGCGTCGCGCCGGCCGCCGTCGACAGCCGGCGGCCAACCGCTGAGGCGTTCGCTCGCGCCCTCGACTTCGCCGCATCGACCCAGGCGCGCGCCCGCGCCAAGGCGCTCGGCGAAGCGATGCGCGCGGAGGACGGCGTTGCGAATGGAGTGGCGGACCTCGAGCGCATCCTGGCCGGGTGAGGCGTCGGGCCACGCGGCCCTGCGTGACACCGGCGAGGCTCGCGAGGTCTGCGCGCCCGGCAATGGAAAAAACGAACTCGATCGCAACCGGGCCCCAGGGTGAAAACCAATTTCGACCCTGAGCGGGCATTGGGCCGGAGAATAGAGGCCGTGCCCGCGCGGCCTTGGAGGCTGCCAAAGCAGGCGACGCCCGAAGCGGCGCAATTCCGCCAGCCAGTCCTTATTAGAGACGATAGTACTTCCGGTTCGAAGACTATTGTCTCGGCGCGATTGCCGCGCTCATGTCACGTGATGCGGCAGGCCGGGCGCGACGATGCGGACTGCGGGGGCCATAGGACAACATCGCGTGCGATACGCTATGTGCGATTAGGGAGTCTCTCTAAGTTGGCTGGCTTTCCACATGTTCGACGAATGGCGGTAGGACGCGCCGGGCAAGTTCGACGGAGTCCGCAACGGCCATCTCAAAGAGCCTCTGCCGTTGCAGATAACTCGGATGATAACTGTGAACGTACAAATTTCCGGTTGGCGGGTCATCAATCCACCACAAGCCGCTGGTTGCATCGAACTCTTTGTTCCAATGCTCTTCACTAGGAAGGATATGTCGTTAGGATTCCGTACTCTTCGAAGGAGGCGATGAAGACAAGACTTTGCCGTACGTGGGCGAACTCTTCGCGCAGAGATGAGATGCATGCCTCGAGTTGATACTCGGCCAGCATGGCTGGCCAACGACCCGGCGAGCCCTCGCTGCCTGCAATTTTCAACAGGTTCGACCAGCCCCAGCGATCAAGCGTCTCGTGATAGGCACCCCCGAGAAGGGGACGAGTCAGCCGATCAAGAAACCGCCAGAATGGAGTGTGCTCTCGTTTGTGCCTGCCGTGGCCACAGAAGTCCTCGGTAGACGTCAATTCCCCCTGAAATGTTCGGTCCTCCCTGGGAGCCTCAGCGTCAACAGCAATTCCCGAGATAGTATATTCCTCTCTGCGCTGAGAGGCTCGAACCGGCCCACGGTACGAACACGTTAGACGGCTGTAGGCCATGCAAATCCGGCCTGTTCGGCATGTCCTGCGCCAGTCGTTGCTGGGCGTCCGAAAGCTGCGCGAAGGTCGCTTCACTCATGAAGGTCGGCACGTTATACCCTCTCTGGGTGGGGGAAGTTCGAGGAGAAGAACTTTTCAGAGTCTAGCAAATTCGGCTTGCCAGCGGTCGAAAAAATCTCCAGTCCGATGCGGTCAGACAAAATTGCTGGTCATCGTTTGCGCCCGCAACAACTTCCACCACGGCAGAATTTCCTCCAACCGCTCTGCGAAGGGATAGGGCCGATCAAGTCTCTCATCAGAAATAGCCCTATGCACATTGGTGAGGGTCCAACCGTTATATTCATCCCGCACCGCAGCTTGCACCGCCCCAACAAATTTGGACTTCTGATGCAACTCTAAGGACGCCTTCCAAATCGTCGATAGAGCAGAAGACCACGGGCCTGCGATCCTCGTCGGTAATCTCCGGGGCGGATTGATCTGCTCGTGCGTTCGCCGCCGCTATAACGCTCTGCCGCAGTGGTAGCGACATTTGGAGCCACGGGTCGAGGGTAAGGACTATGCCGATCGCGTCAGGCCTTACGATCTCACCTTGAATGAGGCTCCGGCGGTGGTGAGAAAAGAAGCGCCATATTTGGTAAACGCCTTTGATGATTTCCTGGTATCCGCTCTCCTCCTCGATAGGGAACTCGGCGAATTTCGCTTCGAACGTCATTTTCTTTGATTTGCACTCGATAGCAAAAATCACCTCGTCGTTTTTTCCTATGAATATATCAGGAGTTTCTACTTTATTGCCTCGATGTTGATATTTGTAGCTACGTAACACGGAGTACGATGGCAACATTGCTCGGAGTAATTCCAGTGCATATTCTTCAAAACGGGCGCCAATTTCGTTGCGAACCTCGGCCCCCCCTTTGATGACGCGTAGTACAATCCAGCAGTGGTGCGCCACAAGATGAGAGCTGGCAGGGGCGCACAAATGCGCTCCGCCCGATCACCGAACGCGACACAGGGAAAACTGCGCAATATGCTGGGTTGATAAGATATGTGCACGTGGACCGATGGACGCTGTCGAAGGCGAGCGGCCTCCGCACAAATCTCGCCAATACTTGCGCACAGCCTTCTCAATCCCGCGTCCCTGATTGCATTACATATGCCGACATTGTCAAATTCTGCGCTGCTCTGTAGTTTTGGCGCGTCGACAAGGACGGCATATAGGACAAATCCAAAGTGAGAAAATTGTTGGATGGTTAGCCCGTAACTTCTCTCGAAATACGCAGCGCTAAGGTCATGTCCAAAAAGGAAGATCGCTCTATAAAGCTGCGCATGGCTGTAGAAATCCACGTTGCCATTCAAATTGCTTTTGGCCGATACGATGGACTTCGCTAAATACATCGACCCGCTTCAATGCAATCGCATCATCAGCGTTCTCTAACTTACCTAGGGCCGCTAGGCAGCCGACTGCCCCGTCGAACGTTTTGCAATTTAGATAGCGACCTCTCTTTTTTGTCCGGAGCGGCTGTTTAGCTGTTACAAAATCTCATTAAGCAGTGTCTCCATTTTCCACTTATGAACGAAAAAACGTGACCGAAAGTCAGTTTTAACGGCTTCTTGAGGATACGTCATAATCGCGCGGGTCTTCTCGCTCTCGTTTTCTGATTGAATTGCGTCGATCGCCCAAATAAGTAGGAAGAACTGCTCGTCCTGTGCGATTGAGAGCAGTTTGCGTAGCCGCTTAAGAGCGAGATCGTGTTTAAGGGCGCTCACCAATTACTCCTCGAACTCGACCGCGTGTCGGCATCCTCGCGGCCGTCGCCATCGGTCTGCCTGCTCAAGATCGAAGCGATCCAAACCGGGCGAAGCTCCAGACACCCTGTGACTGCGGCCAATCAAAACAAAGTCTCGTCTTACGATGACACGCCCGTCTTTACCCTTTTGCCTCGGCACCCGCGACATCGCCCTTGGGCTTGCGTCCCCGCTTGCGGGGGGTGACGACGCGGTTGAGGCGGTGGTTGATCGCGTCCAGAAATGCGTCGTCGCCGACCGATCAACGCGCTCCGCCGCGGCGGCGCGAAGGCGCGGTCGTCCGCGCCCGTGTCGAGAAGATCGGCGAAGCGCGGCGCGCGGTTGATGACCGGCCGCACGCGCACGAGCCCAGCGTCGCGGCCCCAGGCGCGCCCGATGCAATTTGCCAATTTGCTTGCCGGGAAGGACCGCAATCCGCGCCCATTGGGGCGGCGTCCAAGGCCGCGGTCTCCACGACCGCTCTACGTCGATTGCGGGCGTTGCGTTGCCGACCCTTGTAGACCCGCTCTCCGCCCAACGCGGTCATCGCCGTCCACACCGATTGAGTTTTGACTCTAAGGCATGATGGTTCCAGTCTAAACGATCGCTCGGCGGCGATCCGCCATCCGCCGGGCGCCCATTCGCGCAGGGACTTTGTGGAGGCCGCCCTTGGACGCCGCCTATGTCGAAACCGCCGAGGGCGCGTTCCTGGCGAGCCCGCTTACCCGCGGGCCGTGGCACCCGGACCATCAGCACGCCGGGCCGCCGTCGGCGCTGATCTGCCGCGCGGTCGAGCGCGAAGCCGCGGCCGAGGGCTTGACCCACCTCGGCCGGCTGACGGTCAACCTCTTGCGCCCGACGCCGATCGGCGAATGCCGGATCGAGGTGTCGCAGGACTATCTCGGCCGCAACGCCGGCCATTATTCCGGGCGGCTGATCGCCCGCGACAAGGACATTGCCCGCTTCACCGCCCTGATGCAGCGCGAAGACGCCCTGCCGGTGCCCGAGGGAACGCCCGGTCACCCGCCGCCGCACGCGCCAAAGCCATGGAACGAGAGCGCGCCGTTCAAAATGCGCTTCACCGGCCACGAATTCGGCTACGCCGATCTCGTGGAGAACCGGGTGGCCGAGGGACAGGCGTTCAAGGGTCCGAGCGCCGTGTGGTTCCGCCTCGTCCATCCGCTTGTCAGGGGCGAGGAGCCGAGCCCCTATCAGCGCGTCGCGGTCGCCGCCAACTCCGGCAACGGCATCAGCGCCTCGCTCGACTTCGCCGCCTACGTGTTCGTCAACTGCGACCTGACCATCAACCTCTTCCGCCGTCCGGTCGGGACATGGATCTGTCTCGAGGCGCGCAGCCTGTTCGGCGGCAACGGCTGCGGCCTTGCCGAGTCGGCGCTCTACGACGAGGAAGGCGTCATCGGTCAGGCGACGCAAACGCTCGCCGTGCGGGCGAGATAACGTTCGCCGTCACGCCGAGACAAGGCCGAGATGGGTTTCCATCGGCGCGAAATCGCGGTCGTCGTGCAACAAGGCGCAGCGTCTTTCGATGCAGAACGTGCCGATGATGATGTCTGCGGTCTTCCGTATCGTTACGCCAATGGCTCTCAATGTCCGATAGTTCCGAGCCGCGCGCGAAGCAAGATGGGCGTCGAGAAGCGACACAATCTCGAAGCGGCGCAACCAGCGCTCGATCTCGCCGGCGTGCGCCTCGTCGCGCGCGCCCTGAAGCACCTCGAGCAGGATGAGATCGCCGACCAGGATCGTTTCGCGACCGACCGCGGCTTCGAGTTTCGCCGTCGCCGCCGATCGCGAGCCTCGCAACTGGACGATCCAGACCGAACTGTCGACAAGGATCACGACCGCTCCGGCCGCCATCCTCGGCGCATCGCGTCGAGGTCGCCTTCCCAGCCCAATCCCTTGAGCGCGTTCAGCGCCTCGGCCTGCTCGCGGACGCGGACCAACAGTCGCAAACCTTCCTCCACCGCCGCTCGCTTGGTGGAAAGCCCGCTCACGCGCATGGCGCGCGCAATCAAGGCGTCGTCAATTTCGATATTCGTGCGCATCGGGCCGGCCTTTATGTGTATCACAGGGCGAAATCATACACATAAAAGGCGAAGAGGGCAAACACGATCGCGCCGCCGTCAAAAAACGGCCGCTCTCGCGGCCGCCTTCGAGCAAATTGCGTTTCGGTTGAGGCGCCGTCTACCGCGACTGCGCCCGCCGAAATTTCGCAAAAAGCGCGGCCAGTCGACAATCTATTGCCAAAAGACGAAGACGGTGTTAGTTTGGTCGCAATGCCCGATCGGACCCTTGCGATGTCGACTGCCACGATCCTCGACTTGCCCAGCCTCTTCCGCCCGGCGAGCAGGGTCAGCGTGGTCGACCTTCGAATCGGACAACGGCCGGGCTTTGCGACGCCTTCCGGGGGAAAGGGCCCCCCGAAAAATAAAATTGGCCCGGGGTCGCGTGTAACCCATTGAAAAGGCTCATTTCGGACGAGAGAATCCAAGGAATTCCAAACAAATCCAACCGGGCAAAACCCGGAGAATTCGCGGAGCTACGATGCAAGGCCGCGGAGACCTGAGGAAATCCAAATGTCTCGCGCCGGAGGAGCCCCCACTGGTAGGGCCGGGTCGATGACCCGGCCGGCGCGGCCCGTCTCGCGCCGCGCCATAGGGCGTCCTGTCGGACGCCCGACTGGCTATGGGCAATGAGAACGGGCTGAGAGCGCCCCGGTGACAGCCAGGCGCAAACCGCGCCGGAACGCCAATCCCCTGCCCTGGCGATCTCATGGGACCGCCTGAGGGAGGGGAGTTTGCAGACGCTCAGCCGAACTTCGGATCGAGTTCGCCGCTGGCGTAGCGCTTGGCCATCTCGGGCAGCGGGAGGATCTTCTTGATCTTCGACGCCTGGCCCGCGGTGTTGAATTCCTCAAAGCGCGCCTTGCAGACCTTGATCATCGCGTCCTGCGCGGGCTTCAGGTACTTGCGCGGATCGAACTCTTCCGGGTGCTCCTGGAACACCTTGCGGATCTGGCCGGTGATCGCCATGCGGTTGTCGGTGTCGATGTTGATCTTGCGCACGCCGTTCTTGATGCCGCGCTGGATCTCCTCGATCGGCACCCCGTAGGTCTGCGGCATCTTGCCGCCGAACTTGTTGATGATGTCCTGCAGGTCCTGCGGGACCGAGGACGAGCCGTGCATGACGAGATGCGTGTTCGGCAGCTTCTTGTGGATCTGCTCGATGACGGTCATCGCCAGGATGTCGCCGGTGGGCTTGCGCGAGAACTTGTAGGCGCCGTGCGAGGTGCCCATGGCGATGGCGAGCGCGTCGACCTTGGTCTCGCGCACGAATTTCACCGCTTCGTCGGGGTTGGTCAGCAACTGGTCGTGGCTGAGCTTGCCCTCGGCGCCGTGGCCGTCTTCTTTGTCCCCGGTGCCGGTCTCGAGCGAGCCGAGCACGCCGAGTTCGCCTTCGACCGACACGCCGCCGAGGTGGGCCATGTCCGCGACCTGCTTGGTCACGCCGACGTTGTAGGTCCAGTCGGCCGGGGTCTTGCCGTCGGACTTCAGCGAACCGTCCATCATCACCGAGGTGAAACCGGCCTGCATGGCGGTGACGCAGGTCGCCGGGCCGTTGCCGTGGTCGAGATGCACGCAGATCGGAACCGCAGGATACATCTCCGTCAGCGCTTCCATCATGTGGCGCAGCATGATGTCGTTGGCGTAGGAGCGCGCGCCGCGCGACGCCTGGATGATCACCGGGGCTTCGAGTTCGCTCGCCGCTGCGCCGATCGCCAGCGCCTGCTCCATGTTGTTGATGTTGAACGCCGGGACGCCGTAGTCGTTCTCGGCGGCATGATCCAGCAGCTGCCGCAGTGTAATGACGGACATGTTTTCTTCCTTGGCCTTTGGTTTATTTCGCTCGGAGCGCCTCGACGCCCGGAAGCGCCTTGCCTTCCATCCATTCCAGGAATGCTCCGCCAGCCGCGGAGACATAGGTGAACTGACCGGCGACGCCGGCCGTATTGAGCGCCGCGACCGTGTCGCCGCCGCCCGCTATCGCCTTGAGCTTGCCGTCGCGGGTGAGGAAGCCGACCGTCCTGGCGATGCCGAAGGTCGCCGCCTCGAACGGCGGCGTCTCGAAGGCGCCGAACGGGCCGTTCCACACCAGCGTCTTCACCTTGCCGAGCGCCTCCTCGATCATCACGACCGACCTCGGTCCGATGTCGAGGATCATCTCGTCGTCTTCGACGCGATCGACGTCGACGACCCGCGCCTGCGCGTGCGCCTTGAACTCCTTGGCGACCACCGCGTCGACCGGGAGGATGATGCGGCAGCCGGCCTTGTCCGCGTCCGCCATGATCGTGCGCGCGGTGTCGGCCATGTCCTTTTCGCACAGCGACTTGCCGACCGCCTTGCCGGCGGCGAACAGGAAGGTGTTGGCCATGCCGCCGCCGATGATCAGGAGGTCGACCTTCTTGATCAGGTTGCCGAGCAGTTCGAGCTTGCTCGAGACCTTCGCCCCGCCGACGATGGCGGCGACCGGGCGCTCCGGATTGCCCAGCGCGATCGTCAGCGCCTCGAGCTCGGCCTGCATGGCGCGCCCGGCGAAGGCCGGCAGCTTGTGGGCGACGCCCTCGGTCGAGGCGTGGGCGCGATGGGCGGCGGAAAAGGCGTCGTTGACGTAGAGGTCCCCCAGTTTGGCGAGTTCCTCGACCATGGCCGGGTCGTTCTTTTCCTCGCCCTTGTAGAAGCGGGTGTTCTCGAGCAGCAGGATGTCGCCGTTCTTCATCTTGGCGATGGCGGCGGCGGCGACGTCTCCGAGGCAGTCGGTCGCGAAGCCGACCTTTCGCCCGGTGACCGCGGCCACGGCGTCGGCGACGGGCCGCAGCGAGTTCTTTTCGTCCGGTCCGCCCTTGGGGCGGCCGAAATGGGCCAGCAGGATGACCTTGCCGCCCTTGTCGGCGATCTCGGTGATGGTCGAGGCGACGCGCTCGATGCGCGTCGTGTCGGTCACCTTGCCGTTCTCGGTCGGAACGTTGAGGTCGACTCTGAGAAGGACGCGCTTTCCGGCGACGTCAGCGTCGTCGAGCGTGCGAAACGGTTTGCTCATGGTCGCAACCCTTCGAATCCAAATGCGGTCGGGTGTTTTGCTCGTGCCGGACGGCCGCCGGGATGAGCCCGGCGGCGGCCCGTCGCTTTTGAAGCGGCTCGAAGTCGCTCAGATGTGCTTGGCCAGCGCGACCGCGGTGTCGGCCATACGGTTCGAGAAGCCCCACTCGTTGTCGTACCAGGACAGGATGCGCACGAAGGTGCCGTCGATCACCTTGGTCTGGTCCATGTGGAAGATCGACGAACGGGCGTCGTGGTTGAAGTCGATCGAGACGTTGGGCTTGTCGGTGTAGCCGAGGATGCCCTTGAGCGGCCCGGCGTCGGCGGCCTTCTTGATCGCTTCGTTGATCTCTTCCTTGGTGGTCGCGCGCTTGGCGACGAACTTGAGATCGACCACCGACACGTTCGGCGTGGTGACGCGAATCGCCGAGCCGTCCAGCTTGCCCTTGAGTTCCGGAAGCACGAGTCCGACGGCCTTGGCGGCGCCGGTCGTGGTCGGGATCATCGAGAGCGCCGCAGCGCGGGCGCGATAGAGATCCTTGTGCAGGGTGTCGAGCGTCGGCTGGTCGCCCGTGTAGGAATGGATCGTCGTCATGAAGCCGTGTTCGATGCCGATGGCGTCGTTGAGCACCTTGGCGACTGGGGCGAGGCAGTTCGTCGTGCACGAGGCGTTCGACAGGACGAGATGCTCCTTGGTGATCTTGTCGTGATTGACGCCGTAGACCACGGTGAGGTCGGCGCCGTCCGAGGGGGCCGAGACCAGCACGCGCTTGGCGCCCGCCGCGAGGTGGATTGCAGCCTTCTCGCGCGAGGTGAAGATGCCGGTGCACTCGAATGCAATGTCGACCCCAAGAGCCTTGTGTGGAAGTTCGGCAGGGTTCTTGATCGCCGTGCACTTGATCTTGTGGCCGCCGACGTGGATCGTATCGCCCTCGACCGCGACTTCGTGCGGGAACCGCCCGTGCACGCTGTCGAAACGCAGTAGATGCGCGTTGGTGTCCACCGGCCCAAGGTCGTTGATCGAGACGACCTCGATGTCCTTGCGGCCGGACTCGATAAGCGCGCGCAGCACTAGGCGCCCGATGCGTCCAAAGCCGTTAATTGCTACCTTCGTGACCATCGATAGTTCTCCTTAGTCCCCGCCCGTTGCTCGCGGTTCGCGGGGGGACCCGCTCATTGATACGACCGCTTGATTTAATCGCGCGCTACATGCGCCTTCATTGATCTAAAGTCTACAGGATCAGAGGTGAATGCGACAATTCGCCTTCGGACTGAGACTTCACGATTTGAGGCGCGCCGCGGCGGCGTCCGCCACCGCTTCCGGCGTGATGTGGAAGTACTGGTAGACAGCCTTATAGGGCCCGCTTTCACCGAACCCGGTCATGCCGATGAATGGGCCGTCGCCAATGATTGCGTCCCAACCGAACCGAACCGCCGCTTCGACCCCGACCTTGACCTTGGCGTTGCCGATCACGGACTTCCGATAGTCCTCCGGCTGCTCGAAGAAGGCGTCCATGCAGGGAACCGAGACCACGCGCGCCGCAATCCCCTTGCCCTTGAGGATCTGCTGGGCGGCGACCGCGAGCGACACCTCTGAGCCTGAGGCGAAGATCGAAACGGCCGCTTCACCCTCGGCGGGAGCGATCTCGTAGGCGCCGCGGGCGCAGAGATTGTCCGCGACATGAGCCTTGCGCAGCGCCGGCAGGTTCTGACGGGTGAGGGCGAGGATCGAAGGCGAATGCTCGTGCTTGAGCGCCGCTTGCCAGCACTCAACCGTCTCGACGCTGTCGGCCGGGCGCCACATGTACATGTTTGGCATCGCCCGAAGCGACGCAAGATGCTCGACCGGCTGGTGAGTCGGGCCGTCCTCGCCGAGACCGATCGAGTCGTGAGTGAAGACATGCACGACGCGGATCTTCATCAGCGCGGCGATGCGGAGCGCTGGCCTGGCGTAATCGGTGAAACACAGGAACGAGGAGCCCGATGGAATAAACCCGCCGTGCACGGAGATCCCGTTGCATGCCGCCGACATCCCGTGTTCGCGGATGCCCCAGTGAATGTAGCGGCCCGTGAAGTCGTTGGGGCTGATTTCCTTGGTCGCGGCGACTTTGGTGTTGTTGGAGGGCGTGAGATCCGCGGAACCCGTCACGAGTTCCGGCACGGCCGGCGCAAGGACGTTGAGCGCCGCCTCGCCTGCCTTGCGCGTGGCGATCTCCGGCGCCTGCTCCGCGAGCTGACGCTTATAGGCGTCAATAACGCTGTCGAGGTCCTTGGGCAATTCGCCGCGCATCCGCCGCTCGAACTCGTTCCGTCGCGTCGAGTTCGAGCTCCGCGAGCCTCTTCAACCAGGCCTCTCGCTGGGGCGCGCCTCGTGCGCCCACGTCCCGCCACGCCGCTAGCACGTCCTCCGGAATCACGAACGGATCGTACGACCAGCTCAGGTTCTTCCGCGCGCCCGCGATCTCGGCCGCGCCGGCCGCCTCGCCGTGCGCTTTGTTCGTCCCCTCCTTGGTCGGAAGGCCGAAGCCGATCGTCGTCTTGCAGGCAATCATCGTGGGCTTATCGGAGGTCTGCGCGGCGCGCACCGCACTCAAGATCGCGGCGGTGTCCCGTCCGTCGACGTGGCTCGCGTTCCAGCCGGCTGCCTGAAAGCGCGCAACTTGATCGACATTGTCGTTGAGGACGGAAACCTTGCCGTCGATTGAAACGTCGTTGTTGTCCCAAAACACGATGAGCTTTGAAAGCCTGTAGTGGCCGGCGATGGCGATAGCCTCGTGGCTAACGCCTTCCATGAGATCGCCGTCCGAGGCGAGCACATAAGTGTGATGATCGACGACGGACGGGAAGTGCGAGGCCATCATCCGCTCGGCGAGGGCCATGCCGACCGCAGTCGAGATCCCCTGCCCGAGCGGACCGGTCGTCGTTTCCACGCCCGGCGCGTGACCATACTCGGGATGCCCGGGCGTCTTGGACCCGACCTGGCGGAAAGCCTTGAGATCGTCGATCGTCAGACCCTTGTCGCCGCCGGTTCCGGTCAGAAAGAGAAGCGCGTAGAGCAGCATCGAGCCGTGACCAGCCGAAAGCACAAACCGGTCGCGGTCCGGCCAGTGCGGATCGGCGGCGTCGAACTTGAGGACGTCGCGGAAAAGCACGGTCGCGACGTCGGCCGCGCCCATCGGCAGGCCGGGATGGCCGCTCTTGGCTTTCTCCACCGCATCCACCGCGAGGAAGCGGATCGCATTGGCCATGGAATCGTGTGTCGGGGTCGTCGCCATCGTGGCTCTCCTCATGCCTTTCTTGCGTGATTTTGCGCCCCTGGAAGAGGCGCTCCCGTTCCGGCGACGATCACTAGCCCCTCAGCGGGCCGACCGCAAACCGGCCGCGTTGCGACTCGTTCAAGTATCGCGTAAACAAAATGTCGCAATGGATGGAAGCGAAACCTCCTTGGACAATCTCGACCGGTCCTTGACCCGGCTCGCAGCGGCCGTCGGTCTGCTCGAAAGAGCGGCTGAGCGACGGATGCGCCACGACGAGGCGCGCGCCAACGCCGAGGAGGAGTTCGCTCTGATGCAGGATGACCGTTCGCGTCTGGCTGTCGAACTCGACGCCGCGCTCGACCGCTCGAGGGCCCTCGATTCCGCCAGCGCTGAGGCCGGCGCCCGGCTCGTCTGCGCGGCCCAGACGATCGCGCGCGTGATTGAGCGCCTGGATCCGCCGGCGGGCTAACCCGAAAGCCCCTTGGGAGAAAGAATCGCGCGATGGCGCAAGTTTCGGTGACGATCGATAACCGCAAATACCGCCTCGCCTGCAACGAGGGCGAAGAGACGCGGCTTGAGCAACTCGCCGGCATGGTCGACGAAAAGATCAACGAATTGCGCGGCTCCTTCGGCGAGATCGGCGACCAGCGGCTCGTCGTCATGGCGGCGCTGACTTTCGCCGATCAGCTGGCTGAGGCGCGCCAGGCGGCCGGGGTCGAGCGAGAACACGCCGAGGCCGACGCGACCCGCGCGGAGGCGATCGCCGCGACGCTGGACGGGCTTGGCGCGCGGATCGAGGACTTGGCGGCACGGCTCGCCGGCGGCGCCGAGGGTTGACGTCGAAGGCGCCGCACGTCAGAGGGTCGGCCCCATCTTCGCCATCATCTCCGCCGTTTCCTCCGCCGGAAGCGCCGAACGAAGCGCGAAGATCCTCAGGCCTCAGCGCCATCAGGAACGCGACCTGAAGCAGGACGTAGATGACGCCCGAAATCAGAACTGAGCCGACGACCGCAAGGGGAATGTCGCGACCGGGATTCGCGCTTTCGCCGCCGAGGTCGATGGCGGTGCGGAAGCCGAGATAGCTGAATACGATCCCCGCGGCCGGCAGGGCGGTGAAGATGCCGGAGAACTTGTAGCTCTTCGGATCGGCGGCCCAGACGTTCCAGTGCGAGCTCGCCAGAATGAGGACGATGAGTGTCAGCACCGGCACCGCAATCTTCCACCAGGTGACGGTGGAGTTGACGGTCAGCAGCATGCGCACGGCGAGCAGGTTGAGCCAGGCGAAGATCAACAGCAACACGGCGCAGGCGAAGAATCCGGCAATCGTCAGGAGGCCGGAGGTGTGCGGCTGAAGGAAGCAGGAAGGTAGTTGTTGGCGTAGGTCACGACCGCCTCCGCTTCGACGGCCGGGACGGCGACATAGGCGAGGAACAGCATCCAGGCCCAGAATGCGGCCAAGTCCCTCCCCGTGGCTCGCGTGGCTCATGTGTACGAGCGCGCCGCTCTTCGGGAAGAGCGCCGCGAGCTCGGCGAAACAGAGCGCGATGAGCATGATGATGAAGCCGCCGACGACCCAGCTCCAGATGCTGAGCGGGCCGGCGATCTTCGCCGCGTGAAACGCGCGGAACAGCCAGCCCGAACCGATTATGCTGGTCGTGCTCGCAAACAGGAGCCCAACGACCCGCGCGTCGCGGCGCAGTTCCCCGCGCGAAGTGAGGTGGAAGGCATGGGACACGACCAACACTCCTCGTCTTGCGCGAAGCGTCACGGAGGCGCTCGGTGCACTGCGCAAGCCGGCGTTTCCCCTCTGCTCGAGAAGCCGACAGGTGTCAGATCTTGTCTGCAACCGCGCAAGTCTGCGCGGAATGGCGTTTGATATCTGGCGATTCAGGCAAGGTTAAGAAACAAAGCCGATCCGAGGCGAATCTTCAGTTCCCATTCCCGTCAGCAGCGCGGCCACCCCTTTTCAGCGCCGCTCAGACGCGCAACTGCTGAAAAGCGAGGCCACGGTCGATGATCTCTGCCGCGATCTCCAGCAACCCGTCGGCGTGGTCCGGCTTGACGAACACCTTGTCGGCGCCCGCGCTCATCGCCTCGTCGTGGATCGGCTTTGCGGCCGAGGTGGTCAGGACGACGACCGGCAGATCCCGTACGCCGAAGGTCGCCCTCAGCGCGTGCAGGAACTTCATGCCGTCGAGCCGCGGCATGTTCAGATCGAGCACCACCACGTCGGGCAGCCGGCTCGTCAGGTCGTCGATCGCGACCCGGTAGCTGCCCTCTAGACCGTCGCCGGCGCGATCGAGAACGACGTCCCGCCCATCCCTCACCTTCACATGGTCGAGGGCGCGCTCGAACAGGTAGACATCGTCGGGATCGTCCTCGATCAGCAGGACTTCGGCAGGGTGTCGGGGAGGACGTTGCGACATGCATGAGTTGAGCTCAAACTTCCAGGCCCGCGAGAACCAGGGGCGTCCCCGAACCCACAACTTAAGCGACAAGCATGCCAGATCACAACTTCACCGATGATCGTTTCCGGCTCGCGGTCGATGCGTCGCCTGCGGCGATGATCATGGTCGACGCGAGCGGCATCATCGAGTTCGCCAGCGCGGAAACCGCACGGATGTTCGGATATGCAATCCACGAATTGATCGGGCAGTCCATTGACAGGCTCGTTCCCCTAGGGCTGCGCGCGGCGCACGCCGGATTGAGACAAGGTTTCTTCGCCCAACCGAGCAAACGCCCGATGGGCGGCGGCCGCAACTTGCACGCAACGCGGAAGGACGGCGCGGAGTTCCCGGTGGAGATCGGACTCACGCCGATCGATTCGGCCGGCGGGACCATGGTGCTTGCAACCGTTGTCGACATTACGGCGCGTCGAAGGGCCGAACTGGAACTCACTCGGCACGCCGCCGATCTCGAACTCGCAAACGAGCGCCTGGCGCAATTCGCCTACGTTGCCTCGCACGACCTTCAGGAACCGTTGCGCAAGATCGCGGCCTACGCCGGCCTCATCGAGGAAGCGGTCCGGAAGTCCGACCAGATAACCCTCGCGCGCGCGACCGCCGTCGTCTCCGCATCGGCCGTCCGCGCGCGGCGCATGGTCGAGAACCTGCTGGCCTTCTCCCGCGTCGGCGCCGCCGAAACCCGGACCGAGCGTCTCGACCTCGGCGACGAGATCGCAGGCGTCCTTGCTGACCTTTCCGTGGCGATCGAGGAGGCCGGCGCAGCGGTCGAGGTCGCCGTCGAGCCGGTTGTCGTACCGGCCGACCGCGCGCAGCTTGGCCGTCTCATCCAGAACATCGTGGCAAACGCGATCAAGTTTCGCAAATGCGACACATCGCCGTTGATTGTGCTCCGGACCGAGCGGGTCGGCCGGGACCGGATCCAGCTCTCCATAGCGGACGACGGGATCGGCTTCGACGAAACCTTCGCGGCCCAGATTTTCGAGCCGTTCAAGCGCCTACATACCCCGAACGCCTACGACGGCTCGGGCATTGGGCTCGCCATCTGCAAGTCGATCGCTGACCGCTACGGCTGGACGCTGACCGCCCACTCACGGCCCGGGGAAGGCTCGACCTTCACCCTCACGCTGCCGATCGTCGAATGACTTGTCAGCCGCGCATGGCCGATTTGGCGTACTCGGCGAAGGCGGCTTTGTAGTCGGGATGCCAGCGCGACAGCGGCGGCCGGTTCTCGACGATGTCGCCCGCCGCCCACAGGATGCGCTTCGCGTCGTCCTCGCGGGTCACCTCGTTGTCCGGACAGAGGATATAGAAATCGCCGGCCGACATCCGCTCGATCAGGAAATTGGCGACCTGCCCCGAGGTCCACGCCCCAGCTGGCTTGTCGCCGCCGCCCGGCCGCGTCATCCCGGTGAAGGTGAAGCCGGGGATCAGAAGATGCGCAGTGACCTTGCAGCCCTCGATGTTGCGCAACTCGTGAGCGAGCGCCTCGGTTGCGACCTTCACGCCGGCCTTCGAGACGTTGTAGGCCGTATCTCCCGGCGGGCAGGTGATGCCCTGCTTGGATCCGGTGTTGACAATCGCTCCCGGCGTTCCGTGCTTGATCATTGCCGGAGCGAAGACGTTCATGCCTTGGACCACGCCCCACAGGTTGACCTCGACGAGCCGGCGCCATTTGGCAAGGTCGCCGAAAACGCCGCCCCCGCCGCCGATTCCGGCGTTGTTCATCAGGACGGCGACCTCTCCGAAGCCCTCGTAGGCGAAGTCCCGCAGCCGCTCGACGTCCTCGAGTTTACCGACGTCGACGACGCAAGCGCGCACGAGGCTTTTGTCGCCGGCCGCGTCCGCGATGTGCGCCTCGGCGCTCTCGAGCGCGGCCGCGTTCGCGTCGGCCAGCACGACTTTCATGCCGAGGCGGACGAAAGCTTCCGCGGCGGCCAGGCCGACGCCGCTCGCCGCGCCGGTGATCACCGCGACGCGGTCTGACTGGAGTGCGGGATGGAGGGGCATGAACGCGATCCTTTCTGATTTTTGCAGCGCCTCGGCAACCGCTCCGGGGCGCCCGCGGCCGAAACGGCTTTGGCCTTCGTCAATTCGCCGCAATCCTTTTCGATGTCCAGATCCTCGTCCTCGATCGGCCAACGAAGCGGAAGCTCGTCATGTCCCCACAGCGCGCGGCGCTCATCTTGTTTACCCGGCGCACAGCGCTGGTCGCAGCCGGCGCTCTCATGCTCACGGCGCCGAGCCCCGGCCCGGCCTTGGCGCAGACGTGGTGGCCTTTCGGCCAGCCCCCAACCGCCGCGCCTCACATTCAGCCGCTGCCAGGGGCGCAGCCTGTTCAGCTGCCGTCCGGGGTGCAAACCGTCGCGCTGCCGCCCGACGCCGACCCCGCCTATTCGACCCCGGTCGATCTCGACGGCGACGTCGACTTTGGCAGGACCACCCGCCATGTCGTCCGCGACCCCACCGGCGAATCTCCTGGCACGCTGACGATCAACACCCGATTGCGCAAGCTCTATCTGTCGCTTGGCGATGGGCAGGCGATGGAATACGGGATTGGCGTAGGCCGACAGGGCTTCGCCTGGAAGGGCGTGGCGGAAATTGGCCGCAAAGCCTACTGGCCCGGCTGGACGCCGCCCCCGGAAATGTTGGAGCGCAGCCCCGAATTGCCGCCCCATCTCGACGGCGGGCTCGACAATCCGCTGGGCGCGCGCGCGCTCTATCTCTTCCAGGACAACAAGGACACGTTGTTTCGCATCCACGGCACCAACGAGCCCAAATCGATCGGACACGCCGTGTCGTCGGGCTGCATCCGCATGCTCAACGCCGACGTCATCGATCTCTACGGGAGGGTAGCCAAGGGCACGAAAGTGGTGGTCCTGTAACCGCGGTCGGTGACGGCGGGCGCGATCATTTAGGCCGGACAAGGCGCAAACGGGACGGCCGAAGCCGCCCCGCTCGACGCGCCGGGTCCCGCTGGCGTCTCTGTGAGAAGCCTTACGGCATGCAAATGCGGTTGCCGGAGATGAGATCGCAGTAGCCGACCGCGCCCGGCTGCGGCGGGACATGGCTTTCGTAGCTGGAAACCTCCGTGCCTGTCGCCGCGGGGTTCGTCATGCCGCCTGCCAGCATCGGCGTGCCTGCCCCTCCGCCGAACCCGCCAAACGGCGCTGCGACGATTTCGAACGGCGCAGCGACGATCGCCCCGATCGGGCCGTAGGCCGGGGCGTATCCGCTGGGGGCGTACCCCGCGGGCGCGCCGCTGCAGACGCGGTTGCCGGAAATGATGTCGCAACTTCCGTTAAAGGCCGGCTGCCGCTGGACGTGGCTCTCGTAGCTGTACGCGGGCGTGCCCGTGTTCGACGGGATTGTCTGCGGCGTTCCGTAGTAATACGTCTGGGCCGAGGCGGCCGACGCCAGCGCGCAGAGCGAAGCGGCGGAAATGGACGCGATCAGTGCGGTTCTCATGGCATCTCTCCGTTAACGGGCTCCGGGGCGTCCCGTCTTCAGGGTCCGCCGGAGGTCTCGGTCCGCGGTTCACACCGCAGGACCAATTGCCCGATCAACGCGAAACGCAGCGCTCGGTTCCCGCGCCTCCATTGGCTCGCAAAGCTGTGATCGCCCTGAGGCGTCCGAGGCCCGACCGAATTCTCTGCGTTGAGCCGCTGGATTTGCCCGGGCCGGTGTCGCGATCTGCATGTAAGGGGCATCTCGGCGACCGGTGGGGCGTAAAGAACGCCGCCCCACCGATCCGACACGATGTCCGTCGGTTAAATCTTCCCCTCGCGCCGCATCAGCCTCAGGACGGCGTTCAGCGTCGCCTTGAGCGAGGCCATGACGATGTTCGGGTCCATGCCGACGCCGTGCAGCCCAAGATCGTCTCCGTCGTGGATCTCGACATAGCTCGCGGCGGTGGCGTTGGCGCCGCGGCCGACCGCATGCTCCGAATAGTCGATAAACGAGAACTCGACTCCGAACGCCTTTTTCAGCGCGTCGACGAAGGCGTCGATCGGGCCGTTGCCCTCGCCCTCGATGGTGAAGGTCGCTCCGTCGGCCTTTCTCAGCGTGGCGACGAGCTCGCGGTTATCGGGGCTCGTCGGGACCGTCTGCTGCTTGATGAGCGTGATCGGCGCATCGTCGAGCAGGAAGGATTGGCGGAACAGCGCCCACAGCTCGGGCGAGGTCAGCTCCTTGCCCTCGGCGTCCATCAATTCCTGGGCGATCTTGGAGAATTCGACCTGCAGCGAGCGCGGCAGGTCGAGTCCGTAATCGGCCTTGAGGATATAGGCCATGCCGCCCTTGCCGGACTGGCTGTTGATCCGGATCACCGCCTCGTAGTCGCGTCCGACGTCCTTCGGGTCGATCGGCAGATACGGCACGAGGAACAACGGGTCGTTGCGCTTGGCCTGCGCCTCGAAGCCCTTCTTGATCGCGTCCTGATGCGAGCCGGAGAAAGCCGTGTAGACGAGCTCGCCGACATAAGGGTGACGCTGGTGCACCGGCAACTGGTTGCAGTGCTCGACGATCTCCTTGACCCGGTTGACGTCGTGCAGGTCAAGCGCCGGGTCGACCCCCTGGGTGAACAGGTTCAGCGCCATGGTGACGATGTCGACGTTGCCGGTGCGCTCGCCATTGCCGAACAGGGTGCCTTCTACGCGGTCGGCGCCGGCCATGAGCGCCAGCTCCGCCGCCGCCACCGCCGTGCCGCGGTCGTTGTGCGGATGGACCGAGAGGAGCACGCTGTCGCGATCGGAGATGCGGCGGCCAAACCATTCGAACTGGTCGGCGTAGGTGTTCGGCGTCGCCATCTCGACGGTCGCCGGCAGGTTGAGGATCAGCTTGTTCTCGGGCGTCGGACGGATCACGTCCTTGACCGCCTCGCAGATGTCGAGCGCAAACTCGAGCTCGGTGCCGGTAAAGCTCTCGGGCGAGTATTCGAACTGGAAGGCGGTCTCCGGATAGGCCTCGGCGAGCGCCTTGACCTGCCTTGCGGCGGCGACCGCGATCTCGGTCACGCCCTTCATGTCGGTGCGGAAGACGACCTCGCGCTGCAAGGTCGAGGTCGAGTTGTAGAAGTGGACGATGACGGCTTTGGCGCCCTTTACCGCTTCGAAGGTGCGCTCGATCAGCTCCGGCCGGCACTGGGTGAGCGCCTGGATCGCGACGCCTTCGGGGATGAGACCCCCCTCGATGATCGAGCGGACGAAGTCGAAGTCGGTCTGCGAGGCCGAGGGAAAGGCGACCTCGATCTCCTTGAAGCCCATTTCGGCGAGCAGGCGGAACATACGGTTCTTGCGCTCGACGCCCATCGGCTCGATGAGCGCCTGGTTGCCGTCACGCAGATCGACCGAGCACCAGATCGGCGCCTTGTCGATGATGCGTGACGGCCACTGGCGATCGGGCAGGACGATCGGCTGGAAGGCGCGATATTTGGATACCGGCATTTTGGCAGGGATTTTGGCAGGAATATTGGAATGAGCTGCGGCGGTCATGACGAACCCTGGAAGCTTGAGCTGCGGCGCGGCGAAAACGCCGTCCGCGACTGACCCGTTGAGTATGGAAATTCGAAGCGAAGAAGCGCGTCCCGACGCTCTCAGAGCGCCGGGCGAATAAGGTGCAGGGTCGTCGGCTGCGTTCGCATGGGCCGCTATCAATCAGAGACGGCTGAAAAAATCAACCGTTTTTGCGCCGAAGCGCGGGGCGCGCCCGGTCATATTGTCGCTACCGCAGGTCGTCGAAAGCGCCAAGCATTGTCGCGATCGGAATAAAGAGGGACCCGGGACGACCCACGAAACGGCGAAAGCCGAGATGCGCGTAGAACTGGGCAGCCGTTTCGTCCTTGGCGTCGACGATGATGGCGTAGACTGCAGGGTCCGCGCGAGCGGCGCGCAGGGCGGCGTCCATGACGATGGCGCCTCCGAGCCCCTGCCCTTTGTGGGCGGTTGCGACCGCGAACCGTCCGATCAGACCGGCCAGGAGGAGGGGATAGCGTGGAAGACGCTTCGCCATCTCGGGAGGAAGCTCCACAAGAGGCAGGCTCGCCGCGGCGAACGTTTAGTAGCCGGCGATCACACCGCCCTGCCCGACCGTGACGAGGCAATTGGCCACCCGTCGCTTTGCAACCTGGCGCGCGAGCCCGCTCAAGTACCGGTCCAGCGGTTCGGCCCCGCAGGCGAAGGCCTTTCGATCGTGGCGCGGTCCCAGAGCCTCGATGCTGACCGGAACCGTCACCCCGCGTTCGTTACGTGGACGCGATGCGCGGCGGCGGCGCGGCGCATGGCGTCGTTCGGGTCGGGTGGGTCGAGGATCGCATCGGCAAACGCCCTCTGATCCTCCAGGGAGAGACGGATCATGTGCGTGTCCGCAAGGGTGCGGCGCGCAGCCTCCTGCGCCGCGGAGACGACAAAGTCGCTGACGCTGCGCCCTTCGAGCTCCGCGGCGCGTTTGACGAGTTCGAGCGCAGCGGGGGCAATGCGCGCCTCGATGCGGGCGGTGCGGCTGACGTTCTGACGCATGACAGGGAATCCTTCGCGGCCAAATGTACGGTCATTCAACTCACACATCAAGATCACCCTTTGGGGGTCGCTGCCGGGACAAGCGCGATTTCGGTCGCGCGCGCCGTACGGCAGAGAAAGTGCGGGCGTCCCGGCGATCGCCACTCGAGGACGACTCCGATGCGCGCCGCGCGAGGCGCAGCGACCGGCGACCAAAGCGTCCCTTGATTTGCGCCGCGTCAATTCGCGCCGTCTCAAAGCCGCTAAAGCCGGCCGGCGAGCTTGACCCTTCGGGGCCAGTTTGATGCAATCGCGCGCACGCCGGAAATGTCCGACGGACCCGCGGGGTCCGCGGGCGCTTCGGGGCCGGCTTCGGCCTGGGCCAGAATCGGCGAGCGCGCCGGCGTCCGAACGGCGACGCGACAACGGGAGAAACACGAAATGGCTCCGCGCAAAAAAGTCCTGATGGCGGCGAGCGGCGATTTGCGCCAGAGCGCCAACGAAACCTGCTGGCCCGCGCAGGAGGCGATGGAGAAGCAAGTCGCCGAGGCGCTGGCGGCCTGCGACGTCGACGTCGAGCGCGCCCACCCCTATGACCCCGCCCGCAAGCACGGCTTCATCGCCAGCCAGAAGGAAGGCCTCGAGATCTTTTCGAAGATCGACTCGGGCACGCCGATCATCGTGGCCGAGGCGGTCTGGCAGTACACCAATCACGTTCTTCCGGGCCTCATCGGCCATCGCGCGCCGATCCTGACGGTCGCCAACTGGTCCGGCCAATGGCCGGGCCTCGTCGGCATGCTGAACCTCAACGGCTCGCTGGCCAAGGCCGGCGTCCCCTACTCCACCCTGTGGAGCGAGACCTTCGCCGACGAACCGTTCAAGGCCAAGCTCAATCAGTGGCTGAGCGAGGGTCGCGTCACCCATGACCTCTCGCATGTGCACGCCTTCGACCCGGCCGGCGTCCCCGCCAAAGCGGCGGCGGCGGCGCGCGAGGTCGCGGCGGGCTTCCGCCGGCGCCGGGCGATCATGGGCATTTTCGACGAGGGCTGCATGGGCATGTACAACGCCATCATCCCCGACGAACTGCTGTTCCCGATCGGCGTGTTCAAGGAGCGCCTGTCGCAGGCGGCGCTCTACGCCGCCTCGCGCGAGGTGCCCGAGGCCGAGGCCCGCGCCGTCTACGACTGGCTGGTCGCCAGGGGCATGACGTTCCACTTCGGCAAGGATCCGGCGACCGACCTCACCATCGACCAGGTCCTCGACCAGTGCCGCATGTACATAGCCGCCGCCCGGATCGCCGATACGTTTGGTTGCGACATGATCGGCATCCAGTATCAGCAGGGCATGAAGGACCTGATGCCCGCCTCCGATCTCGCCGAGGGCATGCTCAACAACGACGACCGTCCGCCGGTGAAGACGGCCGACGGCCGCGTTATCCGCGAAGGCCAGGCGATCGTGCACTTCAACGAGGTCGACGAGTGCGCGGGCCTCGACGCCCTGTTCACCAACCGCGTCCACCGCGCCCTCGGCCAGCCGGTCGAGACCACCCTGCACGACATTCGCTGGGGCGGCCCCGACCGCAGCGGGTCGACCAAGGATTATGTCTGGGTGTTCGAGATCTCCGGCGCGGCGCCGCCGGCCCATCACATCGGCGGCTGGGCGGGCACCGACAGCTTGCGCCAGCCGCCGATGTATTTCCGCCTCGGCGGCGGCACCGTGCGCGGGATCGCCAAGCCCGGCCCGATCGTATGGTCGCGGGTCTTCGTCGAGTTCGGCCGGCTCAAGATGGATATCGGCCGCGCCCATGTCGTCGAACTGCCGAAGGCGGAGACGGAGCGGCGCTGGAACGACACCACGCCGCAATGGCCGATCATGCACGCCGTCCTGCACGGCGTGTCGCGCGACCAGCTGATGGCCCGCCACAAGGCGAACCATATCCAGGTCGCCTACGCCAACTCGGACGCGGACGCTGATCTCGCCATGGCGGCCAAGGCGGCGCTCGCCGCCGAACTCGGCCTCGAAGTGTCGCTCTGCGGCGCGAAGCCCGATGGAGCGCCGTTGCTCCACTGACGAGCGCTTTTCGATTGGCAGCCGTTGCTAGCGCGCGCCCTCCGCCAGCCTTCGGCTGACGGAGGGACAAGCGGCGCCGGCGATTTGAGGAAACACGCTGCGCTTGAGCGGGCTTGACGGCGCGGATGTCATCCGGCCCGACGTTCCGCCTTGGCGTATCGCATGAGCTGCGCCGCGTCGCTCTCTATGAGTTCAGGCCAAGAATTGGCCGGTATTTGAGAGATCGCCGATCGCCCGCCTTCGACCCTTTTGCGGCGTTCAAGGTCGAGCAGCGCAAAGCCTGCGGTTGCGCCATGAGCGGTCGTTCCTTGCTGACACACTCCCTTCGCGAACGACACCAGCGGGGATGCACCGGCCCGTCGACAAGCGGTGGGCATTCGCGCCCGCTCCCGCCCCGCGCCTTCATTCACTCCGCAGGCATCCCTGCTTTGCGTAGGCCGTCGTACACCCGCTCATTCGACTCGAGGTAGCGTGGATCTCCGCCCTGTTGCGGGACCACGGACATCTGGTGCGCGGTCCATGCCGCGATCGTCCTGAGCGGCCCGGTGGAGGGGAGCGCGAGATAGCGCTGCAGCGCCTCGCGCGCTTCCGCATCACGATCGGTCAAGGCGAGCGCCGCCACAAGGGCCACATGCGAATACGGGTTGTAGTTCGGCTTGATCGCGATTGACCGGCGCGCCAGTTCAATCGCCTGGTCATAACGCTTCAGCCCGAAATTGTCCCACGCCTTGATGCCGTACCAATAGATAAGCAATCGATCGTACGGGCTCGCCAGAATGGCCTTGTCGAGATAGTTAATACTTTTGTCGAATTCCCCGAGGCTGTGGTGGTCGTAGCCCAGCTCGGCGGCGGCGTACACGTTGGACGGGTCCAGGGCGAGCGCTCGCTCGTGTTCGGCGATGCCTTCCTCGATGCGCGCCTGGAACCGAAGGATGGTGCCCTTGAAGAGGTGCGCCGCAGCGTAGTCTTGGTCGAGGGCGAGCGCCTTGGACTCGAATTCGTCGGCCCGCTTGAGGTCGCCTCTAGGGTCGCCGGAAAGGCCAAGCCTCGCCGGCATGAGGAACTTGACCCCCAATACCATCAGGGCGCGGACATTGTTGGGATCCATGGCGAGCGCCTGTTCGCAGAGCGAGTAGGCTGCGTCCGCCTCCTTGCCGATCATTCCGGCCTTCCACGTGCCCGCGGCGCATTGGAGAGCCAAGTCCTCGGCGTCGCGATTGGCCGCGGGCGTCCGTTTGACGCGTGCGGCGTAGGCCTGCAGGAACTGAAAGCCGAGTGCGTTCGCCAAATGCGCGACGATCGCGTCCTGTGTCTGCAAAAGATCGGCGCGGGGCGTGTCGAATTGTTCGGCCCAGAGGTGAGCGTCGCTGTCGGCGTCGATGAGTTGGGCGTTGACCTCATCCGATCGCCGCTCGACTGCACCGAGCCTTCGAGAACATAGCGCACGCCCAGATCCTTGCCGATCGCCCTGGCGTCCATCGACTTGCCCTTGAAGGTCATGGCCGTGTCGCGCGCAATGACGAAGCTGTTGTGGAAGCGCGCGAGAGCGGTGGTCAGTTCGTCGGTCAGGGCGTCGACCAGGTAATCCTGCCCCGGATCCCCCGAAAGATTGGCGAAGGGCATGACGACGATGGAAAGACGCGCGGCCTCGGCGGGCGGCTTCGTGGCGACGCTTGTAGGCCGGCTCGCATTGAGGAACCACCACACACCACCCGCGATCACAAGCAGCGCCGCGAGCGCGGCGGCGAGCGGCCCGAGCCCGAAACGCCTCTTCTGCGACGAGGGTGCTGCGGATGTTACGGGCTCCGCCGGTTTCGCCGGCTTCGGCTGCGCGGGGACGCCGACCTCAAGCGGCGATGTCACCCCCGCCCCTTTGTCCAAGGAGGGCGGAGCGTCGTCGGGTTGTGTGGCCCATTGGAACGCCTTCGCCAGTCCGTCAAAACGATAACCTTCACCCGGGACTGTAACGATGAGGCGCGGCGCCTTCTGGTCGGGCTCGATCTTGCGCCGTAGCCGGCAGATCAACGCATCCACGCTGCGATCGAAGGGCTCGAGATTCCGGTTGGAGACCACGCCGAGCAGCGTCTCGCGGCTGACCACCCGACCTGGCCGGCCGGCCAGGGCCCGGAGGAGAGCAAACTCTCCGCGCGTTAGGGTGATCGTCTCTCCCGACTCGCGGGTGAGCGTGCACGAATCGAGATCGAGCGCGAGGCCCCCAAAGCGAAGACAGCCTTTCGGGGACTGCGCCGCCCTTTCGCTGTCGCCCTCAACGCCCCGCATGGGGCTCTCCACCTTCGAGAGAGTGCACAATATTACCTCTGGCAACACGCGGATTACAAGTCTGCAACCTCGGCGGCATTCGCCATTAACAGCGCTTCGCTAGTCTTTTGCGCCTTCGGCGATTTCGGTCCTTTCGGCATGCGTCCGAAGCCGAACTATCCGCAGAGCCGCCGGTGATCAACGGAGGATAGAAATGCTCGGAAAACTCGTCGCCATCGCTGCGCTGTGCTCTAGCGCTGCTCTTGCCAATGCAGCGCCGCGCGCCCCCGACACTTTGTTGATCGATGCGTGCGGGCAGATGCGGGACAACGCTCTACGCATTTGGTCGGACCAAACGATTGTCTCGATCCGCGAGAACCGTGAGGAAAGAATCATCTACTGTTTCGTCGGCGGCGAGGATCGCAATATGAAGGCGGCTTTCGCTGTCAGGCCGCTGGCCGGGAGCGACGAAAGCGACGCGGGCCGCGAAGCCTTGATGGACGCTTGCAATCAGATGCAGCGAAACCCCAACAATGTGTTCGACGGTCGCAAGGTTTATTTCACAGAAGACCTTGACATAAAGGTCGTCTATTGCTTAGTGAGGCAGCCAGACTCGACCGATATGCCAGAGGTCGGCGTGACTTACCCGCAGTTCGTCGATACGGTTGAGATGATTTGCCTCCTCGCCGTTTGGCATGGGTTGAGGCCTCCTAACCCTTGCCGGAGGAGAGGGCTCACGCCACCTGGGATGTTTCTTGGTTCGGCCGAAGAGGGCCGTTTCTTCGTCCCGGCCTGACGACCCCAAGGCGTCCGCGCGCAGCCGCGGTCAAGGATGGCCGAAGGCCACCGCGCTTGCGCGGCGCGCAGCGTCCTTGACGGCGGCGAGCACGGCGCCAGTCTTGATCAGGACGGCTCCACAGAGAGGATGCACAGGCAAGCATGAACGATACGACGCTGATGCAGCAGGCGCTCGGCCTGCCGCCGCCATGGACCGTGGTGGGCGCCCACTTCGACGCCGAGGCGCATCGCCTGGATGTCGAGATCGACTTCGGGCCAGGCAGCCGCTTCGCCTGCCCGACCTGCGGCGCGGCGGACTGCCCGGCCTACGACACCGAGCGGATGACCTGGCGACACCTCAATTTCTTCCAGCACCAAGCTTATCTGAACGCCCGTGTGCCGCGCGTGCGCTGCGAGAAATGCGGCGTCAAGAAGATCGCCGTGCCGTGGGCGCGACCCGACAGCGGCTTCACCCTGCTGTTCGAGGCGATGGTGATGGCCATGGTCCCGGCGATGCCGGTCAAGGCCGTCGCCAGGATCGTCGGCGAGCACGACACCAAACTGTGGCGCGTGATCCATTACTACGTCGATCAGGCGCGAGCGCGCGCCGACGCCGCCAGCGTCACGCGGGTCGCCATCGACGAGACCGCCGCGCGGCGCGGTCACGACTATATCTCGCTGTTCGTCGATATCGACCAAGCCCGAGTGCTGTTCGCCACCGAAGGCCGCGACGCCGCCACGGTCGCCGCGTTCGTCCAGGACCTCACAGCCCATCGCGGCGCGCCCGAGGCCATCGGCGAAGTCTGCATCGACATGAGCCCGGCCTTCATCAAGGGCGTCGCCGACAACCTGCCCGAGGCCGCCATCACCTTCGACAAATTCCACGCCGTCAAGATCATCAATGAGGCTGTCGATCAGGTGCGTCGAGCCGAACAGAAGACGCAAGGCGCGCTGCGCGGCACACGTTACATCTGGCTGCGCAATCCCGCCAACTTGTCGGAGCGGCAGAAGGCCACCCTCGACAGCCTGCCCACCCATCATCTCAAGACCGCGCGCGCCTATCAAATCCGGCTGGCCTTCCAGAACCTCTACGAACAGCCCTCCACCCAGACGGCCACCGCGTTCCTCAAGAAGTGGTACTTCTGGGCCACCCACTGCCGGCTCGAACCGATGATCGAGGCCGCACGCACGGTCAAGCGCCACTGGGACGGCATCCTACGCTGGTTCGACAGCAAAATCGCCAACGGGCTAATCGAGGGCATCAACAGCCTGGTCCAGGCCGCCAAGGCCAAAGCGCGCGGCTACCGGTCGACGCGAAATCTCAAGGCAATGGTCTATCTGCTCGCCGGCAAGCTCGACCTCAGACTGCCCGCTTAGCCACGCTACCCACTCCGAACAGCGAGGAACCGATGATTTTCATGTCGTACTACGGAGAGCCGCTCGACGAGGCCATGTAATCCTCTTCTGCCAGAGCTCTTGCTTCGCGGACGATCACATATACTGCGTCTGCACTCGCGCGCCACGCCAGAAGCGGATTGCGGTTCCGTTCCTCTTCAAATTGATGACATTGGGCAGTACCCCGCGCTGCGGCCCGCGGTCTATTGGAACCTCGATCAATGCGTGCTTTCGGGCGGACTCCCGCCGTTCCCGGGGCGACCACCGCTGCTGGAGGGCTGGAGTCCGCCCTTCGCTGCCGTTGCCGGTTTGCAGAATGCGAGATTTTCTAAACATGAACCGGGGCCACTTAAGGTGGCGTGGTGCAAAAATCAGGCGCCCAGATGGCTGCTCTCTCGCGTCATGAGGGCTTTTCCGGCTCCGATGAACGGCCCTGCGGGCGGAGATGACGCCTGCCCACCGACGCTTGAGGGCCGGAATCGGATCGAGTTCGATCAGTTTCCGCCCGCGGCCCCTCCTGCCGCGCTGAGCCACCACGCTCCGGGCACTCGGGTTTGACGCCGAGCGCCCCGGCAGCGTCGCTTGCGCTCGGGAGAAGCGACAACGCTCCTATCGCGTTCCGCATCGGTTTACCAAGCGTAAGCGACCCAGCCGGCGATCCTGACAAGCCGTCATGGCCGGGCCTGTCCCCGGGACAGGCCCGGCCATGACGCGGAGGAGCGGTTTCTGCCGGCGCCAGCAGCCAACGCTATGAGAGCGGGCGGCAATTTCTTGCCAAATCTGAAAACATGGCGTACTATATTCCGAATAACGGAAACAGAGCCGATCCCATGTCCAGCCTCGCCAACGTCGCCGCCCCGCTCGACCGCTTGTCCGCCGCGACCGTTCGCCTGCCGAGCGCGAGCGGCGGGTCATCGGTTTCCTGAACGGGCGGCCAGTCGATGGCCGAGATCGCGGCGCGCGAGGCCGTGAGCGAGCTTAGGGCGCTGAAGTCCGCCAGCGCCCTCATAGCCTGCCGCGCCTTCGAGGCCGCCGACACGCTCATCGCCGTGCAGGTCAACCGCCTGTATCAGGCGCTCAGGACGCCCTACGGCGCGATGTCGGCGAGGACCCTCGCAACGGTCGACCGGGTGGTCAGGATCGCGCGCGAGCTCGGCCGCCACTGTGGCGTCGGCGGAGTAGGGCGGAACCGAAAAGCGGTGCAAACCCTTGAAAAATATCGTTTCGGGAGCCGGAACGGCGCCGGCCGGTTCTCCCCTTGCCGAAGAGGATCGGGGCGAGGAGGAGGCGGCGGACGCCGCCCTGCTCCCGGATTGCCGCCTCCTTGCCGACCTGTCTGCGCAGGAGAAGGAGGGCGGAACCGAAAAGCGGCGCAACGTCCTGAAGACTCTCGATTCGGGAGCCGAAACGGCGCAGGTCGCGTTTCTGCTTGCGGAAGAGGGGCGCGGCGAGGAGAGGGAGGCGGAGGCCGACGCGAATACGAAGGGCCAAGGCGCGCTGCGGCCCTCCAGACTTAGCAGAAGAGGACGGCGAAAGGGGGACCGAAGGGCGCGGCAACCTTCTGAAAAGTCTGGATTCGGGAGCCAGGATGGCGCGGGTCGCCTCTTTCCTTGCGGCAGCGCGCCAAGGCGCCGGAGCCGGAGGCCGACGCGATCGCGGTTTGGGCCGACGTCCCGGACCGCCTCCCGACGCCCGCCAAACCGGGCGGAGGGCGGAACCGGATCGCGCTGCAACCTCTTGAAAAATCACGATTCGAGAGCCGAAACGGCAGGCGCCGCTCGTCGCCCGCCGCAATCGAAACGCGCTTACAACGCCCGCGCCACCTCGTAGGCGTCCCAGATTGCGTACATGATGTTCTGCACGCGGCGGGCGTCGCCGAAGAGATAGGCTTCCGGGACCTTGTTGCGGACCTCGTCGTAGAGCCGCCGCTCCGGATCGTAGCCGACGGCGAGGATCGCCGACTCCGCCTTGACCAAGGTCTCCTTGCCGCCGGTCTTGACGATGAAGCCGCCGTCGACGCGACGCTCGACCGTGCTCGACGTCATCACCCGGATCGCCCTGAACTCCATCAGCTCCTTCAGCATGGCCGTATTGGCGTGGCAGAGCGGGCCGGCCTGGGCGAGGATCTTGGGCGCGACCTCGACGATGGTCGTCGACTTTCCCTTGTCGGTGAGCCACAGCGCGAGCTCGCAGCCGACCAGCCCGGCGCCGATGATGATCGTCTCGTCGTCGGCCGGCTTGTCGCCGTTCAGCACCTCTTCCGCGGTATAGACGTGGGGGGCGTTGGCGAGCGGCAGGATCTTGGCATTCGAGCCGGTCGCCACGATCAGGACGTCGGGCTTGGCGCGGGTGATCACGTCCTCCGTCACTTCGGTGTTGAAGGTCAGCGGCACCTTGAGCTCGCGCAGCTCCCGCTCGTACCAGCGGATCAGCGCGTGATCGTCCTCCTTGAAGTCCGGCACGCCGCCGGGGACCACCACGCCGCCGAGCCGGTCCGACTTCTCGTACAGCGCGACGACATGTCCCCTGAGAGCCGCGACGCGCGCGGCTTCCATGCCGGCGATGCCGCCGCCGACCACCATCACGTGTTTGCGCTCGAGCGCCGGCGTCAGCCCGTATTCGGCCTCCCGTCCGCAAGCCGGATTCACCGCGCAGGACACCTGGCCGAAGGCGGCGAGGCGGCCCATGCAGCCCTCCTGGCACGACAGACACGGCCGGATGCGGTCGGTCCTTCCCGCCCTCACCTTCTGCGGCAGATACGGGTCGGCGAGCAGCGGCCGGGCGAGGCCGATCATGTCGGTCTTGCCGGAGCGGAGCGCATCGGCCGCCCGGTCCGGGTCGTCCATGCGGCCCGCGGTGATGACGGGAACGCTGACCGCTTCCTTGAGGATGGCGTTGAACGGCAGGTAGAGGCCCTTGGCCTGGTACATCGGCGGGTGGCTCCAGTACCAGCTGTCGTAGGAGCCGACGTCGCCGTTGAACGCGTCGTAGCCCGCCCGCTCGAGGAGCTTCGCGGCCTCGATCCCTTCGGGCAGGTCGCGGCCCATTTCCTCGAACACTTCGCCCGGAAGGCCGCCCTTCAGCCAGTCCTTGATGAAGCTCTTGATCGAATAGCGCAGCGACACGGGATAGTCCTTGCCGCAGCGCGCCTTGATCGCCTGGACGATCTCCGCAGCGAAGCGCAGCCGATTTTCCAGGCTGCCGCCGTATTCGTCCGTCCGCTGGTTGAACATGGCGATGGCGAACTGATCGAGCAGATAGCCCTCGTGAACGGCGTGAATCTCGACGCCGTCGAACCCGGCTTTCTGTGCAATTTCCGCCGCATCGGCGAACTTGCGGACGTAGGTCTTGACCTCGACATGGGTCAGCTCGCGGCAGGAGACGCCGGGCATCCAGCGGTGCGGAATCGGCGACGGCCCGACTGGCGTTCCCTCGACGAAGCCGGGCACGCTGACCCGCCCGAATCCGGCGGAAAGCTGCAGAAACATGCGGGCGTCATAGGCATGCACGCGCTCGGTCATGACCTTTGCCGTCCTGACAAAGGCGCCCGGATTGAGCGTCGGACACGGCATCGAGGGCAGAACGCACTTCTCGATCTCGTTCTCGACCTTGGTGACGCCGGTCATGATCAGGCCGGCCCCGCCCTTCGCCCGCTCGACGTAATATTCGACGCCGCGCGCGTTGTACGTACCGTCGGCGTCGCACAAGCCCCCGGGGCCGATCGGCTCCATCACATAGCGATTCTTGATCTCCAGCTTTCCGATCCTGGTCGGAGAAAAGAGGATTTCGTGCTGCTTATTCATGATCGACGTCCACGCCGAGACGAACGGCCGGCTTCCCGAGACGCGGCGGCCGCGTGCGCGCTCGATGACGAAAGTCGTTTCCGGCGTATCGCAGCTCGGCCTCGTGATAGGGCCCGCTGACATCGAGGTTCGGGTAACATGTCCAGAGCGCTGGCCGCCATGCGGCATAACGTCCGCGCGGTTGACTTCCAGGTCTTAAGTATAGGCTAGATCAGGGCTTTTGCGCCTGATCGGCATCGGCCCGCTGTAGACGCGGTCGTTGACCGAGTCGCCGCGATCGAAAGGGCGTCCATCAGGACGCCCGTCTCCCGGCGGGCTATGGATCGCGGCTACATTTTGCCGCCTCATCGCGTTAGGGCGCGCGCACAGCCTCGCATTCGACCCTCGGCTCGCGCCATTGGCCCTTGGCCGGGTTGGCGATGACCGCGAGAAAACCCGGCGGGTCGAACCGCGCGCCGTAGAAGGGATTGGCGTAGGATCCGTCGGCGAGCGCGAATCCAAAGCCGCCGGGGCTCAACTGGGGCGGCTTCGACCGAACCATGATTGTCGACCGGCCAGCCCTCATTGCCGGGAATGGCGGTACGGGCCTGCTGCAGCGCGGTGATCGCGACGCCGTTGGCTTTGCCCGTCACGCCGGTGATCGCGTAGTAGCCGTCGGCGTCCGGCGTGTCGCCGGTGGTGAAGGCGCCCGAGGCGCCGAACCCCTCCCCCTTGCAGGTCCAGCGCCATTGCATCGACGCCTCGGCCTGGCCGGCGATCATCGCGACGGCGAGCGCGAGAGCGAGAGCGAGCTTCACAACGACCCCATCGTCCGTGTCCCGCGGGCAGACTAGGCGGCGGCCGCCGGGTCTGCAAGGACGACCGGCGGAGATCCCCCTCGCCCCGCATAGCCCGCCGCGAGACGGGCGTCCTTCGACGCGGGACGGCCCCCTACTGAAAAGCGGCGCGCGCGTCACTAGGCTCGCCTTCGGGATAGAGCTAGGCTTGCCTCTCGACAAGGAGCGCCAAGCCGCATGCAGGTCGATGCCGGGTCTCAGCCTCGCTTTCAGGAAATGTTTCCGACCTTCACGCCCGAGGAGATCGCGCGGATCGGGCGCTATGGCGAGTCGCGCCTCTATGCGGACGGCGAGAAGCTGCTCGAGGTCGGCAAGGCGGCGCCCGGCGCCTATGTCGTCCTTTCCGGTCACGTCGCGGTTTTCGAGCGCAATGGGTTCGGCCACATAACGCCGATCGTCGATCACGGGCCCGGTCAGTTCGTCGGCGAGGTGGTCCAGCTGTCCGGGCGCGCCTCGCTGGTCGACGGCGTCGCTGAAGGCCAGGTCGAAGCGCTGCTCCTGCCTCCGAGCGGTCTGCGCGCGCTCCTGGTTGCGGACGCCGCGCTCGGCGAACGGATCATGCGCGCGATGATCCTTCGCCGGGTCCAGTTGCTTCGGGAAGAGGCGGTCGGCGTTACGCTGATCGGACCGCCGGCGTCGGCGGACATCAACCGGCTGCAGAATTTTCTCTCGCGCAACGGCTTCCCCTTCCACGCGCTCGACCCGGCGACGGACCCGGCGGCCAAGGAAGTTCTCGCTCGCTACGCCGACATCGCCGGCGGATTGCCGCTTGCGGTTTGTCCGGACGGCTCGGTGCTCGGCAATCCGTCCGAGCAGGCGCTGGCGCGCCGGATTGGCATGTCCAGGCCGAACCCGAGCAACACCGTGTTCGACGTCGCCGTGATTGGGGCCGGGCCGGCCGGGCTCGCGACTGCGGTCTACGCCGCCTCCGAAGGCTTGTCGGTCGCGGTGATCGACGCCCGTTCCTACGGCGGGCAGGCGGGGGCCAGCGCGCGCATCGAAAACTACCTTGGCTTTCCGACCGGAATCTCCGGACAGGCGCTTGCCGCGCGCGCGTTCCTCCAGGCGCAGAAATTCGGCGCCGAGATCGTCATTCCCGCCGCCGCAAAGTCGCTCGATTGCGCCCGGACCGACGGCGCGCTGTCCGTCGAAATCGACGATGGGGCCTGCGTGCGCGCCCGAGCGCTGGTGATCGCCACTGGCGCACGCTATCGCCGCCCGGAGATCCCTGAGATCGGTCGTTTCGAGGGCCGCGGCGTCTGGTATTGGGCCTCGCCGATCGAGGCGCGCCTGTGCGCCGGCGAGGAGGTGATTTTGGTCGGCGGCGGCAATTCGGCCGGCCAGGGCGCCGTCTTCCTGTCCGGACACGCCAAGAAGGTGCGTATGATGGTGCGCAGTTCCGGGCTAGCGGAGAGCATGTCGCGATACCTCATCGACCGGATCGCTGCGACGCCGAACATCGACCTCATGACCGAGACCGAAATCATCGCGCTCGACGGGTCGCCGGCCAGCGGCCTCGAGACGGTGCGCTGGCGCGACCGCAAGACCGGCAAGGAGACCGAAGCGCCGATCCGTAACGTCTTCCTGTTCATCGGGGCGGATCCGGCGACCGAATGGCTCGGCGGTTGCGGCGTCGAGGTCGACAAGGCCGGCTTTGTCGTCACCGGCGCGCGGTGCAGCCAGGGCGCCGCGCCGACGCCGCTGCAATCCTCGGCGCCGGGGGTGTTCGCGGTCGGCGACGTCCGCTCCGGCTCGGTGAAGCGGGTCGGCGGGGCGATCGGCGAAGGCGCGGCGGTGGTCGCGGCGATCCACGGCTTCCTCGCCCACGCCCCGGGCCCGCATCTCTAGCGGCTTGGCGGGCCGCGATGAGGATCCGGGCCGCGGTCCGGCTCAGAAAGCCAACCGGAATTCCGCCCGATCCCATCCCGTCGGGCGTTGATCCCACAAGGAGCGCTCGATGTCGAAAACCTGCACCCACCTCTCGACCATCGTCGACGTGACGCCGAGCGCGCTCGGCTGCGAAGACTGCCTGAAGATCGGACAGGCGTGGGTTCACCTCAGACTTTGCCGCGCCTGCGGCCATGTCGGCTGCTGCGACGATTCGCCCGGGCGTCACGCGACCAAGCATTTTCACGCGACCGGCCACCCGATCATCGAGGGCTACGATCCCCCGGAAGGATGGGGCTGGTGCTTTGTCGACGAAGTCGCCTTCGACCTCTCGGACCGCAAGACCCCCCACAATGGCCCGATCCCGCGGTTCGATTAAAGCGAACGACAAACGCCCGATCGCCGGGAACCCTGCCAAACTATGGCTACCGCCCAAACCCGCAGCCGTCCGGCAGCCTCGGCTAAGGCGCGGCGGTCCAAGTCTTGTAGTCGGCTTCGGTGACCGTCGGCAGCTTGCGAACGAAGGCGACGATCGACCAAATGTCCTTGTCCGACGCGCCGGCCAGGCCGAAGCTTGGCATGCCGGTGAATTTGACGCCGTTCTTGATCACCCAGAAGAGCTCCGCTGGGGTCCGCGCCTTCGCCATCGCGACGAGATCGGCGGGGACCGGCTTCAGACCCTCCGAGAACTTGGCCCATTTGACGCCCGGGCCGCCGTGGCAGTTGACGCAGCCGATCGTGGCATAGGCGCGCGCGCCGGCCTGGACGGTCGCTGGCTCGGCAAGGTTGGCGGGCGGGACCGCGTCAGCGTGCCAGGCGACCGAAGAGCCGCGGACGCTGGCGAGCGCCCAGCTCACGATTGCGGGGTCGTCCTGGGTCTCGGCCACGCTCCAAAAGCCGCCGAAAAAGAAGACCGCCGCGGCGATGGCGACGAGGATAGCGAGGGCGCCGATGAAGGCCAGAAGTCGCAAGGAGGGTCTCCGATTTTCCGCGAGCTTTTCAAAAAATGTGGCGAAAGCAAAGGGGCGCGTTCGCGCCCAGCCGATGATTCGGCCGCGGCCGGGCGCCGGTGTGCTCCGCGTCCTGCTTGCTAACGGTCGCCACGCCAGACCCTGTACTCAGGCTCGACCTATCTCACGGAGCGACGCTATTCGTTCTGACCACAAGATTTCCGTGGGCTGCGCGACACTTACCTCGCGCCTCGAGGAGCGGCGCCATAGCGACGCGTCTCGACCGCGCCCAATTTAGTCTCAGTACGATTCACTCCGACCGCAAATCTCGACCTCCGGTTAGACGCGCCACAATAGTCTCCAACGTCAAAGCGACTGTGACGCCGGCGCCATCGCGCAGCGCAATAAACACACGCTGCGGCGCTACTTCCTGGAGGCTCACGACGTGATCCGGATTGATCGCGATTCGCTCGCCGTTCTCTTGAGCAAAAATGGGATAGATGGCCATCGTATTGTCTCCGTGCATTGCGCAAAGCATACTGGACATTAGGGCGCGCTGAAGTGCGTCAAACCTAGCGAATTTCAAACTGAGAGACTATCCGCAGGGCCATGCCATTGGCGGGCGCGGGCGCGATGGGGCATTGTGCGCAAGCCTCCCCGCCAGCACCCCGCTCGCCGATGACCGTCTCCAAGCCCTCCCTCGCCAGCGGCGACTTGATCGCCGACCGCCGCTACGGCTGCGGCCGGGCCGCGGCTGCGGCCAGCGATTTTTCGGCGGCGGCGGATTTGTTCGAGCACGCGCTGGAGCGCGCCCCGGACTGGGCGCCGGCGCTGTTTGCGCTCGGCGAAGCGCGCGAGCGGCTGGGGCTGCGCCAGGAAGCCGCCGACGCCTTCCGAATAACCGTCGCCGCCAATCCGTCCGATGCGCTAGGGGCGGCGGCCCGGCTCGCGCTGATCGGCGGGGCGGAGGCGCCCGACGCCCTGCCCCGCGCTTATGTCACGCGGCTTTTTGACGATTACGCGCCGCGTTTCGAGGCCCACCTCGTCGGCGCGCTCGCCTATCGCGGTCCCGCGCTCCTGATCGAGGCGCTCGACGCCGTGGGCCGGGCCGTCGCTTCGCACGCGCGCTCGACCTCGGCTGCGGAACGGGGCTCATTGGGCTCGGCGGCCGGGATCGGGTCGACCGCCTCGAGGGCGTCGACCTCGCGCCGGCGATGATCGCAACAGCTCGAGCGCGCAACGTCTACGACGCACTCGCGACCGCCGACGCGGTCGAGCGGCTCGACCATTCGCCGTCCGGCGCCTTCGACCTGATCCTCGCCGCCGACACGCTTTGTTATTTCGGCGAGCTCGGCCCTCTTTTCGCAGCCTGCCGGCGCACGCTCGCCGACGGCGGCCTTTTCCTTTTCACCGCCGAAACTTTTGCCGGCGAAGGCTTCCGGTTGCTTGGCGAGGTGCGCTTCGCCCATTCCGCATCTTACGTCGAGTTCGCCGCCGGCGCCGCCGGACTTCGCGTTGTTCTCCTGCGCCATGCCGTGGTCCGCCGGGAAGCCGACGTCGAGGCGCCAAGACTGGTCGTCGCCCTCGCCGCCGACTATCGCGCGACGGAAACCTCCGCCCCTGTCAAGTCGACCCGTCGCCGCGGGCCCGCATGATCGCGGCGTTGAGCTCGCCGCCGAAGACGAACAGCAGCGCCACCCAATAGAGGTACACGAGCGCGATCATTACCGAGGCGAGGCCAGCGTAGGTCGAGATATAGTTGCGGACGTACTGGCTCAGATAGGCCCCGAACGCCTCGCCGAACACGATGCTGGCGAAAAAGGTCAGCATGACGCCCGGGACGAGTTCGATGAACCTCGGCCGGTGCGCCGGCAGGATCCTGTGGGCCAGGAACAGCGACACCGCCAGCATGAAGCCGGCGGTGCCGAGGCGCGCGTAATTGAGAAAGTTGTACGCCGCGGCGATCGACGGGATCCAGGCCGAAAGCGCGTCGAGAATCAGCGGCCCGAGCACGACCAGGAAAGCCAGCGCCAGCAGCGCCAGCGAGCCGACCAGCACGAGCACGAGCGACTGGAGCCTCAACAGCCACCACGGTCTTTTCTCGATCAGGCCGTAGGCGCGATTGAGCCCGACCCGGAGCGCCTCGATCGCGCTCGAGGCGAAATAGAACGACAGCACCGCGCCGAGCGTGAGCAGCCCCCCCGCGGCGCGGTCAGAACGTTCTCCACCTCCTGGGAGATCGGCCGGGCGACGGCGTCGGGCCATTCGGTGAAGATGAGCTTGGCGGCCTCCTTCGCCAGTTCCGCCGAGCCGAGGAAACCGGCGACGGCTGCGACGAAGATGAGGAACGGGAAGAGGGACATGAGCAGCGTCAGGCCGATGTAGCTGGCGATCGCCCAGCCGTCGTCGGCGGCGAATTTCTCCGCCGCGCTCCACAGGATCGACGCCGTCTTGCGCACTAGCCTTCCCTCGCCGGCTGCACAATGCCCGATCCGCATCCGCCGTTCCATTGTGGCCGGACACAATGCCGAACGCCAGCGTGCGTCCGCCTGTTCCGTTCCCTCTTGACGACCAAAAGACGCATTGCAACAGCGCTGCCGCGGACGCATGCTGCGCCGCAACAGCGATCCATCTGGTATGAGGAGCAACGCCCCGTGACCCTCGACGATCTCGCCCGCCAGGCCCAATTCACCGCCGAGGGCCTGCTCGAATGCGCGGTGACCGCCGTGCGCGAGCGGGTCAGCGCACATGGCAAGCTCAGCGCCGCCAAGATCGAGGCCGAGCAGCACGCCGCACACGGACTGGCCTGGCTCGCCACGTACGTCGAGGCGATCAAGGAGCTGGCCGCTTACGCCCGCCGGATGCACGAGGAGGGGCGTCTCGGCCCGACCGAGGAGCTGATGACGCGCATCGGCCTTGGCGAATACCTCGCCCAGATCTTTGGCGGCATCCCGATGAATCAGGGCGAGATCGTCCGCCCCAGCGATTTTGGCCTGAGCGAGTCCGACATCGAACCGTTCCGCGACGAGCCGGTGGTCGACGCGCTGATCAGGTCCGGCAACACGCCCGACAACCGCGCCGCGCTTGCCGATCTCATCAAGCACGCGCCCGAAGGCGCGATCGGCGATCCCGGCCTCGACGAGACCTTTGAGGCGATCCGCGGCGAGATGCGACGTTTCGCCGACGCCGAGGTCGTTCCCCATGCGCAGGACTGGCACCGCGCCAACGCTTATATTCCGCTCGAAGTTATCGCCGGCCTCTCCGAGATGGGCGTGTTCGGGCTCACCATCCCCGAGGTCTATGGCGGCATGGGGCTCGGAAAGGTCGCCATGTGCGTCGTCTCCGAAGAGCTGTCGCGCGGTTATATCGGGGTTGGCTCGCTCGGCACCCGGTCCGAGATCGCCGCCGAACTCATCATGGTCGGGGGCACCGAGGCCCAGAAGGAGAAATACCTTCCCAGGATCGCCAGCGGCGAAGTCCTGCCGACCGCGGTCTTCACCGAGCCCAACACCGGCTCCGACCTCGCGAGCCTGAAGACCCGCGCGGCGCGGGAAGGCGATCATTATGTGATCAACGGCGCCAAGACCTGGATCACCCATCCCGTTCGCGCCGACCTGATGACCCTGCTGGCGCGCACCAATCCGCAGGAGAAGGGCTACAAGGGCCTGTCGATGCTGCTCGCCGAGAAGCCGCGCGGAAGCGACGCCGAGCCGTTCCCCGCCAAGGGGATGTCGGGAGGCGAGATCGAGGTGCTCGGCTACCGCGGCATGAAGGAATACGAGATCGCCTTCGACGGCTTCCGCGTGCCGGCCGACGCCTTGCTCGGCGGGGTCGAAGGCCAGGGCTTCAAGCAGCTCATGGAAACCTTCGAATCCGCCCGCATCCAGACGGCGGCGCGCGCCGTCGGCGTCGCCCAATGCGCGTTCGAGCTTGGCCTGCGCTACGCCAGGGAGCGGGTGCAGTTCGGCAAGACGCTGATCCATTTCCCCCGCGTCGCCGACAAGCTGGCGATGATGGCGGTCGAAATCCACATCGCCCGCCAGATCACCTATTTCGCCGGACGGGCGAAGGACGCGGGCAAGCGTTGCGACCTCGAAGCCGGCATGGCGAAGCTCCTCGCGGCGCGCGTCGCCTGGGCCGCCGCGGACAACGCGCTGCAGATCCACGGCGGCAACGGCTTCGCGCTCGAATATCCGATCTCCCGCGTGCTGTGCGACGCCCGCATCCTCAACATCTTCGAGGGCGCGGCCGAGATTCAGGCGCAGGTGATCGCCCGCCGGCTGCTGGAAGGCGGGAACTGAGCGCGCGCCGGGACCACCGCCGGTCAGAGCTTCTCCACCCGCACGTGGGCGAGCCCCGCCTGGCGAAAGCCGAGCGCGACCGCGGCGGAGGCGGAGACGTCGATAATCCGGCCTCGCACGAACGGCCCTCGATCGACAATCTTCACGACAGCGCTGCGTCCGTTATCGAGGTTGGTCACGCGCACTTCCGTTCCAAACGGCAGTGACCGATGCGCCGCAATCAATCCATCGTGGCGTGACCGATAATAATAAGAAGCCTTCCCTAATTCGGCAGCTGACGCTGCGCTCGTCAATCCAACACAGATCGCACACAATACCAAATGCCTCTTCACACAACACCTCACAATTGGCTGACAGGATCGGCACGTCTGTCGGTTGGATGCGGCAAAATCAAGGCTCTCCCTTTTTCCTTCTCATCCGGACAGATATCATTGGCGAGCTTTCAATTCGGATTGACGCCCTCGCCGCGTGATGGTTTGGCGTCGGTCGCGCTGGCCGAGCGGGCGGAGCCGGCGGGTATTGCCGTCCGATTTGATCGGCTGGCGTCGGCGCCCATATGTTGGGAAGCGAGCAGGGCAATTCACCTGCCGTTCCTGGCGCCCAAGGGGATCGGATGCTGGATCTGCCGACGCGACACGGGCCCATCGAAGCGACGACGTTCGCCGACCTTGGCTCGAAACGAGAGACCTGGAGCCGCAACCGCCCGCGCGTCGGACTGACCGGCCGTATCCTCATTGTGACGGTCAGCGCCGTCATCGTCTCGATCGCTGTCGCCTTCACCACACGGATCGAGGCAGCCCGGGAGAACTGGCTGAACCTCAAGATCGAAACGGTGCGCGCCGCGCTCGACGCCTTTGATCCGGGGGGAGTTCCGCTGCCGCCTGAGCTTGCCAGCAAGGTCCTGAGCGCTCTGGGGGTCGAGTTCGATCGCTGTTTTCGGGCCCTACGGTCGGCGCGAGATTGCTTCGTCCTCAGCTCGGCCGCCTGAAGCCACTGTCGATCTTTCGCACGGCGGCGCCGGCCTAAGGTGTTCGCTTCCGCAACTCTATCGAACGCTCTTGGCGGGAGGCTCGAGCACGGTCCGCGTCAAGACCGTCGACCCCCCTCTCGAGCTCATTCTCGACCAGAAGCCGCTCTCGGAGCACCTGCGGCAGATCGCAGGAGCGATGTTCGGCATCCTGGTCACGATCGCCGTCGTGATCACCCTCGTGGTCTGGCTGACGCTTTGGCGCCTGGTCCTGCGGCCCGTCCATAAGCTGACCACCAATATTGTCGCCTTTGGCGAACGCCCCCAGGACGTTTCGCGGATTATCCAGCCGAGCGGAAGCCAGGACGAGATCGGCCGGGCCGAAAAGGCGCTCGCCGCCATGCAGCAATCCCTTGCGCACGAGCTGGCGCAGAGGAAGCGCATGGCCGAGCTGGGAATGGCGGTCGCGCGGATCAACCACGACTTGCGCAACATTCTCTCCGCCGCGCAGCTCATCTCGGATCGCCTGGCGACAATTCCCGACCCGCAGGCCCAGCGCCTCGCGCCGAGGCTCGTCGCCACGCTCGACCGCGCGATCCAGTTCTGCCAGGCGACCCTGACCTACGGCGCCGGGAGCGAGCAGCCGCCGGCGCGTCGCCTGTTCGATCTGAACAAGATGGTGCAGGAGGTCGTGGAAGCGGCTCGCGCCGAGCACGGCGAGGCCATCGACTACGCCGTCGACATCCCTCCCCGGTTCGAGACCTACGCGGATCCGGACAATATTCTTCGCGTGTTCGAGAATCTCAATCGGAACGCCGCGCAAGCGCTGATGGCCAAAGGATCCGCGGATGGGCGCCCGAAGGCGATCCGCTTTGCGGCGATCCGCACCGATGGAACGGCCCTGATCGAGATCAGCGACACAGGTCCCGGCTTCCCCCCCGACCAGAGGGACCGGATCTTCGAGGCGTTTCACAAGTCGACGAGCGTCTTGGGGGCCGGGCTCGGGCTATCGATCGCCGCCGATCTCGTGACCCGAAACGGCGGCTCGATCGAACTCGCGCCGTCCAAGGCCGAGGACTTCTATTGCGGCGCGCGGTTCCTCATCACCCTGCCAACGCCCGAGCGCGCGGGGTAGACGCCACGCCCCCCTCGCCGCAAGGCGTGAGCGTCGCGACCGCTCCGTGGCGAACGAACAGCGCCGACCGCCTTCCGCGCCGCGCGCCACTCGGTTAAGAGTGCCCATCCTTGGCGCGGACCAGGCTGTGGCAAGCGCGCGGAGAGCGGAGCCATGTCCGTCGTCAACAACGCCTTGGGAATCCGGGACATCGCCTTTCTGTCCTCCGGGTCGAGGGAGGCCGAGGAGGCCCGCAGCGTCCTGATCGGCCTGTACGGCGGCGTTGCGCCCGAGGAGGCGGACATCATCGTCGCCCTCGGCGGCGACGGCTTGATGCTGCAGACGCTGCATCGGACGATGAAGGCCCCCAAACCGATCTACGGCATGAACCGCGGTTCGGTCGGCTTCCTGATGAACGAATATTCCGAGCACAACCTGCTGGAGCGGCTCGAGGCGGCGCTGCCGTCGATCATCCATCCCTTGCTGATGCGGGCGCACGACGTCCGGGGGATCGAGACGACCGCACGGGCGATCAACGAGGTGTCGCTGCTGCGTCAGACCTATCAGGCGGCCAAGCTTCGGATCGAGGTCGACAAGGCGACGCGGCTCAACGAACTGATCGCCGACGGCATGCTGGTGGCGACGCCAGCCGGCTCGACCGCCTACAACCTGTCGGCCAACGGCCCGATCCTGCCGCTCGGGACGCCCCTGATGGCGCTGACGCCCCTGTCGCCGTTCCGCCCGCGCCGCTGGCGAGGCGCGCTGCTGCCCGACGCCGCGCGGGTGGTGATCGAGGTTCTCGAGGCCGACAAGCGCCCGGTCGCAGCCGCAGCCGACCATTACGAAATTCGCCGCGTCACCCGGGTCGAGGTGTCGATGGACCGGGCGACGTCGCTCATCCTGCTGCACGACCCGGGCCATTCGCTCGACGAGCGGATTCTGCGCGAGCAATTCCGCTATTAGGGGGCGTCCATGGCCAAATCTGCGCGCGTGACCGGAGAGAAGGTCCTTTTCCGGGGCCGGTTCGACCTGACCCGGACGGACATCGAAGTCGTCGAGGCCGACGGCGCGACCCGCACCCTGTCGCACGAGGTCTATCGTCACGGGCTGGCCGCGGCGGTGCTGCTTTATGACCCGGCCCGATCGACAGTCACGCTGGTCAAGCAGTTTCGCGCCGGCGCCTTCCTCTGCGACGGGCGGCTCGCGACGGTCGAGGCCTGCGCGGGCATGCTCGACGGCGACCCGCCCGAGGTCTGCGTGGTGCGCGAGGCGCTCGAGGAGACCGGGCTTCAGGTCGGTGCGCCACGCCACGTCTTCGACGCCTACATGAGCCCAGGCGGCATGACCGAAAAGATCGCCTGCTTCGTCGCGGCTTATGATCGGACGAGCCGCCAGGGCGAGGGCGGCGGCGTCGACGACGACGAGGACATCGAGGTCGTCGAGGTTCCTTTCGCCGAGGCGCTGGCGATGATCGGCCGCGGCGAGATCGCCGACGCCAAAACCATCGCCCTGCTCTATTACGCGAAGGCGACGGGGCTGCATCGGCTGATTGGCCCCCAAATCACCGCGTCCTCGGCCCGGGACCGGCGATCCAGGCGCCTGATAGCAGGGAGTTTTTTTGCCGCGCGCTCGGCGCTCCATTGCAGGACATCCCGTAATATCATGGCGTTGCCGGCTTTGCAACCACCCGGTTGCAGCCTCGATCGGGGCGCAGAACAGGCGCCTTAGCAGGGCAAAAAAGGCGCCGAACAGGGCAAATTCGGTCGGATCAGGGAAAGAACAGGCGGACGAAAACGGGGCGCAAGACCCGGCGAGGGCAGGTTGCAAGCCGCGGCCAGTATTCACGTTAGCCACGCGTGTAATGACCTCGGACGGGCGGCGCCGCACATCTAATCCGGCGCCGGAACAACACGGTCGTCGACAAGGCGCTAAGAGTCCGCATCGTCGACGCCCCGCCGATGATCGCGACCGGCAAGGTGAAGAAGGAAGAGCTCGATTTCGCGATTTCGGTGGATTTCGGATTTCGGTGCGGATTTCGCGGATTTCGGGATTTCTGGATTTCGGTGACAGGCGCTCAAATTCCTTTTTCGGAGCGGCTGATGATCTCGCGATGCGGGTCGTGCAGAGGGATCTCGGTAAGGACCGCCGAGAGCGGCACGGCGAGCGCTAAGCGGGTGGTGCTCGCACTTCGCGACGCGTTCGATTGACAGGCCATCCACCGCTTGCAACGACACGATGCAGAATGGGCAGCCGAAAGATCCTCGCGACTCTCTCCGAAGTAGGCGGTGCGAAATCGAAAACGATTTCGCCGCCAACGCGTTGCCGCGGGACGGTGGTGTCGCTCCTATCGCCTCCGCGGGCCGGTCAACGTCAATCGGCTTGCCGAGTTGTCAAGTCAGCAGCGCGAACAGCGCCCGGGAGACCGCGCCCAATTGTCGCGAACCCGATTGGCGCTGGACAACATGCGATACGTATCGTATATAAGCTCGCGTGATCGTCGGTTTCGCCAGCGCTGAAACGGAGGAATTCTTTCGGGAAGGCGAATGTCCAGCCCACTGGCGCGCCGTCGCCAAGGTTCTCGCGCGCAAGCTCGATATGCTGGACGCGGCGCCGACGCTGGACACGCTTAGGTCGCCGCCAGGGAATCGCCTTGAAGTCTTGAAGGGTGATCGGGCCGGTCAACTCAGCATCCGCATCAACGATCGCTGGCGCGTGTGCTTCGTCTGGACTGAGGCGGGTCCCGATCGCGTTGAAGTCGTGGACTATCATTGAGGAGGATCTTCATGCCACGCGTGCGCACACACCCCGGCGAGATCCTGGCCGAGGACTATATGAGGCCGCTCGGCCTCTCGGCTAACGCCCTTGGGCGAGCCGTCGGAGTTCCTGGAAACCGGATCAGCGACATCATTCGCCAGCGGCGCGACGTGTCTGCGGACACGGCCATCCGGCTTGGGCGGTATTTCGACGTCGACCCGCGCTTCTGGCTTAATTTGCAGACCGCCTATGAGCTCTCTCTTGCTGAGAGCGAGAATGACTACTCGCACGTTCGACGCCGAGCGTGAGGGAATCGAACGGCGCGCGCGGTGACCCGTTCTTTGGCCTCGAGCACAAAGTCCGCATCAAGTTCGCACGACCATAAACCGCCCGGACAGAGAGGCCTGAGACCATTCTTTCCGGGGCAATCCTCAAACCGGCGAGGCGCCGTTGACCCCGTTTGCCCTTCGCCACTATCCGCAAGGCGGCGGCGGGCGTGCGCGCCGTCGCATCGACGGCAGCCGCGGCGAAGCATTTTGCGCCGCCGCCCATCGCCCTCCGCGTCTCAGAGGAACGCCAGGCCGCCGTTCACCGCGATCGTCTGGCCAGTGATGAAGGCGTTGTGGATGACGAGGACCGTCGCCTCGGCGACGTCTTCGGCTTCGCCCATGCGGCCTGACGGAATCCGCGCCACGACGCCGGCCGCCTTCAGCGGGGCGCCCATCTCGGTGTCGGTCGGGCCGGGCGCGATCGCGTTGACGGTGACGCCGTCCCGGGCGACGCGCGCCGCGTAGCCGCGCGTCAACCCCTCGAGCCCGGCCTTGGAGGCGTTGTAGGCGACGCCGACGGCGCCGGCGCCGCGCGCCGCGACCGAGGAGATGTTGACGATCCGTCCCCAGCGGCGGGCCTGCATGCCGGGCAGAATGGCCTCGGTGCAGAGGTAGGCCGACTTCAAATTCGTCGCGATCGTGCGATCGAACGTCGCTTCGCCGGCGTCGGCAAGCGCCACACCCGCGTTGTTGACCAGGATGTCGATCGGGCCGAGCTCGCGCTCGACGCGCTCGGTGAGATTGGCGACGTCCGCCGCCAGGGACACGTCGGCGCGCACCGCGATCGCCCGGCCGCCGCCTGCGCCGATGCGCGCAACGACGGCGTCGGCCTCCTCAGCGCGGGCGCGGAAATTGACCGCGATGGTCGCGCCGCACTCGGACAGCGCCAGCGCGATCGCCCGGCCGATGCCGCGCGAGCCGCCGGTGACGAGGGCGCGCCGTCCTGAAAGATCGACTTCAAAGGCCATGGTCTCGAACTCCCTTTGCTTTGAACGCGCATTGTAGACGCGGTCGTTGACCGCGTCGCCACGATCGAGCGAGCACAAGGACCGGAAGCCGCCGATGCGTGATCCACGCCGATTTTGCCGTTGGCGACAAAAGCCCGCTTAGGATGCGCGCTGCGAAAGCGTTCGCGACATGAAGACGCTATTCCCATTTTCGCGGTAGGCCCCGAACGGGCCACAACGCTTGAAGCCTGCGCTGGCGTACAGCGTCTGGGCTGGCGCAAATGCCGGGTGGCGGCCGGTCTCGAGGTACAAAGCCTGATATCCGCGAGAAAGAGCAACATCGATAATGTAATTCAACAGCGCTCGACCTGCGCCCGTTCTGCGCAGCGCGCTCGGGGTGCGCATGGACTTGATCTCGCCTTGCGTCGACGACAGCGTCTTGAGGGCCGCGCAACCCAACAGCCGTTCGCCGTCCCACGCCGTCCAGAACGAAACGTCGGGCGCTTTGAGCTTGCCCGCATCGAAGGCGAAGACCTGATCCGGTGGCGATAGCTCGACCATGCTTCGCAAATGCTGCTCGAGAAGCGCGATGACGGTGGGTCGCGAAAGATCATCGAGTTCGATTTGCAGCATGGGGGGTGTCTGTCGAATGGGGTCGGTCAGATCATGGATGCCGGCGCAACTCAAGGACAGCTCTTATGAAATCCACGGTTCAGCCAAACACGGCTTTCTCTGGCTTCGCGCCCGTTGAGGCGGCGAAGTTGCAGACTGACGCCACGGCCAGCATCCCTCGATTTCGGTTTCCAATGAAAACAGAGAAATGTCCGAATCACGACAATTCCACCGAGAAGTCTGTTGCGGGGCCGCCTTGATAGCGCCTGATTTGGCGTAAGATTTGACACATCAGAGAGAAGGCGGACCGGCGGCGAGCCTCAACCCTTTGTCTCCGGCTCGGTCGTGACGCCGATGTTTCCCCGCCAAAGGAGATCGTCTCATGCAATTCAGCACCCTTCGTCTCGCCACGGCGACGGTCGGGATGGCCGCGCTGGCGCTGGCCGTCGCCGCTCCGGCTTCAGCGCAAGAGGGCTATGCGCACCCTCGGCATCACCACCACTCCGTCCATCATGACGAGGGTCGTCAGATTGTCGTTCATGCGGCGCAACCGCCGACGCCCTACTACGGCTGGGGGCCGGGGGCGGCGGTGGGCAACGTCGTCAGCGGAACCGGCCAGGCGGCGCAGGCCGTCTTTACCGGCGCCGGCGGCGTCGTCGGCGGCGTTGTCGGCGGCGTGCTCGGCGGAGCGACGGCGCTCTTCAGCGCCCCACCCGTGTATTACAACACCGCGCCGGTGTACCTCTACGGATCGGGCGGCCCAGGTTACGCCCCGGGCGCCAGCGCCGGCGGTCCGATCGGCGCCGCATTCGCCGCGCCGTTCAATGCGGCCGGAGCGGTGGTCGCTGCGCCATTCCAAGTGGTCGGCGGCGCGTTCGGAGGGATGACGACCGCTGGTCCCGCTACGCGGTAGCCCCTTCTGGTTAGGCCTATGCGCGGGCAATGGGCGACCCCGCGCCCCGCGCCGCCTACTCTCAACGAGACGAAGTTCGAGCTGCCGCCGTGCTGGCGACGCAGCCCGATGTCTTCAGGACGGGCTTGTCGGCTGTCGCGCCGGGTCGGCATTTTTGCCGCACAGAGCGGTAAAGCCGCCGCGGCAGGCGGCCGTCGATGGCGGCGAGCCCTAAGCCGATGAACGCCAAGCCTGTCAAGGCTTCCCGGGTCACGGTCTCACCGAGAAGGACGACACCCAGCGCCATTGCGCTCGCAGGGAGGAGAAAGGTGACCAGCAAGAGGTTCGTTGCGCCGGCGGTTGCTAAAATTCGAAAGTAGAGGATGTAAGCAAGCGCCGTGCTCAGAAACGCGATGCCCGCAAACGCGAGCCAGACTTGGAGGCCCGGAACGGGTAACGTCCAGGGCTTATCCACCAGAGTGACGATTGGCAGAAGAAAGACGGCGCTCGCGGTGATTTGGCCGGTCGCGACCTTTAGCGGCGCAATCGCCTTGAAGCGGCGTCCATAAATGCCGGCGAAAGCGTAGCTGACCGCGGCGAGCAAACAGGCCGTCTCGCCAATCAGATCGTTTTTGCCCGCGCCAAGAAGCAAATTCGGGCCGACCAGCACCGCGACGCCGACGAAGCCGAAAAGGACGCCGATCGACTTCGACCAGCTCAACTTTTCGTTTGACGTCAGAACGTGAGCGGCGAGCACAGTGAAGATCGGCGTCGTTGCATTCAGGATCGAGGCGAGGCCGCTCGAGATGTGCATCTCGCCGAAAACGATCAGTGAGAAGGGCACGACGTTGTTGAGGAGCCCCATGAGGAGGAAGGCCCGCCAAAGGCGCGGATCCCTCGGCATGGCGTTACGCTGAATGAGGAGCAGAAGGTTCAATCCGATCGCGGCAAAGCCAACTCGTCCGAGAACCACAGTGAAGGGCGGCAAGACCTCGACGAGCACTTTGAAAAAGAAAAAGGACCCGCCCCATAGCGCAGAGAGCGCAAAGAGCATCGTCCATTCCCTGGCGCCCATCGCGGGGGCGGCCTTGTCTCGATCCACGTCAGCTCCTCTGTCCGTACAGCGGAGCGACAATAGGAATTTCAACCAGGACGCCCACCCGATTTCTCTGGCGGATCGGCGGCTGAGAACATTCAACGGCAAAAAAAGTCAGGGGGGGATTTCTGCGCCGGCAATCGACGCCAAGGCTGCGGTTAGGCAGTTTGGCAATCGAGTGCAAATGTCCGTTTCCGCCATCCGCAACTCAGGCAATCGCAGGATGTCGCAAACGATAGCGGCTTGGACGTTCTCCGGCAGGGAAGGAATGGGTCGAACCCTCCTTTCGAAAGGCGCGCGGGGAAGCGCCATCCCGCGCCCGGAAGGGGATGCGCGCCTTGCTCCGGCCGCCGCCGCGTGGCAAGCGGGCGCCATGACCGACCTTTCCGACCGCGAGGCGCGCGCCGCGCCGCGCATTTCCTTCGTCTCGCTCGGCTGTCCGAAGGCGCTGGTCGACAGCGAGCGGATCCTGACGCGACTGCGCGCCGAGGGGTACGCGCTCTCCAAGACCCACGCCGGCGCCGACGCCGTGATCGTCAACACCTGCGGCTTCCTCGACAGCGCCAAGGCGGAATCGCTCCACGCGATCGGCGCGGCGATGGCCGAGAACGGCCGGGTGATCGTCACCGGCTGCATGGGCGCCGAGCCCGACGCGATCCGCGACGCCTTCCCCAACGTCTCGGCGATCACCGGACCGCAGGCCTACGAGAGCGTGATGGAGGCGGTGCATGCCGCCGCTCCCGCGCCGCACGACCCGTTCGTCGACCTCATTCCCGAGCAAGGGGTGAAGTTGACGCCGCGCCACTACGCCTACCTGAAGATCGCCGAGGGCTGCCACAACCGCTGCACCTTCTGCATCATCCCGAAGCTGCGCGGCGACCTGGTGTCGCGCCCGGCCGGCGAGGTTTTGCGCGAAGCGGAGAAGCTCACGAAGGCGGGGGTCAAGGAGCTCTTGGTGATCTCGCAGGACACCAGCGCCTATGGCCGCGACCTCAAATATGCGTCGAGCCCATGGCGCGACCGCGAGGTGTCGGCGCGCTTCCTCGACCTCGCCCGCGAGCTCGGCTCGCTCGGCGCCTGGGTGCGGCTGCACTACGTCTATCCCTATCCGCATGTGGACGAGGTGATCGAACTGATGGCGGAGGGGAAGGTGCTGCCCTATCTCGACATCCCCTTCCAGCACGCCTCCCCCCGCGTGCTCAAGGCGATGCGCCGGCCCGGCAATCAGGAAAAGACGATCGAGCGGATCAAGGCGTGGCGCGCGATCTGCCCTGACCTGACGCTGCGCTCGACCTTCATCGTCGGCTTTCCCGGCGAGACGGAGGAGGATTTTGGCGTGCTGCTCGACTGGCTGGACGAAGCCAAGCTCGACCGCGTCGGCGCTTTCCAATACGAGCCGGTCGCAGGCGCGGAGGCGAACGGTCTCGGCCTCGAGCAGGTTTCCCCTGAGGTCAAAGCCGCGCGCCACAAGCGCTTCATGCTCAGCGCCCAGGCGATCAGCGCCAAGAAGCTGGCGGGCAAGGTCGGCGCGAGGATGACGGTCATCGTCGACGAGGGCGGCGCGCATGCCGCCAAGGGCCGGACCAAGGGCGACGCGCCGCAGATCGACGGAACCGTCCACATCGCTGCGCGCCGCCCGCTGCGCGCCGGCGATCTCGCGACGGTGCGGATCGACCGGGCCGACGCCTACGATCTTTGGGGGACAGCAGTGTGAGAAGGCGCGACGGGAGTCTCCTCCCCCCTTGTGGGGGAGGATTAAGGAGGGGGGTCGCGCCGCGCCTTTCGCTTGCCGTAACGCGCGATCTACGGACAGGCCGACAGAGTCTACGACGCCCGAAAGCAGACCCTCGAAAACGCCTTCCGCGCCAACCCGAACCGCTTCGTAAAAAACATCCCCTCGCCACCCGACAAGCCAACCGCCGTCTGGATCAACCCGCCCCAAATCAAGCCTGAAGTCCAAGCCTAAATTACCAACCCAGGCGTCTCATTGTCGTTGACACGTTCCGGCTTCCGCTTGATCTTCAGCTCGTCCGCAACCGCCGCTATCCGCTCCCCAGCCTCGAGCCGAAGAACCACCGCTTCTTTGAACTCGGTCAGGTCCTCAGGCCGCCACCCCGTTCAGCAACATGCGCATGGGTTTCCAGCCGGCCGGGGTCAGGATCAACGCGACGTCGTTCGGCACGGCGGCTAGGGCGGGCCGGGCGGTCTCGGGCGCGGATTCCATGATATCAGGGAGTTGCGCAGGGTTTTCCGGGCGATCGCATCGCCCGAAGGCGGACGGTTCGGCCGGGCCGCAGCCGCGCCCCGTCGCGCCTTGCGACGACGCCGGATCGGCGCCGGCCGGGGCGTTCGGAGAAACCAGCCGGTCGTCAGGTTCGGCAGCGCCGCAAAGCTGGGCGCCCTGAGGCGGGCTCCGGTCCGCCGCGGCGTCCGCGTTTCCGGGCGCGGAATCCATGTTTTCAAGGTGTTGCTCCAGATTTTCCGGGCGTCCCTTCTCCCCGTTCACGCTAAGGGATGCGCACATCTCCTGGCGGGCCGGCGGTGACTTGGGTCCCTTCCCCCCTTGCGGGGGAAGGACAGGATGGGGGGTCGCGCCGCCTTTCCAATAGGGGATGCCCCACGGTTCCAAATCTCCGAAGTTGGCGCGACCCCCCACCTCAATCCTCCCCCACAAGGGGGGAGGAAGTGCGGCGGCCAATCGCCCAAGCCCTTCATCCCGACCCTCACCCCGCTGAAGCGAGGCGAGGGGTCTCTCGGGCGCGGATTCAATCATTTCAGGGCTTTGCGCGGGATTTTCCGGGCGATCGTCGTCTCCCTCCCCCGCAAGTTCGGCGCTGTCCAGCCACGCCTTCGCGAACGCGACATCCTCTTCCGCAGGCGCATCGAGCCGCGAGGCCCCAGGCCGCGCCCATTCGGCGGCGAAGGCGCCGCCGTAGCGGTCGAGCTCGCGCACGATCTTGACCACCTGGTCGACCGCCTTGAGATTGGTCGGCGACATGGCGCTGAAGGCCACCATCAGCGCCTCGTTGAGACGGCTGACCTGGATCGCCACGAACGCCTCGGGCGGGTGAGGCATGCGGCGCGCCAGGATCTCCCGAATGATCGCTCGCAGCCGCTTCTCGCCGACCCCGACCTGAGCCGCGATCTCGGCGACTGACACGCCGCGGTTGAGATACTCGACGATCACGCTGCTCCCGCCGAAATTTCTTGAGCCGCGCCGCGCGCGCGTCGGTCGGCGCAGGCAAGGGCTTCGCCGACAGGGCGTTGGGGCGATCGGACATTCGGCGTATTCTCCGTGAATAGGCGTATGAGAACATTATAAGAACAATATTCGACAATTGTCAAGAAACTGTCGCATTTTCTGCCTTCCAGTCCTCATACGACGGCCGGCCTTTGGCGCCGGCGCATCGGGAAACGGTTCGCGGTTGATGGCGCCAGGCTTCGAGAAAGCGCGATCTTCCGCCTGTGGACCTGGCGGCGCGCGTCTTGCGCTTTGCGCCCTTAGGCGCATCCGCGTTCACCGGAATCTCTCGCAGTTTGAACCGCACGAATCGCCGGATTGCAGACGTAGCCGACGCTGGGCTTGGATGCCCTCAATGGGGCGGAAAGTGAGCTCTGTCCGAGCGGCGGGTCTAGCGCGCATTGCGCGCGTTCACGCCCGAGCCTGGACGCGCAGAGTCCGCCCAGTGCGGGCGTTCACCGAAATCGTTGCGAACCTCCGGTCGGGCGGAGAGCCGACCTGCAGGGCTCGATTCGCCCGAAGCCGCAACGGCCGAAGTCCGGAGCGGCGTCGAGGCCCTTCTATGCATGCTCCCACCTCTTACCCCGACGGGGGTAAAGGGGATGGTGGAGCAACGGCGCTGCTCCACCTGCGCCACCTTGTTGCGCTCTACCTTTCGGAGGTAGCGGGTGGAGCAAAATGGGGTGCGTCTCATCTTGCGACGAGCCGCATTCACGGTTCCGCCACCCCTTGCGCCCGCACGAAGTGAAGGACCGCATACCACGTGGCAAGCAAGGTAAAGTTCTTGTCTTCGCTGAGCTAACGACGTTAACAAGAGCGAAGTGATCCGCGTCCGTCATCGGTCAATTCGGATACAATGTTCCCCACTCGACCTTTACTGCCTCACGGAGATTGTTCTCCAACACGGTCTCCTGCGGGATAGAGGTGTCGGCCATAACGCCCTCCTGTGTTCATTGACTGAGGTACGTGTAGCGAGTGTAGTTTATCAAGTCAATTGGGTTTCCGCGGAGCCTCGTCTAGCTCGCGGTCTGCGCGTACGGACTGAGCCTTCGCACCCGAGACACCTTCAGCTGACCGGCGCCGGCGTCAATGGCGCGATGGCTTGACGCGACAGCTCGTCGGCGGCGTCGAGGATGAAGGCGGTGTCGTGCTTCTCGATCATCGCGGCGGACGGTTGGTGCAACCGCAATGTGCGTCCGCTGCTTTGTGCGACCATTTCACCGAAAGGGGCTTCCAATTCTCTGCAAATCAGGGAATACTCAATTCATCGATTTCAGAATGAGATTTAGCCGAAGCTTCGTGTGGTTCTGTTCTGGGACGGCCTGCACGGCCTGCCAGTACGGTTACTGCAAGACAAGAAGACGAAGCGGCGAAAGGGAGAGGAAAACGAGGACTTGCGTTTAAGTCTCAGTCGCGCTGCCCCGCATCGCCGCGAGATGTCGAAGACCACGGCTGACCGGGCCTAGGGCTCTGGCGCCCTTGTCGCAGCGCAAGGGCAAAACGAATGCACGCCGCTTGAATTCCATCGGCCTTGCGTCAAGCGACCGGACGGACTGCTATGAGCGCCTTCAAAAGGGAGACGACCGCCAACCTCGAAATCACCGCCGGCGGGTGCGGCCCTCCCGCGCATACGACCCACGACACCTGGAGTAAATCACATGAGCCAGGCTCCATCACCGCTGCTGAAATCGTGATCTGCATTTCGATCTGAGTTGGCTTGGGCCCGCCCATGAGACGGAGGCGTACACGCTTCACGCGGGCGGCCAGCGGCGTCTCCTCACTCGGCACACGCCGGGAACGCTGGCCGCCGCTTCGCCCGCTGGCTCACCCACTCACTTTGCGAAGGACGTGGCGGCGCCGGCCGACCGGCCACAGCTCCTTTATGTCACCGGCCCGGAAACTTCAGGCGGTTTTCCCACCCTCGCGTCCGTCGCCATACACACCGCGAACCGCTCCGCCAGCTACACGGTTGACGACGTGGCGAAGGCCGTGGTGTTCATGAATCCCACGCTCACCATGCTCACGACCGCGACAGCGGAAACAGTGCTCGGCCACATCGAAAGCAAGAACAATATCGTCGCGCTGACGAGCGCAATCACGTTCCTGCAATCGGATTGGTGCAAGACGCAGCCGGTTCTCAATGACGCGGGCAAACCCGTCCTCAAGCCCAACGGGAAGCCCTTCTACACCTTCGAGCTGGATAGCGAAGTCATCAACGCGAGCGCGGCGCCGAGCCAACAGAGCAAAGCGCGGATTTACAGCGACGAGTCGCTCGAGGGCGACCGCTGGAAACGTCTTCCGGGAGTGAGCGCGCTCGACATGAGCGCCGAGAGCGACGCGACGTCGGCGCGCCGCGCCCAGAGGGCGACGGGACCCGCAGACCCCCGGGCGCGAGAGAGCGCCGGCGGCTACCACCTGGCTGTCGAAGACGGCGGTCCGAATTATGGCCTGTCTTTGACAGTGAACGGCCTGACACGGAACGGGAGCGATGTCGTCGTCGATTTCACCATCGCCAACAGCTACATCAGGCACACTTCGGTTTTCGCGGGCTTCTTGAACGCCGACCGCGTCACGCCCATGACGGTGGATGACGAGAACTGGCTCGCGATGCTCGTAGACAGCCCGTGCTGGCCCCTCGTCAGTGCATGTCTGCGTTACTTTCCTCCTTCCAAAAAACCCGAATGGCTGGGCAGCGACAAAGTCAAATTTCTCGGCAAGCTGGGCGCGGAGAGCACCTTTCTGGGCATTCCGGTCACCTCAGCCAACGTCGACTTTCGGTTCATACTGCCGCAAAAGCAGGGCCCCGTCGGCAAGATCCGCGTCCTCGTGGGCAGCCTTGGCGTGAGCTCCGGCAACGAATGGGATCCAATCGCCGCCTGGGTCGGCCTGTCGCTGACCGTTCTGATCGATTTGGCGATCCCCCTCTACGCGCTGCTTCTCTCTGCGGGCGTGCAGACGAACGCCGTCTTTGACAAGATGTTCAAGGACGTGAATTTGATGCTCCCGATCGCCACCGCCGTGTACACGTCGGTCAAGGATCTCTTCACGGACCCGTCCAAGGTCGGCAAGGACATCGCCTCGTTGGCGTTGACGCTCGGAAACGCCCTGATCAAAAGTGTGTTGACGAGGCCCGACGTTCTCGCGGCGCTCGGCGCGTATTTCGGCGCCGAGGAGGCCGAGGAGGCCATCCCCTTCGTGGGCTGGGGCTTCAAGCTGGTTTCCATGACGGCTACGGTGGCGCAGCTTGGACAGACGGTGGGCGAGGTCGCCGGCTCGCCGCGAGTCGTGGAATTCGGCGTCACGGTGACGATGGATGCGCAGATTACGTTGGCGCCCGATGGCGAGTTTCCGCAAACGGCCGAGACCTACACGATCACGGCGCAGTACACCGGAAACACCACGCGGACCTATGCCGGCCGCATGCCCGGGCAGAAGGCGCCCAGCATCGTCGCCGAATGGAAAGACGTGCCGGTCGGCGGGAAGGTCAGCTTCGTGGTGGCGATGTTCGACAAGAACGGGTGGGGCGTCGGCAAGGGCCAGGCGGGCCCGTTCGACAACGTCATCAACGGAAACGGGATCTTCGCCGCCAAGGTGATCGTGGAGCAGGCGCTGTATCCGCTGGCCGCCGACACCACCTACGAACACCGCCAGCTGCTCCAGTACGACGCCGGGGGATACTATTGGCAGCCGACAGAACAGGCGCCCAGCGAGACCAGGGAGAACCTGAACAGTGGCGATGACAGCGGCCTGGCCGAGCTGGGCGACATTACGCTGAGCGACGATCTCGGTGTGCTGGGCTACGTCTGGCAAGCGTCGGGGCCGGGCATGCCGCCACCGGGAAACGTCAGCCCCTATTCCGAACTCTACACCTTGGGCGACATCGGCTACCGGGCGATCGCGGGCGCCGATCCAAAGTATTTTCCAGATGCGGGATACATGACCGCGCCGATGGGATACGCGACATCGCCGATCCTGCTCTACGTGCGCAGTGCCCCCGGAGCCGGAGGCGGCGCGCCGCGGTTTCTCTTCCTCGATCCCGGCGGCGACGCGTCCACGGGCTACCACCTGCGCGAGATCAAGCCGGAGACCGACCCGAACGTGCGCATGGGCGACCCGCGGCGGCAGTTCGACCTCGCGCCGGGCAGGAGCTGGGGGCGTTTCTCGATGCTTCCCACGTCGACGGCGATCCACTCCAACGGCTACGTGGTCGCCGTGAATCCGGACTACGACACCATGCTGATCCTCGCCCTGCCGGCGGCGCCTTCCGCCGACGGGGATGCGCCCTGGGCGTCGGCGCCGATCGAACCGGGCGCTGCGGCAGGGCGGCTGCTGGGGCCAGCCCTGACGGCCATTCGACCCGACCAGACGATCCTGGTGCTGGAGAAGGGGAATCAGCGCATCCAGGCGTTCAGCCGCGGCGGGCATCCGGTGCCGGCGTTCAAGGGCGGGACGTTCTGGATACCCCTGGTCCCGCACGCGCAGTCCAACGTGGATGTGGTTTACCTCTCGATGTCGGTGGACGTGGCCAATTATGTCTACGTGCTGAGCCAGAACGGCAACGGCTATGACGCCACGCAGTTCAACCTCGATGTCTACACGCCCACGGGCGACCACCTGTTCTATCAGCAGGGGCTCGTGGCGGGCGGGCTGGCGGTGGACCTGTGGCGCAATGTTTACGCGCTCAATTTTCAGCGGATCTCCGGACCGGGCGGGCGCCCCGAGCCATCCATCAGCGAATATATTCCGTCCACACCAAAAGCGCCGCTGTAATAGGGAGGGAGGCCGAATGACCCCGATTGCGCAATGGCAGCTTAGGACTCCAGACTTTCGCTTCACTGCATGGAAGGTCACCTCTGCCGCGGTGACAACTATTGTGGTCCTGCTACAAGACAAGGATCAGAGCTCGGGTACTACTTGGGATATTTATAACCTGGGAAACGGCAACGTCGCACTGGGCGCACAAGTGGATGATTGGGGCTACTATTACTGGAACAATCATTGGGGTATGCTACCAGATACCAATATATGGTTACGCGCTGATTGGGAAAGTTATGGGTCGGATAAGATCGGGCCTGAACAGACTTTCAGGTTACAAAATCTTGGCCATGAAAGGGTCTCGCTGCAGGGTTATATATTCGGGGGGAAAGTCACCAGCAACTCCACCGTAGAATTGGACGTCATGGGCGATCCGCTCCCGATCCTGCAAATCACCAACAGCGGGTATTTGCTCTCTCTCAACAGTCGCAACTTTGGGCCGCTCGATTTGACCGGCGCCGACATGCGGCAATGCGACCTGAGGGGTTCCGACCTCTCGCAGCTTAAATCCGTGCAGGGAGCCGACTTCACGGAAGCGCATCTCGGGTCCGACGGCTACGGAACTGCCAAGCTCGACAATCTCGATCTCAGCCAGGCGAAAACATGGTTTCGGGCCCAATTCGATGCGACCAACCTCACGACCATTAAGACCGCCGCCGGGGCGTGGATGGAGCAGGCGACTTTCCTCAAGGCCAATCTCTCAAAAGCGAATTTCGGGGGCGCACATCTCGCGGGAGCCGTGTTCGCCGGTGCGACGTTGGACGGGACCGACTTTACCGGCGCTGATCTTTCGGGCGCCGATTTTTCCGGGGCCTCCCTAAAGGAAACCAAGTTTTCCGGCGCTGTGATGCACGGGACGATCTTCAACGGCGCCGACCTGTCCTCCGCGGTGTTCGATGCTTCCCCCAACTTCGCCCGCGCAGGTGACGGACGCACGCAGTTCCAGGGAGCTACGGTGCCTTTCAAACTGCTGAACAGTAACTGGTCGTATCTGGACCTCACCGGCGCCAACATCACGAATATGCCCAAAAATCTCGGAAACCTGAATGCCGACCAGGCGGTGCTCGACAACCTGAACCTGCAGGGAGTGGACCTGACCGGCGCCAGCTTTCGGGGGACACGCATGTATGGCGTTCAGCTTCAACGCGCCAACCTGCAGGGGGCGACGATGACCGATGCGTTGCTCAAAGGCGCCTGGCTCAACGGAGCCAACCTGAGCCTGGCGAACCTGAGCCGCGCCTGGCTGATCGTCGAAACCGCAACGACGAAAACGCCGAAGGACAAACTCGAAGCCGCCTCCCTCAGCGGCGCCTTCATGTTCAACACCATCCTGGATGGGGCGCACTGCGACGGGTGGATTTTTCCAGGGCCTGGTTCTATCCAGCAGCGGGATCAGCGCCCAGCCCGCCAGCGCCGTAGGCGCTTTCATGAACGACGCCCAGTTCAACGACGCCTCGATCCTCGGAGCGCATTTCAATGGCGCACAGCTCTCCGGGGCCAACCTGAGCAACGCGGATTTGCGGGGCTCGGTCTTCATGGACATTGGCCGGACCGCCGTCGAACTCACCCCGTCGCCCCGCGATAGCGGGCGCGCGGTCATGGTCAACGTCAAGTTTAACGGAGCCGACTTTACCGGGTCCAATATGGACGGGCTCGACATGGTTGGGGCGACGGACCTTCCTCAGGACGATAACGTCAACAAAGTCACCGACACTCCCTTCCCCGCCCTCGGCCACAATGGCAAGGTGATGGTGGCGTTCACCTGTGGGCCGACGAAACTCGGCAACACCACGTCGGGCACAACCTGCCAGAACAACACAAATGGTCCCTGTACGCTGATCGTCGGCGCCTACAAGGTCAACGAAGGCTGAATTCCAGCCTCAGGATTCCAAGCGCCGCGCCGGCGACGCGACGCGATGATCGCGCTCCCGCAGGCGCTCTCAAAGGCCGCTTGCTCGCGCTTGCCGCCCCCTCACAGGGCTAATCCTCAAGGCCCGCTCCGGGTCGACCAGTCACATTCGGCGCGACCTTGGGGAACGCCCGCAACTGGCGCCGAGCGTCGATTCCGCCCAGCGGCGATTTACAGCGCTCACCGCTCGTTCTCTCGGCTGATCGCAACGTGAGAAAAGGGCCGAATTGAGCATGCGGCAAGCCAAGGAAGCGCGGCCGCTTCCTGTGCATTGCCGCCGTCCATGGCGTTGGCTTCAAGCGGCCGCGACCCGCCCTTCAGCCCATCGTCATCGTCTCGCACATGGTCCCGTCAACTCCAGCGCGACGCCCTTCGCCGGAACCGATTCGGTCGACGCGAAGGCAGAACCCCTACGGCTGCGCCAAGACGATCGGCGAATTCGCCGATCGTCTTGGCGTAAATCGGGGCGGCGTTTCCTTCCAACAGGGCGGCGAAGTTCGGCTGGCCCTCGTCCCAGCCCGCGCCGCGCCGCCAGCCATGTGCAGGAAATTGGCGGTCGAGGCGAGCGCGTCGGCCGAGGCGCCGATCAGGTCGCCGCCGCGGCCGCCGTTCGCCGATGGCTATCGCTCTCGGCGCTCCCGCTGCGTTTCCCCGCCGTCTGTGATATGGAAACTCGATAGATCGGCGACCGGACGCTCTCGAAAGCGACCGTCACGAGGGGGGAACGCGATGCAGGTGAAAGTCCCGCAACTGTCGGTCAAGCAGGCAGGCCTCCGCACGATCGCCATCGGCCAGCTTGGCCTCGGCCCGATTTCGGTCGGCACGCTGGCGCTCGACAACGTCGGCTTCGCTTTGAATGCCGCCCACGCGGTGCTGCAGGACGTTCACGCAACGCTGACGCTCACGATCCGGCTCGACTGGGGCGTCCATGTCGGTCTGCCCGACGGCATCCCGGACATCAACATCAGCGACTCCGTGACCTTCTCGATGGGGTTCACCCTGCCGGTCGGGACGGTGACCATTCCATCGCTCAGCAATCTGCAGTTCAATATTCCGAGCGTGACCGCGCAGAACCTGTCGGTCAACGCCAGTCCGGTCGCCGTGCAGCTCAACAACGTGACGGCCGACGCTATCCACGCCGTCAACACGGCGCTTCCGAGCAATGGCTTCACGCTGTCGGGCCTTGCGTTCGGGTCGCTCACGGCGACGGGACTGGGCGTGCCCGCTGCGACGGTCGGACAGGCGACCGTCGGGCACGTCCACGGCGACCCCGCGGCAATCCCGGCGCTGTCGCTAAGCAACCTGAAACTACCCGCGGCGCAGATCCCGACAATCGACAGCACGGTCCCGCTGACCATCCCGCTCGTCTTCGAGGGACCGGCGGCGGGATTCGATGCGGGCATCCTAAGGGTGAAGTTGACGATCACGCCTTCGCTGACGACTGAGGTCAATCATCTGCGGATCACCGGCGCGACGGCGTCGGCCACCGCCGGACAGGTCGTCCTGCACGACGTCACCCTCCCCTACGACGCGCTGAACCTCACCTTGTCGCAGATCGGCATCGACACGATCGACATCCCCAATTTCACGGTTGGATAGAGGAGGCTCCCCATGGCCGACGACCCCAGTGTGGTGCAGATTCCGGTGACGCGCCACGATATCAACCTGACGCTTCAGGATCTCATGACGCCGCTCACGACCTTTGCCGATCGGCACCGGACGGCGCTCGCCTCGGCGCCCGAGGCGCAGCAGCATGCGAGCGCGCTGGCCACGCTGGCGAGCCAAATCGTGACGATCGCCGGCCATCTCGACGCGGTCGCGCCGCATCTCCTGTCGCCGACCGCGCCGGCCGCCCCCGCCCCTGGCGGCGCGCCAGCGAGCCAGAAGGACAAGTAGCGCCGCCGTCGGCGCCCTGAAGTGTCGCGGCCAGAGCTTGCGGCGCCTCGTCGACGGAGCATGGTTTGTGGCGCAGGGTCCAGCGCCGCTATAAATCCAAGTCCCGGGGGCGCCGATCTGTCCGAACGCTCCACGCGCCAGCTCGGGCTCATCGACTGACGAGCGTCCCCGGTGCAGATCAGGGCTTCGGCTTGCCGTAGCGCTCAAGCATGGCGTGGCTAATATCGGGCGAGGACGGCCACAAGCCGCCTGGCGCGCCGGCCCTACGCCGATATTTGTCGAGCGCCCTTAGGTCAGGCTGTACGGGCTTGTCGCCGTCCATGAATATCACGCCGACGGCGTCGCTCGGCAACTTTGCGATAAAGGCCTCGGCATCCTCAATCATTCTGCGGATACGACGATGCAAGTCGCGCACATCAACCGGATGCTCCGTCGCCAAAACCTCAAATTCTTCTGCCGTGAATTGGCTGTGCCGCGTGATTTCCGCCAGCATTTCCTCTGGGGTCGCGCCGATGAACCGGCCGCACGCGGCCGCGACGACGGCGCCAAGCGGCAAGATCGTTTCGTGAATGGTGACAAGATCAACAACATCGCGTGGCGCTCTGCGGTCTGCCGCTGCCGACGCCTTGTTGGTCGCCAAGTCGGCAGGGTGCAGGACATAACCAAACAAGTCGTCCGGCTGCGCCGGGAAAAACCGGAAAGCGGAATCCGTGACCCATTCAAGCAGCATCTGCTGGCCGTCTTTTTCGATGATCGCCTCGCGCTTCCCGGTGCGCTGACGCGGCGGCCACGTGATCATGTAACCTGCGTGAACAAGCGCCGCCTCGTCGGCGCTGACGGCAGCTTCTAGCCGGTCGTCGGAATCGTGGAAAATATCGATATCGCCCGAGAATCGCGGACCCTGCCGGTTGATAGCGATGCCGCCGGCAATATAGCTGTCAGGACTGCGCTGCTTCGCCAACAGCAGCAAAATATCCGATTGGAGTTTACTGATCGGCACGGCAAAGCTCTTCGATCCGCTCGGCAAGCCGCCGTCCGTCCATGCGCCCATGCGTACGCAAGGCATGGGTGATCGCCAAGGCGTCCGCCGCTGTAGGCTCTCTGACCGGACGCATGTTCCATAGCGCTCGGACGCCATACTCCTCGAAGGCGCGACGATAGAGGCTCGCGAGATCATCTCTCGCTTGTGCCGGCTCTGTGCTCATAACGTCGGAACATAGCACAATTCGCTCAACGCGTTGGGGGCCGCGGCGGCCAGTTCGCCCGCGCGCTTTGCGGGCATGGCATAGGGAACTAGACGCGCCTCGCCCCCGCGATTCGCGCCACTGTCTGAAATCATCCGGGGGATATGGCGGCGCCGCCCTGACATGTCAGCATGCTCCGTCAGGGACGCCTATGAACAGTGGTTGGGTTTGTGGCCGCCAGAGCGCAAATGAGACGAGGCCGTCGGGAACGGCCTCTCCTGATATCATGGGAGATCCCCCGGCTTTGCCGGGGCGGCAGTAGAAGTTTGACATTTCCGGCGGTAAGCGCGCCCGCAATTCGCTGTCATGAAGAACGCGAACCCTTGGAGGCGCGCCCATTGAATGAACCGGCCAAGCTTGGGGCGAAGCGAGCCGCTTCGGGAAACGAGGCCAAGCGCAGATAGAGCGCGTCAAACTTCGCCTGATAGCGGTCGGCGACAAGCTCGCCTGCCTTCGCGGTAAGATCGCTGATGATCTCGGCGGAATTCCGAGTCCGCCGGTTCGGTGATGACGACACGCGCCATTATTTCCGGCGCGCGGCAAGGCGCGCTGCGGCGCGGGCCTTATGTTCCTCAAACGTGATGACATTGCCGCGTTCGAGCGCTGCGAGGCCCTCGTCGACCAAAGGCTTCGCCCATGCCATATCATCGTGCTCGTCGCCCGCATCGCGCGCGAGTTCGGCAATGCGCTCGTCGATCAACTGGCGCGCCGCTTCCTCGACCGACGCAAAATCGCCGGTCGCGACGTGCGCCTTGATCCAGGTTTCCTGTTCGGGTGCGAGGGTGATCGACATGCCTTTTTATACCACGAAAACCGTCCGGTTTCGACGGTCAAATCAGGCCGCCGATAGGGCACGGAATTTCGGAACAGAAAAGGCCAATCTTTCCAGTGACCAAGAGTTTGTTCCGCAACTCTTGACTTCTGCGTCGAAGACCCAGCCGCCGATTTGCGGAGCGGTTAGTTCACCGACAGGACGATGCGCCCGTGACCATTCGCAAGACATAGGTAAAATGACGGGATGGGATCGCACCTCCGCCGATGGGTACTCGAGTTAGCTTTCTCCACATTGGTCGCCTATTTCCTGTTTAACGGAGTGCTTTATAGCGTGTGTGTCCGTAATCGACCGCGCATGCCGTTGCCCGAGAAGGGTTGGATTTTCCCCGTTACAACAAAATTCGGGGCCTGCTACACGTCCGCATTCGAAAGCCTGATGCAACGGCACTTCTTCACGGTGTGCATCCCAATCTTCGCAGTCGCGTTCACACTGACATTGACATATCGAGAGAGTTGGATTCGGGGCCGAAGTCTCGGTTGTAATCTAAGGGACCAGCAAGCTTCTCAGGATAGGGATCTGAACTCTTGGCGCATAGCGGTTTTCTTCATCGTTGAGGTTTTGATATTGTGCATACTTTGGCGTTGGGTGTAGTTGCATTTTTTGAGTTATTCTTGACTTCTGTACGCCCGCCCGGCGTTACAGCAATTCGCCCGCCAGCCGTCCGAATTGACCCCCTACCCCGTCCCCGTCCCCGCCCCCGCACCGCGCGCCCGCTCGCGCACAGCCAGAAACGCGCCGCAGGCGACCACGATGGCCGCGCCGATCAGGGTCGCGGCCGGCGGCACATCGCCAAAAACGACAAGGCCCGAGACGATCATCCAGATGAGCTGGGTGTAGGAGAAGGGCGTCAACACCGGCGCCGGCGCGTATTTGTGGGCGACGATCACCAGGGCGTGCCCGACGGCGCCAAAAGCGCCGAGGCCCGCCATCACCGCCCAGACATGAACGGACTGCGGCGTCGTCCAGGTCCACGGGAGCAAGGGCGTCGTCAGCACTACGCCGGCCGCCTGCGTCCAGACGAGCGTCGTGTGCGAGGAGTCGACGCCGGCGAGTTTGCGGGTCGCGAGAAAATAGCCGGCGTTGCAAAGGACGCCGGCGATGGCGATCAGCACGACGGGCTGGAAGGCGCTCGTTCCGGGGCGGGTGGCGATCAACACGCCGAGAAAGCCGAAGACGATCGCGATCATTCGCTCCCGGCCGACCCTCTCGCCAAGCAAAGGGCCGGCCGCCAGAGCCACGAGGATCGGCAGCAGGAACGAGATCGTCGCCGTCTCGGCGAGTTGCAGTTTTCGCAGCGCGATCACGCCGAACGCCGTCGAGCCGAGCAGGAACAGCGAGCGCAGCGCCTGCAACCCCGGCCGCTTCGACCAAAGGGCGGCCGGCCGCGACCACGGCCGCGCCGCCAGGAGCGCGAAAACGCTTGCCCCCATATAGCGCGCCCAGACGATCTCGGAGATCGGCAGGCGCTGGCTCAGCCATTTCGATGAGGTATCGAGCCCGGTGAACAGCAGCATCGCGCCGCACATCAGCGCGATCGCGACGATGCGCATGCGCCGCTCTTCGGCGGCCGCGGCGACGACGCGGCGTTTCTCGGTCGCGGAGAGCGGTCTCACGCCATGTCGCGCTCGATGCGGATGACCTGCGGCTTGTCGCGCACGACGCCCTCTTCGACCGCGTGCGCCAGCGCGTCGCGAACCGAGGCCTCTGTCGTGCCGTGGGTCATCAGGACGACCGGCACCACGCCCGACGCGGCCGCTTCCTTGGTGGCCCGCTTCTGCATGATCGCCTCGAGCGAGATGGCGCGCTCGCCGAAGCGAGCTGCGATCGCCCCCATCGCGCCCGGCTTGTTGACGACCGCGAGCCGCACGTAATAGCCGCCCTCGTGGCGCTGCATCGGCACCCGGTCGGCGTCGAGCAGCGACGCCGCGGGACGTCCGAACATCGGCAGGCGGGTTCCGCGGGCGACGTCGATGAGATCGGCTGCGACGGCGGACGCGGTGGCGTCGCCGCCCGCCCCCGGCCCGACCAGAGTCAGTTCGCCGATTGCGTCGCCATCGATCGACACGGCGTTCAGGACGCCCATCGTCTGCGCGAGCGGCGCGCTCTTGTCGACCATGGTCGGGTGGACGCGCTGCTCTACCCCATGCGGCGTCCGCTCCGCGACCCCGAGGAGCTTGATGCGGAAGCCCAATTCGTCGGCGGCGGCGAGATCGGCGAGCGTGATCGATTTCGATCCCCTCGACCGCGACGGCGGCCGCGTCGATCTTCGAGCCGAACGCGAGCGAGGCGAGGATGGCGAGCTTATGGGCGGTGTCGAATCCGCCGATGTCGAAGGTCGGGTCGGCTTCGGCGTAGCCGAGCCGCTGGGCCTCGGCGAGGCAGGCCTCGAACGGCAGCTTGTCCGTCTCCATCCGGGACAGGATGTAGTTGCAGGTGCCGTTGAGAATTCCCGAGACGCGCTCGATCGTGTTGCCGGCGAGGCTCTCGCGCAGGGTCTTGATCACCGGAATGCCGCCGCCGACCGCCGCCTCGTAGAACAGCGGCGCGTCGTGCTCTTCGCTCAAGCGCGCCAGCTCGAGCCCGTGCTTCGCAAGCATCGCCTTGTTGGCGGTGACGACCGGCAGGCCGCGCTCGAGCGCCGTCTTGACCAACTCGAAAGCGACCCCCTCCGCCCCGCCGATCAGCTCGACGAATGCGTCGATGTCGCCTTGGGCCGCGAGCTCGACCGGGCTCGCCCAGAAGCGCGCATCGCCGATCTCGGGGCGACCATCGCACCGAGCCAGCGCACTGTAGGCGGCAAAGTCGATCCCGCGCCCCGCGCGGACGCCGAGCGCGTTCCCTTGCCGGTGCAGGAGCCGGGCAAGGCCGCTCCCGACCACGCCCAAACCGGCGACGCCCAACCGCAGCGGCTCTGTCATGTCGTCCTGGCTCCGCTATCCGGAAACAAACTCTGGGCGTCGTTTCTGCCCGAGTTGCGATCCCGGATCAACGAAGCTCAGGCGGCCCTCAGCCCCAGCGCTCGGCCGCGGATTTCTTCTTTGTCTTGCGCTCCTTGCGCGCGGCGTAACGCGCGTCGCGCTCGAGCTTCTTTTCGTATTCGAGACGCTCCTGCTCTTCGCGCTGGCGCTGCGCCTCGGCCTCGCGAGCCAGCGCCTCGAGGCGCAACTGCTCCTGCCGCGCGGCCTCCTCCGCCGCCTTGCGGGCGGCCTCGGCGGCGGCGGACTCGGCCCGTCGCTTGGCGCGCTCGACGTCGCGAATGGCGCGCGATTCGAGAATCGCCTTGCGCTTGGCCTCGCGCTCGAGAACGACCGGGTCGTTGGGGTCGTATTTGGCGGTCGTGAGGAATTTGTCGGCCATCGCCTTGCGCGCCTTGGCGGCAGCCGCCTGGCGATCGGCGAAGCTGTTACTGTTCATAAAGGACATCGCGTTCCTGGAGCGATTGGTTGTCGGGGATACGGGCTCATGCCACAACGCAGGCCTTTCGGCAACGTTGTTGATCGCATTGCAGCGCTGCGGCCAGAACGCATCAACGCCGCACGCGGCGGCGGTCAAGTCGGAATATAGTCGAAGGGAGCGTTGCTTCAAGGCGTTGAACGTGTTCCTATCGCTTGATCGCCCGGAAGAGGCGAGCGATTCAGGGAGAGTGACGAATGGCGATCATGGTTGAGGCTGGGCCACCTGCGGCGATGAGTCGCTCCGCCGGCGACCCGCGCCGGCTGGAGATTCGCAAGATCGGCGTCGCCGATCTGATCGAGTGCATCGAGAAGGGGGTGAAGGACTTTACCCGATCGTCGACAGTACGGAATGTTCTTCGGCGCCTTCTACGCCATCGGCGGAGCGCTGATCGTCTGGCTCGCCTTCTATACGGGCTATTGGTACCTTGCCTATCCCTTGATCATGGGGTTCGCCCTGCTAGCCCCGTTCGGCGCCGCCGGGACCTATGAGATCTCGCGTCGTCTCGAAGCCGGCGAGCCCCTGTCCTGGGGCGCCGTGGTCGGCGCCGTCTGGAGGCGCACCGGCCAGGACCTCGGCTGGCTTGCGCTCGTCAGTCTTTTTACATTCATGATTTGGATCGATATCGCGCTCTTCATCTATTTGATGTTCTATGGCAATGGGTTGTCGTCGGTTGCGGAAATCTTCGCCGACGTCTTCACCACGACCTACGGACTGACCTTTCTGCTCGTCGGCAATGGCGTCGGCGCGATCATCGCGTTCTGCGTCTTCTCCTTCACCGCCGTTGCGCCGCCTTTGGTGGTCGACCGCGATGTCGACGTCGTAACGGCGCTGACGACCAGCGTCCGTGCGGTCGCCGCCAATCCGCAGACCATGCTCGCCTGGATGGTCGTGATCGGGATGGATCTCGCCGTGTCGTTCGTCACCTTTCACGTCGCGCTGCTGGTGCTCTTCCCGATCCTCGGACACACCACCTGGCACCTTTACCGCAAGCTGATTGTCTGACGACTTGCGCGGGGCCAGCGCTCCGCTCATCTTCCGCGGCATGAATTGTATCGCCTCGATCGACGCCCTGCCCTCGCGCGCGGGCGCGCGTCGCCGCCGACTGGCGCGCGGCCGTGCGCGTCTGGCTGCTCGCCGTCGCCGCGCTGGTGCTGGTCATGGTGCTGGTCGGCGGAGCGACGCGGCTGACCGAATTGGGCCTGTCCATCACGCAGTGGAAGCCAGTGACGGGCGTGCTGCCGCCGCTCTCTGCCGCCGATTGGCGGGCTGCTTTCGATCAATACAAGCAGATCCCGCAATACGCAGAGCTCAACCCCGACATGACGCTCGCCGGCTTCAAGACCATCTTCTGGTGGGAATGGAGCCACCGCCTGCTCGCCCGGATCGTCGGCCTCGTCTACGTCGGGCCCGCCTTGTGGTTCTGGGGGCGCGGCGCATTGCGGGGCGCGCTCGGCCGGCAGGTCGCGCTCGCGACCGTACTGCTGGCGCTCGAGCCGATCGTCGGGTGGTGGATGGTGTCGTCGGGCCTCAGCGACCGCGTCGAGGTGGCGCAAGAGCGGCTGGCGATGCACCTCCTGATCGCGGCGGGCGTGTTTGGTACCGCCATCTACGCCGCGGCGGGCTTGCGCCCGGGGCCGCGCACGCCTGCGCCGCGCGGCTTCGCCCTTGCGGCGGCGGCCTTCGCGCTGATCGTTTATGTCCAGCTCGGCCTCGGGGCGCTGGTCGCCGGCCTGCGCGCTGGGCTCATCTATCACACTTGGCCGCTGATGGGCTCGAGCTTCCTGCCGGCGGAAGCGTTTGGCGCGCCGGACGCGCCGTGGAACGATCCGGCGACGGCGCAATTCGACCACCGGCTCGTCGGCTATTGCGTGCTCGCCTATGCCCTCGTCCAGGCTTTCGCCGCCGTCCGCGCGACGCCGGACGCGGTCGCCCGGCGCGCGGTCTCAATCGCCGGCGTCGCCATGCTTCAGGTCGCGCTCGGCGTCCTGACGCTCGTCTTCGCCGTGCCGATCCCCCTCGCGCTCGCCCATCAGGCGACCGCGCTCATCCTTTTCGGTCTCGCCTGCGCCCATTGGAGCGCGAGCCGGGCCGGCCCGACCGAGGCCCACGCAACCACCCCGCGGATCTCGGCGCGATAAGGGAAGTCGGCGCCAGCGCCGATCTGACGTCCCGGCGACGCCAAGCCCCGCTCCAACGAAGGCAGCGCGTCGGGCGCTCAGACGGCATTCATGAGCCATGTTCATAAGCGTATGCACATGGCGCCCACTAATGGCTTGCTCGCCCGCGCGCTACATTGCCGGTGGGAAAAACGGAGGGATTGCGATGGAGATCAAGCGAAGCGGTTCTCAACCTTCCGGCAAAGGGCCGGCGGACTGGTTCACCGGCACGGTGCGTATCGATCCGCTGTTCAGCCCGCCCGACCCGGCGCGCGTGACCGGCGCGCACGTCACCTTTGAGCCGGGCGCACGTACGGCGTGGCACACCCATCCGCTCGGCCAGACCCTGATCGTCACCGCGGGCTGCGGCCGGGTCCAGCGCGCGGGCGGCCCGATCGAGGAGATCCGGCCGGGCGACGTCGTCTGGTTCCCGCCCGCCGAAAAGCACTGGCACGGCGCGGCGCCGACCACCGCCATGACCCATATCGCCATCCAGGAGAAGCTCGACGGCAAGGCCGTCGACTGGCTCGAGAAGGTCAGCGACGAGCAATACCGGGGCTAGAGCGTGCCGACTTGGGATCGGATCACCCGGCTTCCCCGTTAACGCTTGACCACCGGCTGCCATATGCCCGCATCCGCCCCTCATTTGCGCCATCGGGCAAGCGTAGCGTGAACATGTGAAATTGTCAGCGGTTTGGTCGCGAAGGACGCGCAAGCGCTTGTCCCCGTGTCGGCGTCGACGATAGGGTCAGTGAGATTTCCTTTGAGGATGTGACAATGAGCGCGCCTTTGGCCGTCGTCGGTCGTCGAATGCATTTGTCGCGGATGACCGCTGCGATCTCGCTCGCGGTTCTCTCCCTCGGCCTCGGTCTCCCGGCCCACGCCCTGTCGCCGACGTTGCAGGGCTGGCTGGCGGTGAACAGCCAGTGCAAGGGCGGGCCGGCCGGCGACCCTAAGACGCAGAAGGCTTGCGCGCGGCGCGATGAACTGAGCGCCAAGCTGAAGCGCAGGGGCTGCGAATACCAGGAGGATGGCGACTGGTGGAAGTGTCGGCGGTAGGCAGGCGCATCGCGCAAGGACCCCTCGTCCGTGAAGGAGGAGGCCTGGCGCAACAGGCGGCCCGTTCAGCCGTCGCCTTGCCAGCCGCGCGGCGCAAACCGCGCGGCAATCGTCTGCAGCACAGCCCGCGCCGCGTGCGTGCTCGGAGTGTCGCCGTCGGAGAGGCGCATCGCGTCGTCGAGCCGCCTCAAGCCCTCGAGTTGGGCGTCGCGCACGGGCCCGTCGCGCATAATCGCGGCGAGTTCGGCGGCGAGCGTCGCCGGGTTACAGTCGCGCTGCAGCTTCTCCGGGATCGTCCGGTCGGCGAGAATCAGGTTCGGCAGCAGGATCGAGGGGACCTTGATCAGGTATTTGAGCTGCTCCTCGACCTTTCCGACTTTATAAGCGCCGACCAGCGGCACGCCGGCGAGCGCAAGCTCAAGCGTCACCGTGCCAGAGGCGGCGAGCGCGGCGCGGGCGTTGCGGAACGCCTCGAGCCTCGCCGCCTCCCCGAGCACAATCCTCGGCGCGACCGGCCAGAGCGCGGCCCGCGCCCGGACCTCCTGCTCGATATGGGGCAACGTCGGCAGGATTGCCGCGAAGGGCCCGATCGCCTCCTGCAGGCGACCGAGGGCGCCGCCAAAATCAGTCATGAGCCGGCCGATTTCGGACCGGCGCGACCCCGGCAGGACGACGAGCAGAGGCGGCTCGGCGTTGCGGCGGCGCGCCTCGTCCGGGTTTGGTCTCAGCTCGCCGAGCCGCTCGATCAGCGGATGGCCGACGTAGACGCAGCGCGGTCCGCCAAGCCGAACATAGGCCTCGGGCTCGAACGGCAGGAGACCAAGTACGCAGTCGACATAAGCGAGCATCTTTTTGGCCCGGCCAGGCCGCCAGGCCCAGACGCTCGGGCTGACATAATCGACGACCGGCAGATCGGGCAGCGCCTTTCGCACCCGGCGGGCGACCCGATGGGTGAAATCCGGGCTGTCGATGACGACCAGCGCATTCGGCCGCGCCGCGATAATCGCCTCGGCGGTCTCGCGGATACGCCCGAGCACGGTGCGGAGACGGGCAATCACCGGCAGAATCCCCATGACCGCGATATCGCCAATCGGGAATAGGCTTTTGAGGCCTTCGGCCTCCATCGCCTCGCCGCCGACGCCGGAGAACGCCACCCCGGCGGGATAGGCCTCTCGGAGCGCGCGCATGAGCTTGAAGCCGAGTTGGTCGCCGGAATGCTCGCCCGCAACCAGGGCGATGCGCAACGGCGACCCGGATGGTTCGGCGCTCACCCCGAGAACCCCGCGACGAAAAGACCCGCCCTGTCGGCCTTGCGCACGCACTGGTCCCGCCCGGCGACGAGGACAGCGCCGGCGGCCAGCGCAAGCCCGCGCAGGTTCGCTCTCACCGCCCCCGCGATCGTATCGGGGCCGATCGCCGGCATGTCGAGCCGCAGGTCCTGCCCGCGCTTCGGCGCCTTGACCAGCACGCCCGCCGGCCCGCTATGGCGAAGACGGCCGCTTTCGCGCATATCGGCCACCCGCTTCAGCATTGCGTCGGTGCCCTCGGCCGCTTCGATCGCCAGCACCCGGTTTGCCGCTACGATTGCGCACTGGCCGGCGTCGAAATCCGACAGCGCCGCAATGAGCCGGGCGCCAAAGGCGATGTCGGCTTCGTCCTCGGGCGAAGGGGCGCGCGCGCCGAGCGGGCCCACGGGCGCGACCAGGCGCGGCGCGATCTCATGCGCGCCGACGATGCGGACGCCCTCGCGCTCGAAGATCGCCGCGAGGCCGGTGAGCAGGCCATTGTCGCCGCGGCGAAACAGTTGCGCGAGCTCCGCTGCCCGCCTGACGGCGCCCCAGTCGAGCCGCAAGTCGGCGAATTCCGGCCGGGTCATCGCGCCGACCATCGCCATCTCGGCAACGCCGCGCGCCTTCATCGCGCCGAACAGTTTCCCCACCTCCCCCATCCGCACCCAGACATGCGGGTAGTCTTCGATGGCGGGATCGGAAGATCCGACAATGCCGATCAGCAACAGCTCGCGTCCAGCGCTGCGGGCGTTGGCCGCGACTTCGAGCGGAAAGGCGCCGGCGCCGCAGAGAATCGCGAGGGGAGGCGCCGCAGCCGCTGCCGCCGGCCCGCCGGCCGGCGCGCTCACGCTTCTTCGCCCTTGCCGTCTCGCGGAACGCAGATCGCCCGGTCGCCGCCCTCGCGAAGGAAGGCGACGATTAGTTGCACCGCCTCCTGGTCGGGAAAAGCGTCCGCCACGTCGCCGATGCGCTCCTTCAACGTACCCTGGCCGAAGAACAGCGTCCTGTAGGCGCGCCGGAGTTCGTGGATCGCCTCGTGCGAAAATCTGCGTCGCTTGAGGCCGACGACATTGAGGCCGGCGAGCGCCGCCCGGTTGCCGAGCGCCATGCCGAACGGGATGAGGTCGTGCTCGAGCCCGGCGAGGCCGCCGACGAAGGCGTGGGCGCCGATGCGGACGAACTGGTGCGCCGCCGCGCCGCCGCTGACGATGGCGAAATCGCCGACCTGCACATGGCCCGCAAGCATCACATTGTTGGACAGGATGACGCCCTCGCCGACCCGGCAGTCGTGCGCGACATGGGCGTTGGTAAGAAACACGCTGCGCGGCCCGACGATCGTCTCCGAGCCGCCGCCCGCTGTGCCCGGGTTCATGGTCACGTGCTCGCGGATCAGGCAGTCCTCGCCGACCACGAGCCGGACCGGTTCGCCACGGTACTTGAGATCTTGCGGCTGGTGACCGATGGCGGCGAAAGGAAAAATCTGTGTGCGCGCCCCGATCGTCGTGTCGCCGGCGAGGCTGACGTGCGAGACGAGCCGGACACCGTCGCCGAGCGTCACCCTCGGCCCGACATGGCAGAAGGGTCCGACCTCGACGCCGGCGCCGACCGTCGCGCCGTCCTCGACGACAGCGCTTGGGTGGATCGCGGCTTTCATTCGCGCACCAGCATCGCGGAGACCTCCGCCTCGCACACCAGCGCGCCATCGACCCTGGCCTCGCCGCGGAACCACCACATGTTCCGCTTCTTGGCGATCCGCGTCATGTGGAACCTGACCTGGTCGCCCGGGACGACGGGCTTGCGGAACTTCGCCTTGTCGATGGTCATCAGATAGACGACGCTCGGCGCGCCGCCCTGCTGCTGCGAGGCGACGCAGAGCGCGCCCGCGGTCTGCGCCATCGCTTCGATCAACAGCACGCCCGGCATGACCGGGCGATCGGGGAAGTGACCGAGGAACTGAGGCTCGTTCACGGTCACGTTCTTGATTCCGACGCCGTACTCGTCGGCCCGCGCCTCGACGATCCGATCGACGAGCAGGAACGGATAGCGGTGCGGCAGCAGCGTCAGGAGCTTCTGAATGTCGTAGCTCTCGATGACATGACCGGTCTTGTCGTTCATTCTGTCCCCCCTTTCTGCGTGGCTTGGCTCAGCGCTCGTCGGTTACGTGAGCGCCGGCATGGGCCGCAGCGAGCTTCTTCACCGCCGCCACTTCTCGGAAGAATTCGCGGATCGGCTTCGCCGGAGCGCCGCCCCAGCGCTCGCCAGCGGGGATGTCGGTCATCACGCCCGCGGCCGCTGCGACCTGCGCCCCGGCGCCGATCTTGAGATGGCCCGCAATCCCGGCCTGGCCGCCGAGCGCCGCGAAATCACCGATGACGCTCGATCCGGATACGCCCGATTGCGAAACGAGCACGGCGTGACGGCCGATGACGACGTTATGGGCGACCATAACCAGATTGTCGATCTTGGCGCCTTCGCCGATGACCGTGTCGCGATTGGCCCCGCGGTCGATGGTTACGCCCGCCCCGATCTCGACGTCGTCCTGAATGATGACCCGGCCGACCTGCGGCACCTTGAGGTGGCCGCGCGCGCCAAGCGCGAAGCCGAACCCGTCCTGGCCGATATGGACGCCCGGATGGATGATCACCCGGTCGCCGATCAGCGCGGCCACGATCGTCGTCGTGGCGCCGATCGCTCCGTTGCGGCCGATCCGCACGCCAGGGCCGATAACCGCATTCGCCCCGATCACCGTGCCCGCGCCGATCTCGGCCTCGCGCCCGATCACCGCCCCTGGATCGACGACGACGCCGGGCTCGAGCTTGGCGGAAGCGTGAACGTGGGCCGCGCGCGACACGCCCGTCTCGTCGAAGGTCGACCCCGGCTTCATCGCCGAAGGGTAGAGCCTCGCCATTACCTGCGCCATCGCGCGATAAGGCTCGCGTGCGATCAGCACGGCGCATCCAACCGGCGCGGCCTCCGCGTAGCGTGCGGAGACAAGCGCGGCCGCGGCGCGGGTCGCCTTAAGCGCCCCGACATATCTCGGGTTGTCGAGGAAAGTCAGGTCGCCCGGGCCAGCCTGATCGAGCGCGGCGACGTCGTGAATCACGCGGTCGCCGTCCGCGGCGGCGGCGAGAGTGGCCCCGCACCAGCCCGCGACTTCAGCCAGCGTCGGCGCACAGCTTTGCGGAAAGAAGCGAATTCTGGCCAACGCGGCGGGTTCCATCAATGCGAAGACGGGCGCGTCAGCCCGTGACACGCCCGCGATGCGTGTGTTCGGGACGCTCGAACCTAGAAGGTCGCGCCGCCCGAGAAATTGAAGATCTGGGTCTGGTCGTACTTGCCCTTCGACATCGGGAACGCGAAATCGAACCGGATCGGCCCCATCGGCGACGCCCAGATCAGGCTCGCGCCGACCGCGCTGCGGATCAAGTTCGGATCCCAGACGTTGGCGCAGCTCGGCTGGGTGATCAGAAAGACATTCTGCCCCGGACAATAGGTGTACCCGAGGAAGTTCGAGAAGTTGGTCTGACCGCCGTAGCCGATCAGGTTGCCGGCGTCGACGAACAAGGCCCCCTTGAGCCCGATCTCTTTCGGCAGACCGAAGATCGGAAAGTCGACTTCGGCCGAGACGCCGTAGTAGCTCGTGCCGCCGATCGCCGCGCCCTGGATATTGTCCAAACCGCTCGCGATATCGCGCGGGCCCATGCCGCCCGGCGCAAAGCCGCGCACCAGCGTCGGTCCCATCATGAAATTGTTGATGAGGTCGAGCGGCTGGGACCCGAACCCGTTGATCTGGCCTCCCTGCAGGTGGATGAGGCCGGTGAAGTCCTCGGTGATTGGGTGATACCAGCGCGCGTCGAACGTCTCGCGGATGAAGTCGGACTGGCCGCCTACGCCGGCGAAGTCCTGCTTGTAGGTCGCATACCAGCCGCTGGTCGGGTCCTTGCGGTTGTCGAGCGTGTTGTAGCTCAGCGAGAAGCCGATGAGCGACGTAGTCACTGTGCCCTGGGCCGCAGCCTGCTTGATTTCCACCGGCGCCTCGCCATTGGTCAAGCAGTTGATGAACGGGGTCGGAGTGACAGCGTAGAACGTTCCGCCGACGATCCACGGATCATTTGGTCCGTAGCAGTCGTTATAGGGCTGTGACGTGGTGTTCGGGACGGTGATCTTTGACTGGTAGAGCGCGTAGTTCGGTTGGAACGTCAGGTCGTCCGTGACCGGGATGCCGAGCCGGAGCGTGGCCCCGGTCGTCCAGTTCTCGTAGAGAGCGTACTGGTTCTGCAATTGCACCTGGTGATAAATGTCGAACCCCGCCGCCAGGCGCTGGCCGAGGAAGTAGGGCTCGGTGAACGACGCCTTCCAACCCTGGCTGTATTGGCCGTCGGACACGCTCAGGCGGACGTACTGGCCACGTCCGAGGAAATTGGTCTCGGTATAGGCGAGCTCGGCCATGATGCCTTGCGTCGTCGAATAGCCGCCACTGAGGCTGATCGAGCCGGTCGGCTGGTCCTCGACCTCCACCACCACGATAACGCGGTCCGGCGACGAGCCCGGGCGGTTCGAGATATGCACCTTCTTGAAGTAGCCGAGGCTGTTCAGCCGGCGCTCGGCCCGCTCAATCATCTGGTGGTTGTAGGGGTCGCCTTCGCCGATGTCGAACTCCCTGCGAATGACGTAGTCACGCGTCCTCGTGTTGCCGACGATGTCGATCCGCTCGATGTAGACCTTCGGACCGTCGTCGACCGAATAGTTCAGCGCGATGGTGTGGTTGGACGTGTCGCGGTCGCCGTGCGGGCGCACTTCCGAGAAGGCGTAGCCATGGCTCGCAACGTCGCGGCTCATCGCGTCGACGGTCTTGTCGACTCCGCCGGCGTCATAGACGTCGCCCGCGCGGAGCGTGGAATACCGCAACAGCGACGGCCCATTGACGGCCGGAATGTGGGAGTCCACGCTGACGCCGGAGACGTGGTACTGCGGCCCCTCGTCGAGCGTGATCGTGATCACGTAGCCGGGCGGATTTGCCTGGTAGGCGACGTCGGTGTTGACGATCCGGAAGTCGGCGTACCCGTTCTTCATGTAATAGCGGCGGATCGCCTCCTCGTCGGAGGCGAGGCGATCGGGATCGTAGACGTCCGTGCTCTTGAACCAGGACAACAAGTTCATCGTACTCGTCTGCATCAGGTTGTGCAGGCGGTAGCTGGAGACGGCGTTGTTGCCGACGAAGCGGATGTCGCGGACGCCGGTCTTCCCGTGTTCGTCAATGGTGAAGACGAGATCGACGCGCCCGTTGGGAAGCTGAACGAGCCGCTTGGTGACCTGGGCTTCGTTGTAGCCGTATTTCCTGTAGGCGTCCTTGATGCGGCCAACGTCGGCATCGCCGAGCGCGTCGCTATAGGCCACGCCGGGTTTCGACTGGACCTCGACCTCGAGTTGCTCCTTGGTGATCTTGCTGTTGCCCTCGAACGCGACGCGATTGACGATCTGCTTGCCGGAGGCGAGCGATACGACGATGTGGCCGTTTTCCGCCCGGGCGCTGACCGAGGAATAGATCCCTGTCGCCTTCAGGTCGTCGACGCCGCGCTGGATGGAGGCCGGATCCATCCCGCTGAAGTAGGGCTTAAGACTGGCCGGGGTGACGCCGGTGTTCCCCTCGACCACGATCTGCTGCGCGAAAGCCGGGGTTGCCGGAGCCAATCCACCGAAAGCGATGACGACCGCCAGAACCAGAGCGCCGAAGAAGCTTCGAATCCAATCCATGTCGCCCTTAGTCCCTCTTCGCGCCGCGGGAAAAATCGGCCCCGCGCCACTTGCCCGCTACGCTCGCGGTTTGGTCCGCGCCAAGTTCATTGCGAGGCGCGCATACGCCTCCTGGCCCGCTGCCCCGCGCGGGGCCAAGCACGATTAACGGCCTTTTACCGTTTTCGACCACATCTGCAAACCTCTATTCGGCGAGCCTACACCATTTCGCGAGGGCGTTGCCGCGAGGACACGCTAAGATGGTCGACGTTCCGTTAATTGCCGTTCGGCAGGAGGCGCAGAATGTCGTGCGAGGTGGTGAAAACGAGCAGCATCGCCACCAGCAGGATGCCGATTTTCAGGCCAATTTCCTGGGTTCGCTGGCTCAGCGGCCGGCCGAGGACGGCCTCGAACGCGTAAAACACCAGGTGTCCGCCGTCGAGCAGCGGAATTGGCAGCAGGTTCATGAAGCCGATCGAAACCGATATGAAAGCCGCCCAGTCAAAAAGATTCCAAATGCTGATTTTGGCTATTTCTCCAGCCATTTGCGCCGCGCCTATAAGTCCCGAAACCTGATCGGTTGATTCCCGGCCGGCGAAGATGCCGGCAATGTAAGCCGTCGTCTGCTTGACGATGCCCCAGGTCTGCGAAGTTCCCCAGACCGCGCAGACCGGCAGGCTACACCGCAAGATCTTGACATCGTTCGGATCGTTCGATGCCGCCAGTCCCAGATGGCCCATCCGGCGCTTGCCGAACACGCCCTGATCCACCACGCTGATCTTCGGCGTCGCAGTCAGCTGGACACTGCGCCCGCCCCGATCGACGACGAAGGTCATCGGCAGGCCGGTGCTCATCAACGTCGCCTGCTGCAGGTCCTCGAAGCTGCCGATGGGTTGGCCGTCGACCGACTTGACGAGGTCGCTGGGCATGAAGCCGGCCTCCGCAGCCGGGCTCATCGGCTCGACTCGCATAATTCGCGCCATGTGCTCGGGGTGTCCGAACGCCATCAACATGCCGGTGAAGATCACAATCGCCAGCAGAAAGTTGGCGACTGGGCCGGCAAGCACGATCGCGGCTCGGTTCAGCACCGGCTGGGCCGCCAGCGTCCGCGTCGAATCGACCGACGGGTCGACCGGGCCGGCGTCGACGCTCGCCGCATTGGCGTCGCCGTGGAACTTGACGTAGCCGCCCAGCGGAAGCGCAGCGATCCGCCAGCGGGTGCCGTGCGAATCGATCCGGGCGAACAGTTCCGGCCCGAAACCGATCGAAAACGCGTCGATCCGCACGCCGCACCACCGGCCGACCAGATAATGGCCAAGCTCATGGATGAATACGATCGCGCTCAGGATGACGACGAACGGCACGACGTACCATCCGAGCCAGGAAAGGAGGTCCGAAACCGTGTGCAGCAGAACCATCGCCATCTCCGCGCGCCAAAAGCGCGCCTTCTCCGGCCCCAAAGCCAGCCCAATTTCGAAAGAATTTTTATCCGATTGTCGCTCTCAGGCCAACAGGGCCAAGGTCGCTCGTTAGCGGTTTGTTATCGATATGGTGTACCGCGGACGCCCGCGCCAGGGGCGGCTCGGTTCACCACTCGAACAGCCCGCTCGCGATGAAGGAGCCGCTGGAATGAGCCGCCGCGACGAGGGCGGCGAACGTCGAAGCGGCGATGAAGGAATCCAGCCTGTCCATCAGCCCGCCGTGTCCGGGGATGAGGCGGCTCGAGTCCTTGACGCCGAACCTGCGTTTGACCGCCGATTCGAAAAGATCCCCGAGCTCCGACACGACCGCCGTCGCGAGCCCGATCGCGAACAGCCGGTCGATCCGGACCGAGCCGGGCGCGACGATCACGCCGACGAGGAGGCCCAGCGCGGCGCCTGCGAGCGCGCCGGCGAGCGCGCCCGACCAGGTCTTGCCGGGCGAAACGCTCGGCCAGAGCCTCGGGCCCCCGATCGCGCGGCCCGCGAAGAAAGCGGCCACGTCGGCGCCCCAGACGATGGCGAAGAGCCAGAGGACGGCGGCCAATCCGTAGATCGGGCTCGCCTCGAGGAGGCCGAGGCCGACGATCAGCGCGCCAGCGTAGAGCGCTCCGGCCGCAGCCCAGATCCGGCGGTCCGGCGCGGCGACGAAGCCGACCGCCGCCCCCGCGACGATCAGCGTTGCGACGGCCAAGAGCGCCCAATTGTGCAGGGCGCAGAGCGCGGCGGCAGCGAGGCAGAGAGCGCCCAACCCGACGCGCTCGAGGAGCCGCTCGCCGTCGATGATCCGCTGCCATTCCCACAGTACGATCGACGCGGCGATCCACCAGAAAGCGATGAAGACGATCCCGCCGATCCAGGCGACGGCGAGTGCGACGAGCCCCAGCGCGACTGCGGCGGCGACCCGCGGGCCCAGTTCCGGCCCGATGCTGAAGACGCCTCTCGGCGGCGTCGGCCGAGCGCCCGCATCGTCGGGGTCTGCGCTCATCCCGCCTGGGCTCACGAAGCGGACAGGACCGCAGGCGAATCCACAACCGCGCCGAAACGGCGATCACGCGCCGCATAATGCTCGAGCGCCGCAACGAATGCCGCATCGTCGAAATCCGGCCACAGGACCGGCATGAACACGAGTTCGGCGTAGGCGGTCTGCCAGAGCAGGAAGTTGGACAGCCGCATCTCCCCGGAGGTCCGGATGATCAGGTCGGGATCGGGGATGTCGGCCGTGTCGAGCCTGGCCGCGAAGTCCTCCTCGCCAATCGTGTCGGGATCGATCAGGCCCTGGCGGGCCTCCGTGGCCAAGCGACGGGCCGCAGCGACGATCTCCTGGCGCGAACCATAGTTGAACGCGACGACCAGGGTGAGGCCGACGTTGGCGCGCGTAAGCGCCTCCGCCTCATCGAGCAGGGCGCGAATGTCGGAAGCCAGACCGCTGCGCTCGCCGATGATCCGCACGCGCACCCCGCCGGCGTGCAACTCGGCGAGGTCGTTGCGGATGAACCGTTTCAGGAGCCCCATGAGCATAGCCACCTCGTCGGCCGGCCTGCGCCAGTTTTCCGTCGAGAAGCTATAGATGGTCAGGAAGCGCACGTCGTGATCGATCGCGGACCGCACGGCGCGCCGCAACGCTTCGACGCCGCGCCTGTGACCTTCGAAACGAGGCAACCCTCGCGCCTTGGCCCAGCGGCCGTTGCCGTCCATAATAATGCCGACGTGCGCCGGCGTCTGGTCGGAGCGTGGGCCAGCCGGGGAGCGAGCGTAGTTCATGCAGGGATCCTCGGTTTGCGCCTGACCCTAGACCTGCATGATTTCCTTTTCCTTAGCCGCGAGCGAAGCGTCGATGTCCTTTATGGCGAGGTCGGTCGCCTTCTGCACCTCGGCGGCGTGCTTGGCCTCGTCATCTTCGCTGATCGCATGCTCCTTGAGCAGCTTTTTGAGGATATCGATGCCGTCGCGGCGGATGTGCCGCACGGCGACCCGCGCGTCCTCCGTGTACTTATGGGCGACTTTCACCATTTCTTTTCGCCGCTGCTCGTTCAACTCGGGGATGCGAATGCGCAGCGTCGTCCCTTCGACCGTGGGGCTGAGGCCGAGATTGGAGTCGCGGATCGCCTTGTCGACGGCGTGCACCATGCTCTTGTCCCAGACGGAAACCGCCAGCGCTCGCGATTCAGGCACGCTGATTGTGGCGACCTGATTGAGCGGCATCCGCTGTCCGTAGGCCTCGACATTGACCGGCTCCAGCAGGCTTGCGCTGGCGCGGCCGGTTCTCAGGCCTCCGAGTTCGTGCTTCAGCGATACGTGTGCGGCCTGCATGCGTCGCTTGAGATCTTCGAGATCGAATGTGGGCAATTGCGCCATGGTCGTCCTACAGGGTGTCCAAATCTAACCGCCGCGTGGAAGCCGACTCCTCAACCCGCTGCGCGCAAGGCCGGCAAAGGCGGCTCGGCCGCCGTCTTCCAAGCGGCCGCCGGCCTCATTAGCATAGCTTGCCGGATGTGACAGCGAAGAAAGTCGGGCAGGCCTAGCCGGCCTGCGCCTTTTCAAGTTTCGCGGTCTCCGCCAGCGCCGCCAGCGCTGCGGACCCCTCGGGCTGGATCAGTCCCGCCGACATGATGAGCTTGGCCGCCTCGTCCGCGGTGATCGGCAGCTCGATCACCTCGTCGGCGGCGATATAGAAAAAGAATCCAGTCGTTGGATTGGGCGTGCAGGGCATGAACACCGACACCATCGGCTTCTCGCCGGGCAGGACGCCCGAGACCAACGGGCCCGGGTCGGAGGACAGGAAGACGATCGACCAGCTTCCCTTGACCGGGAACTCGACCAGCCCGACCTTGCGGAATTGCGAACCGGAAGGGCTGAACACCGTCTCGAACGCCTGCTTCAGGCCCTTGTAAAGGCTGCGCACCACGGGCGTGCGATCGAGCATCGCGTCGCTGACGCCGAGCAACGTCCGCCCGATGATGTTGGCGGTCAGGAAGCCGAGCAGCGTCAGGCCAACAAGCACGATCAGGACGCCGACGCCGGGCACGTGGAACGGCAGATAGGAGTCGGGCGACAAGGGCCTGGGAAGCACCGGCTTCACCCAATTGTCGATCGTGTCGATGACGAACCAGGCGACGTACGCCGTCAGCGCAACCGGCCCGAACACGACGAGGCCGGTGAAGAACCACGACCGGAGCCGGTGCCCGAGCGAGCGGCGAAGGGAAGTTGACGAGGGGTCGATCGGCATGGAGGCCCAGGCGCAGTTGCGGCGCAAACGTGGCGTCCCGCCGTGGCGAATGCAAGGCGACGGGCCGCCTGCCCCGCGCCGGGGCGGCTTTACTCTTCGCCGAGTTCGTAGTCCTCGCAGGACCTGTCGAAGGCCGAGAGCGCATCCTGCAGATAATCGGGCAGCAGCGCCATGCCGAGCAGGTATTTCCAGGTCGGGCCCTCGTGACGGTCGAGGGCCGAGGCGACGGCGCTCTTCCAGTCGTCGGCCTCGAAGTCGCCCCGCCCGATCCAGGCAAGAGCCACCAGCGCCGCCGCCTCGTCGACGTCGAGGTCGCGAATGAACTCGACAAGCTCACGGCGAATCGCATTGTTGGCGTCGGTGAGCACAATCCGCTCGCCGTCGTCAGTGGGATTGGAGTCGTCGGGCGACATGCCAACGTCCTCGCTGAACAACTCACGCGCCTTCTCGATGACGAAACACACCTTCGCCGGATTGATCTCCGGCATCGGGCGTTCGGTGGCGTCAATTGTTCTCATGGGCGGCCTCTTCCTGCTTCGCGACTGTCGCCAACTCTCCGACCTTTGGCAACTCTTGGCGCCGGCGGCTGTTCCGCACCTTGCGGCAGGTCAAAGCCGGAGAAAAATCTCGCCTCGGGCGGCGCCATTGCCGGGCGCCGCGGCCCGACGAAGCCTCCCCTACTCGACCGTCACGGACTTGGCGAGATTGCGCGGCTGGTCGGCGTCTTTGCCCATGATCACCGCGGTATGGTAGGCGAGCATCTGGACCGGAACGGCGTAGACGAGCGGCGCGAAATGCGGGCCGACGTCGGGCATGGCCAGGAAGTGCTCGATCTCGACCGCGGCTTCCTCGGCCGCGTGGCGCTCGCCGATCAGGATCAGTCGGCCGCCGCGCGCGGCAACCTCCTGCATGTTGGACACGGTCTTCTCGAACACCGCGTCGCGCGGCGCGATGACGACGACCGGCATGTCGACGTCGATGAGCGCGATCGGCCCGTGCTTGCAGTTCGCCGGCGGCGTAGCCTTCGGCGTGGATATAGCTCAGCTCCTTGAGTTTCAGCGCGCCCTCGAGCGCCACCGGATAGCCGGTTCCGCGGCCGAGATAGAGGACGTCGCGGGCATGGGCGATGGCGCGCGCGAGCTTCTCGGTCGCCGCTTCGAGCTTCAGCGCCTCGGCGATCAGCCCAGGCGCGGCGACAAGCTCTGTGAGAAGGGCGCCCTGCTCGGCCTCGTCGATCGTCTCCCGCGCCCGCCCGAGCCCGAGCGCCAGCGCCGCCATCGCCGCCAGCTGGCAGGTGAAGGCCTTGGTCGACGCGACGCCGATCTCCGGCCCGGCGAGGGTCGGCGCGGCCGCGTCGGTCAGCCGGGCGATGCTGGAATCAGGCACGTTGACGACGCCGATCGTCTTCGACCCATGCGCCTTGACATACCTCACGGAGGCCAGGGTGTCGGCGGTCTCGCCCGATTGGGAGATGACGATCGAGAGACCATTCGGATCAACCGGGGCTTCCCGGTAGCGGTATTCGGAGGCGACGTCGATCTCGACCGGCAGCCTCGCGAAGCGCTCGATCCAGTATTTGCCGACGAGCCCGGCCATGTAGGCGGTGCCGCAACCGATGATCGTCAACCGGGTCAGGGTCTTCGGGTCGACCGGCCAGTCGAACGGCTTGAGCCGCATCGAGGCCATGTCGATGTAATGGGCCAGCGTGTGGCCCACGACTTCCGGCTGCTCGTGGATCTCCTTGGCCATAAAGTGGCGGTAATTGCCCTTTTCTGCCAGCAGGCTCCCGGCGGGGCTGCGCTGGATGCGCCGGTTGACGACCTTGCCCGAGGCGTCGTGGACCTCGGCGCCCGCGCGCGTCACCACCGCCCAGTCGCCCTCGTCGAGATAGGCGATCCGGTCGGTGAAGGGGGCCAGCGCCAGCGCGTCCGAGCCGAGATACATCGCGCCGTCGCCATAGCCGATGGCGAGCGGGGCGCCCTGCCGCGCCCCGATCAGAAGATCGTCATGCGCCTCGAACAGGTAAACCAGCGCGTAGGCGCCGCGCATGCGCTTCAAGCCCGCGAACACCGCCTCGGAGGGCTGCTTGCCGGTCGCGAGCTCGTCCTCGACCACGAAGGCGGCGATCTCGGAATCGGTTTCGGTGGCGAAGGCGTAGCCTTTGGCCGACAGCTCCTCGCGCAGCGCCTTGAAGTTTTCGATGATGCCGTTGTGGACCACGGCGAGCCGGTGCGCGGCGTGCGGATGGGCGTTGGCCTCGGTCGGTTTGCCGTGCGTCGCCCAGCGGGTGTGGCCAATGCCGATCGCGCCCTCGAGCGGCTCGGCGGCGAGCTTCGCCTCGAGGTTCTTGAGCTTGCCCTCGGCGCGACGGCGGGCGAGTCGGCCGTTCTCCAGGGTCGCCACGCCTGCCGAGTCGTAGCCCCGGTATTCGAGCCGTTTCAAGGCGTCGACGATCGAGCCCGCGACCGGGCCTTTGCCGAGCACGCCCACAATGCCGCACATCGCTTGGCCTTCCCTTAGCACCCGAATCACAACGCGATAGCGTTAGGGCGCCGGCGAGGGCCGCCACAAGTCGCTTTGGGTGAAGGCAAATCACTTTGGGTGAAGGAATGTGAATGCGCGCCGTCCGCGACGCTCGCGGGCGAAGATGGCCGAGCGCACGATTGCGCCGCGCCGCACGGCGGGTTACGCATGCAGACGGAGTTTCACACCGGGCCTGGACGGAGGAATACGGGGTGAAGGGCGGAAGCCAGCGGGAGCGGCGGAAACGACGGAAGACGCCCGGCGTCGCCGTTTGCCGTTCGCCGCTTGTCGCCGCCGTCGCCTTGCTGGCGCTCCTCTTCCAGCTCATTGCGATCCCCTATCACCAGGCCCGCTCCGCCCCCATCGCGCCACAGCCGGCCTCCGACATCGCCTCGGTCGCGGCGGCCCTGAAGGCGACGTTCGGCGACGCCGCCTCGCTCTGCGTCCAGTCCGACGGCAAGGGCGGCCCCGGCGCCCCGGCCGGAGACTGCGACGACCATTGCCCGCTCTGCCAGTTCGCCGCTGAGGCGGCGGCGCTGATCGCGCCCGCTCTGCCGGTTTTGCCGGCGCGCTTCGACCTCGCCGTCCGGACGCTCGGCGCGGCGCGTGAACCGGGCGCCGTTCCCCCGCTCCCGATCCGTCACCATCGCGCCCGCGGGCCGCCCTTCGCCGTCTGAGACCTGACTTCGTCCGGCCGCGCCTACGCCCCCGTGCGGGCGACAGCCACCTGTCTTCAGATTCGAAGATTTCTCCCCCAACGCGATGGACTGGCCGCTCTTTGCGACGGCCTCGCCCTCGCCTCAAGGACTCCGGCCCATGCACAAGCTTGTCATTATGCTTTGCGCCGCGCTCGTCTTCGCCTCGACGGCGACCGCGGCCTTCGCCCACGCCCATCTCGATTAGCGCCACCCCCGCCGCCGCCGCAACGGTCGCAGCCCCGAGCCAGATCCGGCTCGTGTTCAGCGAAGGCGTCGAGCCGAAATTCACGGGTATGACGGTAACGGGCCCCAGCGGCGCGGCGGCGCTCGGCGCGCCTTCGGTGGAAGCCGGCCATCAGAACGTGCTGATCGTTCCGGTCGCCAAACCCCTGTCGCCCGGCGTCTATACGGTCAAATGGCACGCGGTCTCGGTTGACACGCACCACACGCAGGGAACGTTCGAGTTCACCGTGAAGTGAGACCGCGACCCAACGCAACGTCCAAGGAGGACCATGAAATGACCCGTTATTCCGCTCTCGCCCTGGCGCTCGCGCTCGCCGCGGCCGCCGCCCCTGCCCTCGCCCAGGAATTCAAGGCTGGCGACATCACCGTCGACAAGGCCTGGTCGCGCGCCACGCCGAAAGGCGCCGAGACGGGCGCAGGCTATCTGACCATCCACAACAATGGCGCGACGCCCGACAAGCTGACCGGCGGCTCCGCCGATTTCGCCGCCGTCGAGATCCATGAAATGAAGAGTCAGGACGGCGTGATGCAGATGCGCGAACTGAAGGACGGGCTCAACATTCCCGCCCACGGCACGATCCGTCTCGCGCCGGGCGGCTACCACCTCATGTTCACCCATCTGACGAAGCCGCTCGAGAAGGGCCAGACGGTGACCGCGACGCTGACCTTCGAGCACGGCGGACCGGTGAGCGTGCAATTCCCGGTGCAGGCCGTCGGCGCCGCCTCGCCCGCGCCGATGAAGGGCATGAAGATGTAAGGGCGCTGCGCCGCCAAGGCTTCAGGTGACGCCTCTCGCCCTCTGCCGGTTCGCCCATTTCCTGGCGGCGATGCTGATCTTCGGATCCAGCGCCTATCTGCGGCTCTACGCGCCAGCCGGTCTGCGGCGGTCGCTATCGCCCGCGGTGCAGAAGCTGGCCGTTGCCGCGAGTCTGACTGCGCTCGTGACCGCGGTTCTTTGGCTTTCGCTCGAGGCGGCGTCGATGGCGGACGACTGGAGCGCGGCGGCCGATCCGGTCGCCATGGGCGCCGTCCTCATCGACACCGCATTCGGCCGGGCCTGGACTCTGCATCTCGCCTTGGCGGCGGCGCTTGTCGTCGCTGTCCTTGCGGGGAGCGGTCGCTGGACAGCGATCGCCGTCCTCTCCGGCCTGATGCTGGCGAGCCTCGGGCTCGTCGGCCACGCCGCGATGCAAACCGGAGTCGAAGGGATCCTGCACCGCGCCAACCACGCCGTGCACCTTTTGGCCGCGGGCGCCTGGATCGGCGGGCTCGTCCCGTTCGTCCTCAGCCTCGACGCCTCCGCCTGCGATTCGCTCCGTCGCGATGCGGTCACGGCGATGATGCGCTTCTCGTTTTGGGGACATTTCGTCGTCGCGACGATCGTGGCGACCGGGATCGTCAACATCGCGCTGATCTCTGGCCGCGCGCCGTGGCCGACGACGACGCCTTACCGCGCGCTGCTCGACGTCAAGATCGCGGTCGTCGCCGTGATGATCGCGCTCGCCCTCGTCAACCGCTATGCGCTCGTCCCGCGCCTCAAGGCGGGCGCGGGGGCGCTCGCCGCGTTGCGAACAATCAGCCTCGTCAATGTCGCGCTCGGAACGCTGGTCGTCGCGCTGGTCAGCGTCTTCGCCCTGCTCGATCCCCGGTGAGAAGCGCTGGAAATCAGGACCTTGCGCGTTCAACCTCACAGCGAGTCGCAGATGCTTCAGGGAAGTGACCAGCGGCGGCCGCCGCAACGCACCGCCCGATTCGATCGACCCTTTTGTCACCCGAGGCGCACGTCGTCTCCCAGCGCAACCCTGCCGGGGCGCTCGATCTGCGCGTAGGCGCCGAGGCAGGGCGCGGCGCTCATGCCCAGGACCGGCGCGCGGTTCAAGCGGCCGATTTCCACGGTCAGCCGCGGATCGGCCGGAATCGGGCCGTGAGCCAGGGTGGGCACGGCGCAACGCGGCGTGGGAAAGGCGACGCGCAAGCGCAGCTGCGGCCCGATCGATAGGAGCGCGCCCTCCCATCCGTTCTCGGCGAACGCGTCGAGGCCGACGCTGTCGATCACGATATTGGGACGGAAGCGGGCCGGCTCGGCCGCCTTGGCGAGCGAAACTTCGGCGACGCGATCGAGGCTCGCCGTCGTGACGAAGTGGATCGGAAACGCGTCGAAGAATCCACCCTCCGGCGCGCCCATGCCAATCGTCAAGACCGTCTTGCCCGGACCTTCTTCGTCGCCGCCCGCCGCGAGATCTTCGGGATTGGCGCGCTCGAGCTCCAGAGCCCCGTCGCGGGCGAACGCGAACGTCGCGGGACGGCCGACGAACTCGGAAATCCTCGCTGCGGTGCGCGCATCTGCGGGATCGAGGCGGCGCCCGTCCGGAGTCGTGATCTCGACGGCGCCGCTGTCCTCGCGAAAGGCCGCGGCGCATTCGAGCAGCCGGTTCCAGCGCCGCGGCATCTTGGCGCTCGCCACGCGTCCCGTCTCATCGTCGATCAATGCGCAGACGCGATCCCCGGACAGGCCGCGCGTCCGAACGTCCGCATGGGCAAGGGTCTCCCCGAGCATCGATTTGACCGGGTAGCGGCGAAGCTCGCCGACTGTGCCGATGCTGGTCATGACTCGGCTTCTCCCATCGTTCGGCCTTACGGCGCGATCCTGCCGCCAATTGCGCGCCTCGGTCCATACGAAAAATGCGGACATCCATGTGCGTCAGCGCAGCCGAACCGCCGGTTGCCCGCCCTCACGCGCCTGGACGGCCCGTTCGATCACGAAATTGGCGAGCGCGCCCGCCGCCATCAGGACCGCGGTCGCGAGAAACACGGCGCGCATGCCGATCTGGCCGCCGACGAAGCCGCCGGCGAGCGGCCCCAGCACCTGGCCGACATATTGGGCCGAGACCGACCAACCGAGCAGGCTGCCGGCGATCGCCTCCGGCGCGTTGTGGCGGATGACGCTGGCCATGCCCGGCATGAGGCCGCCGAGCGCAGCGCCCATCAGGAAACGCAACAGGACGAGTTGCCAGGAGCTGACCACAAACGCCTGCGGGACGAGCAGCAGCGCCGCCGCCGCAAGCGACAGGACGACGATCCGCCAATGGCCGATATGGTCCGCCAGCCGTCCGAGACGGGCGGACGACAGGACGCCGCCGAGCGCGCCGGCCGACATCGCAAGGCCGGAGACGAACGTCACCTCAGAGGCCGGCGCGAACAGCGCGACATAGACGGTGATGATCGGCTCGATCGACGTCAGCGCAAAGGTCAGGAGAAGGCCGGTCGCGAGCATCGCGACGACCGGGCGTCGTTCCGGGATTTGCGCCCAGAGGCCGCTGAACCGCCCCGTCCGCGACGCGTGCGGGCGTGGGCTTTCGCGCAGCAGGAAGGTCGTGCCGAGGAAGCTGACGAAGATCGCCGCGCCCGACAGGAGAAACGTCGAGCGGATGCCGATCAGCGGCGGCAGCGCGCCGCCGATCAGCGGGCCGACGAGGTTGCCCGCCATGATCCCGGAGGAGAGGAAACCGAGCGCCCAGCCCGATTTCGCCTTCGGCGTCTGCGCCGCCACCAGGATCATCGAGCCCGAGGCGTAGCCGCCGAGCAGGCCGGTCAGGAGCCGGATCGCCACCAGCTGCCCGATGCTCTGAGCCATGCCGGTTAGCGACATGGCGACCGCCATGCCGAGGCTGGCGCGGATCAGCATCAGCTTGCGGCCGTAGCGGTCGCCGAGCCGGCCCCATAGAGGGGCGGTCAGCGCGGCGGTGAAGAAGGTCGCGCCATAGGCGACGCCGGACCATTGCACGATCGCCGCGTGGCCCCGGACGCCGATCTCCTCGACGTAGATCGGCAGAAAGGGCAAGAGCAGCGTCATCGCCACGATGGTGGTGAACGAGCCGACCGTGCAGACGATCAGGTTGACGAACCAGGGATCGTCGGCCTCCGCCGGTTTCTGGCGCGCACCGGCGGTCATCGCCCGATCACCGCGAAGCCGCGGGCGCGCAGACGCTTGCGGTCGCCGTCGAGCGAGCGGATCAGCCGGTCGCGTGTGTCGCGCACATGGGCGCCGGCCTGGTGCGAAGCCGAATAGGGCTCGTTCTGCCGTATGTGCTCGAGAATGCGCCGGTGCTCGGCCCAAGCCTGCTCGCGCGACGGCTCGGTCCAGACTTCGAGCCATCGCGCCCGCGACAGGCGGGTCATTGCCTGCTCGATCGCGCGGACGAGGAACGGATTGCCCGAGAGGCGCGCGACCGCGACGTGAAACTCGGCGCCGACGCGATGCCATTCCTCGCGCGGCGTCCCGGGCCGGCAGGCGTCGAGCATGGCCTCGATCGCCTCGATGTCCGCCGGATTCGCCCGGGCGCAGGCGAGCCGGGCGGCGGTCGTCTCCAGCGGCTCGCGAAATTCGGCGAGCGCCTCGATCTCGTCGAGGTCGATCGGCGCGACGACCCAGCCCCTGCCCTCGCGGCGAACCAGGTCCTCGCCTTCGAGCCGCGCCAGCGCCGCCCGGATCGGCGTGCGCGAGCCTTCGCACTGGCTCTCGAGCCAGCGCTCGGTCAGCCGCTCGCCGGGGCCGAGATCGAGCGACAGGATCATGGCGCGCAGCTGGCGGTGAATGTCGAGGGTCTGGGACATGCGAGGGAGGCGGAACGTCGCAAGAAGATGGATTAAGGAAGAGATTTGATATCCCACAGCGGTATCCCATGCAACGACATTTTGGGATACCAATGGCGCGCCGACGCTTCCGCCAGCGACTGCCTGGCCGTCCTCCGCCCCTCGCCCTGACCCCCGAGTCCAGGAACGCCGATGGCGCCGCCGCTGGTCACCCGCCCGAACGGTCGCGCGCGCAAACCTAAGACTTTAGGCTTGGAGGCCGCCCCGAACTGCGTTGCGACAAGCGGGCGATCCTATGGCCGAACGCGGAACGCTGACGGAGGAGAGGAGCCGTCGAACGCCTTCGCGAGCCTCTGGAAATGGTCAAGCCGATCGGGTGGATCGCGCAGACGCTGCGCCTGTCGCGCTGAGATTCAGGCGCTCGTGACGAGCCTGAACGAGATTGACCACATGACCATGGCTATCGTCGCTTCGAAAGCTCGCCAGGCCAGTGGCTTTGCGAAGAGCGGCCGCAGACGCCCCGCCCCGTAGCCGAGTGAGAAGAAAAAGACAAACGATCCGGAAATGGCTCCCGCCGCAAAGGAAGCCTCGGAGCCCGGAAATCGGGTCGAGATCGCCCCGAGCAGGACGACCGTGTCGAGATAGACGTGCGGGTTCAGCCATGTGAGGGCGAGGCAAGTGAACATCACCGGCGCGAGGCCGGCGCGCTCCGTCGAGCTGTCGGGCGTCAACGCCGACGTTGAGCGGAACGCGGACTTGAGGCTCTTGGCTCCGTACCATCCGAGGAAACATGCCCCGCCGTAGCGCATGACCGGGTCGAACCAGGGCGCCCACAGCGCGATCGTCCCGATGGTGGTTACTCCGAACGTAATCAGGATCGCATCGGACAACGCGCAGACCATCACGACCGCCAGGACCCGCTCGTTGCGCAGACCCTGCCGCAGCACGAACGCATTCTGCGCGCCAATGGCGACGATGAGGCTCAGCGACACCGACAGACCCGCCAAAAATGCCGAAGACACCATCGCCTGTCCAAACCCTTTGATCGTAGCGCCGAGCTCGTCCTAGCTTGGGACTACAAATTAGGGTAATTAAACTTCGTAACGTAGATTTAGGTGGGCTAATCCTTGATCGACTACCCAGCCATGCGCGCGGTCGCGATGGTCGCGCAAACAGGCAGTTTCGAAGCGGCCGCGAAGGCGCTGAACGTCACGCCCTCGGCCATCTCGCAACGCGTCAAGGGACTCGAAGAGCGTCTTGGCGTGGTGCTGATCGAGAGGGGCGCGCCCTGCATAGCAACGCAGCGAGGAGAATGGCTCTGCCGCCATATGGAGCATGTCGGGATGCTGGAAAGGGAGTTGATGGGACATCTGCCGGGGCTGGTCGACCCGAGCGAACCGGAGCATCGGGTGACGCTCAACATCGCCACCAACGCCGACAGCCTCGGAACCTGGTTTCTTCCCGCAGTCTCGTCATTCACGCGGACGTCGGACTATCTCGTGAAACTTGCTGTCGACGACGAAGACCACACCGTCGAATGGCTGCAACGCGGCCGCGTACTGGCGGCCGTCACCTCAATCGCAAAGCCCGTCCAGGGGTGTCGGGCTATCCCGTTGGGGGCGATGCGCTACCGCGCGACCGCAAGCCCTGACTATGTCGAACGTCATTTCGCCGACGGAGTGACGCTCGAATCGCTTGCCCGCGCGCCGGCGATCACCTTCAACTCGAAAGATCGCCTTCAGCATGAGTGGATCCGACGGACGCTCGGTCGGAGCGTCGCCTATCCAACGCACTGGCTCCCCTCGACGCAAAGCTTCGTCGACGCCAGTGTTTTGGGACTGGGTTGGGGCTTGAATCCGACCCAACTGGTCCGAGACCATTTGGCTTCGGGTCGGTTGGTCGAGTTGATCGCCAGCGCGGTCCTCGACGTGCCGCTGTTCTGGCAAGTCAACCGTCTGGCCGCCGACCGGCTCTCCGCTCTGACGCGAAGCATCGTTGAGACGGCCAACCGCATTCTCGAGCCTTGATGGTATCGCGGACGCCATCCAGGCGGCCCAACCGTCGGATGCGCCGGATGGATTCTGATTTTCGCAGATTTTATTGATTGTGTTCCCTGGATGTGCTAGTCTTATTTGGATGAGCAGAAGATCGAAGGAGTTCCGAGGTGTCAGCAGCCCGAGCGCTGAGGGTCCCGAAAGACGCTCCCGCCGGCAGCCGCCGCAGGAGGCCTGACGTCCCGCCTCGGCGCGGCTGACGCGAGTCCCGGAATTTCGGTCCTCTTTCCGCCCGTAACCCATTGATAAGCCCCGTTTCTGGGAACGTTTTGGCGACATTGGAAAAGGAACGGATAGGTGGGCCGGCTGTGGACCCCGAAAGCTTTGCGGGAAGACACCCCGATTGGCGCCTGAGGACCTCCGAGAAGGCCGACGCCGCCGGGTCCCGTCAGCTTCGCCCGGTCCGGCCGCTGCACCGAATCGAATATGGCGCCGCAACCGCTTGAAAAGGCTCAAAACGGACTCGCGATTGGCAGGCGGCCCCGCCCCCTACTCGGACCGCTCCGGGCGCTGGGCGAGGGCCTCGAGTTTGGCGACCATGGCGTCGCTGTCCCAGTCGGCCGCCCCCTCGCGATAGGCGATCGGGGTCCCGTCACGGCCGAGGATCAGCGTCGTCGGGAAGCCGCGCGCCTCGATGGCGTCGGCGAGCTTGCCCTCCGGGTCGAGATAGAGCTTGAGGCGCTTCAGTCCCATCCGGTCGAAGGTCCGCTTCGAGGGGGAATCGCCGACCGGGTCCTTGGTCACGGCGACCACGGCGAAATCGGCGCCCGACAGGCGGGCGGCCAGCCGGTCGAGCGACGGCATCTCCTGAAGGCAGGGCGCGCACCAGGGCGCCCACAGGTTGAGGATCACCGTCTTGCCGCGGAAGGCGTCGATCGGTTCGGGCGCGCCGCTGACGGTCAGGACCGAGCCGAGCTCGGCCGGGCGTTGGCCGTGGAGTTCGACGAGACCGGGCGCGGTCGGCGTCCGCCGGGCCTGCATGATCGCCATCGCCGCGAGACCGACGACGATCAGCGCCGCGAGCCCCATCCACTTGCCCGACCGCGCGGGCGCCTCGGACGCCGCGGTCATCGCGCCCTGTCGAGCCTCGGCCGGGCAAGCGCCCGGATGGCGATCACGACAAAGGTCGCGCCGCCGATGATGGTGACGATCGAGGCCATCCCGTGCAGCGCCATCCCCGCCGCCGCTACCGGATCGAGCGCGCCAACCCCGCTCGGCGTCTTGCGCAACGCGCCATAGCCTCCGGCGACGAACATGCCGATCGAGGCGACGAACTGGCCGCCGGCGTAGAGGCCGATCAGCCAGCGGACCCAGCGCGCCGAGACAGGCGGCAGCGCCAGCGCGTCGAGGCCGAAGGTCAACAGCATGCCGGCGCTCGACACGCTGACCGCCGTGATCACGGCGTGATAATGGGCCGGCGTGCGGGTGTCGGAGCCGGTGATCAGCAAGCCCATGACGCCGCCGAGCGCAAACAGCGCGAGCGAGGCGGCAAGCGTGAAGAAGGCCGGGTCCCGCCACGGCCAAGCGGCCGCGCCCCGCACCCCGCGGGCCTTTTGCAGAAGCGCGACGGCGAACAGGAGCGTCGGAACTGCAACGCCGAACTGCAGGAAGCGGAAGGCCTCATGCTGCGCCTCGGAGAAGGGCGGAAGGACGGCGTAGAAGAGCGGCCCCGGGATCGCCAGCACGCCCATGAAGCCCATGGCGGCGCGGAAGGCGCGGTCGGGAACCGCCGCCTGTCCCAGGCTGCGGAGCGCCAGAAGCCGCCAGTTGGTCAGGAGCACGATGGCGTAGACGAATTGCATGCAGGTGGCCGCCGCCCCAGAACAAAAGCTCGCGCTCCGACCCCAGCGCTCCCCGTTCGGCGAGCAGCGCGCCGGAGGCCACGAACGAAACCAGCGCCAGCCCGTAGACGAAGCCGCCGACCGCCATCGCCAGCGTCAGGGCGGAGAGGGATCGCGGTTCTCTCAGGTTGACGAAGAGCCGGACGACCGGCGCGAGCGTCCCGAGCGCCAGGAGCACAAGGCCGAGCTCATAGGCCGGATGGCGCAGGAGCGGGACGTAGTTGGTCAGCTCGGGCTGGGTCGCATCGAGGAAGGCCGGCGCGAACAGGCAGGGAAAGGCGATCAGCACGAGCGCCTGGCCGATCCGGCCGAGCGGCCGGGCGCGCGGCGCCTCGCCCGCCGTCTCGCGGGTCGCGACCGTCGTCAGGAAGGCGAACACGCCCGTAAGCCAGATCACCAGCGAGAAAATGACGTGGATGACCAGCCCTTTATAGAAGAAGTCGATCGGCCACAGCGGCGCCTTGTCCATGCCCGGCACGCGCGACAGCGCGAGCAGGAGGGCGAAGACGCCCGCCACCGCCAGCGCGCCGACGGCGATCCACGCCCAGCCGCGCATTTCCCCCGAGAGCGCCCGGGTCGCGCTCGCTTCGCGCAAGGGTACGGCCGGCGACGACGACGAATGCGCGAGGCCGCTCATCGGTCAGCTCGCCGGCAGAGGATAGAGATGCACCGCCATCACGTAGACGACCAGCCCCGACACGGCGACGAACATCCAGATCGGAAAGGTCACCCGGGCGAAGCGCCGATGGGTCGCGAAGCGTCCCTTGAGAGCATGATAGACCGTCAGCGGCACAAGCGCCGCCACCGCGAAAGCCATCGCGACGTGAACGGCCAGCAAGGTGAAATAGATCGGCCGGATCGGGCCGACGCCGCCGAACTTCGCCAGGCCCGCGAAGGCGTGATAGACGAGATAGACCGCCAGAAACGCCGCGCCGATGGCGATCGCGACCAGCATGGCGCGCCTGTGGCCCTTGCGATCCCCGGCGCGAATGCGCGTGTAGGCGTACAGCAGCACCACGATCGTCGCCGCATTCAGCACGGCGAGCACGTGCGTGAGGTCATGGATCGGAATCATCAGGAAGCGTACGTCTACTTGATGAACATGCTGGCGTAGAGGGCGAGCGCCACCGCGGCGAGAACGCCGAAAACGAGCCAGTTGGCGCGTCTTACGACTAGGTCACGCGATTTGTCGATCATGGGTTGGTCTCGGCGCAATCGGGGTGCGAGCGTCCAAGGCGGGCTGCGCGTGGGGCACACCTAATGCCTCAGCAGGACCTCGGCAAGCAGCGCCGCATAGATCAGGAACATGTAGAGGATCGTATAGCCGAACAGCGCCATCGCCGCCTTGCGGCGCGGCGCTTCCTCGGCGTCGCGCAGCTGGAAGAGCGCGTGGACCCGCCAGAGCAGCAGGCCGTTCAGGCCCAGGGCAACCGCGGCGTAAGGGAGTCCGACGCCCGGAATCAACAGCGGCCCGAACGAGGCCGCCGCAAGCAGGAGTGAATAGACCGCAATCTGCCGGCACGTTTCGACCGGTCCGACGACGTTGGGCAGCATCGGCACCCCGACGCGCTCGTAATCGCCGCTGCGGCAGAGCGCCAGCGCCCAGAAGTGCGGCGGCGTCCACAAGAATATGAACAGGAACAGCGCGACCGGCCCGGCCGACAGCGTGCCGGTCGCCGCGGCCCAGCCGATCACCGGCGGCAAAGCGCCGGCAGCGCCGCCGATCACGATGTTCTGCGGCGTACTGCGCTTCAGGACCATGGTGTAGAGGGGGATATAGATCGCGATCGTCAGCCCGAGCAGGGCTGCGGCGAGCCAGTTCACCTGCAGGCCGAGCGCCGCGATCGAGACGATCGCGAGCAGAACGCCGATCGCCAGCGCTTGCGCCGGCGGCACGACGCCGCGGGGGATCGGCCGCATCGCCGTGCGCGCCATCTTCGCGTCGATGTCCGCGTCCCACCACATGTTGAGCGCGCCGCAGGCGCCGGCGCCCGCCGCCATGGCCGAAACGGTCGCCAGGAGCCGCATCCAGTCGATCGTCCCCGGCGCGAGCACGAATCCGACCGCGCCGGTGAAGACAACGAGCGACATGACGCGCGGTTTGAGAAGGACGAGATGGTCGACGACGCCGCTGCTGCGTGGCGCTTCGCGGCGAACGCCTTCGACCCGGATCCTGCTGGCTATCGTTTTCAAGCGTTCTGCCGTCTCTCCCGAAGCCCGGTCCCCCTGCAGCGCGTTCGGTTCGCGCGGCCCGGATGCTTTCCACCGCGCAATGCGACGCGTTGTCGCAGTAATGAGCCGACGATGGGCGCCGTTGTCAAGCAATCCGCGCTACCGAGGGGGCCGCAGGCCGTTTGCGCGCTAACCGAGCGCGGCTGCGCCCTGCTCGAACTGAAGGCGCGCGAGGCGCGCGTAGACGCCGCCATTAGCGACTAGGCCGGCGTGCGTTCCCTCCTCGACGATCCGGCCGGCCTCCATCACCAGAATCCGGTCCGCCTTCTGCACGGTGGCCAGCCGGTGGGCGATCACCAGCGTGGTGCGGCCGGTCATCACATCATCGAGCGCCGCCTGGACCTGCGCCTCGTTGTGGGCGTCGAGCGCCGAGGTCGCCTCGTCGAGCAGCAGGATCGGCGCGTCCTTGAGGATGGCCCGGGCGATCGCGAGGCGCTGCTTCTGCCCGCCCGACAAGGTCACGCCGCGCTCGCCGAGCTCGGTCGCGTAGCCGTCGACGAGCTCGCGAATAAACCCGTCCGCCGCCGCCCGGCGCGCCGCGGCCTCGATCGCGTCCTCGCTCGCCTCCGGGCGGCCGTAAGCGATGTTCTCCGACACGCGGCCGCCGAAGATCGACGGGTCCTGCGGCACCGGCGCGATGCGGGCGCGAAGGTCGCGAGGGTCGACCGCCTTCACGTCGATCCCATCGACCAGCACCCTGCCCTGCTGACAGTCGTAAAAGCGCATGATGAGCTGGAAAACCGTGGATTTTCCGGCGCCGGAGACGCCGACGATGGCCACCCGCTCGCCTGGCGCGATCGAGAAGCTCAAGTCGTCGATCACCCGCTGATCCGGCGCGCCGCTATAGGCGAAGGTCACGCGTTCGAACGCGATCGCGCCCTTGGGCGGCGGCATCGCGACCGGGTTCGAGGGCGCAACAATGGTCGGGACGACCAAAAGGAGTTCTGAAATCCGGCCGGCCGCGCCGGCCGCCGCCGCCGCCTCGCTCCACACCTGCGACAGTTCGCCGAGGGAGGTCGCGGCGAGCACGGCGAACAGCACGAATTGCGAAAGCAGCCCCCCGGTCATCCGGCCCGCCAGGACGTCGCGCGCTCCGAGCCACAGGACGAAGACGACGCTGCAGAACGCCAGCGACACGGCGACCGCGATCAGAATCGCCCGGGTCGCCGCGGCTTCTCGGGCGGCGCCGTAAGCGCTTTCGACCGCCCGGGCAAACCGGCTGCCGCTCGCCGCTTGCGCGCCGAAGGCCTGCATCGTGCGCACGGCCCCCAGGCTCTCGGAAGCGAAGGCGGTCGCATCGGCGAGCGTGTCCTGGGCGTGGCGCGAACGGCGCCGCACGATCCGGCCCGAGGCGATGAGCGGCGCGGCGATGACCGGAATGGCGACGAGGACGAGCGCCGAGAGCTTGGGGCTCGTATAGACCATCAGCGCCGTCGCCCCGACGAACATGAAGAGATTGCGCAGCGCGATCGAGGCCGAGGCGCCGAAGGCCGCCTTGATCTGGGTCGTGTCGGCGGTCAGGCGCGAGACCAGCTCCCCAGTGCGGGCGCGGTCGTAGAAGGCCGCGTCGAGAACGGTCAGATGGGCGAAGACGTCGCGCCTCAGGTCGGCGACAACGCGTTCGCCGAGGGTCGTGACAAGATAATAGCGCGTGGCCGCCGCCAGCGCGATGACGATCACCACGACGCCCATCGCCAGGAAATAGGCGTCGACGGCGCCGCCGCTGTCCCTCGAGAAGCCGAAATCGATCATGCGCCGGAGCGCGAACGGCACCGCGAGGGTGGCGACCGCCGACACGGTGAGCGCGGCCAGCGCGGCGACCGCTCGGCCCGTGTAGCGACGGCCGTATCGAAAAAGCGGGAGGAGCGCGCGGAAAGAGGCGCTGGTCGGCCTTTGCGGCGCGTCAGTCATGCACCATTCCCTAAGGCTTGGGATGCGCCCGGTCGTGAGCGATTGGGCGAGACCGAATTCACGCGCTGCGCGTCCACTCGACCATCGTTACGCCGTCATCGAACCGTTGAACGAGACCCGCCTTCAGCCCCGCCGAGGCGAGAACGTCCTCGGCCGAGCGTTCGCTTTCCTGCTCGTGGAAAACCGGGACGCCCCCCGGCAGCCGGACGCCCGGCGCATGGCTCAAATAGAAGGCGTCGTAGCCGAACCCGAGAAAGAGACTGAACACGAACGGTCCCCCGACCACCGCGATCGTCCCCCGATCGACGCTAAGCGCCGCGCAGGCGGCCTCGAGCGAAGCGCCGGCCGGGTTCCACAGACGGGCATTCGGGTTCTCCGGGTCCGGCGCCAGCCCGGCCGTGCTTCGCGTCACAACCAGCCGCAAGCGGCGGGGCGAGTTCGCCTGCCCTTCGTACGACAGCCTGCCATTCACAACGATCGTCGCGGCCTCCAGCGCCTGCTCGTACAGCATTTGGTCGGAGGGAAATTTCAGCGAATTGGGCATCAGCCCATCGGCAGCCGCGATCATGCTGTCCTCGGACGCGATCGCATGGCCCTCGATACGAAATGATCTCGTCATACGCCGATCTCCGACCGTCGACGCAATAGCTCAGGAGCTCAGCGCCTGAATTGTTTCGAACATGGCGCCCGGCGGAACCTTGAACAACCCGGAGTACGGCCGCGACAGCTCGATGATGATAAAGATCGCGCTGGCGACAGCGATCGCGCCGAGCGCGAGCGAAGCGACGACGGTCGCGTTGACCGGCGACACCAGTCCGTAGCCGCAGAACAGGAGCAGGGACCAGCAGACCACGATCGCCAGCATCGGCCAGGATATGCCCCCCGCCAGTTGCAGCGTCATCAGGACCCGTGTCTGCTCGATCTGCCCTGCAGCGAGGTTGGCGGTCGCCAGCACCTGTTTCTGGGCGTCGGTCTTGGGCGTCAGCGACATCAGGAACCGGTCGAGGATCTGGCCGCCGGCCACCACCGACTTCACGTCCAACCCGTTGAGGTCGGCGATTTTTTCGCCCCAGATCTGGTTGTAGCTTTGGGTGATCGCCTTCCTGAGGCCGTCGCGGCCGGGCTGCGCCTCCGGTCCGAAAGCCGCCAGCGCCGAGTTCGAGTTGCAGGGTTCGGGCGGCCAGGGTCTCGAGTTCCGACTTTTGCGTGGCGTAGATGGTGTAGGCCGAGCCAACCAGCGTGCCGAGCACGAGGGCCAAGAGAAGGCTGAGCATGCCGGTCATCGCGCCGATCATTTCGCGGGAGCGGTCCGGGGCGTGCTTTTCGGGAAGCCACCCGTGCAGCATCAGCCCGAGAACGCCGGCACAGAAGGCCAGCACGGCCACCGAAATGGCAAATAGCAAGGAATCCACCAAATCCCCCAGTCCCGCCCGGCGTAGCGCCGGCCTTCCATGAGGGCTGCGGTTTAGGCCTTCGGCGGCCGCCATTTCAAGCCGCCGGTCTGTTCAGGCGCGGGAATTTCGCCTAGACCCGCCGCCTCAACGACGGAACCGCCGGACGCCCTCCTCATGAACGGACGCAGACTGTTGCCGGGCAAGCCCGTGCCGGCCTCGGAGATCCCCGATTACACGATCGCGCGCGATACGCTCGAGGAAATGCTGTCACCCGCCTTCCTCGACCGGCTGGCGCGCCTCAACGCCATCGTCGCGCGCTCCGGCGAGCCCCTGGAGGGCAACATCTTTTATTCGGACCTCGACGAGACCTTCGCCGGCAGTCCCCCGGCCGCCTCGCTCGCGCCGGCTCGGCGGAATGTCTGGCGGGCCGTGCGGTTCAAGCGGCGATTCCTGGAGGTCGGGGTCAACGCCGGCCATAGCGCGCTGCTCGCCCTCTCGGCCAATCCGAGGCTCGAATATACCGGCGTCGATATCCTCGCGCACCGTTACACGATCGAGTGCGTCGATTTCCTCAAGGGCGAGTTTCCCGGCCGGGTGCATCTTTTTCCGGGCGATTCGCGCGAGGTGCTGCCCTGGCTCGCCAACCGGGCGGAGCAGCCGAACTTCGATCTCTACGGCATCGACGGCGGGCACACGGACGAGGTCTGCCTGTCCGACATGACCCATTGCATCCGCATGGCGGGGCAGGAGAAGGGCCGGCATCTTCTGCTCGACGATGTCCACGCGAGCTGGATCTTCGACATCTACTGCGAATTCGTGGCGCGCGGCGACCTGACGGCGGAGACCTTCTTCGGCGACTGGGAGGACACCGGCCGCAATCTGCTGGCGAGGATCGGGTGACGGCGAGCGCCAGCGAATTCGCCTCCTTCTGGCACGGCGGGCCGCTCCATCCCTTCGCCTGGGCCTGTCTCGCCTCGTTTCCGGACGAGGGGGCGGCCCTCAGCCTCTTCAGCTACGACCTCAAACTCGAGACGCCTCCCGGCGTACGGCTCCTCGACGCTCGGACGATCTCGCCCGACGAGACGCTGGTTTCGCGCTACCTCGCCAACGGCAAGCCGTCGATCGCGACCTTCGCCGACATGTTCCGCTACCGGATGATCCGGGAAACTGGCGCCTGCTGGGTCGACACCGACCTCATCTGCTTGAAAGCGCCGAGCTTTTCCAAGGACGCCTACGTCTACGGCCGGCAGGCCGACGCGGTCAGCGCGCTGCTTGTCAACAACGCGGTCCTGAGGCTGCCCCGCGCCGACCCCGCGCTCGCCGAGCTCGTCGCGACGGCGGAGGCCGCGGCCGACGTCGACGGACGCTGGGGCGCGCTGGGGCCGTTCCTGCTGACGCCGGTCCTGGAGAAGCACGGTCTTTATCAAAAGGCGCTCGACCCGTGCGTCTGCTATCCCGTCGAGCCCGAGCAGTTCTGGCAGCCGTTCCTGCCCGCCTGGCGCGATCGGGTCGCCGAGGCGGTCGAGGGCGCGACCTTCTTGCATCTCTGGAGCGAGGCGATCCGTTGGTGCGGCTACGCCTTCGACCTCTCCCCGCCGCAGGGCTCCTACCTGTGGGAGCGCTTTGGCAAGGCCGGCGCGCTCGGACGCTTTCGCCGCGCCTGCGGCGAGGACGAGGTCAGGCGCTTGATGGGCAAGGCGATGGCGGAGAGCGAGAAGCGGGTCTCGGCCAGCTGACGCAAGGGGAAGCGGGCGCCGAGCGGACGCCAGGGGAAGCGGGCGCCGAGCGGACGCCAGGGGAAGCGGGCGCCGAGCGGACGCCGCGCCGGACCCTTCGCAGCGTTGCCCGCGACTGCCGGACGCCCAGTTCGACGCTGCCTGCCTTCGGATGGCGATTCGGCTGGCTTCCAAAAAAGAGACCCCGGCAAAGCCGGAGTCTCTGAACTTCAACGCGGACTGGCAGGCGCTCCGCTCTTCCCGAACTGGCGCTTGCTAAGCGGCAAAAGCCGGTTGGGTCTTTGTGTTGCGATAGCCGGCGTAGCCGAGACCCGCGAATCCCAGAAGCATCATTGCCCAGGTCGAGGGCTCGGGAACCGATGGCGCCAGACCAGAAACCTCAAATTGTTTGGCCTGTTTGATCCCAGAACTGTCGCTCGCGGTCAGAACCAACGCGGTGAACATCTGGCCCATCGAAGCAACGACATTGTACTGCTGATTTGAGTCGTGCGGCAGTCCACTCAGAGCCCAAGACCCCTCAACCGTCGATCCATCCCAGGCCGTCACCGTCAGGCTTGTCGTGTCCAGATTCGACATCTGCAACCCGAATAGAATGTCCGTGAACGTATAACCGGGCACGCTGACGGTCAGATTGGCGAAGGATGCGTTTTGCCCGTTGGCGTGCGGATCAATCGTGGACCAGCCGTCGGCAAAATCAAGGGATGTCGACGACGAGAAGTCGACCGTCGGGGTGCCTATCTGCGATCCGACCTGTCCGGTGCCTGCCATGACACCCTTCGCCTTATCCAAGAACACCTTCTGCTCGCCACTCGTTGTACAGGTTCCCTGCGTGCCGGTGGAAAGACTTTGCGTGACACTCTCGACGGTCAGGCACACGTCCGCCATGGCCGGCGAGCTGGCCAGTGCGAAGCTCCCGACCGTTCCCGACAGCAGGGCGATCGCGATAGAAGCTTTGATTGACATAGAAACTCCCCTTGGTCGGATGGTAACTCCCGAATAAGCCCCGATGCTTACCCGGACCCCGAACATCGTTAAAACCGGCGCCTCAGATACAGCACCCCTCCCGTAGAGACCACCTCCGACAATCTAGGTTGCAATCTAGCTGGCGTCAACGTAAAAATCCCGACTCTGTATGTTTCGGACGTTATGTCGACCCCGTAGCCGTCGGATTTCTCCATATATAACGGGGCGAACACTCCAGCATCTCGGATTAGGCTATCCGCCGCAGTTTGATTCAAGTGGCGCCGGCCTCGAGGCGCTCGTGGCTGGGTGAACAACGCCTGTAATCCTCTTCTCCGGGCTTTACTGGGTTCGCTACCCCCAGCCTCTCCGCCTTGCATCGTTCCGGCCTGCCGGATATTTCGCGCCCATGACCAAGTCACCCAAGCCCGCCTTCGCCCATCTCGGCCGGGCGTCTCAGGTTCCCGACGCGCCCGACGCCAAAACTCTCGACCGCGCGCCGAACCCGCACGACGACGCCGACTTCGTCGTCCGCTTCGTCACCCCCGAATTCACCTCGATCTGCCCGATGACCGGCCAGCCGGACTTCGCCCATCTGGTGATCGACTACGTTCCGGACAAATGGATCGTCGAATCGAAGTCGCTAAAGCTCTATCTGATGAGCTTCCGCAATCACGGCGCCTTTCACGAGGACTGCACCGTCCGCATCGGCAAGGACCTGGCCGCGACCTTGAAGCCGCGCTGGCTCCGGATCGGCGGATACTGGTATCCGCGCGGCGGCATTCCGATCGACGTTTTCTGGCAAACCGGCAAGCCGCCCTCGGCGATCTGGATCCCCGACCAGGGCGTCGCGCCCTATCGCGGGCGCGGCTGACTGCGCTCCGCCCTAGGCGGAGATTCTTAGGCTGGCCAACGGAACAAGCGAGACAAATTCACCGCAAGGAACACGAAGAACCAGGAAGGCGCACAAGGAGCCCTGTCGTTCTTTGTGCCCTTCGTGCCCTTTGTGGTGAAAGTCGACCTCCAACTTGGTCCATTCGTTGGGCTGGCTAAAGGAATTCTGCTTAGGCCGCCCGCTGCGCCCTCAGCGCAGCCTTCAACAGCCGCCCGGGAGGGTTGCCTGTCTTCGTCCCCCTCGGCCCCAGCCTGGCGAGTGCATAGACTCGATCGCGCAGGTGGTCGGCGAGCGCCTGACGATCCTTGATCGCCGCCAGTTCGGCAAAGGGGATCGGCGCGCCGATCACGACGGGCAGCGCGGTGCCGATCCGCGAGCGGACCTCGTGGAAGATCAGCGAGATGCGCAAGGTCGAACTGACGTGGCTGGCGATCTGGAAGAGGCGGCTGTTCTGGCCGGAGAACCAGACCGGCACGACGGGCGCTTGCGACCGCTGGACGAGTTGGGCGACAAACGGCTGCCAGCGCCAGTCGACCGCCGGCTTAAGGCCAAACTTGTCGGGCGCCGTCGAGACCGCGCCCGCCGGGAAGACCACCACAACCCCGCCCTTGTCGAGTTGCATGCGCGCGGCGGCGCGTGAGGCGATATTGGTCTTCTGCGCCGCCTCGGTCTCGCTGAAATCGACCGGCAGAATGAAGCCGTTGACCTCCGGCGCGCGCATCAGCACCGCGTTGGTAAGCACGACGAAGTCCGTCCTGACCTTGCTGATAAGCCAGGAAATGACGATCCCGTCGAGCACGCCGTAGGGGTGATTGGCGACCACGACGACCGGGCCAGTCGCGGGCAATGCAGCCAGCGTGTCGGGGTCGTAGCGCACGTCGAGCGCGAGCTTGCGCACCGCGGCCTGAAAGAAATTCTCGTTCGGCCGCGGAAACCGCTGGTTGTCGAGGTACATCTTCCTGAGCTTCGGCTGCCCGGTCGCCGTCTCGACGAGCCGGATCACGCCTCGCTTCAACGGGGGGTCGCTCGCAGTCGCGTAGCTGAACAGGTATTTGTCCATGGTGCGATCTTGAAATAGCGCTGTGACCAAAATATCTCGCGCTGACGACTGGGGTGTGACAAGCGTTCGCTAGGCCGAGGAGCCGCGGCTTTTGGTCACGCGGTCGTAGGCCTGCAACTCGGCGACCAGCGCCTCGAAGTCCTTGAGCGCTATCATGTTCGGCCCGTCGGAAGGCGCGTGGTCGGGGTCGGGATGGGTCTCGATGAAGACCCCGGCGACGCCGACCGCGACGGCCGCGCGCGCCAGGGCCGGAACGAATTCGCGCTGCCCGCCGGATGACGAACCCCGGCCGCCCGGCTGTTGCACCGAATGGGTGGCGTCGAAGATGACGGGCGCGCCGGTCTCGCGCGCCATGATCGGAAGCGACCGCATGTCGACGATGAGCGTATTGTAGCCGAAGCTCGCCCCCCGCTCGGTGACGAGCACGTCACGGGCGCCGGCGTCGTCGAGCTTTGCGACGACGTTCTTCATGTCCCAGGGGGCGAGGAACTGGCCCTTCTTGACATTGACCGCCCGCCCCGTGCGCGCCGCCGCGATCAAAAGGTCGGTCTGCCGGCAAAGAAAAGCCGGGATCTGCAACGCGTCGACCGCCTCGGCGACCCGGGCGCACTGGGCGCTCTCATGCACGTCGGTGATCACCGGCAGGCCGATCGACTCGCGGATTTCGGCGAACACCGGCAGCGCCGCCTCGAGCCCCACCCCGCGCTGGCCGGACCCCGACGTCCGGTTGGCCTTGTCGAACGAGGTCTTGTAGACGAGCCCGACCTCGAGCCTGACTGCGATCTCCTTCAGGGCCTGAGCGGTCTCGAGCGCGTGCGCCCGGCTCTCCATCTGGCAGGGGCCGGCGAGCAGCGCGAGCGGCAGGTTCGCGCCGAACCTGGCTGCGAGCGGCCCATGGCCGACCCGAACGATGGCGTTGTTGCGCAAGGGGCTTTCCTTCGACGTTCCGCGCTCCTCTTTGAGCCACGGTTTTGGCGCTGGCAAGCCGCTTGCGCCTCCTCGCCCCGCCTAAGCGGGGAGAGGGCTCGGGTGAAGGCTCAGGCGGCGGCCTTTACTGGCGAGCCCCGAGCAATTCGCTGACGCGCGCGGCAAATTGGGTCGACGAACAGGCCACCCCCAAAAGGAGACGCTTGTCCGCTGAAAAGAGCACTCTCGAGCCGATGCCGATGACCGCCGGCTCATCTGCGACGTCGGCGAGGATCGGCGCGCCCGAATAGCCGAAATTGAGCAGACACGCGAAGGTGAAGATCCCGTCGCTCGCGCCGGGCTTGATTGCGCAATCGCGGTGCACGGAAGGCAGAAAGGGCCGATCCTTTCCATATCCTGCCTGCATCGCCGCATTCGATTCCTCGAGGGCGCGAAACGCCGTCTCGTTCAGCGCCCGAACCGCGACAGGTTTGACGGGGATCGTGTCTTCAAGGGCGATCAGCGCCCAATCGTCGGCAGCGCCGACGACAGAAGGGCGTTCATCGGGGACATAACCGGGCGCGACATCGAAATGTGTGGCAAGCGAATGAGCGGCCGCCACGCCCTTGTTGAGCCCGGCCAGGAAATGGACATGGTCTGGCGTCACCAACTGACTCGGACGTGCGGGTTTCTGGCACGCGGCGCCGTCGCAAGGCGCGCGCATGTAGAGGCAGTGCGCCGCCGTCAAAACCAGTCTGGGTCCCACCAGCGTTCCCGTGCATTGCGCCATGATGGAAATTCCGGAGATGACCCGGACCGTCCCGATTGCGGAAAGAGGCCACTTCGTCGGGTCGCCGATTTCACCGAAATGAACGACGCCGTTATCCTTGCCCCCCGGCGCAGGTTGCGCGGAGGCGCTCGAAGCGGTCAGGACCGTCATGGCGACGGCGACGACGGACACTACAAATCGGTTCGCGGCGGTCATGCTGGCCTTCCTTGCAATACGCGCCTCCGAAATGAACAACACGCCGTGGCGCCCGGGTCAGACCGATCGCGAAGCCCATGGCCGCAGAATTCGCGCGCAGAAGTCAAGGATTCGCGCCCGCATTCGGACCAAATATCAGGGCGTTTTGAGAGATCGAGGCTGTAGGCGGTACATTTCGCATCTGCTACCCTTTCGACATGCCGACAACGCCGCCCGTCGTTCCCGAACTCGACGTCGCCGATTTGGCCCTATCGTTGCGATTTTACACAGACGTTCTTGGGTTCAGGCTCCGTTTTGAGCGTCCTGAGGAGCAGTTCGCCTATCTCACCCGCGGCCCCGTCCATCTGATGCTCGAGCAGGCGGAGGGTCCCGGACGTCGGTTTCGAACCGCGTCGCTGGAGCACCCTTATGGACGAGGGATTAATCTGCAGATCGAGGTCCCTGACGTCGATCTTCTCCACGCTCAGGCGAGGAAAGCTGACGCGATCATCTATGTGCCGCTTGAGGAGCGTTGGTATTTGCAGGGCGAACAGGAAGCCGGTATTCGCCAGTTTGTCGTCATTGACCCTGACGGCTATCTCCTGCGATTTTGCGGCAGTTTGGGCCGGCGACCCGCAAGCCCGCGCGGCGAGACTAACAATCTGGGTTAGTTCGCGCGGAAATCGACGACGTCGGCGGCAAGGATCGCGGCAACGCGGCCGGCAACGGTGATCATTCGGGCAATCCGGCCTTCCGCAAGCCGTCGAGATTGCGCTCAAGCTGGTTGAGATACGTCGGGTCATCGCACAACGCCCTCCACGCTGCGCGAGTGCGGGAGACAGCGAAAGTCGGGTTGAACGCGAGGCCTGCTTTGGCCGCGGAATGCGCCTCGTTCAGGCGACCGAGTTGCGCGAGGGCGGCGGCCAACTGAAAGTATGCCACCGAATAATTTCTGTTGGCCTCGATCGCTCGTCGAAACCTTTCGACCGCCTGCTCGTAGCTCTCAAGCAAGAGTTTCGCAAAGCCAGCGACGTGCATCCTCGACCAGAGTTTTGAGCGTGCGATGGCGCTCCTCGGTAAGCGGCGCCCGCTTTTCGATCCGCGCGAGCCGCTCTCGCAGCGCCGTGGTGACGGCCTCGGTCAGCGTTTCGTCGGCGAGCTTGGCGACGCGCTTGGCGAGCGCGTCGCCTCTGGACTCTTGATGTTGAGCGACATATCTACATTTCGCCCGCGACAATTCCCGCATTCTTCGCCATCTAACACACACGGCGAGGGCGGTTTTTGCAACCGTCGGAGTTCATCCTTGATCGCCGATCGCGATCGCGCTATTTTAGCTTCATGAAGAAAGCCAGCATAACCGAAGCGAAGAACAATCTCAGCGCCCTGATTGACGGCCTTAAGAACGGATCGCCTGTGTTGATCGCCGATCGAGGCCGGCCGGTCGCTCGGCTCGTGCCGGCGCTCGAGAACGATGACGGCGCGGACGCCGGGAGAGTCGCCCGGCTTGTCCGCGAAGGGCTCGCCAGACCGGGTCGTGGCGCGTTGCCACCGTCATTCCTAGCAGTGCGGCCGCCACGCGCGGACCCGGGCGCATCGGCCGTCGATATTCTGATCGCCGAGCGCCGGGAAGGTCGGTGAAGTTCTGGGACGCGTCGGCGATTGTTCCGCTACTCATCGACGAGGCCGCGACCGATTTCGTGACAGGACTTGTCGAGCGTGACCCCGGCATGGCGGTATGGTGGAGCACGCGCGTTGAGTGTGTTTCCGCGCTGGCGCGTCTGGAGCGCGAGGGCCGCTTCGACCGCAAGCGCGCCGATCTCGCCTATGTTCGGTTGAGGACTTTTGCGGCAGCGTGGCTTGAAATCGAGCCGAGCGAGATCGTCCGCGAAAGCGCGATCCGCTTTCTCCGCGTTCACTCGCTTCGAACGGCCGACGCCTTGCAGCTCGGCGCGGCTTTTGTGGCCGCCGAGCGCCGTCCCCCGTCCCTCGAACTGATCACCTTCGACGACCGGCTCGCCGACGTCGCCCGGAAAGAGGGATTTGCGCTGATCGACGGGCCGCGATCTGACCCGTCTCATCATCGCCAGCCGCCGCGGAGCGGCGACGCGCCGGTCGAGCCGCATGGGTTCGTGCAAACCTGCTAAAGACCGGTCAGCCGCATGCTAGCTTGTTCGGTCGCTTCCGGCTTTCGAGCCGGCGGCGGGAGCGATCGGGTCCGGTCGGTCGCGGTCAATCAGGCCGGCGCCGGTGCTAGACTTGGGCGCGTTTGCTCTGGACCCGGCGGCGGGATATGTCGAAATCGGCGCGTAAGCCGGACCAGGAGGCGCGAAAAGGGAGAGCTACATGACCATATATCGCAAGCATGCCATGCTGTGCGCGGCAGCCGCCGCGGCGTTCGCCATCGGCGCGGCCGGCGCGGCCCACGCGACCGATCCGGTCGCGAAATGGTGCCAAGGCGTCAAGATCGCCGCCTTCCCCGGCGGCCCGCAGGGCGGCGTCTTCGCCAACAACGTCTATAACGGCTACCGGCAGGCCGAGCTCGATCTCGGTCCATCGGTGACCTACTACTTCTCCAACTGGGACCCCAACACGATGTTGACCCAGTTGCAGCAGGCGATCGCCACCAAGGTCGACGGCATCGCCTTCATGGGGCATCCGGGCGACGCCGCGACCGATCCGCAGATCGACAAGGCCTTCGCCCAGGGGATCATCTTCACCACGGCGAACACCGCCTTGCCCGAGGCGCAGAAGAAATACGGCCCCGAAGGCATGGGCTATGTCGGCGCGCCGAACCACGCCGCCGGCTACGCGCTCGGGGCCGAGGCGGCCAAGCGCGCCGGCATCAAGCCCGGCGACGAAGCGTTCGTCTGGGGCCTGAAAGGCCAGGGCGGCGACCGCGGCTCGCGCACGGTCGGCGTGATCGAGGCGATCGAGAAGGCCGGCGGCAAGGTCATCTACCAGGAGATCGACAAGGCGACCGACGCCGATCCGAACGCCGGCACGGCGACGTTCGTCGGCGTGATGAAAGCCAATCCGGGCGTCAAGCTCGTGGTCACCGACCACGGCGCCTTGACCGCGAACGTCGGCGTTTACGCCCGCGCCGCGTCGTTGAAGCCCGGCCAGGTGTTCTTCGCCGGCTTCGACATGTCGCCAAATACCGCCAAGGCGATCAAGGACGGCTATCAGGACCTGGTCATCGACCAGCAGCCCTACCTGCAAGGCTATCTGCCGATCCTCAACATCTGCCTGACCAAGAAGTACGGCTTCTCGGGCCTCGACATCAACACTGCAGGCGCGTTCGTCGACCCGAAGAACGTTGACGCCGTGGCGCCGCTGGCGGCGAAGGAAATCCGGTAGGCGTCGGCAACACAAATCCAAAGGGGAGGCGCCGCGCTCGGGCGGCGCCTCGATTGGGAGAAGGGCCAGGCGCGATGGCGGAGCCTGCGAAACGCGACGCCGGCGAGCCGCCGGTGATGGAACTCAAGAACGTCTCCAAGACGTTCGGCGAAGTGCGGTCCCTGGCGGACGTCAACTTTCAGGTCAACCGGCGTGAAATCGTCGGGCTTCTCGGCGACAACGGCGCCGGCAAATCGACGCTGATCAAGGTGGTGATGGGCTTCCACGCGCCGGATCCCGGCGGCGAAATCTATTTTCATGGGCGTCGCGTGGGCGATTGGTCGGTCGCCCGCGCGCGCAGCCTGGGGATCGAGACCGTCTACCAGGAGCGCGCGCTGTGCGAGAAGCAGCCGATCTGGCGCAACATGTTCATGGGCCGCGAGCTGCGCACCCGCCTTGGATTGCTCGATGTCGAACGGATGAAGGCTGAATGCGCGCGGCTGATGAGCGAGCACATGGGCTTCACCTCGGCGGCCGTCCATCCCAACAACGTGGTCGCGACCATGTCGGGCGGCGAGAAACAGGGCGTGGCGATCACCCGCGCCCTCTATTTCGAGGCCGAACTCGTCATCCTCGACGAGCCGACCATGGGCCTGTCGCTCAGCGAAACCAAAAAGACGCTCGATTTCGTCCGCCACATCAAGGAGGTGGGCAAGTCGGCGATCTTCATCGACCACAACATCTTCAACATTTATCCGGTCGTCGACCGTCTCTATGTGCTTGATCGCGGCCGCGTCGCCGGGGTCTTCAACCGTTCGGAGATCTCGATGGATGAGCTGATCGAGCGCCTTTACCACGTCGCCCGCACCGGCCAGATGGAGAGGCCGTCATGACCGGAGACGCCGTTCAAGCCCGTCCGGTCGGCAACCGGGGCGCGGGGCCGTCGTTCCTCCTGCGCTACGGCAGCCAGATGGGGATCATCGGCGTGGGCCTGGCGATGTGGCTCGGCTTCGTCATCGCCGCGCCGCGGGTGTTTACCGACATCGACATCTACCGCGCCTTCGCCGAGACGACGCCGCTGTTCGGCATCGTTGCGCTATCGCTGACCTTCGTCGTGATCACCGGCGAGATCGACCTGTCGTTTCCCTCGGTGATGGCGCTCGGCGCCGCCGTCTTCTGCCTGGTCACAGCGCATGGCGGCGCGCCGTGGTGGGTCGGCCTCATCTGCGGGCTCGGGACGGGCGCCCTGTGCGGGCTCGTCAACGGCCTCCTGGTCGCGACCCTCAACATTCCCTCGCTCGTCATCACCATTGGCACGCAGTTTCTGTTTCGCGGCCTCGAGCTCGTGCTGATGAACGGCACCGGCGTGCCCATGACCGCGGACGCCTACCCTCAGATGCATACGCTGCTGCGCGAACCGCTGTTCGGCTTTCCGGTTCAGACCTTGTGGATGGCGGCGATCCTGATCGTTGAATGGATCCTGCTCAACCGAACCCAGTTCGGCGCGCACGTCTTCCTCACCGGCGACAACGCAACCAGCGCGCGCCTGATGGGCGTCAACGTCGGCAGGGTCAAGATCAAGGCCTTCATACTCGTCGGCGTGACCGCGGTGTTCTGCGGCCTGATGAACTCGATCTACGGCTATTACTTCTGGCCGAGCACCGGCGACGGTTCGCTCCTCAACACGATCGCCTCGGTGTTCCTCGGCGGCACGTCGGTGTTCGGCGGCACGGGCTCGGTGGTCGGGACCTTCGTCGCCTCGTTCATCATCGGGGCGATCAACGCGGGCATCGTTTCGGCGGGCGTCAACGCCTTCTATACCCAGCTCGCCTTCGGCCTGGTGATCGTCCTCTCGGTCGTGCTGCAGACCCTGATCGACCGCCGCATCCGCCGGCAGTCGCTGACCGGGCGGTAGAGCGGCCCGGATCGGCGATCGGCGCCACGGGCGGACCTCTCGTCGCGCACAAATCGCCCTCAATGGGGCGGCCCTCCGAATATCCTTCGGATGACTTCATCGGCATCTGAATCAAAATAGCGGCCATGGCTGAGCAAAATTCGCTGCGGCCGCCATGAGCGCACCGTTCCGATCGCCGCCGTCGCCTTTTGCCGCTGCAACAGCAGCGGCAGCCGCATCCCGAAGAATATTTGCCCGTAGGGATGAACCATCCCGGTCAGCCTGGCGGCTGTCCGCCACGGCTCGGAAATCTTGTCCAATTCCAGGTTGAGAATGGTGTCGGTCAGGATCAGAGTCCTTGACGCCCTGTGAAAGAAAACGAACTCCTTGAAATAACCGCCGGGGAAAAGAAGTTGGTCGATCTCCCCACGCCATTCGTCGGCCGCACTGGCGCTGAGGTCTCTGGTAAAGTGGATATCGACGCGGCGCGCACGCGCCCTTTGCCGTGCGCCCGGCGACGCCCACGAAATCGCATCGGGAAACGCCCTCGCCCATTCCCCGATATGCGCATAGTGGAATTGGTTTGGCGACACGAGATGGCGCACGGTGCCCAACCCTTGCAGTTGCTTGGCCAGTCCCTCGTCGAACTTGATTGGCGAATGGAGGAAGAGGTCGCCGTTTGAAAGGCGCACCACCGTCATTCGCGTCGTGAACGGAAGCGGCAGCCTGACTCCGGCTACGATTAAATATTCAAATGGACCATCGACGACGCCGACGTCCGGCGCCAGCGATTTGTAGACGTTGATTGGTTCGTAAAGAGAGGCGCCCATCTGCAGGCCTCCGTAGTGGTGGATTTCAGCCGCCGGCCAATCGCGCGTTCAGAGCGGGATAAAGCAGAGAAATGGCAGTCAAAGCCGCCTCCCCGCTCTACGAGCCGATCAATTCGTACAAACCGCTTGCGCCCCACAGATAGGGATTGCGGATGGGCCAATCGAGGGCGTGGGGCTCTTCGGAATGAAAATGCCGGCGCCTTTCACGACGCGGATGACGGTCGTTCAACTGGCGAGCGGCGACCTGTTCCTTCATTCGCCGATCGCCTTTGACGCCGCGCTGGCCAAGCGCCTCCAGTCGCTGGGCAGGGTCCGCCACCTCGTTTCCCCCCAACAGGGGCCACTACGCGCATATCGGGGAGTGGGCGCGGCAATTTCCCGAAGCGATCGCCTGGGCCTCGCCGGGCGGGCGCGAACGCGCGCGCTCTCAGCGCATCGACGCTGAGTTCCAGCGGGATCTAACGACGCAGGCGCCGCCGGATTGGCGGGACGAGCTCGACCAGACGATCGTTCCCGGCGCCGTTTTGGATGAAGTCGTGTTCTTTCACCGGGCCTCGAAGACCCTGATTGTGGCCGACACGATCATCAATTTCGAACTGGAAAGGCTCAGCCAGCCCTACCGACTGATCGCACGGCTCGTGGGCATATGCTCACCCGGGGCGGGCTGTCCCCCGACCTTGGCTTGGCGTTTTGGCCGAACAAACGCGCTGTGCGCGGCGCCTACGAGCAAGTCCTTGCCTGGCGGCTGGAACGCGTCATTCTCAGCCACGGGCGTTGTTTCGAGGCAGTGGGCGGCGTCGTCATCCGCCGTGCCTTCCGTTGGGCGCTGCGCGACTGACCCAAGCCATGGGGGACCGCGGCGCCCGCACCAGTTATGAGGCGCCGACTTTCCGTGCGACGCCGATCTCGCATGGGATGCCGAAGGATGTAACGACATTTTGGTAGTGGATCTTCCAGTCCGGAGCCTGGAACAGATCAAGGATTTCGATCGGGCGGCGCCCGCCAACCAGCATAGGCGAGACCGCCCGCAGACCATTCCATATCGACTTCGCTTAAGGGCGGTCAGAAGTCCGGCACAGCGGACGACCGCTTCCGGATCGAAAGGCGGCCTTTCTGAGCGGGGCAGCCGCCTGGCTCCCTTTGAGGCGCTCGGCTTCCGGCTTCTGGCGGACCCCGACTGACGAAAGAGCGCCGGCGAGACGGCCGGCGCTCGTTCCGGATGGAAAGCAACGCTCAGCGGATGCCCGCGTCGATCAGCTTGGTCAGCACGTCGATCGTCTTCGGCGTGACGGTGCCTGCGCCGGTGTTGAGCGACAGGCCCGGCATCTTGTACTTGGCGCTCATCACGCACTGCACGACCGGCATGAAGCCCTGCATGTAGAGCAGCTGATCGAGCGTGGCGCTGATATAGCCGGACTTCAGCCCGTCGATCGTCGCCGGCGCGAGGTCGATGCCGCCGACGATGATCTCGCCCGGCTTCTTGCCCGCCTTCTTCAGGGCCTCGGGCATGACGCCGGTGACGCCGCCATGTTGCAGGCCGATCGCCTTCAGGTTCGGGTGCGCCTGGATATAGGCGACGAATTGCGGGATGCCGACCGAGGGATCGCTGTTGACGTCCTGGGGAATGTCCAGCCGATCGACCTTGAGGCCGGCCTTCTCCAGCGTGTCGGCGAGGCCCTTTTCCGATACGCCCCGCTCGGCCTGGCTGAAGATGCCCCAGACCACCGCCTGGTCTCCCGCCTTCAGGCCCTCAGCCAGCATGGCGTTGGCGGTCAGCGCGCCGCCGGCATAGAGGTCGACGCCGGCGTAGCCGAAGCCCTTGGGGCCGAACTCCTTCTGCAGGTCGGTCAGCGGGGCGTTGCCATCGGTGACCACGATGCCTTCGCCGACGGCCTGTTTGACGAGATCATGGAACGCGGTCGAGCCGGGATGCCCCATGATCTCGATGCAGTTGGGCTTCGCCGCCAAGGCTTGCTTGAACTGGTTGATCATGGTTTCGGGCGCCCAGGCGGAGAACTGGGACTTGAGCTCCACGCCAAGCGCCTCGGCGGCCTCCTTCGCCCCGGTCTGACGGGCAAGCGTCGCGCCGTCGCCGGGGTTGCCGCCCATCTGCATGTACATGACCAGGCCCTTGCCGATCGGATCGGCCGAGGCCGGAGCCGCAAGCGCGGCGACCGCCGCTGCGGCGACGCCGACCAAAATCAGGTTGTGTGATCGCATTTTCGCTTCTCCCTATCTCGGGTCCGCCTGCCACGACGGCCCGTTTTACTCGGCAGCGCGGGCGCTCCCGAACCTTCTGAACGACCCCAGCCGGGCCAGAAACGCCTGCCGGCGCTGTGGCTCGTCCACGTACAAGTAGAAGATGATGGCGATGAGAAAGATCAGCCCCTGCACCGTCCTGACCCAGGCGCCGGTGAGGCCCGCGGCGACGAGGCCGGCCTCGACCATGCCGATGATCAGGCAGCCGAACACCGTGCCGATAAGGGTCGCGCGTCCGCCGAAGATCGAGGTGCCGCCGATCAGCACCGAGGCGATGGCGGTGAGCAGGTAGCCCTGGCCCTGGTTGCCGAAGAAGTTCTTGTTCTCGAGCGTCAGCATGATGGCGGCGCAGGCGGCGAGAAACCCCATCAGGGTGAAGATCTTGATCTTCTCGCGGTCGACGTCGATGCCCACAACCCGCGAGACGTCGTTGGAATCGCCGATGAATAGCGTGTGCTCGCCGAAGCGGTGGCGGGTGAGGATGAGCCAGAGAAAGCCGACGATGAGCGCCGTCCACAACGCCTGGATCGAGACCTCCGCCAGCCAGGACCCGGTCATCGAAGCGAAGGGACGTCCGACGATCCCTTGCCAGACCGAGCTCTGCTCGGCGCCCCTAAGCGCGTAGGATTTCCCGCCGGACAGCACCGTCGCCATGCCCGCCCAGAAGAACTGGGTTCCGAGCGTCGTCATGAACGAGGGGATGCCGACCTTGGCGATGATCACGCCGTTGACGAAACCGACCAGGATTCCCGACGCGAGGCCGGCGATCACGGCAAGCCAGCCGAGATCATATTCCTTGAACAGGACGGCAAAGACGAAGCCGGAAAAGGCGATGATCGAGGGGAAGCAGAGGTCGATCTCGCCCGCCCCGATCACGAAGGTCAGCCCTGCAGCGAGCAGAATCAGCGGCGGCAGGGTGGAGAGGAACGTCGTGTATATATAGGGGGCTAGGAAGACTTCCGGCGCCCGATACATGAATAGCACCAGCAACAGCACGTAGACGATGATAATGGGCAGCGCCTCGACACGCTGGATGAACGACCCGCCTGCACCCTGAGCCATGCCGAATTCGCCCGCTAATTTTTGTGCTGAAGGTCGATCAGGTACTCGGTCAGCTCCGCCACCGTCATGTCCTTCGGATCGATTTGGGACACGATCCGCCCCCGATCCAGCACGACCAGGCGGTCCGCCACCTCGTGCACATGCGCCAGATTGTGTTCGATATAGATGCAGGCGCGCCCGGACTGTTTGATCTTGCGCACGAAGTCGGTGACTTTTCGCACTTCGGCGACGCCGAGCGCGGCGGTCGGCTCGTCGAGCACGATGAGGTCGGCGTTGTAGTGCATCGCCCGGCCGATCGCGATGCCCTGGCGCTCGCCGCCCGAGAGCTTGCCGACGGTCGAATCGACGGTGATGCCGACGCCGCGGAAGCCGATCACGTCGATGAGGATCTGCCGGGCGACCTCCTTCTCCCGCTTGACGTCGATGAAGCCGAAGCGGTTCGTGATCTGCCGGCCGACGAAGAAATTGCGCCAGAGAGGTTGCTTCTCCGCCAGCGACTTGTCCTGATAGACGGTCTCGATCGAGAGGTCGTGCGCCATGCGCACCGAATACTCGCTCGGCTGGATCTCGCGGTCGCGAATGAGGATCTTTCCGGCAGTCGGGGCAAGGACGCCAGTCATCACCTTGATCAGGGTCGACTTGCCCGCGCCGTTGTCGCCGATCAGGCCGACGATCTCATTCCGTCCTATGGCGATATTGATGTCGCGCAGCGCGTGCACGGCGCCGAAAACCTTCTGGACGCCCTCCAGACGGACAATGGACGCAAAGTCAGCAGCCGGGGGCGCCATAAGTGCTCCTCCCGCCGGAAATCCGGCGACGAGCGCCGTTCCTCATACGATATGAACTATGCCCAACTCTCGGGCTTTGGCAATGGGGCCGGTCGCCGCAGAAAGGGCGCGGGCCGCGCCGCGTTGTAGGGCGCGGTCGCCGACCGCGCCGCGCCGGCGGTCGCGCTCACCATCAGTCCACGACCTCCAACCAATGCAGCAGCCCGCGCTCATCGCCGGCGACGAGGCGATTGGGTCCGATTGCGACAATTGCTCGAACGGGGCCGTCCAGTTCAAGACGAGCAAGTTCCTCGGCGGCGGCCAGATCCCAGAGCCGAACCGTACGGTCCAAAGAGCCCGAAACGAGCCGACCATTCGGCAACACGCAAAGACCCTCGACAAAGGCGGTGTGCCCCTTGAGGTCGATGATCCCGACGCCGGCCGTGACGTCCCACAGTTGGATGGTGTCGTTCCAGCCGCACGAGACGAGCCGCCCGTCTGGAAGTAACCAAAGAGCCTCGATTTTACCGCCGGCCCCCTGATACCGCGCGGTCTCGGCGCCTGTCGCTACATCCCATAGTTGTATCGTTCCGCGGTAAGTACCGGAGGCGACCCGGCCGTCAGGCAGCAAGCTTAGGGCAGTGAAGGAGTCGTACTCCTGACTTTCGAAGTGAGCAGTCTCGGCCCCAGTCGCGACGTCCCACAGCTGGATCGTGTTGGAGTCAAGTGAGCCCGATGCGAGCCGCCCGTCCGCCAGCAGGCAAAGAGCGCTGATGCTGCGGCCATGCCGCCCGAGGCGTGCGATTTCGGCGCCGGTCGCCAAATCTCGCAGCCAAATCGCTCCGTCTTCGGAACCCGAAGCGAGCCGCTCGCCTGGCAGAAGGCACAAAGCGGTCGTAACGTCTGTGTCGCCCTGGAGGCGGGCGGTATCGGCTCCGGACTCGACGTCCCACAGTCGAATCGACAAGTCACGAGAGCTCGAGGCGAGTCGTCCGTCTGGCAGTAAGCACAGAGAGAAGACGTAGTCTAGGTGCCCTTCGAGGCGCGCGGTCTCGGCGCCGGTCGTCAAGTCCCACACCCGGATTGTGTCGTCATAAGAGCCCGAGGCGAGCCTTCCATCAGGCAGCGGACAAAGAGCTTTGACAGACTCGGTATGCCCTTCAAGGCAGGCGGCCTCCATACCGGAACTCACGTCCCACAGCCGGATTGCATTGTCCCCAGATCCTGAGGCAAGCCGCCCATTGCGCAGCACGCATAGGGCCCAGATGTCGCTTTGCGCCTCGATGCGGGCCGTCTGCGCTCCGCTCGTCACGTCCCACAGCCTGATCGTATCATCCGAGGACCCTGAGGCAAGTCGGCCGTCCGCCAGTTGGCAAAGGGCGTTTACGTAGCTGGAGTGTCCCTCGAGTTCGAGCGGTCTCGACGCCAGTCGTCACGTCCCATAGCCGAATTGTACCGTCGGAAGAACCCGAAGATGCAAGCCGCCCGTCCCGCAGCAGGCAAAGAGCGTAGATCCCCTCGGTTTGCCCCTCAAGGCGCGCGCTCTCGGCGCGGGCCGTCACGTCCCACAGTCGGATCGTGCCATCAAAGTAATTAGAAGAAGCGAGTCGCTCGTCCGACAGTAGGCACAGGTCATTGACCTCGGTCTGTACTTCAATAAGGGCAGTCTCGGCTCCGGCCGTGACGTCCCACAATCGGATCGTGTTGTCGTCCGAGCCCGAAGCGAGCCGCCCGTCCGCCAACACGCAGAGAGCGCCAACAAGATCGTCGTGTCCCTCTAGGCGCGCGGCCTCCGCGCCGGACGCCGTCAGACTCGGCCCCAGGGGAATGATCGCCGGGCGTCGGACGACTCGGCGTGCGCGTTCGAGAAAGCTCGAAACCGCCGCGGGTTCGCAACCGGCCAAACGCCCGATCAATTGCGGCAGCAACTGACGCCCGTCCCGACCGCAAATGGCGCTGATCAATTGCAACCCCCTGCCGATGAGTCTCTGCGCCTCGCCGACTCCGTGGCGCTGATAGTCCGCGACCAGCGCCTGAGGATTCGCGGTCGCCTCTAGCTTCGCCTTGAGCCAGCCCGGATCGAGCAGCAGCGCGTCGAGCCGCGCGCGCTCCTGAGCCTCTGCAAGATGATGCGGGAGATTGAGGTAATAGTAGCGCCGAGCCCGCGCGTCGGCGTCTTCGCTCGCCACGCCGTCGAGCGCCGCGACAAGCTGTTTGTGCTGAGCAACCAGTCCGTCTTTCCCCGCCCGATCCCGCAGGAACTGACGGGTCGTGTCGTGCAGACGGACAAAGCGCTGCCCAAGGTCGAGATTCAGCAGAAGCGAGAGATCGAACAGCCGGCTCAACAGGTCTTCGGTTTCGAAGTCCTCGAGTCCGCCGGTCGCCGCCCAGAAGCGCGCGGCGATGCCGACGGGGATCTCCGCGTCCTCGGGAAAGACGCCGAGTTCGCCGAAACGCGCACGCTCCGCCTCGGACAGGAGGTCGAGGCTGACGCCGATCGTGCGGGCGACCGCCTTGGCGCGGTCGGTCTCGTTGCGCGCATCGAAGACGACAAGGCCCTTGGCATCGAGGCGCCGGTTCGCGCCGACGATGGTGACGGACAGCGCCTCATTCGCCTTGACGACCTTGTCGCGCAGGAAGCCGTTGACGATCTTCAAAAGCTGCGCCCATTCGCCGAGCCGCGCGGCGAGCCTTGCCAGATTTGGGCGTTCGCCGGCAACCTGATCCGCCGGCAAGCCGGCCGAGATAAGGCTTAACGCCTCGCCCGCCTGCATGGCGTCGACCGGCTGGCGCAACGCCGTTTGCGGCAGGACGCTGTCGATCCGTGTCGTCACGAGCCGAACGCAGTTCGGACCGCCCTGCAGGAAGGGCCTCAGGTCCTGCTCTCGCCAGGCGTCATCGACGACCAACAGAATGCGGCGGTCGCCGAGCGCCTCGCCGAGCTTCGACGCCGCGGCCTGGATCGTATCCAGCCCCGGCCGCTCGCCGGTCAGGAGCACGATCAGGTCGGAAAGGGTCGCGAGCAGCCGCTCCGGCTTCTCGCCGAGTTCCGCCCACAGAATGCCGTCGAAATAGGCGTCCTGAATGTCGGGGTCGTGGGCGAGCGCCTTGGCGAGCGTCGTCTTGCCGTAGCCGCCCGCGCCGCGCAGCGCCGCGGTGATGGCTGCGACCGCATCGCCCTTGGCGTCGAGAAGCTGGGTCTTCAGCGCCTCAAACTCCCGCGGGCGCGGGACGAAATCCTCAGGCGGCTCCGGCGCCATCATCGGCACGCGCTTCTGACGGCTCATGTCCCGAAGCACGCGGATCAGCGTCGTCTGATGCTCCGCGAGGGCGAGGTCGTAGACCTGTCCGATCCAGCGCGGCAGAGCGCCGAGGTTTTCGAGCCCCGGCCCCCTGACCGGGCAAACGGTCTTGCCCTCCTGCCGCGCCAGCCGGATTTCCCGACGCACAACCGGGCTCGCCAGCGCGGCCGGCGTTAGCACCATAACAAAGTGCTGCAGCGCCCTGGATTTCAGCGCGTCCTCGATCTGGCTCCACCAGTCCCGCCCGCCCTCGAGCGCGACGATGTCCTGCCAGACTGAGAGATGGCGCGCCTGGAGCCACGCGCGCAGCCAAGCGGCGTATTCTGCGCCGTCTTTGCGCGAATAGGACATGAAGGTCCTTGGCTGTGGTTCGCCGACCATGAGGAGCGCCGCCTGCCCCGGCCACTCTACAAGCGTTTTGGGCGCGTGCAATGACGGGCGCGTCGGGCGGGTTTTCAAAACCCGCGCAACTTCCAAGGCGGTTCAAGTTTGGACCGGTGCGGCGCCTTATCTTCGCCGTCATCGCGAATGACCCCCGGAGCCCCGTCTGGAGCCCCGTCCGGGGGGTGGCGATCCAGGGGAACGTCATGCGCCCGACGCTCGCCTGGATCGCCACGCCCCTTCGGGGCTCGCGATGACGATGTCACCGGCGGCGCCGGCCGGGTTTCCGAACCCGAACAATCTCTTGCCAATGGCCCGCCGCCATGCTTCTATATTTCCGAAAGCGGCTCCGTCGACCCCAGAGCCCAGCCATGCCGACCCGCCTCGCCCCTGTCCCCGCCCCGGGTCCCGTCCGTCGGCGGTCATGGGCGTGCAAGCCTCCCCGGTGCACCCAACCTGAGCCGCAATTGTAACCGCAAAATGTGAGTGCACTTCGTGCAGAGCCTTCGAACTTTTGCCTAACATACTGAAATCATTTGATCTGCTACTTCAACACGGCGAGCCGATCATGGCGAAAATGTGGCAAACTACCCCTTCAACCCCCTATGCGAATCACAAATCGGAGCCTAACCCCTTGAAATCGTGCGATCGGCTGCAAAAACCGCGCCTCGCCCGGCGCCCAGGCCGGAGGACCCCCGCCCCATGACCGACCTCGGCATCCTCGCCCGCCGCAGGATCGAGGCGGAGATCATCGCGCCGATCTACGACGAGATGCGCAAGGCGATCGGCGAAACGCAGGCCCGGGCGATCCTGAAGGCCGCCATCCGCCGCGCCGCGATCGCCTCAGCAGCCGAGCTCGCGGCGCGCGCGCCCGGCGGCGCCAGCCTCGAAAGCTTCAAGTCCATCTTCCCGCTGTGGACGCAGGACGACGCCCTGACCGTCGAGATCGAGCGCGACGAGCCCGGCGCCTTCGATTTCAACGTCACCCGCTGCCGCTACGCCGAGACCTATCGCGCCATGGGCCTCGGCGGCCTCGGGGACATTCTGTCTTGCGACCGCGACGGCGCCTTTTGTGAGGGCTATGATGCGCGTATCAAATTAACGCGAACGCAGACCATCATGGGCGGGGCGAGCCATTGCGACTTCCGCTACCGGGCCGAGACGAAAGACCCCGGCGACTGAGCCGTCGAGCCCGAGCGGGGGCGGAAACCATTGAGGGGAAGGCCATGAAGCTCCTGTCCATTCTCGCTGGCGCCGCCGTGCTGGCGCTTGTCTATCCGACAGCAAGAGCCTCGGCCGCGCCCGATACCCGGCTCATCGAGCTCAATCCCGACCGCTCGATCGAGGTCACAGGCGAGGGCAGCGTCGAGGCGACGCCGGATTTCGCCATGGTCACTCTCGGCGTCACGACGACCGACGAGGACGCGGGCGAAGCGATGGCGGCCAACGCCAAGGCGACCAACGCGCTGATCGCCGCCCTCAGGGGCGAAGGCCTCGCCCCAGCCGATATGCAGACGTCCAGTCTGTCGATTGCGCCCAATTTCGCCAATCGCGGAGGCGGATCGTCCAAGCCGCCGGCGATCGACGGCTATACCGTCGGGAACATGGTCACCGTCACCGTCCGCGACCTCTCCCGGCTCGGCGCTCTGCTCGACAAGGCGGTCGGAAGCGGGGCCAATTCGATCAATGGCGTCGCCTTCGGCGAAGACAACATCAGCGTCCTTCTGGATAAAGCGCGCCCGCTCGCCTTCACCGACGCCAAGCGCAAGGCGGCGATCTACGCCGCCGCGGCCGGATCGAAGATCGGTCGGCTGATGGAGCTCAGCGAGCAGGTCGGCGGATCGCCCATACCCTTCCCGCGCCGCCTCTACGCGACCGCCGCCATGGCCGCCCCCACGCCGGTGGAGGCTGGCCAGGACAAGCTCACGGTGACGGTGACGGCGCGGTTCGAGCTGACGCAGTAGCGACCTGATCCCGGACCGGAGACGCCCATGTGCCGCGCCATTCGCCCGCTGTTCAATTTCGAGCCTCCAGCGAGCGAGGAGGAGATTCGCGCTTCGGCGCTGCAGTTCGTGCGCAAGGTCAGCGGCTTTGCCCACCCGTCGCAGGCGAACGCGGACGCTTGCGCGCGGGCGGTCGACGAGGTCGCCGACGCCACCCGGCGGCTGGTGGCGTCACTTCAAAGCGCCGCGCCGCCGCGCGACCGCGCCGTCGAGGCGGTCAAGGCGCGCGAACGATCGCGACGGCGTTTTGCATGATCCAACCGCGCCCCTTGGACGCTATTTCGTCATAGCCGCCGCGTATGTTCGGCTCGGGCGGGCTCACCAAGAGAGGTAAGGCTCATGCGCATCAGCATTCTCGCCGCGGCGCTTTCCGCGGCCGCGATAGTTCTATCGGCCGCCGCGGCCAACGCCGAGACGGTCAAGTTCAAGGCGGACCTGACAGGGGCGGCCGAAACGCCGCCGACCGACAGCAAGGGGACCGGAACCCTGACGGCGAGCTACGACACCGCGACGAAGACGCTGACTTGGACGGTCGACTATTCCGGTCTCACCGGGCCCGCCATCGCGGCGCATTTCCATGGGCCCGCCCCGGTCGGTAAGCCCGCGCCGGTGGAAGTGCCCCTCAAGCCGCCGCTCGACAGCCCGATGAAAGGCTCCGCGACCCTCACCGACCCCCAGGCTAAGGATCTGATGGACGGCATGATGTACTTCAACATCCACACTGCCGAACACAAGCCGGGCGAGATCCGCGGCCAACTCGAAAAGGTGATGTAAGCCCCTCGCCGGAGGCGCTGGCAACTCTTGGCGCGTCCGCCGGCGCGCCCTGGATCGCGGCGCGCGGTCAGGCAGCTCGCGTCATCCGTCCCGCTCGGAGACCGGTTGGGAACCCAAAGTCCCGCTACCGCGTCTTCCGAGCGAGAGCCACGTCATGACCGAGCCCGATCTCCTGGCCAAGACTGCTGAAATTGACCGCTTGCGCAAAGAAGCGGCATCCTGCCGCGCCTGCGACCTCTGGGTGAACGCCACGCAGACAGTGTTCGGAGAAGGGGTCGCGGACGCCGACATCCTGTTCGTCGGCGAACAGCCGGGCGATCGCGAGGATCGCGCCGGACGGCCGTTCGTCGGGCCGGCGGGGCAAATCTTCGACAAAGCGCTGAATCGACCGGTCGAGGACCTACGTCACCAACGCCGTCAAGCATTTCAGGTTCGAGCCGCGCGGCAAGCTTCGGCTGCACAAGAAGCCGAACGCCGGCGAAATCGACGTCTGCAGGCGGTGGCTTCTCGGCGAGCTTCTGGTCCTGAAGCCGCGTCTCGTCGTCGCCCCTCGGCGTCACCGCGGCGCTGAGCCTGATCGGGCGGCCGGTCGCGATTGGCGCCAACCGCGGCCGGATCTTTGATACCGGATACGGCGTGCGGGTGTTCGTGACCGTGCACCCGTCATCGCTCTTGCGAGCGCCGGATGAGAAGGCGCGGCGCAAGGCCTATGCCGATTTTGTGAAGGACCTCAAGGCGGTCGCGGTGGCTGTCGATCGGGCCGCTGAAGTTGAGATCCAGCGGACGACGCCTTGACCTTTTGCGTGGCTGACGGCGACGGGCCGCTATTCGCAAAAGGACAATAGTCCCTAATCCATGATGAGCAATCCGGCGATGATGTCGATGGAGAATCGTCACACCTGATTGAGGACAGGAAATCCAAGCAGCGGTTCGGCCGCGTGCGGGGCGACGGGTCGCGTGCACTGAATCTGGAGGGTTATGTGAGGTCGCCGGCGCGCAGGTTTGTGCGTCACGGAGGGCGACCTCACATAAGCCGGATTGAACGAAGGCGCGGGCCGGTTAGCCGCTATGGGGAAAGCGCGCAGGCTGGTCGGTGCAGGCGCTGGGCTTGGCGGTCGGGGAGGCTGCGGCTGTCGATCGTCGAACGACTGGGTCGGTCGCCTGACCGCTCGGACGACGGCTGGGCGAAGGCGGAACGAGCCGGGCGCGGAAGGAATGGCGCGTTGAAGCCGAGCGCCGGCTGCGCCGCGAGGCGGCGGGTTCGAGTGAGGAAAGGAAGCGAGATCGGGCGAGCGGTCGTTGTCATGATGTGTCGCATCGGAAGGGGCCGGTCGACGGTGGAACAGGGCCGACGCGGCGCATGCGGCCACCGCAGTGCGGGCACGGAGGGAGGGCCCCGTCGTCTGGTTGAGGTTGAGGGTCGGCGGTCCCCGCCGGGCCGTTGGCGGACTCGGCGGCTGACCTGGCGCTCGTCAGGTTTCGCACGCGCGCGAGGGTCTCGCCTCGGTCGCCCTTGGCGAGAAAGCCATAGTGACGAATGCGGTGAAAGCCGTCGGGCAGGACGTGCAGCAGGAACCGTCGGATGAACTCGTGCGGGGCGAGGCGCATGACGCCGCTGCGGCCGCCGCAGCGATAATCCTTGTAGGAGAACGTCACGTGATCGTCGTCGACGGCGACGATCCTGGAATTGGCGATCGCGGTGCGATGCGTGTAGCGGGCGAGATAGGCCAGCACGCGCTCGGGTCCGCCGAACGGCGGCTTGGCGTAGACGACGAAGGGGCTCTGGCGCAACGCGCACACGCGCTCGGCGAAGGCGCCGGGGTCGGCGAGCGGGGCGAGTTCGCCGAAGAAGCCGAGCTCGCCGCGGCGAAAGGTTGCCGCCAGCCGGTCCAGGAAGAGCCGGCGGAATGTCTTCGACAGAGCGCGGACGGAGAGCAGGAAGTTGGGTTTGCAGGCGATCCAGCGAGAACCGTCCGGCGACAGGCCGCCGCCGGGAACGATGACGTGGACATGCGGATTTATGCGGCGCGCCGGATTATGCGGAGTCGGCGACGAGAGTAACACCTCGCCGCCGTGATTGGGCCGAAATCACTCTGCATATTTTTTGGGACGGCCGGCCTGCTGCAGCATCGCCAGGAGCTTATCCGGCATCTTGAAGTGGCCGGGTTTGAGCATCGGCGGAGCCATGGCGGCAAGGGCTTCCAACTTTGTTGTCGGATCTGCGCGTAGATAGATCTCCGTGCTTTGCAGGCTGGCATGACCGAGCCACAGGGAGACTTTCCGAATGTCCTTTGTGGCCAGCAGCGTATGCATCGCGCAGGTATGGCGCAGGACATGCGGGGTGACGTGCTTCTTGCCGATGGACGGTTGTTTGCCGGCGGCCGTAGCGACGTGCTTGGTGAGAATGTATTCAAATCCAGACCGCGTCATGCCGCGGCCGGAGGCATTGTGAAAGAGTTCCGGGTCGCCATTTTGGTCGCGGACGGCGAGCCATCTCTTGATTGCCGTGGCTGTTTCTTTCCACAACGGCAGTACCCGCTCTCGTCGCCCTTTCCCCATCACATGAATGGTGGTGACCGCTTGTTGATCAAGCTGGTCCATTCGAAGCGTGACCAACTCGGACACGCGCAGTCCCGCAGCGAAGGTCAAGTGCAGCATTGCCCGGTCACGTATCCCCAGGACTGTGTGCGTGTCCGGAGCGTCGAGAAGCGCTAGCAGTTCGTCGCGGGTTAAATAATCGACCAGTGCTTCGTCGGCCTTCTTCATTGGAATCGCGTGGATCTGTGCACGGCGACAATTAAGATGGCCGGTTCATCGACAATTATCTTGGCCGGTTAGGGCGTCCGGCAGCGCCGGTTGAAGGGAGGGGCGAAAGCCCCGACCGGAAAGCGGCGCTGCCGGACGGCGGTTTCAATGTCCCCCTGAGGGACGTCGGCCGTTCGGCGTCGAGGGTGGTATCGCAGCTCAATAACCAACGATCTGAGCTCGATGCCGAACCTTCATGTGACCGACCGCCAGGTGATGCTCTACATGACCTCCCGTTCCCGACATCAAAACCAGGAAGCCGCAGCGGCCAGCGCCGGCTTCAGCGCGCGCACCGCGCGTCGCATCGATAACGACGCGCGTTTGCCATCACAAAAGAAGCAGCCGCGAACCTGGCGAACCCGGGCCGATCCGCTGACGGAGGTCTGGCCGCGGGCGCGGGAGATGCTCGAGATCCCCGGCGTCATGGCGGTGACGATTTTCGAGGACCTTCAGGATGAACTCGGCCCGGACGCTCTGCCCGACAGCGTCCGCCGCACGCTCGAACGTCGCATCGCAAAATGGCGCGCCCTTCACGGCGGCGACAAGGAGGTTTTCTTCCCTCAGCGCCATGATCCCGGCCGTCAGGCGCTTTCGGATTTCACCGTCGCCGACGGCCTCGCCGTCACCATCGCCGGCGAGCCCTTCCCTCACCGCCTCTATCATTTTCGGCTGGCTTGCAGCGGCTGGGAGCATGTGCGGGTGATCCTCGGCGGCGAAAGCTTCTCAGCCGTCGCCGAAGGCCTGCAGGACGCGCTTTGGAAGTTGGGCGGCGTCCCGCGCGAGCACCGAACCAACTCGCTGTCGGCGGCTTTCAAAAACCTCGACCGCGACGCCGAGCTTGATTTCACCAGGCGCTGCGGCGACTTGTGCCGGCACTACGGCATGGAGGCCACCCGCAACAATCCCGGCGTGGCCAATGAGAATGGCAGCATCGAGGCCGCCAACGGCCATATCAAGATCCGCCTCGACCAGAGGCTGCGGCGCCGGGGAAGCCGGGATTTTGACAGTCTCGGAGCCTACCGCGCCTTCGTCGGCGGCGTGTGCGACCGTCACAACGCTCGCCGCGCCAAGGCGGTCGCCGCGGAGCGCGAGACGCTCAAAGCGCTGCCCAAGCGTCGAACCACCGACTTCGCGACGGTGACTGCGAAGGTGACGCGCAACAGCACCATCAATGTCGATAAGGTCCTCTATTCCGTCCCGTCCCGGCTGATTGGCCACAGAATCGAAGTGCGTCTCTTCGACGACCGGCTGGAATGCTTCCTCGGTCCGGACCCGGTCATGCGCATGACGCGGGTGCGGACGGACCGCGCGCGCGGCCACGCGATCGATTATCATCATCTGATCGGCACGCTGCGCCGGAAGCCGCAAGCCCTGCGATACCTCGTCTACCGCGAAGCCCTCTTCCCGCGCGCCGCCTACACCCGCGCCTGGACCGTCCTGGACGACGCCCTGCCGCCCAGAGACGCCTGCCGGACGATGGTCGCATTGCTGGTTTTGGCGTCGACCCATGAAGCCTGCGAGATCGCTCTGGCCTCCCGTCTCGATGCGATCCTGGACTCCGGCCAGCTGCCCGACATCGCCAAACTCGAGAAGGAGTTCGCGAGCAAACCGATCCTGTCGAGCGAGGTCACGATCCCCGCGCCAAACCTCCAGGCCTATGATCGGCTTCTACCCTCCGCTTGCGAGGGAAGGCCATGACGGACACGACCATGGCCGACGCAACCTTCCTCGCCTCCTTGCTGACCGAACTGCGCCTGCCCAGCATCGCGCGCAATTGGCGGCGCATCGCCGAGTCCGCCGATCGCGACGGGTGGCCGGCCCAGAAAACGATCGCCGCGCTGATGGAGATCGAAGTCGCCGAGCGCGCCTCACGCCGCATCCAGCGTCATCGCGATCAATCCGAAGCGCCGCCCGGAAAAACCTTCGCCAGCTTCGATTTCGACGTCGCCCCGGGGGTGCGCAAACAGCAACTTCTGTCCCTCGGCGCCGGCGGAGACTGGATCAGGAACGGCGACAATCTCTTGCTGTTCGGGAAAAGCGGCACGGGCAAGAGTCACGCTATGGCGGCCGTCTGCCATGCCCTCATCGACGCGGGAAAGCGGGTGTTGTTCACCCGGACCATCGACATCGTTCAACGGCTTCAGACCGCGCGGCGTGACCTTTCCCTGATCGCCGCCCTGGAGAAGTTGGACAAATTCGACCTCATCGTGCTCGACGACCTCTCGTATGTCCGTAAGGATCAAGCCGAGACCAGCGTCCTGTTCGAACTCATCGCGCATCGATACGAACGGCACAGCATCGCCATTACCGCAAATCAGGCGTTTTCAGCCTGGAACACCGTCTTTCCGGACGCCGCCATGACTGCGGCGGCGGTGGACCGATTGGTCCATCACGCGACGATCATCGAAATGAATGGCGAAAGCTACCGGGAGCGCTCCGCCGCCCGCAGAGCCGCAAAGGAGGAAACCCCGGACTTGGCTTAGCTTTCCATCAGAACCCGTCGCGGGTGATTGCCGCTCACCGGACCCCCCACGACAATTACTCGGGCCACCGCCGAAAACAGTCAGCGACAAATAAAGTAGTTGTCGCCAAGACACCCTCTTGCCAAACGACAACTATGTAGTATCTTGCGCACCGCTACTCGACGACTGCCCGATTTGGCCAGTCTAATTGTCGCTAAGCGGCCTCCGTAATTGTCGCGCTGCAATCTGGCACGCTTGGTTCAGACACGATACCAGCCGATATTCCAGAAAACGAAAAAAGGAGTGGATGGCGGCTAGCCTGGCGTTGCGGGTCCGAGCCGAGTTACCCCGTTCGTTCTCGATGTGCTGAAGAAACGCCAAAATGAGCGGCACATCAAGCTGCTCAACCTCCACCTGGCACGGCTTTACATTCAACCGGGCCGCGGCAAAGCAAATGAGGAGCTTGAAGCTGTGGGCGTAGGCTTCGCTGGTATGTGGGCTCGCGTTGCGTTCGCGCGGCAGGTGTTCGAGCAAGAAGGTGCTCAAGTAGGGCGCAAGAGCGGTCATGGAGCGCCTCCTTGAAGCAGTGTCTCGCTGACATCGGCGATCTGTTCCATCAGGAACGGAGTCGCTTGCAAATACCAATAGGTGGAGCTCGCGTGCACATGGCCCAGATAGGTGCTGAGGGCGACAAGGTGCCGGGCGACGGCATCTGCGTTGTGCGGGCACTGTTCCAGGGCGCGGACCGCGAACGAATGCCTGATATCGTGGATGCGGGGTCCGCGCTGACCGGGTTCGCCCCGCAGCCCAATCGACCTGGCCAGTTGCAGAAAGACGGCAACCACCGTGGTGTGCGCCGGTGTTCTGCCGCAGACCGAGACAAACAAGGAGCCATCGAGCGCTCCAATCCGCGCCCGAACGGCGAGGTACCCATCCAAGGCCCGCTGCGCCGTGTCATGCAAAGGGACGAGTTCAACTCTTTTTGAACTTGGTCTTCCGAATAATCAGACCATCCGGGGTCACGTCCTTGAGTTGCAGCGCCAAGAGAGGGCTTCGAACACCCCATCCTCTCAGGCAGGAGCACACTCACTCCATCCCGCAGATCTCCCGCCCGTTTCCGCCTCCGCCGCGATAGCGGCTTCGTTCAATCGCAGGCTTCCCGATAGTGCTGGAGGCCTTGAGCAACGCGGCCTCGGGCAGGCCTGCGGTGCGTCCTTTCGCGCCTGTCTGCTGGCGGCCATCGCTGCGATCTGCGCCGCGACGACGCTGATCCGGAAATCGATTGTCAGGCCGGTGTCCGACGGCAATGTGGCACCGCTCTTCCGATTGGGCGCCGCTAAGGCCGGCTACGGAACAAGCACTACGCGCCGCGAGTCCTCGCCCTCCGTCCAGGCGCTTTCGATCTGGGCGAGCGGAACCGTACGGATCGCGACCCGCAGGCCGGCGGGCTTCGCCGCCGCGAACACAGCGGCGATCGCCGCCACCAGCCGCGGACCTGGCACGCTGCCGAGGCCGCTGCCCATGAGTTGGATCGGCGCCGCACGCAGCACGTCCGCGCGAAATGCGATCTCCCCGCCCGTCACCGAGCCGATCTGCACGAAGCGAACTTCGGGCGAGCGTGGACCGACCTTGGCGGCGCCGTCGAGCATTAGCTCCGCGCTACGGCCCCAGAGATAATCGAGCACAATATCGACCCTTTCGGCGAAGACGCGGCGAAACCTTTCCTCGAGGGCGGCGTCGTCGACGCTCAAGGCGAGGGTCTCGTCGGCGCCGAGGGCGGCGAGCGAGGCCAAAGCTTCGCGATTGCGGCCTGTGGCGATCACCCTTTTCGCGCCGAGATGCTTGGCGATCTGCACGGCAAGCCGGCCCGCGGTTCCGGTCGCGCCGTTGACGAGCACGGTTTCGCCTGGCGCAAGTTTGGCGCGATCGACGAGGGCGGCCCACGACGACATGCCGGGATTGGCGATCGCCGCGACTGTGAAGTCGTCGAGTTCGTCGGGCACGGGCAGGCATTGCCCGGCGCCTACGACGGTCTCCTCCGCGAAAGCGCCGTAGGGTGCGCGCGGTAACAGGAAATAGACGCGGCCCCCGTCTTCGAGCCTGCCCGCGCCGTCGACGCCGGCGACGAACGGGTAGGCGCCCGACGAACTGTAATGCGCGCCCGAAGCCCGGCCGCGGGCAAGCTGCGTCAGCGCGGCCGCCGTCACCTTGACGAGCCGCTCGCCCTCGCCAGGGACCGGCGCGGGAAAATCGCCATAGACCGGCGTGCGCCCCAGTCCCTGAACGACCGCGGCCTTCATGGCAGAGATCCTTTCGCCTTTCAAATCCCGCGTATAACGCGCATGACGGCGGGTCCCAAGGCTGTGCAAGAGAGCGTCGTCAAGAGTTTGTTGCTCGACGAAACTGCGCGCGTGCGATCGACCGGGAGTTCAAGCGGGCCTATCTGCAAAGCGAGGACATCGCCCAGTCCGATCCCAATACGAAGCGCCTCGTCCACTCGCCGCACGCTTTCCCCGCCGTTGAGCGCGAGAGACAAAAAAGGCCGCGCGAACGCGGCCTTTCCGTTTTCCACGGTTAAGTAGTAGTCACGCAATCGAGATCGCGGTATTGCGCCTGCGGAAGCCCGCGAACGCGAGACCCGCAAATCCGAGGCCCATCATGGCCCAGGTGGACGGCTCCGGCACAGCCGCGGCCATGTCGAACTCGAAAGCGGCTATCGTGGACTTCGCAGTAAATCCAGTGAACGCGCTGCTGCTCGAGATGGTGATCCAGCGCGTTCCTGTGTTGCTGCCGGAAGGCGTTCCAGTCAAGGCGAGGACAGCCGAGCCGCCAACCGAGTCGCCATTGTTCAGAGACAGGGTGTTGTAGGTATCGGGCGAACCCCAGTAGATGGTGACCGAAGTCACGGGAGTCGTCCAGCTAACCGTCGCGTTCGATGCCGTGGTCCCGAAGATATACATCGAGCTGTCGTTCATCGGTTGCAGATAGGTGTTCGTGAGCGATGTGTTCGTCGCGAAGCTGTTCGACCCTGTCATCCATGTGACAGTGCCAAGCCCGGGTGAATCAAACGAACCCGAAGTGTCACCGACGGAGCTGTTGTCGAAACCAGCGAAGTTCACGTCAGAGCTAATCGCGACCGTAGCCGCATTGCCTGCGGTGGCCATTCCGAGGGCGGTCAGCGCGACCGCCGCTCCCAATAGGATTTTCCCCATCTTTTGCTCCTCTTGCCTGTAAGGTGCAGGCCGCTTCCCTGGCGTTCCACCCCGACCCGCGGGACAACTATCGAAGTTTGAGTTTGTTAACGCTACGCCAGCAGCGCAAGAGATGCTGCCGCTGCGCAGGAAAGCTAGAATTTCGACTGCAATGCGTAGATTATGTTTGTCCAGTCTCGGGCGCGCCGGAAAGTGCCCAAGGGAAGCAGCGACTGGTGTGACCGCGACAAGGAGGTTCTTTCTCGGCCGCAGCTCTTTCTGTAAGCGAGCCACGAAAAGACGGACCTGTGTCTTTTCTCCCGAGCGCACAGGCCCGGATTCTTCTGGAAAGTTCGCGGGAGTGTCACGTCAAACGCCCGCGCGCGGCCCGCAACGTTTTCGAGGGCAACTCGCCGTATTCCTGACGGTACTGAACCGAGAAGTCGCCGAAATTTCCGAACCCGCACTTTTCCGCAACCGCGGATACCGTCGTCGTTTCGTCCGGCAACATCAGGCATTGCCGGGCGTATTCCAGGCGGCACTGCCTTTGCCAAGCTTGAGGAGAAAGGCCAAAATGCCGGCGAAAATTGTCCTGCAGCGTTCGGATCGGAATATTGGCGTCGGCCGCCAGCCTGGAGATTTCGATTGTTTCCGATGCGTGGCTGCGGAGGTAGTCGCGGACCCGGTGGACGGTCGCCGAGGCGACTTGAGCGCCCGAGCGGCCGAAATACGAGGAAACCATTGGAAACACGGCGGCAGCGGCGTGGCTGATCAGCAGGTCTTCGTACCCGTCGAGCGCGACCGGCGCTAGACCCGAGGAATCGAGCATGACGATTTCTGCGATCGCCGCCTTGATGGTCCTTTCCAGGCCCCGTCCGAATGGCGCGCGGAGGTCCACACGGTTGGATAATTGCGAGGCCCCCGAGACGCGCAACGCTCCGAGCGTAAGCCGCTCGGCCTTTTCAATCAGGGCGTCGAGCGACACGCAAAAGTTGACGACAAGCGAGTCTTTCGCGGTGATTCCATGGCTTTCGAATGGACGCGCGACTGCCGCCGGATCGCCGGGTCGGACGTCGACCGTGGTTGATCCCACACGGTACGTCAGGGCCGCACCGTTGATTGGCATCGAGAGTACGACCTCATCCGCCCCCTGACGATCCACACTGACGGCTCGAAGCTTTGCCATGCTGAGACAGGAGCGAGCGAGACGAATAGTTGTTGCGGAAATTAAGAAACGATCCGAGCCAATGACATCGGTAACTCGTGTCGACTGTCCAAACAATGATTGAAGATAGCGTCTTGCGGCTTCGATCTCGCTGAACGAGAAAGCCCGAGTGCTCTTCTCGATTTGAACGTCCATTGAACTTGCTGACCCCTCCTGCAAGCATATATAGCCAACCGATTGTAATCAAAGCCGCACCCAGCAATGGTCGCGCGTGGCAATCTATTTGACTAAACGATTTAGACTCAGACACCCAGCCTCCCCCATCTAAGGGCACGCCGCTTTTACCTGCCGCACAACCTCCCTTATCCTCAGGACTTCTGTTTGCCGCCCACGCAGCGCCCGTTCTTTCGCCCCGGCGCCGCGCTTTATGACGTCAACAAGCTCTTGCAATTAATCTGTGTCAAATTTTGGCTCCTCACCGAATATTGTCCCAGGACGGCGCCTCGAGAAGACCGTCAAGCGGGACGCCGATTAGGCCAAGCCGGCAGAAGGGCTCCCCGGGCCGATCAGAGGGGCGAGCGGGGCAAAGTCAGCGCGCACCCTCTGCGATTGTCTTTGAGAGGGCGCCGCCGCGGGCGGTTGCGCCGCGCCCTTGCATGCGCTCACATTCTCCCACCGATCAGGCGACGCGCTCCTTGCGAGGGGCGCTGTCATCCGCGCTCCGGGCCATCCAGTCGGGCAGGAAGTTGAAGGCCTCGTTGAGGAGGTGCGGCGTGTGGAGGCCGGGCGACTCGCGAAGCGCGCGCTCGAAATATGCGTCGAGCGCCGGGCGATAGGTCGGGTGCGCGCAGTTGGCGATCACCGCCTCGGCCCGGCGCTTCGGCGACAGGCCGCGCAGATCCGCAAGCCCCTGTTCGGTGACGATGACTTGGACGTCGTGCTCGGTGTGATCGACGTGGGTCACCATCGGGACGATGCAGGAAATGGCGCCGTTCTTGGCGGTCGAAGGCGTCATGAACATCGACAGATAGGCGTTACGGGCGAAGTCGCCCGAGCCGCCGATGCCGTTCATGATCGATGAGCCGCGCACGTGGGTCGAATTGACGTTGCCATAGATGTCGGCCTCGATCAGCCCGTTCATCGCGATCACGCCGATCCGGCGGATGATTTCCGGATGATTGCTGATCTCCTGCGGGCGCAAAATCACTTTCTTGCGATAAAGCGCGACGTCGCGGTTGAATTCGTGCGCCGCCTCGGGCGAGAGCGACACCGCTGTCGCCGAGGCGAATTCCATCTTGCCCGACTTGATCAGGTTCAGCATGCCGTCCTGCAGCACCTCGGTGTAGGCCGACAGGCTCTCGAACGGCCCGTTTTGCAGCGCGTCCATCACCGCATTGGCGACGTTGCCGACGCCCGACTGCAGCGGTAGCAGATTGGGCGGCAGCCGGCCTTTCTTCACTTCATGGCCGAGGAATTCGAGGATGTGCCCGGCAATCGCGCGCGAGGTCGCATCCGTCGGCGCGAAAGCCGAATTGCGGTCGGCCGCATCGGTTTCGACGACGGCGATGACCTTTTCGGGGTCGCAGAAAAAATAGGGCTGGCCGATGCGGTCGTGCGCGGTCGCCAGCGGGATCGGGCGACGGTGCGGCGGCAGGTCGGTGCCATAGTAGATGTCGTGCATCCCTTCGAGGGCGAGATTCTGCCAGCTGTTGACCTCGAGGATGATCTTGTCGGCCTGGTCGAGCCAGGTCTTGTTGTTGCCGACCGACGACGACGGGATCAGCCGGCCGTCCTCGAGCGCGCCCGCGACCTCGACCACCGCGACGTCGAGCTTGCCGAAAAAGCCGAACCAGACGTACTGCGCGACGTGGGAAAGATGAATGTCAATGTAGTCGAGTTTGCCGTCATTGATGCGCTTGCGGCAGTTCGGGTCGGACTGATAGGGCAGACGCAATTCGATGCCGTCGGCCTTGGCGAGCGCGCCGTCGAGCTCGGGCGCGGTCGAGGCGCCCGTCCAGACGCCGATCTTGAAATGCTCACCCGCGGCGTGCTTCGCCTGCATCCGGGCGGCCAGCGCGACCGGCACGGCCTTCGGATAACCGGCGCCGGTAAATCCGGACATGCCGACGTGGTCCCCGTCGGAAATCAGCGCTGCGGCGTCGTCGGCGCTCATGATTTTGGAACGCAAGGCGGCGTTGCGGATGCGGCTCTCGGACATGATTCGTGGATCGCTCTCTTTGGCGCGTGATTCGTTCCCGCACGGGCGCGCTATGCGCATAGCAGCTATAGCGCCGCCGGGAATGCGACATTTGGTCTGGACGGCTCGACCATCCCGCTGTCGGCGCGAACCTCCACGGCGGCTTCAGTCCGGCGATGTAATTGAAGTCTCAAACTTATGTCCATATTGATAAAGCCTTTTTAGTAATCCTTTTGGGCCACCGCCTCGGAGGCCCGGCTGTCGTTGGGCCATGCGTTCACTGCATGACACCAATCTGGAGACCGCTTGGAGGGGCGAACTGTCCCGGACGCCTCGCGTCGCGACGGCCGCCTGACCGCGCGGCGACGCTGGCGGCTGTCGCGATCCCGGGCGCTGATTCAACCTTTTCAAGGTGTTGCGGCGGAATTTGCGGGCGATTGTCGGCTCGCGAGGCGGCCAGCGGAGGCGCTCCGCCCTCGGGTTGAGGCGCGCCCCGACGCCTCGCGTCGCGAAGCCCGCCTGACCGCACGGCGACGCAGTCGGCTGCCGCGATCCCGGGCGCGGAATCAACCTTTTCAAGGCGTTGCGGCGGATTTTCCGGGCGGCTGTCGCCTGGCGAGGCGGCGAGCGGAAGCGCTTCGCCCTCGGATTGAGGGGCGCCCCGACGCGTCGCGCCGCGAAGCCTACCTGACCGCGCGGCGACGGCTGCGGCTGTCGCAATCCCGGGCGCGGAATCAACCTTTTCAAGATGTTGCGGCGGATTTTCCGGGCGGCTGTCGCCTGGCGAGGCGGCGAGCGGAAGCGCTTCGCCCTCGGATTGAGGGGCGCCCCGACGCGTCGCGCCGCGAAGCCCGCCTGACCGCGCAGCGACTGCGGCGGCTGTCGCAATCCCGGGCGCTGATTCAACCTTTTCAGGGCGTTGCGGCGGATTTCCTGGGCGATCGCAACGCCCAAGCCGTGCGCCCTTGTCCGTCATCGCGAGGAGCCCGAAGGGCGACGCGGCGATCCAGAGGAACGCGCGCGCCCGACGTTCCCTGGATCGCCGCGCCGCGATAGCCCGTCGAAAGACGGGCGTCTTCGACGCCCTACGGCGCGAGGGCGCGTGGTCATCTTGCAACGCCTGAATCGCCTTGACTCCGCTCCACGCCGGACTTTGCCGCCGCAAACCCTTTGCGGTCCACCTATGGCGGATGCCCGACCCTTTCCGTTTTCGGGATTCAGAATAGCCGCGATTGCATTGGATGTACACTGTTTGTTCTCAGCCATCCTTTCTTGGTAAACGGCATGGGCTCGGCCCTCGACGCTTCGGCCCCCACGCATCGTTACGAAGGCGCACCTTGGCAGCGCTGCTGGCCGCCGCCGCGCCGGCCGCGCCGTTTGACCTCGGTCTCAAGGCGCCAAATCGGCGCGGCGCCGGGACAAGCGGACGGAGCGCGAACCCGGCAGGGCAGTAAGGAGAAACAGGGAAGTCGGCTTCAGGAACCAGGGAAAGGGTCGAAGCCAAGTTCTCCGCGCCCGCCGCCCGTGACGGGCTCGCAGGTTCTTGGAGGTGTCCAGTTGGGCGGAGAGTGGACATTTTTAGTCTTGCTAAATCAAACTCAGGGCCCAAGAGCTCGCACGACCCACAGGCGAAGTCGGCGGCGAGCTCGACGAGGCCGATAATGCGCAGTTGGTCGGTCTTGCGATGGCCGGTGGCGTTGGCGGCCATATCCGATAGGACGCCGTCGGCCGGACCGCCGAGCCATTCGCGCAGGCGGGCCGGCGCCTCGGCGTCGTGGAAATCCATGTTGCGGAACTCGACCCCTTCGACCGCGTCCATCTCCAGAAGGTCGATGGCGATCACGCGCCCTGCCCGCGTACGATCCGATCTTGAACGCGCGCCCAGCTCCGCTGCCGGCCGAAACGGTCCCCCTGTTTCCGACCGTCGCGACGTTGGCGGTGAGGCTGCCCTTCCGATGAAGCGGTGTCTTTTGACCCTAGCGGCTAAGGCCCCGCGCCGGCCCGATCTGTGGAGCGCGCACTGGTTTCGCCATGCCGTAGAAGACCACCACGCCTTGCCCGCCGCAGCGCGTCGAGAGCGCCTCCGGAGGGTTGGCGTAACAACTGTCGACGTCCTGCCAGTTGTTCATCGCCCAGACGTCGCCCGCCGGATCGATGTCGATGTCAGTCTGCATCTGCAACCCGCCGCCGACGTAGCCGCCGGGAGGCGAAATCTGGTCGCCGGTCTTCATGCCGGGCGGGCAATTCTCGACCCGGACGCCGCAGAGTTCGACGATCGGGCTGCTCGGCATGGCGAAGTTGGAAATCCAGACATTGTCGTTTCCGTCGACCGCCGCGGCCCACGGGCCCGGGAGACCTCCGCCGGTGAAAGGCGAACCCGGATAGGGCGTGCCGTCGGGCCTCAGCAGGTTCACGCTGCCCCCGAACCGGCCGCCTTTCTGCTCCGACATGGTCTTGGTCAAATAGTCGGATGCCGCCGCGACGCCTTCGAACTTAAAATGCAGCCCGAAATCGACCATATGCATCATGCCGAGAAGCCCGTTGCCGAACCGGTCGGTGACCCAGACGTTGCCCTCACTGTCGATGGCGAGGCCGCTGCTGTTGAAGCCAACCTTGAAGTTCTCGACCTTGCTGGGATCGGACGCGGGGAACCGCGTCACGTGGCCGACCCCGCTGTTGCTGACCCAAATCCGGTCCTGTCGATCGATTGCTAGATGGAACGGCGCGCGGAACGACTTGCACGGCTCGGCGTTATCGCCCTCGCAGACGATCCGGCCCTTGGTCAGGTCGCCCTTTGGGAAGAAGACGAGCTGGCTCTTCTCCACGCCCAGAACCCACACGTCGCCGCTCGGCGTGACGATCACCCCTTGCATCAGCCCGAGCCGTCCGCCGAAGGTGATGCCTTCGGGCGGGGTCAGCGGCTTGCCGCTCTTGTCGAACACGGTGATCGACTTGCTGCCGTAGCTGGTGAGCCAGGCGTTGTCGTTGGCGTCGATCGCGGCGCCGAAGGTGCCTCCCTCCATGCCGCCGCCGGCGAAACCCGTAGTCATCGGCGAGAGCGGGCGGCCGTTTGGCGCGAACTCGGTGGCGTGGCCTTGCCACAGCGCGTCAGACGCCTGCCAGCCGATGGTGAAATTGTCGCCGACCCAAAGGTTGCCCTCGCTGTCGAACGCCGCCTTGCCGCCCGCGCGATAGCCGCCTCCGTCGAATTTGAGCGGCAGCACCCAGGCGCTCGGCGCGGTGTTGAGATAGGGCATGAAGGGAACCGAGCGCAGGTTCTTGCCCGCCGGGACGGGATAGAAAAAATCGAGCAGTCCGAACAGCCTGTTCGGCCGATACCAGGGGTAGCGCGCGACAGCTTCAGCCGCCGTCAGCGTATCGGCCGGCGCGCCTCCCTTCGGAGGTTTGGTCGCCTCGAACAGCATGTCGCAGGCAATGGCCGTGACCCGGGTCGCGCAACCCGCGAGCGCATCGGCGAGCGTAGCGAAATTCGCCATCGTCGGCGTCTGGCCGCTGTTAAGCGGGTCCTGAATGGGCCCGCCCCACCCGCCGGTTGGCAGATCGACGAAGTTCGGGACGTTGCCGGCGGCGATGCTGAGACTGAGCGCCGGACCTTTGATCGCAGCTCCGTCGAGAAACTGCGCGTTGGTCCAGACCGAAGAGACGGTCGTCATCTCGTTGACGACGACCTTCGCCGGGGGTGCTCCGCCGAGCACGGCCAGAAACGCCATCGCCGGATTGTCGCCGCCGCCCTTGTTGACCGAGGCGACGCCGCCTCTGGCGACGAGATAGAGACTCACGCCAGGTCCGGGCAACTCATCTGCGCCCAGCGCAAAGCTCCCATCGTCCGCCGTTTTCGCTTCCGCCAGTTGTTTGGGCGCGCTGGCGCTCCCGGCCCATAACGTGACAGTGGACCCCGCGACTGCGCCGCCGCCGGCCTGAACCTGGCCCTGGACGCGAACGGCAGCGTCCGCTGCTCCGCTTACCAAGCCCAACAGGCCAAGGATTTCGAGCGCCAGGACGCTACGCTTCGGCCACTTTTGCTTGTCAGCCTTCACGTCTTCCTCCTGTCTCGCGCTACGCCTTCGGAGGCGACCGAATCTTTTCGATTAGACATGCCGCCTACCACGCCCCCGGTGTTCCGAGCGCGCCCAATCTGGGCGTTTGCGTATCCGGTCTGGCAAAACCTTAGCCTAGCGACGCGTTCGCCGCCTCGACGGGAACGACCTGTATTTGCGCTGACTTCGTACACAGGGACGAATATGGACGCGGTCGTCAGCACATAGAGCTCCGCGCCGTCAACGGAGGTGGTCTTCGGCTCCTCGCACCTACTTGTCGACGATTCCGATCGCCTGCTCAAGCGCGGCGGGCGACACCCGCATCAAGCCGGTGTAAGGCAGCCCGAGTTCGAGAATGAGGAAGATCGCAAAGGCGATTGACAGCGCCCCGAACGCCAGCGCCGAAAGGACCAGCGAGTTGCTCTCGGCGAACAGGCCGATGCCAAAAAACAGCGCGAGCGTCCAAAACAACAGAATTGCAATGAGCACCCACGATACCGGCGGACTCGCGACTTGTAGGGACATCAGCAGTCGCGATTGCTCGACCATGCTGTTGTACTGGTTCGCCGTCGCCAAAGCCTGCTTCTGCGCCTCCGTTTTCGGCTGAAGCGTCGCGAAAAAGTCGCCCATCGCCTGCGCGCTGGCCAGTGGCACCGCTGCGGAGAGCAAATTTGGGTCGGTCTCTCCGCCTCCCCAGAATGTCTCATAGCCTTTGACAATTCCCGCCTTGAGCTTGTCTCGCGCCGGCTTGGTCTCGGGCCCATATTGCGCGAGCGCCTGATCGAGCCGGAGAATCTGGGCGGAAAATCCCTCCAATTCGGTCTTCTGGGTCGAGAAATAGGCAAAACTGACGCCGATCAGCGTTCCCAGAACCAGCGCCAGGAGAAGGCTGACCAGCCCCGCCACTTGACCGACGACGCCGCGCGACTGATCCGTTTTGTGCTCGTCCGCCAGCCGCTTTTGCATGTGCAGCCCGGCATAGCCGCTCGCGAAGATCAATATGAAGATGATGATGGATATAACCAGGATCGTCACCGATCACACCCTCCCATTCTTTAGCGCACGACGCGAGCTTCTTGCGAGGATCTGAAGAATTGGTGCGCGCCCTTATCGCCAGCACGTTTTCCGTTGCGCTGCAGTTGCTCAACCCCATCCGGCCCCTGCCCGCCCCGGCGATCAGCCGGCTTCGTCCGCCGCCGCGACGCGGCCGCCGCACCCTAAGCTGAACGTCGCGAACAGACCAAATCCTGAAACCGAAGGAAAATCGGGGTCAAAGACCTGCCGCGCTTGCCTCGGCGCAAGCGCGGCCCGGCAGAGCTTCGATCAATTCTCTCGATATTATTTCTTTACATCTTTACCTCTAAATTTTCAATTGCGCATACTTGAGTTTGAAGACTTGTGACGGCGACTTCGCCTGATTTAGGAATGTTATCAAATTTGTTTATCGTTATTGCGAGCTCTGCAGAATCAACCCAAGGCTCCAAGGGGTTGAAGGGCATCTTTTTCCAACGCTCTTGCCGCTCCTTTAATTCTAATTTGGGGAATTGTGCTAAGTCCAAAAAAAGAACTTTTAGTTGTTCATCGCTGGGATGGCGCCATTCCTCACGTACTTTTTCCATCGTCGCTCGGAGACCTTGGTCCTCGTCAATATACGCGTACTCTCCCCCCAGGTTCAGCCACCAAAAAACACTATAACCCTTGCCATGAGCATTCTGAAAGCCTTGCACGAGGCAGATTCTCGCCACCGGGGACTTGTTCCACGATGAACGTGTGATGCTGGAAGGTTATATCCCAGAGTACATGCTCCTGTGCCGGGCCGCAGAGCAACTCGAAGGCAGCCGTCTGGTTACAATCGGGCATTCTCCGGCAATGCGGGACTTTCCTCCTCAGGCCGTCGATGACCAGCGCAGCCGAACCGCCGCAATTTTTCGTTGCACGGCCGACTTTATTCTTTGCCAATGTCTTCTGTCTCTCGATGTCGTTTGCGAGCTCCGCAGTTAAACCTCTAGTTTTATTGATTTCACCGCCAATCTGCCCAGTATCCAATTTCTTTATTTCTGCCTTGCTAGCGACATTTTCCTTCTTTTTCGGTAACGTCTCAGGCACACGGTACGCATCTTTGCAATTATCGCCCAACCATTGTCGCACTTTGCCCCATGCCGATTTGTCTACAATCGTGGAAGTCGGCACACTGATATTTGAGTAGGTGGAGCCGTCTTTCTCGTTTACCGTGACGTGGTAGGCAAACATGAGAATTTCGACATCGATACCAGTTGTGTTTGCCAGATCAACAATATTCATTGTCGCACCACAATTACGGAATCTCGCCATATTTCGCATGTGGCGGACAGTTGGACAAGCTAAAAAGCTCGCTGGCGCCAAACTCTTCTCGCGCTGAAATCATGTAACCGGCAGGGGAATTGCAATTGGAATTCTGCATCGCCGTCGGAGAGTCCTTCGACACGCGCCGCCCGCGGCGCCGTTTCCCAGGACGAGGTTGCCCTCGAGAACGGCGCTCGCCTGGGCCGTGACGATCACCCGCAAATTCTGCCGCAAGGATTTGAAAAGTTGATGCCGCGCCGGGGATTGGCTGGTTCGCCTGCACCGCGGCCGAAGCCCGCGGGGCGGGCATCGCCATGCCGACCTTCAAGAGCTCGGTCGGTCGGGGATGGCCGAACCTCCGGGCAACGCCAAGCGCCGCGACGGCTGGCTGAAGAGGCCGTCTGCTTCCGGCGCGATTTGTTCCCTCGTGGCTGCGCTGCTCTCGAGGGCGCCCGTCTCTCGGCGGCGTCGCGGCTCGTCATACCGCGCCGTCGCCCGTTCCGGCGCGCCCGCCCTGCCCGCGAAAACCCGTCGCTAGCAAGATACAGTTCCGCGCTGTCGGCTCGGCTGGCCTTGGGCTTCACGTGGCGGATCACCGCGAACTCGCGCTTCAGGCGGGCGAGCAGTTCCCCCTCCGCGCCCCCCTGCAGCACCTTGGCGAGAAAGAAGCCGCCCGGCGCAAGCGCTTCGCAGGCGAAGTCGGCGGCGAGTTCGACGAGGCCGATGATGCGCAGTTGGTCGGTCTTGCGGTGGCCGGTGGCGTTGGCGGCCATATCCGACAGGACGCCGTCGGCCGGGCCGCCGAGCCATTCGCGCAGGCGCGCCGGCGCGTCGGCGTCGTGGAAATCCATCTGGCGGAACTCGACCCCTTCGACTGCGTCCATCTCCAGAAGGTCGATGGCGATCACCCGCCCCCTTCCCGCGTGCGATCCGGTCTTTGCGGCCGCGACCTGGACTCCAGCCGCCGGGCGCGCGCCGAGATCGACGATGCGCGAACCGGGCTTGATGAGCTTGTACTTCTCGTCGATCTCCAAAAGTTTGTAGGCGGCGCGCGAGCGGTAGCCCTCGCGCCGGGCCTGCGCCACATAGGGATCGTTGAGCTGGCGTTCGAGCCACAGGGTCGAGGCGAGCGACCGCTTGCGCGCCGTTTTGACCCGCGTCTTCAGCGCCCGGCCGCCCTCGCGGCCCGATCCGCCGCCGGTCATCGGCGGCGGCCGCGCCGGTGCGGCCCGACGCGGTCTTCCCGCATCAGTTGGCTCAAGATGCCTTCCCGCAGGCCGCGATCGGCGATCCGCAGCCGCTCGGCGGGGAACTGGATCCGGATCGCCTGCAGGATGGCGCAGCCGGCCAGCACCAGATCCGCCCGCTCGTGCCCGATGCAGGCGTTGGCGGCCCGCTCGGCGTAGCTCATCGACCGCAGCCGGTCGACCGCCACATCCACCTCCCGCCGGTCGAGCCAGAGACCGTCGACGGCGCGCCGGTCGTAGCGCGGCAGGTTCAGATGCACCCCCGCGATCGTCGTCACGGTTCCCGAAGTGCCCAGGAGGTGGAACCGCGCGCATCGCCTTTCCTCGGCGACCTTGTCGACGAACGGCATGAGCGCCTCGGTGACGTACGCCGTCATGTCGGCAAAGGTCTGTTCGGTCACGTCGACGCCGCCGAACTTTTCGGCGAGCGACACCACGCCGAGGCGCATCGAGTTCCCAGGCCCGCACGCGACGGCGGCCGGCGCGCTCGTCGCCGCCGAGCCAGATGATTTCCGAAGATCCTCCGCCAATGTCGAACAAGACGATCGACATCGCGTCTCGGTCGGCGAGATCGCCCACACCGGCCGCAGCGAGATGGGCTTCCGTCTCCCGGTCGACAATCTCGAGCGTAACGCCGAGTTCCTCCTGCACCTGATCGACGAATGCGGGCCCATTGGCGGCGGAGCGGCACGCCTCGGTCGCAATGGTGCGCGCACGAGTCACTCCGCGCGCCGCCATCTTGTCGCGGCAGATGCGGAGCGCGCCAAGCGTGCGCTCGATCGCCTGTTCGCTGAGGCGCCCGGTCAGCGACAGCCCCTCGCCGAGTCGGACAATGCGCGAAAATGCGTCTACGACCCGAAAGCCCTCGGCCGTCGGCCGCGCGATCAAGAGACGACAATTGTTGGTGCCGAGATCGAGCGCCGCATAGGTCGGCGCCGCTTGTCCCATGTAAGGATTTCGCGTCACTGCGACCCCAGCGCCAACTCCGGCTGCCGGATTCGACGAAAAAACGCCAGACAAAACCTAAAACCTCGAGGAGCGACGACGGTCAAAGCGCATCCGCCGGCTGTATTCGTCGCCAATGTAACAAGGTTCCGGGGCAATGCAATCGGCGCGAACATTTGCGGTCAGGGCTTGAAAAACTCCTGCCGGACGCGATCGCCGACCTTGACCCCAATGGCGGCCGCGACGCCTCCATTGACCTCAAGAACGGCGGCGCAGGGCGGTCCGGACGGAATGACGCGTTCCGACAACGGTTCGGCGTTGGCGACGACGTTCGTGACGACCCCCGCCCGGGACAGGAAGATCATGTCGAGCGGGATGTAAGTGTTCTTCATCCAGAATGCGACGGGCGCATCGCTCGGGAACTCGAACAGCATGCCGTGGTCGGCGGGCATGTAGCGGCGGTTCATCAGGCCGCGCTCGCGGCTCGCGCCGTCGGCCGCGATCTCGACCTTGAAGTCGTGAACCCCCGATGCGGTGACGATTTGCAGGGGTTCGAGGCTTTGCGCCAGTGCCGGCTCGCCCGATCCGATAGCCAGAATCAGCAGCGCGGATGCGAACAAAGACCGAAATCCAACCCAGCCCATGGCGCTTGCTCCAGAACAACGACCGACGGGCTACCGGGTCGCCCAAATAACTTTGAAGGCCAAAGCGATCCCGTCAAGCGGGCGGCTTGCCCATGCGCACTGGAGCATCCCTCGAGGCACGCCACCTAAAGCGCTGCTCTTCGAGGCGCGAGGCGATGGGTCGGCAGTCGCAGCGGGCGACGGGTTCAGTTGGGCGCCAAGATACGGGAACCGTCCAGCGGCCGAACCTCGGCGGCGATCAGCCCTTTCGGTCCGGGACCAAACCGCGCCAGCATGCTGTCTCCGGGCTTCGGATCGACGAAGCCGTAGCGCCGCAGCGTCTCCATATGGACGAAGATGTCTTCGGTGCCCTCGCCGCGCGTCAGAAATCCGAAACCGCGCGTACGGTTGAACCACTTCACGATCACGATCTCGAATCCGCCGACTGAACTCGCCTGAGCACGGGTTCGCGCCGGCGGCGGCGCATAGCCGGCCTCCGGTTCGGTCACGGAAATGATCTTTAGCACCTGAAGACCGCGCTCGCGACGCTGGGCCTCCGCGACCACCCGCGCCCCCTCGCGAAGGCCGGTGAAGCCGTCGCGCCGCAACACGGTCACATGGATCAGAACGTCCGCTTCGCCGCCGTCCGGCACGATGAAGCCGTACCCTTTGGCGGCATCGAACCACTTGACCCGGCCGGCGACCTCCACGAGCAACGCGGCATTTTCGCCGCTCTGCGGGGGGTTCAAAAACGCCGTTTGCGGCCTGATGTCGTCCTCGCCCAATGCGGCCCCCTACTCAACGCGTGGCGACCCACAGTCGCCGAAATCGAACCGATTGCACCCTGCTACTTTGGCCGAGGCCGATCGTGCGACGGGTGATTCTTTCAACCGAGGATAGCAAATCGATACGCGGTGAATACAGAGATCATGCGAAAGTTGAGCGAAGCTGTGGACGGACGAAAAACCCGCCGGCCCTCGGGGACCGGCGGGTTGTGGCTAAAGCGCAAAAGGAAAAGCGGGTTATTCGGCCTCTTCTTCGGGCTCGGGCGGAGGCGCAAGGCCCTCGAGCCCGCGCAGGAGGTCTTCCTCCGTCATGCGGTCGAACTGGGGTTCCGCGCCGAGCTCGATCTGCGACTGGGCATTCGGATTGACCATGAGCGGCGCCGCCTCGGCCTCCGGCTCGTCGACCTCGACATGCTTCTGCAGCGCGTGGATCAGGTCCTCGCGAAGATCGCCTGGCGACAGCTTGCCGTCGCCGATTTCGCGCAGCGCCACGACCGGATTCTTGTCGTTGTCGCGCCCGACGTTGATCGGGGCGCCGGAGGAGATGGCGCGGGCGCGATGGCTGGCCATGAGGACGAGATCGAAGCGATTGTCGATCTTCTCGATGCAATCCTCGACGGTGACGCGAGCCATGAAGACTCCTTTGGGGAAATGGCGATGAACGGGAGCGAACGAGCCGTGTACACCGCAGGCGCGCGCGATGCAAGATCTTGCTCGAACCGGACGTTACGCCAGGGCGCCCCATCCAGCCCGCATCCGCCCGATCGCGCCGGCGAACGCCAGGCCGAAGCGCTCGACGTCGCTCTCGGACGAGCCCCATCCCAGGCTCAGGCGGATGGCGCCCCTTGCGAGTCCCGGCGCAACCCCCATCGCCGCGAGGACGTGCGACGGCGTCACCTTGCCGGACGAGCAAGCCGCGCCCGAACTCACCGCAACGCCAGCGAGATCGAGCGCGATCATCAGGGTCGCCGCCTCGACCCCGGGGGCGGCGAAGCACAGCGTGTTGGGCAGCCGCAGCGCGACGGCGCCGAAGACGACCGCATCCGGGACGGTGTCGCGAACGCGCTCAAGCAGACGATCGCGCAGGGGCAGGAGGCGACGCCGCTCGGACGGGGCCTCGCCGAAGGCGGCGCGAGCGGCCGCCCCGAACCCGGCGATCGACGCCACGTTCTCTGTGCCCGCCCGCACGCCGCGCTCCTGACCGCCGCCCCGCATCAGCGGGTCGCCGACCCCGACGTCGGCGTTGGCGACGACGAGCGCGCCGGCGCCCTTCGGCCCGCCGATCTTGTGGGCCGAGAGCGCCAGCGAATCCGCGCCGAGCGCCGCCAGGCTGAAGCCCAACCGCCCGGCCAGCTGGACGGCGTCGCAAAAGACAAAGCCGCCTGCGGCGTGGACAAGGGCCGCCGCATCGGCGACCGGCTGGATCACGCCGGTCTCGTTGTTTGCCCCCTGCAGCGCGAGCAGCGGCCGGCCCGGCCGTCGGCAGGCTTCCGCCAGCCAGTCGAGATCGATCCGGCCGTCGGCGATGAGCGGCGCGACTTCGACCGCGGCAGCGGGAAACCTGTGGCCCTGCAGGACGCAAGGGTGCTCCCCGGCCGAGACGATCAGCCGGTCAAGCGGCGGCTCGTTCGGCCTGATGCCGAAGCGAGGATTGAGGACCACGTTGACCGCCTCGGTCGCCCCGGACGTAAAGGTCACGCAGCGCGCCGGAACCCCCGCGAGCCGGGCGGCTTCGGCTCGGGCCTCCTCGACGATCCTCCGCGCGGCCCGTCCCTCCGCATGCACGGAGGACGGGTTGCCGATCGTCTCCATCGCCGCGACCACCGCCGTCAGCGCTTCGGGGCGAATGGGCGCCGTCGCGTTGTAATCGAGATAGGTCCTCGTCTGCGGCTCCGCGGCGGCCATCCCGTCTCCGAGCTATACGATAAGCGGAGGGGTCCGCCGGTCTGGCTTAGCGGTTTTTGCTTGCAATCTCCGGCGCCTTGCGTGCTATGAGGCTGCCTCCGCAGGGAGCCCCCCGTCGACCGAGCCGAGACATAGGCGCTATGCGCCAGCGTCGCAAGCCGCACCGTCCGCGGCCCGACGCGGACGCCTGGCGGCGGTTGTCGGGACCGGCCGACCGGATGGGTCCGGATTGGTGGAGTGTTCATGCCCGAGGTTTTCTTCAACGGTCCCGCCGGTCGGCTGGAAGGCCGTTTCCACCCCGCCAAGCAGCGCGGGGCGCCGATCGCGGTGGTTCTCCACCCGCATCCGCAGTTCGGCGGCACGATGAATAACCAGATCGTCTACAACACTTATTATAATTTCGCCGATCGCGGCTTTTCCGTGCTGCGTTTCAACTTTCGCGGGGTGGGACGATCGCAGGGCGCGTTCGATCACGGCCAGGGCGAACTTTCGGACGCCGCCTCCGCTCTCGACTGGGCGCAGGCGATCAGTCCCGAGGCCCGCGCCTGCTGGATCGCCGGCGTGTCGTTTGGCTCGTGGATCGGCATGCAGCTTTTGATGCGCCGGCCGGAAATCGAGGGTTTCATTTCGATCGCCCCGCCGGCCAACCGGTTCGACTTCAGCTTCCTCGCCCCCTGCCCTTCTTCGGGCCTGTTCGTCCATGGCGACAAGGACCGGGTCGCGCCGCTCAAGGAGGTGCTGACGCTGATCGAAAAACTGAAGACGCAGAAGGGCATCGTCATCGAGCACGCGGTCATCCCCGAGGCCAACCACTTCTTCGAGGACTGCATCGACGATCTTCAGGCGGTTGTGGGCGCCTATCTCGACAAGCGGCTCGGCATGCCGCGGCACGCGCCCCCAATTCGCAAGGAGCGCGCCAAGCCCGTCGCCCCGCCGCGAGACGGCGCCGAAACGGAATAGGCGCACAGCGTGTCGCTGATCACGACGAGCGAACAGCTCGAAGCCGCCTGCCTGCGGATGGCGCGCCACCCGTTCGTGACGGTCGATACGGAATTCCTGCGCGAGACGACGTTCTGGCCAATCCTCTGCGTCGTGCAGCTGGCGACCGATGAGGAGGCGCTGGCGGTTGACGCGCTCGCCGACGGTCTCGACCTTGGGCCCCTGCTCGGCCTGATGGCCGACGAGCGCGTCGTCAAGGTGTTTCACGCCGCCCGCCAGGATCTGGAGATCTTCTGGAAGCTGTCGGGCGTGCTGCCGACGCCGCTGTTCGACACGCAGGTGGCGGCAATGGTGTGCGGCTACGGCGACCAGGTCTCCTACAGCGAGCTTGTCCATTCGGTCTGCCGGGTGGCGATCGACAAGTCGTCGCGCTTCACCGACTGGGCGCGCCGGCCGCTCGCCGAGGCGCAGATCGACTACGCCATCGGCGACGTCACCCATCTGCGCGACGTCTACAAGGCGCTGACCAAACGGCTCGCGGCGACCGGCCGGCAGTCCTGGCTCGAGGACGAGATGAAGGCGCTGACCACACCCGAGATCTACGAGCAGCATCCCGAGCGCGCCTGGGAGCGATATAAGAGCCGGGCGCGCAAGCCGCGCGACCTCGCCGTGCTGATGGAGCTCGCCGCCTGGCGCGAGCGGGAGGCGCAGGCGCGCGACGTGCCCCGCTCGCGGGTGCTGAAGGACGACGTGCTGATCGAGCTCGCGCTCGCCGCGCCCCGCAGCCTCGAGGCGCTCGGCAACCTGCGCGCCTTCCCGCGCGGCATGGAGCGGTCGCGCGCCGGCGGCGAGATCCTCGAGGCGGTCGAGCGCGGCCTCGCCCGCGACCCCAAGACGCTGCCCAAGGTCGAGCGCGAGCGGCGCAATGGCGCCAATGTCGCAGCGACGGTGGAACTGCTCAAGGTCCTCTTGAGGCAGGTGAGCGAGGAGAGCGGCGTCGCCGGCAAGCTGATCGCCACCGTCGACGACCTCGAGGCGATCGCCGGCAACGACAAGGCCGACGTGCCGGGGCTGGCGGGCTGGCGGCGGACGCTGTTCGGGCAGCGGGCGCTGGAATTGAAGCACGGCCGGCTGGCGCTCACCGTCGAGAACGGCAAGGTCGTCACGCTCGAATGGCGCGACGCCGAGGGCCCGCCGGCGCCGGCGTGAGCCGGGGCGCAGCTTCAGCCTACAAAGCGAGTCGTCTCGGTCCGCCCGCGCCGCGGGACCCTTCTTATGATTTGGATTTCCTCAGCTCTCCGCGGCTTTGCATCGGGGCTCCGCGAATTCGGCCTTTTCGAGGGTTGGAATGATTTGGAATTCCTTGGATTCTCTCGTCCGAAATCGGGGCTTTTCAATGGGTTACGGGCGACCCGGGGCGGAAAATATTTTTCGCGGGCGCCCTTTTTGGCGGCGAAGGTCGCCGACCCGCGCCCTTGAGGCCGGGCTCAGGAAGCCATCTGGCGTCGTATCGCATTGTGTCATCGTGAAAGACTAACCGATTTTCCGTTTTTCCGCAAGATTTTGCTGTCGACAGATTTTGCTGTCGACAAGCCTGCCCTGACCTGGTCGATTCGGCTGGAGTCGAGGTCATCGTGGAATCTTCCCGAGAGAGCACGCCAAGGGCAACAGGAGCCTTGCGCTGACTGTACTTTTTATGATACATTTCATCCGTTAAAGGAGTGAAATGTCTGGTCCGCGCCTCCGTGAAATACCGGTGTTCTTTTATCGGACGTCAGGCGGAACGGAGCCGGTGGTTGAATGGCTGCGCAGCCTGCCGCCGGAGGACCGGCGGGCGATCGGCGCCGATCTCTCAACGGTGCAGTTTGGTTGGCCGATCGGGATGCCGCTCTGCCGGCCGCTGGGACAGGGCCTTTGGGAAGTCCGCAGCACATTGCCGAGTCGGCGGATCGCCCGGCTGTTGGTCTTCGTGCATGAGGATCGCATCGGGGTGGTGCACGGGTTCATCAAGAAGACGCAGAAGACGCCGGCGGATGATCTCGACCTGGCGCGGCGGCGGATGAAGGAGATGCTGGAATGAGCACGAAAAAGAACCCCCATTGGGGCGCGACTCTGGACGCATTCCTCGGCGAGGAAGGCATTCGTGAAGCCGCGAAGGCCGAAGCGCTGACGCGCGTGCTGGCCTGGCAACTGACTCAGGAAATGGAACGGCAGGGCATGACCAAGGCCGCTCTCGCCGAGCGCATGCACACGAGCCGCGCCCAGGTCGACCGCATCCTCAAGGCCAAGGGAAACGTCACGATCGAAAGCCTTCAGCGCGCGGCGGCCCTCGTCGGCCGTGAGCTGCGCCTCGAACTCGTTTGAGTGATCGGCAGACAAGTGGTTTGACCCGCATTTGGCGCAACAAAAGAAAGGAGCGTGAGACATGACCCGAACGCTCAATGACATGATCGCGGGGCTTCCCGTCGATCAACAGCGCGAGGTCGAGGCGCAAGCGGCGCGCCTCATCGAAGACGAAATGACGCTGCGCGACCTGCGCAAGGCGCATGCCTTGACGCAAGAGCGCGTGGTCGAAGCGCTGCACATTTCGCAGGATGGCTTGTCGCGGATCGAAAAGCGCAGCGACTTTTTGCTATCGACGCTTCGCTCCTACATCGAGGCGATGGGCGGCAAGCTGCGTCTCGTCGCCGAGTTTCCCGACCGCAAGCCTATCACGCTGTCCGATCTCGACAGTCTGACCGTGCGCACGAAGCCAGCGCCGCGAGGCCGCAAGCCGACGGATAAAAACGCTGCGGCATAACCAACACCTAGCTAGCTAGCAGCCTGTCGGACTGGAGGTTTTCGAGACACTCAACATATTGATATTGTTACATTTTGTGTTTCCCAGAAAAGACAAAAACATCAATGATATCAATGAGCATATCGTTAAGTCCGACAGGCTCCTAGGGCTTCGCTTCTCCCTATAGTGATGGAATCATCGCTACGCATCGCGTCGCGTAAACGCGAATCCTGAACTGATTTGCGTGATTCGTCGAGAGTCTTGAACGAGGGCTTCAAACCACAGTCGAGGACAAGATGGCTTATCCACAATCGACCCTAGAGGAGATCATCGACAGCGAGCGCGCCATGCTTCTCGACGCCCCAATCCATTATGGGCAGCACTACGCGCATGCGCGCGCTGCGACGATGTACCTGTCCTTATGCATCGTTAGCATTGAATTCGATCGCACGGACATGTTTGGTCGCTTATTCTCGCTGATGAAGAAGCACCATACCCTCGCGTTCTTTTCAGCACTACGGCTGCACAAGGTGCTAGCCGTGATGAACCTGCGCCAGGTCCTCGAAGCCGGAGCATCGGCCGCGTTTGGCATCGCCAATCCCGAAGCACATTTCGTCGATACCGATCCGTTCGGGATTCTCGACCCCTCACAGAAGCTGACCAAAAAGCGCTACCGCTGGCTCGATGATAATTACCCCGACAAATCTAAGTGGATCGCGGACACGAAGGACAAGATTAACGCCACCACGGCGCATGCCAACGTCATCAGCGGCGACAGCACCTTTCAGGTCGCTCCTGCTAGCGACGTGATGGGCACGCCGTTTTTCGACATTGAGGATGAGTACTTTGTCAAGGCAGATCTATGGCTGATTAGCAGTGTCGCAATCACGCTGATGGATTTTTTCTTCGGCGTCGCCGGCAATGTGGCCGGCGGGGGCCGCGCCGTCATGGAATTCCGGTCCGACTTCCAACGAACAATTCAGGGCTTGGCCGCCGAGAATAACGCACTTCATAGCGAGATAACAGCGACTGACAGGTATAAGTCGGCGGCGCTGAAAATGGCGCAGCGGGCACCTGTGAACCGGGCCACGACCTCGCCTACTCGATGAACCCACTTGTCACAATTAGTTGGTATCGATCTTGCGTTGAATCTCCACTACCGTCTGCAATAACTCCGCATTGGATACTTCCTGCATCCTCATGTCTTTTGATTGATTATATTCTGTCGCAGCCTTCAACTGACCAGCTTGCTTGTTCAGCGGGGGCTCTATAACTTCTATCAGAATACCTTCAACTTGATCCAATGCCTGCGAATATGCAAAGCCAGATACCCTCGACGATACATTGGCTACGTCACTCAATGAGCCATCACTATTTACTTTCAAAAATCCAAACCATGTAAAATAGTCCCATCTACCTGAAAGGCGCCCATCCATGTGTTGCTTAATACGATTAAACAGAGTCGCATTACCATTTCCAGCTTGACCGACATACACTATCCGTAAATCACGATCATGTAATATATATACTCCAATTTGCTCCCTAAAATCTGCTTCCGGCTTCCCTGCCGCATATCCTTTCAAGTGGCCGGCATTACTGCCGGCTCCCCTGAAAATATACTGGCGCTGCCACTGAAAGCCCCAATTCTTTATCAGGGACATAATGAATGCCCTTATATGGCGGAAGCTTCTGAACCGCCCATCTGGTCAGTTCATAAAGATCGCAATCTCGCCGACGGATTCCTGAGCGTTTTCACGCGGCGCTTCGATCGTTGCAAGCGTGTTGAGCAAGTCGCGCGTCGAATCGCGCGAGGCGGTCAACGAGCGTCGCAAAAAATCACGTCGTCGGCATCAAGCTGCGCCAAGGCGAGCCAAAGTTGCGCGGTCCATCTGAGCGCAGCGCGCTTTCCCACAAAAAATCTTCTCGGGTTCGGCCTCGCGCAATCTCATCTCGTACGTCCGCTCCGAACCGATCGATCCACGGCGCCGCGCGCCAAAAGCGCGACGGACGCGTTGCAATCGAATAGATCGCGCCAAACTCGCCCGTTCATTCGGCCGGGTTCGCTTCCGGGGATGGCCGCGAGCGAGCGGCGCTCCAGCCGCGCCTCGAGAAGTAAGCAAGGACGACCAGCGGCCCGCTGACCAACGCCATGCCGACGACAAAGGCTGGCCCCGGAATGAAGCTGAGCGTCGGGATCCACCGCGACAGCGGCCACGAGATCAGCGCCGAGACGCCGCGGCCGCGGCGATCGGGGGCGGCCGGAACTTCAGGGGGCTTGCGCGAAGGCCACCTTGATCGAGGGCGTCCGCGCCCCGCTGATCTGAACGAGAACGAGATCACCGGGCGCAAGGGCGAAGCGCTCGCTCCGGCGCACGTCGCGGCAGTCCGGCGCCTGGCTCGACGCGACAGCGACAAGGCGATTGCCGTTCTCGAACACGTCGATCGAAGCGTTGCGGGAGATGGTCACCTGATAGTGTCGGGGCGCGGGACGCCGAAGAACGTGACGTCGCCGCCGTAGCTATCCGGCGGAGAAGTCTCTTGCGGCGGCAGAAAAAACCGCACCTTGTCGCTGGGCTCGAGCCTCAGGTCGACCGCCCGGTCGATGCGGGCGAGTCGCACCCCCGAGGCGCTATGCCTCAGAGTCTTTGCGGCGAACCAGGCGCGCTCGTTCGAAACCGGCCAGGCGAAACCGTCGCATGCGGCGGCTTTCTCGTGCGAGGTCTGGTCGGTCGCGCGGGCGCTCGTGGCGAGGCCGAAAGCGAAGACGAGCGTCAGCAAGGGCGTCAGCGCGAACTTCATCTCCATGCTTCCTCCGCGCACGATCGGACTCGACGGACCCCGGCTACTCGGCGCCCATCGCCTCGAAGGACGGCCTTGCGGGCTCGAGGCTCCTGCCCCGCCGGGAGACAACCGACAGCAGAAGGAGCGGCCCCATGACAAGCGCTATGCCGAGGCCAAAGGCCGGGTTCGGGACGAACCTCAAAGTCGGGATCCACCCGGATAGAGGCCAGGAGATCACCGACGAGAGGCCCGGAATCAACAGGAAGAACATCGTCACGTAGCCGTTGTCGTTTTGGGTCGCAGTCAAAGCCTTTTGATAGAGGACCCGCCCGGCGGCCGACGCCGCAAGCGTCCCAACGAGCAAGAGCCCGATTGCGCCGGCCGATTCCTCGCTGAGGTGGAACGAAGGGTGGAAATGCGCGCTAATCGTCGCGGCGGGAATGAGGATCGCCGCAGACACCAAAAAATTGGCGCTGATGGAGCCAGCCTCGTCGCAGTCCGGGAACCATTTGAAGACGAGCGTGCCGCTCAGCGCAAAGAACGCCGGCATCGGCAGGGCGTAAATCCACCGGCTGTGCAACAGGCTTGCAATCACGTCTCGGGAAAGAAGTCGGTTGTCGGCGTCGATCTGGCTCCACGCGATCGCCATTGCGCCGCAGAACGCCACGAAAAAGCACGGCCAGAACGCGGCGGGAGAAACCGAGATCGTTCGTCTCGAAACAGCGAACGCGACCAGCGCGGCCCAGAAAGGCGAGAGGTTGAGGACGCCGGCGGTGATGATCGGATGCGCGCTGCTCAGCCCGACGTCGTAAAGCTCGAGTTCGGCGACGCCGACAAGAAAAACGACCGCCAGCTTCGGCCATTGCCGGACATCGAGCAGGATGACGGCGAAATCGCGCCGGCTATCGGCTCGCCACAGCAGGAGCGGCAGCGACAGCAGCAGCGCCAGTTGCGTGAGCGCCATGAAGTCCAGAGAACTCAGCGTCCGCGCAGCATAAGCGGAGAACGGCTCTTGGACGGCCAGGAGAACCGCCGTGCCGATCGCGTAAAGCGTCCCGTGGCCGTAGTCGAGCCGGCCTCTTTGTCGTTCCCTCGCCAACATCGACCGCGGCCTTCTTCCGGGCACTCCGGACGCGTCTCAGTTGTTTCCGATGCAGCCATAGACAACGCAGGCGGATGGATTGCGGGTGAGCCCTTCTATCTCATAGACGCGATGCGGAACGCGCTGCGCCGATGAAAAGACCGTCGGTCGCATGGGCGGCATGACCTGCGTCTCCGCGACAGTACGATGAATCATCGGGTGATGATGACGGAGAGTCCCGCGATGGATACCTACTGACGTGGTTGCGGCTACCGCCATTGCCGGAACCGCAAAGACCAGAGCAAACGACAACGCGAGTCTTTTCATTGTGTGACTCCTGTTCAATCCGTTTGTGAATTATCTCTTGGCAACAAGCATATGACATAAACTCGGCCGCATGATGTTAAATGGGTAAATGTTAATTTATCGAAAGCAAAAATCATTACAAATCGTCAAGCCGCTTTCACAACTATTATTTAATTAGCTGCGGCCTTCAAACGAAGCCAAGAATTGCAATGCATCCAGTCCTTGTGAGGCGTCAGTCATCGCTCGAGCCGATTGGCGCTTATTCTCTTTGGCCGCGTCATCCCCAGCGTCGTTCAAACCACAGACAAAGATTGAGCAGTCCGCCCGCGGCTCTCCGGCGTGTTTCCGTTGTGTGGCCAGAATCTATCGGCGATCGCAGTCGGGGCGACCCTCTCGCCGCGCTCGCCGTCGGCGCGGATCGTCGCCGCGACGGGTCGACTGCGTGGGCGCTCGCTCAGTGAGCTCGCCCTTCCGCCTCCAAGACAAAATCGTCCATCCGCCCGGCAACCACTGACATGTCGTACAGCGCCTCGACCCGCGCGCGGCCGGCCCGGGCGAATTTTTCGCGCAGCGCCTCCGAGTCGACGAGCGCCGACAGGTTCTGCGCGACCGCCTCCGCGTCCGTCGGATCGACTGTCAGCGCGTCGGCTCCGCAGACCTCGGCCAGTCCGCCGAGGCCCGACGTCACCAGCGCCGCGCCGCTCGCCATGGCTTCGAGCGCGGTGCGCCCGAACGGCTCCGGCGTCTTGGTCAGCGCCATGCCGATGGCGGCCCTCGCCCAGGCCGCCTTGACCTCGGCGTAGGGCAGATCGGCGTCGATCCGCACCCGTTCGCCGAACGGCGCGGCGGCGTCGCGCAAAGCGCGCACGGTTTCGGGCTCGCGGTCGATCGCCGACAGGATGAACCGGGCGCTCCACTCGGGCCGTGTCTTCAGGACGCGGACGATTGCGGCCATCGCCTCGCGATGGCCCTTGTCGTCGAGCCCGCGCCCGACCGACAGGATGACCTTGTCCTTCGCGTCGGCGCTCGACCAGTCGCGCATGTCGAGGCCGTTCGGGATGACGCGCATCGGCGCGGTCGCGCCGGGAAAATTCATGCGAAAGCGGGCGAGACAGTCCTCGCTGACAAAGGCGAGGCCGGCCAGGCGCTTGATCTCGAGATCCCGCTCTGCACGTTTCAGCGCGCCCGAGGCGGCCTTTTCGTAGGCGTGGCTGTGCAGGATGACGGGGCGCCCCGACGCCGCCGCGACGACCGCCGCCGCCGGGAGATGGTTCTCGACCACCGCGACATCGACGCCCCGGCGCTTGAGGCGTTGGCCAACCGCCCAGGCCTTGGCGAGATTGCCGCCGAAGGCGACGTCGTGGACGGTCTCGATTTCGATTCCCTCGAACGGTTCGTCCACCTTCGGGCAGACGACCAGCGTCGAGCGCTGATAGCGGCTATGCCGGATCAGATCGCGCACGCAAAGCTCAACCGCCGCCGCTCCCTTTGGGCCGAAAACGGAATTGCGTAGGAAGACATAGGCGATGACGGGATCACGCGACATACGGGCGCTCTCTGGGCGGCGAAAGACGCACGGGGCGCCGCCCGCGTGCGGCGCCTACACGCCGAGCCGCGGCGCGTCAATCGTGAGGTTCTGCGAGCTGCCACACGTGCGGGTCAAAGCGCGCCAAAGCGGCGGCGTCCCCTTGACCGCCGAAGCCGGGCGTGTTCCCAAGGCGGGCTTCCGACGGAACTGGAATCCCTCTTGGCAGACCCTGGTGCGCAAACCCCGCAACTCTCGTTGCCGAAGGACAGGATCAAGGTCCTGCTGCTCGAGGGCGTCAACGACAGCGCCGTCGAACTGATGCAAGCCGCCGGCTATTCCAACATCGAGCGTCTTCCCAAGGCGCTCGAGGGCGACGCGCTCAGCGAAGCCGTCAAGGGCGTGCACATGATCGGCATCCGCTCGCGCACGCAGCTCGACGCAGATGTTCTCGGCGCGGCCGATCGGCTGTTCGCGATCGGGTGCTTCAACGTCGGGACCAATCAGGTCGACATCGACGCGGCGCGTCGGATTGGCGTGCCGGTCTTCAATGCGCCCTTCTCCAACACCCGCAGCGTCGCCGAACTGGTGATCGGCGAGATCGTCATGCTTTTGCGCCGGGTCACGCCGCGCTCCGTCGCAGCCCACGCTGGCGGCTGGGACAAGTCGGCGACCGACAGCCACGAAGTCAGGGGCAAGACGCTCGGCATCGTCGGCTACGGCAACATCGGCTCCCAGCTTTCCTATCTCGCCGAAGCGCTCGGGATGCGGGTGGTCTTTTACGATCACACCGACAAGCTCCGCCACGGCAACACCGAGCCGACCGGGAGTCTTCGGGACCTGCTCGCCCAAAGCGACGTCGTCAGCCTGCACGTGCCGGAAACGCCGGCGACGGCCGGCATGATCGGCGCGCGGCGAAATCGCAGCGATGAAGCCGGGGGCGTACCTCATCAACAACAGCCGCGGCACGGTCGTCGACCTCGAGGCGCTGGCGGCCGCTCTGCGGGAAGGCCGGCTTCGCGGGGCGGCGATCGACGTTTTCCCGGTGGAGCCGCGTTCGAACGCGGAAAGGTTTCAGTCGCCGCTGCAGGGCTTGGACAATGTCATTCTGACCCCGCACGTCGGCGGCTCGACCGAGGAGGCGCAGGAGCGCATCGGCGTCGAAGTCGCACGCAAGCTGGTCGAATACAGCGACGGCGGCTCGACGATGGGCGCGGTCAACTTCCCGCAGGTGCAACTGCCGATCCGGCCGCTCGGGACGCGGTTCATCCAGGTCCAGCGCAACCTGCCCGGCATGCTCGGAAAGCTGAACGAACTCTTCGCCCAACACGCGGTCAACATCGCCGCGCAATATTACGAGACCCACAGCGATGTCGGCTACGTGGTGCTGGACGCCGACGCTTCCGCCGCCGATAGCCAGAGCCTTCTGACGGAAATCCGCGCGCTGGAAGGCACGATCCGCGCTCGGCTGGTGTACGAGCGCCGGAGCTGACGGACCGGGCCATGATCACACGGCAGAGGGTCTCGGCGATTGCCGACGCCTGCAGATTTTGCTTGATGGGCCAGCGCGCGCGGCGCGCGACGAGCAGGCGCAGATGACAAGCCCAGACAACGACAATCAGGACCCCGACCCGAGCGCCCTCACCCATATCGGCGTCGAGGGCGAGGCGCGCATGGTCGACGTCGGGGCCAAGGCGGCGACCAGCCGGGTTGCGGTCGCCGAGGGACGCGTGCGCATGGCTGCGGGGACGCTGGCGACCATCCTTGCGGGCGATGCGAAGAAGGGCGACGTGATCGGGGCGGCGCGGATTGCCGGGATCATGGCGGCCAAGAAGACCTCCGAACTCATTCCGCTCTGCCACCCGATCGCGCTGACCAAAGTCACGGTCGACATCGCCGCCGACGAGGCCCTGCCCGGCCTCGCTGTGCGCGCCGAAGCGCGCTGCGTCGGGCCGACCGGCGTCGAGATGGAGGCGCTGACCGCGGTCGCCGTGGCCTGCCTCACGATCTACGACATGGCCAAGGCGATCGACCGCGGCATGAGGGTCGAAGGCGTGCGGCTGATTGAGAAGCGCGGCGGCAAATCGGGCGAATGGCGGGCGGAGGAGCCAAATCCATGAGCGCGTTGATTCGTGTCGAAGAGGCGCTCGCGCGCATGCTGGGGTCAGTCGAGCGGCCGCTCGGCGAGGAGCGGGTCGGGCTCGAAGACGCCTTCGGCCGGGTGCTGGCGCGCAACGTGGCTGCGTTGCGCACCCAGCCGCCTTTCATCAATTCGGCCATGGACGGCTACGCGCTCCGTGCCGCCGATACGGCAAACCCGCCCGCGTCGCTGGGCGTAATCGGCGAGGCTGCGGCGGGACGCGCCTTTGATGGCGCAGTCGGCCCGGGCGAAGCCGTTCGCATCTTCACCGGCGCGCCCGCTCCTCGCGGCGCCGACGCCGTCGTCATTCAGGAGGACGCGCAACGCGAGGGCGACCGGATCTCGCTCTCCGCCGCGGTGACGGTCGGCGACAACCTGCGGCCAGCCGGCCTCGACTTCGCCGAGGGCGAGATTCTGCTTCGCGCTGGGCGCCGGCTGACCCCGCGTGACATCGCACTGGCCGCGGCGGCCAATCACGTCGCGCTGCCCGTCCGGCGTCGGGCGCGAGTCGCGATCCTGGCGACAGGCGACGAATTGGTCGCGCCCGGCGGGACGCTCGGCCCTTCGCAAATCGTCGCCTCGAACAATTTCACCGTGGCCGGGATCGTCGAGGCCTGCGGCGGCATCCCGATCGACCTTGGCATCGCCCGCGACGAGATGGGCGCCCTCGACGCCGCGATCCGCGAGGCGCTCGACGCGGAGGCCGACGTTTTCGTGACCCTTGGCGGCGCCTCGGTCGGCGACCACGACCTTGTCCAGAAGGCGCTGATCGCCGCCGGCATGGAGCTAGGCTTCTGGAAGATCGCCATGCGTCCGGGGAAACCTCTGATGCACGGCCGCCTCGGCGACCTGATCGTGCTCGGCCTGCCGGGCAACCCGACCTCGTCCACGGTCTGCGCGATCCTGTTCCTAAGGCCGCTGCTCATGGCCCTCAACGGTGAACCCGACCCGGCCGCCGAGCCGGCCCTGGTCGCCCGCCTTGCCCTCGACATGAAGGCCAACGGCCCGCGCCAGGATTACGCCCGCTGCGCGCTTGCGCGCGACGCCGCGGGCGTCCTGGTCGCGACCCCGGCGGAAGCGCAGGATTCGTCGCTGGTCAAGGTGATGGCGGGGGCCGACGGGCTGATTGTCCGGCCGCCGCACGCAGGTTCGGCGAAAGCCGGCGATCCGTGCCGCGTGATCCCCTTCGACGCCTTGGGGCTTTAGGGCTGCCGCCCGCAGGCGGAGATCCCCAGCGGAGAGACGGCCGGACGAGGGACACGCCCAGTCGCAAGGGGGGCCGGAGAATGGACGAAACGCAAGGATCGCCCCGCACGGATGAGACGCGCGGGCTCGCGACCCTCACGCTCCTCGCGCTGGTCGCGGGCGTCGCCACAGGCGTCGTCGGCGCCGCATTCCGGCTGTCGCTGGACGCGGCCGACCGTCTGCGCGATCACGTCATCGCGCGCGCCCATGCTGCGCCGCTACCGGGCTTCATGATCGTCGTGATCGCCTGCGGCTCGGCCTCGCTCGTCGCGGCCTGGCTCGTGCGCCGCTTCTCGCCGAACGCAGCCGGCAGCGGCATTCCGCATGTCGAGGCGGTTTTGCGTTTCGGGCTGCCGCCGGCGCCCTATTCGGTGGCGCCGGTCAAGTTCGTCGGCGGCGTGCTGGCGATCGGCGCGGGTCTGGCGCTCGGCCGCGAGGGGCCGACGGTGCAGATGGGGGCGAGCCTCGCCCAACTGATCGGGAGCGCATTCGACCTATCCTGGCGCGACACCCGCGCCCTTCTGGCCGCGGGCGCCGGCGCGGGCCTCGCCACCGCCTTCAACGCGCCGCTGGCCGGCGCGGCCTTCGTGCTCGAAGAGCTGGTCCAGGCCTTCGATCCGCGCATCACGGTCGCCGCCCTCGCTGCTTCGGCGACGGCGATCTCCGTCGTCCGCGCCGCGCTCGGCGACCGGCCGGATTTCCTTGTTTCCGCCCTGCCGGATGTTCCGGTCGCGGCGCATCCGTTGTTCTTTGTCCTCGGCGCCGGCGCGGGTCTCGTCGCGGTCGCCTATAACCGCGCGCTTGTCGCCGCCATCGCAGCGGTCGAGCGGATTCGCTTGCCGGTCGAGGCGCGAGCGGGGTTGGTCGGCGTGGGGATCGGCGCGCTCGGCTTCGCTTGGCCGGGGGTGATCGGCGGCGGCGACCCGATCACCGCGGCCGTCTTGGCGGGCGGGCCAGGCCTGACCCTCGTTGCGGTCATGTTCGTCGTGCGCTTCGGCCTTGGCGCGATCTCCTACGCCGCCGCCACGCCGGGCGGTCTGTTCGCGCCGCTGCTGGTGCTGGGCGCCCAGTTCGGCCTTCTCTACGGCGCCGCCTGCCAGTTCGCGTTTCCCGGTCTCGACGTGCCCGGCGCCTCCTTTGCGCTGGTCGGCATGGCGGCCTTCTTCACCGGCGTGGTGCGGGCGCCGCTGACCGGCATGGTTCTGGTCAGCGAGATGACCGGCAACGTCACGCTGCTGCTCCCGGCGCTTGAAGCCTGCGCCATCGCAATGATGACGCCGGCCCTGCTCGCCAATCCGCCGATCTACGACACCCTGCGCGAGGCCCTGCTGCGACGGGCTCGCGGCTCGGCGCGCTAGGGTGAGGCGGTTTTGCCGCTCGGGAAGCCGATCCGGCTCAAAATCATCGCGCTCCCGGTCCGCCTGCACCGGTCCAGCCGCCTGCTAACAGGCGGTTTTCTTGCGCCGTCGTCGGCGCTCTCTTCAGAAAGTCCTACAATATCAGAATATTGCCGGGACTACAACCCCGAGGGTTGTGTGGCGGAGCGGGCGCGGAACAGGCGCCCTAGCAGGGCAAAAACGGCGCCGAACAGGTCGCTATCAGGTCGGATCAGGCAAAGGACAGCGGGCGAAGCGAGGTCGCAACACCGAGCGCGGCCGGGTTGTAAAGCGCGGAGAGGATTCACGTCTCCAACCTGGGCTTACCGCTGTCGACGGTCGGATCATCAGGGCCGCCAAGCGCTTCGCCAAAATAGGCTATTTGCCGGGGCCGCCCTGAACGCGCCCATTGAGTCCATCGCGCGCGTGCGTAGGCCACGCGCCCTGAAGCGCCGAGAACAGGAAGGCGGTCGTCAGGCCGAACAGGATCACGCCGTTCAGCGCCTCGAGGGCGCCCATGAGCCGCCAATGCGGCTCAAGGCCGAGATTGTCGTGGCCATAGGTCGTCATGGCGTTCAGCGAGAACAGCATCGCGGACCGCGGATCGTTCAGCGCCCCGAGGGCCAAATATGCGAGGCCCCAGGCCGACGCCTCGGCCGCGTGGAGGATCGTCAGCAAAAGCACCGTCAGAGCCACGACCGCGGCAAAGATTGTGACTGAGCGGCGAGCCCGCAGATGATGCGCAAGTCGGCCGACGATATATTGATGGATGAGCACCAGGCCGAACGCGTGCCCCAGCACGGTGAGCACGATGATCGGCAGTCCCCAGGCCCAGTTGTCTGACCAGCCTTCAGCGTGTTCGATCATGGTCCTCTCCCGCCGTCCGGCGTCGCGGCTGCCAGCCGCCGGCGGCTCGATCAGTAGAGGACGCCGAGGACCGCCCGCGAAAACCCACGCACGCGCGCCGTCTTGTCTGCCTCATCGAGTCCGGCCGCTTTGGCGACGCCCGGGCAATAAGCGGCGATGAGGAAGTTGGCGACCTCGGCGGCGCCGGCGGCCGGGTAGCGCATGCGCAGTCCGTCGACGATCGCCGGGACCTGGGCCGCGATGTCGGCGCCGGTCAGGACCGGGGCGATCTCGGCGATCTCAGCCGGCGTCTCTTTGATGACTCTCGGCTTGCTCAACAGCTGCGGTTCGGGGCACTCGAGCGCCCGGGCCGAGACGGCAAGGCCGACGAGACCCGTGGCCGCCAGCCAGGTCGCGCCCGCCCGCGCGATCGGACGCGCCATTTCCCCTCTCCCGGTCCTCATGAGTGGTCGCGCCCAACGGCGTCGTTAGTACCAGCCCGGCGCCATCGGCCCCCACGCGCCGCCCCAGTCGTTCATGGCCTCCATGTTGAGCTCCGCCGTCGTCTCCTGCATTTGGGCGATATTGTTGGCGGTCCGGATCTGCTGATACTGCTGATAGGCGGCCGGGCTGCCGACGAACGCGCAATTGCAGCCCGCGGCGTCGGCGTAGATGTAGACCGGCCCCTTCTTGCGCTGGGCGAAGACGATGGTGTTTTGCGGCAGGGCCTGAAGCTTGGCGACCCGCTCGGGCGTGTCCGCCTGAATCCGAACAAAGCCGGCGGCCGAAAGCTGGCCTTCCTTCTCCTGCGCGCCGACGCTTGCGCAGCCGCTAAGCGCGGCCGATGCGGCCAAAGCCACCGCGATCATGGTCCTCGAAAGCATTTCCCACCTGCCCTGCTCAAAATTGACCGAAGACTTGGCATCGAAGCGCATATAGTCACGCGTCAACCAAACCGGAGGTAAGCGATATTCCCTCCCCCCTTGTGGGGGAAGGAGAAACGCCTTCGATTTGACTGACCCACGTCACTATAGTCGCGCAGTCGGCCGCCGCGACCTTGGCCTTGCGCGCCGCCGCGAGTCAACAGTGGACATCGAGAGCCAAACGGATGACGCGATCCGCGTTCCTTCACTGCATTTCGGCGCTTGCGCTGGCTGCGCTGGCCGTCCCTGCCGGACCGCCCGGCGCGGCAGCGCAGACCCGCCCGTGCGGGACGGACGCAAGAGACTGGTGCCCGGCTCCGCACGGCGACCCCTGCGGGCGCCACCGCAATCGCGCAGATTGCCGCGCCGACCCGTCCTGCTACGGCATCCCGTATCGGGGAGAAGCGGCCGTCAGGTGCGACCTCGATCGGCGCGGCTTTTCCTCGAACTGCCCGACTGTCGGCTGCACCGGCGCCGGTCCGCGCTGACAACCGCTGTCGATCGCTACGGCGAAACGAGAGGACCTCGAAGCTGAATTGGACGCCGCTGCAATGCCGGGCGGCGCGCGAAATCCCGCTTCAGAGACGCGCGCCGACGATCGCCCGCCAGAAGCCGCTGAACCCGAGTTCGAAGCCGACGATCGAATAGTCGAGGTCGATCGCATCCATGACTTCGTAGGCGGAGTTGTTGCAGATCGAGAAGATGATCAGCCCGTCCTTCGACACATGATGGCGCGCCTGCCGCAGGTAGTTTTCGGTGGTCAGGCCATGCGGATCGCACAGGCTGTATTTCTCGATGTCGTTCTCCGGGGTCTTGTCGATCATCGGCGTATTGAAAACGATGAGGTCGAATTCCCCTTCCTCGATCTCCTCGAACAGGTCGGACTGGAAGGCCGTGAGACTGAGCCCGTTGAGCTCGGCGTTGTCGAGCGTCGCCTGGACGGCGATCGGCGAGATGTCGGTGGCGACCGTCTTCGAGGTCCAGTTGGCGGCCACGTAGAGCGAAATGATGCCGCAGCCAGCGCCGATCTCGAGCGTCTTCTTGATCCGGCTCTGGTCCATCGCCTTGATGTTGCGAATGAAAAACTCGGAGCTCGAGTCGGGAAGCGGGTGGTAGACCCCGGCCGGCACGTCGATTACCAGCCCGTCGGTCAGGATTCGCTCGGGCACCGCCTGACGGCGCACCAGCGCCGCATGGGCGGCGGCGATGTCGAAGGCCGAGGTATTCACAAGGGCGGCCAGGCCAAGCTTACGCAAGACGGACGCCCGCGCGCCGACCCCATATGGAATGTTCATGGCGTTCGCCTTTGGCAGATTGGCGCGCGTTCCCCACCCCCCTTAAGCCCATTCACGACAGAACGAAAGTCGCTCGCAGGGACCGCGATGTTACGCGAATGATTAGGTGATTTTCAGGCTTCCCGTCCGCGCTCGCTCTCATGCCAGTCCGATAGGAGCCAGTGCGAGAGCGCCGTCAGAACCACATGAATTGTGATGCCCGCCACCGAGATCAAGAGGAGGGCCGCGAACATTCTCGGGATATTGAGCCGGAATCCTGACTCGACAATGCGGTAGGCGAGGCCCGAGCCCTGTCCGGCCGAGCCGGCGGCAATCTCCGCGACGATGGCGCCGATCAGGGCGAGTCCCCCGCTAATGCGAAGACCGGCAAGAAAATATGGCAGCGCGGACGGAAGTCTGAGCAGCATGAATTGTTGCAGTCGGCTGGCGCGGTACATCGAAAACAGCTCGACCAGATTGTGGTCCGCCGACGACAGGCCGAGCGTGGTGTTGGCGAGCAGCGGAAAGAACGCCACCAGAAAGGCGCACACCAGCACTGCGACGCTCGGGGTCAGATAGATCAGCAGCAGCGGCGCAATCGCCACGATCGGCGTCACCTGCATCGCGACCGCGAAGGGGTAGAACGCCCGTTCCACCAATCGCGATTGGGCGAAAACGATCGCCAGCGCGACGCTGCCGATCACCGCCGCGAGCAACGCCTTCAGCGTGATCGACAGCGTCACCCAGAGCGAGCTCGACAGCGTGCCCCAGTCGGTGAACAGGGTCGCGATAATGACGCTCGGCGCCGGCAAGAGATAAGGCGGGATGGCGAAGTAGCGAACGAGGCCTTCCCAGGCGGCCAGACCGCAGCCGAGGGTGAATGCGGGAACGACGTAGCCGACAACATCGTCACGGGTCATTGCGCTAACTCGCTCGGCGGCGCCTCGCCCATGGCCTCGTGCAGAGCGCTGGACGTGCGCTTGCAGGCTTCCGCATAGGTCGCCGTCAGGCGGAATTGCTCGCGCCGGATCGGCGGCGCCTCGACCGAAATCTCCGCGAACGCCCGCCCGGGGCGGGCCGCCATGACCACAATGCGGTCGGCGAGATAGACGCTCTCGAACACCGAATGGGTGACAAACACGACCGTCGCGTTGAGCGAGGCCTGCAGTTCCGCCAGGTCGTCGTTGAGCTTGAGGCGGGTGATCTCGTCGAGCGCGGCGAAAGGCTCATCCATGAGCAGCACCTGCGGCCGTGTGACGAGCGCGCGGGCGATCGATACGCGCATCTTCATGCCGCCCGACAGCTGGCGCGGATAGGCTTTGGCGAAGCCGCCGAGTCCGACCTGCGCCAACGCCTCCTCGATCCGGGGGCGCGCCTTGTCCTTTGAGACCCCCGCGAGACGCAGCGGCAGCCAGACGTTGGCGAAGACGTCCGACCAGGGCATCAGCGTCGGCTCCTGGAAGACGAAACCAAACTGCGGACGCTCGCAGCTCCATTCGATTTCGCCGCGCGTCGGCTCGGTCAGTCCGGTCAGAAGCCTGAGCACGGTCGACTTGCCGCAACCCGACGGCCCGAGCAGCGACAGAAACTCGCCCGAGCGGATCTCGAGATCGAGGCCCGCCAGGGCGGTGACGGAATTGGAAAAGACCTTGTCGACCTTCTTGAAGGTCGCCAGCGCCGGCGCCCGCGATTTTGAGTGCGCCGGGCTGCCGGCCGATGGAAACGTGACGACCTTGGTCATGCCCGGACTCGAGCCGATACGCGCGGCCCCGGACCGCCCCGGCGTGGCGTCCTCCGCCCGGACCCGCCAATCGGGGTCACCGGCTGCTCCCGATTGCCCGCGCCTTGCGGGCCCGTCGATTTCCTGCCCATCGTCTTCCTGGCTGCATCCTGTCGGACGCATTTTCCCACGTGACCGTTCAAGAAAGTTTACCGGGGTCAATCGTGACGGTCAAACGAGAGACCTGTCGCGCCCGAGCGCGATCCGGAAGGCGCGCCTTGACGGCGAACTCCCGCCCGTGCAATCCGCGAACCACGTCCACCGACGGGCTCGCGGAAGGTTCGGGTTTCGATGGCCAGAGACTACGTCGCCGCCAATCTCGCAACGCCGAGGCTCGATCGGCTGTTCCCCGCCATGGAGGAATTTGACCGAAGCGTATCGACCTGGCCCTGGCTTCGGCGCGACATCGACCATCCCTACCGTGCGGACCGGCGCAACCCCATCGTCGGCTTCATCAACCGCGACGAGGCCTCGATCCTTTACGCCAGCGCGCGTCTGTTCGCCGGGCGGGCGGGCCTCGAGATCGGCGCCTGGCGGGGCTGGTCGACCGCCCATCTCATCGCCGCGGGTCTCGGCTCGCTTCATGTCGTCGAGCCCTTGCTGGCGGACCCGGACTGGCGGGCCGAGTTCGAAGCCACGGTCCGCGCGGCGGGCGGCGAAGGCGCCACGGTCCTCGTGCCGGAGCCGAGTCCCGACGCGGTCGTCCGCCTCGGCGAAGCCGGCCGCCGCTGGTCCTTCGCCTTCATCGACGGCGACCACGACGGCGAGGCCCCGACGCGTGACGCGCTTGCCTGCTTGCCCTATCTCGAGCCGACGGCGATGGTCCTCTTCCACGACCTCGTCTCGCCCCATGTCGCCAAGGGCCTCCGCGCGCTGGAAGCGGCCGGCTGGCGCGTGATGGCCTATCAGACGGCGCAGATGGTCGGGGTCGCGTGGCGCGGCGAGGCCGCGCCCGTCGCCCATACGCCGGACCCAACCCAGACATGGAGCGTGCCGGATCACCTGACCGGGATCCCGATCGCCGGAACCTCTGCGGGCTGAGGGCCCTGACGGAAACGGAGAGGAGGACAGAATGGTTGCGATTTGTGTTCGCAGGGCCTTTTGGGCGGCGGCCGCGCTGGCCGGACTCGCCGGGCCGGCGTTGGCCGACGAGGCCCAGGTCGTCCGCGGCAAATACATTGTGTCGATCGCCGGCTGCTCCGACTGCCACACCCCCGGCGGGATGCTCGGCAGCCCCGACATGAAGCGCTACCTCGGCGGCTCGGACGTCGGCTTTTCCATTCCGGGCCAGGGCGTGTTCGTCGGCGACAACCTGACCCCGGACGCGGAGACGGGCCTCGGCAAATGGACCGCCGATCAGATCGTGACGGCGATCCGCAAGGGCAAGCGGCCCGACGGCAGCGAGCTCAGCGGGGTGATGCCCTCCGCCTCCTTCGCCCACCTGACGGACGAGGACGCGTTCGCCGTCGCGGCCTTCCTGAAGAGCCTGCCGCCGGTTCACAACAAGACCGTGTCCTTCAAGTCGTCGGACAAGGTTCCGATCGCCGTGTCGGCCGTGCTTCCGCCGGACGTCTACAACGCCCTGCCGGCGTCGCAGAAGTAGGCGTCTATCGCGACGGGAAGTAGCAGCGGAAACGCCAACGCTGTCATGCCCGCGAAAGCGGGCATCCAGGGCGACGCGCGTTGCAAGCTGGCGATAGGGAAGCGCCAGCGACGGGGTTCTGGATCCCCGCTTTCGCGGGGATGACAGGACAAGGCCCCTCTTCTCAGCCTCTCCCCGCATCGGGAGAAGCGGATCTCCCCGGCGTCAGTTCTTCGGCCGGAGATCGAGCCCGACGCCCTTGTTGACGAATTGCAGCGTATAGGCCTGTGAGATGTCCAGACCCGGCTTGACGACCCCAGCCTTGACCATCTTGTCGTAGAAGTCGTGCCAGCGTTGGTCGGTCATGGCGCCGATGCCCTTGGTCAGCGTGTCGCCCGAATCGACGATGCCGTATTCCTTGAGCTTGGCGATCGAGAAGGCGATCTGCTCGTCGCTCAGCTCCGGATTTTCTTTCTTGATCGCCGCGTTCGCCTTGGCGTTGTCGCCATAGAGATAGTGATACCAGCCGATCGCCGAGGCGCTGACGAAACGCTGCACCATGTCCGGGTTCTTTTCGACGATCTCCCGGCGCGTCATGATCTGGGTCGAGTAGGTGTCGTAGCCGTGGTCGGCGAGCAGGAAGTTGTTCGGCTTGAAATGGCCCTGACGCTCGATCTCGAACGGCTCGGAGGTGATATAGCCCTGCTGGATCGAATTGCTTGTCGACGATGAACGGCGCCGAGTTGAAATTGTAGGGCTTGATGTTCTCGTCCTTGAAGCCGTAGGCGACGCGCATCCAGGCCCAGAAGGTGTTGATCGCGCCGGCGCTGACGAAAGGCCGGATTGGCCTTCGGCAGATCCGCCCACTTGTCGAGGCCCGACGCCCGGGTGGGACATGAAGCACTGCGGATTCTTCTGGAAGTCGGCGGCCACCGTGACCGTCGGGATGTTGTTCTGCGCGTTGAGGAAATCGCCGATCATGTCGCCGCCCATGAAGAACTCGATCTTGCCGGCGATGAGCAGCATGCCGCCGTTGGCGCTCGGCCCGCCGGGCATGATGGTGACGTCGAGTCCGTATTTCTCGTAGGTGCCGTCGACGAGCGCTTGGTAGTAGCCGCCGGCTTCCGGGTCGGCGAGCCAGTTGGTGCCGAACGTGACATGGTCGAGCGCCAGGGCCGGCCCAGCGAGCCCCAGGGTTCCGATGAGGCCGGCGACGATCGCAACGCGCATTCGAAAAATCTCCTCACTTTCGTTCCGGAGGCGCCGAAACGCTTGCGATGCCTCCCCATGTCTTTTCGGAGAGGCGGCGCTTTCCGCCCGGTCTTGGCCGAACGGCGCTCTGCGAGCCCCCCGTCGAGGCGGTACCATACGAAGACGATTCGCTCCCGTCGATTCCTAACTTCACGAAGGCGTGTTCCCGCGCCCTCCCGTCTGGACGGCTTTCCATCGGAGACTGCAGCATGCGCATCTGGATCAAGGAACCGCTGGCGATCCTCGCGCCCGACGCCGAGCGCGGGATCGTCGTCGAAGGCGCGGAAATCGTCGAATGCGTCGCGCGCGGACGGTCGCCGACGCAACCCTGCGGGGCCCTGTTCGACGCCTCCCGCCATGTTGTGCTGCCGGGTCTCGTCAATGCGCACCACCATTTCTACCAGACGCTGACCCGCGCCCACCCGGCCGGCGAGGGCAAGGACCTCATCCCCTGGCTCGTGGCGATGGAGCGCGTATGGGACCGGATGACGCCCGAGGCGCTAAGACTCGCGGTCCGCATGGCGCTCGTCGAACTCCTGATGTCGGGAGCGACGATGACGGCCGACCACCACAACCTCTTCCCGCCCGGCCTCGAGGACGCCCTCGATATCGAGGTCGAGGAGGCCAAGGCCCTCGGCGTGCGGATGATGGTCACGCGCGGCTCGATGGGCATTTCGGAGAAGGACGGCGGGCTGCAGCCGGACTCGATCGTGCAGAGCGCGGACGCGATCCTCGCCGACAGCGAGCGCGCGCTCAAGGCCTACCACGATCCCGCCCCAGGAGCGATGCTCCAGGTCGCGCTCGCGCCGTGCTCCCCACTCGCCGTGCCGCAGCGGGTCCTGTCGGAATCGGCCGCGCTGGCCGAGCGCTACGACGCGCGCCTGCACTGCCATCTCTGCCAGTCGCCGGACGAGGACGCCTACGCGATGCAGACCTTCGGCAAGCGCTCGGTCGACCTCCTCGAGGACGCCGGCTGGCTCTCCCCGCGGACCTGGATCGCGCACGGCATTCATTTCACCGACGACGAGATCGGCCGGCTTGGCCGCGCCGGCGTCGGCGTCGCCCACCTGCCGGCCGCCGACATGGCGTTCGGGGTCGGGATTGCGCCGACGCGCGAACTGGAGGCGGCGGGCTCGCCTGTCGGCCTCGGCGTCGACGGCTCGGCCTCGAACGATTCCTCCAACATCATGGAGGCCGCGCGCCATGCGCTGATGCTTCAGCGCCTGCGCTACGGCCACGCCGCCGTCGGCCCTTACGACGCGCTTCGCTGGGCGACGGAAGGCGGCGCGCGTTGCCTCGGGCGGGACGACATCGGCCGCATCGGCGCCGGGATGCAGGCCGACCTGGCGCTGTACCGGATCGACGAACCGCGCTTCTCGGGAGCGCAGGACCCGACCGCGGCGCTGATCCTGTGCGGGGCGCATGCGGCCGACCGGGTCATGGTCGCCGGCCGCTGGCGGGTCATCGACGGCCGGCCTGAAGGGGTGGACCTCGACGATCTGATCGCAAGGCACAAGGCGGCGGCGAAGGCTTTTGGGTGAGCTGGTGCGAACGAGGGAGAGATCGTCGTCTCGGTCCTCCCGGCCTGCCTGCGCTCATAGTCCCCTGGCCTTGAAGTACTTCAGCAGGGTCCAGACGGCGGCCTGCTGTTCCTCGTCCATGTCGTTCGGCTCGAGGTGCATGAGCAGGATTTCGGAAGGCTTCCTGTCCGCGATCCGCACACCATCCGTCTCGGCGAGCGGCGGCGCGCCCTCCGGATCGCGCAGGAGCGACGACGGCGCGGGCGGACGCTTGCGGCGGGGCGTCAGCGACCGCGGCTTCCGTCCCTTCATCACCCGGCCGCTGATGGTGACGCCGGCGTCGATGGCGGCATAGAGGAAGAACGTCACGCATTTCTGCACGACCGCGTCGGCCGCCGGAAACGCCTTCCGGAACGCTTCGTTGAAATGGGACGGCGTCGCGGACTCGAGGTCGATGGCGAAGATGGGGGCGTAGGTCGCTCGCAGCCGTTCGCCAAGAGCCTCCGGCCAGCGCCCCGCGTCCTGCGCCTTGACGAGCTCTCTCAGCCGCTCGGTCGGGCGTCCGCCCTCCTCGATCAGATCGAGAAAGCGCAGCGCGTGCGTCAACTGGGCGCCGACCACGCCGGAAAAGCGCGCCAGCACGCTGCGGTCGACGCGCGAGGGAACGCCATGCTCGCGCAGATCCTCGATGAACGTCCTGAACGTCCGGTACGACGTGTAAGGCGGCGTTCTTGCCGATCTTGCGTGTTCCGAACCGTCGCGGGACATGACGGTCTCCCACTCATTCGGAATGCGTCTACGCCTATTCGCGTTGCGCAGCAACTATACCGTATATGGGACGCAGGGAGGACAGTTCGAAATACACGATTGCTCCCCGCCGCCTTTCGCACAAACATCTGACAAAGTTGTTGATTTTTCCTCAACAACAGATCGCGCGGCGATTGTCCGGTCCCGCCGACAATCGACCAAGCGAATACCCATCCTCAGGAATGCCGAACCTTCGGGGGGCGTGCGAATGATGTGGACGAATGAAGCGGTCGAGACGCTGAAGAGGCTTGCGGTCGAGGGCTTGAGCGCGGCCCGCATCGCCGCGGCGATGGGCGCCGCATCGCGCAACGCGGTGATCGGCAAGGCGAACCGGATCGGGATCAAGCTCAACGGCGACGGACGCGCCTCGGCCCCGGCCGCCCCCAGCGCAGCGGCCGAAGGCCCCCGGAGACGCGCCCTCGCCGCGCGGCCTGACGAGGTCGGGACCCCCGGATGGACCTTCGCCAACGCCGAGGTCGGAGACATGCGGCGGGTGCGCTTTCAGGATATTCGGCGTCTTGCCTGCCGATGGCCGATCGGCGATCCGACGCACGGCGATTTCGCCTATTGCGGGCTCACGCCGGCCGACGGCCGCCCCTATTGCGCCGGCCACTGCCGGATCGCCTATCGGCCGCCGAACGCGCGGGCGAGGCGGAGCCCGCAAGAGCGACGATGGTCCCGTCCTGTCGCGCATTGGTGACGGCGGCCGCTCGGCCTCGTCCCTCTACCCGGGGCTCCCCCTTCGCTAATCCATCAGCGAGCCCCCGCTCATGCCCTTGGGTCGGGCGCCAATCGTTCGATGCTGATCCCTAAAAGAACGCCGCGAGCGCGCCCAGCTCTTTCCGCGCGGCCTCGCTGAATTCGCGCAGCGGATCGACGCCGGCGCCGCTCTTGATCGTCTCGTGCAGGTCGGCGACGGTGCGGTTCGGCTCGAAATACGTGTCGATGGTCGCGCGCAGCAGCCGGTCGGCGGCGTCGACGCTTTCCGGCATCGCCAGCACGCGCATGCGGCTGACCAGGGCGTAGAGATTGACGATCTCCTGCATCTGCGGCTCGCTGTTGACGAGCGCGTCGCCATAGGTCTTGGACGCCGCCATGATGAAGTCACGGATCAGGTCCTCGCGCCGGGCGACCTCGTGGGCGATCTGCGACGCCCGCACCTGGGTGCGCTGGCTGAGCCAGGTCGACGCCCCGGTCGTGAGACCGCCGATGAGCGAACCGGCCAGCGCGGAAATGGCCGAAACATAGGCAACGTCCATTGCTCGCCCCCCGCAGCGAGTTTACCGAAACCGCCGCCCCCTCCCGCGCGAGGCGGGAAGGCAGCGCGAAACCGCGGATGAGAGGTCGCGACCTCGGGCCAACCTCTCTCCGCAAGGCCCGTCAAAAGATAGGCGTCTTTCGACGCCCTGTCCGGAGCGGGACTTCGCCTCAAGCCGCCGCGGCGAGCCTCTGCTGGACGACGGACTTCAGCTTGCCAAGGTCGGCGTTGAACAGGCGGATGCCGTCGGACAGCTTCTCCGTCGCCATCTGGTCCTCGTTCATCATCCAGCGGAAGGTCTTTTCGTCCATCGCGATCTTGGCCGGCGCCGGGCCGGCCTTTGCCGGATCGAGATGGCGGATGAGCGTCCCCTCGTCCTTCGACAGCTTTTCGAGAAGCTGGGGCGAGATGGTCAGCCGATCGCAGCCCGCCAGCGCCTCGATCTCGCCGGTATTGCGGAACGAGGCGCCCATGACGACCGTCTTGACGCCGTGCGACTTGTAATAGGCGTAGATCTCGCGGACCGACTTCACGCCGGGGTCGGTCTCGCCGTCGAACGGCCCCTGCCCTCGCCTTGACGTGCCAGTCGAGGATGCGGCCGACGAAAGGCGAGATCAGGAACGCGCCGGCGTTCGCCGCGGCGATCGCCTGGGCGATCGAGAAGATCAGCGTCATGTTGCAGTCGATGCCCTCGCCCTGAAGCGTGTGAGCCGCCTGGATCCCTTCCCAGGTCGAGGCGAGCTTGATCAGGATGTGCTCATGACCGATCCCGCGCTCCTTGTAGAGGCCGATCAGCTTGCGCGCCTTGGCGATCATCGCCTGCGTATCGAACGAGAGGTCGGCGTCAACCTCGGTCGAGACGCGGCCGGGGACGATCGTGGTGAGCTCGGCGCCGAAATTGACGGCGACGCGGTCGGTGACGTCGCCGACCGGCGCGCGCGTCTTGCGGCCCCAGTCGATCGCCTCTTCGACGAACCGGGCGTAGGCTGGGAGCTCGGAGGCCTTGAGGATCAGCGACGGGTTGGTGGTCGAGTCGGTCGGGCGGAACTGGCGGATCGACTCCATGTCGCCGGTATCGGCGACGACGGTCGTCATGGTGCGGAGTTGGTCGAGCTTGCTGGGCATGGGGGCCTCCAGGGGCAGTGACGGCGCGCCTGAATGTCGCGCGGCGGCAAGGCGTTTTCAAGTCGGGAGGTCGAGCCGACGCAGGCCGGCCAGCCAGCGATCTTTCCCGGGGCCGTCGGTCGCCTGACGAATATTTACGGCTATCATCTGTTACTTAAAGTCTCCTTCACAAGAATGACGAGATATCTCAGTATACGGCTTGAATAGGCCGACGCCAAAGGCAGGAAATCGCATGACCGACCTATCCCGTCGCAGCGCGTTGTTTGGCGGGGCGGCGGTTGGGACCCTCGCCGCCTTGCGCGCGCCCATTGCGCTGGCCCTCAACTCCGCCCGGCCCGCCTTGCCAATTCCGGCGCAAATCGGGCCTGACGCACACGGCGAAATCGCCTTCAGCGCCCGCCCCGGAGAGGTCGGCTTTCTGCCGGGCCGAATGACGGCGACCTCCGGCTACGACGGTCCCTTTCTGGGCCCGGCGTTGCGTTTGCGGCGCGGTCAGTCCGTGACGATCGACTTCGCCAACCATCTTCCGGGACCTACGACCGTGCATTGGCACGGTCTGATCATTCCCGGCGACGTTGACGGCGGTCCGCATCGTCCCGTCGCGCCTGGGGCGCGTTGGCGACCGACCCTGACGATCGACCAGCCCGCCGCGACGCTCTGGTTTCACCCGCATTTCTATCCGACCACGGCTGCGGAGGTCATCAAGGGCCTCGCCGGCCTGCTGATCGTCGACGACGACGATACCGACCGGCTTAGGTTGCCTTCGACTTGGGGCGTGGACGATATTCCGCTGATCATCCAGGACCGCCGTTTCAGGCCTGACGCGCAGTTCTTCGAGCGGATGAACATCACCGCGGTGACGGTCGGCTACGTCGGCAACGTGGCGCTGGTGAACGGCGCCCGATACCCCGAGGCGCGGACGGCGCGCGGCTGGATCCGCCTGCGCCTGCTCGACGGCTCCAACGCCCGCAGTTATTTGCTCAGGGCTTCGGACGGCCGGTCGCTGTTCGTCATCGGCTCGGACGGCGGGCTGCTGGAAAGCCCGGTCGAGATGAAAGAGATCATGATCTACGCAGGCGAGCGCTTCGAGGTCATGGTGGATTGTCGCTCGGGCGCGCCGTTCGACCTCGTGGCTATGCCGGCCGGCCAGCCGATCATGCGGCTGCCGCCGTTCGACGGCCCCCTTCCGCTTGTCACGATCAGGCCCGACGGAGCTGAGGGTCAGGGGCAGCTTCCGACTTCCCTCGCGAAGCTCCCGCCATTGCCCTCGGCCTTGCCGGCCGTCAGCCAGGGATTGGTGATGAACATGTTTCGCGACAAAGACGGCATGGCGCCGCTGATGAAAGCGGGGCTAATGGGCAAGGCCGGGACGACCGATCCGGCCACCGTCGAGCGCGTCACGCGATTGATTGAAGACCAGCCGGAACTCTCCCAGGCGGAACTGCTTTCCACCAACGGCGTCAACGGCAAGTCCTTCGCGCTCGGGGAGGCCGGCTTCGCCGCAAAGCGCGGCCAGGATCTGCGATGGCGAATCTCTGAGGGCGACGACGCGATGCCGCATCCCGTCCATATCCACGGCTGCCAGTTCCGCATCGTATCGCAGAACGGACAGAAGCCCGAGCCGTATCGCGCGGGCTGGAAGGACATCGCGCCGATCTCGAATGGCGGGTTCAGCGAGATCCTCGTGAACTTTCCCCATCCGGCCGGTCCGGACGCGCCCTATATGGCGCACTGCCACATCCTGGAGCACGAGGATTCCGGAATGATGGCGCAGTTCACCGTGGCATAGCGCGAAGTCTGGGCGCCGATCTCGGCGCCGCCCAGTGGACCGGACGAATCCGGGCGCACTGCGGGCGGCCCTCAAGGAGGCGGCGCCGCATGCGTTCGGGGAGACGCCAAGGCCCCGGCCGTCGGTCGCCGAGCCGCGCACCCGCCGCCGCTCCGCCGGGCTTCGCGCAGAGGTCTCCGCCGTCAAAGCGGCGGCCCCCAAGGAGGCGTGGAGCGAGTTCTGAACGGCGCGACCGGAACGTCGCTGTACTTTCGCGCTAAAAGCCCTCGCCGCCGTCGACGGTGAGCACCTGCCCCAGGACGTGCCGGGCCGAATCGGAGCTGAGGAACAGGACCGCGTCGGCGACGTCGGCGACGTCGGCGATGCGGCGGGCGGGGATGGAGGCGAGCATCTTCGCCTCGTCAAGCCGGCCGGCCTGAAAATCCTCGAGCACGCCTTCGGTCGCGACATGGCCGGGGGCGACCGCATTGACCCGTATGCCCTTCGGCCCCCATTCGAGCGCCATCGAGCGCGTCAGCATGTCGAGCGCGGCTTTAGTGGCCGAATAGAGCCCGCAGCCCGGCGCGGGGCGGCTGCCTGCGATGCTGCTGACGTTGACGATCGTCGCACGGCGCCCTTGCGCAATCGCTTGCGCCGCGAAGGCGCGGGCGCAGTGCAGCGGCCCGGCGACATTGACGCTGAAAAAGCGAGCCGCCGCCTCGACGTCCGCGTCGATGAGCGGGACCAGCGCAAAATAGGCGGCGTTGCTGACCAGGATGTCGGCCGCGCCGAAGCGATCGGCGGTCGCGGCCACGATCCGCGCGCAGTCGGCGGCGAGGCCGACGTCGGCGGGGATGACCAGGACGTCGCCGCCCATCTCCTCGATCAGCGCTGCGGAGCGGGCGAGCGTGGCCTCCGTGCGGCCGGCGATGGCGACGTTGGCGCCCTCGCCGGCGAAGGCGCGGGCGACGGCGAAGCCGATCCCCGCCCCGCCGCCGGTGACGATGGCGGTCTTGCCGGCGAAGGCGCGCGCGGCGTTAGACACCGGAAAAGATCCGATCAAAAACCCGAACGCCGTGCACTTGTAGCCGCGCTCGCTGAGCGCGGCGGACGCGGTCAGCGACCGCGTCTACAGCCGCGCCAAGCAATGTCAAGGCATCGCCTCGAAGCGACGGGCGAGCGCGCTGATCTTCCTGGCGGTCTCGATGTCGAGGTCGGTGATCTTCATGCCGGCATCGTGGGTGCAGAAGGAGAACGAGAGGATGTTGTAGGAGTTCTTGAACTCGGGATGGTGGTTCATCACCTCGGCCTCGATCGCCATCTCGACGATGAAGGCGATCGCGTCGCGGAACGTTCTCAGCGTGAACGTCGCTTCGATATTGGGCGCGTTGACCGACCAATCCGGCAGGCTGGCCAGCGCGGACCGGATCTCGTCGTCGCTGAGAATCTTGTAGTTCGCCATCGCGAAGCCTCCTCGTCAGTGAGCGTCCCCGGGGCCGGTCGGCTTGGCCAGATCGGCGATCGCGTGGTCGATGACGATCGGCGAAATGCGAATAGAGCTGGTATAGGGCCGGCTGAATTCGAGAATGAGCAGGATCGCGACACTGACTGACGCCGCCCCGAGGATCAGCATGATTATGGTCGCCGCGTTCGGCCGCGACAAGAGCCCCATCCCGGCGAACATGAGGCACGACCAGCCGGTCACAGCGTAGATCAGCGGCCAGGCGACGGGCGAGAGCACCTGAAGCGACATCAGGAGCCGATCCTCGCCGATTACGCCATAGTTTGCTTTCGCCGCCGCGAGCAGTTCCTTCTGCGCGTCGGTCTTCGGATCGAGGCGCTCGAACACCCGGCTCAGGTTCGCCATCGCCTTGTAGGACGCCTCGTAGGACGCCGCCATCGCACGCTCGTCGCCCCAAAATTGCTCACGCGCGGAAATCAGGTCCTCGCGCAGGAGTTCGCGCGCCGCATCGCCCTCGGGCCCGTAGTGGCGCATCTCGATATTGAATTCGAGCGCCTTGGCGGCGACCCCCTCAAGTTCGCGTTGCTGGGTGCTGAAGACGCCGAAAGCCGTCCAGATCAGCAGGCCAAGCACAAGCGCCAGCAGCAGCGTGAGAAGCCCGACGACGCCGCCGATCATGTCGCGCGACAGCTCGGTCGTATAGTGGGAAGCGAGGCGGGTCTTGAGGAAAAGGCCAAGCAAGCCGCTGGCGGTGATCAGCGCCCAGACGATGGCGGCGACGGCGAACGCGCTCAAGCGGTTTCCTCCAAGAGCCCCGTGTGCGAAGCAGGCGTCGCACAGTTCGCCGAGGCCGTCCAGCTTTCCGGCACGGCCGTCCATCACCCTTCGGATCGTCGAGGACGCTGTTACAGGTATCGCGAGCCGAAGAATTCGCGGGCTTCCTACCCCCTTGTGGGGGAGGATTGAGGAGGGGGGTCGCGCCGTGCGTTTCCAGGTTCCCTGGAGACAGGCGCGTCCGCGCTGAGGTCAGCGCGACCCCCCACCCTGTCCCGCCCCCACAAGGGGGGCGGGGACCCTAACGGCGTCGGTCGAGTCCGGTCTTTAAGGGCCCTCGCCGATCAGCGCCCACCCTCGCGCTGTCAGGAAAAGGGCTTCCAGTCCTATTCGGCGAGCCGGGACTTGACCACCGCAGCGCCCGCCTCAGCCATTCGCGCCCACTGGCAGAAGCGCGCGCAGGTTCGCCAGCGTGTCCGCCTCGGCCACCGGCTTGTCGCGCCGCCAGCGCAGCATGCGTGGGAAGCGCACGGCGACGCCGCTCTTGTGGCGCTTGCTCGCGCGCAATGCCCTCGAAGCCGAGCTCGAACACCTGGCTCGGCGTCACCCGGCGGACCGGACCGAAGGTCTCGACTGTGGTCTTGCGGATGATCGCGTCCATCTCGCGCATCTCTGCGTCGGAGAGGCCGGAATAGGCCTTGGCGAAAGGCACGAGCTCGCGGCCGGCTGCGTCCTCGGCCTCGTTCCAGACGGCGAAGGTGTAGTCGCTGTACACCCCAGAGCGGCGGCCGTGGCCGCGCTGAGCGTAAATCAGCACCGCGTCGATGCTCATCGGATCGAGCTTCCACTTCCACCAGACATTGGTGCGGTCGTCGCCCTTGCGGCGGCCGACGCCATAAGCGCCCTCGCGCGCCTTCAGCATCAGCCCCTCGCGGCCGAGCGCGCGCGCCTGCTCGCGGATTTCGGCAAGGCCCTGCCAGCTCTCCGCCGCGACCTCGGGACTGAGGCGGAGCGGCAAGCGTTCGCCCCGCCCGGCCGCCTCGCCGAGCAGGTCGCCGACGAGCCGCTCGAGCTTCGCCCGCCGCTCGCGCTGCGGCTCGCCGCGCAGGTCGTGGCCGTCGAGTTCGAGAAGGTCGTAAGCGATCAGGGCGACCGGCAATTCGCGCAGCGTCTTGTCGCTGATCGCCTTGCGGCCGAGGCGCTGCTGCAGGCTGGCGAAAGGCGCGAGCCCATCGAGCGAGCAGGCCTGCGTTTCGCCCGCCGGCGGGATCAGGACGACGAGCTCGCCGTCGAGCGCGACCCCGGAAGGGAGCGCCCGGGCGAGCGGCTCGAGGTCGGGATAGGCGTCGGAGATCAATTCCTCGCCGCGCGACCAGAGCCGCCAGAAGTCCCCGCGCTTGACGAGCTCAGCGCGAATGCCGTCGAACTTCCACTCGACGATCCAGTTGTCCGGCGCGCCGAGGACGGGAAGCATGTCTTCCAAGGGGCGCTGCCAAGACTGCGCCAGATAGAAGGGGAAGGGCTTGCCGGCGTCGAGCGCCTCCCCTTCGGCAAGGTCGACGTCCGCGACCAGCGCGGCGAAGTCGTCGGCGCTAGGGATACGGCGCGCCTGGGCGTAGCCGATCATGCGCTGCGCCATCCGGCTTTCGTCGACGCCCGCGACGTCGGCCAGCGCCTTCACCACCTGCAGCCGCGACACGCCGACCCGCAATTCGCCGGTGATCAGCTTGAAAAAGACAAGCCGCTGGTCCAGCGGCAGCGCCGCGACCCAACTCGTCAGCCGCGCGTAGCGCGTCTCCTCGTCCAGCGCGGGCAACGGCAGCAGCCGCTCGCGCATCCAGTGGTCGAGCGACGTCTCGTCGTCGCCCACGCCTTCCGGCAGCAGGAGGGCGAGCGTCTCGGCGAGGTCGCCGACGCTCGCATAGGATTCCTCAACCAGCCACTCGGGCAGCCCCGTGCCCTCGATCGCAAGGCGGCGCAGGAGCCGCGTCGGCACGGTCTGGCGCGGCTTTCCGCCGGCGAGGAAATAGACCATCCAGGCCGCGCTCGCCCATTGCGCCGGATCGGCTTTCGCCGCCGAGAAGGCCTCGATCAGCGCTGCCTGCTTGGCGTGGATCGACGTCGCCGACTCGAGCCGCCGGTAGAGATCCGCGAACGCCTTCATGCGGCGACCGGCGCCGGCTCGTCGTCGTCGCCGCCATAGGCGGTGTCGAGGGTTCGGGCGTCAAGGCCTCGCTCGGTCAGGAACCGGCTGAGCGCCGCCGCCGAGCCGTGGGTCGCAAGCACCCGTTCCGCGCCGGTCGCCTCGATCGCCGCGAGGAGCCCCGGCCAGTCGGCGTGATCGGACAGCGCGAACCCGCGGTCGAGGCCGCGCCGGCGGCGGTTTCCCCGGACCTGCATCCAGCCGCTCGCCAGCGCGTCGGAATACGGGCCGAACCGCTTGAGCCACGCGCTCCCCGCGGCCGACGGCGGCGCGACGATCAGCGCGCCGGCGAACATGCGCTTGTCCGCGATTTCGGTCGCCGGCCGCGTCGGCGGCAGCGCGACGCCCGCCTCGCGATAAATCGCGTTGATCGGTTCGACCGCGCCGTGGCAGAGGATCGGTCCGATCGAGGCGTCGACGCGCGCGAGCACGCGCTGGGCCTTGCCGAGCGCGTAGGCGTAGAGAACGCTGGCGCGGCCGGCCGCGGCGTTCTCCCGCCACCAGTCCTCGATTGCGCCCATGATGGCCGCTTGCGGGCGCCAGCGGTAGATCGGCAGGGCGAAGGTCGACTCCGTGATAAAGACGTTGCAGCGCAGCGGCTCGAAAGCGGCGACGACGCCGTCGGCCTCGGTCTTGTAATCGCCGGAGGCGACCCAGACTTGGCCGCTGAGCGCCACGCGCACCTGCGCCGAGCCGAGTACGTGGCCGGCTGGGTGAAGGGAAATGTCGACGCCGTTGCGGGTCAGGACCTCGCCATAGGCCGCGGTCTCGATCACCACGTCGCCGAGGCGTTTTCTGAGGATCGGCGCAGTCAGCGAATGGCAGACGTAAAGATCCGAGCCGAAGCGGGCGTGATCGGCGTGCGCGTGGGTGATGACGCGCGCGGGAAACCGGCCGCCAGGGGTCGATGTGGAAGTCGCCGGCCTTGCAATAGAGGCCGCGGTCGGTCGACGCGATCAGGTCCATGCGGCGCGAAGGCGGCGGGAGGGCATCGCCAGGATATAGGCGCCGGACGCCGAGGCGCCAGTTTCTGTCGCTCCCGCGGATTGCCTGGGGCGCCGGCTCGCAAATCCTGAGCTCCGTTCGCGTCCGCGCGGCCTGCCCGAACCCCGTTCCCCTCTCCCGCATCTCCTTGAGGGATCTATAGATCTCGACGCCTTGCGACAAATGCTTTGATGGCACGGAATTCTGTGCTAGATTTTTCCCATCGAGCAAACGGGCCGCACGGCGGCGGGCGAGGAGGGCATGGACCTGATGAGATCGCTTCAGGCCGCAGACGCAATTCAGCCGGGCGGCGCGGACACGGACGCTTTCGCTCGGCCTGTCGTTGAGGCGCAGGATTTCCCTACGCTGTCGCGCCGCCTCCGGGTTCGCTCCAGCGAATTTCGGGGGCGCAAATTTTTTCCGCCTGTTTTGCCCCGTAAGCCATTGATAAGTCCCGATTCTGCGGAAATTTTTTGCAACTTTTTGAAAGGAACGGAAGCTTTTGGAAGCCCACGCGGAAAGAAAGTGAAGCCTTCGGAAAGAGTTTGAAGGAAATGGAAATCAGCAATCGCGCCGCAAGGCGGCGGGCGAGGACGGCATCGACGAGGGGGGGCCCGATGCAGGTGGCGGACGCAATTCAGCCGGGCGGCGCGGACACGGACGCTTTCGCTCCGCCTGTCGCTGAGGCGCACGATTTCCCTACGCTGTCGCGCCGCCTCCGGGTTCGCTCCAGCGAACTTCGGGGGTGCAAATTTTTTCCGCCTGTTTTTCCCCGTAAGCCATTGATAAGTCCCGATTCGCGGAAATTTTTTGCAACTTTTTGAAACGAATGGAAGCTTTTGGAATCCCCCGCGGAAGGAAAGTGACGCCTTCGGAAAGATTTTGCAGGAAACGGAAATCAGTATCGGACGCGAACGGCCGGCGGCGGGTAAGCGGCGACGCAGCGGACGCCGAGGCGCCTGAGGATGGCGTCGCTTTCCGGCGTCGCGCCGGGATCGCCGGTCAGGTTGGCGCGAAGCCTCGCCATGTCGCCGCAGGCGGCGTAGGGGAGCGAGGCTTGGCTCGCATACGGCGTCGGCGGCGTGACCGGCGCGCAGGCCGAAAGGCCCAACGCCAGCAGCCCCAAGATCGACATGCGCATGGATTCGCCCCCGAGGTCGGTGGCTCGACTGTCACGCGCAAAGCTGGCTCAGGACTGACCGCGCGCCGGCCTGCGAAGCGCGCCCTCCGTGCCCGGCGCCGCCTCCGGCCCGAACACGCTCATGCCGCCCAGCTCATGCGAACGGGCGCGCTCCTCGGCGAACAGCGCTTCGACCGAGGGACCGCGCGCCTGCCGCTCGAGCCGGCGCGCCTGCTGGTCGAGCCGCCGGATCGCCGCAAGCTCCTCGGTCTCGCCGAGCTTCGCCTTGGTCACCGCCGCCTTCATCACCGCAATCGTGCGGTCGTAGACCTTTAAGGGCACCGGGAACGGATGGCGGTCCTTGCCGCCGTGGGCGACCGAGAACCGCGCCGGGTCGGAGAAGCGGTAGGGCGCGCCGTGCACGATCTCCGCCACCTGGGCGAGCGCCCGGACGGTGCGCGCCCCGACCCCGGGGACCAGCAGAAGCTCGGCGAAATCCTTGGGTCCGCGATCGGCCGCCGCCGCGAGTCCCGCGTGCAGGCGGCGCGCGACGATGTCGCCCGCGCGCACGTCGTGATGGGCCGGCATGACGAGATGCGGCAGGAACGGCTGAAGCGGCGGCTCGGGCGCCTTCGCGCCTTCGAGCTTCGCGATCTGCCGCCCGACGCCGTCGGGGCCGAGATCGCCGAGGAGGTCGATCTGCCGGCGGCGCGAGGCGTCCGCCCGCGCGTCGGTCAGATTGACGATCACCCCCTGCCCTTCGCCGTCAATCGCGCTGTGCGGCGCCTCGACGAAGCTCCTTAAGCCCTCGGACAGCCAGTGGTAGCGGCGCGCCTGCCGCGCGTCGCCGTTCATCCCCTGCTGGACGACGACCCAGCGCCCGTCGTCGGCGACGATGAAGCCGTGCAGATAAAGGTCGAAGCCGTCCTGCACGGCGGCGCTGTCGACCTTGGCGACGAGGCGGCTGACGGTCGCGAGCGCGGCGCCGTCGAAGCCGACCCGATCGCCGATCGCGACCAGTTCGTGCGGGGTCTCGCGCGAATGCGCGCCGCGCCCGCCGCAGACATTGAGGCCGAGTTCGCCGGCGAGCGGATTGAGCCCGCGCTTCAAGGCCCCGATGACGGAGGTCGTGATCCCCGACGAATGCCAGTCCATGCCCATGACGGCGCCGAACGACTGGAACCAGAACGGATGGGCGAGCCGGCGCAGGAACTCGTCGCGGCCGTATTCGATCACGATCGCCTGCGCGATGACCGCGCCGAGCCGGGTCATCCGCTCGCCCAGCCAGCGCGGCACGCGCCCGCCGTGCAGCGGCAGGTCGGCGCTGCCGGAGCGGCGCGCGGTCATCGCGCGCCTTCCGGCGGAATCAGGACAAAGACGGACACGAGAGGCAGTCTAGCCCGTCCACCGCTTCGCGGTAAGAGTTGGACTCGAAAGCCGGCGACGGTTGCGCGAAGAGGTGAGCAAAACCAGCGTGGAGGCTCCGTTCAGGCCTCGGTCAGCACGGCGACCGGCAGCGGCCCGAGCCATTCGCGCACGGGCGAGCAGACGTCCAAGTCGCGGCCGCGAAAGGCGTCGACCCAGCGCCCCTCGGGCAGGTTCGCCACCGCCTGCCAATCGGGCTTGGCTTCCCGTTTCGCCGGATAGCGCGCGACGACGACCGCGAGACGCTCGGCGCCGCATTCGCGGACAAAGCCGAGCGCCCAGTCCGCCTCCTCGCCCGCCATTTCGATTGGCCGGTAACCGCCCTCAGCGAACAGCGCGGGACGCTCTCGACGGAGGCCCAGCATGAGCGCGATGGTCGCCAGCTTGACCCGCCCGTCCCGCCAGGTCTGCAGCAATGTCTCGAACAGATCCCAGCGCCTTTCGGCGTCCTCAAGCAGCGGTCGAAGCTCCGCGAGTTGGGCCGCGCGCGCTTCGTAATCGACGGCGCGCCGGTTATCGGGGTCGACCAGGCTGACGTCCCAAAGTTCCGACCCCTGATAGGTATCCGGCACGCCCGGAACGGTCAGCTTCAGAGCGGTCTGGACGAGGCTGTTCTGCGCCCCGAGACGCGCAATGTCGGCGACGAACGGCAGGAGCGCGGAAAAGAAACCGCGCCCGTCCGCACGCAGCGCTTCGGAGGCGAAGGCCAGGGTCGCGTCTTCGTAGGCGGCGTTGGGCGCGGCCCATCCCGAGTGGAGTTTCGCCTCTCGGATCGACTTGGTCAGCGCTCCGCGAATGCGCTCGGCATAGGTCGCCAAGGCTTCGGCAGTCGGGGTCTCGAGCATCTCGATCGGCCAGGAGCCCACCAGCATCTGATAGAGCATGTATTCGTCGTTGCGATCGGGCGCCTCGACCGCGTCGACATTGCCGATGCGGGCGCGCAGGAGCCGGCTCCACGCCGCGACCTGCCGGCGCCATTCCTCGGGGCGCTCGGAAAGGACGGCGAGCCTCGCGCGCGCGTCTTCGCCGCGCTTGGTGTCGTGCGTTGCGCTCGCCAGCATCGCCTGCGGCCAACGCTCGGCGCGCTGGCCGTTGGCCTTGTGAAAGGTCGGCGGCTGGATGCCGAACCTTTCGGGAGCGCCGCCGACCTCGTTCAGCGCGACGAACCGGTTATAGCGATAGAAAGCGGTGTCCTCGACGCCCTTGGCCATGACGGGGCCGGAGACCTGCTGCATTCGCATGGCGAAGCGCAGCGCCGCGGTCCGGCTCAGCTCCTTGTTCCGCAACGCCTCGGCGTTCGCTGTCAGCGCAGCCTCGAGGAAGTCGAACGCCGACGGGTGGAGGTCGGGGTCGCTCCGGCGGGCGCGCGCAATCGCCCAGGCGAGGTCGCGCAGGTCGGCGGCGTCGGGCGTTCCGGCAAGATCGACGTAGGTGCGGTAGACCGGAAAATTGGCGATCGTCTGCCGGATCGCCCGATCGAGCGTCGCACGGGTGAGATCCGCGGTCATCGGGCTCGCATGCGCGAGCCGCGCCGCGGCGCGGCCAAGCGCTGCGATCTCGCTCGCCATCTCGTTCTCCATGATCCGGAACTTGCTGGCGATCGCGATCTCCGCGAAGCTCTGCGCCACGCCGGCGAACGATCGGTAGATGTCGTCGAACGCCGCCTCCGACGACTCATCGATCAAGAGACCGAGGACGAGATTGACGAAGTCGTATCCGGTGCCGCCGTCGACCGGCCAGTCGGCCCGCAAGGACTCGTGCGGCCCAAGGATCTTTTCGATGACAAGGTAGAAGGGCCGCTCGGCATGCTCCCGGAGCGCCGCGAGATAGGCCTTGGGATCGAATAGCCCGTCGATATGATCGATCCGCAGCCCCTCGATCTCACCGGCGGCGAGCATCGCGAAGATCCGGGCATGGGCGTGCAGGAACACCGGCGCAAGCTCCATCCGCAGCCCGGCCAGGTCGTTGATGTTGAAAAACCGGCGATAGTTGATCTCGTCCTCCGCAACCCTGAAGAAGGCGACGCGCCAATGCTGCGCCTCGATCAGCCGATCGAGCTCCCGCCAGTCGCGATTGAAGGATTTCGACTCGCCCCTCGATCGCCTCGAGCGCGTCCGCGTCCTTGCGCGCCAGCTCCGCGAGGTCCGCCTCGAGGCCGCGAGCCCGCTCGGCGACCTGCGGGCGCCAGTTCGGCAGGTCGAGAAAGCGATCGCCGATCCGGTCGAGGACCTCGGGCGAGCGCCCGAGGATCATCGGATAGGTCAGCGGACTGAGACCGGCAGCTTGTGGGCGTCGTAAGCCCAGACGGCGAAGGCCCCGGCCTCGGCGTCGAACTTGAGCGCGAGCTTTCCGGCGCGCAACGCCTCACCATATTGCTCGCCGAGCACCGGCGCGAGCAATTTGCCGCCGCCGGCTCCTCCATGCGCCGACCAGTCGATGTCGAACCAGCCGGCGTAATGCGGACTCCGGACCCCATTTCAGGACGTCGAGCCAGAGCGGGTTGTCGGCGCCGCCGACGCCCATGTGGTTCGGCACCGTATCGAGGATGACGCTCAACCCCTCGCGCCGAAAAGCGGCGATCATCCCTTCGTAGTCGACCTCTGTGCCGAGCTCGGGGTTGAGCTCGCCGTGGTCGGTGATGTCGTAGCCGTGCGTACTGCCGGGGCGCGCCTTGAACACCGGCGACAGATAGGCATGGCTCACTCCGAGGCGCGCGAGATATCCCGCGATCTTCGCCGCATCGGCGAAACCGAAGCTCTTTCGCAACTGCAGACGGTAGGTCGCGCGCGGCGGGATCATGGCGTCTCCAGGCTCCAGCGCACGCTCCACGGACCGAGCGCGCCCGCATCGGCCGCCTCGCCATAACGCCAGAAGACGCGGCCCTCCGCCGCCGGAAACGCGGCGGAGCGCTCGCTGAGATTGGCGTCGAGGACCAACCGGGCGGCGCCCGCCGTCCACGCGACCCTGACCGCCTGATCGCCGACGACGGTCGCGCGCCCCCCGTGGTCGATCGCCGGCAAGTGCGGCCTCACATGCTCCCGACGCGCGGCGAGCGCGGCGTGATAGAAGGCGAAATGGTCGGCGTCGACCTTGTTCCAGTCAAGCTTCGAGGCGAGGAACGTCGACTCGGCGAGCGGATCCGGAATTTTGGCGACGCCGCGGTCATCGGCGAATTCCGGGAAGCGGGCGAACTCCTGCCGCCGTCCATCGCGGACCGCCTTCGCAAGGTCGCCCTCGAAATCGCAGAAGAACAGGAACGGCTCACGCGCGCCCCACTCCTCGCCCATGAACAGCATCGGGATTTGCGGCAGGAGGAGCATGACGCTCGCCAGCGCCCACACCACCCGGGGCGGCGCCAGGGCGCTCAGACGTTCGCCAACCGCCCGGTTGCCGATCTGGTCGTGGTTCTGGATGAAGGCCACGAAAGCCAAGGGCGGAAGGGCGTCGCTCCGGCCGCCGCGCGGACGGCCGCGATAAGGCGACTCCTGGCCCTGAAATGCGAACCCCTCGGCCAAGGCGCGGCCGAGCAATTCCGTCTCGCCATAGTCGACGTAATAGCCGCTCGCCTGTCCAGTCGCCGCGACATGAAGCACATGATGAACGTCGTCGTTCCACTGCGCGGTGTAGCGGACGGCGTCGCCGCCTTTCCGGCGCAGCCTTTCGGGCTCGTTCTCTTCGTTTTCGAGCAGGAGGCGGACCGGGCGATCGAAGCGCGAGCGGACGCGTTCGGCGATTTCGTCGAGGATGTCGGGACGGTTGTCGTCCTTGATCGCATGCACTGCATCGAGACGGAGTCCGTCGAGATGGAACTCGTCGATCCAGTATTCCGCGTTCTCGACCACGAACTGCCGTACCGGGAACGCGTTCGGCCCGTCGTAATTGATCGCGTCGCCCCACGGCGTCTTATGACGGCTGGTGAAAAAGTCGGGCGCGTAGAGGCGCAGGTAGTTTCCGTCCGGGCCGAAGTGATTGTAGACGACGTCGAGCAGAACCGCGATGCCGCGCCGATGTGCGGCCTCGACAAAGGCCTTGAGCCGCTCCGGGCGCCCATAGGTCGCGTCGGGCGCATAGAGGCATACGCCGTCGTAGCCCCAGCCTCGGCGGCCGCTGAAATCGGCGATCGGCATCAACTCGATAGCGGTCACGCCGAGGGCGGCTAGGTGATCGAGCTTCCCCGCTGCGGCGTCGAGGGTCCCCTCGGGCGTGAATACGCCGACATGCAGCTCATAGAGAACCGCGTCCTCCCAGCGAAGGCCCGTCCACGCGTCGTTCCACGCATAAGCGTCGGGATCAATTGCCTCGCTCGGTCCATGCACGTCCTGCGGCTGGAACCGGGAGGCGGGGTCCGGGACGCGCATGCCGTCATCGAGTGCGAAACGATAAAGCGCGCCGGCGCTTGCGCCCTCGACGAATGCCTCAAAAAAACCGTCTGCCCGCCGCTCCATCGGGACGACTTCGGCCGCATCCTCCAGCACGAGACCGACCCGCCGCTGGCTTGGCGCCCACAGTCGGAAGCGGATTCCCCCGGCCTCGCATGACGGGCCATGCGTCCATCTCCTGCCGTTCGCCACATGACCCCCAAGCGTGCTGGACCATCGCCTCCCTCAACCCAGCCGGCGGACGCAAGTTCCGCGCGGGCGCTGCTCAGGCGCCTGGGCGACACACGCGGCCTCGCGGGTCAAAAATGCGACGTCGGGTCCGAGAGCGCCGCGCTCCGCAACAGAATACAGCGCGGGCGTGCTCTCACAACAAGGGGTCCGTCCTTTCGCGGACAGCCCGACAGACCCACAGCTCGCTTCAGCCGTTCGACCTGGGCGGCGGCGGGATCTCGATGACCTCGATGTGTGCGGCTTTCGCCGTTTCGACCATGTTTTCCGTGCCCACCCCGCCCGGAAACGCCACGACGAGGTCGGGGGAGCCGGCCTCGATCATCCGCTGATTGCGGCTCAAGCCGTCTTCCGAGTCGACCCGGTGCCACTCCGGCAGAAAGTCCCATTCGAGCACGTGGTGATCGCGCGCCCACTTTCCCGCCATGCGGTCGACGCCTCGCGCGTCCCCGTGAATAAGCCGCTCGAACGGCCCGCGAGTCGCGAGCAGACGATCCAAAGTCTTCTCCACATATTCGCTGTCTTGGCCGTCGCGACCGCCGCATACCAAGACTCTCATGACGTGGACTCCTTTTTGTCCTCGTTCGTCCGCACGAACGATCGACGTCGCGCTCGATTGCGACAGGCTTGGGCGAAGGTTCGCGCTCTCCTCGGATCTTCCGGCCAGGCGCCGCGAGTGCGGCGACGCGCTCAGGTTCGGTTTCGGCCGGTTCGGCGGGCGCCGTGCCCGCGCGGATCGGGCGCCAAGGGGCCAGGACCGGCGTCGCGCTTTCGGAGCCCCGGCGTTAGGCGCCGGTCTTGGCTGGAAGAGCAACCTCCAGGACTTCGATGTCGGCGGCCTTCGCCTGCTCGACCATGTTGCTGGTGCCTACTCCGCCCGGAAATGCGACGACGAGGTCGGGAGCGCCCGCGGCGATCATCCGCACGTTGCGGCCGAGGCCGTCTCGGGCCTCGACTCTGTGCCACTCGGGCAGGAAGGCCCATTCGAGGACCCCGTGATCCCGCGCCCATTTTCCCGCTATGCGGTCCGCCCCGCGAGCGGCGCCGTGGATGAGCCGCTCGAATGGCCCGCGCGCCGCAAGCAGCCGATCCAGGGTCTTCTCGACAAATGCGCGATCGCGGCAGTCGCGGCCGCCGCACACCAAGACTCTCATGACGTGGACTCCTTTTGTCCTCGTTCCTCCGCGCAAGTCACGAACGCCCATGAGAATGCGACAGGCTTGCGCAGAGGTTCGCGTTCTCCGTGGAATTTCCGGTCAGGCGCCACGACTACGGCGACGGGCTCGTCGATCGGAGCTTCCGTCCGCGCATCGTCCGATGGCGCGCTTCCCTACATCGGCCTTTGTGCCGTTCCCAGCCCGTCTCAGCAACGCGGCAAATCGCCACAAGAGCGCCGCTGTGGGCCGCGCGAGTCTCCGCAGTGGGTTCCGGCCCGGCGGGACTCCTTAACCTCAAGTCATTCCGCTTCCGCCATCCCGACCCATATGTCCCTCGATCTGTCCGAGGTTTGTCTGGCTCTCGCCTTCCGCTCAGTGCAGCGATGTGAGGCCGTGCATCTCAAGCGCCTCGATCACGCCGTCGAAGATGAGCCCGACTCCGATCGCCGAGACGAAGAAGCCGACGATGCGGGTGGTCGCGTCGATCCCCATCGGCCCGAGCCATTTCGTCAGCCGGTCGGCATAGGCGAGGCAGATGTAGGTGACGATCATGGTCAGCACGATCGCCGCCGCGATGGCGACGAACGACAGCATCTCCTCGCTCGACTGCCGGATCGTTGAGGTCATGCCGATGATGGTGGCGATCGCGCCGGGGCCGAACATCAGCGGCATGGCGAGCGGGACGAAGGCAATATTCGCATTCGGATCGGCGGCGCCGCCGACGACCCCGCCGCCCTTGTCCGGCGTGAACAGCTCAAAGCCGATCTTCATCAGGATAATGCCGCCAACGACACGCACCATGCTCAACGGTACGCCGAAGATGCGCAGCATCAGCGTGCCGAAGACGAGGAAGAAGAAACTCAGCAGCAGGGCGTAGACGCAGGACTTGCGCGCTACGGCGCTGTGCGTAGCCGCGTCCTTACCGAGGAGGAGCTGGAGGTAGACCGGCAACACCTCGAGCGGGTTGATGATGGCGAGCAGCGTCGTAAACGTGCCCACGAACAGCGACAGTTCCCGTTGCATACGACCAGCCCCCTCCGCGCCTCGGCCGCCCGTCGATAGCAAACGGGCCGAGTGCGGTACAACGGATGCGCGCTGGCCCACTAGCTACGAGCGGGCGAACAGCGCTTCGATCATTTTCCTCCAGTCATTCTCCGGAAACCCATGAGATGCGGCCAGACAGCGCTGCAAGCTGTTTGACAGAGTTGGGCAGCGCCGTGGCCAAAACCCCCATAGGACTCTGCCGGCACTTGTGTCGAGTCGAGAATCCGGAAGGACTTTTCTGTATTCAGGTTCCTTCGCCCTCGAGGACGCCGGCCTTCGCGACCTTGGCGGCGCGCAGCTTGGCCACCTCCGGCATGTCGAGGCCGACCAGCGGCCGGGCGTAGCGGAGGAAATTCGCCGTCACGTCGTTGGCCTCTTCGTTGATGAAGTGGTCTTCCATCACCCGGGTCTTGCCGGCCACCGTCTCGATCGGGATCAGCGGATAGTCGACGGCGTAGTTGCCGACGCGCTGGATCGAGACCGATCCGGTCTGAGCGCCGCCGACGGCGTATTGCACCGCCTTCTCGCCGACCTCGCGCGCCTCGCGCTGATCGACCTTGCTGACGCAGCCGACGAACGAGCGCTGCAGGTAGCCAAAGGTGTCGCCGCGCACGCGCTTGATGCCGAGCTTGTTCTTGACCTCCTCGCACAAAAGGTCGGCGAGCGCGCCGGTGCCGGATAGCTGCACGTTGCCGTGCGCGTCCTTCTCCGCCTTGCCGACGAGCTTGGTGATGATCGCCTCGCCCTTCTCGTCATGGATGCCTTCGGAGGCCGCAATGATGCAGCGCCCGTGCTGCTCGTAGACGTCCTTGACGCCGGCGAGGAACTTGTCGACGACGAAGGTGCGCTCGGGCAGATAGATGAGATGCGGTCCGTCGCCGGGATATTTGCGCGCCAGCGCCGAGGCCGCGGTGAGGAAGCCCGCGTGGCGTCCCATCACCACCGCGCAGTAGACGCCGGGCAGCGCCGTGTTGTCGAGATTGGCGCCGGCGAAGGCCTGCGCGACGAAGCGCGCCGCCGACGGGAAGCCGGGCACGTGATCGAAGCCGACCAGGTCGTTGTCGATCGTCTTCGGGATATGGATGGCGCGGAGCGCATGTCCGCCCTTCCTGGCTTCGTCGGCGACGATCCGCACCGTGTCCGAGGAATTGTTGCCGCCGATGTAAAAGAACGTGTCGATTGCGTGGGCCTTCAGGACCTTGAAGATCTCCTGGCAATATTTCAGGTCCGGCTTGTCGCGGGTCGAGCCGAGCGCCGAGGCCGGGGTCGCTGCGACCGCTTCGAGATTGGCGACCGTCTCCTGACCGAGATCGACGAGGTCGTCGTTGACGATGCCGCGCACGCCGTGCAGGGCGCCGTAGACGTGAGAAATGCTGGAAAAGCGGCGCGCCTCGAGCGCGACCCCGACCAGCGACTGGTTGATCACCGCCGTCGGGCCCCCGCCCTGGGCGACGAGAATTTTGTGCGACATGCTGGTTCCCTCTGATGGAGCGGCCTGCCGGACCGGGCGCCCGGCGCCTGCGAGAGGCTTTAGGAGCCGCTGGCGCCCGGCGCAAGACGCCCGGGCCGCCCGGCGGGGGCGCTGGGGGCGAAAACCCGGGCGACACAGTGACGCGGACGGGCGACGCGGCGCTATCGGGCGAACACGGTACGGATGTCGGCGGGGGTCTCCTCCACGTCGCGGATGTCGAGGAGATGCTCGACATGCGAGAGGTGCCGCTCCATCAGGTCGGCCGCGCGCCCGCCGTTGCGTTCAGCGAGCGCTTCCACCAGCGCCCCGTGCTCGGCTTCGGAGCAGGAATTCGCCGCCCGCGAACCGTAGATCCCGATGATCAGGGAGGTGCGCGCGACGAGGTCCTCGAGGAACTTCGCCAGCACCGAATTGCCGGCGGCCTCGGCGAGCCGGATGTGAAACAGCCCAGACAGGCGGATCGACTCGCTCCGATCGCCCCTGGCCTCGGCGGCGGCGGCGGCGAGCGCGTTGTCGCGCAACTCTTGGAGTACGGCGGCATCGACGCGCGCGGCCGCCGACAAGGTCAGCGATCGTTCGATCGCGCGGCGCGCCTCAAAGACGTCGCGCGCCTCCCCGAAGTCGGGGCTGGCGACGAAAGCGCCCCGGTTAGGGTGCAACGCGACAACGCCGCGCTCGGCGAGCACCACGAGCACCCGGCGGATCTGGGTCCGGCTGCAATCGAAAGAGTCGCATAGCGCCGCCTCCGGAAGCTTTGCGCCCGCCGCAAGCCTCTGGTGCATCACCGCCGCGACAATGCGCTCGATGATGGCCCCGTCCGACAGCGGCTCCCGCTGGTCATCTTCGATAAGCGCCATGACGAGCCAAGCCCCTTCCCTATCCCTGGAACAGTACGGAACGGCACAAGCCCCGTGAGTCCGGCTCGTCCACGCCTCATCGTGGCGCATTCCGCGTCACGATCTGCCGCTTGAATAGCCTCGCGCACATAATTTAGCAGATTGTCGACAATCAACGCTCGAAACGTTGACAAGATCGTATCAGTTCCGCAACCTGCCGACTATCCGCCAGAAGGCCCACGTCTGAACTTCGCAGGCGATGCGCCCAGCGGCGCCGGAGGACTTCCACCATGCCGTCACCATCCGCATCCCTGCGCGCTGGCCTCCTCGCCTTCGCGTCCATCTTCGCCTTCGCCCTTGCGGCGCCTGCAGACGCCGCCAACCCTGCGCTCAAGATCGGTTTCGTCGGCGTGACGAGCGGTCCGGCCGCCGCCTGGGGCACCTCGAACGTCCGCTCAATGGAGACCCTCGCCGACTGGTGGAACAGTCAGGGCGGTGTGAAGATCGGCGACAAGACCTACGACATCGACATCGTCACCTTCGACGACCAGAAGGACCCGAAGCGCGCCATCGCCGGCATGGAAAAGATGGCTCAGGAAGGCATTCACTACGTCGTCGGACCGAACGTCGACGACGGCGCCGCCGCTGTGCGTCCGGTAGCGGAAAGGGCGGGGATCATCTATTTCCCCTACGCGTTCCCGAAATCGCTGTACACCAAGCCCGCCTCGAACGCCGTGCTCGGCATGGTCGCGAGCTACCAGTCTGGCCCGGCCATCTACAAATATCTGAAAGACAAGAAGGGCGTGAAGACCATCGCGTTCGTCGCGGCCAACGAGTCCGACCCGCTGAGCCAGCGCGACAGCGGCGTCACCGCCGCCAAGGCGCTCGGCCTCGACGTCGTGGCCGACAAGGACACCTACGAGAACGACACGCGCGATTTCACGCCGGTGCTGACCCCGATCGTCAAGCTTCACCCCGACCTGCTCGTGCTCTCGGGCGTCGCGCCCGCCAACGCGCCCCTCCTCATCCGCTCGGCCCGCGAGCTCGGCTACAAGGGCCTGATCTCGACCGAGACGGCACAGGACGCCAAGGTGCTTGAGGAAGGCGCAGGCGACCTCGCCAACGGCTTTATCTCGGTCGGCGGCGCGTCGACTGCGGAAATCCGGTCAAAGGCGATGGACGAGTTCATCGATCGCTACACCAAAAAATTCGGCGAATACAACGACGAGTCGAACACCAAGATCTACGCCCTCCAGTACATCATCGACACGCTGAAGGCGGACCCGAAGGCGATCGACAACGTCGACGAGTTCAAGACAACGATCGACACATTCTCCGCCCAAAACCCCTATCTCAAGGACTCCTCCGCGACCCTGCACTATGTCGGCACGACCTCGTTTGGCCAGAAGCGTCAGCTTGCCGTGCCGCTGGTCGTCAACGAGTATGAGGACGGCAAGTTCAAGACCCTGTTCGTCGCCAACGTCGACTGAAGCGGCCAGACTTCGTGCTCCTTTGTGAACTTTGTGGTGAAGGATTCCACCACGAAGGACACAAAGGAACACGAGGCGTGCCGAATTTCCAAGGCTTGAAGCTGCATGGAACAGGTCGTCGCCAACGGGCTCTATCTCGGCGCGCAATACGCGGTCATCGCGCTCGGCCTGACGCTGATCTTCGCGCTGATGAACGTGCTCAATTTCGCGCACGGGCAGATGTACGTGCTCGGCGGCTTCGTCACCTATGAGGTCTACGGCCAGCTCAAGCTGCCGTTCGTCATCGCGCTCTTCGCCTCGGCGCTGACGCTCGCCGTTCTCGGCGCGCTGCTCGAGCGCTTCCTGTTCCGCACCGTGATCCGCCGCAGCGAGCGTGAGGAAAGCACGATGCTTCTGGCGGCCGCGGTCGCCTATTTCCTCGACGCTGCGATCCTCTTGATCTTTGGCGAGAAGCAGCGTGGCGTGCACAAGATCGTCAACGGCGTGTTCATCTGGGATAACCTGATCCTGCCCTGGGACCGCATCCTGGTCGCGGCCCTCGCGGTCCTGTTCATCGTCGCCTTCATCCTGATGATGCAGTTCACAAAGCCCGGCCGCGCCATGCGGGCGATGGCGCAGGACCGCGTCGCCGCCCAGCTCATGGGCGTGCCGGTGGCCTTCTACGGGCTCATTGGCTTCGCGCTCGGCGCCATGCTCGCGGGCCTCGTCGGCGGCCTGCTCGTTGCGGTCACCGGCGTAAATTCCGGCATCGGCGGCCCGATCTCGATCAAAGCCTTCATGATGGTGATGATCGGCGGCGCCGGCGTGGTCGGCGGCGCGATTGCCGGCGGCTTCATCCTCGGCATGATGGAATCGGTCGGGCTCACCGTCCTGCATTCCTACGGCGACATCACCTATCTCGTCATCTTCGTGGCGCTGATGGTGTTCCTCGCCCTGCGCCCGAACGGGCTGATGGGCAAGCCGTGGGGATGAGCCCATGACCAACCGCCAACGCGCCGGCCGCGCCGCCGCCGTCGTGGTCTTCCTGGCCCTGGTTTTCGTCGCGATCCCCTGGGCGATCGCGGCCACGCAGCGGACCGACCTGTACTACACGCTGAGTTCCGTGGCGCTGCTGGCGATCGCCTCGGGCGGCGTGTGGCTTACCTTCTACATCGGCCGGATCAATATCGGCCAGGGCGCCTATGCGCTGGCGGGCGGCTATGTCTCGGCCATCCTGGTGACAAGCGGCCTGTCATTCTGGCTCAGCCTGCCGGTTGCCGGACTGTTCTGCGCCTTCGTCAGCGCCCTGATCGGCTGGCCGATCCTCAGATTGCGCGGCGTCTATTTCTCGATGGTCACGCTGGTGCTGACGGAAGTGGCGCGTCTTACGGCGCTCGCCTTGCCGATCACCAACGGCGCGCGCGGCATCACCGAAATCCCGACCCCGGGGGCGATCCGGCTTTTCGGGCTGACGATCGTCCCGGGTTTCGATTCCTTCGCCGAGCGCAACGCCGCCTTCTACTTCCTTTCCGTCGCGATGATGACCCTCTGCTTCGCCGGGCTCTGGCGGCTCGTCCATTCGCGCGTCGGTCAGCTCTTCGCGGCGATGCGTCAGAACGAGGAGCTGGCCTCCTCGATGGGGGTCAACGTCCCGCTCCTGCGCGTGCTAGCCTACGCGATCTCGTCCTTCCTCGGCGGCGTCGGCGGCGCGATCTTTGTCGCGATCGCCCAGTCGATCTATCCGTCCAGCTTCACCATTAACGACAGCGTGAATTTCATGCTGAACTGCTTCCTCGGCGGCCTGAGTTTCGTCTTCGGTCCGATGCTGGGGACGCTCGTGCTCTATTTCGGCTGGGATCTTCTGTTTCAGACCGGCGAGTACCAACTCCTGATCTATTCCGGCGTGATGATCCTGCTCATGCTGCTCCTGCCGAACGGGCTTCTCAGCCTGCGCTGGCCGTCGAGGAAGGCGCAGTGAGTCAGTCCCCGCCAATCCTCCAGATACGCGACCTCACCAAGCGCTACGGCGGCCTGACGGCGGTCAACGAGGTTTCGTTCGACGTCATGCCGAAAGAGATCCTGTCGATCATCGGCCCCAACGGGGCGGGCAAGTCGACGATCTTCAAGCTGATCGCCTCGTTCGTGAGGCCCACCCGCGGCGAGGTCCGCTTCGACGGCGAGGTCATTTCGGGACTTGCCCCGCACATCGTGGCGCGCAAGGGCGTCGTGCGCACTTTTCAGGAAACCACGATCTTCAAGGGCATGACGGCGCGCGCCAGCGTGATCGTCGCCCATCATCTGCGCTCGCGCGCAAGCCTCGCCGGCTTCTATGTCGGGACGGCGGCGGCGCGCCGCGACGAGGAGGCGTTCGGCCGCTCGGCCGACGAAATTCTCGACTTCCTCGGCCTCATCGCCGTCAAGGACGAGCTCGCGAGCAACCTTCCGCAAGGCCATTTGCGTGCGCTCGGAATCGCCATCGGGCTCGCTGCCGATCCCAAGGTCCTGCTGCTCGACGAACCCTTCGCCGGCATGAACGTCGATGAGACCAACCGCGCGGTCGAGATAGTGCGGGCGGTGCGCGACCGCGGCGTGACCTGCCTGCTCGTCGAGCACGACATGCCGGCGGTGATGAAGATTTCCGATCGCATCGTCGTGATTAATTTCGGCGTCAAGATCGCCGAGGGGACGCCGGCCGAAATTCGCGCCAACGACAAGGTCATCGAGGCCTATCTCGGCGTCGAAGACGAAACGATCGGGCTCTAGCCGATGGCTGCCATGCTCTCGCTCGAAGCCGTCGAACTCTACTACGACCACGTCTATGCTCTGAAGGGCGTGTCGATCGAGCTCAACGCTGGCGAGACGGTGGCGCTGATCGGCGCCAACGGGGCTGGCAAGTCGTCGATCCTGCGCGCCATCACCGGACTGCGCCGGATCCGCAAGGGGTCGATCAGCTTCGAGGGCCAGCGCATCGACGGGCTCGACCCGTCGGCGATCGTCAAGCTCGGCATCGCCATGGTGCCGGAGGGGCGACGGGTGTTCCCCTACATGAGCGTGCGCGACAACCTCCTGATGGGCGCCTTCTCGCGCTCGGACGCGGCCGGCGTGCGCGCCTCGCTCGACGACGTTCTGCACCGGTTTCCACGTCTGAAGGACCGGCTACGCCAGGCGGCCGGCACCATGAGCGGCGGCGAGCAGCAGATGCTGGTGATCGGCCGCGCGCTGATGGCCAAGCCCAGGCTCCTGCTGCTCGACGAGCCCTCGCTTGGCGTCGCCCCCAAGATCGTGCAGGACATCGCCCGGTCGATCGTCGCCATCAACCGCGACGAAAAGGTGAGCGTTCTCCTGGTCGAACAGAATTCGCGCATGGCCTTGCGGGTCTCGCACCGCGCCTATGCGCTGTCGACGGGCGCGATCGCGCTCGCCGGCCTTTCAGCCGACCTCGTCAAGGACGAGCGGGTGCAGCATCTTTATCTCGGCGGCGAGGTCTGAGCGACATTCCCATGCTGATCTGCGTCGTCAATCCCAACACGACCGCCTCGATGACGGCCAAGATCGGCGTCGCGGCGCGGGCCGCCGCCTCGCCGGGCGTCGCGATCCGCGCGGTCAATCCGGCCTTCGGGCCGCCCAGCATCGAGGGCTATTTCGACGAGGCTTTCGCCGTTCCCGGACTGCTGGCCGAGATCGCCAGCGCGCCCGAGGCCGACGCCTTCGTCGTCGCCTGCTTCGACGACACGGGGCTCGAAGCGGCGCGCTCAGCGACCGCCGCGCCGGTCGTCGGCATCGGCGAGGCGGCGTTCCATCTGGCGAGCCTGATCGCGGATAAATTCAGCGTCGTCACCACCCTGCCCCGCTCGATCGCGCCGATCGAAAAGAACCTGGTCAAGTACGGTCTCGCGTCGCGCTGCGCGCGCGTACGCGCCGCCGACGTGCCGGTGCTGGCGCTCGAAGAGGAGGGCTCGGCGGCCCGCCGCATGATCGAGGCCGAGATGCTGCGCGCGCGCGACGAAGACGGCGCCGAGGCGATCGTGCTCGGCTGCGCCGGCATGACCGACCTCGCCCGCGACCTCGAACAAAAGGCCGGCGTGCCGGTGCTCGACGGCGTCGCCTGCGCGGTCGGACTTGCCGAGACCCTCGCCCGACTCGGCTTGAGGACCTCGAAGCGCAACAGCTACGCCCCGCCGCTGGCGAAGGCCTATGCAGGCGAGTTCGCGAAGTTTTCGCCGAGGTGAGGCCTGTAGGCGCAACCGCTGATCGCGCCGCCGCGGCTCCGTAGGGGGTCCGTCAGGACGTCTCCCGACGGGCTATGGAGCGCGGCTACAAGGGCGCACCCCTACTTGATCGGCGGCTGCGGGCAGGACCGTCTCACCCTCTTGCATCACGTAGGTATGCTCGAGCGTATGCCATGGCGGCCTGACCGACGCTTCGGTCGGATGCGGCTCGTCGTGCCGCACGAAGGCGCCGATCAGCGCTTTGGTCACGCCGAACTGCGGGTCGTCCTCGAGGTTCGGGTCGTCGGGGTCGTAGACCTGCGAGATCAGCACCTTGTAGCCCGGCTTGACGATCAGCGCGTGCAGATGGGCCGGCCGTTTGGGCTGGCGGTTCTGCGCCTCGAGGAGGCGCCCGACGACGCCGTCGGTCGGAATGGGATAGCCGACCATCTTCACCGTCGAGAACCAGAAGCGGCCGTCGGCGTCGGTCGTGAACTTGCCGCGCAGGTTCATCTCGGCCTGCTCAGAATCCTGGTTCTCGTAGAGGCCCACGGGCGAGGCGTGCCAGATATCGACCTCGGCGCCTTCGATCGGCGCGCCCGATGCGTCGACCACGCGGCCTGTCACAAACAAAGGCTCGCCGGGCGTCGGCGAGCGAAGCAGAGAGCCGCCGTTGGCGACGCGCGGCGAATGCAGCCGCCAGAACGGGCCGAGCAGCGACTGCGAGGTTTCGGCGTTTCCTTCGACGCCGTTGGCGATGAGGCAGACGAGCGACGACACGCCGAGCGACCCCGCCATCAGCACGGCCTCGTTGTGGGAGTCGTTCGACCGCTGGCCGATTGCGTTCACGACCGCCGTCGCGGCCCGAAACTCGGCCTCGGTGAGCCGCGTCTCGCGCACAAAGGCGTGCAGGTGCTTGACGAGGGCGGTGAGGATCGTGCGCAGGCGCGGGTCGTCCGTCCGCGCCATGGCCGCGAGGGCGTCGTGGGTCACATCGTCAACCGACCGGATGATCAATGGCGCCCTCCTTGCCCAATCGCTCGCGCGCGCTCTCGGTCCCCGCCGCGACGGCGGCCCTCCTGGCCGCCCTGGCCAGGCTGAAAAGCGGCATGCCGCTGTAGATCGTCTCGCATTCGCCGGCGCGAACGCGATAGGCTTCGTGCCAGATGCCGACGTCGCCGCGCGAGTCCTTCATTCGATTCCGACAAGGTCATCGTCTCTGCCGATCCAGGCGAACACGTCGCCTCCCGCGTCGGTCTCCCGGAATATGGGCTTAAGCGCAGCGCTATCCCCAAGGAACCGAAAACGCCAGCTTGATTGTCGGCGGGCCGCGTGTCCTTTGCCGGTTGGCTCGACTTGACGCGAGGGAGACAGCCCGTGAAAGACATGATGGCGATCGGGGCGGCGACGGTTTTGCTATCGCTCGCCGCGCCGGCCTCGGCTTCGCCGGAATCGCGCGAATATCATCGTGGCTACTACGACTGTCTGGCCGGCCGATTCGACCAGGAACGCAACGGCCACGCCTATCGCGAAGGATGCCGCGCCGCGCAACGCGAGCGCAACGGCGAGGGCGAGGGACCGGGCGGGCGGCCGTGGCTCGAGCCTCCGGCCGGCGGTCCCGGCTACAACGGACCTGGCTATGGCGGACCCGGTTACAACGGGCCTGGCGGCAATGGACCTGGCTATGGCGAACCTGGCTATGGCAGCCAACCGGCGGCGCCTCGCGCCCCCGGTCCAGTCGGAATCCCCAACGTCAGGGGCATGGAGCCCGCACAGGCTCTGGCCGCGATGGCGTCGCGCGGATACCGCAACGTCGGCACGACGGTGATCGGCGCCGGAATCTTCAGCATCTATTTCAATCCCGTGACGCGGGAGTGCGTGCAACTCGCCAACGCCAACGGCCGGGTCATCGACGCTCGCGAGATCGGGTCGAACCCGCGCTGCCGGTGAGGCATGAGGGACCTGCGTTAACCAAATCGAAGGGAGGCGACGTTCTTGCCTCCCCCCTTGTGGGGGAGGGTTAGGGAGGTGGGTCGCGCCGTCGTATCATCGGCTCGAGCGAGACCCTCAATTCGCAAGGTCAGCGAGACCCCCCATCCCCGCCTTCCCCCACAACTACGGGATGCACACATCTTTTAGCAGGCGTGCGCCGCTCAATGGCGGCTAGCGTCCCCGCCCCCCTTGTGGGGGCGGGACAGGGTGGGGGGTCGCGCCGACCTCTCATTCGGGGGAAATGGCGCCAAGTTTTCGAAGTTCGGCGCGACCCCCCTCCTCAATCCTCCCCCACAAGGGGTGAGGAAGCCGCCCTCCGCGGGTCGGGCACGCCGGCAGCGAGCCGCGAGAGATGTGTGCATCCCGTAGCCCCCTTGTGGGGGAAGGAGAACGCCTTCGATTTAACTGACGCACGTTACAAATCACCAACTCGACGTGCCGGCGCTCCCCCACGGCGGAGGCTGCGGCGCATCGAATCTTGTTCCCTAAGGCCAAAAAGCGTCGTCGACCGCCTGCTCGACGCCATATGGCGGCGCCTTGGGAAACGCGCTCTCGGGCAAGCCCGTTTCGCGCGCGGCCCCGATCACCGCGAGTTCGTAGGCCTCGGCGAAGAACTCATCGAGCCTAGCCCTAAGGCTCGGATTGTCCTTCAAGTGGCTGCGCAACCTCAAGCGCTGCTCCCGAACAGTAGCGTTCCAACTCGGGCTCCGGAACCCCGGCTGAAATTGCCATTTCAACAGGTGCAAGAGCAGGACCGCCAGCCGGTTGACGAGCTCGCGCTTCTCCCCCCGCCCCATGCTCTCGATCTCCTCGGCGATATTGTCGATGTCGGCCGCGTCGAACCGGCGCGCGCGCAGCAGCGCCGCCTGCTGCATGGCCCAGGCGTAGAAGTCGTTCTCGTAGACGTTGGACATTTTGCGCGCCTGATCGAGTTGCTTCGAATAATGGACCCGAAGCGAAGGCCGCGCAAACGAGCGCTACGCCGTCATCGCCTGTAGCCGCGCTCGCTGAGCGCGGCGGACGCGGTCAGCGACCGCGTCTATAGACTGCCCCGCGGCCCCCGTCATCGAGCCCGAACCGCGCCCGCATAACCCCGCGCCGTTATCGCGAGCGTGAGCGAAGCGATCCAGGGGAACGTAAAACGCCCGACGCTCCCCTGGATCGCCGCGTCGCCCTTCGGGCTCCTCGCGATGACGGGGTCACGACATCGACGCCCTCTACCCTACCCCGCCGCCCCGTCATCGAGCCCATATCGCGCCCGCACCGTCGCCGCTTGGTCGTCCCACCCGAGAGCCATCGGGCTCATCAAGGCCAGAAGGCGTCGTCGACCACCTCATCGAACGGGTAGGCCGCCGACTCCGAAAATGCGCTTTCGGGCAAACCGGTCTCGCGCCTGGCCCTTGGCAGGACTCGGTAGAGGTCGGCGTGAAAAATCGAGATCTTTGCGGCAAGGCACGGATCAGGGCGCAGACAAATGTGGCCCCATCCTTTGGCCGCCGCCGCAGAACATTCCTGCGGCGGCGGCCAAAGGTTGAGCGGTCCCTTCTCAACTCTCGATCTTGGGCTTTACGAGGCGCAGCAGCGCGGCCGAGACGACCGTGCCGGCGACCAGGGCGATGAGATAGCCGCTGAGGTCGGTGACCGCGTTGGGGATCGGCAGAACGAAGACGCCGCCGTGCGGCACTTTCAGTTCGCAGCCGAGGCCCATCGAGATCATGCCGGCGAACGCCGAGCCGACCATCAAGGACGGGATCACGCGCAACGGGTCCTTGGCCGCGAACGGAATGGCGCCTTCGGTGATGAAGGAGAGACCGAGGACAAAGGCGGCGTTGCCGGCCTCGCGCTCGTCCTCGTTGAAGCGATCGGGGAACAGCTTGCTGGCCAGCGCGAGGGCGAGCGGCGGGGTCATGCCGGCGACCATCGCGGCGGCCATCGGCCCGTAGACCTGCGAGGCGATCAGGCCGGTGGCGAAAGTGTAGGCCGACTTGTTCACCGGGCCGCCCATGTCGAAAGCCATCATCGCGCCGATGATCGCGCCGAGCAGAATGGCGTTGCCGGTCTGCATGCCCTTGAGCCACGCGGTCATGGCCGCCAGCGCGGTCGCGACCGGCTCGCCGATGACATAGATCATCAGCAGGCCGACGATCGCCGAGCCGAGCAGCGGCAGGATCAGCACCGGCTTCAGCCCCGCCAGGTTCTTGCCGAGATTGATGTGGTCGTTGAGGAACTTGACGATGTAGCCCGCAAGGAAGCCGGCGACGATGCCGCCGAGGAAGCCGGCGCCGATCGAGTTCGCCAGCATGCCGCCGACGGCGCCGGGAGCAATGCCGGGACGGTCGGCGATGGAATAGGCGATGAAGCCGGCGAGGATCGGCACCATCAGGGCGAAAGAGGACTTTGCGCCGATCAGGAACAGCGCCTGGCCGAGCGTGCCCTTATGCGCGTCATCGTAGACGTAGATCCCGCCAAGCGCGAAGGCGATGGCGATCAGGAGACCGCCGGCCACCACGAAGGGCAGCATGTAGCTCACCCCGGTCATCAGATGCTTGTAGACGCCGGTGCGCGCGGCCGCCCGCGCGGCCTTTTCGGCCGCGACCTGATCGGCGAGATTGGCGGAGACGGCGGGCGCGCCGGCGCCGCCCTGGCGCAGACGCGCTTCGGCGAAGGCGCGGGCGACAAGGGCCTTGCCGTCGCCGATCGCGTCCTTGGTCGGCGACATGTAAAGCGGCTTGCCGGCGAAGCGCGAGAGGTCGACATTGGTGTCGGCCGCGATGATGACGAGGTCCGCCTCGGCGATCTCCTGCGGCGTCAGGGTGTTCTGGGCGCCCACCGACCCCTGGGTCTCGACCTTGACGGAATGGCCGAGCGCCTTGGCCCCCCGTTCGACGCCTTCGGCGGCCATGAAGGTGTGGGCGATGCCGGTCGGGCAGGACGTCACGGCAACAACCTTCTTGCCGCCGGCTGCCGTGGTGGCGAAGGCGCCGCCAAGCGTTGCGGCGGCGTCGGCAAGCGCGGCGTTGAGCGTGGCGCGCACCGTCTTCTTGCCCTCGAAGCGCGCGTCGTCCTTGCTGTCGCCGACGAGCAGGACGGCTTCGGCGCCGGCGATCGCGTCAGGCCGAAGAGCGCCCGTGACGGCCTCGCCGGCTCTCAGTTCGACAGCGAGCGAATGACCGAGCTTGATCGCGGCCTTTTTCAAGGCTTCGGCGGCGAGCGTCGCCTGGGTTGGACGGTCGGTTGCGGCGACCACCGCTATCAAGTTTGACATCACTTTCCTCCTGGCGGGATTTCCCGCCGTTGCTGCAAATCGGGTGATCAGATCGCCGGGGTCGTGACGCGGACGGCGGCGGCTAGACGTTCGACGTCTTCCTTCCGGCCGAGGTACGGTCCGATCCGGTCGAGTTTCGAGGTCGCGAAGGCGACGGCGAGGCGAGCGAGGCGCTCGAGCGGCGCGCCTTCGACGAGGGCGGCGGCGATTCCCGCCACCATGGCGTCGCCCGCGCCGACGGTGGACAGAACCCTTTTGGCCGGGAGAGCGGCGGCGAGCGCCGTCTCGCGGTCGACGAAGAGAGCGCCGTCGGCCCCCATCGACACAACGACCAGCGTAATGCCGTGCTCGATGAGCGCGCGCGCGGCGGCCACGACGTCGATCGTGGACCGCAGGGGCCGGCCGACGAGTTCCTGAAGCTCAGCGCGGTTGGGCTTGACGACGTGCACAGGGGCGCCGCTCTCGAGCGTAAGGGCGAGCGGCGCGCCCGAGGCGTCGAGCACGACGCGAGCGTCATGCGCGGCGAGGTCGGCGACGAGGGTCGCCCAGGCGCTCTCGGGCATCGATTCCGGCAGGGAGCCGGCGAGGACCACCGGCCGGCCGGGGGCGACTTCGCGCGCCAATGCGGCCCGCACCGCGTCGAAGGCGTCGTCCGACACCCTAAGGCCCGGCAGGTTCACATCGGTGGTTTCGCCGGAGGCCCGATCGGCAATCTTGATGTTGGTGCGCGTCTCGCCGGCGATGCGCACGAAGCGGTCGGCAATGCCCTTGCCGGCGAAGAAGTCGGCGAAGGCGCCGTCGTTGGAATGGCCAAGGACGCCGGTCGCGGCGACGCGCACGCCCCAATCGGCGACGCATCCCGCGACGTTCACGCCCTTGCCGCCGCAGTTGGCAAGGGCGGCGGAGGCGCGCTGGACATGCCCGACGACCAGCCGATCCAGCGTCACGGTGAGGTCGATCGCCGGATTGAGCGTCACGGTCACGACATCGGGGGCGGGGACGGCGCCGTTCATGACCGGGCTCCATCGAGGGCGCGAACGCGATCGGCGGTGTCGCAGGCGAGCGCCTCGGCGGCGAGCCGCTCGAGGTCGGCGAAGCGCGCCTGACGCAGCCGCGCCTTGACCGCCGGCACGTCGCGCGGCGTCATCGACAGCTCGTTGACGCCGAGGCCGGCGAGCAGGCACGCGCCGAACGGATCGCCGGCGATGCCGCCGCAGACGCCGACCCAGCGATTGCGGGTCGCTGCGCCCTTCACCGTGGCGTCGATCAGGCGCAGCACGGCCGGATGCAGACTGTCGGCCTCGGGCGCGAGCTCCGGGTGCTGCCGGTCGATGGCGAGGGCGTACTGGGTCAGGTCGTTGGTGCCGATCGAGAAGAAGTCGACGTGTGGCGCGAAGACATCCGCAAGGATGGCGGCCGAGGGCACCTCGACCATGATGCCGATTGGAACCTCAGGGCCGGCGACCTCGGCGCGGATGCGCTCGCATGCGGCCCGCAGGATGACGACCTCCTGCAGCGAGGTGATCATCGGGAACATGATCGACAGCTTCCGTCCGCCCTTGGCGGCGCGATAAAGCGCGCGCAACTGCGGCTCGAGCAGATCGGGACGGCGCAGCAGCAGGCGGGCGCCGCGCACGCCGAGGAAGGGATTGGCTCTCCTGCGGCAGGTCGAGATGGGCGACCTGCTTGTCGCCGCCGATGTCGAGGGCGCGAACGATCAGCGGGCGATTTCCCAGCGCGTCGAGCATGGCCGAATAGACGGACGTCTGCTCGTCCTCGGTCGGCGTAGCGCCGCGCTCGAGGAAGAGAAATTCGGTGCGCATCAGGCCGACGCCCTCGGCGCCGAGGTCGAGCGCCAGAGCCGACCTGATCGGGCGTATTGACGTTCGCGGCGATCTCGATCGTGTGGCCGTCCGCGGTGACCGCGGGGGCGGCGCGATCCTGGCTCTCCTGCGCCCGGCGCGCGGCCTCGGCGGCGATGCGATCACGGCGCCGAGGCGATCGCCGCCTCGTTCGGGTCGAGCCATAGCCGCGCGCCGTTGCCGTCGAGGATGCCTTCAGCGCCTTCGGAGACGTCGAGCAAGGCGTCGCCGGCGGCGACCAGCGCCGGCAGGCCGAGCGTGCGGGCGAGTATGGCGGTGTGGGACGTCGGTCCGCCGCGCGCGGTGGCGAGCGCCACGATGCGGGCGGTGTCGAGCCCGGCGGTGTCGGACGGCGTGAGATCGTCGGCGACCAGGATCACCGGTCCGTCCGGCAGATCGGCGGCGGCGCTCGCAGTCGCAAGCTCGGGGGCGAGGCGCGCCGTCACCCGGCGGCCGACGTCGCGCAGGTCTGCGGCGCGGGCGGCGAGCAGCGGGTTGCCCATGGCGGCGATGCGATCGGCCGTCCGGCTGACCGCCTCGTGCCAGGCCCATGCGGGTCCGTGCCCCTCGACCATCAGTTGGCAGGCGAGGACCACGAGATCGGTGTCGGACAGGAACTCGGCCTGCGCCGTGAAGATGCCGGCCTCGGCCGCGCCAAGCCGGCGACCGGTGTCGTCGGCGAGAGCGGCGAGCTGCTGCTTCGTCGCGACGATCGCGTCGTTCAGCCGATCGCCGCCGTCGATCAGCGGCAGCGGAACATCCGGCACGACGATCTCGGCCGGGCGGACCACGTGGAGGCGACCGATCGCCAGGCCGGGCGAGGCGGAGATGCCGGGAATGGAGGGCAGCGGCGTTGGCGGGTTCCAGCTGGGCGCAGCGGCCTTGGCTTTGGCGGCGGCTTTGGCCGCGTCCGCCTTCTCCTGCGGCGTGAGGCCGACGATCGCGGCCTTCATGCTCGCGAGCGCTTCCCGGGCGCCCTCCCCCTCGGCGGAGACGATGACCTGATCGCCCTCGACGAGGCCGAGGCGAAGCAGGGAGACGAGATTGCGCGGATCGGCCGTCTGATCGCCGCGCCGGACGCGCAGGACGGCGCGGGTGCGGCGCGCGGTGTCGATCCAGTGCGCGGCCGGTCGCGCATGCAGGCCGCTCGGATAATCGCAGGTCCAGGCGAAGCGCTCGGCAAGGTCGACGGCCGGCGTGGCGTCGGCGCTCTCCACCGGCGCGTTGGTGAGGGCGGCGACGATCTCGCGGGCGTCGGTCGTGCGCGCCAGGGCGTCGAGCGCGGCCTCGTCCTGCATGAGCCCGGTCAAGCGGCGCAGGATGGCGATATGGGCGTCGGACTGGGCGGCGATGGCGACGACGAGGCGGGCGGTCTGGCCGTCGTTCCAGACGACGCCTTCGGGGACTTGCAGGATCGCAAGTCCGATCTGCCGCACCATTGCCCGATCCTCGATCATACCGTGCGGGATGGCGACGCCATGGCCGAGGAAGGTGTCGGCGACCCCTTCGCGCCGCATCATCGAGTCGACATAGGCCGGGTCGATGCGGCCGGCGGCCACCAGCATCTGGGCGGCTTCGCGGATCGCCGCGTCCTTGGTGGCGGGATGGGCGCCGAGACGGACGAGTTCGATCGGCAGGATCTGTGAACTTGCGGTTGCGGTCATGGAGTGAGCCTTTCTTCCCGGATCTCTCTTTTGTCCCCGGCATATGAAAACGTTTTCAGTTTCTTGTCAATCGGATTTTTGTTGAAACGACGTATTTTTTCTGCGACCATGGGGTTAGTGAGGCCTGTGGCGCAAGGAATGCAGCGCCGATCAACTGGGAACGTTTTCTGAAATGTCCATCGGCATCAAGGACGTGGCGCGCATGGCCGGCGTCTCACCGGCGACCGTGTCGCGGGCGTTTTCCGGCGGGCCGGTCAGCGCCGACCTCAAGGCCAAGGTCGAGGCGGCGGTGAAGGCGACCGGCTATCGTCCGAATCTCTCGGCCCGGCGGCTGCGTTCGCAGCACTCGTCGACCGTCGGGCTCATCGTCTCCGACATCCGCAACCCGTTCTTCACTACCCTCAGCCGGGCGGTCGAGGACGCGGCCTATCGCGCCGACATGCGGGTCGTCCTGTGCAACACCGACGAAAATCCGGCTCGCGAAGCCATGTATCTGCGCCTGATGCAGGAAGAGCGGATTACCGGCGTCATCTACGCGCCGACGCGCAAGATGGCCGAGACGCTCGGGTCTATGGATCTCGGCTTTCCGGTCGTTCTGGTCGACCGCGCCGGTCCGACGGGCGGGCAGGACGCGGTGGGGATCGACAATGCGGAAGCCGCCGGCCTGCTGGTCGATCATCTCGTCGTCAAGGGCCACCGCCGCATCGTCGGCTTCTTCGGCAACACCTCCTCCACCGCCGCCGAGCGCCACGCCGGCTATGCGGCGGCGATGGCGCGTCACGGGCTTCCGACCGACGCCTGTTTCGTGCCCCCGGTTGCGGAGGCCGCCGAGGCCGAGTTGATGCGCCGGATTTCCGCGGCCGAGCGGCCTGACGCCGTGATGGTGTCCAATGGGCTGTTGCTGCTCGGGCTCTATCGCGGCGTCCGGCGGGCGGGGCTCGAGACGCCGCGCGACATCGCCATCGCCGGGTTCGACAACGAGGCCTGGACAGAGCTCGTCGGGCCCGGCCTCACCGTGATCGAACAGCCGGTCGCCGACATCGGCCGAGCCGCGATGGATCTGCTGTTCGAGCGCCTGCGCACGCCGGACATGGCGACGCGCAAGATCGTCCTGGCCGGCCGCCTGGTGGTGCGCGGTTCCTCAGACCCTCGCGATCCGGGCGCCGAGACCGGGCGCCGTCTCGGCGTCGCAAGCAGCTAGGCCGCACAGCGGATATAACGCGATCGCCAAGTGGAGATTGTAAGCCCCTTGCTTGCGCCCTTGCCGTCGAGGCGGCCGCAAGACTCCATCCCGCCGCCAAATCCTCATCGCCTACGCCACGCTGCGCGCGCCTGAACCGATCCCGGTGTTCCTGTTCGCCAAGGCGCGCGGGCCGATCGCGTTCGAGATCGCGGGCGACGGATTGGACGAGGCGGTCAAGACGATCGCGGGGGCAACGGCGAGGCGCCGCGGAGGCGCAGCCGTAAGCGGGAGGCCTCAAAGCCAGAAAGCGTCGTCGACCGCCCCGATGAGGTTGGCGAGAATTATGACCCCGAAGCGAAGGCCGCGCAAACGAACCAAGCGCCGTCATCGCCGGTAGCCGCGCTCGCTGAGCGCGGCGGACGCGGTCAGCGACCGCGTCTACAGACTACCCGCGTCCCCCGACGTCGAGGCCGAACCGCGCCCGCGTAACCCCGCGCCGTCATCGCGAGCGTGAGCGAAGCGATCCAGGGGCCGCAAGGCGCTCGACGTTCCCTGGATCGCCGCGATGACGGGGTCACGATATCGACGCCCTGCCCTCCGCCGCCCCGTCATCAAGCCCATACCACGCCCGCACCGCCGCCGCTTGGTCGTCCCACCCGAGCGCCATCAGGCTCATCAAGGCCACTGGCCCCAATGACGGTGAGCCCGTAGTCCCGGTCGCAGAGGGGTTGTCGGCAAGTCAGCGTCATTTCGGCTCAAGCGCACCGATCGCGGGAGTGGATCCCGCTTCGCTGACCCCTAGGGCTTCGAGCAGAGGCCGCAATTGCGCGGCGTGCTTTTTCCATCGGCCGGCGGACGTCCGGTAGATCGGCTCGCGGACCTGGTTGACGCTCGCGGTGCGGACGGGGCGCTCGGTCTCGTGGAACCTCAGAACCCGGTCGTCCCAAGGGAGGCCGAGGAAGTCGAGCATTCGACGCGCCTGAGCCTCCACGTCGTCGACCACCGCTTCGTAATCGACCTCCAGAAAGTGCGAAGCCGGCAAGACGGCGCGCCAGTGCGCCATCAGCGCCTGATAGGCGCGATGGAAGCGTCCGAGCTCGCTCTGGTCGTAGGTGAAGGCCTGTTCGCCCGCGAACAGCTTGGTATAGCAGGAGAGGCACGTATCGACAGGGTCACGCCGGCTGTGGATGATTTTCGCGTCCGGCAGCGCGAGCCGGATCAGACCGCAGAGCTGGAAGTTCGACGGCATCTTGTCGACGACATGACGCCGCCCCGCCGACATCGACGCCACCCTGGCAAGATAGGCTTCGCCGAGCGCCTTCAGTCGCGCCACCGGCAAGTCGGGGACTGCAACCGGGAAATCAGCAATTTCCTCCGACAGCGCGTGCAAGGTTCGAAGCTCGCCCGCGCCGACAATCATGGGATGGGAAGCAAGGATTTGCTCGATCAGGGTCGTGCCCGAGCGCGGCATGCCGACGACGAACACCGGCAAGTTCGAGCGCGCGCCAACGTCTGCTCGTTTAGCGAGAAGCCCCGGCGAGAAGACGTTGCGATCCTTTCCATCCAGCGCGCGTCCGCGCCCGGGTCGTACGCGAACGTCGCGCGCTTGAGACGGTTGCCTTCGTCGTAGTGGCGAAACGCCTGCTCGGACTCCCCGATATCGAGGAAGGCTTTGCCAAGGCCGAAGTGCAGCGTCGTCCGATCGCCGACGGAGATCCCCTCCCGCGCGAGCAGCGATTCCATCCGAGCGATTAGTGGGTCCCCCGCCTTAAAACGCTTGAGTTCCGTCTGGCCGAACAGGATTCCCGTCGCATCGGGGAATCTCTGGGCCGCCCCCTCCATGGCCTTCAGCGCCTCGGCCTTTCGGCCAAACTCCATGTAGAGGGTGCCCAGATTGGCGATGGCGTCCATCTGTCCCGGACCCGGCAGGCTGGCGGCGCGTTGTATGCTCCAGCGCCGGCTCGAACGCGCCCATCGCCTGAAGCACTTGCCCGAGCGCGTTGTGTGGCTCCGGGCTCTCTGGAGCGAGGAGGGCGGCCTGCTTGGCCGTTTCCAGCGCTTCGGCGAACGGTCGAGATCCTTCAGCGACAGCGCGCGTGACGCGACCGCGCGGGGGTGTCCGGGCGCGAAGGCGAGCACGCGTCGAGAACCTGCAAGGCCATGGCGGGCTGATGCCGCGCGGTCTGCACCGCGGCGAGATTGATATAGGCGTCGGCGAGGCGCGGGTTCAATTCGATCGCGCGGTGGGCGGAAGCCTCGGCGCGCTCGTACTCGCCCTGGGCGAGGAGCAGGTTGGCGAGGTTGCCATAGACCTCGGCGTAGTCAGGCGCGAGCCTGAGCGCGGCGCTCCATTTCGTCTCGGCGTCCGCAACGCGGCCGAGACGCATCAAAGTATTGCCCAGGTTGTTGAGCGTGTGGACGTTGTCGGATCGATCGCGAGCGCTCGCTCGAGGCAGAGCCGGCTCTTGTCGAGCTTCAAGGCTTCCTGCAGCACGATGCCAAGGTTGTTCCATCCGCCAGGAGCGTTCGGATCGAGCGCGACGGCTCGCCGTCCGGCCCGCTCGGCTTCCACCAGCAATCCTTTCTGACGCAACATCTCGGCGAAGTCGCTATGGTAGACCGCAGGCGCCCGCGACGCCTCACAGGCCTGTCGAACATGGTCGATGGCGAGATCGAGATTGCCGAACGTGTAGGCCATGAGGCCAATGAGGTACTTCGGCATCCGTCTGGCCGGGCCACACAGCAAGGATT
>CAVYON010000070.1:0-24947 GCA_963770035.1 uncultured Alphaproteobacteria bacterium | reverse complement strand
GCCGCTCGGCCGTGCGGCGCCTTACCTAATACCGGTCGACCACGCCGAAAAGCTGATCGCGGCATGGCGGCGAGAGGGCGTCGGCGAAAGCTGGGGCCTGTTCGTGCGCTCGTCCGAGGAGCAGCAGGCGCGGCTGCGCCAGCGCCTCAGGACCTTCAACCAGGCCAAGCTCCCCGACGGCCGGATCGTCGTCTTCCGCTGGTGGGACCCGCGCGTTTTTCGCGTCTACCTGCCGACCTGTAACGCCGAGGAACTCGGGCTCTGGTTCGCCAGCGTCGAGGAATTCGTCTGCGAGGCCGAGGGCGGCGCGGGCTTCCACATCTACCGCAACGCCGACGGCGTCCTGAGAGACCAGCGCGTCGAACGCTGGAATGGCTTTGAGCCGGCCGCTTCCGCTTGAGGCGCGCAGGCTGACCGCGCCGGGCCGCAAACGCGACCGCGGGCTGCCTTCAGGGGCGCTGGCCCTCTGCGGCGTTGACGGTTTCCATGACGATGGCCGATCGGACGGCGAGCGCCGACAGGATCGAGTGACCCGATGGAAATGCGTCCTAACAGGCTCTTTCCCTCCGAACTCGGGCGTCTCACTTTCGGGAGGCTAGCACACCAGTCCTGCATACGATCCAAAAACCCAAGCGGCATGGCGTGATCCTCCTCACGCCTTTCGAAGCCAACTCGGCTAATGAGGCTTTTGTTGATTTAGGATTCCGCCCTGCGGGGGCGCCCGCCATGCCATCGACGCCGCGCGGAATTCCGCTATCATTGCCAGCCGGCCGGTCGAGCCGATGCGAGGACGCGATGTCTGACGCCTTTCCCATCTCCCAGGATGCGCAGCAGGGCAAGCTCACGACGCCGCTCGGAAAGGATGTGCTCGGGCTGTCGCGCTTCAGCTGCGTCGAGGGCCTGAGCGAGTTGTTCGAGATCCGCATCGAGGCGGTCAGCACCCAGGCCAATATCGATTTTTCTTCCGCCCTCGGGCTCGGCGCGACGATCGAGCTCAGCACCCAGGACGGACTCAAGCGCTATTTCCACGGCGTCATGGCCGAGGCCCGCTGGGGCGGCTCGAAAGAAGATCTTTCCGTCTATCAGATGGTGCTGAGGCCTTGGCTCTGGCTGCTGACGCGCGCCTCGGACTGCAAAATCTTCCCCAAGATGACGCCAAACGACATTATCAAGAAAGTATTTTCCGACCGCGGGTTCACCGACTTCCGTGACTCGTCGACCGCCGGGCCGACGCTCGAATATTGCGTCCAATATCGCGAGACGGACTTCAATTTCGTCTCTCGGCTGATGGAGCACTTCGGGCTCTATTATTTCTTCGAGCACGAGGACGGCAAGCACACGCTGGTAATGGCGGACGCCAAATCGTGTCATTCGCCGGCGCCAGGGCTTTCGACGGTCGAGTATAACCCGGTCGACGACGCCGAGCGGCGGGAGAGCCAATATATCGAGACCTGGTCGCTCGGCCGCCGGTTGCAGACGGGCGTCTTCGTTCTCGAAGACTACGGCTACAAAACGCCGCCGACCAATCTGCTGGCGCAGGCGCAGGGCCCCGGCGGATACAGCCACGATTCGATGGAGATGTTCGACTACACCTATACCTACGTCGACAGCGAAGGAAACAACTTCGTCGACCAGGGCGAGGGCGAGAAGTTCGCCAAATACAGGCTCGAGGCCGCCCAGTCGCTGGACCAGCGCCGGGCGGCGCTGGGCGCTGCCCCGTCGCTGTTCTCCGGCGCGCTGGTGACGCTGCAAAAATATCCGGACGACGGCCAGAACAAGGAATATCTCGTCACCCATTGCACGCACGATTTCGAGGAGGCCGATTACCGCTCCGGCTACGCAGGCAGCGCAGGCTATGTCGGGAACTACGAGTTGACCCCGAGCGATCGGCAGTTCCGCGCGCCCGCGGTCACCCGCCGGCCGGAAATCGTTGGCGTCCAGTCCGCGGCCGTCGTCGGGAGTGGGGAAATCGACGTCGACGACGAAGGGCGGATCCTCGTGCAGTTCTACTGGGATCGTAAGAAAAGCAACTCTCGCCGCGTGCGCGTGGCGCAGGTCTGGGCCGGAGGCAAGGCGGGCAAGAGGGGCGCCTTGTTCACGCCGCGCGTCGGCGACGAAGTTCTGATCCAGTACGAGGATGGCGACCCGGACCGGCCGATCGTCGTCGGATCCGTTTACAACGGCCAGTACAAAGTGCCGATGGACTTGCCGTCAAAGAAGGTGAAGTCGGGCATCCTCACCCTCTCGAGCACAGGCGGTTCCGGCTACAACATGTTCCTGTTCGACGACACAGCAGGGAGCGAAAAGATCAAGTTGCGCGCGCAGAAAGATCTGATGTTCAAGGCGCTCAACGACGAGCAACGCGACATCGTGCACGACCAAACCGAGAACGTCGGCAACAACGAGACGATCAATGTGGGCTATCCCGTCGGCAGCGGCCCCCCTGGAAGCGGGGAATTCACGCTGAACGTCTTGAAAAAGGTCACAATTAACGTCGGGCCGCAAGGCAATCCTCTCACTCAACTGATCATGGACACCCAAAGCATAACGCTGAACATCGGGCCGAGCGGATCGCTGAGCCAGGTCGTGATGAACACGACGAGCATCGCCACCCAGTCGACGCAGATCAAGGAGACCGGGAAGGCGACGATCAGCAACGACGCCCCGATGGTGAAGATCAACTGCGGCGGGTGAACGCCTTTGCGCCCGACGCGGAAGGGATCGGGGGCACGGCGATGCGACGGCGCCTAACGAGGACGCAAAGCCGGAGCGAGGAGCAAGGCATGTCGACACGACTCCGTTTCAACGCCGCCGGCCAGGTCTTCGATGCGTTCCCGCGCGTGACCGCCGAGATCGGCCTCAGGCCGAACGACGAGGAGGCGCCGGTCGATTTCGCCCGCAGACTGCTTTCGCACGGGGCGGGCTTCGACCCGATCGTCTATGTCGCCTCGGTGCTGCCGCGGCGCGAGGCGGTCTGGTGGGGCTGCCAATGTGTGCAGGCGCTCAATGGCGGCCGGACTGACGACGCCCTCCAGGCCGCCGAAACCTGGGTGCGCAAGCCCGAGGAGGCGGAGCGAAGGGCGGCGCTGCAAATCGGAACGTCGGGCGACACCAATGCGCCGTCGACCTGGCTCGCGCTCGCGGCCGGTCATTCGGGCGGCAGCATCTCGCCCGAGGACGCGCCGCCGGTGCACGCCTGGGCGGAAGCCACGGCGACGAATCTCAAGGCGGGGGTGATCCTTGCGATCGTTCATCGTCCCATGGCCGAGATTCAGCCATGGGTGCGCGCCTGCGTCGAGGCCGGTATGCGATTTGCGGACGGCGGCGACGCCAAAGTGACGCCGCCCCCCGCGGGGAAGGCCGGCGCCGCGTGAGCCACTATGCCCCCGAATGCGCGGTCAGGAGATCATCTCGGTCGACTGGCCCGCGTACTGCACCTTGATGACACCGCCCCAAGTGCACATCAGGATGCTGATGTCATCCAGGGCGGGCACGCTGTCGAGGATCACCGGGGGCGAAACGGCGCCTGGGACCCAAGGCGCCGGTGTGACCGGGATGCACGGCATCGGCGTCAGAACGCCCAGCGCGGCGGCCGTCGCGGACGCGACTGCCGGATTGCTTGGCGTCGTGCACATTCCGAACGGCATGATGTTGGTCATCGGGATATGGTCGTTGATGTTGGCGGCCGGCTGGTTGCTGGTGAGCATCCGGTGGATCGGAAGCACGACCATCGCGCTGGGCGCCATTCCGAACGAACACATCAGCGTCGCGCCGTTGCAGACATGAAAGGGCATCGATCGAGCTCCCATTCGTCCTGCGCGCTCCCGATTTCGGGACGTTGCCTGTTGCCGATGGCGGGCCAAACCCGTCTCGCCTGGAGCGTCAAGCGCATCCTGCTTCATTGTGGGCGACTGGGCAATCCCGGCCGGCGACGCGCGTGTCGGACCCCAAGGCTGATGGTCGCTCGCGTCGCCCTTTGCGATCAGGCATAGTCCGGAGATGGCTGAACCGGACGTTCGCGCGAGCAACGCGCCCGAAATCACCGTCAGCGAGCTGTCGAACGCGCTCAAGCGCGCGATCGAGGACCGGTTCGGTTTCGTGCGCGTGCGCGGCGAAGTCTCCGGCTACCGCGGCCCCCATTCGTCCGGTCATGCCTATTTCTGCTTGAAGGACGCCAACGCGCGGCTCGATGCGGTCATCTGGCGCACCGCCTTCGCGCGCATGAAGGTCAAGCCCGAGGAGGGCCTCGAAGTCGTCGCAACCGGACGGCTGACGACCTTCCCGGGCAAGTCGAGCTACCAGATCGTGGTCGAGCAGCTCGAACTCGCCGGCATCGGCGCGCTGATGGCGCTCCTCGAGGCGCGGCGCAAGAAACTGGCCGAAGAGGGCCTGTTCGACTCGGCTCGCAAGCGCAAGGTTCCCTTCCTGCCCAAGGTCGTCGGCGTCGTCACCTCGCCGACGGGGGCGGTCATCCGCGACATCCTGCACCGTCTTTCCGACCGGTTCCCCGTCCGGGTCCTGGTCTGGCCTGTGCGCGTGCAAGGAGAGACCTCGGCGGCCGAGGTTGCGGCGGCGATCGACGGGTTCAACGCGCTTGCGCCCGGGGGCCCCGCGCCGAGGCCGGATGTGCTGATCGTCGCGCGCGGGGGCGGATCGCTGGAGGACCTCTGGGGCTTCAACGAGGAGATCGTCGTGCGGGCCGCGGCGCGCAGCGCGATCCCCCTGATCGCGGCGGTCGGCCACGAGACCGACTGGACGCTGATCGACCATGTCGCCGACCTGCGCGCCCCGACCCCGACCGCGGCGGCCGAGTTCGTGACCCCCGTCCGGGCCGAGTTGATCGCGTCCGTCGCCGACCTCGAGGCGCGCCGGCGCGGCGCCATGCGGCGACTTCAGGAGCGGAGGCGCACGGATCTGCGCGCGCTCGTGCGCGCGCTGCCGAGCGGGGAAGCGCTCGTCGAGGGCGCGCGGCAGCGGCTCGACCGCGCGGGCGAGGCGCTCTCCGTTCGTTGCCGCGCCGCGGTCGATTCCCGCGCCCTGCGGCTTGCCGGCCTGGCGCGCGGCCTCGCTCGCCATTCGCCCCGCGCGCACCTGGCGGGGCTCGGCGAGCGCGTACGCGGGCTCGCCGGGCGCCTGGAGCGCATCGGCCCGCTCCTGATTGAACGCCCGCGGCGCGAGGCGGACGCGCTCTCACGGGGGCTCGCGCGCGGGGGTTCGCTGATCTCGCGTCGCCGGCTGGAGACGGCCGAAGGGCTCATGAAGCTCGCCGTGCGGCTCGACCGGGCCCATTCCGACGGCGTCGCGGCGCGACGCGCGAAGCTGCTCGCGCTCTGGCAGCTCGCCCGGGCTGTCAGCTATCGTGGGGTGTTGGCGCGCGGCTTCGCCCTGGTTCACGACGAAACCGGCCGCGCACTGCGCCGCGCCTTGGAAGCGCGCGAGGGCCAGCGGCTGACGATCGAATTCGCCGACGGGAAGATCCCCGCCATCGCCGGACGCGGCCGAGCGCCCGAGCCGGCGGCGCCCGAAGCGCCAATGCCTCAACCCCGGCCCAGGCGGCCCCGCGACGACCGGAGCGCCGGCGGCCAGGGCTCGCTCTTCTGAGGCGGCGGGATTTCGTTTCGGCGCCGCTTCAGGCGGCGCAGGCTTCGCCGTCGTCGCCGAGCGGGCGCGCCGGAGGCCGCGGCCCCGTGTGTGCGCGTCCCGATGGCTCGGCGCCCGGAACCTCGTCTTCGAGCCGTCCTGCGAGCCAATCGGGCAGGAACGCTTCGAGCCAGGCCGCCACGCGACCGTCGTGCTGGAACCAGCCGCCGAGATGGCCGGGGCGCTGCTGCGCGCCGGGACGCGTCAGTCTCTCGGCGCCGCGCAGGGTCCACCTGCACATCATGTGATAGGTGACTTCCGGATGAAACTGCAAGGCGACGGCGCGGCTGCCGTATCGATAGGCCTGAATGGGAAAATCCTGGCCGCCGGTGGCGAGCAATTCGGCGCCCGCGGGCAGGTCGAATCCGTCCGAATGCCACTGATAAACGCAACGCGGAAAGGGCTCGGCGCAAAGGCCGTCTCCCGCAGGTTTTGGCTGAATGGCGAAATAGCCGATCTCGCTGCGCTTGTCCTCGTAGCTGTACACCCGCGCCCCGAGCTGGCGGGCGAGCATTTGGGCGCCCAGGCAGATGCCGAGCAACGGTTTGCATTCGCGGAGGGGCACAGCGAACCATTCGATCTCGCGTCGGATCCAATCCGCGGAATTGTTGGCGCTCATCGGCCCGCCGAACACGACGACCCCGTCATGGTCGGCGAGCGTCTTCGGCAGCGGCTCGCCGAGACTCGGACGGCGGATGTCGAGGCGCACGCCCATCGCCTTGAGCGCCAGTCCGACCCGACCCGGCGTCGAATGCTCCTGATGCAGGACGATCAGCACGACCGGCCGACGAGCCATGCTCGCCATGGATCCACCTCGACTTTCGTTGCGCCCGCGCGAGCATACGCGCGATTCGCACTATAGCGATGCAACTTTTGCGCCGAAAGCGCGCGTGGGCGTCGCCGTTCGTCTGTCTGCATTATTTGAGCGGCGCGCCTTGCGTTCGCGCGGTCGCGCCGATATAGACACGGGCCCGGCCGGCGGCAACGCGGCTCCCATCGTCTAGCGGTCTAGGACGTCGCCCTCTCACGGCGAAAACAGGGGTTCGAGTCCCCTTGGGAGCGCCACTTCTGTAGACACCTGCGAACACCAGTTTCGTTACGAAGCGTTTTTCCCGAATCTTGGCCGCGTGATCGAATGGACGCTTTGCCGCCTCGGTTCGTGGACGGATGCGATCGCGGCGTCGCGTGGCGATGTCCCGGGTCATCACGATCTTTCCGCGTGACAGTCGCCAGGAGCCCAACGACATATCTCGCTTCCTACGCCCGGCCGCCAATTCGAAGTTCACCGCCGAAACATGCTGGCTGTTGTTACGATCCAGACGCCCGTAAGGCCGCCGAGAACTTCGACTTCCCTTTCGCAGGCCGGGCCCGGACTCCAGGCGACGTCGACCTGCCCCTTCGGATTGGGCCGCCGGTCCCGCCGATCGCTATGCGCGTCAGGTGAGCGGATGGGCCCTGCGGCGGCTAGCGCGCACGGCCCGTCGCGCAGCTGTAATGGCGGATGCGGCCTTTCGGGTGCGCCGGCCCTCGCCCGCGCGCTTCTACCTCAGCTTCAAATGAATACGTCCATTCTCGATCTTGACCGGATAGGTAGCCAGATTGACGCAGACCGGCGCCCCCTTGGCCTCGCCAGTGGTGAAGTCGAAGCGGCCGTTGTGCATCGGGCACTCGATAATCGTGCCGTCAACGAAACCATCAGACAGGTCGACATGTTCATGTGTGCAGAGGCCGTCGGTGGCGAAATAACGGTCGTCTTGAGTGCGGTAAAGCGCATAGAGCTTCCCATCGTACTCGAAACGTCCGACATCCTCATGCGCTATCCGGTCCGCCGGGCCAGCATCGATCCAGGTCTCACTCATCTCATCTCCGTTGACGTCTTGTAGCCATCGACGAGTCCGCGTCGTCTTCAGCCGAGGGTTCGAGACATTCCGGACAGCGGAACGGGCTGATCGGGGATGGCGTCGAGGTCGGCAAAGTTGCGCACATCCATAAACGCCTTGACGAAGCGGTTCTTGAACATGAGCGCCTTATAGATGGGCTCGGGCAGCCGAGGCTCCGAGGCCGCTGCGATGTTCATGGCTGCGTATCGTTGTTCATGCATCGATGTGATGGCCGTCGTCATGCCCGGATGCCAGAGCGCGAACTTGATCGCCAAGGCAGCGAGGCTGCTCGCGTATTCCGGGACATAGCGCCGGAGGGCGTCGACCTTTGCGATATAGGTTGCGCGCGGCACGGTGTCGTCGAAATACCCATGCCGAAAGTCGCCGGGCGGGAAGGTCGTGTCCGGCGTCAGGAATCCGGTAAGTCCGCCCTCGTCCAGGATGCAGCGCGCGATCACCGCGACATTGTGCTTCTGGCAAAGCGGCACAAGATTTCTCGAGGGCGATCGGATCGAAGATGTTGATCACCGTCTGGACCGAATCAATGACGCCGCTGATCACGATCGGCAGCACCATGTCCGACCGATGATCAGGGGCGGAGATGCCAATGGCGCGCACCTTGCCCTGTTGCTTCAGGGCTCTGAGTTCGTCCAGCCAGTAGCCTTCAATTCCCCATGTCGGCCAGTAGGCATGGAGTTGCACGCAGTCGATCACGTCAAGCTGAAGGGCGCGCAGCGAGGCTTCGCAGCTTGCCGTAACCTGCCCCTTCGGCAGCGAGCGCTCGACCGGAACGACGGTGCTCCATTGCGGACCGCCGGCGAGGCCTTCGATCTTGGTCGCGACGAAGGGCGGCGGGCCCGACCATTGCTTGAGGGCGCGGCCGAGGATCGCCTCGGATTCGCCGTAGGCGCGCGCCGTATCGATGAAGGTGACGCCCTGTTCGAGGGCGTAATGCAGCGCGCGGATGTGGTCGGCTTCGGACTGGGCGCCGAACCATCCGGCGAACCCCATGGCGCCGAAGCCGAGCCGGCTGACCTGACGATCGAGGCGGGGAAAAGCCGTGCTGTCCAAGACGCGCATTCCTTCTCTAGAGTTTCGGGCCGCCGGCCCGGGATTGTCGGTCGTACTCGGCGCCCTCGGCAAGAGACGGAAGAAGAGCGCCGGAACAGTCGACCTGGCCGCTCAGGCCCTCACGGGTTGAGCGTTCGCCAGGTCGCGCGGACGGCCTCGATCTCCGCCCAAAGGCGGCCCATCGCCTCCATCGGGATGAGCGGGGAATCGCGGGCGGCAAGGGTGAACCCGGCCATGACCTCGCCAATTCGTTCGATCGCAAGGTCGAGCATTTTCCGGCCGTCGGCCGCCGTCGCCGAGCCGGCGTCGGGGTTCTGGGCGAAGCGTCCGAGCCGATCGTGAGCCGTTCGGCCAACGCGCGTGAGGTCGACAAGATTGGGATCGATGGCCAGCAACTGTGAGATTTCGTAGAAGCCGGCGTGATCGCCCTGATAGCGGCCCTCGACGAGCTCGGGATCGCTGCACGCGAAGACCTCGAACGGATAGGCTGACGAGAAGGCGCGCGCGACCATGCGCAGGTCTTCCTGGTTTCCGCCGGAATGACCCGACACGACCACCGCCGCCGCAAATCCTGCGTTCCTGAAGGCCCGAAGCTGGTACAGGAAGGCCTCCAGCACGACATGCGGCGGTAGCGCCGCAAGCCGTGGATTGACGGCGGACATGACCTCGCGAAGCCACGGCGCATGATAGCCTGTCTCGTGAATATGATAGGCCATGGTTGGAGCGACGACGCCCCCGAAACGGCGCGCCGCCTCGTCGCAGAGATAGCGGGCCTTGATCGTGTCGAGCCCGAATGGGGCGATGTGTCCGTGCGGCTCGCATAAGCCCAGCGGAAGATAGACGATCGGACGCTCCGCGAGGCGGCGCTCGAATTCCTCAGGCAAAAGGTATTCCCAGGCGACCGGCTCGGGTGGCATGGCGTCCTTCGAGGTCATCGAGCGTCCTGTGAGCGGGGGGCCGAATGGTTTTCACAACGAGCGGAAACTCTCATGTCGCGGCCAGCTCGCTGAGCTGAATGTCGTCGACGCCGGTTGCGAGGCTCATGACCCGCTCGTGGTCAACCTCGTCGTGGCGGAGCTCGGCTCGGATGCGGCCCTTGTACATGACGATCAGCCGATCGCTCATCGCCAGCACTTCCGGCAGTTCTGACGACACCATGATCACGCCGCAACCGCGAGCCGTCAACTTGTTGAGAATTTGGTGGATCTCCGACTTCGCACCGACGTCGATGCCGCGAGTGGGATCGTCGAGCAGAACGATCAACGGCTCGGTCGAAAGCGAGCGTGCGATCACGACCTTCTGCTGGTTTCCGCCTGAGAGGCTCGAGACGAAATCCTCGATCGAACCGGCCTTGATGTTCAGGGTCTCCGCCGCGGCGAGGAACCATTTGACGAGCTGGCCGTTCGGGACCCAGCCCAGCGCCTTGGCAAGCTGGCGCAGCCTGAGCAGGCCTCCGTTGTCGAGCACCGACATCGAGGGAAAGAGGCCTTCGCGCTGCCGATCGCCCGGCACATAGGCGATGCCTTCTGCGATGGCTTCGAGCGACGACGCGAGTTTAACCTTCCTGTCGCGGACGTGGATCTCGCCCGAACTGTCGCCCTTGCCGAAGATCGCCCGCATCACATCGCTAGCTCCCGAGCCTTGTAATCCGACCAGACCCAGAACTTCCCCGCCGTGGAGGTCGAACGACACGTCCTCGAAGGCGCCGCGGACCGACAGGTTCCGGATCGACAAGAGCCTGTTCTCGCTGCGCGTGTTATGCTCCTTGGGAAAGAGGTTGCTGATCTCGCGACCAACCATCATGCGGACGACGCTGTCCGGGGACGCGTCAGTCCTTGACACGGTCCCGATGTGACGGCCGTCCCGGAGCGCGGTGATCCGGTCGGCAATGCCGAAGACTTCTTCCAGGCGATGGGATACGTAGACGATCGTGATTCCCTGACCCTTCAGTTGCCCAATGATCTCAAACAGCCTCTCCGCCTCCTGTTTGCTGAGGGCGGATGTCGGCTCGTCCATGATTACGAGCTTCGCATCGATGGACAGGGCTTGCGCGATGATGACCATCTGCTGCTGGGCGATCGACAGGGAGCCGGCGAGATCCGTCGGCCGAATGTCTGCATGCAAGCGGTCGAATAGCGCGCGGGACCGCTCGTTGACTTCCGCCCACTGGATCAGCCCGCTCCGTTTTGGCAGGGACTCGCCGAGAAAGATGTTCTCCGCCGCCGTCAGGTGCCCGCAGATCGGTATCTCCTGGTGAACGATGCTAATTCCCGCGTTGCGCGACTCCAGAGGACTGACAAAGCGGATTTCGCGGCTGTCAAATCTTATCTGGCCGGAGTCGGGCTGAAAAACGCCGCCACAGATCTTGATCAAGGTCGATTTGCCTGCGCCGTTCTCGCCGACAAGCGCGTGAACCTCGCCGCGCCGGACCGCAAACGAGACATTGTCGAGCGCTTGGGTCCCACCGAATCGTTTGACAACCCCCCGGAATTCGATGACGGGGTCTGACGGCTCGGTCAGCGCGTTTTCAATCATCGGAACCGCCTTTACAAGTCCGTGCGGCGCGGGTGTGGTCCACCCGCGCCTTGAACGTTATGCGCTCAGCGATACTTTGGGTTGTATTCGCCAAAGTTCTTCGGGGTGACGACGTCAGTTCCGGTGTCGATGGTCACCGGACGTATGCCGTACGTCTTCTCCTGATAAACCATCATGACCGGGTAAAATCCCTGCATGAACGGGTTCTGGCCGAGGCCGAAGGACACGTAGCCGTCCTTGAGTTCCTTCGATATTGCCCGGGCCCATGTCGGAACCGCCAGTCAGCAGTTTGTTCTGGAGATCGTTCTTCTTGATGAACTGCGCGATTACGTGGGAATAGTAATCGACGCCCCAGATTGCGTTGATATCGGGGTGAGCCTGGTAGTAGGCTTCGACGTTCGCGAAGACTTTTGATTCGTCTGCCGTCGTGTTGATCACGTCGAGAACCTTGTATTTTCCGCCGCCTTCCTTCTGAAGCGTGTCTTTGAATGCGCGGATGCGCTCCTCCAGCGCGTAGTGGCCAAAGCAGCAGTCGGTGATCGCCATCGTGCCGCCGTTCGGCATCGCCTTCATCACCTGACGCGCCCACTCGATGCCGTAGTTGGTGAAGTTCTGTCCGACGAACGGCAAGGGGATCTTCTTGTCGGCGGCCGGATCGTTCGTGTTGAATGTGACGACGAGAATGCCGGCGTCGAGCGCTTTTTGAATGGCGTCGTTGTAGGCGGAGGGATCGGGCCGCGTCGTGACGATGGCGTCGGGCTTCTTGGCGATGGCCGCTTCGATCAAGGCGACCTGCGCGGCGGGATCGTATGTCGCCGGCCCCAGAAACTCGCACTGCGCCTGGATCTTTGCGCATGCGTCTTCCATCCCGAGACGCACCGGAGCAAAAATGCCGGCCCCAAGGTCGTGGGTGACGAACGTGATCCGGAGCGGCTGTTTGTCCGCCGCCTGCGCGCCTGTTGCGGCGCCCGACAGAGGCGCCAACAGCGCCAGGGCAAAAAACGATAACGTCGCGAAGCTTTTCATTTTGTGATCCTCCTCAGACTGAGATGCGTGTGAATGAGCACGGCGATTATGATGATGCCTCCGAGGAAAGCGTCTTGGAGGCGGCCCTCGCCGCCGAGCTGGACGAGGCCGTTTCGCATGATCGTCAGGAGCGCCGCGCCGAGAAACGTGCCAATGACAGTTCCTTGTCCGCCGAACAGGGCGGTCCCCCCGATCACAACGGCGGCGATGACGTTCAACTCGTAGCCGGTTCCCGCCAGCGGCGACGCGGAACCGAGGTGGGCGAAACTCATCGCCCCGGCGAAACCCGCGCTGAGCGCCGTCAGGACGAAGGCGGTCACCTTGACTCGCTTCACTTGAATGCCCGACAGTTCTGCCGCCCCTTGATTGCTTCCAGTCGCCCGGACGTGATAGCCGAACGTCGTGCGCCTGAGCACGAGGCTTCCAGTCACGACGAACGCGAGCATCCAGAAGATCTGCACGGGAATCGAGCCGATCTTTCCGTCCAGCGCCGCGAAGAAGCTTGGATTTTCCAGACCGGAGATCGGCCACGGAGATTCGACGAGCGCGATCCCTCGCAGGATGTAAAGCATGCCGAGCGTGACGATGAACGCCGGTATTCTCCCCCGTGTCGTGATCAGGCCGTTTACGATCCCGAGGAGCGTCGCCAGAGCCAGGACCAGCGCCAGAGAAAACCAAAGATTGACTCCGAACTTCTGGGCGATGAGCGCCATCGTCATTGAGCACAGGCCGTAGATCGAGCCGACGGAAAGATCCAACTCCTGTGCGGTGATCAAGAACGTCATCGCGACGCCCATGATCGTCAGCTCCGCCATCTGGCGGCCCATCGCGAGCAGGTTCCCGGTCGCGAAGAACGTGGGTCGGGCGGATCCGATCGCAAGCGACATCACCAGAAGAAACGCGAAGATGCCGAACTCCCGGGCTCGAACAATCCCGCCGAGAGTTGAGCCCAGCGATGTCGGAGGACGGGGGTTCCGCGCCGAGGAACGATACTGGACGTCTGTCATTCGTTACCGTTCCCGTCCGGGAGTGGACTGTTCAGGTCTCGGGCGCCGCCTTCGGTGTACGTCAGCGTCCCCAATCCGTCATGCCTCGGAAGCGGCCGCCAAGCGGGGCGCCCTTCGACCTCCGCATTGGGCGGGCGCGATCGAGAATTGGTCAAACACCCAAAGCCCGCAGCTTCCCATCGATGAACTTTTTGGCGCGCGGCACGTCGCTTTCGTCGAGATGCTCGATGATGATAGGAATGTTTGGATGATGCTCGGATAAGCGCTTGAGATAGAGGTCGTAGTTGAGCCCGCCCAGACCAGGGGCCGGCAGCTCGATCTGTCCCACCCCACGGAACGTGTGGCTCTCTGCCGCGCCTTGAAAGAGTTCGGCGTGTTTCTCGGATTTGTCGGCGCCAGCGAGCTTGACGTCCTTCGCGTGCGCAATTCGGATCTTGCTTGCGACCGCATCGAAAATCCGGTTGAGCACGCCGTCCATGTCGCCAAAATTGTGGGCCTCAAAATAGTTCGTCGGATCCATCAGCAGTCCCAGTGACGAATGGTTGATCTCCGAGAACAGCCGCAGCGTTTCCTCAAGAGAGCCAATGACGTTATTCACGTAGGTCTCGAGCAGGAATACCGCGCCGTGATCGTAGGCGACCTGCACCAGCTCGCGGATGACCTTCAGACATTGTTCGAAGCCTTCCTCGGTTTTGTTCTTCGGATGCGACACCCAGTCGCTGTCGGTCGCGAAAGTGCCGGTCTCCGAGATCACGTAGGGCGAGCCGAGGTCGCGTGCATGACGGATGATGGCCTTGAGCTGATCAAGGCGGCGCGTGCGTTCGTCAGGGTCGGGATGAATGATGTTGGTGTAGCCCGAAATGCAGGAGATGGGCAGATTGTGATCGCGGAACGTCTCGGCGATCGTCCGGCACTTCTCCTTGGTGATCGCCTTCGGAGTGGACAGGTCCATCTCACTGAAGGTAAGATCGAGCTGAACAGTGTTGAAATTGAGCGCTCTGATTTTCTCCGCCGTCGCTTTCAGGCTGTAGGGAAAGTATCCTGTAAATATTCCTGACTGGATCATCATAACTCTCCTAGATTAGACGCCGAATTCTTCCAGCGCCACTGCACGCTTCTCGCTGATCGAACGGTAGGCGGCCTCGATCAAAGCCATGGTCTTGAGATTGTCCGCAGCGTTCAGCTCCGGTTCGACGCCCGCTTTCACCGCGTACTGGAGTTGCTCCATGACGCCGGCAAACGCCTGCGGGAACCAGCGCGTAGTCCATGCCGGCCGCACCCACTTGCCTTCGGTCGCCTGGCACGAATAGCGAAGGGTGCTCGGACTGCCGTTTGGGTAGTCGGGCCAACCAATTGTCCCGTCCGCGAGCCCACTCTCACCCTCCATCCGCCACTTGATGTAGATGTCGGACTCAACCCCCTCTTCGTGCGGCCCGGTCCAGACGTCCTCTAAACTCACGGCGAGCGCCCCAGAAGGGAAGCTCAAGGTCGACACGCAGACGCCGTCGCGATGAGCGAAGCGGGTGCGCGGATCGGGCCGCACGGCGGTGAAGATGTCGACGGGATCGCCAAGGAGAAAGCGCAGCACGTCGAGGTGATGCACGCTCATGTTGAGGAGCGTGAGGCGGTCGTAGGCCGCCAGGAACGTCTGCCAGTGGGGGATCGCGCGCATTTCGATGGTCGCGAGGACCGGCGCGCCAAGGTCTCCCCGGACGAGGATCTGCTTCAGAACGCGCATCGACTGATCGAAGCGCATGTTCTGGTTGATCGACAGGATCTTGCCCGCCGCCTTCGCTTCCGTCACGATCGCCTTCGCCGTCGCGAAATCGAGCGCCAGCGGCTTTTGTGCGAGGATCGCCTTGATGTGCTTCTGGCGCAGAGCGGCGCGGATGAGGTCCGGCTGCTGGTCGGGCGGGTAAGCGATGTCGAGGATCTCGACGTTCGGGTCTTCGATCAACGCCTGCGGAGAGTCGTGCGTCTTAGGGATACCCCATCGCGCGGCGACCTCCTCGGCCTTTTTCCTGGTGCGCGACGCGATTGCAACAACCGGGAACCCCGCCTCGTTGTAACTCGCAAGCTGCACATCGGCCATGATGAAGCCCGCACCGATGGCCCCAATGCGATAGTCACGGCAACGAATCGGCGGGTCTGGCGTGAATGCGGGTTTGTCAGACATGACATCTTCCTTCAGTTGTACTGAGCGGCGCCAAGCGCCAGACGCTCGCCTTTGGCGGTGCGGAAGAACGCGAGGTCGGCTACCGAGGGTGCGAGGCCGATCCGCTCTCCGATCGAGAACGTGGGTTGCCCCTTGAGCATCGCCTTGACGATCGACCCGCCACAGTTCGTTACGATCACCGTGGCGGCGCCGAGCGGCTCCAGGTTGACGACGGTCCCGTCCAGACCTCCGCGAGCCCCCGGCGCACCGACGCTCACAGCCTCTGGGCGGAAGCCCGCTTCCACCTTTTCGTCGTCGAAGCTCCCGCCCGCGACAACTGGCTGCGACCATGGCAATGCGTCGGCGGTGAAAATCCCGTCGCGGAGCACTCCCTTGATAAAATTCATCGACGGGGATCCGACGAGAGCCGCCACGTAACGGCATGCCGGCTGCTCGTAGACAATCTGCGGCGCCGCCACTTGCCGAATCGCTCCCTCTTCCAAGATCGCCATGCGGTCGGCGATCGACATCGCCTCTTCCTGATCGTGGGTGACGTAGATCAGCGTGTGACCGATTTCCCTCTGCAGGCGCTTCAGTTCAACCCGCATCTCTTCCCTCAAGCGCGCGTCGAGCGCAGAAATGGGGTCGTCCATGAGATAGCCGACGGCGTCGCGAATGAGCGCCCGCCCGATCGCGACGCGCTGACGTTCGCCACCGCTCAGCAATCCTGGCCGCTTTTCGAGAATGTGCGAGATGCGAAGCTTTGCGGCGACCTCGTGCAGCCTGCGATCGATCTCGGCGCGAGGCGTTCGCCGCTCCACGAGCGGAAATGCGAGGTTGTCGGCGGCGCTCATATGGGGAAACAACGCTAGGTTCTGAAACACCATCGAAAGATTGCGTTCCGCGGCGGGCATATGGGTGACGACGCGGCCGTCGATCCGAATCTCACCTTCGTCCGGCGCCTCGAGGCCCAGAATCAGCCGAAGGATGGTCGTCTTGCCCGAACTTGGAGGGCCGAAGAAGCAGAAGAATTCGTTGTCTTCCACGATCACCGACACGTCCTTCACGGCGGCGACGTCGCCATAGCGCTTAGTGACCCGCCGGAGTTCGATCCGCGCCATATTCCCTCACTCTGGGTCCGGGCGTAGCGCCGCGCCGGTCGTCGTGTCGAACAGCCGCATCCGCCCCGCGTCCAGCTTCAGCGGCAGACACGATCCAAGCGCCGGCGTGTCTCGGCGCCCCCACAACATTTTGAGTTGGAAATCGCCCGCTTCGCAGTGAACGATGGTGCGCGCGCCGATGCGCTCGACGAATACGACCGCCATTGCAACGCTGTCGCCTGAAGGCTCTCCCGGCGCAACGTCCTCCGGCCTCACGCCTAGGGTCACCTCCGCGCGCTGGGCCCTCCGACCAGCCGAGGTCAGCGATCCGCCGAGCCTCTGCCATCCCGCCTTGCCCAGCTCGACGCCGAGCGCGCCGTCCAACTCCGACAGGCGGCCGGGAAGCAGGTTCATTCCAGGACTGCCAATGAAGCTAGCGACAAAACGATTGCAGGGATTGTTGTAGACTTCGAGTGGCGCGCCGACCTGCTGCAACTCTCCCGCATTCATGATGGCGATCCGATCAGCCATGGTCATCGCCTCCAGCTGATCGTGGGTGACGTAAACGGTAGTCTGTCCGAACTGGCGTTGCAGCGTCTTCAGCTCTGTCCTCATCACGGCGCGGAAAGCCGCGTCGACGTTGCTCAGGGGTTCGTCCAGCAGGAAAATCTTCGGCTCGACGACCGCGGATCGGCCGATCGCAAGTCGCTGAAGAATATTGACGCTCAGTCCGCTCGCTTTGCGGTCGAGCAGCGACCCGAGTTGCAGAAGCTCCGCCATCGCCTGGACGCGACGAGCGGTTTCGGGCGGATTGACGCGCCGCATGCGCAAGCCGAAGGCAAGATTCTCGCGCACCGTCATATGAGTGAAGACGGCGTAGTTCTGGAAGACGAATCCGACGCCGCGTTTCCCCATCTCGACGTCGGTGACGTCCTGGTCGTCGAAGCGAATGCTCCCCGAAGAGGGACTGATCATGCCCGCGATTAGGTTCATCGTGGTCGACTTGCCACAGCCCGACGGCCCGAGCAGGGCCAGGAACTCGTGGTCGCCGACAATAAGGTTGAGGCTGTTGAGAGCGTTGAAGCTTCCGAACCGTTTCGACAGGAGTTGCAGATGTATCGACGCCATCCCCGCCTCTTAACGAGCTGCGCCGAAGCGCTTGATCGCCGGTACGGCGAGGGCGCTGAGGACCACGAGAATGAACAGGGCGATCGTGGCGACGTATGACCATTCCAGGTCCTGCATCGTCACCTTGTAGATGTAGACGGAAATCGTTTCCGTGCTTACGCCGGGCCCGCCCGACGTCATAATGTAGAGCGTGTCGAATATCTTAAAGATCTCGATCGTCCTGATCGCTACGGCGATGATGAGAACGCGCCGGACTCGCGGTAGGACGATAAACCGGAACCGCGCCCAGCGATTGGCTCCGAGAAGAGTGGCCATCTGCATCTGGTCGTTAGGCACGCCCACCAGCCCCGCCAGAATGATTAGAAACATCAAGGGCGACCATTGCCAGATGTCGGCGATCATCACGGCGCTCAGCGCGAGCCACTCCCGGTTCAGCCACGGGATCCTGACTTGCTGGAACGTAAGGGCGGATAGGAGTGCGTTGACCGGGCCGCCGCTCTGGAACAGCAAGAAGAACATGTAGCCCGCAACAGCCGGCACGATCATCATGGGCATCAGGAGGATGGAGTAGATGACCCGCTTGCCGACGAATTCGTCGGTGAACAGCAGTGCGACGCCAAGACCCAGGAGCAGCTCCACAGGAACGCAAACCGCTGTCACGAGCAGCGTTCGCAAAATCGAATTCCAAAGCCGCGCGTTGGTCGCCACCTCAACGTAGTTCGCGAAATCGTTCCAGTAGCGGTATGCGAAGATCCAATTCTTTCCGACCAGCGGCGACCAGTCCGTGAAGCTGAGGTAGAGCACCATCGCGAGCGGGAACACGACGATGAACGCGAGGAGGATTTGGGTGGGAAGCGTCAGCAGCAAACCGAGCCGCCGCGCTTCCGTATCGAGCGTTTCGACGGTTGCGGCGGAAGTCTCGACCGGCGCCATCTCTCTTGCGCCGAGCGTCATTGTTTGAGCGCTCCGAATGTCAAGCCGCGCACCAGATAACGCTGAATCCCGATTCCCAACACGACGGGCGGAAGCGCGGCGAGCAGCCCGAGCGCGGCCTTTGCGCCGTACAACTGGCCGCTCATGCTCGACGAGAGGCTCGCCATATAGACCGGAATGGTGCGCCATTCCTTGGTGGTCAGCAGCAACGCGATCAGATAGTCGCTCCAGTTGAAAATGAACACGAGGAGGGCCGCGCTCGCGAAAGGCGCCATCATCATTGGCAGCGTCACCCGCCTGAAGACGCGGAACCGCGAACATCCTTCGACCAACGCCGCCTCTTCCAGCTCCCGCGGCATTTCGTCGAAAAAGGTTTTCATCAGCCAGAAGGCGAAAGGCAGCGTGACAATGCCGTAGATGAGCGCCAGCCCGTACCATGTGTCGACAAGGCCCAGGAAGCTCCACATGATCATCACTGGGATCATCACCGCCATCGGCGGAAACACACGCAACTGCAGCAACGCGAGCGGAAGATTTTCCCCGGCGCCGAAACGCGCGACGCCGTAGGCGGCGAAGGTTCCGCAGACCATCGCGATCGCCGTCCCCACGCTTGCTGCGAGGATGCTGGCGATGATGGGCTGGATCGCCGTCGAATCGAGCGATACGAGGAGGCCATTCGACGACTGGCCGAATATGAAGCGAAAATTGTCGAGCGTAGGACGGCGGGGCCACCAGTGGAGGGCGCGCCCGGCATCCGTCCACTCGCCGACCGGCTTGAACGCCATCATCGCCATCCAGACGATCGGAAAGAGCGCAAAACTGACGGCGAGCGCCAGCAGCGCATAGCGTAGCGCCTCGTTGCGTCTGCTTCCTCGTGAAGCCGATGACGCCATCGACGCGTCGCCTCCTCGATCCAGTCGTTGACGACGAACCCCGAGCGGCCTCAGTCCGTAATGGTCGGCCACGACGGCAGGCTGGTCTCGATCGCCTTGACCGTCCTCTCCTGACCGATCCTACGGGTTACCTTGTCCCACTCTTTTGAAGTGTTGGCCATTGCCTCTTCCGGGCTTTGCGCGCCAGTCAGCGCCGCCATCAGATTGTCGTCGAGCGATTTGTGATACGCCGACGCTCCGGCGTAGTTGATCGACGGCACAGCGCGTTTGATCGTCTCGCGAATGTTTTCGACCTGATAAGGATGATAAGACTGCTGGACGAGCGGATCATCGAAATTCGTCAGCTGGAATGGATCAAAGTAGCCGGCCGGGTTTGACGACATCCAGGAGAAGGTGCGGCTGCCGCCGAGCCACTGCAGAAAAAGGTAGGCAACCTCCGGATACTTCGACTGCGACGAGACCATCGCCATAAGATTGAACCACAGGACGCTGCGGCGCACGAGCTTGCCGTCTACTCGGTTGCCCGGAGGGAGCGCGGCAGCGAGCTTGCCCACCACCTTGCTCCCGGCGTTGGCGGGAGTGTCAAGAAACTTCGGCATGTTCGAGAAGGCGCAAGTGATCGCGGCGCCGCCGCTCGCCATGTTGCCGTATTGCTCGGGCCACCCCCAGCTGATCGCGTCGGGAGAATGGTAGCGGAGAGAGTCGACATAGGATTTGGTCGCCTTCACCCCCTCCGGCGAGTTGATCAGCGCCTGCCCATGAGCGTCGAACAACATCCGGTTGGGTGCGGCGGTCGAGCAATAGCGCTGATACCAGTTTGTGTACCCCCAGCCCTGGTTGCGCAGATCGGTACAACCGAACAGCCCACTGTCCGGCCTATGGAAGAAGCCGGCGACCTCGTCGAGTTCGTCCCAAGTGTCCGGGAAGCGAAGCTCGCGTCCGAACTTGACCTTGAAATCCGCCCGCTCCTTTGGGTCCTCGAGGAGATCCTTACGGTAGATCCAGGTCTGGAAGTCCCCGTCGAGCGAGATCGCATAGTAGGAGCCGTTGTATTTGTTGAGCAGCGTCACGCCCTGGACGCCGCCGGTATAACCGCGCTTCGGATCGTCCCACTCGGGTTTGTATTTTGCCACAAATTCGTCGAGATTCAGAAGGCCGCCGGCTTCGGCGAGATCGCCGACCCGAATTCCACTCCACCTGGTAGACATCGAAAGCGCCGGCCTTGGTGCTAATGTCCTGCATCACCTTTGTGAATTCGTTGCCTGATCCCGCGCCAACGATCTCGATCGGAATTCCCGTCTCCTTCTCCCAAACGCTTTGGATCGTCGGAGCGTTCGCCGGGTAGGATTTGTTGAGCTGCCCGATTGCGCCGTCGGACATCTGAAAGATGAGCTTCGAGGGCGCCTTCCCTGCGGCCTTCAGCGCTTTGGCGCCCTCGATCGCGCGGCCTTCAGGCATGTCCGGATTGTACTGATACCGCTCGGCTCCGGCGAAGCCGGTCGGTCCCCCAGTCATGCCTGGAGCCAACCCGGTATCGGCGAACGCCGGGACAAGAAAGCGAGGAGCAATGCCAATAGCAGACGTCACGGCAACGCTCTTGAGCAACCGCCGACGCGATATACCATGCCGCAATCGTGTTTTTGTCATTGTTTCCTCCCAGGACGTCCGGCGCGTACGTCCATCAGAACCTATCACACATTCCTGATCACATTTCAAGCGGCGTATGATCAAAAATGATTTGACTTTCGATCAATTTTGCCGACAACTGATGGGCTCGGGCCAGCGTGCGATCGCAGTCCGGAGAATCGGATGGAAAGACGGACAAGGCGTCAGAGTTCGGCTTCAATCGGCTCCGCGCGCTCGCATCGATGTGGCGGCAGAGCTGAGCGGGGAGCGACTTGCTGCGGCAATAGCGCGTGCATCCGGCATGGTTGAGTTGTACGGACAAACACTTTCCCGACGGCAGATCGCGGAACGCTGCGGCTTGCTCGCCCAGGTCACGGGCGTCCGGCTTATGACGCTCAGCGACGGGGTCGAGCGCGGCGTGCGTATGCTGGAGTTTCGTACGGGCGGAGGGCTCAGGTTCACCGTTCTCGTCGACCGGGCTATGGACATCGGCGACTGCGACTACAAAGGTCAGGCGATCGGTTGGCAATCGCCGACCGGATTTCGTCATCCGGCTCTTCATGAGTACGAGGGAGAGGACGGCTTGGCCTGGACCCGCTCCTTCTCGGGATTAATGGTGACCTGCGGCCTCGATCACATCTTGTCACCCTGCGAGGTTCCCGCCGACAACTACGGCTATCCCGGACGAAAATTCGTGCGCCATTCGCTACACGGCCGCGTCAGCACGATTCCCGCGCGCCTTCTCGGGCATGGGGAGTTGTGGATTGGGGACCGTTGCGTACTTTGGGCGGAGGGAATTGTCCGACAGTCCGCGGTCTTCGGCGAGGATTTGCACCTCGTTCGGCGGATCGAGGCCGACGTGGGAGAGAACGCGATCCGCATTGTCGACCGTGTGATCAATCACGGTTTCCGCCCTACCCCGCACATGTACTTCTATCACTTCAACGTCGGCTATCCGTTGCTTGACGAAGGGTCCCGGTTCATCGCGCCAATCAAGAACGTCGTATGGGCTGCCCACGATGGAGATGCCTACCGGGCGCAGAATGTCGGCTATCGAACCGCCGTCGCGCCCCAACTCAAATTTGGCGAGCAGGTATGGGAGCACGAGCTAAGCGCCGACGGTGCGGGCAAAGCGAGGACGGCGGTCGTGAACGATCGGCTGAATTTCGGTCTGGAGATCGAGACGCACATTGATCAGCTGCCGTGTCTTTACCAATGGCAGCACTTTCAGGCCGGCCAATACGCGCTCGGCATTGAGCCGTCCACTCATCACGTGCTCGGCGATCTCGCGGCGCGTGAACGGGGAGAGATGATTTGGCTCGAACACGACATGGGTCGAGCCTACGATGTCGTTCTCCGTATCCTCGATGGGCCAGAGCAGATTTCAGCCGCGGAGACGGCGATCAGGGCCGTCGCCTTGCAGCCGCGCGACGAGTATCCGCCCCCGACGGGCGTTTTTGCGCCGCTCGGGGGCCGCTCATGACGAAGCAGCGCGCCGCATTGCGCACGAACGTAGAATTCGTCCCCGTGTTATCCCCGACACTTTCGGTGCTATGCAGAGCCGGAAAGGGCGTAAAGGCCTCTGCTCGCGCGACCTTGTTGACGCATCAACCCATCCGAGGGCGAAGCGCATGACGACGGAAGACTCCATTTCGCATCCCATCGTGAAGCGGGACTACAGCCTTACGGGCGAGAGCACCCGGCAGGCCCTTGCGAGCGGTCTGGCGTCAGCCGACTGGTATCGGACGCCTGTCCCCCGAGAGGCGATGAAAGAATTGATGAAGCGTTCGGACGGGCTGGCGATTTGCGACACGGTCATCTGGCTCGGCCTGATGGCCGTCGGTCTTGCCGGCGGGATCTGGTTCTGGCCGACCTGGTGGTGCGTCCCGTTTTTCTTCGTCTACGGGACACTTTACGGCTCCGCAAGCGACTCGCGCTGGCACGAGTGCGGACATCGCACGGCGTTCAAGACCCAATGGATGAACGATGCCGTCTACGAGATTGCGAGCTTCATGCTGATGCGAAACTCGGTAACCTGGCGCTGGAGCCACGCCCGACATCATACGGACGCGAGCATCGTTGGCCGCGACGCCGAGATCGCGGTGATGCGCCCGCCGAACCTCGTGCGTGTCGCGCTCAACTTCGTCGGCCTCGTCGACGTGTGGCGGTCGCTTCCGATCCTCGTGCGAAACGCGGCGGGAATCCTGTCGGACGACGAGAAGAACCTCATTCCGGAGTTGGAGCAAGGCAGGGCGGTCACAGTGGCGCGCGTGCATGTGTCGATCTACGCCGCGACGCTCGTTTGGGCTCTAGCGGCCTGGTCCCTGCTTCCGCTCATGGTGATTGGCCTGCCCCGCCTTTACGGCGCCTGGCACCTCGTGCTGGTCGGCCTTATTCAGCACGGCGGCCTCGCCGACAACGTCGTCGATTTCCGGCTAAATACCAGAACAGTCTACATGAATCCAATCAGTCGGTTCATCTACTGGAACATGAACTACCATGTCGAACACCACATGTATCCGCTCGTCCCTTTCCATGCGCTGCCTCGGCTGCACGAGCTGGTGAAGGACGACTTGCCTACGGCGAACCCGTCCATATGGGACGCCTACCGGGAGATGGTCCCGGCGTTCGTCCGCCAACTTCGCGACGAGGACTACTTCGTAAAGCGTGAGTTGCCGGCGACCGCCCGTCCCTATCGCGCGGCGCCTGCGAGGTGAGCTTTTCGAGCGGGTGTCCGCGCAAAGGCAACGCGAAAAGATGGGTCGGCGGAAACGGGCGGCAGGGAAGGTTCAGGTTATGAAAGGCAGGCGCCGGCCGACCGCGCTGGACGTTCGGGTCGTTCAGGAAACTGAAAGCGGAGCAATGCGCCGAGGCCGACATGACTTCTGATCCCGCGGATCTCATGTATGTTCCAGGCATTCGTGACGCGGCGGCGCCATCAAAACGGGACGGCAATTCGGGCATGGAGTCCCTTCGTCAGGTTCGTGCAGGGTCGAACGGCATGCGGGTGACATTGAGCGAGGTCGCTCGTCAATCAGGGTTCTCGACGGCCACGGTTGAGCGGGCGCTCAACAACCGTTCGGGGGTCCGCCTACGGACGCGACAGGTCGTCGTGGATACGGCACGGCGGCTTGGATACATTTCGGACACCTCGTTTTTTGTAAATGCCGGCGGCGACCTACCTGTTCGACTTGAGTTCATCCTGCCGGAAGGCTCGAACATGTTCATTCGCGCGCTTCACGGGCAACTTGAGGCTCAGGCTGCGCTCCGCGAAGACGTCGACGTGCGGATCACGACGCTTGAGGGGTTCAATCCGGATCGGCTCGCGTTGGCGCTGGCAAAGCTCAGAGGCGACGCACAAGGCGTCGGCATCATCGCCCTAGATCACCCGACAGTTCGGGAAGCAATTCGGGGACTCTCCGAGGCCGGCGTCAAAATCGTCACCTTGGCGTCCGACATCCTTCACGTCCCGCGCATCGCTTACGTCGGAATTGATAACCGGGCGGCGGGGCGGCTTGCTGGCTACCTCCTCGGGCGCCTCCTTCTCTCATCCGAACGATGTAAAGTGGCCCTCTTTGCTGGGTCGCTCTCGTACAGGGGGCACGAAGAGCGGGAGATGGGTTTTCGGCACATCGTGAAAGAGGAATTTCCTAATCTTGAGATCGTCGAGTTGCGCGAGGTGATGGACGATGCCGACACGGCGTTCTTGGAGGCGATGCAACTCCTTCAGAGACATCGTGACGTGGCCGGAATTTACAATATAGGCGCAGGGAACGAAGGCATCGCGCGGGCGCTCGACACCGTTTGTTCGACCGGCCGCCCTGTTTACATCGCGCATGAACTCACCCCAAACAACAGGGCTCGGCTTCTCGACGGTACGGTTGACGCCGTGATAGACCAGAACCCACGGGTCGAAGCGCGAGAAGCTCTAAATATCCTGAGCCGCAGCATAA
>CAVYON010000069.1:0-8961 GCA_963770035.1 uncultured Alphaproteobacteria bacterium | reverse complement strand
GAGCGCATCCGCAAAGGCCTCGACACAATCTCCGTCACCGGCAACGTGCTGCGCGACTATCTGACCGACCTCTTCCCGATCATGGAGCTCGGCACCTCCGCCAAGATGCTGTCGATCGTTCCGCTCATGGGGGGCGGCGGCCTGTTCGAGACCGGCGCCGGTGGCTCGGCGCCCAAGCACGTGCAGCAGTTCCAGGAAGAGGGAATATTTGCGCTGGGATTTGCTGGGCGAGTTCCTCGCCCTCGGCGTGGCGCTGAGGACCTGGCTCAGACGTACAAGAACGCCAAGGCTCAGGTTCTCGCCGAAACGCTCTGACCAGGCCAACGGCAAGATCCTGGATCACAACCGGTCGCCGGCGCGCAAGGTCGGCGAGCTCGACAACCGCGGCAGCCATTTCGACCTCGCCCTCTATTGGGCTCAGGCGCTGGCCGCCCAGACCAAGGACCCGGAGCTCGCGGCCCGGTTCAAGCCGCTGGCCGAGGCGCTCGCCAAGAATGAGGCCAAGATGAACGCCGAACTCGCTCGGCGCGCAAGGAAAGCCGGTCGATATGGGCGGATACTACGTCCCCACGTCGCCAAACGTCGGCGGCGATGCGGCCGAGCGGGACGTTGAACGCCGCGATCGACGCGCTATGAGGCGGGGTTCGGCGCGCTGTGGCCGGATCAGGCCGGGCGCGCATCGCCATCGACCGCTCGCGCTGGGCGCGGGCGGCGCTCATCCGGCCCCCCGACCCGTCGTTTGACGAGGCCCGGCCGGGCGCGACCCAGAAAGCCGCGCAAAGAGGAATCCTGAGATGAGCGACGAATTCGTCTTTACCCGGTCGATCCTGCCGAGGAACCGGAAGAACAAAGCGAGATCAAGACCTTCCTGTCGCGAGCTGGCCTTTCCTACGAAGAAGGGATCGAGGTTTTCGTCGTCGGCCGCCAGGGACGCAACATGATCGCCTGCGGCGGCCTCGAAAAGAATATCGTCAAGTGCGTCGCCATCGACCCGCTGTTTCGCGGCGAGAACCTGAGCCTGAAGGTGGTGAACGAGGTGCTTCATCTGGCCTTCGAGCGCGGCTCAGCCATCTCTTCCTCTATACGCGCCCAAACAACATCGCTTTCTTCGCCGGTTGCGGCTTTTACAGGATCGTCGAGGCGCCGGGACTGGTGACGCTAATGGAAAACACGCCGATCGGCATCCGCCGCTATTGCGACGGCCTGAAGGAGCTGCGCCAGCCCGGCGCCAGGATCGGTTCAGCGGTGATCAACGCCAACCCTTTCACGCGCGGCCATCGCTATCTGATCAACGAGCGGTCGAGGCCTGCGACTGGCTGCACCTTTCGTGGTCGCGGAGGACGCTTCGTTCTTTCCCTATCGCGACCGGTTCCAGTTGATCAAAGAAGGCGTCGAAGCGATCGAGCGCCTGACGCTCCACCCGGGCTCCCAGTACATGATCTCGCGGGCGACGTTCTCCAGCTACTTCTTCAAGGAAAAGAACTTGGTTGGCGACTGTTTCACGGCGATCGACCTTCTGATCTTTCGCGAATGGATCGCCCCAGCCTTGGGCGTCACCCACCGCTTTGTCGGAACCGAGCCGTTCTGCCGCGTCACAAACAAATATAACCTGGACATGAAGTACTGGCTGCAGGCCGATCTGTCCCGGGCTCCGCCGGTGAACGTCATCGAAATCCCGCGCACCGAGCAGGATCAGCGAGCGATCTCGGCCTCGGAAGTGCGGCGTCTCTTGCGGACGAACGATTTCGACCACATCGCCAATCTCGTTCCCGCCGACAACCTACGATCTCCTGTGCCAAATATCGAATGAAGGCCGACGGCTCGCCTGCGGACACCGCGGCTTAACGAACGGAGCCAGATATGAAAATCGTCAAGGACGCCATGGCGGGCACGCTCAAATTGAGCGACGTCCTGGTCAAGGTAGGACCGTCCGAGGCGATTCTCGACGTCGTCGTAACCAGCGAGGTCGAACGCCAGTTCGGCGCGCAAATTCGCCGTGTCGTGGCCGAAACGCTTGACCGCTTCGCCATCTCGAGGGTGTCGTGATCGTTGAAGACAAGGGGGCGCTCGACTGCACGATCCGGGCGCGTCTTCAAGCCGCCCTGCTCAGAGGCGGCGAGGTCGAGGGGCTGGATTGGAGCGTCCTGGCATGACATCGCCAGCAAAACTGCGCCAGCATGTTGTTCCTGCCGGGCGCCAATGCCGCCATGTTGTCGACGGCTTTCGTCTATCGGCCGGATTCGATCATGTTCGATCTCGAGGACGCCGTCTCCCTACGCGAAAAGGACTCGGCTCATCTGCTGGTTTTCCATGCGCTGCAACTACCCGTCTACAGCGACATCGAGACGGTCGTCCGGATCAATCCGCTGTCGACGCCGTTCGGCCGGCTCGACCTGGAGGCCGCGGTTCGCGGCGGCGCCGATGTTATCCGCCTGCCGAAGACCGACACGGCCGAAGACGTCAAGCAACTCGAGGCCGAGGTCGAGCGCATCGAGACTTCATGCGGCCGCCAGGTCGGGTCGACCAAGCTGATGGCGGCGATCGAATCGGCGTCGGCGTGGTCAACGCCGTCGCCATCGCGCTGTCGTCGAAGCGGCTGATCGGCGTCGCGCTCGCTGGATTTGACTATGTGATCGACATGCAGACAGAGCGCGGCGACGGAACGGAGCTTTTTTATGCGCGCTGCGCCGTCCTGCACGCCGCGCGCCTCGCCAAGATCGACGCCTTCGACGTCGTGTTCTCCGACCTCAACGACGATGAGGGATTTTTGAAGGAAGTCGATCTCATCCGCCGGCTCGGCTTCAACGGCAAATCGCTGATCAATCCGCGCCAGATCGAGCTTCTGCACAACGCCTTTGCGCCGACCCAGGAAGAGGTCGGCTACGCCCAGCGGGTCGTCGCGGCCGCCGCGAAAGCGGAGAAGGAGGGGCTCGGCGTCGTTTCGCTGAACGGCAAGATGGTCGATGCGCCAGTCGTCACGCATGCCGAAAGGGTATTGCAGCTTGCAGCCGCCTCGGGCATGCGAAAGTAAGAAAAGGCTAGTGGCGCGCTTCATTGATTTTGCGCTGTTTCTCTGAATCGATGCCGTTGGATTACGACGGCGGAGATGATTCGTGGCTTTGAAGGAAATCAGCGTCAAGAAGTACGTTGTGAGGCTCAGTGCGGAGGAGCGGAAGCAGCTTGAGGATTTCGTGGGCAAGGGCAAGCATTCCGCGCAATTGGTGACGCGAGCGCGGATCTTGTTGAAGGCCGATGTTTCGGATTTGGGCGAGGGGTGGAGCGACAGCCGGATCGCCGAGGCATTGGATACGAGCAAGGCCACCGTTCAGCGGGCCCGCGAGCGGCTTGTCGAGGAAGGTTTCGAGGCGGTTTTGTCTCGCGAGTACAACCCGAAATCGGCTCGGCCGCGGAAATTCGACGGCGCGGCGGAAGCCAAGCTGATCGCGCTGACGTGCGGACCGGCGCCCGAGGGATTCGCCAGATGGAGCCTGCGCCTTCTGGAGGAGAAGGTGGTCGAATTGAACATCGTCGACAAGGCGAGCGACAGCACGATCGGCCGGACGCTAAAAAAAACTTCCTGCAACCGCATCGCAAGCAACAATGGGTAATCGCGCCCGAGGCCAACGCGGCCTTCGTCGCGGCGATGGAAGACATTCTGGAGGTCTACCAAAGGTCGCGCGATCCCGATAAACCTTTGGTTTGTCTAGATGAAACGTCGAAGCAGTTGATCATCGAGACGCGCAAGCCCACCCAGGCCGAGCCAGGCAAACCCAAGCGCGAGGACTACGAATACGAACGCAACGGCGTCGCCAATCTGTTCATGTTGTTCGCGCCGCTGGAAGGCTGGCGGCACGTGAAAGTCACCGACCGCCATGCCGCCGTCGATTACGCCCATGCGCTCAGAGACCTCTCCGACACTCATTTTCCCGACGCGGCCAAAATCGTGTTGGTCCAGGACAACCTGAGCACGCACAAGCCCGCCTCGCTCTACGAAGCCTTTCCCGCCGCGGAAGCGCGCCGCCTCTGCGAGCGCTTCGAATGGCATTACACTCCCAAGCACGGAAGCTGGCTCGACATGGCAGAATCCGAGCTCGGCGTACTTTCCAGCCAATGTCTCGATCGCCGAATTCCCGATAAGCTCTCGCTAACCAAGGAAGTCGCCGCCTGGGAGAAAAATCGAAACGAACACCACGCCAAGGCGGATTGGCAATTCACGACCGAAGACGCACGCCTAAAACTCAAAACACTCTATCCTCAGTTCGAATGAATCGCGCCACTAGAAGGCCATGACAATCCAATTCGCCACTGGGCTCGCCGCCCTGCCTCAACTCAAGGGGCGCGAAATCTTCGCCGGCTTTGCCGCCAAGTCGCCGCATCTCGCCAGCCCAACCGCCAAGCTCGATCGTAAGATCGTCGATTTCGATCGAGGAAGCCGTGCGCCGCACCGGCTTGAAGAACGGCATGACCGTCTCGTTCCACCACAGTTTTCGCGAAGGCGACAAGACCATCAACATGGTGGTCGACATCCTCGCGCGCATGGGCTTCAAGGACCTGACGCTCGCCTCGTCCTCGCTCCAATCCTCCAACTCCGTTCTGATCGAGCACATCAAGTCCGGCCTCATCCGCCACATCTATTCCTCGGGGATGCGCGGCAAGCTCGCCGAGGCGATCTCCAACGGCCTGATGGAAGAGCCGATCAACATCCATTCCCACGGCGGTCGGGTCGCGCTGATCCAGAGCGGCGAGATCGCCATCGACGTCGCCTTTTTGGGCGTGTCCGCCTGCGATTCCTTCGGCAACGCCAATGGCGTGTCGGGGCGCTCGCGTTGCGGTTCGCTCGGCTACGCCATGGTCGACGCGCATTACGCCCGCAATGTCGTGATGCTGACCGAGGAGATCGTTCCCTTCCCCAATGCGCCGGCGTCGATTCGTCAGGATCAGGTTGACTGGATCGTCAAGGTCGATCAGGTAGGAGATCCCTCGAAGATTTCCGTCGGCGCGGCGCGCGCCACGACCAACCCGCGCGAACTTCTGATCGCCCGCCTCTCGGCGGACGTGATGGAGCACTCCGGCTACTTCAACGAGGGCTTCTCGATGCAGACGGGAACCGGCGGCTCGGCGACCGCCACCACCCGCTTCCTCGAGACCCGCATGCGCGCCAAGGGCATCAAGGCGGCCTGGGCGCTCGGCGGCCAGACCGGCGGCATGGTCGATCTGCACGAAAAGGGCCTGATCGGCACCCTGCTCGACACGCAAAGCTTCGACTCGGTGGCTGCCGACTCGCTTCGCACCTCGACGACCCATGTCGAGATCTCGACCCAGGTCTACGCCAACCCGACCGGCAAAGGCTCAGCGGTGGACCGCCTCGACATGGTGATACTGTCGGCCCTGGAGATCGACCTCGGCTTCAACGTGAACGTGCTGACCGGCTCCGACGGCGTCATGCGCGGCGCGTCCGGCGGACACAGCGACACGGCGGCGGGCGCCAACCTCTCGATCGTCGTGGCGCCGCTCATCCGTTCGCGCATCCCGACCGTGGTCAAGCGCTGCACCACCCTGGTCACGCCTGGGGAGACCATCGGCGTCCTGGTCACCGACCAGGGCGTCGCGGTCAATCCGAGGCGACCGGAAGTCGCCGAGCGATTGAAAGCGGCTGGGCTTCCGGTGTGTCCGATCGAGGAGCTTTATGCGCGCGCGATCGCCCAGACCGGCGAACCCGAGCCGATTCCGTTCCTCGACCGCGTCGTCGGCGTCGTGCGCTATCGCGACGGCTCGGTCATCGACGTGGTGCGGCAGGTGAAGCCATGACGCTCGAAGCGCTCTCGCGCGCCGACGCGTTGGAGAGCGCCTGCGAAGGCGATGGCGGCACCGCTTGGCCATCAAGAAGCCTTGGCACAAAGGGCGTGCGCCGTTCGGCTTCTGCGTCGCCATCCCTCGACATTACCCGGACGGAAGTCATCGCCACGCTCGTCTGCGAACTCGCGATGGAGTTGCTCCATCGCGAAGTCATGCTGACGCCGAAGCCGGGACTGGTGGATCGGCGCAATTCGGGCGCTCACCGGGACATGACGCTCGGTACGTTCATTGCGAGCGGTGCGGCGATCCGCGCTTGGCTTCCTTTGTTCTTCGAGACGGGGGTCAAAACCGCGAAGCGTCCTCTCGCAGAGGTCCTGCCAAAGCTGCGCGCCGACGGCCTCGCCTGCGAAGAAGCGATGTTCGCCGCCACCAGAGGCGTCAACACCCACAAAGGGGCGATCTTCTCCTTCGGCCTGCTGATCGCGGCGGCGGGGCGGCGCTTTGCGCTTCGCCACGCGCTGAAGCCGGAGGCGATCTGCTCCGATGTCGCGTCGATGACGGCCGATCTCATCGAACGCGAGTTGAAACGCGCCAATCCGTCGAGGACCGCCGGCGAGACGCTCTATCGCCGCCACGGTCTGACGGGCGCGCGCGGCGAGGCCGCCTCGGGCTTCGCCACCGTGCACGTTCACGCCCTGCCAGTATTCGTGTCGACCTGGCTCAGAACCGGCGACGAGCGGCTTGCGCTGTCGGCGGCGCTGATCGCGCTTCTCGCCCACAATCGCGACACCAATCTCGTGGCGCGCGGCGGCATGGACGGCCTCGCCTACGTTCAGGCGTCGGCCAGAAAACTCATCGATCGGGGCGGCGCGGAAGCGCCGGACTTCCATGACGCCATGACCCACTTCGACGATGACCTGATCGCGCGAAACCTCAGTCCCGGCGGCAGCGCCGACCTCCTCGCAGTGACCTGGTTCTTGGCGCGGCTGCCCGCCGTTCTACCAAACTGACCACCCCATCCTTAGAGGAGCTTCCCATGTCCATGCTTGAATCCTATCGCCAGCACGCCGCCGAGCGCGGCGCGCTGGGCATCCCGCCATTGCCGCTTTCCGCCGATCAAACCAAGGCCCTGATCGACCTTCTGCGCGCGCCGCCGGACGGCGAGGCCGAATTCCTTCTCGATCTCATGGTCAACCGCGTGCCGGCCGGCGTCGACGACGCCGCCAAGGTCAAGGCCGAGTTCCTCGCCAGGGTCGCCAAGGGCGAAGAGGCAATCGCGCTCATTTCGCGCGTGCGCGCTGCCGAGCTCCTCGGCACGATGCTCGGCGGCTTCAACGTCAAGCCGCTCGTCGACTGTCTCGCCGACGCCGAGGTCGGCGCCGTCGCCGCCAACACCCTGAAGCACACGCTTCTGGTGTTCGACGCTTTCAACGACATCAAGAAACTAGCCGACGCGGGCGAGGCCAACGCCAAGGGCGTCATCCAGTCCTGGGCCGACGCCGAGTGGTTCACCGAGCGCCCGGCCGTGCCGACCTCGCTGACCGTCACCGTGTTCAAGGTCAACGGCGAAACCAATACCGACGACTTGTCGCCGGCGCCCGACGCCTGGAGCCGCCCCGACATCCCGCTGCATGCGCTCGCCATGCTGAAGAACGCCCGCCCGGGCATCGAGCCGGACGAGCCCGGCGTGCGCGGTCCGCTGAAGCTCCTGCAAAAGCTGGTGGCTGAGGGCCACCCGGTCGCCTATGTCGGCGATGTGGTCGGCACAGGCTCCTCGCGCAAATCGGCGACCAATTCGGTGCTGTGGTTCACCGGCCAGGATATTCCGTTCGTCCCGAACAAACGGTTCGGCGGCGTCTGCCTCGGCGCCAAGATCGCGCCGATCTTCTACAACACCATGGAGGACGCCGGCGCCCTGCCGATCGAACTCGACGTCTCCAGGATGGAGATGGGCGATGTCATCGAACTCAGGCCCTACGAGGGCAAGGCGACGCGCAACGGCGCGGTCATTGCCGAGTTCAAGGTGAAGTCCGAGGTGATCTTCGACGAGGTGCGCGCCGGCGGCCGCATCCCGCTGATCGTCGGCCGCGGGCTCACCGCGCGCGCAAGGGCGGCGCTTGGGCTTCCGCCGTCCACGCTGTTCCGAACGCCGGCCGAGCCGGCCAAGAGCAGCAAGGGGTTCACGCTCGCCCAGAAGATCGTTGGCCACGCCTGCGATCTGCCGGAAGGCCAAGGCGTGCGTCCCGGCGCCTATTGCGAACCGAAGATGACCACCGTAGGCAGCCAGGACACGACCGGCCCAATGACCCGCGACGAGCTGAAAGACCTGGCCTGCCTCGGCTTCTCGGCCGATCTCACCATGCAGTCCTTCTGCCATACCGCGGCCTACCCGAAGATTGTGGACGTCAAGACCCACAAGGAATTGCCCGGCTTCTTCACCAGCCGCGGCGGCGTCGCGCTGAAGCCCGGCGACGGCGTCATCCACTCCTGGCTCAATCGCTTCGCCCTGCCCGACACCTGCGGCACCGGCGGCGACAGCCACACCCGCTTCCCGATCGGCGTCTCGTTCCCGGCCGGCTCCGGCCTCGTCGCCTTCGCTGCGGCGACGGGGGTCATGCCGCTCGACATGCCGGAATCGGTGCTGGTGCGCTTCAAGGGCGCGATGCAGCCCGGCATTACGCTGCGCGATCTGGTCAACGCCATTCCCTACGCCGCGATCGAGCAGGGGCTGCTGACGGTCGAGAAGAAGGGCAAGAAGAACGTGTTCAACGGCCGCATCCTCGAGATCGAGGGGCTGCCGGACCTCAAGGTCGAACAGGCGTTCGAACTGACCGACGCATCCGCCGAACGTTCGGCCGCCGCCTGCACGGTGCGCTTGAACAGGGAGCCGGTGATCGAGTACCTCAAGTCCAACGTGGCGCTGGTCGACTGGCTTCTCGCCCACGGCTACCAGCATCGCGAGACGCTCATGCGTCGCAAGCAGGCGATGCTGGCGTGGCTCGCCAAGCCCGCCCTCATCGATCCGGACGCCGACGCCGATTACGCCGCGGTGATCGAGATCGACATGAACGCGATCAAGGAGCCGATCCTCGCCTGCCCGAACGACCCCGACGACGTCAAGCCACTGTCGGCGGTGGCTGGGGCCAAGATCGACGAGGTGTTCAT
>CAVYON010000068.1:0-11802 GCA_963770035.1 uncultured Alphaproteobacteria bacterium | reverse complement strand
TAGCGGATGCGCGAAAGGATTGGGACGTTCTCCAGAAGCCAGAACGAGAACCTCGTGTGGATGGCGGTCTGAATCCGCGCTTATCCGGCGGCGGCGCTGAAAACTGGCACAGGTTTTGCTGCGAACTCTTGGCGGGCTGAGTGCGGAGCGATAGATCCCTGTCAACGCCGCAAGCCGCCGGAGGCGGTGGCCAAAGGCCAGCGTTTACAGGGATCTATAGCGGGATTCCTCGCCCTTCCGGAAATCGTTTGACCGAATCAGCGGGATCGATTCCAATCGCCGGGTGAAGACGAATCGAAATTTCCTCAGCCCGGCGGATCGGGCCATCCTGACGGAGATCGCCAAGGACGGGCTGGAGGAGAGCCGCATTACCCGTCGGGCGAACGCCATCCTTCTGCTCGACAAGGGATGGTCCTACGCCGAGGTCGCCGAAGCGCTGTTCATCGACGAATTCGACCGTCCGTGCCTGGTTCAAGGCCTACAACGAAGGCGGCGTCGAGGGGCTCATCCTGTTCGACCTGAAGGGCGGAACCAGCCCGCTGTCGCCTCCCCAGATCGACGAATTGCGCGCCTGGGCGACGGAGGTGCTGCCGACGTCGACTACCGAAATCGGGCAGTTCATCCTAGAGAAGTTCGGTCGATCCCCTATGGCCGCTCCGGGCTGATCAAGCTGATGAACCGGATCGGCTTTGACTGGGAGAAGCCGGAATCCGTGCCCGGCAAGATCGACGTGGAAACCCAGCAGAAGTTCATCGACGCGCACGAGGACTTGCGCAACTCGCTCGGCCTGGACGACTTCGTCGTCTACGTCGACGCCGTCCATCCGACCCACCAAGCTCAGCCGGCGGGACGCTGGCTGCCGCGCGGACAGCGCTGCGCGCTCCCCTCGGCGTCGGGGCGCGACCGGCTGAACCTGCACGGCGCGATCGATCTGGAGACCGGACAGACCCGCATCATGGACGTCGAGACCGTCGACGCGACAAGCACGATCCACTTGTTCGAAGCGCTGGAGAACGCCCAGTCGACGATGAGCCGCATCCACGTCTTCCTCGACAACGCCCGCTACCACCACGCCAAAGCCGTCCAGGAGTGGATGCAGCAGCCGGGACGGCGCATCGTCCTGCACTTCGTGCCGACCTACTGCCCCCACCTCAACCCAATCGAACGGCTGTGGAAGGTGATGCACCAGAACGTCACCCACAACAAATGCTACGCCAAATTCCGCGATTTTGCCGAAGCCGTGCTCGGCTTCCTGCGCAAGACCGTGCCGGAGCGGTTCGACGAATTCTCGTCGTCCATCACCGACAATTTCCGCGTCATCAACCCGAAGGACTTTCGGATCCTCGCGTGACGCCGCTATAGAAAGCCTCAGCCCATGGCATTCCAGAAGGCGCCGGATCCCGGGTGATCTCGCGCAAGTCCTCCACCGAGACGGGCCGCACTGCGAAGCCCTTCTGTCCCTCGGCGACGACGAGGCCGTCGGCGGAAAGGCGCGACAGACTTTCGCGCATCGTGTTGACGGCGACGTCGTAGCGGCGGCTCAGGGCTTCCAGTTTCAGTCTGGAGGCTGGGGCGCAGACGTCCGAGGATAATGTCCTGGTGGAGCCTGTCGCGCAGCGTTTCGGTCAGGGTCGGACGTGAACCGTCCGTCCTGCGAGCCGTCCGATCCATCGTCTTTCCCGACTTGATATCGTAGTCATAACAATCCAGGAGACTTTTCGCTACGCTCAGATGGTTGATCGCGACGGTCTGTCTCGGAGGCGGGCTCGAGCCGAGTTCTCCGTGGCTGCGAAGGCGGGATTTCGCGCCATCGAGCCGCTCGAGAACGACTTGACCTTCTATGCCGGCAAGGCGCGCGACGCCGGGCGACTCGCCGGCGACCTGGGGCTCGAAATCGTCGCCATGCAGCCGCTCAGCGACTTCGAGGGCGCGCCCGCGCCGCAGCGCCGGCGAAATTTCGATCGCGCGATGCGAAAGCTGGAGCTGACGCGCGAACTGGGCGCGCCGCTGCTGTGCCTGAGCTCCTCGATCGCGGAGGATTCGTCGGGCGACGTCGACCGCATCGCCGAGGATCTCGCCGAATTCGCCGATCTTGCGCGCCAATGCGGCTTGCGGCTCGGCTACGAGGCGTTGTCCTGGGGACGGCACATCAGAGACTGGACGACCGCATGGGAGGTCGTCGCCAGGGCCGACCGCGAAAATCTCGGCATCGTGCTCGACTGCTTCCATATCTGCGCCCGCAAGAACCCATCGAGCCGATCGCCACCTTGCCGGGGGACAGGATCGCCCTGGTCGAGATCGCCGATTTGCCGGCGCTGGAAATGGACCTGAAGTCGCTGAGCCGGCACTATCGCTGCTATCCCGGCCAAGGCGACTATCCGGTCGTCGACTATCTCGACGCCGTCCTGCGCTCGGGCTACCGCGGCCCGATATCGCTGGAGACCTACAGCGAGCAGTTCCGGGGAGCGTCCGCCGTCTCGGTCGCCATCGACGGCATGCGTTCGCTGCTGGCGACGGGCGAGGCGCTCAGAGCCCGCCGTATCGCCAAGGCGGAGCCGGCGGCGGCCGAAATTGCCGCGCTGCCGCCCGCGCCAAGGTGGAAGGCGTCGCGTTCCTCGAATTCGCGGTCGCCGACCAGCAGGCGCAGGACCTCGCGGCGCTGCTCGAAGGGCTCGGATTTGCGCTCGTCGGCCGCCACCGGTCGAAGGCGGTCGAGCTCTATGTACAAGGCGATGTCTACCTCGCCATCAACCGGGAGCGCAACGCGTTCGCCCATTCGTTCCAGCTGCTCCACGGCGCCGCGGTTTGCGCAATCGGACTCACGGTTGACCGCGTCGAGCGCGCGCTCGAGCGCGCCCGCGCGCTGGCCTGCACGAGCCGCATCGGGCGCACGGGTCACGGCGAGGCGACGATCCCCGCCATCGGCGGGGTCGAAGGCAGCCTCGTCTATTTCGTCGAGCCCCACAGGGAGGACTGGCACAACGATTTCGTGGGCGATACGAGGGCCGCACCGAAGGGGCCGCTGAAGGCGATCGATCACCTCTCCAATGTCGTGCGCCGCAACGAGTTCCTGAGCTGGCTGCTGTTCTACGAAACGGTGCTGGGCCTGGCGGCCGAGCCGCAGATCGAGGTCTACGACCCACACGGCGACTTCTACAGCCGATCGTTGCGGACGCCGAACGGCGCGCTGCGCCTTGCGCTCAACGTTGGCGTCGGCGGGGCGACGGGCGTCTCGCGGTTCCTCGACAGATTTGGCGGCGCCGGCTACCAGCAAATCGCAATTTCGACCGACGACATCTTTGCGGCCGTCGAAGCGGCGCGGGGGAAGGGTGTCGAGTTCCTGCCGATTCCGGACAATTACTACGACGATCTGGCGACGCAGTTCGACGTTGCGCCCGACCTGTTGAAGCGAATGCGCGCGTTCGGCGTGCTTTACGATCGGGTTGGGGACGGGCAGTTCTTCCACATCTACACGCGCACTTTCCACAATCGGTTCTTTTTCGAGATTCTCCAGCGCGACCACTACGATCTCTTCGGCGCAGTCAACACGCCGATGCGGCTGGCGGCACAGGCGGCGGTCGACGACGCGGAAATGCGACTGACGGCGGAAGCGGACCTCTGACGCGAAAGCCACGGGCGGTGGGAAAGCCTGAAGCACGGAAACCTGTAACAAAGTACGCTTTGTGAACGAACGAGTTCGCCCAAATTTGTGGATGAACCCGCCGGCCGTGCTAGACTATCCCCCGTTCGAAGGGTCGGACGGGAATCACATGGCGGCGACGAGGGTAATGAAGAAGGTGACGAAGTCCGCCGAACCGGCGGCGAGCGCCGCGGACCGGGCGCGGGCGGACATTCCCGAGGTCGCCACCGCCGAATTCGCCGAGTGCGGCTTCTCTGGCGCACGGGTCGACGAGATCGCCGCCAAGACCCAGACCAGCAAGCGATCGATCTACTACTATTTCGTGGACAAGGGGGCCGTTCACCGCCGTTCTGGAAGAGGGCTACCGACAGATGCGCGCGCTCGAACGCGCGCTGGACGTCGAGCGCCTGGACCCCGAAAGCGCCATGCGGGCGCTGGTGGGCGGAACCTTCGAATATCAGGCCGCTCATGAGCGGTTCGTGCGCCTCGTCGTCGTCGAGAACATTCACCGCGGCGCCCATCTCGAAAAAACCGGAATTGCCGGCTCGCTCGGCAGCGGCGCCCTGCAGACCCTCGGCGGCATCTACGAGCGGGGCGTCGCGGTGGGCGTTTTCCGAGCTGGCGTTTCGGTCCTTCACCTGCATATGACGATCAGCGCGTTGAGTTTTTTCAACGTCTCGAACGCCGCGACGTTCTCGCTGATCTTCCAGCACGACATGAGCAGCCCGGAGGCGCTCGCAGAGCGGCGCGACATCGCATTCGAGACCGTGTTGCGGTTCCTGCGCAAGCCTTGATTCCCGGGCGGATCTGAAAGTCGTCGTTGGCCTGGTGACCACTATAAGGTGCCTTTTTCTGGCATCTAATTTGCAACGGTCTGGACTGCCTGATCACCGCTCAGTATGTCTTTGACGACGAGGTGGTCACCGTGCTCGACGAGACCAAGGTCGGCGACAAGTTCCCACATCGCCATGCCCGCTGCTGCGAGGACGGTCAGGCCCATTGTGGGGTCATCGTGGAATTTGTTCCAAATCCTGCGCTAAGGGATTGAGCGCGAGTTCAGGCGCCGAGGAGCAGGCGTCGTTTCGCGACAATGGCGTCGATGTCGCCGCTTACGAACTCTGCCTGTTCGCTGAACTGCGCGACCGGCTGCGGGCCGGCGACATCTGGGTGGTCGGAAGCCGACAATACCGGGCCGTGGAAGACCAGCTGATCGCCAAGGCCCTGTTCACCACGATGAAGACGACGGGGCCTCTGCCCGTCGCGGTCTCAAGCGACGCTTCTGCCTACCTCCAGGAGCGCCGAACCTTGCTCAATGAGCGCCTGAGCGTCTCCGCCGTGCAGCCGATCTTGGCCGCAATCGACGACATCGCCGCCCATTGCGATGCGTGCTCGTCCTGATGCTCCTGCACCATCCGAACCGCACGAGCCCGAACCTCCGGCGAAAAGCTCTTGCTCGTCTTCTGCTTGCCTTCCATCGCTCCATCCTCTCAAGAGTTGGAGCCTCCGGCAAACCCGGAGCGGTTCACAAGCGCCAGCGGCGCGAAGGCTGTAAGCGCCGCATGAAGGAACCAGCCGAGCCAGACGCTTTCGCCATCGCCCTTCTCTCCAACGCGGTTCATGCCGTCGTTCCAGTCGCCTGTGCCAATGAGCGGAGGCCCATGCAGGCCGACCGCCAGACTCGCATCGAGCGCAACCGCGCAATGTTCGAAGAGAGTGACGCTCGTTTGAGAAACCGTCGGCTCAAAAAAGCGATCGGTCTCGCTAGCTTCGAGTTGCGCGCCCTCGATGAAAGGAAGCAATTCGTCGAGCACAAGGGTGTCTTGCGTCGTCTCGACATACTGGGCGACGGTATAGGCCAGCCAGGCGCGATCGTCCGAAATACGGGTCCGGACGCCTTGACCGGAATGCGGTAGCCACCAGTGCTGCACGTCGCCCTCGACAAACTGTCGGGCGGCCGCGCGCAAGAGGTGCTCGCGCGTCAGATCGGGTCTTGCAGCGGCGAGCGCCATGCCGTCCTGCAATTGGTCACGAAAGCCGTAGGCGCCGCTGGCCTGATAGAAGGCGGAGCGCGCCCAAATCCGGCAGGCGAGCGTCTGGTAGATGAGCCAGCCGTTGAGCATAAGATCCATTGCGCGATCGGGAGTTTTGACCTCGATAGCCCCCAAGGTCGCATCCCAGTTGCGCGCGATGTCCGCTTCCAAGGCGTCGAGATCGGCGGCGCGAAAGGTCAGGATGGCGGCGCTGGCGTCCTCGCGCGTTGCCGCCTCTCCCAGAAAGACGACGACTTCGGCGACACTCCCTGGCGGCAATTCCACCTTGACGCGCATCGCGGCGCATGGGTCCAGGGCCGCGCCCACCGTTTTGGACAACGGCGTCGCGCTCGCGAGTGCGGCCGGATTCGCGAGCGTTCGGTTGCGACCTATGAACTCCCGGCGATCGCCCGTCCAATCGGTTTGAGCGCCTCGCATGTCGGCAAAAGCGACACGCGAACCGAACAGCACATTCGCCGGGTTGCGTGCGAAAAGCGCGCCCGTCGTGGCGTCGCTCTCGGTTTCGACAAATGCGAGCGTGGCGGATCTCGACGCGCCCAGCACCCACTCGACATAGGCGGTCACGCTGAGATGATGTCATTCGGCGTGGGGTCTGAATGCCGATCGGCACCGCAAGCCATTGAATGAATTGGAACGGATGCTCCCCCCTCTTTTGATGCGATTTTTCGTTTTTGTGTTTGTGGGTCAATAGGTTGTCGGCAATTTTGCGGCGCCGTGTGTAGCCACTAAAATATAGATGTTTGGCTTGTCATTATAGGCGAGAAGGCGTAATGTCATAGCCATAATGTTCGTCGACAGCTCGCCCACCTGCGTCAACGGCAAGACCTACCAGCGCCACCTGCTGCGCGAGACCTATCGCGAGGACGGCAAGGTCAAGCATCGGACGCTGGCCAATCTCACCCATTGCAAGCCGGAGGAGGTCGAGGCGATCCGGCTGGCGCTGAAGCACAAGGGCGATCTGCCTCGCATCCTGGCGTCCGCCGCCGAGGGCGGGCCGGAGTTAAAGCAGGGGCCGTCGGTCGGGGCGGTTTGGGTTCTGTCGCAGTTGGCGCGCGAACTCGGCCTCGTCGCCGCCCTGGGCTCGGACCGACAAGGCAAGCGGGCGCTGTGGCAGGTCATCGCCCGCGTGCTCGACCAGGGCTCGCGCCTGTCGGCGGTGCGGCTCGCGGGCGGCCATGCGGTCGGCGCGGCGCTCGGCATGACCGGGTTCGACGAGGACGACCTCTACGGCAATCTGGACTGGCTGGCGGACAATCAGGCCGACATCGAGAGCCGGCTGTTCGCCCGGAGAGAGGCGGCCTCGGCCCCCGACGTCTTCCTCTACGACGTCACCAGCACATACCTCGAAGGCGAGCACAACGCCCTCGCGGCGTTCGGCTACAACCGCGATCGCAAGTCGGGCAAAAGGCAGATCGTGATCGGCCTCCTCGCCGACGCCGACGGTCGCCCGCTGTCGATCGAGGTCTTCAAGGGCAACACGTCCGACGTCAGGACGTTCTCCTCGCAGGTGAGCAAGGCGGCCGCCCGGTTCGGGGCCGAGCGGGTCACCTTCGTCGGCGACCGCGGCATGATCAAAGCCCCGCAACGCGCCGAGATCGCCGCCGCCGGCTTCCATTACATCACCGCGATCACCAGAGCGCAGATCGACGGGCTCATCGCCGCCGGCGTGCTGCAGATGGACCTGTTCGAGGATACGCTGGCCGAGGTCGAAGGCGCAGACGGCGAGCGCTACGTTTTGCGGCGCAACCCGGCGCGCGCCCAGGAGCTGGCCGCCTCGCGCGCCGACAAGCTCGGGGCGCTGCGAGCCGCCGCCGAAACGGCGAACACGTATCTGCGCGACCATCCGAAAGCGGCGGCGAAAACGCAGATCGCCAGGCTGAAGGCCAGGTGCGAGACGCTCGGCCTCGACAAGTTCGTCGCGGTCGCGGACGAGGAGCGGCGCGTCGTCGTCGCGGTGGACGAAGCGGCCCTGGCGGAGGCCGCGCGTCTCGACGGCTGCTACGCGCTGCGCACCGATCTGCCTAAGACCGCCGTCGACAAGACCATCGTGCACGACCGCTACAAGGACTTGGCCCGGGTGGAATGGGCGTTCCGCGACTCGAAAACCGTGCAGCTGGAGATGCGGCCAGTCTACCTGCGCGACGAGGACCGCACGCGCGGCCACGCCCTCGTGGTCATGCTGGCCTATCTCCTGGTGCAGGCGCTGCGCCGGCGATGGCGCGACATCGACCTGACCGTGCAGGAGGCTCTCGACCGGCTCGCTAGCCTCTGCCTCATCGAGGTGAGCGTCGGCGGTCGGCCTTCCTACAATCAGGTCCCTACGCCGCGCGACGACGTGCGCCGCCTGTTCGAAGCAGCCGACGTCGCCATCCCCACGGCGCTCCCCCTGGCCTCGGCCCGCGTAGCCACTAGGCAAAACCTCCCACAGCGCCGGAAAGCAAAATAAGTTCAGCCTCTTATCGGGAGCACGCCTCGCATCAGACGGGGGAACATCCGTTGGAATCGGAGGGGTCAGCCTTCGAAGCCGATTCACATCCTTGACGGCCGCGAGCACGACCGCATGCTCGATCGCGTTGGGGTTGCGATCCTTCAATGCAACAAACAATGATCAACAGCTGGCCGCCACTGCCGCGCTTGCGTCCCGCCGCCGAATAGTGCCGGATCTAAGACGGCGCTAACAAACGGGTCGACCAAGCCAAAAACATGGGCCGATTTTACGTCCTGTCGATCGAACCGACGCTTTTCGAGGATTTCGCGCTTGTGCGCCGGTGGGGTCGCATCGGGAGCGTGGGGTGCGAGCGGATCGACTAGCAGCCATCTCGGCCGGTCGCTCAGATAGAGCTCACGAAATGGCTCCATCGCAAGAGGCGCCGCGGATACCACCTCCGGGTTTTCCTTCGCTCGGGCTCAAAAGCCCTGACCGAGACCGGGACGTCGCCGTGGTGGGCGTGAACGCTAAAGCCGGGGCAAGGGACGGATTAGCGTTTTTATCGACCGGGCTCAGCGGATTTAAAGGCTTGCGGGCCGCCTTAACGACCGGTCGCCCAGCGACCCTAGTTACACAGTATACCACTGTTTAACAGAGAGGGCCATTAGCACTCTCTTGCGGTGAGTGCCAAGGGTCGCCATGTGTGTGGGGTCGGATTGCCGCCGATAGCCGGAGCCTTTGCTCGTGAGCCGGTCCGGCAGTCGAGCTGAAAGCGATTTTCCATGAAATTTCGTCCGCTGCACGACCGCGTCGTCGTCCGCCGTATCGAAGGCGAGGACAAGACGAAGGGTGGAATCATCATTCCCGACACTGTCAAGGAGAAGCCGCAGGAGGGCGAAGTCGTCGCTGTGGGACCCGGCGCCCGCGACGAGAGCGGCAAGCTTCAGCCGCTCGAACTGAAGGCAGGCGACCGAGTCCTGTTCGGCAAGTGGTCGGGCACGGAAGTCAAGATCGACGGCGAGGACCTCCTGATCATGAAGGAGTCCGACGTCATGGGCGTGATCGAAGGCGCCGTCTCCGCGAAGAAGAAGGCGACCTGAACGCCGCGTCCCCTCTCCTCTTACTTTAGGAATTGAAATCCATGTCAGCCAAAGATGTAAGATTTTCCGGCGACGCCCGCGACCGAATGCTGCGCGGGGTCGATATTCTCAACAACGCCGTCAAAGTGACGCTGGGTCCGAAGGGCCGCAATGTCATTCTCGACAAATCGTATGGCGCGCCGCGCATCACCAAGGACGGCGTCACCGTCGCCAAGGAGATCGAGCTTTCCGACAAGTTCGAGAACATGGGCGCGCAGCTGGTGCGCGACGTCGCCTCGAAGACCAATGATCTGGCCGGCGACGGCACGACGACCGCGACCGTGCTGGCCGCCTCGATCATGAAGGAAGGGCTGAAGCTCGTCGCGGCCGGCATGAACCCGATGGACCTGAAGCGCGGCATCGACATCGCCGTGGCCGCGGTCGTCAAGGACATCGAAAAACGGGCCAAGAAAGTCGCGTCGTCGGAGGAAATTGCCCAGATCGGCACGATTGCGGCGAATGGCGACAAGTCGATCGGCGACATGATCGCCAAGGCGATGAAGAAGGTCGGCAACGAAGGCGTCATCACGGTGGAGGAGGCCAAGAGCCTCGAGACCGAACTCGACGTCGTCGAGGGTATGCAGTTCGACCGCGGTTATCTTTCTCCCTACTTCATCACCAATGCGGAGAAGATGGTCGCCGAACTCGAGGAGCCCTACATCCTCTTGCACGAGAAAAAACTGTCGTCGCTGCAGGCGATGCTGCCGATTCTCGAGGCGGTGGTGCAAACGGGCAAGCCGCTGCTGATCGTCGCCGAGGACATCGACGGGGAGGCGCTGGCGACCCTGGTCGTCAACAAGCTGCGCGGCGGCCTCAAGGTCGCGGCGGTCAAGGCGCCCGGCTTCGGCGATCGCCGCAAGGCGATGCTCGAGGACATCGCCATTCTCAGCGGCGGAACCCTGATCGCCGAGGACCTCGGCATAAAGCTCGAAAACGTGACGCCTCAGATGCTGGGCAAAGCCAAGCGGGTGCGGATCGAGAAGGACAACACCACGATCATCGACGGCGCCGGAAAGAAGGCGGAGATCGAAGCGCGAATCACGCAGATCAAGGCGCAGATCGAGGACACGACCTCCGACTACGACAAGGAGAAGCTGCAGGAGCGTCTCGCCAAACTCGCGGGCGGCGTCGCGATCATACGGGTCGGCGGCTCGACCGAGGTCGAAGTCAAGGAGAAAAAGGACAGGGTCGACGACGCCATGAACGCGACCAAGGCCGCGGTCGAGGAAGGTATCGTTCCCGGCGGCGGGGTCGCGCTCCTGCGCGCCAAGGCGGCCATCGGAAAGGTCGAGGGCGAGAATGCCGACGTCCAGGCCGGCGTCAGCATCGTGCTGAGGGCGCTCGAGGCGCCGGCCCGCCAGATCGTCGAGAACGCCGGCGTCGAAGGCTCGGTCGTCATCGGCAAGATCCTGGAAAACAAGTCCCAGACCTACGGCTACGACGCCCAGACCGAGCAATATGTCGACATGCTGAGCGCCGGTATCGTCGATCCAGCGAAAGTTGTCCGGGTCGCCCTACAAGACGCCGCGTCGATCGCCGGTCTCATGATCACGACCGAGGCAATGGTGGCGGAGCGGCCGAAGCCCGACGCGCCTGCCATGCCGGGCGGCGGCATGGGCGGCATGGGCGGAATGGATTACTGATCGCCTAGCCGCACGACGCGTAGGTTGGTCTGAGGTTCGACGCAAATCTTAAGGGGCGCAGCAATTCCGCCCCTTCCAAGTGTCCTGCGTCCGCACGATGAGGATGACATCCTCGCCCGAGACAGTGGGGGGCGGATGAGGCGGCGGGTGAGCCTGCCGCTGGCGACCGCCTGTGGCTTTCTGCGTTCCAAATATTAGGGCCATGGCTGCTTTGGATGTGTGTGGAGTATTTGCAGCCGCGAGACCAGCGCTGCTGCCGAACTTTCAAAGCTCAGGGGTTGGCCTTTGGCGGCGCCGCCATCGTGGCGTCGGCGGCGCGAGGCGCCAACGGAATGGCGCCAATTTTGGGCGCGGGCGAAAAGTGGGCCGAGATCGCAAAGCCGATGAGCATCATCAGGACGAAGGCGGTCAATCCGATGAGCATCTGCGTCTGTTGCAGGCCGGTCGCCCCCAATGCACTGGCCGACGGACGGACACTGGGAGTCTTGCTCTTCGGCAACAGCGCAACGAGATCCGCAGCGCTGGTCTGCGACGGAATGGCGCTCGCCGGCTCGCGCGGAAGCGCGTCGATTAGCGCGGTCAATCGCTCGGCAGCCGCTTCCCTCGGCATTCGCGCCAGGCTCGTGGCCTCAAGCCAGGGATCGACGTCGAGCCGAGCAAGCGCGGAAAGGACGCTAAGCGTCGTTCCATTGCGATCCTCGCCGATCGGCGCGCCAAGGAATTCGTCGAACTCGCGCCCGATGAGAGGCGACAGCGCGGCATGGGTCATGTGAGTATCCGATTCTCTCCTTTAACGCGGAAGCAAAGCGACGCCCGGCGCTCATTGTATCGACCTGCATCAACAAATAGGGCGCGGCGACTGGGCGCCGTCAAACTCGGAAACTACCCATATCGCCCGCGC
>CAVYON010000067.1:0-608343 GCA_963770035.1 uncultured Alphaproteobacteria bacterium | reverse complement strand
ATATGCAGTTTACGGTCAAGCCAACGTCTTCGGCGCTGCCTTCGCCTTTTAATGACCAGCCACGTCTATCTCCGGAACAGATTTGAGTTCGACCGAGACGAGCAGGTCGTAGACCTCGCTAAGGCGCTCAACGCGTTGACCCCGAAACCTGAACGCTACGCCAAACTTGCACGAAACCGTACAAAGCAAACCGAAACAGACAGGTGCAGCATGTCACTACTATCAAATATCATGAAGGGGAGCGCGAGCGCCCAACGTCGTATCGAATTGGCGGAAGTCCAGCGCCTCACGCAGGCGATTGCCGCCGGCTCGTTGTCGGCCCGCGCTAACGTCAACACGGCAAGCGGTGAGCCGCAAGCCATGCTTGTCGCCGTCAACGAACTCCTGGACGCGGCGTTGCTGCCGATCGGCGAGGGAAATCGCATCCTCGATCGGATCGCCCACGGCAAAATCGATGAACTGGTCCACAGGACCTATCAAGGCGATCACGAACGAATGAAGCAGAACGTCAACGGCATCGCCGTGGTGCTGCAGAAATTCCAGGCCGAACTGGCGAAGCTGACCGAGTTAAGCCGACAGGGGCTGTTGTCCAAGCGCGGCGACGCCGCTGCGTTCCCGGGGGCCTACGGCGACGCAATCAGGGGCGTCAACGAGATGCTCGACACGGTGATCGCGCCGTTGAACGTCGCCGCCAACTGTGTCGAGCAGATCTTCAAGGGCGCGATCCCGGCGAAGATCACCGACAATTACAACGGCGACTTCAACGCCATCGAGACCAACCTGAATCAGTGCATCGATGGGCTGAGCGGCTTGCGAGAGGCGGAGGAGGTCGTCCAAAGGATGGCCAACAACGACCACAGCAAAAAAGTGGATGGAAACTATCTACGAATCTTTGCCGATTTGGCGCGTGGCGTCAACGTCGTCCAGCGACGATTTCGTCACGTGACTTCGACGATGCGAAGCATCGCGCAGGGGAACCTGGAGGAACTTGCGGAGTACAAGAAGATCGCGCGTCGGTCCGAAAACGACGAACTCGTGCCTGCGATCATCACGATGATGGAAAGTCTCGAGTCCCTGGTGGCCGACACCAACATGCTGTCGAAGGCGGCGGTGGACGGCAAGCTGGCGACGCGAGCCGACGCCAGCCGTCATCAGGGCGACTTCCGCAAGGTCGTGCAGGGCGTGAACGACACGCTCGAACTCAGTGATCGAACATCTGACTCGATGCCGGTGCCGGCGATGATCATCGATCGCGATTTCACGGTCCAGTACATGAACGCCACCGGCGCCCATGTGGGCGGCAAGAGTCCAGCGGAGGTGGTCGGCACGAAATGCTACGACCATTTCAAGACAGGCGATTGCAAGACCGAAAAGTGCGCCTGCAGCCAAGCCATGCGCACCGAAAACCGGGCGAATTCCGAAACCGTAGCGCGACCGAGCAAGGGCCTGGAACTCGATATTTCTTACGCGGCCGTTCCAATGCGGGACAAGACCACAAGGTCATCGGCGCCTTCGAGGTTGTGAGCGATCAGACGGCGGTGAAGAACGCCGAGCGTCTGTCGCGGAAAGTTTCGGACTATCAGACGGCCGAGACGGCGAAACTTGTAGAGGCTCTTGGTCGCTTGGCTCAGGGAAACACCGACTGCTCGGTTCAGACCGGGCAGGGAGACGCCGACACGGCGGACGCTCGCAAGACGTTCGAAACGCTGTCCACGGCGCTCAACACCTGCATCGGTTCGATCACTACGCTGGTGGCAGACGCCGGCGCGCTGGTGACGGCGGCGGTCGAGGGTCGCTTGGCGACGCGCGCAGACGTGACCAAACATCAGGGCGACTATCGCAAGATCGTCGAGGGCGTGAACAAAACGCTCGACGCGGTGATCGGGCCCTTGAACGTCGCCGCCGAATATGTCGACCAGATTTCGAAGGGCGTCATCCCGGCAGAGATCACCGATAGCTACGCCGGCGATTTCAACACCATCAAGAACAACCTGAATACGTGCATCGCCTGGTTCAAGGAACTCGTCACCTATATTACCGCGATGGCAAACGGCGACATGACGGCGACGATGAACAAGGCCTCGGCGAAGGACCAGATTCACGAATGGCTGATGCTGCTCAAAGCCAGCCTTGGCGCCGTGGTCGACGACGCCAACACCCTGGTCAAGGCGGTTGTCGATGGCAAGCTGTCGGTGCGGGCCGACGCAGGGCGTCACAACGGCGAATACCGTCGGATCGTTGAAGGCCTGAACAACACGCTTGAAGCCGTGGTGACGCCGCTGAATGTCGCCGGCGAAATGATCGAGGCGTCTCGCAGGGTGACCTGACCGGCAAGATCACGGAAAGCTACGCCGGCGACTTCAACACGTTGATCAACAGCATCAACGATCTTGTCGACAACCTGTCTCGCTTCGCGAAAGAGGTGCAGACCACCGCCGATCAGGTGGCCACGGGCAGCGAACAGTCCAGCGAGGCCGCCCAGAATTTGTCGCAAGGCGCGACCGAACAGGCCTCGGCGACCGAGCAAGCCTCCTCGTCGATGGAAGAGATGGCCTCCAACGTCAAGCAGAACTCGGATAACGCCAGCCAGACCGAGAAGATCGCGCGCCAGTCGGCGCAGGACGCGGAGGCGAGCGGTTCGGCGGTGAACCGCGCGGTCAAGGCGATGGAGACGATCGCCGAGAAGATCACCATTGTCCAGGAGATCGCGCGCCAGACCGATCTGCTTGCCCTCAACGCGGCGGTGGAAGCGGCGCGAGCCGGCGAGTATGGCCGCGGCTTTGCAGTGGTCGCCTCGGAAGTCCGCAAGCTCGCCGAACGCAGCCAGGCCGCTGCGGCGGAGATCGGCACGCTGTCGTCCGGTACGGTGAGGTCGGCGCAGGAGGCTGGCGAGATGCTCGTTCGCCTGGTGCCCGACATCAAGCGAACCGCCGAACTCGTCGCCGAAATCAGCGCCGCGAGCCGCGAGCAGGACGTGGGCGCGACGCAGATCAACCAGGCGATCCAGCAGCTCGACCAGGTGACGCAACAGAATGCGGCGGTGGCGGAGGAATCTCAGCGACCGCCGAGCCGCTGAGCGCACAGGCCGAGCAGCGTCAGCACAGCATCGCTTTCTTCCGCGTCGAAGGGGAGCCCGGGCGGAGCCCCGCCAAGGCGATTGGCGTGGATACGGCGGTGTCTCAGCTCAAGAGCAAAGCGGCTTCGATGCGCGGCAAGGACGCCCATCGTCATCGCGTCGCGGTCGGGCTTGGCGCGCACGGCTCGGTAAAGAGCGCGTCGGCCAGAGCGCTACTGTCAAGAAGGCGGCCGCCTCGGGCAAGGGCTTCGCCCTCGACCTGGACACGGGCGGAGACGACGAAGACGTCGAGTTCCGGCGGGCTTGACCTCATCCGGAAGAGCGCCGGGCGCGCCCTTCCCCCCTCCATTTGTAGGGCGAATGGAACGACAATCATGGCTGAGACGAGTCAATATCTGACCTTCGGCGTCGACCGTGAGCGGTTCGCGTTACCGATCGAACACGTGCGGGAAATCCTCGATATGCGCCCGATCTCGCGTCTGCCGCACGCGCCGCCCTGCGTCCGGCTACTGACGTCCGCGCGCTGGCTTGCTGGTGGTTGATCTGCGCGCCAAGTTCGGTTTCCCGCCGACCGAGGCGACGAACCGGACCCGCATCATTGTGGTCGACGCCGCCGTCGAGGGCAAAGTCTTGGGGTCGGCCTGGTGGCGGATTGCGTGTTCGCGGTCAGCGATCTGTCGGGGGCGGCGCTCGAGCCGCCGCCGTCGATCGGCTCGCGCTGGCGCGCCGAATTCGTCGTCGGCGTCGGCCGCGAAAATGGCGCGTTCGTGATCGTGCTCGACCTCGATCGGTTGATCGAGGCGAACGTTTTTCCACCACCGGCGCGCCCCTCGCCGCCTAGTAACAGCGCAAAAGCGCCTCTCTTGTAGCGGAGTTCTTGTCGCGTGAACCTGGCTTGAGCGGCGCCGACATCGACGACAGCATGCGCGAGAAGCACTTCGTGACGCTCGCCAGACTTGTCGAGACGCATACCGGCATTCAGCTGCCGATGAACAAACGCGTGATGCTGGAAGGCCGCCTGCGCCGGCGTGTCCGCGCGCTCGGTCTCGCCAATCTGACGGAATACGGAAACGCGATCTTCGAGGACGGTCGGCTCGAGGAGGAGTTCGACCACGTCGTCGACGGCGCGACGACTAACAAGACCGACTTCTTTCGCGAGCCGGCCCATTTCGCCTTCCTGCGTGAGCATGCGATCCCGATAGCGCTGCAGCAGCGGAGCGGCCGCGACTCGCTCAAGTTCTGGAGCGCAGCGGCGTCGAACGGCGCGGAGGCCTATACGATTGCGATGGTGGCGGCGGAGACGCTCGGCCTGGGCTCGCGGGCGTTCTCCGTGCTTGGCACCGACATCAGCCGCGGCGTCATCGCCGAGGCCCGCCGCGCGATCTATCCCAGCTCGTTCGTCGATCCCGTCCCACGCGCGTTGCGCGACCGTTACCTCATGGCCGCGCGCGACGCGCGTCGCCGCGAGGTCCGCGTCGTCCCGGCTGAGGCGGTTGGTCCGCTTCGAGCGCCTCAACCTTATGGATGCGCAATACACCGTCGACAACGACTTCGACGTCATCTTCTGCCGCAACGTTCTGATATACTTCACCAGGGCGACCCAGGACGCCGTCATGCAACGGCTGGTGCCCGCTTGCGCACCGGAGGCCATTTGATCTGGGACACTCTGAATCCGGGGCCGGCAACTGCCGGTCGGAGCTGCGCCAGGTGGCGCACCGCTTTTCGCCGCGTCGCTTAGAGGGGGGCGAACGTGAACGGCGAGGCGAAAAAAATCCGGGTCTTGATCGTCGACAATTCGGCGTCTGTGCGGCAAAGTCTGTCGTCCATCATCGCCGACACGCCCGATCTTGAAGTCATGGCGACGGCGACGATCCGTTCGTCGCGGCGCAGCGCATCCAAGCGGAAATTCCCGACGTCATCATCCTCGACGTCGAGATGCCGCGTATGGACGGCATCACTTTCCTGCGCAAGCTGATGGCGCAGCGACCGATTCCGTGCGTCCTGTGCTCGACTCTGCTCGAGCCGGGTTCGAACCTTCTGTTTGAGGCGCTCGAGGCCGGGGCGGTCGAGGTGATTCAGAAGCCGCGCCTCGACACCAGGCAATTCCTCGCCGAATCGCGCATTCGCATCGCCGACGCGGTGCGAGCTGCGGCGCGCGCTTCGCTGCGCAAACGCTCGCACGGCGGCGAGACACAGAAGAAGCTGACGGCCGACGTCATGATGCCGCCGCCAGTGCCGACGCGCTCGCTGTCGCGCACGACCGAACAGGTGGTCTGCATCGGCGCGTCCACGGGCGGAACCGAGTCGCTGCGGGAGGTGCTGGTGTCGCTGCCGCCCGATAGCCCTGGCATGGTCATCGTCCAGCATATGCCGGAGCAATTCACCGCCGCCTTCGCCAAGCGCCTCGACGGACTTTGCCAGATCGACGTCAAGGAGGCCGAGGACGGCGATCCGGTGATCTCCGGCAGGGCGCTCATCGCGCCGGGCAATCGCCACACCCTTCTGCACCGCAGCGGCGCGCGCTATCACGTCGCCGTCAAGGACGGACCGCTCGTCTCGCGCCATCGCCCCTCGGTCGACGTGCTCTTCCGCTCCGCCGCGCAATACGCGGGCCCGAACGCGGTCGGGATCATTATGACCGGGATGGGCGACGACGGCGCAAGGGGCCTGCTGGAAATGAAGAAGGCGGGTGCCGCGACAGTCGCCCAAAACGAGGAGTCGTGCATCGTTTTCGGCATGCCGAAGGAGGCGATCGCGCTCGGCGCGGCCGACAAGATTGTACCGCTTTCGCAGATCGCCTCCGAGATCGTCAAGCTCCGGACACGAAGTCAGCCCTGACAGCGGCCGGTCGTCCGCGAGGACGACATCGTGGTCGCGGAATCTTCGCTATACGCCAGCTCGACTTCGCGGAGTCAGAACTGGCGCTCCTGTCCGGCCAAGGCCTTGATCGCAGTACGCATCACCCCGGGCATCATCCGAGCAGCCCGCGGAGGAAGCGCGCTCCTTGCCTCGCCAACTCGTCCTGCGACGGCCCCAGCGGCCGCCAGATCGACGCCGCTTTTGCGATCTCGATGGTGCCGGGGATGAAAAACTCATCACCGCCGCGCCATCGTACTCGACCTCGCGCAGCGCGTCGCGAATTCCGGTCCAGTCCTGGTGTCCGGTGCCGGGAATGCCGCGGTCGTTCTCGCAGGCGTGGAAATGGCAAAGCATGCCCTTGCCGAGCTTGCGGATCGTTTCCGGAAGGCTCTTCTCTTCGATGTTGCCGTGGAACGTGTCGATATGAATTTGTAGGCTGGACTGGCGACGTCCCGTACCAGCTTGACCGCCTGTTCCGCCAGATTGATCATGTCGGTCTCGAAACGGTTCAGGGGTTCGATGCCGATGGTGACGCCCGCGTCGGTCGCAGCCGCGCCGACCTCGCGCAGATTTTCGACGCACCATGCCCATTCCCGCTTCTTCTGCTCTTCGGGAACCAAACGGGTTTTGCCGACCGCCGAATACACCGGTCCCGCAAACACATGCGCCGCCACCTGCTCCGTAAACCGAATGCTCTCGCGGATGTAGTCGGCGCCATTCTTCCGGATCGCCGGATCCTCGCTCGAGATATCGCGGCTCGGTCCGAAAGCGCCGCACACCGTCACCGAGAGGCCGTTATCCTCCGTCATCTTCCGCAGGAGTTTGGCGTCGATTATCGAGGCGTCCTCGAGCGCGACCTCCAGAACGTCGAACCCCATATCTTTTACCTTTGGGATGAGGTGGAATTCCTTCGTGCTGAATGGCGATGTCCAGACCCAAGTGTTGACCCCGATATTCATGGCTCACCCTCCCGAGACGCGCGCGCCAGGACGCCTGCGCGTCCGACTCGACGCTTTGCTCCCAGTCTCTCAGTTTCGATCTGCCGGACCGGGCGGTAAAGGATTATTCGCGCTAAAATTATTAGATATCTGACCATCGCGGGGCCGTCGCCACGTGCGGTCGACTGCAATAAGGCGCAATTCGCCTTTTCATCGGGCCAACGTGCGGCGACTGTCCTCAGTGCGAGAACAGCACCGGCGCGGTCATGTGGGCGAGGACGTGGCGCGTTCCGGCGCCGTGACCGAGCAGCGACTGCGTGCCCTGGTCGAACGCGCCGATCGCCAGGATGTCGGCGGCGTGGTCGGAAACGGCGCTGAGCAGCGTGTCCATCACCGCGATCTCGTCGACGACGAAATGCTGGTAACGCGCCTTGACGCTGTGGCGCGCGAGATTGTCGATCAGATGGGTGGCGAACTCGTCGCGCGGCTCGTTCTTGCGCGCGACCTCGACGATCAGCGCGTCGCAGTCCTTGGCGAGCAGGGGCAGCACGTCGAAGGCGGCGCGCGCGGCGCCGCGCGAGTTGTGCCAGGCGAACAGGGGTCTCTCGCCGACATCCGGGTAATTGCCGACGTAGGGGACGACAAGGACCGGACGGCCGCTCTCGTGAATTGTCTGCTCGGGGAGCCTGGCCGGGACCGGCTCGGCGTCGTGGCTCTGGCCCAGAATCACGAGATCGTAAATCCGCGCCATCTCCACGAGGCGCCGCGCAATTTCGGCGTCGCTGCCTCGGTTGAGATCGAAGAATCCGGCGCGATCGCCAAGCGCCGTCGTCGCCGCCGCGTAGGCGCCGCGGGCGGATTCCAGCGCCTCGCCGTACTGCGGGCTCGGCCAAGTCGCGACTGTTCCGACCTGATGGGCCGCTGCCTTTTCGGCGAACACGGCCATGAGACGCGCGCCGCTGCGCTCGGCGATCCGGACCGCGAGCGCCAGGCGAGCCGCCGTCCGCGGTTTTAAGTCGACATGCACAAGAATGTTCGCAAGAACTCATTTCGTTTCCTCTCCCAGCGCGTTGAGCGAACCTTAGCGGACGCCGGGGGGCGGATCAACGAACCCGCAACGCGGCAGAAGGCCGCAAATTGCAAGCTTTAGGGGGGAAAGCCCTGGGGCGAAATGCCTTGAGGGGCGCCGGTTGGGCCGGGCAAGCCCGCGGCGCCGGTCGTCTCCCGGCATTGGCGCGGTTGGCGCCTTAGCGAGTCGGAGGGGCGGGTAGGTGAACGGAATCGTGCGCGGGCTGCTTGAGGGGCTGGCGATCCTGGCCACGCTCGAGGTCGCGTTGGCGGCGCTGTCCGTTGTCGCCGTGAGGCGAATCGAGCGGCTGGCGCCGCCGCAGGGCGCGTTTCTCGAGGTCGAGGGGGCTCGGCTGCACGTTCTCGACCGGGGCCAGGGCCCGCCAGTCGTTCTCATCCACGGGCTCGGCGGCCAGATCGGTCATTTCGCCCATTCGCTCGTCGGCCGGCTGGCGGACGACTTCCGTGTGATCGCCTTCGACCGGCCGGGCTCCGGCTATTCCCCGCCTGTCTCCGGCGGGATCGGCGAACAGGCGGTGATCCTGGCCCGCGCCATTCGGGTCCTGAATCTCGGAAAGCCGCTGATCGTCGGCCATTCGCTCGGCGGCGCGGTCGCGCTGGCGCTCGCGCTCGACGAGCCCGACTGCGTCGGCGCCCTCGCGCTGATCGCGCCGGCGACGCATCCGATCGAAAAGGCGCCGGCCCTGTTCCGGTCGCTCGCCATCCGCTCGCCGCTCATGCGTCGTCTCTTCGCCTGGACGGTCGCGGGGCCGGCCGCGCTCGTCGCCCGCTTCCTGTTCTTCCGCGCGGCTTTCGCGCCCGAGCCCGCGCCGGCCGATTTCGGCGCAGCCGGCGGCGGGCTGCTCGCCCTGAGGCCCAGCAACATTTACGTCACCTCGACTGAACTCGTCGACGGTCTCGACGGCGACCGCGCCATCGAAGCGATGCCGCAGCGCTACGCCTCGCTGGCCGTGCCGGTCGGGATTCTCTATGGGCGTCAGGATCACATCCTCGATTGGCGCGCGCAGGGCGAGGCGGTGAAGCAGACCCTTCCGTCGCTCGACCTCGAACTCGTCGACGGCGGCCATATGCTGCCGGTCACCCAGCCGGACGTCTGCGCCCGTTTCATCCGGCGGATCGCGGCGCGCATGCCGGCGGATAGTGCGCTTGGCCGCGAAAAGCAGGCGAAAGCGAAGTGAGAACCAACAGAACCTCAGACGAAAGAATTCAACCTTCGCCTCGGCTGGAAGCTAAAGAGGTCTTTTCATGTCGTCCGCACCTGAAGGTTAGGAGTTCCGCCGGCATGTGAAGTTTTATGAAGCTTGATGAAGTTCATGCTGTTGCTGGAGCGCTCGGAGACCGTCCGTCCCGACACGCTCCGCCGAGCGGTCCCATTGCGAGCGGCCGGAACGCCGCCGCCCAACGCCCGAAAGGCGCGGAGCCGCCAAGCGGCGGCCCCTCGTAACACTTTGACATGTCGTAGGAAATGGAGCGGGCGAAGGGATTCGAACCCTCGACCCCAACCTTGGCAAGGTTGTGCTCTACCCCTGAGCTACACCCGCATCCGGGGAACGGCGTCGCCGTTCGTGACGGGGCTTATGGCCTAGCTCCGCCCCGATTGCAACACCTTGTTTTCGCCGCCATGCACGCCCATGTCGCCATCTCAAGACAGGATACAATATACGCGCGGCGCGCTCGGACACGTGGGGTTGATTTGTCACGCCTCTTCTCGTGTGCAACTGGGGAGCCCGACTGAGGTAGCGCATGAACGAAGTGTTCAAGCCGGAGGTGGCCGAGCGCATTAGGCCGGCCACGATTCCGGCGCCGCAGACGCCCGCCCCTGGAAACGAACCGGAAGCGCCGCAGCCGCGACGGCGCAGCCCTATCGGCCGGATCGCGGTCATTGTCGTGCTTGTGGCTGCGGCGCTGGTCGTGTGGCAGAAATTCGAGAAGTCCGGCGCGCCGCCGAGCGAGAGCGTCAAGTCCGCACGGTCCGAGGGGGCGACGCAGACCGTGCGGGTCGCACCGGTCGCCCTTGGCGACATGCCGATCACGCTCGATGCGCTGGGCACCGTCACCCCGTTCGAGACGGTAACGATCCGCACCCAGATCGCTGGCACGCTGATGGAGTTGGGCTTTACCGAAGGCCAGATGGTCAAGAAGGGCGACTTCCTCGCCCAGATCGACCCCAGGCCCTATCAGGCCGCGCTCGCCCAGGCGCAGGGTCAGCTCGCCAAGGACCAGGCGCTGCTCGCCCAGGCCGAGACCAACCTCGAACGGTACGAGGCGCTGATCAAGCAGGATTCGATCGCCCAGCAGACGGTCGCCGATCAGCAGGCGCTGGTCGCGCAGGACAAGGCGGCGATCAAGTCCGATGAGGCGGCGGTCCAGACGGCGCAGCTCAATCTGAACTATACGCACATCGTATCGCCGACCGACGGCCGCGTCGGCATCCGGTTTGAGGACCCGGGCAACTATCTGCAGCCGTCGGACGCCACAGGCATCGTCGTCGTCACCAAGCTCAATCCGATCAGCGTCATTTTCACGACCGCGGAGGACAATCTGCCGCGCATCGCCGAGCGCCTGAATTCCGGCGCGACCATCCCCGTCACCGCCTTCAACCGCGCCAACGTCGAAAAGCTCGCCGAGGGGACGCTGACCGCCTACGACAGCCAGGTCGACATCACCACTGGCACAATCAAGATGCGCGCCACCTTCGCCAACCCCAAAGGCGTTCTCTTCCCGCAGCAGTTCGTCAACGTTCGCCTCCTGATCGACACGCTGAAGGGAGTCGCGCTGGCGCCCAACGCCGCCGTCCAGGTCGGGCCGTCGGGCCATTTCGTCTATCTCCTCGACGCCGACGACACAGTCAAGAAGCGCGACGTCGTCACGGGACCAACCGAAGGCAAGTCGACCGCGATCACCTCGGGCCTGGCCGCTGGCGATAAGGTCGTGATCGACGGCGTCGACCGGCTGCGCGACAGCGCCAAGGTCAGGGTCGTGGGCGGCGCCGGCGACGCAGTTGCGGCGGCGTCGGGCGAGGGCGCCGCCAGAGGCGCAGCGAAGAAGGTTGCCGGCGGGGCCGACGATTGCGCGAAGGGTCTTTCCCCCGAGGCGAAGGCGATCTACGCGGCCGCGGCGCCTGGGTTCGCGTCTGCCGCGGATCCGCGGACGTTTGTAAGGGGGAAGGTCGCCGAGCTCGTCAAGGCGGGAACGATTCAGCAGGAGACAGCGCAAGCGAGCGCTGGGGAAGCCCGCGGATGTCTTGCGCAACTTTCGGCCGCCGCGGCGGCCGCCAGCCCGGGACGATGAGCCAAAAGGCCAACCGCCGTTGAATCCCTCCCGCCTCTTCATCGACAGGCCGGTCGCCACCAGCCTGATCATGATCGCCATTCTGCTCGTCGGGCTGGCGGCATACCGTTTCCTGCCGCTGTCGGCGTTGCCGGAGGTCGATTACCCGACCATCCAGGTCCAGACGTTCTATCCCGGCGCGAGCCCCGAGGTGATGACGTCGGCCGTCACCGCGCCGCTTGAGCGCCAGTTCGGCCAGATGGCCAGCCTCAGCCAGATGATGTCGGCGAGCTCGGCGGGCTCGTCGGTCATCACCCTGCGGTTCGGCCTCGAGATCGGCCTCGACATCGCCGAGCAGGAAGTGCAGGCGGCGATCAACGCCGCTGGCAACCTGCTGCCCGCCGACCTTCCCGCCCCACCAATCTACTCCAAGGTGAACCCGGCCGATGCGCCGATCCTGACGCTCGGCGTGGCCTCCAGCACAATGAAGCTGACCGAAGTCGAGGACATCATCGAGGGCCGGATCGTTCCGAAGCTCTCGCAACTGCCGGGCGTCGGGCTCGTGACGGTTTCCGGCGGCCAGCGTCCCGCGGTGCGCATCCACGCCAATCCGCTGGCGCTCGCGGCCTATGGCGTCAATCTCGACGACCTGCGCACCACCATCGCCAATCTCAACGTCAATATGCCCAAGGGCGGCTTCGACGGACCGACGCAGTCGTCGACGATCAACGCCAACGACCAGATCCGCGACCCCAAGGACTACCTTAGGTCGGTGGTCGCCTACCGCAACAACGCGCCGATCTTCCTCTCCGACGTGGCGACGGTCGAGATCGGGGCTGAGAACAGCCGGCTTGCGGCCTGGATGGACGAGACGCCGGCGCTGATCGTCAACATCCAGCGCCAGCCGGGCGCGAACGTCATTCAGGTCGCCGACGGCGTCAAGGCGCTGCTGCCGACCTTGAGCGCGAGCCTTCCCGCCGGGATCACGCTGAAGCCGCTGACCGACCGTACGACCACCATCCGGGCTTCGGTCAAGGATGTCGAGTTCGAACTCTCGCTTGCGGTCGGTCTTGTCGTGATGGTGATCTTTCTCTTCCTGCGCAACGTTCCTGCGACCATTATCCCGAGCCTGTCCGTTCCGCTGTCGCTCGTTGGCGCGCTCGCCATCATGTACGCCTTCGGCTTCAGCCTCGACAATCTGTCACTGATGGCGCTGACCGTCGCGACTGGCTTCGTCGTCGACGACGCGATCGTCGTGATCGAGAACATCGCCCGCTATCTCGAGGCGGGCGACAGCCCCTATGAAGCGGCGGTGAAGGGCTCGGCCCAGATCGGCTTCACCATCATCTCGCTGACCGTGTCGCTGATCGCGGTCTTGATCCCGCTCCTGTTCATGGGCGACGTCGTCGGGCGCCTCTTCCACGAATTCGCCATCACGCTGGCGGCGACCATCGTCATTTCGGCGTTCGTCTCGCTGACGCTCGTGCCGATGCTTTGCGCCAAGATCCTCAGACCCACCGGCGGGGGCGAAGCAAGCGGCGGACGGCTCTTCCAGGCGCTGACGCGCTTCTACGCTTCAACCCTGCGCGTCGTCCTTGACCATCAAGGGATCACACTCCTCGTCGCGCTTGGCACCTTCCTGCTGACCGGCTATCTCTATGCGACGATCCCCAAGGGGTTTTTTCCCATCCAGGACACGGGCGTCATCCAGGGCGTCACCCAGTCCTCGCAGGATGTCTCCTTCGAGCGCATGGCGAACCAGCAGCAGGCGCTCGCCAAGGCGATCCTCGCCGACCCGGACGTCGCGAGCCTCTCGTCGTTCATCGGCGTCGACGGCTCCAACGTCACGCTGAACTCAGGCCGCTTCCTGATCAATCTCAAGCCCGAGGGCGAGCGCAGATCGACGGTGAGCGAGGTTATCCGGCGCCTGCAGCAGGAGACCGCCAGCGTGCCGGGTATTTCGCTCTTCATGCAGCCCGTGCAGGATCTGACGATCGACACCGCGGTCAGCGCGACGCAATATCAGTTCACGCTGGAGAACCAGGAGCTGGCGCTGTTGCAGGAATGGACGCCGAAGGTCCTCGCGCGGCTCGCCAAGGTTACCTCGATCGTCGATGTGGCGAGCGACCTGCAGCCGAACGGACGCTCGGTGCTGGTCGATCTCGACCGCGGCAACGCCGCCCGCTTCGGCATTACGCCGGCGATCGTCGACAATGCGCTTTACGACGCCTACGGCCAGCGCATCATCTCCACGATCTTCACCCAGAGTAATCAGTACCGGGTCATCCTCGACATCGATCCGAAGATGGCGCGCTCGCTCGAACTCGCTGGACAATCTCTACTTGCCCTCGTCCGCCTCGACCTCGGGTCAGACGCCACTGAATGCGGTCGCGAACTTCGTCGTCAAGCCGTCGCCGCTGCAGATCTCGCACTTGAAGCAGTTCCCGGTGACGACCCTCTCCTTCAACCTGGCGCCGGGCGCTTCGCTCGGCGCCGCGGTCGACGAGATCAATGCGGCGTTGACCGACATCGGCCTTCCGGCGAGCTTCGCCGTCAGCTACCAGGGCGCGGCGCAGGCCTTCCAATCGGCGCTGTCGAACGAGGTGTTTCTGCTCGCGGCGGCGATCGCCGCTATGTATATCGTGCTCGGCGTGCTCTACGAGAGCTTCATCCATCCGATCACGATCTTGACGACGCTGCCGTCTGCCGGCATCGGCGCGCTGGTCACGCTCGAAATCGCCGGGGCCGGGCTCGACATCATCGGCGTGATTGGCATCGTGCTCTTGATCGGCATCGTCAAGAAGAACGCGATCATGATGATCGACTTCGCCCTCGATGCGCAGCGGAACGAGGGGCTGTCTCCGCGCGAGGCGATCTACCAGGCGTGCCTGTTGCGCCTGAGGCCGATCCTGATGACGACGGTCGCCGCAATCTTCGGCGCGCTGCCTTTGATGCTCGGTACCGGCGTCGGTTCGGAACTCCGCCATCCGCTTGGCCTCGCGATCGTCGGCGGCCTCGCCTTCAGCCAGGTGCTGACGCTCTATACGACGCCGGTCATCTATCTCTTCTTCGAACGGCTTGGGCAACGGTTCGGGCTCGGCGCGACCGCTTCTACGCTCGCGGCGGAGCCGACGTGAAAAACCGCTTCTCTGAGATCTTCATCCGGCGGCCGGTGGCGACGACGCTGCTGACCATCGGCATCGTGCTCGCGGGGCTGCTCGGTTACCGGCAGCTGCCCGTCGCGCCTCTGCCCCAGATCGACTTTCCGATCGTCTCGGTGCAGGCCAACATACCGGGCGCGAGCCCGGACACGATGGCGACGTCGGTTGCTGCGCCGCTGGAGCGGCATCTCGGCCAGGTCGCCGACGTCAACGAAATGACGTCGCAGAGCACTCAAGGCTCGACCCGCATTACCCTCCAGTTCGGCCTCGACCGCGACATCGACGGCGCGGCGCGTGACGTTCAGGCGGCGATCGTCGCCGCGCGCGCGGATCTGCCGACCAGCCTGCGCCAGAATCCTTCATATCATAAGGTCAATCCGGCGGACGCGCCGATCATGGTCGTCGCCATGACCTCGTCCGCCCATACGGCCGGGCAGCTCTACGACATCGCCTCCAACGTCCTGCAGCAGCGTCTGTCGCAACTGCCGGGTGTGGGCGAGGTCGACGTTTCGGGCTCAGCCCTGCCGGCGGTCCGGGTCGAGATCAATCCGACCGTGGTCTTCCGCTACGGGATCGGCCTCGAAGACATCCGCGCCGCGCTTGCTTCCGCCAACGCCAACAGCCCTAAGGGCGCGATCGAGGACAGCGAGACCCACTACCAGATCTACGCCAACGACCAGGCGACCAAGGCGGCGCAATACCGCGATCTGGTGATCGCCTACCGCAACAACGCGCCGGTCAAGCTGTCGGACGTCGCCGAGGTCATCGATTCGGTCGAGGATCTGCGCAACGCCGGTCTCGTCGACGGCAAGCCAGGCGTGGCGGTGGTCATCTCACGGCAGCCTGGCGCCAATATCATCGACGTCGTCGACGCCGTGAAGGCCGAGTTGCCCCGGCTGATCGCGTCGCTCCCGGGCGACGTCGATCTGACTGTCGCGGTCGACCGCTCGAAAACGATCCGGCAGTCGCTCGCCGACACCCAGAAGACGCTGATCGTCGCGGTGGTCCTGGTTATTCTGGTTGTGTTCGCCTTCCTGCGCAGCGTCAGGGCCGCGGCGATCCCGAGCGTCGCCGTGCCGACATCGATCATCGGCACGTTCGGCGTGATGTATCTCGCCGGCTTCAGCCTCGACAACCTTTCGCTGATGGCGCTGACGATCTCGACCGGCTTCGTCGTCGACGACGCGATCGTCGTCCTCGAGAACGTCTCCCGGCATCTCGAAGCGGGCATGCCGCGCCTCGAGGCGGCGATTCTGGGCGCCAGCGAGGTCGGCTTCACCGTCCTGTCAATCTCGCTGTCGCTGATCGCGGTGTTCGCGCCGTTGATCTTTTTCGGCGGCATCGTCGGACGATTGTTCAGCGAGTTTGCGCTGACCCTGACCGCGGCGGTGCTGATCTCTCTGGTCGTCTCGCTGACAACGACGCCGATGATGTGCGCCCTTATCCTGCCGCGCGAAGCCACGCGCCGCCATGGCCGCCTTTATCAGGCCTCGGAGCGCGCTTTCGACGCGGCGCTTGGGTTCTATCGCGGCACGCTTCGCGTGGCGCTCCGCCATCCGGCGCTCGTGGCCGTGACGCTCCTTGCCACGATCTGGCTCAACTACGACCTCTTCCGCTACCACATCAATTACGGATTGTTTCCGGTTCAGGACACGGGACTGATCATCGGCGCGATCCAGGCCGACCAAAGCATCTCGTTCCAGGCGATGAAGGAGAAATTCACCGAACTACAGACGATCGTGCAGGAGGACCCAGCGGTCGCCCACGTCGTTGGGTTCACAGGCGGCCGGCAGACAAACTCTGGCTTCATCTACTCATCGCTGAAGCCCTATGCCGAGCGGCGAGTCACCGCGGACGCCGTGGTCAACCGGCTGCGCGGCAAGCTCTCCCGGGTGGCAGGCGCGCACCTTTTCATGATCGCGGTGTCGGATCTCAGGACAGGCGGCCGGCAGAGCAACGCGACCTACCAGTACACACTGCTCTCCGACAACACAGCGGATCTCTACAAATGGGCGCCGAAGCTGACCGAAGCGCTGATGAAGAGCGACATCGTCAAGGACGTCAATTCCGACCAGCAGCAGGGCGGGCTCGAGACCGACATCGTCATCGATCGTGACACGGCGATGCGTCTCGGGCTGACGTTGAGCGCGATCGACAACACGCTCTACGACGCCTTCGGCCAGCGACAGGTGTCGGTGATCTACAGCGCTCAAAACCAATATCATGTCGTGATGGAGGTCGCCCCGCGCTACTGGCAGGACCCGCGCACCCTCGACAATCTCTATGTCTCGACCGCCGGCGCCAATCCGACCGGCACCCAGACGACCGGCCTCTCCAAGGGACTCTGTAGATCAAGCACCGGGACGCAGAGCACGGCGGCGTCGATCGCGGGGGACGCCGCCCGCAATCTCGCCACCAATGCGCTCGCGGCGAGCGGCCACTCGAGCGCGTCAACCGGGTCGGCGGTGTCGTCCTCGGTCGAGACGATGGTCCCGCTATCCGCCTTCGCCCATTACGAGCCGGGCCATACGCCGCTCAGCGTCAATCATCAGGGCCTGTTCGCAGCCTCGACCATTTCGTTCAACCTCGCGCCGGGCCACACGCTGAGCGAGGCGCAGACGGAGATCGAGAATACGATCCGCGACATCGGCATGCCGTCCAGCGTGGGCGGCGCCTTCGCCGGCACCGCTGCGACTTACCAGCAGTCGCAGTCGAGCATGCCGATGCTGTTCGGCGGCGCGCTGCTGACGATCTATATCGTGCTCGGCATTCTTTACGAGAGCCTGATCCATCCGATCACGATTCTTTCCACCCTATTCTCGGCCAGCGTCGGCGCGGCGCTGGCGCTGTGGTGGTTCGACACGCCGTTCACCGTCATCGCGGCGATCGGCGTACTGCTCTTGATCGGCATCGTGAAGAAGAACGCGATCATGATGATCGATTTCGCCCTCGAGGCGCAGCGGCGCGGCGCCAACGCGCGCGAGGCGATCGAGGAGGCCTGCCTTTTGCGTTTCCGCCCGATCATGATGACGACCTGCGCGGCGATCGGCGGCGCCCTTCCGCTGGCCTTCGGCTCGGGCGAAGGCTCGGAACTGCGCCATCCGCTCGGCATCACCATCGTCGGCGGCCTGATCGTCAGCCAGGCCCTGACCCTCTACACGACGCCCGTCGTCTTCATCTATCTGGAGAGGTTCGCGCTATGGCTCGGGCGGCTCTGGCGCCGCTACTACCTACGCACCGATTCCGCTGCGGGCCGGCGGCCCTTGGAATCGATGGACGTCTCTCCTTGAGAAACGCGCGCGTCGCCGCGTGGCGTGAGTTCGCTCCGCGGCGGCGGGTTCAAGTCTGACGCCGCCATTCACCGGTCGCCAAGCGCAGCGATCCGCTTTGCGATCTCGGCGCGCAATCGCGCGCTTACGGACGCATTCCGTCTTGTGCGGCGATGATCCGGTCGATCAGACGATCCTCGTCGGATAGGGCCGGCGCCGGCGCCTTCAATCGCTCTTTCGCATGCAGGACCGAGTCGTGAAGGATCTCGTCGATGTCCTCAGAAGCCTCGAACGGCCCGGCCACGCGCTTCACCTTGGAATTGTCGAACAGCGCCGACCAGGTCTTGTCACCAAGCATCGGACCGGCCCACTCAGCGTTGAAGCGGACAAGCGTCTCCGTCGGCACATGCGCATGGATCGCATCGACGCCGAACCCGCGCGCGATCGCCTCGTGGATCTGGTTCCAGGTGAACCCGCGATCCGTGGTGATGTGAAAGTCGTCGTTCAGCGCGGCCGAATTTCCGAGCAGGCGCACGAACGGCGTCGCGACGTCCACAGAACGCGTGAGCGTCCACAACGACGAACCGTCACCGGCGACGATCACCGGCTTTCCGGAGATCATCCGCCGGATGGCGCCGTCCGGATCGCCGACCTGGATGGGCATGCCGGTGCGCACCGTATGGCTCGGACGAACGATGGTGTAGGCGAGCCTGTCCTGGTCGCGCAGAAGCCGCTCGCAGGCGATCTTGTCGCGACTGTACTGCCAGTACTTGTTCTCGAGCCGGGTCCGCTCGGTCATGAGGTAGTGGCGGACCGGCTTCTCGTAGACGGAGGCCGAGGAGATGAAAACGTACTGCCCGGTCTTGCCCGTGAAGGTGGCGATGTCTCGCTTCATCTGGTCGGGCGTGTAGAGCCGGAATTGGGCGACAACGTCGAAACGCCTGTCGCCGAGTTCGTGGTACGCGGAGCCGTTCATATCGCCGACCAGCGTTTTGACGCCCTTGGGCAAGGGAAGGGCAGTCTTGTTCCTGTTCAGGATCGTCACGTCATGGCCGGCGGCCAGCGAGGCCTCGACGCAGGGCGCCGAGATCTGCCCGGTGCCGCCGATATATAGGACGCTGAGCGTCATGGACGGGTTCCTCTTAGGCCTCCAAACGATCATATGGAGTCTGTCGGTAATCGTGGGCAACAATGTGAACTAGTGATATGGCCAATTATCGGGGTGCAACAGCAATTCATCAGCGATTTGACCGCCTGCGCCTTGAGCGAGGTTCACGGTCTTGATCGCGTCGACAATGTCGGCGGCGTCGACACCGGGCCGGTCGATGGCGCTTCTCGTCGTCGACGGCTTCGCTCTTCGAGGCGGTCGGGAGCGGCAGCGGGGCGCCTCTCTTTTTCGGCGCTCTCTCTCCAGGGCAAGTGAAGTCGGCCGGTCTTGAGGGGTCGATGGCCGCGCGGCGGGAAGCGCCGAAAAAAAGGTATTGACGGTGACTGGCGCTCTGAATATGTTCCGCGCGCTTTCGGCAGGTCGTAGGGCTTCGCTGTACGGGACGCCGCGTCCGGTACCCAACGGTTCTAAACACTGACGATCTCAACGACGAGCCATTTCCGGTCCTTGGGGGCCGGGTCTGTTCGCATGATCGCGGGTCGACCGTGATCCTCTGCTTTCGGCGGCGCCCGAACCCGGACGAGGGTTCATGGGGCGCTGTTGGTTTCGCGCGTTGCATGAAGCGGCGCGTGGGCGATGAGCGACGCATTTCCGTCCGGCCGCGAGGCCGGCGCCAAGGAACGAGAAGTTAAGGGCTCGACATGCCGACGATTAGCCAGTTGATCCGCAAGCCGCGGCAACCGAAGACCTACCGTGAGAAGGCCCGCCATCTCGAGGCGAGCCCGCAGAAGCGCGGCGTTTGCACGCGCGTCTACACCACGACCCCGAAGAAGCCGAACTCGGCTTTGCGCAAGGTCGCCAAGGTCCGCCTCACCAACGGCTTCGAGGTCATCGGCTACATCCCCGGCGAGGGCCACAACCTGCAGGAGCACTCGGTCGTCATGATCCGCGGCGGCCGCGTCAAGGACCTGCCGGGCGTGCGTTACCACATCCTGCGCGGCGTGCTCGACACGCAGGGTGTGAAGGACCGCAAGCAGCGCCGTTCGAAGTACGGCGCCAAGCGGCCGAAGTGATCAAGCGGACCAAGTGATCAGGTTTCAGGATTAGGAGCAGGCCATGTCCCGCCGGCACAGCGCTGAGAAGCGTGAGATCATCCCCGACGCCAAATTCGGCGACATTGTTGTCGCGAAGTTCATGAACACCATCATGTACGAGGGGAAGAAGTCGGTCGCCGAGCGAATTGTCTATGGCGCCCTCGATAGCGTCGAGTCCAAGGCCAAGAGTGATCCGCTGGCGGTCTTCAAACAGGCGCTCGAAAACGTCGCCCCGGCGGTCGAGGTCCGTTCCCGCCGCGTCGGCGGCGCGACCTACCAGGTGCCGGTCGAAGTCCGCACCGACCGCCGTCAGGCGCTGGCGATCCGCTGGATCATTTCCGCCGCGCGCGACCGCAACGACAAGACCATGGTGGACCGCCTCTCCGCCGAGCTTCTCGACGCCTCCAACAACCGCGGGGCCGCGGTGAAGAAGCGGGAAGACACGCACCGCATGGCGGAAGCCAACCGCGCGTTTGCGCACTACCGCTGGTAAGCAGCCGTCCTCCACGCAATCGGGATCAGGATCATGGCGCGCAGCCACGCGATCGAAGACTACCGTAATTTCGGCATCATGGCCCACATCGACGCCGGAAAGACGACGACGACGGAGCGTATCCTCTACTATTCCGGCAAGTCCCATAAGATTGGCGAAGTTCACGACGGCGCCGCGACCATGGACTGGATGGAGCAGGAGCAGGAGCGCGGCATCACCATTACTTCCGCCGCCACCACCACGTTCTGGCATGACAAGCGCCTCAACATCATCGACACGCCTGGCCACGTCGACTTCACCATCGAGGTCGAGCGCAGCTTGCGCGTGCTCGATGGCGCCGTATGCGTGCTCGATGGCAACCAGGGCGTCGAGCCGCAGACCGAGACGGTCTGGCGCCAGGCCGACAAGTACGGCGTGCCCCGCGTCGTGTTCGTCAACAAGATGGACAAGATTGGCGCCGACTTCTACCGCTGCGTCGAGGAGATCAGCACCAAGGTCGGCGGCCGTCCGGTCTGCATCCAGCTGCCGATCGGCTCGGAGTTCGAACTTCAAGGGCGTCATCGACCTGCTGCGCATGAAGGCCGTCATCTGGGAAGACGAGGGCCTCGGCGCGAAGTATCACGACGAGGAGATCCCGGCCGACCTCAGGGCAAAGGCCGAGGAGTATCGTCACATCCTGATCGAAGCCGCCGTCGAATTGGACGACGACGTGATGGCCGCCTATCTCGACGGTCACGAGCCCGATATCGATACGCTGAAGGCGATGATCCGCAAGGCGGTCAAGCAGATCGCCTTCGTACCGGTGCTGTGCGGCTCGGCCTTTAAGAACAAGGGCGTGCAGCCGCTGCTCGACGCCGTCGTCGACTACCTGCCCTCGCCCGTCGATCGTGGCGGCATCAAGGGCCATGACGTCGACACCGGTGAGGAAGTCATTCGACTGCCGAAGGATTCCGAGCCCTTCTCCATGCTCGGCTTCAAGATCATGGACGACCCGTTCGTCGGCACGATCACCTTCTGCCGTGTCTATTCGGGCAAGATCGAGTCGGGCACCACTGTGCTCAACTCGACGAAGGACAAGAAAGAACGCGTTGGCCGCATGCTGCTCATGCATGCCAACAACCGCGAGGACATCAAGGAAGCCTTCGCGGGCGATATCGTCGCGCTGGCCGGCCTCAAGGACACTCGCACCGGCGACACGCTCTGCGATACGATGAAGCCAGTGATCCTCGAGAAGATGGAGTTCCCGGAGCCGGTCATCGAGATCGCGATCGAACCGAAGTCTAAGGCCGATCAGGAGAAACTCGGCGTCGCGCTGGCGAAGCTCGCGGCCGAGGATCCGTCGTTTCGCGTCTCGACCGATCCGGAGTCCGGCCAGACCATTTTGAAGGGCATGGGCGAACTGCATCTCGACATCAAGGTCGACATCCTGAAGCGCACCTACAAGGTCGACGCCAATATCGGCGCGCCCCAGGTCGCCTATCGCGAGAAGCTGACCAAGAAGACCGAGGTCGATTACACCCACAAGAAGCAGTCGGGCGGTTCCGGACAGTTCGCCAAGGTCAAGATCGTGTTCGAGCCGGCCGAGCCCGGCGCGGGCTCATCGTTCGAATCGAAGATCGTCGGCGGCGCGGTGCCGAAGGAGTACATCCCCGGCGTCGAGAAGGGCTTCCAGAGCGTACTGGGTTCCGGCGTGCTCGCGGGCTTCCCGGTCGTCGACGTCAAGGCGACGCTGGTCGACGGCGCCTACCACGATGTCGACTCGTCGGCGCTGGCCTTCGAAATAGCGTCCCGCGCCGCGTTCCGCGAGGGACTGCAGAAGGGCGGTTCGGTTCTGCTCGAACCGATCATGAAAGTGGAAGTCGTAAGTCCGGAAGAACACACTGGCTTTGTGATGGGCGATCTCCTCTCCCGTCGCGGGCACGTGCAGGGCCAGGATATGCGCGCCAACGCCGCGGTGATCAACGCGATGGTGCCGCTCTCGAACATGTTCGGCTACGTCAACCAGCTGCGTTCTGGCACGCAGGGGCGCGCCAACTTCACGATGCAGTTCGATCACTACGAGCAGGTCCCGGCGAACATCGCGTCCGAGATCATCGAGAAGTTCAAATAAGGCGCATCGCCCCGCGTCGAAGGTAAGGCCTCGAAAAGGAGTTCGGTTATGGCCAAGGAAAAGTTTGCGCGTACCAAGCCGCATTGCAACATCGGCACGATCGGCCACGTCGACCACGGCAAGACGTCGTTGACGGCTGCGATCACCAAGGTCCTTGCGGAGACCGGCGGCGCGACGTTTACGGCGTACGACCAGATCGACAAGGCGCCCGAAGAGAAGGCCCGCGGCATCACGATCTCGACTGCCCACGTCGAGTACGAGACGAAGAAGCGCCACTATGCGCACGTCGACTGCCCCGGTCACGCGGACTATGTGAAGAACATGATCACCGGCGCGGCGCAGATGGACGGCGCGATCCTGGTCGTTTCGGCCGCCGACGGCCCGATGCCGCAGACCCGCGAGCACATCCTGCTCGCCCGTCAGGTCGGCGTGCCGGCGCTGGTCGTCTACATGAACAAGGTCGACATGGTCGACGACCCGGAACTGCTCGAGCTGGTCGAGCTCGAGGTCCGCGAGCTCCTGTCGCGTTACGAGTTCCCTGGCGACGACATCCCGATCGTCAAGGGCTCGGCGCTGATGGCGCTCGAGAACAAGTCGCCCGAGATCGGGCATGACTCGATTCTCAGGCTCATGGACGCAGTCGACGCCTATATCCCGCAGCCCGAGCGTCCGAAGGATCAGCCCTTCCTGATGCCGGTCGAAGACGTTTTCTCGATTTCTGGCCGCGGCACCGTGGTGACGGGGCGCATCGAGCGCGGCATCATCAAAGTTGGCGAGGAAGTCGAGATCGTCGGCCTGCGCCCGACCGCCAAGACCACCGTGACGGGCGTCGAAATGTTCCGCAAGCTGCTCGATCAGGGCGAGGCGGGCGACAATGTCGGCTGCCTGCTGCGTGGCACGAAGCGTGAGGAAGTCGAGCGCGGCCAGGTGCTGTGCAAGCCCGGCTCAGTCAAGCCGCACACCAAGTTCAAGGCCGAGGCCTACATCTTGACCAAGGAGGAGGGCGGCCGTCATACGCCGTTCTTCACCAACTACCGGCCGCAGTTCTATTTCCGCACGACCGATGTGACGGGAATCGTCGAGCTGCCGCAAGGCACAGAGATGGTGATGCCGGGCGACAATGTGACGATCGACGTTTCGCTCATCGTGCCGATTGCAATGGAAGAGAAGCTCCGCTTCGCCATTCGCGAAGGCGGCCGCACGGTCGGCTCGGGCGTCGTGGTGTCGATCACCGAGTAACGCTTACGACCAGCGAACCATGGCGGGGCGGTTCCGCGCCCCGCCAGCGCCGGCAAGGATAGATAGAATGAACACGACAAATATCCGGATCCGTCTCAAGGCGTTCGATCATCGTGTGCTCGACGCCTCGACGAAGGAGATCGTGTCCACGGCTAAGCGCACCGGCGCCAGGGTACGCGGGCCAATTCCGCTGCCGACGCGGATCGAGAAGTTCACGGTGAACCGCTCGCCGCACGTCGACAAGAAGTCGAGGGAGCAGTTCGAGATTCGCACGCACAAGCGCGTGCTCGACATTGTCGATCCGACCCCGCAGACGGTCGACGCATTGATGAAGCTCGATCTGGCCGCCGGCGTCGACGTCGAAATCAAGCTCTAAGGATTTGCCGGGCGCCTCTGCGGCTCCGCCCGCAAGCGCCCTCGAAGGATAAACGCCAATGCGTTCAGGCATCATCGCAAAGAAGCTGGGCATGTCCCGGATCTTCACCGACGCGGGCGAGCACGTGCCGGTCACAGTCCTCCAGGTGGAAGGCTGCCAGGTCGTCGCCCATCGCACGCAGGAAAAGAACGGCTACACCGCCCTTCAGCTCGGCGTCGGCAAGGCCAAGGTCAAGAACGTGTCCAAGGCCGAGCGCGGACGGTTCGCCATCGCCCATGTCGAGCCGAAGATGCGCCTCGCCGAGTTTCGCGTCGCCGAGGACAAGCTCATTCCGGTTGGGGCTGAGATCACCGCCGATCATTTCGCCGTTGGACAATATGTCGATGTCACCGGCGTGACGATCGGCAAGGGCTTCGCCGGACCGATGAAGCGCTGGAACTTCGGCGGCTTGCGCGCCACCCACGGCGTGTCGGTCTCGCACCGTTCGCACGGCTCGACCGGCGGTCGTCAGGACCCCGGCAAGACCTGGAAGAACAAGAAGATGGCCGGCCACATGGGCGGCGAGAACGTGACCACCCAGAACCTGCGCGTCGTGCAGACGGATGTCGAGCGCGGGCTGATCCTGGTGCAGGGGTCGGTGCCGGGCAACGCCGGCGGCTGGATCGCTGTGCGCGATGCGGTGAAGAAGCCGCTGCCGAAGGACGCGCCGGTGCCCGGCAAGTTCCGTATTCATGAGGCGGCCGACGCTGCCGCGCCGGCCGAAGCGCCGAAGGGAGAATGACGGTCATGAAATTCGACATGACGTCGATGGACGGCACGGCCGCGGGCTCGGTCGAGCTCGACGACGCGATCTTCGGCCTCGAGCCCCGCGCCGATCTGATCGCTCGCATGGTGCGCTGGCAGCTCGCCAAGCGCCAGGCCGGCGACCACCGGACGCTCGGCCGCGCCGAGATCAACCGCACCGGCAAGAAGATGTACAAGCAGAAGGGCACCGGCGGCGCTCGTCACGGGTCGGCCCGCGTACCGCAGTTCCGCGGCGGCGGACGCGCCATGGGACCGGTGTCGCGCAGCCATGCGCATGACCTGCCGAAGAAGGTGCGCGCGCTCGCGCTGCGCCACGCGCTTTCGGCCAAGGTTCGCGCCGGCGGCCTCGTGGTGTGGGAGAAGGCGGAACTGGCCGAAGGCAAGACCAAGGTCCTGCGCGATTCTTTCGCCAAGGCCGCGATCGCCAACGCACTCATCATCGATGGCGCCGAGGTCCACGAGAACTTCGCCGTCGCTGCGCGCAACCTTCCCCTCATCGACGTCCTGCCGGCCCAGGGCATCAATGTCTACGACATCATGCGCCGCGAGAAGCTCGTGCTGACCAAAGGCGCGATCGAAGCGCTGGAGGCGCGGTTCAAATGACAAAGGACGCTCGCCACTACGATACGATCGTCGCCCCCGTGATCACGGAAAAGGCGACCATCGCGTCCGAAAACAATCAGGTCGTGTTCAAGGTCGCGCGCAGCGCCACGAAGCCGCAGATCAAGGCGGCGATCGAGAAGCTGTTCGACGTCAAGGTCACCGCGGTCAACACCCTTCTGCGCAAGGGTAAGAGCAAGGCGTTCCGCGGCATCCGGGGCCGGCAGCAGGACATGAAGAAGGCCATCGTCACGCTCGCCGACGGCTATCGCATCGACGTGACCACCGGCCTCTAAGGGTATCAGGACCATGGCTCTCAAGACCTACAAGCCGAAGACGCCGGGCCTGCGCCAGCTGGCCATCGTCGACCGCAGCGAGCTTCACAAGGGCAAGCCCGTCAAAGCGCTGACCGTCGGCAAATCGGAGAAGGGCGGGCGCAACAACCACGGCCGCGTAACTGTGCGCTTCCGCGGCGGCGGCCACAAGCAGTCGTACCGCATCGTCGATTTCAAGCGACGCAAGCTCAACGTCGCCGGCAAAGTCGAACGGATCGAGTACGATCCGAACCGCACAAGCTTCATCGCCCTGATCCGCTACGCAGACGACGAGCAAGCTTACATCATCGCGCCGCAGCGCCTGTCGGTCGGCGACGAGGTGATCGCCGGCCAGCAGGTCGACGTGAAGCCGGGCAACGCGATGCCGCTCGCCAGCATTCCGGTCGGCACGATTGTCCACAACGTCGAGATGAAGATCGGCAAGGGCGGCGCGATCGCGCGCTCGGCCGGCACGTATGCGCAGATCGTCGGCCGCGACCAGGGCTACGTGTCGCTCCGCCTCAACTCAGGTGAGCAGCGGCTGATCCATGGCCAGTGCTTCGCCTCGATCGGCGCCGTGTCGAACCCGGACCACATGAATGCTTCGCTCGGCAAGGCCGGCCGCAACCGCTGGCTCGGCCGTCGCCCGCACAACCGCGGCGTGACCATGAACCCGGTCGATCACCCGCACGGCGGCGGCGAGGGCCGCACCTCGGGCGGCCGCCACCCCGTTTCGCCGTGGGGCAAGCCGACCAAGGGCAGCAAGACCCGCAGCAACAAGTCCACCGACAAGTTCATCGTCGCATCGCGGCATGCGCGGAAGAAGAAGGGCTGAGCCATGACGCGCTCGATTTGGAAGGGGCCGTTCGTCGACGGCTATCTCTTGAAGAAGGCCGACGCGGCGCGCGGTTCGGGGCGCTCCGAGATCATCAAGATCTGGAGCCGCCGCTCGACCATCCTGCCGCAGTTCGTCGGCCTGACGTTCGGCGTCTACAACGGCCACAAGCACATTCCGGTGCTTGTGTCTGAGGAGATGATCGGCCACAAGTTCGGCGAGTTCGCGCCGACACGGACGTTCCATGGCCATTCCGCCGATAAGAAGGCGAAGAGGGCGTAACCCATGTCGAAGCAAGCCAACCCGCGGCGTCTGGCCGATAACGAGGCGAAGGCGACCGTCCGCATGCTGCGGGTGAGCCCGCAGAAGCTGAACCTGCTCGCCCAGCTGATCCGCGGCAAGAAAGTCGCGACCGCGCTCGCCGACCTCGAGTTCTCGCGCAAGCGGATCTCGGTCGAGGTCAGAAAGGCGCTCGAGTCCGCGATCGCCAACGCCGAGAACAATCACGACCTCGACGTCGACGATCTCGTCGTCGCGCAGGCCTGGGTCGGCAAGGACATGGTGATGAAGCGCTTCAGCCCCCGCGCCCGTGGCCGGGCCGGCCGGATCGAGAAGCCGTTCGCCAACATTACGATTGTCGTGCGCGAGGTCGCCGCCGACGAAGCCAAAGCGGCGTAAGGAGAGGCGACTATGGGACAGAAGATCAATCCAATCGGGCTGCGCCTCGGAATCAACCGCACCTGGGATTCGCGCTGGTACTCGAGCAAGACCGAGTACGGCAAGCTCCTGCACGAGGACATGAAGATCCGCGACGTGCTGTCGAAGGGGCTGAAGCAGGCAGCGATCTCAAAGATCGTGATCGAGCGTCCGCACAAGAAGTGCCGGGTCAACATCCACTCGGCGCGACCGGGCGTGGTCATCGGCAAGAAGGGCGCCGACATCGACAAACTGCGCAAGCAGGTTGCCAAGCTGACGAATTCGGAAGTGGCGATCAACATCGTCGAGGTGCGCAAGCCCGAGATCGACGCGACCCTGGTCGCCGAGTTGATCGCCCAGCAGCTGGAGCGGCGCGTCGCGTTCCGCCGCGCGATGAAGCGCGCGGTCCAGTCGGCCATGCGGCTCGGCGCGGAAGGCATCCGCATCAACTGCTCCGGCCGGCTTGGCGGCGCGGAAATCGCCCGGCTCGAGTGGTACCGCGAGGGCCGCGTGCCGCTGCACACGCTGCGCGCCGACGTCGATTACGGCGTGGCGACCGCGCACACCGCCTACGGCACCTGCGGCATCAAGGTGTGGATCTTCAAGGGCGAAATCCTCGAGCACGATCCCATGGCCCAGGACAAGCGCCAGGCCGAGGCCGATCATTCCTCCACGCACCGTCCGCGCCGCGAGCCACGGGAGCGCGATCGCGACCATGGGCGCGACCGCGGCGACCGCGAACATCGCGAAACGGTCTGACGCATGGACCTTTTGAAAGTCACCGACCATGATGCAGCCCAAGAGAACTAGGTTCCGCAAAGCCTTCAAAGGCCGTATTCACGGCAATGCGAAGGGCGGATTTGCGCTGAACTTTGGCGAGTTCGGACTGAAGGCGATGGAGCCGGAGCGGGTCACAGCGCGCCAGATCGAGGCCGCACGTCGCGCGCTCACGCGCCACATGAAGCGCGCCGGCCGCGTCTGGATTTGCGTGTTTCCCGACGTGCCGGTGTCGAAAAAGCCGATCGAAGTCCGCATGGGCAAGGGCAAGGGCGCTCCGGAATACTGGGTTACCCGGGTCGCGCCGGGCCGCATTATGTTCGAGGTCGACGGCGTACCGGAGGGCCTTGCGCGTGAGGCGTTCCTGCTCGCCGCGGCCAAGCTTCCGATCAAGACCCGCTTCGTGCAGCGCATCGCGGAATAGGGAGAGCGCGAAATGAAAAATTCCGGCCGCCTTTCCGATCTGCGTGTCATGACGGAAGACCAACTCGACGATGAGGCCCTCAAGCTGAAGAAGGAGCAGTTCAACCTGCGCTTCCAGAAGGCGAGCGGCCAGCTGCAGGACACCGCGCGCGTGCGCGTCGTCCGCCGCGACATCGCGCGCGTCAAGACGATCGCCGCGCATAAGCGCGCCGCCGCCAAGTCCAAGGACTGAGAGATATGCCGAAGAGAATTCTGCAGGGGGTCGTCGTTAGCGACAAGCAGGAGAAGACGCTCGTCGTGAAGGTCGAGCGGCGCTTCACACACCCGCTGCTCAAGAAGACCGTGCGTCGTACGAAGAACTACCACGCGCATGTCGAGAACAAGACCCAGAAGGTCGGCGACACCGTCTCCATTCAGGAGACGCGCCCGATCTCGAAGCTGAAGCGCTGGATCGTCATCGACGAGGCGGCGCTGACGGAATGACAGACGCGCGAGCGTTCGTCTCGAGTTCATCCCGGGCGCGCGAGCTCCCTTCAGGCGTAGTCCGGCCCGCAAGGCGCCGGAAACCGATCTGACCAGAAAGGCGATCAGGCCATGATACAGATGCAGACCAACCTCGAGGTCGCCGACAATTCCGGCGCACGCCGCGTGATGTGCATCAAGGTTTTGGGCGGCTCGAAGCGCCGCTACGCTTCGATCGGCGACATCATCGTCGTTTCCGTCAAGGAGGCGATTCCGCGCGGACGCGTGAAGAAGGGCGACGTGATGAAGGCGGTCGTGGTGCGCACGGCCAAGGACATCCGTCGCGCGGACGGATCGGTGATCCGGTTCGATTCGAATGCGGCGGTTCTCATCAATAACCAGTCCGAGCCGGTCGGCACCCGCATCTTCGGGCCGGTGCCGCGCGAGCTTCGCGCGAAGAACCACGTGAAGATCATCTCGCTCGCGCCGGAGGTGCTGTGATGGCGGCCAAGATCAGGAAGGGTGATCGCGTCGTGGTCACCGCGGGCCGCGACAAGGGCAAGACCGGCGAAGTGCGCCAGGTGATCCCGACGGAGGACCGCGCAATCGTCGCTGGGGTCAACCTCGTGCATCGCCACACGCGCCAAAGCGCGCAGACCGAAGGCGGCATCCTGACGAAGGAGGCGCCGATCCATCTGTCGAACCTGGCGATCGCCGATCCGAAGACAGGCAAGGCCACTCGCGTCGGCTTCAGGGTTCTCGACGACGGCCGCAAGGTCCGCGTCGCCAAGCGTTCCGGAGATCTGATCGATGGCTGACAAGAACGACAAGGGCGCCAAGCCCGCCAAACCCGGCAAGAGCGACAAGGCCGCTCCGGCCAAAGGCGGCAAGGGCGCGCCGGCCCCCGCTGCGAAGGGCGCCAAGCCCGGCAAGGACGGCGCGCCTGTCGCAGCCGCCGGCGCCGTGCAAGCGGTGCCGAAGGATTACGTCGCGCGCTTGAAGAAGGTCTACCAGGACGAGGTCGTGCCGAAGCTTGTGCAGGAGTTCGGCTACAAGAACGCCATGGAAGTGCCGAAGCTCGACAAGATCGTGCTCAACATGGGCGTGGGCGACGCTGTCAACGATACGAAGAAGGTTACGACGGCGGCCGCCGACCTGGCGCTAATCGCAGGGCAGAAGCCGGTGATCACGCGCGCCCGCAAGGCGATCTCGACCTTTAAGGTGCGCGAGAACATGCCGATTGGGGCCAAGGTGACCCTGCGCAAGACGCGAATGTACGAGTTCCTCGACCGCCTGGTGACGGTGGCGCTGCCGCGCGTGCGCGACTTTCGCGGCCTCGACCCGAAGTCGTTCGACGGGCGCGGCAATTACGCGCTCGGCGTCAAGGAGCATATCATTTTCCCGGAGATCGACTACGACAAGGCCGAATCCATGCTCGGTCTCGACATCGTAGTCTGCACGACGGCCAAGACAGACGCGGAAGCGCAGGCCTTGCTGCGTGCGTTCAACTTCCCGTTCCGGCAGTGAGCCGATCCGGCTCAGACGCGGAAAATTGGAGGCCTTAATGGCAAAGAAGAGTGCAATCGAGAACAACCTGCGCAAGCAGCGGCTGGCGAAAAAATTCGCCGGACGCCGCCGGCGCCTGCTCGACATCGCCAATGACGACTCGCGGCCGATGGAGGAGCGCTTCGAGGCGCGCCTGAGGCTCGCCGAGTTGCCGCGCAACGGGGCGATCAGCCGTGTCCGCAACCGGTGTGAAGTAACCGGGCGGCCGCGCGGCTTCTATCGCAAAATGAAGATGTCGCGCATCGCGCTTCGCGAATTGGGCAACAAGGGCCTGATCCCGGGTCTGGTCAAGTCGAGTTGGTGAGGAGACTAGGATCATGGCAGTGAACGATCCGCTCGGCGACATGCTGACCCGTATCCGCAACGCACAGATGCGCAAGCGCGGGAAGGTCTCGACGCCTGGCTCCTCGCTTCGCAAGAAGGTTCTCGATGTGCTTGAGTCCGAGGGCTACATCCGCGGTTACGCAACCACGGATTTTGGCAATGGCCGCTCCGAGTTCGAAATCGAGCTCAAGTATTTCGACAACGAGCCCGTCATCCGCAAGCTCGAGCGGGTGTCGAAGCCCGGCCGCCGCGTCTACGCCACTGTCGACGCCATGCCTCGCGTCGCAAACGGCCTCGGCGTCGCCATTGTTTCGACGCCGAAGGGCGTCATGGCCGACCATGCGGCGCGCGACGCGAACGTCGGCGGCGAAGTCCTCTGCACCGTCTTCTGACGGGCGCTGGCGAAGGTATGGAATTGAGCCAAGATTGGAATTGAGCGATGTCTCGTATCGGCAAGAAGCCCGTGGTCATTCCGGCTGGCGTCACCGCCAAGCTGGAGGGCCAAACCCTCGCCGTCAAGGGCGCGAAGGGCGAACTGAATTTCACCGCGCCTGACGAGGTGTTGGTGTCGATCGACGACGGCGCTGTGCATGTCCAGCCGCATGGCGAGGACAAGCGCGCCCGCGCGATGTGGGGTATGGCGCGCGCCCAGATCGCCAACCTGATCGGCGGAGTCACCCATGGTTTCGAGCGGAAGCTCGAGATCAACGGCGTCGGCTACAAGGCCGCGATCGCCGGTAAGAACCTGCAGCTGTCGCTGGGTTACAGCCACGACATCCAGTACCCGATTCCGGCCGGCGTGACGATTACGACGCCGAAGCCGACCGAAATCACGGTGGCCGGAATCGACAAGAGGCAGGTCGGCCAGATCGCCGCTGAAATTCGCGCGTTCCGCGGTCCCGAACCCTATAAGGGCAAGGGCGTGAAATACGCGGGCGAGTTCATCTTCCGTAAGGAAGGCAAGAAGAAGTAAGGGGCGCCGCCATGGCCAAGTCCACCATTTCCACCGAGCGGCGCAAGGCGCGCGTCCGGCGGGCGATCGCCGCCAAGGCAGGCGACCGTCCGCGACTTAGCGTCTTCCGCTCGTCCAAGCAGATCTACGCCCAGGTCATCGACGACGAGCATGGCCGCACCCTCGCCTCGGCCTCGACGATCGAGAAGGCGCTTCGCGAGCAGTTGAAGACCGGCGCGACCGTCGAGGCGGCGCGCATCATCGGCAAAGAGCTGGCCGAGCGGGCCAAGAAAGCCGGCGTCGCCAAGGTCGTGTTCGACCGAGGCGGATACATGTACCACGGCCGCGTCAAGGCGCTGGCCGAGGGCGCCCGAGAGGGCGGCCTGGAGTTCTGACCCAGCAACGGAAGCGAGCGGCGCCGCCTTTGGCGCGCGCTGCGATTGAGTGACGGAAGAAACATATGGCGCGTGAGGAAGGCGGCCGCGGCCGCGATCATAAACACGAGGAACGCGACAGCGAGTTCGTCGACCGCCTCGTCCATATCAACCGCGTGGCGAAAGTCGTTAAGGGCGGCCGCCGCTTCGGCTTTGCCGCGCTCGTCGTCGTCGGCGATCAGAAGGGCCGGGTCGGGTTCGGCCACGGCAAGGCGCGCGAAGTGCCTGAGGCGATCCGAAAGGCGACCGAGGCGGCCAAGCGCGGGCTCGTGCGCGTCCCGCTCCGAGAAGGGCGTACGCTGCATCACGACGTCAACGGCCGTCACGGCGCGGGACGCGTCGTGTTGCGGGCGGCTCCCGCCGGGACCGGCATCATCGCCGGCGGTCCGATGCGCGCGGTGTTCGAATCGCTCGGCGTCCACGATGTCGTGGCCAAGAGCCAGGGCTCGTCGAACCCCTACAACATGGTTCGCGCGACTTTCGACGCGCTGTCGCGCGAGGACAGCCCCCGCTCGGTTGCGCAACGCCGTAACCTCAAGGTGTCGACGATCCAGTCGCGCCGCCAGGGCGTCGAAGCCGACGCCAGCAACTCGTGACGCGGAGGCTGACATGACCGTCGAAAAGACCATCACAGTGGTGCAGGTCTCCAGCGCCATCGGGCGGCCCGGCTCCCAGCGTGACACGCTGAGAGGTCTGGGACTCAACAAGATCGGCCGGAAGGCGAGCATTGCAGACACGCCGGCCAACCGCGGCATGATCGCCAAGGTCGCGCATCTCGTGCGCGTTGTCGAAGGTCAGTGAGGATCGAACCATGAAACTCAATGACATCAAGGACAATCCCGGCTCGTCGAAGGCGCGCATCCGCGTTGGCCGCGGGATCGGCTCGGGCAAGGGCAAGCAGTCCGGCCGCGGCGGCAAGGGGCAGACGGCCCGTTCGGGCGTGCGCATCAAAGGCTTCGAAGGCGGTCAGATGCCGCTGCACCGGCGCCTGCCGAAGCGCGGCTTCACGCCGCCGTCAAGGCGCGTCTACAATGAGGTCAACCTCGGCCGGATCCAGAGCGCGATCGACGCCGGCAAGCTGGACGTCTCGGCCACTATCGACGCAGAAGCGCTGCTCAAGGCTGGTGTGGTCACACATCCACGCGACGGCGTGAAGATCCTCGGCTCGGGCGACCTGACGGCGAAGGCCAATTTCGAGGTGGCCGCGGCCTCGAAAAGCGCGGTCGCAGCGACCGAAAAGCTCGGTGGAAGCCTCAAGACGCTGCAAGCCGAGGCCGCGCCAGCCGCGCCGTGAGAACGGCGTCGGGGTTGGCGGTGGCGCGCTTGGCGGCCATATGATAGGGCGTTTCCCGCCGCGCCGATGAGCGCGGCGGGAACGTCGTTTGTTTCACACTCCGCGCTCCCTTAGGGGGCGCCGCTTGGAGAGCGCGCAATGGCGTCGGCCGCCGAACAGCTCGCAGCCAATATCAACTGGTCAGCCTTCGCCAAGGCCGATGAACTCAAGAAACGCATCTGGTTCACCTTGGGCGCGCTGGTCATCTATCGACTCGGCACCTATATCCCCTTGCCCGGCATCGACTCGGATGCGTTTCAGACCGCGTTCCTTGGCCAGAAGCAGGGCGTGCTCGACATGTTCAACATGTTTTCGGGCGGCGCCGTGCAGCGCATGGCGGTGTTCGCGCTCAACATCATGCCGTACATTTCGGCTTCGATCATCATCCAGCTCCTGAGTTCGGTGATGCCGTCGCTGGAAGCGATCAAGAAAGAGGGCGAACAGGGCCGCAAGGTCCTCAACCAGTACACCCGCTACCTGACCGTCGCGCTGTCGATATTCCAGGCCTACGGCATTGCGATCGGTCTCGAGGGGCGCGCGGGCATCGTCAGCAATCCGGGTCCTTTGTTTATAATCTCGACGGTGGTGACGCTGACGGGCGGCACCATGTTCCTCGTCTGGCTCGGCGAGCAGATCACCGCCCGGGGCGTCGGCAATGGGTCGTCGCTGATTATTTTCGCCGGCATCGTCGCCCGTCTTCCGCAGGCGACCGTGCAATTGTTCGAACTCGGCCGGCAAGGGTCGATCTCGACCGGCCTGGTGCTTGCCGTCATCGTGATGGTTTTCGTCGTCGTTGCCTTCATCGTGTTCATGGAGCGGGCGCAACGGCGAGTGCCGATTACGTATCCACGCCGGCAGGTCGGCAACAAAATGTACGAGGGGCAGAGTTCTTTCCTGCCTCTCAAGCTCAACACCTCGGGTGTCATTCCGCCGATCTTCGCCTCTTCATTGCTTTTGCTTCCGACGACGGTGGCGAACTTCGCACAAGGCACTACGAGCTCAGGAATTATGACGACCATCACAGCGCTGCTCGGCCGGGGCAGCGTACTGTATCTCACCCTTTATGTCGCGCTGATTGTGTTCTTCGCCTTCTTTTATACGGCGACGGTATTCAATCCGGCCGACACGGCCGACAACCTCAAGAAGCACGGCGGCTTCATCCCCGGCGTGCGCCCAGGCGAGCGCACGGCGCAATATATCGACTACATCCTGACCCGGATCACCGTGCTCGGCGCAGGCTATCTGGCGCTGATCTGCCTGTTGCCCGAATGGCTCATTTCCTATGCGGCGCTGCCGTTCTATTTTGGCGGCACATCGCTGCTGATCGTCGTGAACGTAACGATGGACACGGTGGCGCAGATCCATGGCCATCTGCAGGCGCATCAGTACGAAGGGCTCATTCGCAGGGCCAGATTGAAGGGACGGAGACGATGAGGTTGATTCTGCTCGGGCCCCCCGGCGCCGGCAAGGGCACTCAGGCCAGCCGAACTCGTGCAGAAATACGGCATCCCGCAGCTTTCGACCGGCGACATGCTGCGCGCCGCGGTCGCGGCGGGGACGCCGATTGGTCTCAAGGCCAAGGCGGTGATGGAGTCCGGCGGTCTTGTCTCTGACGAGACCGTCGTTGGCATCATCGCCGATCGCATCGGCCAGCCGGACGCCAAGAACGGCTTCATTCTCGACGGGTTTCCGCGCACGGTCAAACAGGCTGAGGACCTCGAGGCCATGCTTGTGCAAAAGGGCCAGAAGCTCGACGCTGCGGTCGAACTCACGGTCGACGCCCGGAAGCTCGTCGATCGCATCGTCAATCGCGCCGCCGAGGCCAGCGCGGCCGGCCAGCCGGTGCGCAAGGACGATGATCCGGAGGTTTTCAAGTCGCGGCTTGCGGCATACGAGCGCGACACTGCGGCAGTGACCCCTTTCTACCGCGAACGCGGCCTCTTGCGCGAGGTCGACGGCATGGCGCCGATCGACGCGGTCACGGCCGCGATTGACGCGGCCTTGAAGGACGCGGCGGCGGCGTGACCGTTCGCGCTCCGGACGCGGAAGCGCTTATTGAGCGGAGGGGCTCGGCCGGCGTTATCGTGCTCAACCGGCCGAAGGCGCTGAATGCGCTGACGCTATCGATGGTCCGGCTGATGGCGGCCGCCCTCGACGCGTGGAGGGACGACGCGTCGGTCACCAGGGTGGTGATCAGTGGAGCGGGCGAGAAGGCCTTTTGCGCTGGAGGGGACATCCGGCGGCTTTACGATCTTGGGCGCGCCGGCGACCACGATCAGCAACTGACGTTCTGGCGCGAGGAATATCAGCTCAACGAGCGGATCCGCACTTATCCGAAGCCGGTCGTCGCCCTGATCGACGGCATCGTGATGGGAGGCGGGGTCGGCGTCTCGATCAACGCCTCGCACCGGGTGGCGGGCGAGCGCTTCTCCTTCGCCATGCCGGAGGTCGGCATCGGCTTTTTTCCCGACGTCGGTGGAACCTATTTTCTGCCTCGCCTGGAGCGCCGGGCTGGCGTCTATCTTGCGCTGACCGGTCTGCGCGCCAGTGCAGGCGACGCGTTGGCCTTCGGTCTCGCCCAGACCTTCGTTCCGAGCGCAGCCTTTCGCTCGCTTGTCCGGGCGCTCGAGGGCGACGAAGAGGTCGGCGCAACGCTCGCCCGTTTCGCCGCCGTTTCGCCGCCGTCCGTTCTTATGGCGGAGGGACGCGCACTCGAAACCTGCTTCGCGCCCAATAGCCGCGAGGCGATCCTCTCGGCGCTCGAGGCGGCGGAGCGCAAAGGTCACGCCTTCGCCGGGCCGGCGCGCGCAGCCATGCTGACCAAGTCCCCGACCAGCCAGGCGCTGGCGCTGCGGCAAATGGCGCTGGGGCCGACGGTCGATTTCGACGAGGCGCTGCGGATCGAATACCGGATCGTCTCGCGAGTTTGCCGCGGTCACGATTTCTATGAGGGCGTTCGCGCGGCCATCATCGACAAGGACAACCGTCCGGCCTGGAGCGCGCCGCCGTCCGAGGCCGAGATCGACGGCTATTTCGCGCCTCTAGGCGACCTCGAACTGACTTTTTCGGCAACTCGTCGATGACTTACCGCCTCCGCCAGAGCCGCGACGGCGCGATCGAGTTCGTCGACGGCTCGCCCACCCATCCGCCAGAGGGCACGCTCAGTTCCGTAATTGCCGCTATCGGCTGGGCGACCGCTCTCCTCTGGTACATGCGGACGCTGGCCTGGGTCTGGGTGGGGAAGGGCCTGTTCAACTGGGCGATCATTCTCGGCGCCTTTCCCGGGCTCGGCAACTTCACCACCATGTCGCTGGCTCTGCAGGCGACCATCGTGGCTTTTGCCTGTTTCGATCTGCTGGCGGCGGTCGGGCTCTGGCTCGCTGCCCCCTGGGGCGGCGCCATCTGGCTCTTGTGCGCGGTGGTCGAGGCCGCCTCACCGGTGCTGAGCCCAAGATCCGCTGCGATCGGCTATTCGGCGGCGGCGCTCAATATCATTCTCGCGATCGGGTACTTTGCGTTGAGCTGGCTCGCCGCACGCGAACGCAACTGATTTGGCGGCCGCCGCAGAATTGCGGCTCGCTTTCAGGCAATATTTACCAGGCGGCGAAAACCTTAAATTCATCTTGATTCTTAGGCTGGTCTTCATGCCACGCCGCTACAGTCACGCCGCTAAGAGAACCGGAATGAACTTCGGTCTCGGAGAGTCGATCAGGCGAGCGTACAATGTTGGATGCAGTCAGGACTCAGGATGTCTCCATTGTTGGAGAAGCTGAACATCCCGTCGTCGATCTATACTTGGAGACGTTGACTATGGTCGAGCGGCTGCACCGCCGTTTGCTCGACGTCATCAAGGACGAATTCGATCGGCGCGGGCGTTCGGACGTCAACGCCATCCAGGCCCTCCTGCTGTTCAATATCGGCGATAAGGAACTCACCGCCGGCGAGCTGCGCACCAAGGGCTATTATCTTGGATCGAACGTTTCCTACAACGTCAAGAAACTGGTCGAGCAAGGGTTCCTCCACCACGCGCGCTCTCGCGTCGACCGCCGCGCGGTGCGCATCAGCCTGACCGAGAAAGGCAAAGACGTGCACGAGATCGTCGCGGGCGTGTACATGAAACACGCCCGGACGATCGAGCAGATCGGCGGCGTTCCTGGAGGCGAACTCGCCCGCGTCAACCTGTCCTTGCAGCGTCTCGAACGGTACTGGACGGACCAGATCAAGTATCGCCTCTGAAACCATTCGTTCACCAAACCGTCGGCAATCGTAGGGGCGTCCGGGTTCGGACGCCCCTTAAGCCGTTCTCGTAACCGCAAAAGACATAAAATCGCCCGACTAAGCCTTATGCTTCAGCAGCGCTAACCATAAAAATTGCTTTCGGCCGAGACGGTCCTTCACGGCAAGGGTCATGGGCGGGTTGAAGCTGCGCCTCCTTGGGGAGTCTTGAATTCGATGGGTGACGGAACGATCTCGCGGCCGCGCCGCGCTCTTCTCAGCGCGGCGACATGCGCCGTTTTTGGCTTCCTGTCCGCGTCCTTCGTCGCGACGGCGGCCGACGACAACTCGCAGGCCGAATGGCCGCAAAGCTATGAGACCTCGCCAGAACTCGCGGTCAAGCGCGAATCGACACCAGTTCTGTCCGCCGAGACGGTCGCGGCGACAGAGGCCGCGATCCAGAAATATCAGGAGCTTGTCGCCAAGGGCGGCTGGAGCCCGGTGCCGGCGATCGGCGACCTTCAGATCGGCTCCAAGGGCCGGGCGGTCCAAGCTCTGCGTACGCGCCTTGTCGCGACGGCGGACCTCGATCCGATCGCGGGGCAGGGCGAGACTTACGACTCCTTCGTCGAGGCCGGGGTCAAACGCTTCCAGGCGCGCAATGGTCTCAATCGGACCGGCGTCGTCGACAAGGAAACGCTTCAGGCGCTCAACGTCAGCGCCGAAGCGCGACTGCAGCAGCTCGAAACCAATCTGGTCCGTCTGCGCTCCTATTCGGGCGACCTCGGCCCGCGCTTCGTCATCGTCAACCTTCCGGCGGCTTCGGTTGAGACGGTTGAAAATGGCGTTGTCTACTCGCATCACCGCGCCGGCGTCGGCCGCATCGACAGGCAATCGCCGATCATGCAGACGCGCGCGACAGAGATCAATTTCAACCCGTTCTGGCACGTTCCGCCGTCGCTGATCAAAAAAGACTTGATTCCGAAAATGAAGGCCGATCCCAATTACTTGGCGGACGAGAAGATTCACGTGCTGGACAGCGCCGGGCAGGAGGTTTCGCCGGCGTCGATCAACTGGAACACCGATCAGGCGACTCACTTCACCTACCGCCAGGATACCGGCGCGGACGTCAACTCGCTCGGCTTCGTGCGCATCAACATACCCAACCCCTATGGCGTCTACATGCATGACACGCCGGAGAAGGGCGTGTTCGGCGACGACTTCCGCTTCGTGTCGTCAGGCTGCGTGCGCGTTCAGGACGTGCGCGATTACGTCGCCTGGCTGCTCAAGGATAATCCGGGCTGGGGCCGCGATCAGATCGACGAGGCCATTCGCTCCGGCCAGCGATTAGACGTCAAGCTGACCCAGCCGGTTCCCGTCTACTGGGTCTACATTACGGCCTGGGCGACGCCGGACGGGCTGGTGCAGTTCCGCCCTGATATCTATCAACGCGATGGCGCTGGCCCCGGACCGATCGCATCGGCGGTGCCGGCCCAGCCGATGGCCCTTCCGCAGGAATGACGGCGATAGGGCGGCCGCTCCCGCGGTCGCCGGTTGCGCGAGCCCCGCTTTCCCGCAACCCCGAGCGAGTCCGGCGGGCGCCTGTTCGAGCGTCAGGCTGCCCGTTCGTCGACGACTCGCTCGCCACGTCCAGTCCTCGGATGCGCTCGGCATGCCGGCGATCTGCTACACGCCGGACCTCGATCTTGAAGCGGCGCTCTAGGCGCATGGCGCGCTGACCTGAGGCGACGTGATGAGCCTATTTTCCAACGTCGGCGCCCGGCTCGGTCGGATGCACCAGGTCGAGACAGTTGCGTCGCCCCTCGTCGAGGCAACGCGCGATCTCCCGCTGGCGTTCGATCGCAGTGAAGGCCCAATAGCCGAGCGCCGCGATCACCACGACGGCAATCAGCGCGACAAGGCTCGCCCGGTTTGGCCCTGACGGCTTATCGCCGTCGCTTTCGCGCGGAAGTCCGCTTACGCGATCAGGTCTTAGCAAATCTGTCCCCGATGAGCGCCGCGCTCGAACACGCCTGCGTACAACGCGGCGGGGCCATCAAGGGCCCCACACCGGCAAGCCATCGCGCCTCGATACGGCCCAAAGATGGCGTGAAGCCGCTGCGCTCCGACGTCTCAAGGCGCAGGCGCGACGAGTTTGCGTGTCTGGAGGTCGACCGCGACAAGGTCATCCGGGGTTCCCCGAGCGCTCTTCGACTTCGCCGGTCCGCCTCCCTACGCCGGGCGGGGGTGCATCGCGACGAGGGCCGAGCAGGCTCTGCAACTCGGCCTGAAGGGCTGCAAAGGCGATGGAGAGGTCGTCGGTTGCGGGCGACTCGGACGCCTCGGTTTTCGCAACCGGAGCTTCCTCGGCCGTAGGCGGCTCCGGAGGCGTCAGCCGGGGTTCCGGCGGTTTCCTTGCGAAGACACGAAACAGATCGGTTTGGTCGATAGCGTATTCGCCGTCGCTCATTTTTCGAGCCGGAAGCACGCCCTCCCGGATGGCGCGCCAGACGTCGACTTTGCTGGTTGCGACTTGTTCAGCCGCTTGAATGAGGCTCAAAGCCGCCATGGCGCCGCCGTCCTGGGTGACCCTACGTAGCCCGCCGGGGGTTAACCAAGCGCTAATGCTTTAACGGCGATCGTCATTCGCCGTTAGAGCCCTCGCGAGCCGCGGCGTCAAAGCGCTACGCCAGCGCGGCGCGGCGATTGCGCGCACTTTGGACGGCGCGAGCCAAGACAACCCTTGGAAAAGCCCGGACCGGCGAACGACCGAACCCGTTCTCAACATGTTCTCGACACTTCTGCCCCTTGTTTGCAATGCGCAGGTATGATGACTGTACGGCATCAAGGTTCCTAGAGGTTGGAGACGGGGCATGGATCAAATTTCCTCGGTGCGCGCGGGTGGTTGCAGGTTAAATCCACTGGAGGGCCAGGAAATACAGCTAAGCGATGCTGTCGAGCTCTTGAGTTTATCCAGGCATTTGCTCACGCTGTGCATACGCGTATCAGCAAAGATTGACCCGGCGACGGATTTCCTTGTCGGGCGAGCCGCGGAACGCGTTGCAGCGGCCAAACGTCCCGCGCGCAAGCGCCGACAGAACGCCCCGTCGGCGGCGATGGGCGAAGTCCGAAGCCAAGCCTGACAAAGCTGGCCGAGCACGCCCATCGCCCGAGTCCCCAGCTTTCGCCGCAGGGCGCTGGGGCTGCTGACCGTGCATCGATCGATGGCCGACGGGGGCCGCAAAATCGACGTCGCCGGGGCGAGCCCTCGGAGGGCCGCAAGTTCATCGCAAACGGATCGCCGGGTCCGTGACCCCTTGGCCCGGCCGACCGGCTCGACACCCCGGGGGAGCGGAGCCGCGGTCAATCCCCCGCTGTCGCCTCGCTTACCGCTCCGACGGACCCACGACGGCGGCGTAGTGGTCCGGCACATACATATCGCGGGGAACGGGCTCGCGGTGGTAATCGGGGTTGTGAGCGCGCGGCGGCAGCGCCGGCTTCTCGTGCTCCACTTCCTGGTAGGGGATCCGGGTCAGAAGATGGGCGATGCAATTGAGCCGCGCCCGCTTCTTGTCGACAGCCTCGACCACCCACCATGGCGCCTCGGGGATGTGGCTCCGCTCCAACATGATCTCCTTGGCCTTGGTGTAGGCCTCCCAGCGGCGGCGGGACTCGAGATCCATCGGCGACAGCTTCCACTGCTTCAAGGGGTCGTTGATGCGCACGAGGAATCGCAGGTTCTGCTCCTCGTCCGAGATCGAGAACCAGTATTTGACCAGGACGATCCCCGAGCGCACCAGCAGCCGCTCGAACTCCGGCGCGGACTGGAAGAAATCCTCGTATTCCTCGTCGGTGCAGAAGCCCATCACCCGCTCGACGCCGGCGCGATTGTACCAGGATCGGTCGAACAGCACGATTTCGCCGCCGGCCGGCAGGTGGGGCACGTAGCGCTGGAAATACCATTGGGAGCGCTCGCGCTCGCCCGGGGCAGGCAGGGCGACCGCACGACAAACCCGCGGGTTGAGGCGCTGGGTGATCCGTTTGATGACGCCGCCCTTGCCGGCTGCGTCGCGGCCCTCGAAGATGACGACGAGCTTCAGCTTCTGGGCGACCACCCAGTCCTGCAGCTTGATCAGCTCGCGCTGCAGGCGCAGGAGTTCGTTGAAGTAGAGCTTGCGCGGGAACGCGTGCGGCTCGGGGAGCTCGTGCCCTTCGGCGAGCAGGTCGGCGAGATCGGTGTCCTCGAGTTCGAGCTCGAGGTCCTCGTCGAGACCGTCCTGGATCTCCGCATTGATGCGCTGCTGCATGGCGCTCAACCCGTTGCCCTTGATCTCGCTCATCGTGCCGTCCCATGTCGCCGCCGGACCGTCTCCGCGGGCGCCGTGCAAACCCTCCTTGACATATGTGACGGCGGTGCGACAGACCCCCGTCCGGCCGCCGCCCCGATCCTGTCTCGCGGAACGGGCGCTCCGTGTTAGAGTTTCGTTTCCAGCATCGCGGGCTGACGAGCCCCGAGGAGCCTAACCGGAGATCCTGCGCCGATGAAGTCCCTGCTTTCGTCCTGGCAGCTCTGGGCGCTCTTGTCCGCCGCCTTCGCCGCGCTGACGGCAATCTTCGCCAAGGTCGGGGTTGAGAACGTCGGCTCCGACTTCGCCACCTTCGTCCGCACGATCGTCATCCTGTGCGCGGCCGCAGCGATCCTCGCACTCACCGGAGGGTGGCAGCCGCTGAACTCGGTCACGCCCCGCAGCTATGTCTTTCTCGTGCTGTCGGGCCTTGCAACCGGCGGCTCGTGGCTCTGCTACTTCCGTGCGCTGAAACTCGGCGACGCGGCGCGCGTCGCGCCGATCGACAAGCTCAGCGTCGTGCTGGTGGCGATCTTCGGCGTCGTTTTCCTGGGCGAGAAGCTCGCGCCGCAGAACTGGATCGGCGTCGCCCTGATCGCCGCCGGCGCGATCCTAGTGGCGCTCAGGATTTAGCGCTCAAAGCGGAAGGCGGCGCCGGTGAGCGAACCCGCTTCGACGCAGGAAGACGTGTTCCGCTTCCTGGCCGCCCCAACTACCTACGGCTTGAGCGAACCGGTCGGCCGGATCGACACGGCGGGCGCGGTCGTGTTCCTCGCCGGGCCGGACGTCTACAAGGTTAAGCGGGCCGTCAAATTCCCGTTCATGGATCTGTCGACGCTGGAGAAACGACGCCTGGCCTGCGAAGCGGAGATCGCGGTCAATCGGGAGAACGCGCCGAACATTTATCTCAGCGCGCTGCCGATCGTCACGACCGCGGGCGGCCTCAAGCTCGGCGGCGAGGGCGATGCGGTCGAGTGGGTCTGTCACATGCGCCGCTTCGACGAGAACGCGACGCTGGACCGCATCGCCGAACGAGGCGGCCTTTCGGATGCGCTGGTCGACAGGCTGGCCGAGGCCGTTCGCCGCGCCCATGGGCGCGCGCCGCTGCGCGACGGGAGGCGCGCCGCTCGCGAGCTCGAGACCTATATCGAACAGAACGACGCCGCTTTCGCCGAGCGGCCGGAGCTGTTCCCGCCGCGGCAGGCGGCGCGCCTGAGGCACGAGGCGCGCCTCGCCTTCGCCGTGGCGCGACCCACGTTGCTTCGGCGAGGGCGCGACGGCTGCGTCCGCAGAGGCCACGGCGACCTGCATCTGAGCAACATCGCCGTGGTGAACGGCGGGCCCGTCCTCTTCGACGCAGTCGAGTTTTCCGACGCGATCGCCAGCGGCGACGTGCTCTACGATCTCGCCTTCCTGCTGATGGACCTCGAGGAGCGGGGCATGAGACGCGCCGCCAACCGCCTCTTCAACCGCTATCTGGCCGCCGAGCCGCCCGAGGCGCTCTCGGGGCTTTCGGCGCTGCCGCTGTTCATGAGCTTGCGCGCGGCGATCCGGGCCAAGGTGGAAGCGGCCAAGGGCGATCGTCTCGGCGGCGCCGAGCGCGAGCGGGCGAGGGCGCTGGCGCGCGGTTATTTCGACCTCGCCCTCGCGTTTCTGCGCCACGTACCGCCGCGGCTCGTCGCCGTCGGCGGCCTTTCGGGCGCCGGCAAGAGTGCGCTCGCAGGAGCGCTTGCGCCGCAACTCGGGCGGGCGCCGGGAGCGCTTTGGCTGCGCAGCGACGTCGAGCGCAAGACGATGTTCGGGGTCGCCGACACGGTGCGCCTTGCCGCCGACGCCTACGCGTCGGACGTCACGCGCGAGGTCTATCGAAGGCTCGACGACAAGGCGCGCCAAGCGCTTGGCGCCGGAACCGCCGTGGTGCTCGACGCGACTTTCTCGACAGGGGGCGAGCGGGCCGCCGCTGGCCGTGTCGCCGCAGACGTTCGCGTCGTCTTTTACGGGCTCTGGTTGGAAGCCCCGCTCCCCGTCCGGATCGCCCGCGTGGAGCGCCGCGGCGCGGACGCATCGGACGCCGATCGCGCCGTCGCGCAAAAGCAGCAAGCCGAGCCGCTCAGGGAGCGCGGATGGACGGCGATCGACGCGTCGAGCGGGATCGAGGCGACGGTGGATCGGGCCGAGCGACAGCTTGGCCTCGACGGCGGCGCGCCGCAGCGAGACGCAGAGCGTGATGACTCTCTGATCGAATCGTGCCGAGAACCCTTGTGTCCGGCCGGCTAAGGCGTCCCCTTCGGGGGCCGTCGGGGAGAGGGAAGCCGCGAAGCGGCGGGTGAGGGTTCGCTGACGCAATCCTGTGTCATTTCGTATGCGCGGGCGGCGCTCAAATCATAGCTCGGCATTGGAGGCAAACAGGCTCAAGCCTAGTTCCTGCGAGAGAAAGCGGGCCGTGAGCTGGCCCTTGACGCTGTTGCCGGACGTGTCGAGGCGCGGCGCGAAGGCGCCCAGCGCCCCCTTGCCGGGCGCGACCGCCACGATCCCGCCGGCGATGCCGCTCTTCCCCGGCAGGCCTACGTCGTAGAGCCAGTCGCCGGATGTCTCGTACAGGCCCGCCGTCGCCATGACGGCGAGCGCGCGCTTGCCGCTTTCCGGATCGATCACGCGGGCCTTCGTCAGCGGATTGACCCCGCCGTCGGCGAGCGTCGCCCCCATGACGGCCAGGTCCTTCGCCGTAACGTTCAGCGAGCATTGCCGGGTATAGAGTTCGAGCGCCTCGGCTGGGTCGCCTTCGATCCGCCCGTAGCTTTGCAGGAGCTGGCCGATCGCCCGGTTGCGCGCGTTGCTGGCGAGCGCGCAGGCGAGCACCTCCTCGTCCAGCGCGAGCGCGCGCCCGGCGAAGCGCGACAGGCCGCCGCTGAGGACAGTCCAGCGCGCCTCGAGGTCGGGGCCCGGGATGAGGCTCGTCGCCGCGATCGCGCCGGGATTGACCATCGGATTGGTGCGGCCGTCCAGCGCGCGCTCGATGGCCGCGAGCGCGTTGAAAGGCAGGCCCGTGGCGTTGGCGCCAATGTGCGTCCGGACCGCGTCCGGTCCAAGGAGGTCGCAGACGAGCGCGAAGACGAACGGCTTCGAGACGCTCATGATGTTGAATGGGACGTCCCAGTCGCCCGCGGCGTGGACCCCTCCGTTCGTCCCAGCGACGGAGAGGCCGAAGAGGTCGGGGGGTGCGCGGGCCAGCGTGGGATAGACGTCGGAGACGACGCCTTCCGTATTGGCGCGGAAGCGCGCATGGGCCTCATCGACCAGCGCGGCTACGGTCTCGGCTGCCGGCAGGCGACCGGTCGAGACGAAGCCCGAGGATGTCGCGTCTAATCTCACGGGCGCTCCCCCCCAACCCACACAAGCGGGCGCGAACCTAGCAGCGAAATCGCGGCGCCCAAAGGCTGCATTCCGGTCGTTCGCTAGCGATGCAACGTTACGTATTGATGACTGACGGACGTCGCGAACAGCGGCTCTGAATGCCTCGGTTTTAGAGGGAGGCGGACCTTCAAAGCCCCCGGCTTTGGATACTTACCACGGCCGGCGCGGGCGACTGCGATGGTCTCATCGCCGCCGCCCTCATCGGGCGCCGGCGTCAGATCGCGAAGCGGAAATGCAGGACGTCGCCGTCGGCGACCGCATAATCCTTGCCTTCCAGCCGGAACTTGCCGGCTTCGCGCGCGCCGGCTTCGCCGCGGCAGGCGACGTAATCGTCGTAGGCGATGGTCTCGGCGCGAATGAAGCCCTTCTCGAAGTCGGTGTGGATGACGCCGGCCGCCTGGGGCGCCTTCACGCCCCGCTCGATCGTCCAGGCGCGGGCCTCCTTCGGCCCGACGGTGAAGAAGGTGACGAGATGCAAAAGGTCGTATCCGGCGCGAATGACCCGGTTCAGGCCCGGCTCACTCAGACCCACCGCCTCGAGATAGTCCATCTGCTCGGCCAGCGGCAGGACGGCGATCTCGCTCTCGATCTTGGCCGAGACGACCACCGCAACCGCGCCCTCTTTCGCGGACTGGCCCTTGACCACCTCGGAAAAGGCGTTGCCGCCGTCGGCCGAGGCCTCCTCGACGTTGCAGACATAGAGCACCGGCTTCGACGACAGCAGGCCCAGCGACTGGAAGAGGTCATGCTCCTCCCGGCTGACGCCGGCTGCGCGCGCTGGCCGGCCTTCGCGTAGCGCGGCGAGGCTTCGCTCCGCGAGAGTCAGAAGTTCCTTGCTCTCTCTGTCTCCGCCCTTCGCCTTCTTCTCCATGGCGCCGATGCGGCGCTCGAGGCTGTCGAGGTCCGCCAGCATCAGTTCGGTTTCGATCGTGGCGATGTCCGACGGCGGATCGATGCGCCCCTCGACATGCGTGACGTCGCCGTCCTCGAAACAGCGCACCACGTGGGCGATCGCGTCGCACTCGCGAATGTTGGCGAGAAACTGGTTGCCGAGCCCTTCGCCCTGCGAGGCGCCGCGCACCAGCCCGGCGATGTCGACGAAGGTGAGCCTGGTCGGGATGATCTCCTTCGAGCCGGCGATCTCGGCCAGGATGTCGAGGCGGGGGTCCGGCACCGCGACCTCGCCGACATTGGGCTCGATGGTGCAGAACGGATAATTGGCCGCCTGCGCCGCCGCGGTCTGCGTCAGCGCATTGAAGAGCGTCGACTTGCCGACGTTGGGCAAGCCGACGATGCCGCATTTGAAGCCCATGAGGGAAAGGACCGTTTGAAGCCGAAAACGTCGGTCGCCCTCATGCGCGGGCGCGGCGGAAAAGGCAAGGCCGCCCGGCCTTCGCTCCAGCCGCCCGCCTGACAGGCACACGGACGGGCCGGTATGCCTCAAAAGCCCCGCCGGAATCTGGCCCTGCATTGCGACAGGGCTCAGGCAGAATTATCTCCGTCGGCTTCCGCTCTGCCGGGTTCTGCGGGGGCGCGGGCGGAAGGTTGCGGCGGGTCATAAGCCGCGACGCGGATCCGTGCGACGCGAGCCCTTCCACGAACATTCGTTCGGCGACTGGCGCAAACGACGGCGTCAGGCAGCGTCCCTGCGCAGGTGGGCAAGATCCGCCCACCAGTCGCGCACGACCCAGAGGCGGGGTTCGAGAAGCGTGCCCTGGCCGCCCGTGAAGCTCGCCCAGGCCGGCAGGAGAGAGCGCTTGACCGCCGTCAGCACGATGCGGCCCTCGCTGATGGCGTAGGCGAGCTCGGCGCGCATGCCGCCGCCCGCGGCTTCCTGTTTGCCGAACTTGGAAAAGAACAGGATCTCGGAGGGCTGCCCCGCCGCGGAGCGCAGCCTCTGCGCGGCCGAGGCGAGCGCTGAGGAATCGAGGCAACAGCTTCCCGCGCCGGGGCCGAGGACTTGACAGAGCGGCAGAACCTCCCCGGTCGCGACGTCGCGAAGCTTCATCAGCGCGCCGGGACCGCAGCCTTGCGCGTCCGGCGGCAACTGGACAATGCCGTAGGCGTCGACGCCGGCCTCGACGAGTTCCTGGGCGAAGCCGGACATCAGACCGTCGACCTTGGCGCCGTTGTCATAAACGATCGCGGCGAAACGGCTGGGATTGAGCGTTTGCGCGTCCACGGAGCTGCTCCTTTGTCGGAAACCCGGCAATTCGATTCGCCCGATGGGCGATGAGCGCGTGCTACGCAAGACGGGCGCCAGGAGGATCGGCAAACCGACAGTTTGCGACGCGATGGACATGGACGCCAAGCTGCCGGCCGGATTAAGTGGGAACGATCAAAGCTTGGCCCGCACCTCATCGTCTCGGGATATCGCCAATGAAGCTTTCCGCGCGCAACGTTCTCAACGGCACGGTGGTCGCAATCACCAAGGGCGCGACAACCGCGCATGTGAAGATCGAAGTTGGCCCCGAGACGGTCGTCATGGCGGCGATCACCAACGAAGCCGTTGATGCGCTCGGTCTCGAGGTCGGCAAGCCGGCGTCCGCCGTCATTAAGGCGTCCGACGTCATGGTCGGCATCGAGTGACATCGAGCCCTCGTATGACCGGGAGGCCGGGCTCCCGCCTGTTCGAGCGGTTGGACGGCCTTGCGGAAGGGCTGTTGCAGGAGGACACGTCGGGCGGCGACCTGACGACCGACGTGCTCGAAATTCAAGGGCGCAGCGGACGCATCGACCTTTTTGCGCGCGACCCTATGGTGGTGGCGGGTATCGAACTCGCCGCAACAATGCTTCGCCGGCGCGGGGCGGCGGTCACGCTTGTTCAACGCTCGGGCGACCGGGTCGATGCCGGCGCCGCGCTTCTCGCAGGATCGGGCGAGGCGGCGGATTTGCTTCTGGCGTGGAAGGCGTCGCAGACCCTGGTTGAAATGCTGTCGGGGATCGCGACGGCGACGCGTGCGATCGTCGACGCGGTCGAGGCGGTGAACCGGGACGTCAAGGTCGCCTGCACCCGCAAGACTTTTCCCGGCGGCCGACGGTTGTCGTATCTCGCCGTCCAAGCGGGCGGGGGAATTCTGCATCGGGCCGGCCTCTCCGAGACGATCCTCGTCTTTGGCGAGCACCGCGCGTTCCTGGACGACGAGCCCGTCGCGTCGATCGCGCAGCGGCTGCGTCGAGCGGCGCCGGAAAAGAAGAGCGTGATCGAGGTCGGCTCCGTCGCCGAGGCCAAGGCGGCGATCGAGGCCGGCTTCGACGTTATCCAACTCGAGAAGTTCGGCGTCGCGCAGATTGCCGAGGTCGCGGCAATGGCCCGCGCTCGTGCGCCGCCGCCGCTGATTGCCGCCGCGGGCGGCATCACCGCTGCAAATGCCGCCGACTACGTGCGCGCCGGGGCGGGTTTGATCGTGACCAGCGCTCCGTACTGGGCAACGCCGCGCGACGTTAGCGTTCGCCTCGCGCCGGAGCCATGACCTTGCCGAAACGCACGTTGCGCCGGCGGGTCTTTCACTTCCAGAGCTCACGCGCAAATCGTGTCGTGCGACGAATCGCCCGCAGCAGCCGGCAAAAATTGTGAGGTTGCCGCGGATCGATCCCCCGGAATTGGACGCCGCTGACGCTACGGCTCAGGGAGGATGTCCATGCCGCGAGCATCAATTCTTGGCGGCGAGGGAGAACCAGAAATTGTATGGTTGTCGTTGCGATTGTTCGCCAAAGTGAGCCAAAAACGTAAACGATAACAATCGCGTGGAACCACAGGCGGCGACCGGCGTCACGCCTCGAGGCCTGGCCCTATTGTTAGCGAAGACGATCGATTTTCGTGGTTTCGTAGCAAACGGGTTCAAGCGAGGACGCTGCGCGGGTCCGTTCGCAATAAATCGTTCTCGAGGGCTTTTTACGTTTTAGAAATAGCGGAAGCATAGAGCTTGTAGCTGCGACCGAGCGCACCGCGGGTCGGCGGTGGTTTTCGGAGGCATGACGCCGTTCGCAATGGTCGGGTGATGTCCCGACATGCCTTCCTGCAATGACATCCAGTCGGCTTCATGACGCCCGAGTACCGGGCGTCGCGTTCGTGACGTCGGCGACGGGCAAGTTTCCAAAGGTTCATGGGATGCCGAACGAGACCGTGTGGGCGAAACGCGCCCGAAAGGTTCGCGCTGCGAAGGCGACGCAACGCGCTGAAACGGCCGTGCGCGAAGCCGCCGCCCAATCCGACGGCGACACGGCTCAGGAGACGAATGTCCCGCTTACCCTTCCGTCAGTGCTCGATTTGGCGGCCGCCGATCCCCTCGCGCGCGCGCTGCTCGAGCGCCGCGGCAAGTCGACAGTCGTCGACGCCGTTGGGGTCCAGAGGCCGGGAGCGGCGCCGCTCCAGGTGTTGCTTGCAGCCGTTCGGACCTGGGAAGGCGACAGCGTTCCGCTCACGTTCATCAACTGCGGGCCGCTGCTTGTCGGGCATCTTCGATTTCTTGGCGTAGAGCCCGACGCTTTTCTTAAAGGAGCCCAATCGTGATGGCGCAAACGATCCTGACGATCGACGACTCCCGCACCATGCGCGACATGCTCATGCTAACGCTGTCCGACGCTGGGTACCGGGTCGTTCAGGCGGTCGACGGCGTCCACGGGCTCGACGTTCTCCGCAACGAGGCGCCCACCGTCATCATCACGGATATCAATATGCCTCGCCTCGACGGGTTCGGCTTCATCGAATGCGTTCGCGCCGATCCGCGAATGTTGGGCGTCCCGATCCTGGTTTTGACCACGGAAAGCTCGACGGAAAAGAAGAGTCAGGCGCGCCGAGCCGGCGCCACCGGCTGGATCGTGAAGCCGTTCGAACTCGGTGAAACTCGTCGACGCCGTTCGGCGTGTGGCAGCTTGATCGCAAAGGGACTCGGACATGGATTCGATGGCGGCCATCAGAGACACGTTCTTTCAGGAATGCGCCGAGCAGCTTGCCGAGATCGAAGTCGGGCTCGACGCAATCGACGTGGGCGACGGGAACGCGGAAGTTGTCAATGCCGTGTTCCGCGCGGTCCATTCGATCAAAGGTGGCGCCGGAGCGTTTCAGCTCGATAAACTGGTGCGCTTTGCGCACGCGTTTGAAACGACCCTCGACTGCATGCGCAGCGGAAAGATCACGCCGACAGACTCGCTGATCAAGACGATGTTCCGCTCAAAGGACGCGCTTTCGGACCTCGTGGAATTCTCGAGAGCAGGCGGCGAAATTGACGAGCACCGCATCGAGACGCTGATCGAGGAGTTGAAGGCGACCGTCCCCGACGACGAGTCCGGGTCGACTTCGGGCGGGGGCATCGAGGAGCTCGACTTCCAACCGCTGACCCTGTCGATCGACGATCTGCCGCTGCCGGGCGCCGAGCCGGCCGACGTCGCTCAGCATTACGTGATCACATTCGCCCCGCGGCGTGAGCTTTACCGAAAGGGCAACGAGCCGGCCCGCCTGCTGCGCGAGCTCGGTCAACTGGGCGAGATCGAGGCTGTGTGCGACACGACCGCGCTGCCTCGGCTCGAGGAGCTCGATCCCGAGGGCGCCTACCTGACATGGCGAATCGATCTGAAAACCGACAAGCCGCTCGACGCGATCGAAGAGGTGTTCGATTTTGTCGTCGACGATTGCGAGCTGGCAATTGTTCTCCAGGATCGCGCTCCGGAGCCGGTCGACGAGCAGCCCGCGCAGGCGGCGGCGGAAACGCCAGAAGCCCCGGAGCTCCCGGATTCTCCGGAGGCGCCAGACGCGCCGACGCCAGCGGAATTGAGCCTGACGCCCTCAACTATGGCGCCGGGGCCTGGCCGGCGGGCCGCCGACAAACCCGCGAACGACGCGGCCAGGCCTGAACCCGCCGCTGCGACAGCGACAATCCGCGTCGACCTCGACCGGGTCGATCGTCTCATCAACCTTGTCGGCGAGCTGGTCATCAACCAGGCAATGCTGTCGCAGAAAGTGACAGAGGCGGGGATTGTGCGCTCGTCCGGCATCGCCTCCGTTCTCGGCGCCCTGGAGCAGCTCACGCGCGAAATCCAGGAAGGCGTGATGGCGACCCGCGCCCAGCCGGTGAAACCGCTATTCCAGCGCATGGCGCGCATCGTTCGGGAACTGGCCGAGGAGACCGGGAAGTCGGTGCGCTTGCGAACCGAGGGCGAGGCGACCGAAGTCGATAGGACGGTCATCGAGCGCCTTGCCGACCCGCTGACCCACATGATTCGGAATGCGGTCGATCACGGCCTCGAGTCCACAGAAACGCGGCTCGCCGCAGGCAAGCCAGAACAGGGAGAGGTGCGCCTTTCTGCGGCGCACCGCTCGGGCCGCATCGTGATTGATGTGTCTGATGACGGCGCCGGCATCAATCGGGAAAAGGTCAAATCGATCGCGATCGCCAAGGAATTGATTCCCACGGACGCGCAGCTTTCGGACTCGGAGATCGACAACCTTCTGTTTTTGCCGGGGTTTTCAACTGCTACCATCGTCTCGAACATCTCGGGGCGCGGCGTCGGAATGGATGTGGTCAAGCGGTCCGTCCAGGCGCTCGGCGGCAGGATAACGATCGCCTCGCGCCCCGGCCTCGGATCCACATTCTCGATGAGCCTTCCGCTGACGCTTGCCGTTCTCGACGGCATGGTGGTTAGCGTTGCGGATCAGACCTTCGTCGTCCCCCTGACCGCGATCGCAGAGACGCTCAGGCCGCGCAAGGCCGACGTTCACGGGCTCGGCGTCGAAACGCGAGTCATCGCCGATCGCGGCGGGTTTGCGCCGCTGATCGACATTGGCCAGGAGCTCGGCGTTCGGAATGAGCCCGCCGACCCGCTCCAGAGTGTCGCGTTGATCGTCGAAACGGAGGTCAGCGCGCGTTGCGGGCTTCTCGTCGATGCGATCCATGACCAGCGGCAGGTCGTGATCAAGAGTCTCGAGGCCAACTACCGTCAGGTGCCCGGGATCGCGGCCGCGACGATTCTCGGAGACGGACGAGTGGCGCTCATTCTCGACGTCGACACGATCGTCGCAACGACCAGCCGACCCTCCGCGTCAGCAACCCTTTTTGCCGCAGCGAGTTAGAACCATGTCCAACGTCGCCTTAGTCGCCCAAGCCTCCGCATCCCGCGTCAACGAGTACATCGCCTTCCGCGTCGGAGCGCAGGAATTTTGCGTCGACATCATGTCGGTGCGGGAAATCCGGGGCTGGACCCCCGCCACCGTGCTTCCTCACGCGCCTTCGTACGTGCGCGGAGTCATCAACCTGCGCGGGTCCGTGCTGCCGATCGTCGATCTCGCGCAGCGGTTGAGCTTCGCCGACACCGAGGCCACCCAACGCCACGTGATTATCGTTGTCCAGGTCAACGCCCAGATCGTGGGTCTGCTGGTCGATTCGGTGTCCGAGATCCTGAGCCATTCCGCTGACGCCATCCATCCGATGCCAGACGTCGCGACGGACTCCGTCAAGTCCTTCGTGCGCGGCATGCTCGCCGTTGATGGGCGCATGATCGGGCTGATCATCCTCAATTCCATCCTTCCGCCGAGCCTCGAGAGCGCGTCATGAGCGCATCCCTCGCCCGAGTTGACAACGCTGGGCAAGAGACGGCCTACGGGGATCGCGAGTTCGTCTTCACCTCCCAGGATTACCGGCGGATCGCAGCGCTGATCCACGCGGACGCCGGCATCGACCTGAGGGAGTCCAAGGCGGAACTCGTTTACTCCAGGCTAGCCAAGCGTGTGCGCGCGCTCAAACTCAACTCGTTCCGCGAATACTGCGATCTCGTCGAGGACCCCGGCAGCCGGGGAGAGCGGCTCGAAATGCTTTCGGCTCTGACGACGAACGTCACTCGCTTCTTCCGCGAGCGGCCGCACTTCGACCACCTGGAACGCCAGGTTTTGCCGGTCCTCGTCACGCTCGCGCGCAAGGGCGCGAAGATCCGCATCTGGTCCGCAGGCTGCTCGACCGGGCAGGAGCCCTATTCGGTTGCGCTGTCCCTTCTGTCGATCGAGCCGCAGGCTCCCCTCCTGGACATCAAGGTGCTTGCGACCGACATCGATCCGCGCGTCATCGCGACCGGCCGCGAGGGCGTCTATCCGGAAGGCGCGCTCGAGGATGTTCCGGCCAATTTGCGTGCTCGATATTTCGCCCCCGACGCCGCTACGTCCCACGCCTTTCGCATTGCCGACGAATTGAGGAAGGTCGTCACTTTTCGGACGCTGAATCTGAACGGCGAATGGCCGATGCAGGGACTTTTCCATGTGATTTTCTGCCGTAACGTCGTGATCTATTTCGACGAGCGCGGGCAGCGCAACTTGTGGAGCCGCTTCGCCTCGAAGCTCGCGGATGGAGGTTGGCTTTATGTCGGGCACTCCGAGCGCGTTGCAGGCCCCGCTTCCGCCTGCCTGCGCAGCGCCGGACTCACCACCTATCAGCTCACCGCGAGGCCGACGTGAAACCCATCCGCGTGCTCGTCGTCGACGATTCCGCAACCATGCGGGGCCTCATTCGCTTGACCCTGTCGAAGGACCCCGACATCACGGTTGTCGGCGAGGCGGCGAACGCCATGGAGGCGCGTGAGGCGATCAAGGCGCTCGTTCCGGACGTGATGACCCTCGACGTCCAGATGCCCAAGATGGACGGCCTTGAGTTCCTGGAAAAAGTCATGCGGCTGAGACCGTTTCCGGTCGTAATGGTCTCCGGACAGACCGCGCAGGGGTCTCAGGCGACGATCGCCGCCCTCGAACTCGGCGCGGTCAGTTGCGTCGGCAAGCCGAGGGCGAGCGACCCCATTCCTTTCGCCGAGCTTCCGGCCAAAGTGAAATCGGCGGCTTGCGCGCGCGTCGACAGGCGGATCGAGCGACAAACGCCACACCCGGCCGGGACGCCTTCCGCCTACCAATCCGACGGACGGCTGGTCGCGATCGGCACGTCCACTGGAGGCGTCGAGGCTCTCGTTTCGATCATCGCGGGCTTTCCACGCAATTGTCCGCCGACGGCGATTGTCATCCACATGCCGTCCCCCTTTACGGCGTCCTTCGCAAAACGGCTGGGCAGCCTCACGGCGGCGCGGGTCGAGGAGGCCGAAGACGGCTCCGTGCTCGCTCCGGGGCGGATTTTCGTCGCGCCGGGTGGCGCAACCCATCTTGAAATCGTGGGCTCGCGCGAACGCCGTTGCCGGCTCAGAGCCGGGGAGGCTGTCAACGGACATCGTCCTTCCGTCGACGTTCTGTTCGAGTCCGTGACCAAGGCCTGCGGCGCCGATGCGCTCGGAGTGATCCTGACCGGTATGGGCAAGGACGGCGCCAATGGGCTTTTGGCGATGCGCCGCGCAGGCGCCCAGACGCTCGGCCAGAACGAGGCGACATCGACGGTCTACGGCATGCCCAAGGTGGCGTTCGAACTCGGGGCGGTCGAGAAGCAAGTCCCGTTGCAGGAAGTCGCAAGCTCTATTCTTACGCTTACGTCCGCGTATCCCTCCAGGAGTATGAATCATGTCGCTCGCGGATAAGCTGCAAGTCATGGTGGTCGACGACACAAGCGTCAGCCGTGCGCTCATCACCGACGCGCTCGATCAGATGGGAGTCAAGCACGTCACGATCGCCAGGGACGGCGCCCAGGCTCTCAAGGCCCTGATGGCGCAACCGACGCACCTCGTGATTTCCGACATGAACATGCCCGGGCTCGATGGGCTCGGCCTCCTGAAGGGATTGCGCGCCTACAAGCCGACCAGCGCCATCGGGTTCATTCTGGTCACCGGTAGCAATGACAAGACCCTGATTGAACGCGGAAAGCAGTATCGGCTCAACAATTTCGTGACCAAGCCCTTCAACACGACTTCGCTGAGGGGCGCGATTGAAGCCGTGGTTGGACGCTTGTCGTGACACAGGCCTCTTCGCCGGAACTGAAGGTTCATATCGTCCAGGGCGAATATCGCGTCGGCGGCGGCGATCTGGTCCTGTCGACGGTGCTGGGGTCTTGCGTCGCCGCGTGCATCCACGATCCGCAGGCGCGGGTCGGCGGCATGAACCATTTTCTGCTTCCTGGAGATGACCGCAACTTCAATCCCCGCGACGCCGAGCGGTACGGCGTTCACCTGATGGAGCTGCTGGTCAACGGGCTGATGCAGCTCGGAGCCCGTCGCGACCGCCTGCAGGCGAAGCTCTTTGGCGGCGCGCGGGTGGTGCGCGGACTGTCGGACGTGGGTCGCAAGAACGGCGAGTTCGCCGAACGCTTTCTTCGCTACGAGGGAATTGCGCTCGCCGGCCAGGACCTCGGCGGTGAAAAAGGGCGCCGGCTGCAATTCTGGCCGGCCTCCGGCCGGGCCAGACGGAGCTTCATCGCCGCCTCCGCAACCATAAGCGTGGAGCATGTTCGACAGCAGCAGGTCGCCAGCGCGGGCGGCGACGTGGAACTGTTCGGCGACGATCCGCCTGAGCGCGTCGTCAGGAGGGCTTGACCCCATGAGCGGAAGTATTTCGTTGGGTACGTTGCTCTCCCGATTGACGCGGGAATTGCGACGGGTCGAGACTAGGCTCACCAACCTCGAGGACGCCATCGGCGATATCCTGCTCGATGCGCCGTTGCCGCGGTCGCCGCGCTTCCACGAGTTGCAGGAGATCGATCGGGCCCGCCAGGAGATCTCCGGGATCGCGGATTTCCTCGATCACCTTGCAGATGCGGCTTCGCCCGATTGCGCGGTGGACCCACATCTGGCGACTCGATCGCTGGGGCTCGCGGACCTGGCCGCCGCGCTCGTCCACGACGAGGCGGTCGAGGCCGATATCGGCGAGTTCGAACATTTCGCCTGACCTGCCGATGTGAAGCTCAGCGGGGCGCGTCGCATGACGAACAAAGTTAAGCGGGGTGTAACGCGAAGCGTTTAGGATATCCGTCGGGCGCGTCGTATCCCGTCAGGGAGAGACGAGGCATGAAGCCGCCCGCTCGAGACGGCGGCGATTGCCCCGCATGTTCCCGGATCGAAGAGCGAAATCAGAAAGCCATTCCCGTCTTCTACGAACACCGCAGCCGATAGGTCATATCATGAGCACTAATGGATCTTCAAATGACGCCGTACTGAATGAGCGACTGGCGTTCATCGGCCTCGACGCCGGAAGTTGCGCAAACATCTCGCGCCTCAAAACGTTCGTGGATGGGGCACTGCCGCAGGCGCTGGACGCGTTTTATGACAAGGTGCGCGCGAACCCGAAGGCCCATAGTTTTTTTGAATCCGAAGCGCATATCTCGCGGGCAAAAAATGCCCAGCTTGGACATTGGCATGCGATCTCCTCGGGAACGTTCGACAGCCAGTACCACGCCAATGTTCGCCGGATCGGCGAAACGCATGCCCGGATCGGCCTTGAGCCGCGATGGTACATTGGCGGTTACGCTCTGATTGCGGAAAGCCTCGTCGCCGCGGCGATCGAGCAGAACTGGCCGAAGTCCTTGGTCAACCGCGGTCGCAAAGATGCGGCAAAAGCATTCGGCGAATCGCTCGGCGCGCTTATCAAGGCGATTTTCCTCGACATGGATCTCTCGATCTCGGTCTACCTCGAGGCGGCGGAAGAGGCGCGCCACAAGGTCCGGGAGGAGACGCTCGCCAGCGAGCGGGCTCGTGTTGCAGCTGCATTCGGAGAAGGGCTCGAAAAGCTGGCCACGCAGGACCTGACTTTCCGGATCGACAGCCAATTGCCAGAGGCCTATCAGAAGCTCCAGGCGGACTTCAATATGGTGGTCGACACGTTGACCACGGTCGTGGAGGGCGTCACCGCGTTGTCGGAAGCGCTTCGGACCAGCACGTCGGAGATTTCCGTGGCCTCCGACGATCTCTCGCGCAGGTCGGAGCAGCAAGCGTCGAGCCTGGAAGAGACCGCGTCGGCGATTGGCGAAATCACCAACACGGTTCGCCAGACCGCCGACATGAGCAAGCATGCACGGGAAGTCGTCGGCACGACCCACGGCGCCTCGCAGAAGGGGGCGGAGGCCATCCGCAAAGCCGTCGACGCGATGCGGATGATCGAGAAGTCTTCCCAGCAGATCGGGCAGATCATCGGGGTGATCGACGAGATCGCCTTCCAGACCAACCTCCTGGCGCTCAACGCGGGGGTCGAGGCGGCGCGTGCGGGGGACGCCGGCCGCGGGTTCGCGGTGGTGGCCTCTGAAGTGCGTGCGCTCGCGCAGAGGTCGGCCGAGGCTGCGCGGGAGATCAAGGGCCTGATCGCGGCCTCTTCTACGCAGGTGCACGACGGGGTCACGCTGGTTGCGAATACCGGACAGGCGTTCGAGCAGATCGAGACGGGCGTGAAAGAGCTCAGCACGGTCGTCGAGCAGATTTCGAAGAGCGCCGATGAAGAAGCGACCGGACTTCAGGAGATCAACAGCGCGGTCGGGCAACTCGACCAGGTGACGCAACAAAACGCCGCCATGTCCGAGCAAGCCTCCGCGGCGAGCCAGTCGCTCGCCGAACAGGGAGAGCGCCTCGCGCATCTGATCGGCCAGTTCCAGATCGTGCGATCTTCGGAGAACGCAATCGAGCGGGAACTGAAAAGGGTGGCCCCGCACGCGTTTCGTGAGCCTCGCGTTCCGGCGCCGGAAGCGCGCCGGCGCGCGCCGGCGCGCGCGCCTGCACCGACGGCGAAACCGCGCCGGGTTGCTGCGGCCGCTGCGGCGGGCGGTTCTAGCCAGCCAGCCGCAAAGCTTGAAGAACACGACTGGACCGAATTCTGAGGCGGGGCCGCCACCGGTCTGCGCCTCCCCGCTATCCCTCCCGGAGTTCGTTGATGTCTATGAGACGGCTTCTGTCCTTCTGGCGCGCTCGCGATCACGTCGAGGACCGCGAGCGGCTGGATCTCCCGGATTCAGCGCTTCGCATTCTCGACGAAATGGCGGCCGCGACATTTGTAATCGACCGCCGGAATCGCGTGGTCTTCTGGAACAGGGCCTGCGCACGTCTGACGGGGCTGGACGCCACGGCCGTCATCGGCACGAGCGATCACTGGAAGGGATTCTACAAGCACCCGCGCCCTTGCCTCGCCGACCTCGCGCTGAGCCAGGACATCAGCGCGATCGGCGCGCAATACGCGGCTTATGATGGGCAGGCCGACGGCGGGAACCTGAGGGCGGAAAACTGGTGCGACCTGCCGAACGGCGGACGTGTCTATCTGACCATTGAAGTTCGCGCTCTGCGCGACGCGAAGGGCGCCGTCATTGCCGTCGTCGAGTCCTTGCACGACAGTACGGCGCGCGAAAAGGAACAGGCGCGCGCCAAGGCGCAAACGGAAGCGCTGGCCGGCGAGCGGGCTGGCGTTTTGGTCGCATTCGGTGCGGGGCTCGAAAAGCTTGCCGCGCGGGACTTGACCTTTCGGATCAAGGAACGATTGCCGGAGTCCTATGAAAAGCTTCAGGCCGATTTCAACGCGGCGATCGACAAGCTGACGACGGTCGTGGAGGGCGTCGCCGCCTCGTCGCGCGCGCTTCAGATCGGCACGTCGGAGATTTCTTCAGCGTCCGACGATCTCTCGCGCAGGACGGAGCAGCAGGCGTCGAGCCTGCAAGAAACCGTGTCCGCGCTGGGCGAGATCACCAGCACGATTCGGAAGACCGCCGACATGAGCAGGCAGGCGCGCGCCGTCGTCGGCACGACCCACGGCGCTTCGCAGAAGGGGGCGGAGACTGTCCGCAAGGCGATCGACGCGATGGCGAAGATCGAGAAATCCTCCCAGCAGATCGGGCAGATCATCGGGGTGATCGACGAGATTGCGTTCCAGACCAACCTCCTGGCCCTCAACGCCGGGGTCGAAGCGGCGCGTGCCGGAGACGCTGGGCGCGGCTTCGCGGTGGTGGCCTCGGAAGTGCGTGCGCTAGCCCAAAGGTCGGCCGAAGCGGCGCGCGAGATCAAGGGGTTGATTGCCGCCTCGTCCACGCAGGTGCAAGACGGCGTCACGCTGGTCGTGGACACCGGAAAGGCCTTCGAGCAGATCGAGGGCGGCGTCAGAGACATTTCCGCGGTCGTCGAGCAGATTTCCAAAAGCGCCGAGGATGAAGCGACTGGTCTTGAGCAAATCAACGGCGCCATGGGCCAACTCGACCAGGTGACGCAACAGAACGCCGCCATGTCCGAGGAAGCCTCGGCAGCCAGCGTATCCCTGGCCGAACAGGGAGAGCGCCTCGCGCAACTGATCGGACAGTTCCAGATCGAGGTCTCGTCGGACAACGCAATGGAGCGGGAACTGAAAAAAGCCGCCCCGCACGCATTTCGCGAGCCTCGCGCCTCGGCGCCGGACGAGCGAAGGCGGCCGGCAACTCGCCCGCCTGCGCCCACAGTTCGACCGCGTCGCGTCGCGGCGGCCGGCGGCTCGAAGCCGGCGCCCGCCGCAGGGCATGGAGATCACGACTGGACCGAATTCTGAGGCAGGGTTGTGGTCTGGCGGCGGACGAACTCCATCGGTCGGGCTCACAACCTGCCCAGCGGAGCGGCCCATGAATTGCGGTGAAATTAGAATGTCGTCAGAGAGGGGGCCATTGCGATCGGATATTGCCGTGTCGGCGCTCCAACTCCGCCCTTCGCCTGCCCCGCGCCTTCGAACGCCTTGAATTCCAAGCTTCGGCCGTCTAAGCAAGAAGGGAATTCGGCCAGCTGGCGGCTTTGTTCCTGGGGAAGGGGGCGGGGATGGCAAAAGCGGAATTGCCTGGAAATCGCTTACAATCGAGTCCGTTTGTCAGTACACGCGGTTCAAGGATGGGCGTGCGAAAGCCCGGCGCGCACGACGACGTTGCCTCGCCCGAGGAGGGAGCGGCGCTCATTCGGGCCTTCCTGCAAATCGAACGGCGCGACACCCGCAACGCGATTATCGAACTGGTGACGCATCTTTCGGGAATCTCGCCGCGTTCCTGACTTCGGCGCTCTCCATGTCGAGGACTCGCCGCAACGGACTGATCGTATTGGCGTCCCGGAAGGGAATCGAACCCCTGACCCCAGGTTTAGGAAACCTGTGCTCTATCCTGCTGAGCTACCGGGACTCCCTGCGCCGTCTGGACGAAAGCGCCGCGAGCGGGCAAGACCGCTATCATGGAATTGCGCGCCGTGCACGCTCCTCCTCCACGTTTCCGCGCTGTCCGCCTGGCGCTTGGGCTTGCGCTTGTCGCGGCGGAACTCGTGGCGACGTCGTCCGCCCGCGGCGCCTGCGGGACGCCTGACGGGACCGTCCGTATCGTGGCCGTCGACGAGCGTCTCGACTTCGTCCTCTCCGACGGCCGCACCGTCCGCCTCGGCGGCCTGGCGTCGCCGGATCCCGAGCGCGCGCCCGCCCTCGCTGGCGCCGCGCGGAATTTCCTGCAGAGCCGTTTCGTCGGCCGGGACGGCGAACTCGAACGGCTCGCGAGCGAGACCGACCGCTGGGGACGGGTGATCGCGGATCTCGTTGTCGCCGATCCCGGCGATCGCGACAGCCGGATTTCCGCCGCCTCGGCGCTGCTTGCCGCCGGATATGCCCGCGTGGCGCCGGCCGGCGAGGCGCGGGGCTGTGTCCCGGCCCGGCTTTCCATCGAGGATCAGGCGCGGCGCGCAGGCCTCGGCGTCTGGATCGATCCGCGCTATGCGGTCATTCCGGCAGCCGACGTCGCGGCGCTGCGAGCGAGCGACGGACGGCTGGTGGTGATCGAAGGCGCGGTCAGAAGGGTTGGCATCGGCCGCTCGCGCCTCTATTTTGACCTCGTTCCAAAGGGCGGCCCGACGGTCGTCGTCCCGCGAAAGCTCGAGTCCGCTTTTGCGCGAGCCGGGCATCCCATCGACGCCGCGGCCGGTGAGACGATCCGTGCACGGGGGGCGCTCGACACGCGTTTGGGTCCGAGACTCGAGGTCAGCGAGCCGGCGATGATTGAATTCTTGGGTCGCTCGAATGCGCCGGGGGTGGGCATAGCGCGTCCATGATCGTAAGCGTCCCGGACATCGACCGGCGCCCGTCAAGGGCGTCCGCATGGCGGCGCGGGCTGACCTTCGCGGCCCTTGCGCTGAGCCTTGGCTTGGCCGCCTGCGCCTCGGTCGAGGCGCCGCCCGCTCCCGCCAAGCCCGAGCCGACCGCGGCCGAAGGGCGGCCCATCACGCCTCCGGCAAGTCCCGAGCGCAAGCGGCTCATCGACGCCTTTGGCGGCGAATATCGCGCGCCTGCGACCGAAAGCTATCTGAACGGCGTGCTCGTCAAGCTCGCACAGGCGTCCGGCGCCTCGAGCCAGCCCTATCGGGTCACGCTCCTCGATTCGCCGGTCGTCAACGCCTTCGCTCTCCCGTCGGGCGACATCTTCATGACCCGCGGCCTGCTCGCGCTCGCCGACGACACGTCCGAAATCGCCGCGGTGATGGCGCATGAGATCGCCCACGTGACCGCTCGCCATGCGGCGCAGCGCGCCGAGTTCGCGAAGACCGCGGCGCTGTTTGCCCGGGTTAACGAGAAGGTGCTGGACCGGTCCCAGGCGCCGGACGAGGCGGAGGCCCGGTCGCGGCTCTCGATCGCCAGCTTTTCCCGCGAGCAGGAGCTCGAAGCCGATCAGATCGGCATCAAATCGGTGGCGCGCGCCGGTTACGATCCCTATGGCGCGGCGCGGTTCCTGACCGCGCTCGGCGAATGGAGCGCGCTCTCCTCTTCGACCTCGGAGCGGTCCGCCGACCGGCCGGACATGATGGCGACGCATCCCTCGACCCCGGAGCGGGTCGCCCAGGCGCAAGCGGAAGCCCGGAGCCTTGGGTCGCTCGCCGACGCCGTGATTGGCCGGGACGCCTATCTGGCCGCGATCGACGGTCTGTTGTTCGGCGACGATCCATCCCAGGGCGTGGTGCGCGGGACGCTGTTCATTCATCCAAAGCTTGGATTCGCGTTCGAGGCGCCCGCCGATTTCACCCTCGAGAATCAATCCGCCGCGCTGATCGGCGTCGGCGACGGCGGCGCGGAGGCGCTGCGGCTCGACAGCATTCCGATCGCGGATTTCGACCTCCGTCGCATCCGCGATCGCCTCCGGCTGGATCGACGGGGTGAAGACGACGAACGTTGAACCCCTGCAGATCGGCGGCCTCGAAGCGGCGACCGCCACGGCGCTCGGGAGCCAGTGGAGCTTCCGGCTCGGCGCAGTGCGTCTCAATGGCCGCCTCTACCGCCTGATCTTTGCGGCCCGGTCGCTTTCTCCCAGCGTCGACCAGCGCTTCCGCGCGTCGCTGCAATCCTTTCACCTGATCAACGCGCGCGATTCGGCGCTGGCCGCGTCCGAGACGATCAGGATCGTCACCGCCGGCGGCGTCGACACGCCCGACACGATGGCCGCGCGGATGTCGTTCCTGCCGGAGCCGCTCGACCAGTTCCTGATCCTGAACGGGCTCGAGCGCGGCGCGCCGCTGGTTCAAGGTCAACGCTATAAGGTGGTGGCTCAATGACGGCTGACGCTCCCGGCGCATCCCGGCGCCGGCTTCCCGCCCGCATCGTGGCGGCGACGCATAACGCCGGCAAGCTTCGGGAGATCTGGGAGCTGCTCGCGCCCCATGGCGTCGAAGCGGTCGGCGCGGCGGCGCTGAACCTCGCCGAGCCGGAGGAGACCGGCGCCACGTTCCGCGACAACGCGGCGATCAAGGCGGAGGCTGCGGCGCGGGCGTCCGGCGAGCCGGCGCTGGCCGACGATTCCGGGCTTTGCGTCGAGGCGCTGGACGGCGCGCCCGGCATCTATTCGGCGCGCTGGGCGGGCGGCTCCAAGGACTTCGCCGCCGCGATGGCCTGCGTCGAGCGGGAGCTTTTGGCGGCGGGCGCGGCAAAGCCGTGGCGGGCCCATTTCGTCAGCGCGCTGGCGCTCGCCTGGCCGGACGGCCGGACCGAGACGTTCGAGGGCCGGGTCGAGGGCGAACTGGTGTTCCCGCCGCGGGGGACGGCGGGCTTTGGCTACGATCCCATCTTCAGGCCCGACGGGCACGATCGCACCTTTGGCGAGATGAGCTCTGAGGAGAAGCACGGCATCCCCGCCGACGGCTCGCTCGCGCTGTCGCATCGCGCCCGGGCGTTCCAGGCGTTCGCGCGTCATTGCCTTTAGGATGGGCGGGCGCCGCGTGCGAGCGGGATCGTCAAGCCCAGCTTGACGATCTTTGCTGCCCGGCGCGATCTGCAAGCCGCGCGATGGCCTGTTCGTCCCTGAAAAACAGGCGTTTTCGCAGGCCGATTTCGACGACCTAGGCGCGATTCGGCCCGGAAAACTGGGGGATTGAGCGGAACATGACCCTTGGAGCGTTTGCGAATAGCAGGTGTTTTTTTCTACCAGAACAGGTGCCTATCAGGGCAAAAATGCGCATAACAGGGCAAAACAGGAGACGTGCGAATTGCGGCCAAGCGCGCCGCGGGAGTCAAACATATCTATACTCTTGGCGCCGGGGTCGCTCGAACCGTGCCCTCAATTCTGCGCGCCGCGCGCCCGCTTGACCCGCGGACCCCGCGGACCGGCGTTGCGGTGACACTTTACTCAATCCCCTGCTCTTCGCCTTCGGTCCCCACCGCTTCGGCCGGCGGTCGCGGCCGGTCACGAGGGCGAGCCGGTCGAGGAAGGCCGGAGAGCCGAGCTAGACCGGCGTTCATCGCGTCCGCCGGTCTAGCTCGGCGTCGATCTCCGACCACGGAACGGCAGCCTTCGCGTCGGCCTCGAATGTCGCGACGCGCCGGGCAAGCTCGGCGTCCTGCGCGGGCGTCAAGCGCACGTCCTCGGGCGCGAGGCTGTCCCAAAGCTCGCTGATCAGCTCGAGGCGTTCTTTCGGGGTCAGTCGGGTAATGTCTAGCTTGGTCATGTCGGGGGAAGATAGCGCGCTGACCCCGCATCTTGCGAGGGGCCGGGAGCCCCCGGACTGGATCCAGGCTTGGACCCGGGGATGGTCGGCGACGCCGGCCGGAGGAAGGTGCGCACTGCCGCCATCAGATGGTCCTCGTCCATGACCGCCAAGCCGAACCGCAACTGGAAGAGATGGCCAGTCACCCGCAGGCGTGGGTTTGTGGGCGCGCTCGCTGAGCGGGTCGGCCGCGGTCATCGGCCGCGGCTACAAGAGCGCCCGCGCGAGCGCTTCCTCGGGGGGTCAGGCACGAGGATAAGATGCACGGGGGTTCGGCATCAGAGCGGACGGATATGGGGATTAGCTGACTGTCGCCTGAATTCCGGCGACAATCCCCTGTCCGCCATGCCGTTGGCTCCCCATATCCGGGCCATGCTGAGACAATCAAGAGGCGCGGTGCGTCGCGCTTCGTTCATCTTCGCGGCCGTCGCCGCATTGATCCTCGCATTGGCGCCAGGGTTCGCTGACGCGCGCGCCGGCTTCGGCAGATCGTTCGGCAGCCGCGGCGGCATGACATGGTCGGCGCCTCCCTCGACCAGCACCGCCCCGCGCGGCGCAGAGCCGATGCAGCGCAGCTTCACCCCCAGCACGCCGTCCCCCGGGTACGGCTCGCCGGCTTACGGCTACGGGACCCGTTCCGGCTTTGCCTCCGGCCTCATGGGCGGCCTCATCGGCGCAGGCCTCGCCGGGCTCTTGTTCGGTCATGGATTCTGGGGCGGCATGATGGGCTTCGGCGGCTTCTTCGGCTTCCTGCTGCAAATCGTGCTGCTGGGGCTTTTGGCGCGCTTCCTGATTCGGCTATTCCGCCGCCCCTCGCCGATCGTCGCCGGCGCCGGCCCCGGCATGTTCGCCCGCACCGGTTCGGCCGGCCTCGGCGGCCTTGCAGGCGCAAGCGGCCAACGGGCGCCATCGCCAATTGCCCTCGGCCCCGCCGACTACCAGGCGTTCGAAGGCTTGCTTCAAAATATCCAGGCCGCCTGGAGCGCCCATGATGTCAAGGCGCTGGGCGCGCTGGTCACGCCGGAGATGTTGAGCGACTTCGCCGAGCAGTTCGCCGAGCAGACCAGCCGCGGCGTCCGGAACGAGGTGACGGACGTGCGCTTGCTCCAGGCCGATCTCGCCCAGGCCTGGACCGAGCGTGGCCGCGACTACGCCACCGCCGCGATGCGCTTTTCCATGATCGACGTCACGAGCGACAGTGCCGGCCGGATCGTCGAAGGCAGCCCCACCGAGCGCGTCAGCGCCACGGAACTCTGGACCTTTGTCCGAGCGCCAGGAGGCCGATGGCTCCTGTCGGCCATCCAGCAGGCGCGATAGCGGGCAGGCTGTCCCCGGGCGCTTGGGCGTGTTTTTGACGGCTCGATGTCGGGGTCTTTCCTGTCAGGAGAAGGTTCGCTGCCGCCACGTCCTTGGATCGCGGCTTGTGTGAAAGAGGGCGACGACATAGGCGGCGTCGCCAGCCTCGCGGAAGATCACGAGATAGGGGAAGCGGCGGAGAAGCGCCCGGCGTGTCTGGTGTGGCGAGAGTGGAAACTGCTTCGGGTTCTCCGTGATTCGCGCCACCACGATCCGCAACGCGTCGCGAAACTGTGGCAGGATCTCTGGCGCGTGCGCCTCGTACCACGTCAACGCGTTGTCAAGGTCGGCCCGCGCGGCGGCGGTGAACAGCACGCGCGGCATTCATCGCGTCCGCCTGTCTAGCTCGGCGTCGATCTCCGACCACGGAACGGCAGCCTTCGCGTCGGCCTCGAATGTCGCGACGCGCCGGGCAAGCTCGGCGTCCTGCGCGGGCGTCAAGCGCACGTCCTCGGGCGCGAGGCTGTCCCAAAGCTCGCTGATCAGCTCGAGGCGTTCTTTCGGGGTCAGTCGGGTAATGTCTAGCGTTGTCATGTCGGGGAAGATAGCGCGTTGACCCGCGCCTTGCGAGGGGCCGGGTGAAGGCTCGTGCGGGCGGTGAGCGCCCCATCAGTCGGCATGACACTAAGCCTAATTATCCCCCTAGGGCCCGGGTGAGATGGTTCCTACCGCGCCCCCTACTCCGCCGCCTCCACCCGCGCCGCGGCGTCCGCGTGCTTGCGCTCCTCGATGTGCTTGGCCTTCGCCCCAGCCTGTCGCGCCGAGTCGGAGAGCTGGTACATCTCCTGGTGGTCGTAGTCGTCGGAAATCCGCAGCGCCTCGTCGGTGTAGCTTTTCGCGTTCGGGTCCTTCAGCACCCCACGCATGAACCACCAGATTTTCGCCAGCTTGACCGCCGCCTTGCCGTGGATCGAGAGCAGGTCCCAGACGTATCGGGGATAGAAGACGAGCGGGTTTTCCACCGGCAAAGTCGGACGCCGGTCGCGACGGACTTTGCGGCGGATCAGGCCGGCTTCGAGCGGATAGATGTGGTAGAGCGTACTCGCCGCCCAGAAGGTGACGAGCAGGAACGCCACCGTGTCGACGCGCGGGCCACCGGCCGCGGCGCGGCGGATCACCGTCTTCATGTGGTCGTCGGTGTAATAGGCGCGGAACGCCGTGTGATAGAGCGCCTGCCACTCCGCCCGGCTCATGCGCGGATGGTCGCAGACCACGTGCTCGAGGTCGAACTTGTTGAGGTCGGGGTCGATGTCGACGCCGGCCGCGACCGCCTTGGCGTGGTCTTCGCAGCCGGGCAGGGGGGTCAGGCAGGAGAACTGCAAAATGTCGAGCGGCAGCTCGCGCTGGATGATTTCGATGCGGCGCACCACCGATTTGGGCGTGTCGGCGGGGAAGCCGATGATGTAGCCGCAATAGGTGATGCACCTGTGCTTGCGCCACTCGAGCAGGAGCTCGCGGTAGTCGGCGATGTGGTTCTGCTTCTTCTTCGCCGCGGCCAGATTGTCGGGATCGATGTTCTCGAGGCCGATGAATACGCGCTTGACGCCCGCCGCCGCCGCCTTCTCGATGAAGCGCGGGATCTTGTGGCACGCCGTGTCGACCTGGATGACGAAGCGGGAGTTGAGGCCTTCCTGGCGCAGCTGGATCAGCCGGTCGAAAATCGCCTCCCAGTTGCGGTTGCGGGCCAGGTTGTCGTCGGTGATGAAGAAATAGCGGACGCCGTTCTTCTGGTTCGAGCGGACAATCGCTTCGATGTCGTCGGCCGTGCGATAGCGCGACTTGCGCCCCTGCACGTTGATGATGGTGCAGAACGAGCACAGGAACGGGCAGCCGCGTCCGGCGTCGAAGCTCGAGATCATGCCGATCGACCGGCCGACCCGATCGCGCGGCAGGATCGGATGCGTCGCCCCGTCGAGCCCCGGCAAGTCGTCGAGGTAATTGTAGATCGGCTTCAGCGCGCCGGCGGCCGTGTCGCGCAGCACGTCGGCGAATCGCCCCTCGGCCTCGCCGGCAAAGAGCGAAATGCCGAGGTCGAGCGCCGTTTTAAGCGAGTCCGGCGTCTCCTTGAGCATCGCCAGACAGCCGGAGACGTGGAAGCCGCCGATTGAGACGGGGATCCCGGCCGCCCTGAGCGGCCTCGCGCAATCCATCACCCGTGGAAACTGGTTCGACTGCACGCCGACGAAGGCGACCAAGCCGAAGCCGCCCGCGTCCCTGATCTGCCTGGCGATCCGATCGGGGCGGACGCGGGTGTTGGTCTCGTCGATGGCGAAGATTTCGATGTCGACGTCGGGGCCGAGCGCCCCGTTCTCCATCGCGTCCCTGGCGATGCCGTAGAGGCAGGCGAGCGAATTGGACGGCAGGGCGGACTTCATCCATTGGATGACGTATCCGTCGTCGTCGTAATGCGACGGCTTGATCAGGAATAGAAGAAACCTACGGCGTTCGGCGGCATCCGGCATGGGGTCGTCTCCTCAGACGGCTCGGTCGGGCTTCGTTGACGTCGCTTAAGCAAAAACTCTCGAATTGATCGCCAGCCCTAGCAGTTCCCGCGTCAGCGCACAATAAACCGCATGCTTGCGCCTGTCGGAATGCACGCTTAACTGTCGCAGGTTCCGCGCTAGAAGCGCGTCCGCGAGGCTCGGTATGCTGCAAACCCTCTTGGCCGAAGGCCGCCCTCTGCTGGCGGACGGCGCGACCGGCACCAACCTGTTCGCCATGGGCCTCGGTTCCGGCGAGAGCCCGGAATTGTGGAACGCGAATCACCCCGATCGCGTCCGGGCGCTGCATCAGGCGTTCGTCGACGCGGGCTCCGACATCATCCTGACCAACAGTTTTGGCGGCAACCGGCGTCGGCTCGCGCTGCACGCGGCCGAGGGGCGCGTCCGGGAGTTGAACCGCCTCGCGGCCGAACATGCCCGCGCCGTCGCCGACAAAGCGGGCCGCCGTGTCGTCGTCGCCGGGTCGGTCGGTCCGACGGGCGACATCTTCGCTCCGCTCGGCCCGCTGACGGAGGAGGAGGCGATCAAGGTCTTCGCCGAGCAGATCGAGGGGCTGCGCGAAGGGGGCGCGGACGTCGCCTGGATCGAGACCATGTCGGCGGCCGAGGAAATGCACGCTGCCGCCGCGGCCGCGGCCAAAGTCGGCATGCCCTGCACCGTCACGGCGAGCTTCGACACGGCCGGGCGGACGATGATGGGCGTCGCCCCGGCCGCCTTCGCAGCGCTGGTCCGCGATTTCGAGCCAAAGCCGCTCGCCTACGGCGCCAATTGCGGCGTCGGCGCTTCGGACCTGCTTCTTTCGATTCTCGCCATGAGCGAGGCCGACCCCGACTCGGTGCTGATCGCCAAGGCGAACGCCGGCGTGCCGCACTGGCATGGCGCCGAGATCCATTATTCCGGCACGCCGGAGCTGATGGGCGTCTACGCCGGCCTCGCGATTGATTGCGGCGCGCGCATTGTCGGCGGCTGCTGCGGCAACACCCCAGAGCATGTCGCCGCCCTCCGCCGCGGCCTCGATCGGCATCGTCCCGGTCCACGGCCGGACCTCGAGGCGATCGTGGCGGCGCTCGGGCCGCTGGTCGCGCCGCCCGCGGCCCAGTCGGCTTCGCGCAGCCGGCGCCGCGAGCGGACATGAACGCCAAGGCCAAGCGCCGCGCCGCATTGCGCGAGCCCGAGACCGGGGCGGACGTCCTTCCCCCGAAGTCGGCTCGCGCGCCGCTCGTCGCCGCAGCCGGACCGCAAACGTTCGAGGTCGACGCCGCCGGGGCGGGCGAACGACTCGACCGGTTTCTCGGCCAGGCCGCGGCCGGCCGGCGCCTGGCCTTGTCGCGCACGCGGCTCAAGGCGCTGATCGAGGCGGGTGAAGTGTTCGTCGACGGCGCCGCGGCGCTCGACCCGGCCGCCAAGCTCGCGGAAGGACAGAGCATCCGGTTCGAGGCCCCGCCGCCTTCGGAGACGCCGCTCAGCGGCGAGAAGCTGCCGCTCGCCATCGTCTTCGAGGACGAGCACCTGATCGTGATCAATAAGCCCGCCGGCCTCGTCGTCCACCCCGCGCCGGGCCACGCCGAGGGCACCCTGGTGCATGCGCTCATCGGCCATTGCGGCGAGAGCCTCTCCGGGATCGGCGGGGTGCGGCGGCCCGGCATCGTCCACCGGCTGGACAAGGACACGTCCGGGCTTCTCGTCGCCGCCAAGACCGACTCCGCCCATCAGGGCCTCGCCGACCTCTTCGCCGACCATGGCCGCAGCGGTTCCTTGACACGCGAATATATCGCCCTGGTCTGGGGCAAATTCGATGTCTCGGCCGGTCGGGTCGACGCGGCGATCGGCCGGCATGGCGGCCATCGCGACAAGATGGCGGTCGTGCCGGAAGAGCGCGGCCGGCACGCGGTCACCCATTGGCGGATGGAGGAAGCGTTCGGGCCGGCGAGCCTGATCGTCTGCCGGCTGGAGACCGGACGCACCCATCAGATCCGGGTGCATATGGCCTCCGTCGGGCATCCGCTGCTCGGCGATTCGGTTTATGGCGCAGGCTTCAAGACCAAGGCCGCCCAGCTTTCCGAGGGCGCGAGGGCGGCGCTCGCCGCGCTTGACCGGCAGGCGCTGCACGCCGCGACGCTCGGCTTCGAGCATCCGATCACCGGCGAACCGCTGCGCTTCGAGAGTCCGCCCCCTGCAGATTTGTCGTTGTTGATCAAAGCCTTGCGCGCCGACGCTGCGGCGTAAAGCAATTCACAATTCTCGATATGTTGCCTTGGCGATTTCGATTTGCCGACTTGGCCGGGCCTTTATTCGGCCACGCTTCGCCGACCATGATATGCTATCCGGCCTAGCGCCGACGGAGACGGCCTTGAACCGGGCTCCGACTGGAGGTTTATATGGCCGCGTCGCTACCCGTCATCGCCGGCGAGTCGGGCCTTGCCCGGTACTTGCAGGAGATCAAGCGGTTTCCGATGCTGGAGCCGCAGGAAGAATATATGCTCGCCAAGCGCTGGCGCGAGCACGGCGACCGCGAGGCGGCCCACAAGCTGGTGACGTCGCATCTTCGGCTGGTCGCCAAGATCGCCATGGGCTATCGCGGCTACGGCCTGCCGATCGGCGAAGTCATCTCCGAAGGCAATGTCGGCCTCATGCAGGCGGTCAAGCGATTCGAACCCGACAAGGGGTTCAAGCTCGCGACCTATGCGATGTGGTGGATCCGCGCCTCGATCCAGGAATATATTTTGCGTTCGTGGTCGCTGGTGAAGATGGGCACCACCGCCAGTCAGAAGAAGCTGTTCTTCAACCTGCGCAAGGCGAAGAGCCGCATTTCCGCGCTCGACGAGGGGGACCTGCGCGACGATCAGGTCGAATCGATCTCCAAGCGCCTCGGCGTGGCGAAGCAGGACGTGATTGACATGAACCGCCGACTCGGCGGCGACGCCTCGCTCAATGCGCCGCTGCGCGAGGAGGGCGAAGGCGAGTGGCAGGACTGGCTGGTCGATGACTCGCCCGATCAGGAGTCGCAACTCGCCGAACGCGAGGAGGCTGACACGCGCCTCGGCGCGCTGAGGGGGGCGCTGTCGGTCTTGAACCCGCGCGAACGCCGGATTTTCGAAGCACGCCGGCTAGCCGAGGATCCGATCACGCTTGAGGAACTGTCGTCGGAATTCGGCGTCTCGCGCGAGCGGGTGCGGCAGATCGAGGTCCGGGCGTTCGAGAAAGTTCAGGCTGCGGTCAAGGCCGGAGTCGCCAAGGCGCTGGCGCCGAAGCCGACTCCCGCGGCGCTGCCGGCGTCCTGAGCGACGCCACGAGAACGGCGACAGGCGCGCTCAAGTCGGAACTGAGATAGACTGTCGGCGTCCTTTCGAGCCAACGCAGGTTTTCATCATGTTTGCGATTGTTCTTCGCCGCGGGGCGTCCCCGGCCGCGCTGTTGGTCGGCGCGGCGCTTCTCGCCGCCCCGGCCTGCGCCGGCGACCGGCCCGCGACAGCGGAGGGCGCCCAAAACCTTCAGGCGTTCTTCGACCGGTTCCTGCCTGCGCCGCCCAAGGGCGCTCCGCCCCTTGTCACGGTAAAGCCGGACGGTCAGCATTATGTCGCATCGGCCGACCTCGCCGCGCTGAATGACCTGTTCAAGGCGGGCGGGGCGAACGTGGCCTACGATTCCGCGACCCTCTCGCTCGATCTCTTCGAGCAGGACGACGGCAAATGGCGTGTCGTTCAGGACGCCGTCCCGACCATCGTCTCCCACGCCAACGACGCGACGGGCGTCACCAAGATCGACAATTACCATCAGACGACAGTGATCGACCCTGCGCTCGCCTGGTTTGTCAGTTGCGCGGCCAGCGCCGACAAGGGAAGCGTGGGCGTCTCGGGGCCGAAACTCAACCAGACTTTCGATTTCGGACCCCTCAAGGCGGATTGCGCCACGACCGTCAACGCGGACGGATCGGTGTCCAGCACGGCCAAGGAGGACATCCACGACATCGCCTTCAAGGTCTCTGCGACCGACAAGGAGGGCAAGCCGGTGGGCTTCAGCGGCCGAATCGGCGACACCGCTTTCAACATCGGCGTCGACGGACTGAAGTCGAGAAAGCTGTTCGATCTCGTCGCCCTCATCTCCGCCCACCGCGACGATCTCGCGGCGCATGAGGGGGAAGTGAAAGACGCGCTGAGGTCGCTTGCGGCGCCGGGCCTGCGCTTTGTCGAGGGCGGTCAAGCCTCGAAGCTGATGTTCGGCTCGCAGATGGGCGCGGTCGCGCTCGACGGCGCCAAGTTCGCGATCGGCGTGGCGAACGCCGGCCCCGATAGCGCGATCGACACGACGATCAGCGCCGACGGCCTCAGCCTCCCCGTCGGCCTTTTGCCGCCGAACGCGACCGGCCTCACCCCCTCGAAGATCGACCTCGGCCTAACGGTCAAGGGGATCGATCTCGCCGCCGCGGCCGGTCAGGCCATCGACGGCCTGCATCTCGGCGGGCCGGGGCCGGCGATCTCCGAGGCCGATTCAGCCAAGGTGTCGGCGGCTTTGCTCGGGGCCGGTCCGCTCAGGATCGTGATTGCCCCCTCGCATGTGGTCGCGCCGGCGCTCGACGCGGATATCCAGGGCGAAGTGCGCTACGCCGTCGGCAAGCCATCGGGCGCCGTGACGATCCGGATGCGCAACTTCGACAAGACGATGAGCGCGATCCAGGGGCTGGGGCCGGCGACGGCGGGCAAGGCGCTGCCCATGGTCGCCATGGCCAAGGGCCTCGCCAAGGCCGAACCCGACGGCGCGATCAGCTGGCTCGTCGAAGTCGGCCCGGACCGTTCGATCAAGGTCAACGGCATCCCGCTCGGCAAGGCGCCGGAGTAGGGCGAGTTGAACATCGCGCCGGAAATAACAAAAATTGACGTATATACCCATGACCGCTGCGATCAGATGGGTCGGTGGTCGCGCCCCGCGTTGGAATCGAAAATGGCGCCGTAACGCTTTGGAAACACGCGATTTGGACTCTGAAAGTGGCGCCCGCGCCCCGCAACCGGCTTCGGCTGCAGGGCGCGGTCTCGTGAACGCCGATAAGACCCTACTCGGAGCGGGGCGGCAGGCCGAGCCGGTCTGGCGCGTTCCGACTTTTACCCCGTCGGCGCTTCGACCGCGGCCGCCAGGGCGCGGGCGGCGCCGGTTGCGCCGGCACGGGCGCCGCGAGCGCCGCCCTCAGCGCCTCTTCCTTGGCGTTGTCGAACGACGTCTTGATCACCGTGCCGCCGACGCCCTTGAGGTCTTCGAGCACCTTGTCGGTCGTCATCTTGCGGATCAGCAGGAAGAGCCCAGCCGTGCCGGGCTTCAGGGCGTCGTTGGCCTGCTTGCGCATCTCGTCGTCGTTGATGCCGACGTCGACCAACGAGCCCCCGAGCGCGCCGCCGGCCGCGCCGACCGCGGCGCCGGCAAGCGGCATCATGAACAGCCAGCCGACCAGCATGCCCCAAAAGGCGCCCGACACCGCGCCGCTCTTGGCCGGATGGATGAGTTGGTTGAGCTTCACCCGGCCAGACTTGTCGCGCGTCGCGATCACCGCATCCTCGATGTCGATGAGATACTCTTTCTGCATGTCGAGCACCCTTTCGCGCACCTCCTCGGCGTGTGTCTCGGTGTCGAAGGCGATGAAAACCAGATCGCTCATGTTTGTTCTCCGTTTCCTCGGTTCAGAGCTTTGGGCAGGCGTTTCTTAGCGCGGATCGTGTCGCGCTTTCATGTCGACTGTTTTGGCGAGCGCCCGACGATAGCGCCTGAACGCCTGCGCCCGATAGATCGGCCGCATCGCCTCGTGATGCAGACGCTCGATGAGGCCGAGGCGCTTGCGCTGCACCGTGGTGCCGCCGGTCTCGCGGGAAACGTCTCGGATCGGGGTCGGCGTGACGGCGAGCAGGGTCACAGCCGTAACCCAGTTCATCTGCAGGAAGGTGTCGACCGGCCGGTCGAACGGGGCCGTCGCTGCGAGCAGCCGCTCGGCCGCCTCGCGGGAGACGACCTGGCCGATCGCGCGCAGCGGCGGCGCATAGGGCCTCGTCAGCGCGAGCGGGCCTCGCCGGACGAGCGCCTCTCCGGCCGGCTCGCGCCCCTGAGCCGGCATCAGCACATAGGACCAGCGGTCGCGCTCGGCGGCGAGGAATTCGAGAACCGCGCCGAACCGCTCCGCGTCGATCGAGGCGTCGTCCTCGAACACCACCGCATGGTCAAGCCCTTGCTCGAGGATCCGGCGCCAGGCGGCGCGATGGCTTAGGAACGCGCCGATCTCCGGCAGGCCGAGGGCGAACGGATAGCGCGGCTCGTAACGGGCGCGCACGGTCGCCGCTTCCGCGTCCTCGGGCGAAAGAAGCCGGCCGTCGACCGCCGGCAGGATCTCGCTCGCAATCGGCAGCGCGCCCCTCAGCGCCTCGACGTTCGGCCGCCGGCCGACGGCGCGCTCGAGGTGGATGACGAATGCCTTTATGGCGCTCAATGCTGGCCGATCCTGCCAAGACCTGATAATGCGCCCGGCGAACAGGGCGAGCGGCTTTCTACCGCGCCGGCCCGCCAAGAGCCATCCCGGAGCCGCCCTCCAGAGTCCGTGATCCCCGTCCATCGCCCCGAACTCCGTTTTTCCTGACCCGGGACGACCTCCTACCGCCAGCATGAGCGCCAACCCGTCAAAGCCAAGCCCCCTGCCGATCTCCGCGACCGTCATCTGCAAGAACGAGGAAGCCTGCATCGGCAAGTGCCTCGCGAGCCTTGCTGGCGTAGCCGAGATCGTGGTGGTCGATTCGGGCTCGACCGACCGCACGCTCGCGATCGTGGCCGAATGCGCCCGCGGCGGGCTGCCGATCCGCCTCATCCATCAGGACTGGCTCGGCTATGCGAAGCAGAAACAGTTCGCCCTTGATCAGGCGCGCGAGCCCTGGGTGCTGAACATCGACGCCGACGAGTGGCTCGACGCCGACCTCGCCCACGACCTGCCCCGCCTCGTCGCGGCCGACGCCTCGATCCAGGGTTGGCAGCTTCGCCGCACGCTCACGCTCTACGGCAGCCTGAGGCCGGTGAGCCTGCGGACCCGGCCTGAGCACATCCTGCGTCTCGTCCGGCGGGGCGCCGCGCGGTTCGACGAGACGCTGATCGTCCACGAGGGCCTGATCGTCGAAGGCCGGACGGACATCGCCGGCAAGGGCCTGTTGCGCCATGAGCGCGGCCTGCCGCTCGATCAGCAGATGCGCAAGGAGATCGTCTACGCCAAGCTTAAGGCCGAGCAGCGGATCGAGCGCGGACGCAAACCCTCGCGGGCGAAGCTGTTCTTCAACCCGCCGATCTACTTCCTGCGCATCTTCCTGTGGAACCGATTTTTCTTGTGCGGCTGGGCGGGGTTCATCCACGCCATGACAGGGGCGACCTATTCCTTCATGACCGAATCCATGCATCGGCAGTTCTACACCGCCCGGAAGCGCCCATGACCGGCGCCGGGCCCATCGACCTCGGGGCGATCGAAGTCGTCATTCCCAATCTGAAGAGGCGTTATTCCGGCGGCACGGCGGTCAACCGGACAATCGCGCCGCTCATCGCCGAGCGCCGCGGCGCGGTCTGGTTCGGACCCGACCGGCCGGAGGGAATCGCAGGGATCAGCCTCGTCGACCTCCTCCGCCTCCGGTTCACGCCGCCGAAGGGGCGGCCCGCGCGCATCTGGCATGCGCGCCGCAACTCCGAGATGCTGGTCGGCCTCATTCTCAAGCGTCTCGGGTGGCGACTGAAGCTCATCTTCAATTCCGCCGGCCAGCGCCGGAAGACGGCCTATACGAATTTCCTGGTCGAACGCATGGACTTGGTCATTGCCACGAGCGCCATTTCGGCCTCGTTCGTCGAGCGCCCGGCCACCGTGATCCACCACGGCATCGACCTCGAGACCTATCGGCAGCCCGCAGATCGGGCGGCCCTCTACGCGTCGACCGGCCTGCCCGGAACCTACGCCATCGGGACGTTCGGCCGGGTGCGCAAACAGAAAGGCAGCGATCTGTTCGTCGAGGCGATGTGCCGCCTCCTGCCCAAATATCCCGAATTCACCGCCGTGATCGTCGGTCATGTGTCCGTCGACAACCGCCCGTTCGCCGAACGGCTGAAAAGCCAGATCGCGGCCGCCGGCCTTTCCGAACGCATTCGCTTCCTGGGCGAATTGCCGATCGAGGAGGTGCCGCTCTGGTATCAGCGGATCTCGATCTACGTGTTCGCCTCCCGCGTCGAAGGCTTCGGCCTGACCATGATCGAGGCGATGGCGGCCGGCGCTGCAGTGGTCGCGACCCGAGCGGGCGTGGCCGAGATGGTGATTGCAGACGGCGAGACCGGGTTCCTGGCGCCGATCGACGACGCCGACGCGTTGACTGCGGCGATCGAGCCCTTGATGCGCGAACCGCAGCGGATCCCGGCGATTGGAGCGAAGGCCCGCGCGCGGGTCGAGCGGGACTTCAGCCGAGAACGCGAGGCGGACGAGATCGTCGCCGTCTATCGGAAGCTTTGGGGCGAGACGGCGGCCGAGACCGGGCTTCCCTCTCCCGCCGCCTCGATCTGAGCAGAAACGGACGAGGGCGGGGCCGCGAGTGCGGCGACCGCCGCCGCGAAATCGTCGACCTGCGCCCAGTCGGTATAGTCGATATCCGAGCGGCCGTCCGCTACGCCGCCGGTCATCGCCATGATCAGGCGGATCATCTGTTTGTCTAGGAATCGGTACTTCGGATAGTTCAGCCGGCCGCCGAATGCGGTCGCAAGGGCCGGTTTCAGCCCATAGCGCGCCAGCGTCTGGCGCAGATACGGGTTGGTCTCGGGCGTGCGGCGCGAGGGGTCGCGCGCCACCAGATTGACGATGGCGAGCGCGAGCAGCGGGATGGCCTGACGGCTCACGAAAGCTTTGAGAAATTCCCTGGCTTCCGGCAGCACGCGACCGTAACGCACCGCAAGAACAGCGACAACCGCATCACTCTCGGCGTCGATCGCCGGCCGCTTGTTTCGGCCGAGCGCCTGGAGAGCGCTATTCGCGCCGCTGTCGCCGAGGCGCCCGGCAATCCGCTCAGCGATGCGCTCGGACTGACCGTCTCGCGTGGCGTAAACAATCGCGATCGTTGTCGTACCCGCCTCCGAAGACTCTGCCATCCGATGTCACAGCGCCCTCGCGGGAGTCAACGCAAGATAATCCGGAAATATCCGGAAATAGGGACCGTGGGCGATGGGCGATGGGCGATTGGGGATGGCGTCTCCGCGGACGCCTCTCAGGGACGAAACAGTAGGATCGATCGAAAAAACTCATGGAACGTATGACAGCCCATGCGTTGATCGTGAATTGAATATCGCCTTTAGTGCCCGTGGGGCAAATGCCTCAAGGCATCGCTTTCCAGATGCGGCAAGCCCCGCCGTTCCACCCTAGACGGCGGGGTGCGTCGTACCCTTGGCAGCTAGGTCGCACCGGCGGAGGGCTGGGGCGGAATACGAGGTAGAGGCTCCGGAATTCCGCGCCGGTTCGCGCTGTTCTTCATTGGCCCTGTCTCGCAGGAGCAGAAGCTACGCGCCTTCCGCCGCCGGCTGGTCCGTCCCCTTGCCGAACAGCCGCTTCACCAACGCCGAGACGTGGTGGCGCAGTATGGCGATGCGGCGGTCGCCTTCCGACGTCACCCAGTTGAACTGGATCACCCGGCGCTCGCCCGAATAGGGCTTGTGCCCGTGCCAGGAGTTGTCGGACCGCTTGAACGCGATCAGGGTTCCGGCGTCCGGCGGCACTTCCGTAATGACGTCGTCGAGATCATCGCCTGACCTCAAAAGCCTCAGTCGGCCGTCCGAATGCTCCCATTCCGGGTTCATGTAGATCAGCAGCGTCAGGATCTTCGATTGGGTGTCGGTATGGATGCGTCCGTCCTTCGGGCTGCAACAGCCGCGGACCGTCACCGTATGCGGCCGGCCGGCAAGATCGACGCCGAACTTCTCCTCGAGGGCCTCGCGGAATTCGTCGCCCGCCATCTCGTCGAGAAGGTCGCGGAAACGGGGCCCGTAGGAGACTTGCGTCACCGGAAAACTGCCGCTTTCCGCGATCTTCGGATAGTCGCGATTGATGTCGGCGCGCACCTCGCGTTTGATGAAACCGGGCACGACGAAAAACGCAAACGGCTCGGTGGTTAGCGGCGCGCTTTTCAGCGCCTCCAGGTCGAGAGCCCGCAACGTCATCGGGAGTACTCCCACATCGACCCCACGCCTCGGCGCGTGAAATTAGGGGCGGCGGCAGCCCTTGTCAAAACGTCCGATCGCGTCGAACCGTGGCCGAAGCCGGGCTCCCCGCGGCGTCCGATCTGGCTCCTGGCGCGACGGCGGCGCGGACGAGTTTCGCCAGCCGGCGAAAGGTCTCCCTGCGGCCCGAGGTTCTGCGCCAGACGAGCGCGATCCGCCGCCACGGCCGGTCGCCAGCGAGCGGCGCGACATTGAGGTCGAGCCCGGCGATGAGGCCGGAGGCGACCGCCATCCCGGGCACCACGGTCACGCCGAGGCCGTTTGCCACCATCTGGACAAGCGTGTGCAGGCTCGTCCCCTGAAGCGCCACGTTGCGGCGCGCGCCCTCCAGTTGGCAGGCGCTCAGCGCATGATCGCGCATGCAATGGCCGTCCTCGAGCAAAAGCAAGTCCTCGGTCGCCATATCCTCGGGACGAACGGTCGCGAGCGAAGCCAGCCGGTGGCTCCTCGGACAGACAACGTAGAATGGATCGAGCGCAACTTCCTCGCTCTCGGCATCGTCGAGCGGCACGGGAAGCGCCAGAATGGCCGCGTCCAGCTGGCCCGAATCGAGTCGGGCGAGGAGCGGGGCGGTCTGCTCTTCGCGCAGGTAAATCCTCAGCTTGGGCGCGGCCTCGCGAATGAGCGGTAGCATCAGCGGCAAGAGGAATGGGCCGATGGTCGGGATGACCCCGAGCCGCAACGGACCCGAGAGCGGGTCCTGCGCCGCCAGCGCGACATCGACCAGATCCTCGGCGTCTTTCAGCAGCGCCCGGGCCCGCTCGGCGATCTCGGCGCCGATGCCGGTGGGCGCGACGGAACGGCGGGTGCGGTCGAACAGCGTCACGCCAAGCGCCTCCTCGAGTTCCTGGATGGCGGCGCTGAGTGTCGACTGGCTCACGAAACAGGCCTCCGCCGCCTGACCGAAATGGCGGCGGTCGGCGAGCGCGACCAGGAACCGGAGCTGTCGAAGTGTCGGGAACGCTTTCATCGGCAGCGTTTTGATCGACCCAGTCGATTAACGCAATCGGTTTTTTCGGCTTCCTCCGATTGCTGCAGTGCGGTACATGGGTTGCGTCCGCGGAGCGCCAAGGCTGGGCGCTAGACGCGGGCCCAATAACAGAAAATCTCGAAAACTCAGTATCGCATCAGCGAGGACGCTTCATGTCGCTCATCAATACCGAAATCAAACCGTTCAAGGCCACCGCCTTCAAGAACGGCAAGTTCATTGACGTCACCGATAAATCGGCCAAGGGCAAGTGGTCGGTCTACTTCTTCTATCCGGCGGATTTCACGTTCGTCTGTCCGACGGAACTCGAGGACCTCGCTGACCACCAGGCCGAGTTCGACAAGCTCGGCGTCGAGATCTACGGCGTTTCAACCGACACCCATTTCAGCCACAAGGCCTGGCACGACACGTCGAACGCGATCGGCAAGATCAAGTACGCCCTGATCGGCGATCCGACGGGCCGGTTGTCGCGCAACTTCGACGTCTTGATCGAGGAGGATGGGCTCGCCGACCGGGGCACGTTCGTCATCGATCCCGAGGGCAAGATCCAGATTGTCGAGATCACCGCCGGCGGCGTCGGCCGCAACGCGGCGGAACTCATCCGCAAGATCAAGGCGGCGCAGTATGTCGCGGCCCATCCCGGCGAGGTCTGCCCGGCCAAATGGGAGGAGGGCCGCAAGACGCTTGCGCCCTCGCTCGACCTGGTCGGCGCGATCTGACTTATCGCCCTGTAGCCGCGCTCGTTGAGCGCGGGGACGCGGTCAGCGACCGTGGTCTAGAGAGGCGCGCACGTCGCCGCTCGGAAAAAACCAAATGCGAGGACTGACATGAGGCCCTCGCCTTACGCATAAAAGGCAACGGGGGCACGAATTCAATTCGCTGGTGCTCGCCCTGCTCCAGGCCAGCGGCCATCCGCCCAAGATCGCGCCGGAGACTGTCGAGCGGATCAAGGGCCTCGAGGACGAATACCGGTTCGAGACCTATTTCTCCCAATCCTGCCAGAACTGCCCGGAAGTGGTTCAGGCGCTCAACGCGATCAGCGTGCTCAATCCGCGCGTGCGCCACGTCGCGATCGACGGCGCGGCCTTTCCGGCCGAGACGGCCGCGCGCGAGATCATGGCGGTTCCATCGGTGTTCCTGAACGGCAAGCCGTTCGGCCAGGGACGCATGAGCCTCGAGGAGATCCTGGCCAAGCTCGACCGCGGCGCCACTGCGCGCGACGCCGCGCGGCTGAACGGCAGGGCGCCTTATGACGTGCTGATCGTCGGCGGTGGCCCGGCGGGCGCTGCGGCGGCGATCTACGCCGCGCGCAAGGGCGTACGAACCGGCGTCGTCGCCGAGCGGTTCGGCGGCCAGACGCTCGACACGCTCGGCATCGAGAACCTGATTTCCGTGCCCCATACCGAAGGGCCGACGCTTGCCCGGGAGCTCGAAGCGCTGGTGCGCGCCCATGACGTCGAGATCATGACCGCGCAGACCGCGGCTGAGCTCAGTCCCGCGGCGCCGGGCGGTCTCGCCGAGCTGCGGCTCGCCGGCGGCGCCACGCTGAAAGCCCGCGCCGTGATCCTGTCGACGGGCGCGCGCTGGCGGCCGATGAACGTTCCGGGCGAGGCCGGCTATCGCAACCGCGGCGTCGCCTACTGCCCGCATTGCGACGGGCCGCTGTTCAACGGCAAGCGCGTCGCGGTGATCGGCGGCGGCAATTCGGGGGTCGAGGCGGCGATCGACCTCGCAGGCCTCGCCTCGCATGTGACTCTGATCGAGTTCGATCCCAGGCTGCGGGCCGACGAAGTGCTGCAGGCAAAGCTCCGTTCGCGGCCGAATGTCTCGGCGCTTACATCGGCGCAGACGACTGAGGTGTTTGGCGACGGCATGAAGGTCGTTGGACTGGCTTACAAGGACCGAACGACGGGCGTACCGCGGCGGCTCGACCTCGACGGAATCTTCGTCCAGATCGGCCTCGTCCCCAACACCGAATGGCTCAAGGGGGCGGTGAAGCTGACGGGTCGCGGCGAGATCGAGGTCAATGCGCGCGGCGAAACCTCGGCCTACGGCGTGTTCGCCGCGGGCGACGTGACGACCGCGCCATTCAAGCAGATCGTCATCGCCATGGGCGGCGGCGCCACGGCCGCCCTGTCAGCCTTCGACTGCCTGACGCGCGTGCCGGCGCCTCTGGTCGAGGCGGCATGAGCGGGCAGGAAAACCCGGACGGCTGAGTGGTTGCGCCGCGATTTGGCCAATAATCAACCGCTCTTAATGGGGTCTCGCGGGCGATCGGCGCCTGCCCCAAAAGGACGAGTGCAATGGGCAAGATTCTGGTGATCGGCGCGGCGGGTTTGATCGGCGCGGAAGTCGTCAAGGCGCTCGGCGCCGAAAACTGCATCCGCGCCTCACGCTCGTCGGATGAAAACGTCGACATCTCCGATCCGAAATCGCTCGCGGCGCTGTTCGCGCGCGTCGGCCAGGTCGACGGGATCGTCTGCACGGGCGGCGCGGCCCGGTTCAAGCCCTGGGATCAGTTGACCGACGAGGACTGGACCTTCTCGCTCGCCAACAAGCTGCTCGGTCAGGTTAACGTCGTCCGCTACGGCGCCAAGACCGTGAGGCCCGGCGGCGCGATTACGCTGACGACCGGGCTTGCGGCGCAATATCCTTCCTCGGGCAGCGCGATCATCACCACGGTCAATTCCGCGGTCGAGGCTTTCGTGCGGGCGGCCGCCGTGGAGCCGACCATCACGATCCGCGTCAACGCCGTCTCGCCCGGCTGGGTCGCCGAGACCCTGAAAGCGATGGGCCGCGATCCGGCGAGCGGCATCCTCGCCGCGGACGTTGCTGCGATCACGGTCCGCCAGTTCCGCGAGGGCGCCTCCGGCTCGGTCGTCCCCGCGGCGAAAAGCTAGCCCGACTTTGCGGACTCGCGTTTGGACAAGCCAGTTTTGCGATTCAGGCTGGTTCGCGACAGATAGCGGCCTTCGCGGCGACGGTCGCGTTCGGCAACGCAGCCGACCGCAAAGCGCTGAGGTCCTCCCTCGATTAGATAGGGAGCCAATACCGTAAAGGCGCGGCGCGTGTGGGTGATGGACCGCGGCGTGCCGACCGAGGATGTTCTCAGCTCATATGACCCCGAGGGGGAAGGGACGTCCATTTCCCATAGGGCGTCGAATGACGCCCATCTATCGACGGGCTATGGGGAGAGGAAGTTGCTGTCGGACGTTCGGGCGGGCGCCCGTCTTTCGGAGGGCTCTGACGGCAGGGTTAGAGCTTCCGGCGCGACCCGATGGCATCAAGGAACCACGCATGTCCGGGACGCACAGCAATTCCGCGGCCCTTTGGCGGGTCTACGCGCCGCCGCTGGCGGCGCTGGGTCTGTTTGCGCTCGAGCATCAGCACGTCCTCGCCGCCGAGACGGCCTGGGTCGCGGCGCTCTCCGGCCTGCTGTTGCTCGGCTCGGTCTTCGCCGCGGTTCATCACGCCGAGGTGGTCGCGCTGAAGGTCGGCGAGCCGTTCGGCTCGGTGCTGCTCGCCCTTGCAGTCACGGTGATCGAGGCCTCGCTGATCGTCACCGCCATGCTCTCCTCGAGCGGCGGCAGCGAAAACGCGCTCGCCCGCGATTTGGTGTTCGCCGCGGTCGCGATCGTCCTGAACGGGGTCGTCGGCCTCTGTCTGCTGGTGGGCGGGGTGCGTTACGGCGAGCAGGGCTTTCGGGTCGAGGGCACCGCCTCGGCGCTCAGTGTGCTCGCCACGCTCGCGGTGCTGGCGCTCGTCATGCCGAACTTCACCCTGGCCAAGTTCGGCCCGCAATATTCGCCGACCCAACTCATCTTTGTCAGCGGGCTGACAATGCTCCTCTATTTCGTGTTCGTGTTCGTCCAGTCGGTGCGCCACCGCGAATATTTCGTGCCGCAGGAGATGAGCGACATCGGCGAGCCGCCGGCCCCGCCGTCGGGTCGCGAAACAGCAGTCAGCGCCGTCATGCTGCTCGTCTCGCTGCTTGCGGTGGTGCTGCTCGCCGAGACGCTGGCGGAGTCAATCGAGCGCGCGATCCACGCAGCGCGGCTGCCCCCTTCCTTCCTCGGGGTGGTCATTGCGGCGCTCGTCCTGTTGCCGGAGAGCATCGCGGCGGTGAAGGCCGCCCAGGCCAACCGCCTGCAAACCAGCCTCAACCTGGCGATTGGCTCGGCGCTCGCCTGTATGGGCCTCACCATTCCGGTCGTCGCTGGCGTCTCGCTCTATCTCCGGCGAGAACTGACGCTCGGCCTTGACGCCGAGGGCACGGCGATTTTGCTGCTGACCCTGTTCGTGAGCTCGCTGACGCTGGCTACGGGGCGAGCGACCATCCTTCAGGGCGCCGTCCACCTCGTCATCTTCGGCGTGTTCCTGCTGCTCGCCGCCGTGCCGTGAGCGTTATTCATCCGGCCGGTCATTGATCGACGACGGCGCCCCCAGAGGCGCCGAGCGGAATCCACGCTCCCGGGTCCGACTGGAACGTCTTCCAACCGAGCGCACAGGCGATCACCACGATCGCCAGCACCGTGACGACAACCTTCCAGTGCGAGCCATCGTCGCTTGCGACCGCAAGGCCGTCCTGGCGGCCCATCAATCTCCCGTTACTCGACATGGCTGCAGTTCCTTCATCCTCATGCTCTTTCCCGAGCGAGCGGTGTCTGCCCTGCATGTGTTAGACCACCTTTCCTTGACCTTCGCCGTGACCAACCTCACAGTCCCGATCTTGGGGGTTATGAGACTTTCCCTGCTCGGGGCGGCCGCTCAGCCCTGGGCCGAGCGCGTAGCCTTGTGGAAGAAACGATGAGCCGTGACGCGCGCATCCTGTGCGGGGGCGTCTATTTCGGCGAGGGCCCGCGCTGGCGGCAGGGCCGGCTCTGGTTCAGCGATTTCTACGCCCGGGCCGTCAAGTCGGTGTCGCTCGCGGGCGACGAGCGGGTCGAGGTCAAACTCGACGATGCGCCCTCGGGGCTCGGCTGGACGCCGGACGGGGCGATGCTGATCGTGTCGATGGCAAAGCGCCGCGTGCTTCGGCGCGCACTCGACGGCGCTATGACGGTCCACGCCGACCTGAGCCGGGTGGCGACGCTTCTGTCCAACGACATGGTGGTCGACGCGTTAGGCGGCGCCTATGTGGGCGACTTCGGCTTCGATTTCCACGACGAAGTCTTGAAACGGGGCGAAATGGCCGCATTCGCCGATCATCCAGCGACGAAGCTCGCGCGCGTTGCGCCCGGCGGCGTGGTCACAGCAGCCGCCGACAACATGCATTTTCCCAACGGCGGCGCGATTACTCCCGACGGCAAGACGCTGATCGTCGCCGAGACGCTGGGGGCCAGGCTGACCGCGTTCGACATCGGCCCGGACGGCGGCTTAACCGGCCGGCGGATTTGGGCGCCGACCTTCCCGCGCGTGCCGGACGGCATCTGCCTCGACGCAGCCGGCGCCATCTGGGTCGCCAACCCGGCCGCGACGGAATGCGCCCGAATTGTGGAGGGCGGGGAGGTCCTGGACAGCGTCGCGACGCTGTTCCTGATGACCGCGCCCTCGTCGATTCCCGAGCGGGCCGCCGCTGCGCCTCGGGGCCGGATCGAGATCGTCTCCGTCGATACGCCGCACGCGGGCCTGCCGTGAGGCGCCGTCACCCCTGAACGACCGCGTCCGCCTCGAATTCGACCAGCCAGCCTGGATCAATGAAGCGGCTAACCTCGACGACCGTGCAGGCGGGGCGGATCGCGCCGAAGACTTCGCCGTGGGCGCGCGCCGCCTGTTCCCAGTTCGCGATGTCCGTCAAAAGGATGCGCGTGCGTGTCACGTCCTGGAAGCGGGCGCCGCAATCCGCGAGCGCGCGGCCGATGATGTCGAGGCAGAGCCGGGACTGGCGGTAGACATCGCCGACATGCGCGGCGCGCCCGTCTGGGCCGATCGGCGCCGTCCCGGCCACGGAAACGAACGGGCCGACCCGGACTGCGCGGGCGAAGCCGATTTTGGGCTCGAGCGGCGACCCTGAGGACGCCGCCTGGCGCGTCCATTCCGTCATTCCGTCAGCCTATCCGCTGCCGTATTGGTCTGCGGCCGCACGCCGAACGAAGCGATCACGGCTTGGCTCGTGCGCACGAGATTGGCGCTGGGCCCTTCGGTTCCAACGCTGCGACGGCTGACCCGGGCGCCTTCGATGAGGAGGACGATCGTATCGGCGAGCAGGTCCGGCTGCGCGGCGCCGGCCGCTGCGCAGAGCGCCGCGAGGCGGTCGCGCTGACGGACCTTGAATTCCTCGATGACCTTCAGGGCGGGATGGCCCGCCTCGGTGAGTTCGACCGCGGCGTTCGCCAGATCACAGCCGCGCTCGTCGCCGGCGATGAAATTCGCCGCCTGTCCGATATATCCGTAAAGCTGGCCGACCGGATCGCCGGGACTCGCGCATTCGATCTTCGCCCATATCTCGTCGGCCATTCGGCCCTTGTAGTTGAGATACTCGAGGATCAAATCGTCCTTCGAGCCGAAATGGCGGTAGAGCGTCATCTTGTTGGTGCCGGCCGCCTCCGCGATCGTTTCGACCCCGACGCCGCGGATGCCATGGCGGTGAAAGAGATCCTGCGCACAGGCTACGATTCTTTCGCGCGGCGGCTCTTGCTTAACGCGGTGCGGCTCTCGGCCGGCTTCGCTGCGCTCGCGTTTTGAAACTTCCTTCGCCATGGCTCTTGACTGCGATGTTACCGATCGGTATCTAGGGATCGTTACCGAGCGGTAACACCCCCTCGCGCCGGAAGTCAACACGAGCCGACGGCCCGTCTGCCTGCGCGGGACTATTTGTCGCAACGCCGAAAGGAAGCGCCATGTTCAAGCGCCGAACGCCGACCGTCGACGAACTCCTCGGCGATTCGCTGGTCCAGGCGGTCATGCGGGCCGACAACGTCGAGCCGCAGGGCTTGAGAACGTTGCTTGAGGGCGTGGCCGGCCGGATCGCCGCCGTCCGGGGCGAGAACGAGCCGAGACCCGTCAGCGCACTGTTCGCCAATCCGCCGATCGAACGGCGGCCCGCGCCGCGCGCGGCAATGGGACAGACGCGAGGCCGCCCCATGTCTGCGCCAGACCCATGCGGCTCGGCGCTTTGCGGCTGATCACGCCTCGGTGACGCTCGGCCGATGGTCGGCTTCTTCATCCAACGTCCGATCTTCGCCTCGGCGATCGCCGCGATCATGGTGCTCGCTGGCGCGATATGTCTTTTCACGCTGCCCGTCTCGCAATTTCCGGAGATCACGCCGCCGCAGGTCGTCGTTAGCGCAAACTACCCCGGCGCAAGCGCGCAGGTCGTGGCGGACACCGTCACGACGCCGCTCGAGCAGCAGATCAACGGCGTCGAGGGCATGACCTACATGTCCTCGTCGAGTTCGAACGACGGGTCCGCGACGATCACCGTCACATTCAATGTCGGCTATCCGCTGAATATCGCCGCCGTCGACGTCCAGAACCGCGTTTCGCAGGCGGCCTCGTCGCTGCCGGCGATCGTCAATCAAGGCGGGGTGACGATCAAGAAACAGAACCCCAACTTTGTCCTGATCGTCAACCTGACGTCGCCCGACCGTTCCGTCGACTCGGTGACGCTGTCGAATTACGCCTACCTGCAGATCGTCGACCAGTTGAAGCGGCTGCCCGGCGTCGGCGACGTTCAGATGTTCGGCGAACGCCGCTATTCGATGCGCGTCTGGGTCGATCCTGACAAGCTCGCCAACCTCGGCGTGACCGCGGTCGACGTTCAGAACGCCATCGCCGAGCAGAACGTCCAAGTCGCCGCGGGCAAAATCGGGCAGTCGCCAGCGCCGCCGGGAACGCCTTTCGAGCTCCAGGTCAACGCCGCGGGCCGTCTCAGCGACCCGGAGGAATTCTCGAACATCATCGTTCGCGCCGACCCCTCCGGCGGCGCCGTCGTCCGCTTGCGCGACGTCGCGCGGGTCGAGCTCGGCGCGCTGCAATATTCGTCGTCCGCCTATTTCGGCAAGGACCCCACGGTCGTGATGGCGATCTTCCAGATGCCTGGCTCGAATGCGCTCGATCTCGAGCGCCGGGTCAAGGAGAAGATGGACGAGCTCGCGACGCGCTTCCCGCACGGGATCGCCTATGCCATGCATTACGACACGACCCGCTTCGTGTCGGCGGCCATGCATGACGTCGTCGTCACGCTCTTCGAGGCGCTCGCGCTCGTCGTGTTCGTGGTGTTCGTGTTTCTGCAGAGCTGGCGGACGACGATCATTCCGATGATCGCGATTCCCGTTTCCCTCATCGCCACGCTCGCAGTGATGCAGGTCTTTGGCTTCTCGCTCAACATGTTGAGCCTGCTCGGCATGGTGCTGGCCATCGGCCTGGTCGTCGACGACGCGATCGTTGTCGTCGAGAACGTCGAACGTCAGCTCGAAGCGGGTCTGCCTCCTCTTGCGGCGGCGAAGACGGCGATGGCGGAAGTGACTGGGCCGATCATTGCGACGACCGCGGTGCTGATGGCGGTGTTCGTGCCGGTGGCCTTCATTCCCGGGGTCGCGGGGAGACTCTACAACCAGTTCGCCCTCACGGTCGCGATTTCGGTCGGCATTTCGGCCTTCAATTCGCTCACGCTCAGTCCGGCGTTGAGCGCGGCGATGCTGCGTCACGGGCCGAAAGGGTCGTTCTTCTTCTTCCGCTGGTTCAACGAAGGGTTTGACTGGCTGTCGCACGCCTACGCCCGGTCGGTCAGGCGGGTCATTCGCTTCGGCTGGGCCCTCGTCGGCGTCTTCCTCCTGATTGTCGCCGGCGCTTATGTCCTGTCGCGGCAGGTCTCGACCACCTTCTTGCCGGTCGAGGACCAAGGCTATTTCTTCGTCGTCGTCCAGGGTCCGGACGGAGCGTCGCTCGAGCGCACCGACGCGGTCGCGCAGAAAGTGCGCGATATCCTTCAAGCCACGTCGGGCGTCGAGATCGCCGGCTTCATCAGCGGGCTCAATTTTCTCACCAACGCCGCGCAGTCGAATTCGGCGGTGGAGTTTGCGATCCTGAAACCCTGGGCGGAGCGAGGCCCGGAAGAGAGCGCCTCGGCCCTCGTCGCTCAGGTGCGACCGAAGCTTCTCGGTATTCCCGATGCCTTCGCGCTCAGCTTCGATCCGCCATCCGTCAACGGCCTCGGCACCACCGGCGGATTTGAGTTCGAAGTCGAGGATCTCGCCGGCAAGGGCAGCGCGGCTCTGAACGACGTCACCCAGGCGCTGATCGCCGCAGCGCGCAAGCAGCCTGAGCTTAACCCACAGTCGCTGTTTACCTCGTTCTCAGCTTCGACGCCGCAGCTCTTTTACGATCTCGACCGTACGAAGGCGAAGCTCCTGGGGCTGAGCCTGCCCGACATCTTCAACACGCTGCAGATCGACCTCGGCTCGCTCTACGTGAACGACTTCAACCTGTTCGGTCACACGTTCCGCGTGACGCTACAGGCCGATACCGCGGCGCGCGCGTCGGCCTCCGACCTCGCCAAGCTCTATGTGCGCAACGAGACCGGGGGCGTGGTTCCGCTCAGCGCACTCGGGACGCTGAAGCCGATCGTCGGGCCGGAGACTGTTCCGCACTACAACAATTACGCCTCCGCGCTGATCAACGGCGCCCGGCGCCCGGCTTCAGCTCGAGCCAAGCGGTTGTGGCGATGCAGCGCGCCGCCGCGGAAACGCTGCCGCGCGACTTCGGCTACGAATGGACCGGCGTGACCTATCAGGAGCTCAGCGCGGGATCGATCGCGACGGTCGTGCTGGCGCTCGCGATCGTTTTCGTCTTCCTGATCCTCGCCGCGCAATACGAAAGCTGGACGATGCCGTTCTTGGTGCTTTCGTCCGCTCCGCTGGCGCTCATCGGCGCGCTCGGCGCGCTCTGGGTGCGGAGCATGCAGATCGACGTCTATTCGCAGATCGGCTTCGTCATGCTGATCGGGCTCGCGGCAAAAAACGCGATCCTTATCGTCGAGTTCGCCAGGCGGCGGCGCGAGGAGGGCCTGAGCGTGGTCGAGGCGGCGATGGAGGCCGGACGGCTTCGGCTGCGGCCGATCCTGATGACCGCCTTCGCCTTCATCTTCGGCGTCGTCCCGCTGATGTTTGCCGCCGGTGCGGGCGCTGCGAGCCGGCAGTCGCTGGGCACCACGGTGTTCGGCGGCATGGTCGCCGCGACGGCGCTCACGCTCATCTTCGTGCCGGTCTTCTACGCCCTCATCGAGGGGGCGCGCGAAGGCCGGGTCGCTGCGGCGGCGCCGTCCCGCGCCGCCCGCCCTTATGGCCCGCAGCCCGATGCGGCCGAATGATTGCTGGAGGTCCTTCATGCGCATTCTGACGGCAACCCTGGCCTCGCTCGTCGCGCTCGGAGCGGCCGGGATCGCCGGCGTTCACATCGCGGGTCACTACTTCGGCGGAGCGAAGGCCTCGGCGCCCGCCCCCGCGATGATGGCGATGCCGGTCCCGGTGGCCCCGGTCGTCAAGACGACCCTGCCGATCTATCTCGATTATCCGGGGCGGCTGAATCGATCCGCAGCATTGCCTTGCAGGCGCGGGTCTCTGGCTATATCGAGTCCCAGCCCGTCGCGGACGGATCGGACGTCAAGAGCGGCGACCTCCTCTACAGGATAGATCCTCGCGATCTGCAGGCGGCGCTCGATCAGGCCGAGGCGCAGGCGCAACGCGACGCCGCGTCGCTCGACTATGCCAAGGCGAATTTCGGCCGGGGCGAGGAGCTAGTGAAGAGCGGCTATGTCACGAAGGATGTCTTCGATCAGCGGTCGAGCGCCATGCGTCAGGCCGAGGCGGCGCTCGCGGTCGACCGCGCGGCGATCGCGGAGGCGCGGCTCAATCTGAACTATACCGAAATCCGTGCGCCCTTCGCAGGCCGGCTTGGCCGCAATCAGGCGGCGAAAGGAGCGCTCGTCGGCTCCACGACCGGGCCGCTCAATACGTTCGTCGAACTCGACCCGATCTACGTCTCCTTCAATCCGAGCGAATCCGATCTTGGCCGTATCGCCGAAGCGCGGGCGGCCGGCAAAGTGGAGGCGGAGATTTCCCTGTCCGACACGCCCGGCGCCGTTCGAAAGGGCGATCTGACCTTCCTTGACAACGCCGTCGACAAGGCCACCGGCACGATCGCCGCGCGCGTCACGATAGCCAACCCCAATTTCGTCCTGCTGCCGGGGCAGTATGTCCGCGTGCGTCTGCACATCAGGGACGAGCCCGACGCCCTCATGGCGCCCCAGGCGGCGCTCGGCTCGAGCCAGATGGGGAAATACGTCTATGTCGTTGGCGCAGGCGACAAGGCGGAGATGCGCCTTCTCACGCTCGGGCCGAGCGCCGGACCGCTCGTGAACGTGGTCAAGGGCCTCGGCCCGGGCGATCGGGTGATCGTCGGCAATCTGCAGAAGATCGGGCCGGGCTCCCCGGTCCAGGCGTTGCCGTCCGAGCCGGAGAAGCCGAAGCTCTAGGCGCAGGCCGCGGTCTCCGCACGTCTTCATATCCGCGCAAGCCCCCTACCCAGGAGTCCGTCATGATCCATCTGCACTACTGGCCGACGCCGAATGGCAAGAAGGTCACGATCCTGCTCGAAGAGCTGGGCACGCCCTACACGATCGCGCCGGTGAACATCGGCAAGGGTGAGCAGTTCACCGATGCGTTCCTTAAGATCGGTCCGAACAACCGCATGCCGGCGATGGTCGACGATGCGCCGGCCGACGGCGGAGCGCCGATCAGCGTGTTCGAGTCGGGCGCGATCATGATGTATCTGGCCGAAAAGGCCGCGCGCTTCTATTCGCAGGACGTCCGAGGCCGATACGAGGTCAACCAGTGGGTGATCTGGCAGATGGCCAATCAGGGGCCGAAGTCCGGCGAATGCGGGCATTTCCGCCGTCTCGGCGACAAGCAAGGCGATCAATCCTACGCCGTCCGCCGCTTTACTGACGAGGTGAACCGGCTCTACGGCGTCCTCAATAACCGGCTTTCCGACCGCCGTTACCTCGCCGGCGACGACTACACGATCGCCGACATGATCAGCTATCCGTGGACGGTGAACTGGCAGGGGCAGGGCCAGGACATTTCCGAGTTCAAGTACTTCAAGCGCTGGTTCGATGAGCTCAGCGCCCGTCCGGCCGTGCAGCGCGGGCTGGCCGTCACTGTTGGCCCGACGGAGGACGTCGATAGCCTGCCGCAGGACGAAAAGGACCGGCGCACGAAGCTTCTCTATAACCAGCGCGCTCGGCCGGCGCCCGAAGGGGGTCTGCTGACGATATGACGAACCGGCCCTCGATCCCGCTCTCCATCCTCGAACTGGTTCGCGTTACGCAGGAGGTCGATGCGCGCGGCGCGCTTCTGAACGCGCGCGATGTCGCCGTCCATGCCGAGCGCTGGGGCTATCGCCGCGTTTGGGTCGCCGAGCACCACAACATGGCGGGCATCGCCAGCGCCGCGACTTCGGTCGTGCTCGCCCATCTCGCTGCGGCGACGGAGACGATACGCGTCGGCGCGGGAGGGATCATGCTGCCGAACCACGCGCCCTATATCATCGCCGAGCAGTTCGGAACGCTGGCGCGCCTCTTTCCCGGCCGCGTCGATCTTGGCCTCGGCCGAGCCCCGGGAACAGACCAGCTCACGCTGCGGGCGTTGCGTCGCGCGCCCGAATCGGCCGAGCATTTTCCACAGGATGTGCTCGAACTGCAGGCGTTCCTGGCGCCGGCCGCCCCCGGCCAGCGCATCCAGGCGGTGCCGGCGGCCGGAACCGAGGTGCCGCTCTGGATCTTGGGCTCGAGCCATTTTGGCGCGATGCTCGCCGCCGAGCTGGGACTCCCCTACGCCTTCGCCTCGCATTTCGCGCCGGACGAGCTCATCCCCGCGCTGGCGATCTACCGCAGCCGCTTCAAGTCCTCGGATCAGCTCGATCGCCCGTACGCCATGGTGGGGGTCAACGTCATCGCGGCCGCGACGGATGCGGAAGCGCGGCGCCTTGCAACCACCCAGCAAATGGCGTTCGTCAACATCTTTCGTGGCGCGCGGGGCCTGAGCCAACCGCCGATCGACGACATTGAGGTCTACTGGTCGCCGGCCGAGAAGGCCCAGGCGATGCGAATGCTCGCCCGCTCCATCGTCGGTTCGCCGCAGACGGTGCGCACGGGCCTCGAGGCGCTCGTCGCCGAAACTCGGGCCGACGAACTCATTGTCGTCTCGGACGTTTACGACCATCCGACACGGCTCAGGTCCTTCGAAATCATCGCGGAGGCCGCCGGCGCGACGGCCGCCTGACGACTCTCCCTGGGCGATTTGAAGTGGCGCCGCTCTGGCAAGCTTCCATTGGTGCGCCAGGCGAAGCTGGCGTGATCCAGCCGGTGCAAATCCGGTCCGGGTAAGGGGTAGCGCCCGCCCGGTAGTGAGTGTTGCGTCGTGGAAGGTGACGACTGCGGCGAAGCGTACACAACAATCGTGTGGGGTGTGGGATTGAGCCACGAAATGGCTATTTTGCAGGGGCCGAGACGGTCAATGGCGTCGAAGGCAACATGTGCGGCGTCGTTATGCGAGGCGCTGTCGCCCTGCCGGGGTCTGAGGCCACATCACGCACGAAAGGATCGCGTTGGAACCTGGGAGACCTCATCTGGCCCGCAGTCGCTTAGGTGATCTCGGGCTACGGCGGGAAGGCGAGGAGCCGAAGCTGCCGTGGAACAGGCGAGGAGTCGGACGAGCCTCGTAGTACCGGCGAAGCGCCTGAACAAGGCCGCGACGAGCGGCGGCGGAGGGCGTGGAGGGAAGGGGGTTCGGTCGGAGGGACGGCAGGCGACAGGCGATGCCCCGGGCACAGGACCGGACTAGGCACGTCCTGCCCGTCGCCTGCCGGCGGATTGGCGCGGCGCGGAAGGAACCGTGCCCACCTGATCACGCCCGACCTCCGGCAAGAGCCCGGTGCGGGAAAGTCGCACGCCGGGATCTGTGCGGGGGGCGGGGAGCAATCCCTGTCCCTACCGCGACCTGTCGACGCCTGAAGCGCACCAAACTCGCGACGGACGTAGAGGGCAAAATTTCCGAGCAGGCCGTTCCCCCGTCGCTGCTCAACCCCGTTCCGCGACTGGTCGGCGATTTCCCTTTTCTTCGCTTTCCTTCCAACCGCTTCAATTTCCTTCCGCGGAGGCTTCAAAAGGCTTCCATGGGTTTCCAAAAGTTGCAAAAAATTTCCGAGAATCTGGACTTATCAATTGGTTACGAGCGGACGAAGGGGAAAAATTTGCTCCCGGCTTGCGGACGACCACGCGATCGGCCGCGCCTTCGCGGCCGGTCCCCGCAGCTCGAGCCATCGCGTTGACGGCGCCGACAGCCTCGCATCCATGCGCGTCCATTCCGTCCTCGCTTGCCGAACATGGCTTGATCGTCCCAGCGAGAATCACGATAATCCACATTTCTAAATTTCCAAAGGCTTTTCTCGCCAAACTGAGATTGGCGTTTCCAACCAAAGGGTTACGAGGGGGCGGGCTCTGGCTGGAAGGGGGGCGATCGAACGGGAGCCGGATGGGGGGACGATAGGCGCCGCTTGCTCGCGGATCCGAGGACCCAAGAATTGACCCGTCGGCGTCTTCAGTATCGGCGACCTGGAAAGCTCCCTCTGTGTGAGAGGAGAGACTTCCCTATGGGCCCCATAAGGGGCCCTCCGGGGCGGAAGGTGACCGCGTAAACGGCCGGGATGAGGGCTTTCGGCGCGGCGCCGGGACAGCCGATCGGGCCGCGGGGAAGAAAGCCCGGACCCATTCTTTTACGGTTCGGTCAGGACCGCTGTCAGCGGTCAAAGCCTGGAGACGACGGCGAGCTTGGTGATCTGCCCGGCCTGGTAGGCGCGCAAAAACGCCTCGTAGTCCTTGACCGAAACGCAGCCGTTCGAATCGCCATTGGGGCCGAGCATGTAGGGATGGGCCAGTAGACCCGCCCGGCCGTAGACGCCACCGTCGCCGACCGGGGTGAGGCGGAGCGCTTGCACCCCATGGAACAACGATTCGCGCATGGTGAGCTGGTAGAGATGCGGCGGGGTCGGACCGACGGCGCGCTCGCTCACATAGCGCAGATCGTCCAGCGCGGAGCCGAGGCCGGAATGGGCTTCGAGCCGCGTCCCGTCCGGCAGGTACACAGTCCGCGCCGAGATATCGTAGATCGCCGTCTGCCGATCGTAGCCGAGTTGGTCCACGCTGGGGTGACTCGAGAAGGCGCTGAAGAGGCCCGCGAGGCCGCTCCGGGCTTCGCCGTGTGCGCGCGTGGCGACAGGGTTCGCAGGCGACGCCGCCGGAGCAGGGACCATGGCCGGCCGGGCCGGCGGCGGCGCGACAGGCAGCTCCGCAGGCCGGGAGGCGACGACCGACCCGGACGGTTGGCCCAAACCGAGAAGCCTTTGGAAAATGTTGGGTTCGTTGGCGGGGGCGGCCGCCGTTCCGGCCGGGGGCTGCTCCAAGCGGCGCTCGGGTGCGCCGAAGTTTGGCGCCGGCTCGGCAAATTCGGGCGGGCGCGCCGGCGGCAGCGGTGCGGTGTCGTCGATCAACGGAACCTCGCGCACCGGCGGCAGCGGAACAGTGTCGGGCAACAGTTTTGCCGTCACAGGCGGCGCGGCTGGAGCAACGGGCGCGGATTCCGCTGCGGGAGGCGGAACAGAAACTCCGGAAGCCGCGTTAGGCTCGGCGGTGAGGCTCGCCACGACCGGCGGCGGCTCCGTCGTCACGACGGTCTGGGCGCGCCACTCGGGCTCGACGATGATCGCGCCGAAGAGTTTTCCCGGATCTTCGTGGGACGCCAGCGTCAGGGTCAACGGCAACCCGAGGCGCGAAGCCTGTGCGAGGCTCGTTTCGGCGAGGTCGGGCGCTACGCCGTTACGGACGTGCACCGCATAGGCGGCGACGCATCCGATCGTCGCCGCGACCGCCGCGCCCAGAACCAGATGGCGCGCGCCCTTGCTGGAAGCGCGGTCTTCTTCCAAGGAAATCCCGCAAATTGTCGCGTTTGTCCCCTGCATTCCTTGCCTACGCTTAACGCCTCGCTACGATGGGGGTGAGAGTTAGCGCCCTAAAGTTTAGAGCCGATTAACGCAGTTCAAGACGAAAAGCCAGACCGCGTCGTGTCGCGTCCCCTGCAAAGCGCGGCTCGGCGTGTCCGGCTCGGGTCGGGGCGCGCTCGGCGCGAGTTGATTGCTGGTTACCCAGGTCCAAGCTGGATTGGAGTTCGAGCCGGTTTTGAGCCTTTTCAAGGGTTTGCGACGACTTTTCCGGGCGAATGCGACCTCCAAGCCGCGCGGATTTAACATGTATAGATGGTTCTTAAAAGCCAACCAAGCGGTCGTCGCCAGCGGAGCAGCTTCTCGAGGTCAGGTTGTGTGAGAACCGCGCCCCAATTTGTAAACCGCTTCTCGACCCGAGTGACGCTCCGCGAATTGTCGCGACCGAGCGCTGGCGTCATGAAGTCTGCGCTTGCCTGACTTTGTGCACGCCCGTGCCCGCACCGGCGCGCAAGCGCCTGACCGCCTTTCGATTTCGACCGTACACGAAATTCTGTTTTTCCGCAATGCCTTGTTGCAGGCGCCGGATGCCGATCAGGTCTGCGCAATGGCGATCTTTCTCGCGGGCTGATCCGGATCAATGCAATTTTCGAGTTCGGCGCTACAGGTTGAGGACGATCGGATGGCGTGTCGGGGAGGTTTGGCGTCGGCACCAGTTGGGACACGATCTCGGAAAAAAAAGGTACGGAAATTTCGGGAGGCCGAGAATGCAAGGACATTTCATCAGGCGGATGGCTCGGGCGCCGCCACGAATGCGCGCTTCGCACAAACGGCCAGCAATCGGGCGGCCGCTCGCCGGACGGCCGGCGCCGCTCACCACCCTCTGGATCAGGATCCGCCGCCGCCAGTGGATGACCGAAGAGGACGCCCGCTGGGCGCGCCGCCGCTCCCTGTTGCAGGACAATCCGGCGTCAGGCTGAGGCGGTCGCAGAGCGCGGCGCCATGAGGCCTCGATGCCGATAGCCGGAACTCAGCCCGTCAGCCCCCGATAGGCCTTGCGGGCAAAGTCGGCGGCGCGGGCGAAAACCTGGGCCTTCCAGTCGTCCGCGTCGACCGTCAGCGCGTCACGGACTCTCGCCTTGATCGCGCGGGCGAGCGGGTCGTCCATGCCGAGCCCCGATGGGAGGCCCCGGGCGTAGAGCCAGTTGTCGCCGCGGATCGCCTCCAGCACCTCGGCGAGTTCGACCGTGCCGTATTCGAGGCCGATCGCGGTCACTTCCGCGCCCGGCAGGCAGGCCCCGAGGCAGCCGATCAGCGGACCGGCGACTGGCGGCGACGTCGACGAGCCATTCATGATCGACGTCACCTCGTCGCCCCACCACGTGCGCGCCCGCTGAAAGCCGGGGGCGTCGGGGGGAACGACGCAGAGCGGTTCGCCGTAGCCGCTCGGCCCGAGCCCGGTGTGAATGTCGATCGCCGCAACCCGCTTGGCCGCGCGCCCGTGGCTCTCGACAATGGCGCGGAACGTCGCGTTCGACCACGCCGGCCCCCGCCCGCCGTAGAAGAGCCCGTCGGGAAAGGCGTACTGGCCGCCCGCGACGGCGGCTTGGTAGGCCTTCATGCCGCCGTTCGCGGCGCGCCAGGCGGCGAGCGCGTCCTCGGCCTTCGCGCGGGCGGGGCCGTCCCAGTCGACCGGGACCAGAGCCTCGTGGATCTCGGCGTAGCGCGCGTTCTCCGGCAGGGGTTTTGCGAAATCCTGGAAGTTGCGGTTGAGGTCGACATTGTCCTCGGTCACCCGCCGGATGTGGGAAAAGCCATAAGGATTGACCGCGTGGACGAGCAGCACGGCGATCGATTTCGGCCGCGCCGCGACCACGCCCTCGCCGATCAGGCCGGTCTGGCAGCCGGAGCCGCAAAACCCTTCGTTGCCATGGGTACCGGAGACGACGACGAACAGGCTCTCCGACTCTATGCTCCCGAAGCGGGCGACGTCGACCGCCAGTTCCTCGCCCTCCGCCCCGCGGGCGCTCGGGTGGACATGGGTATCGAGCACCGCCCCGCCGGCGCGGGCCGCGTCGACAAATTTCCGTCGCGCCTCGGCATAGGTCTTGGAGAAGTACTGCGGGATCGCCATGGATGCGCCTCGAAAGGTTAAGCAGACGATAGGTTGAGGTCGGGTCAGGGGGAAGGCCGTGACGGGAGAGGCCTGTCATTCCCGCGAACGCGGGAATCCAGAGCGGCCGCGCCAGCGCCAGCCGACCGTCGGCTCTGGATGCCCGCGTGCGCGGGCATGACAGCGAGAACGTGGTCTCGAGCGTTTCGCGCTCCAGCTTAACGCCGCGCTGCGGAAGAGGGCAAACCTTCCTTCGGATAGCTCAGCGTTCCATCCGGCTGCGGCTTGGCCGCGGGCGTCATCCGCGCCGGCTCGATGTGGCCTTCGCCGAGAATGTGAAAGACCTCTTCGCCCGCAGCCATAAGATAGTCCGCAATGATCCGGCGATGGCATCGCCACCAGACGGCCTCGGCGCACATGACGGCCGCCCGGGCCGCATGTCCGGCCTCGCGCAGGTTTTCGAGGCCTAAGCGAGAGTTCTCGCTCATCGCGTAATCGGCGAAATTGTGAAAGCTCGCGTTGTCCCAAAAGGCGTTTGTCTTGGGCGAAACGTCGCGTTGAAGTCCGCGCAAGCCCCCGAGCGACGCCAGATGCTCATAGCCGATCTGGAATTGGGCGAGCGAGGCGGGAAGGACGTCACGATTGAACTGCGGGTTGGTCCGCGATCGCGGCACGGTTCTCACGTCGACGACCAGCCTGACCTCCGCTTCCCGCAAAAGCGCCACAAACGCCTCGGTCGAGCGCGTGGAATGGCCGATGGTGAAGAACGGGTTCGCCGCCATAATCCCAAAATCGGCGCTTAGCCTCGCTCGGGCAAGGGGGCGCCTTGATACGAGCCGGGACGCTCGTCTTGAGCGGGCTGGATAGGGGTTGAATATATTGTCGTCTTCACTGCTGTCCGGCTAAAAATCGAATAAATTCAATTGGTTAGTTATTTGTAAAGTATTGGATTTTGTTTGGTCGATTGTAAGCGCTTGATATATTGGCATTTTCTCGAAGAGGGCGATCGAGAAAATTTGCAACAATGTGTAGAGCGACGCCTCCAAGGCGAGGCGCTTTTTTACGATGGCGACGAGGACATAAACCGAGACGGCGATCCATATCTGCGTCTTCACGGCGTTTTCCGACGTGCCGTAGAACTGCTTGATCCGCAAGTGCTGCTTGATCCATTTGAAGAAAAGTTCCACTTGCCACCTGTTTTTGTATAGGGCGGCGATGGTCAAGGCCGGAAGGCCGAAGTGATTGGTCAAAAACACCAGCGTCTTGCGCGTCTCGGCGTCCTTGAATCGGACGCGTCGCAGGCGTTCTGGATAATGTGCGCCGGTGTAATGGCCTTTGAGAGCGACGGATTGGTCGCAGATGATCCCGGTCGAACGATCCGTCGGCGTGGAAGAGATCTCGGCGAGCGTTCATGTTCGACTTGGCCCGCGTCACGAAGAACGCCCCGGCCCGATGGATGGCGTGAAGGCGGGTGAAGTCCACGTAGCCGCGATCCATGACGTAAATGGCGCCGGGTTCGGGAAGCAGCAGGTCGAGCGCATGGACGTCGTGCAACTTGCCGTCCGAAACATGAATGAAGCTCGGAATATTGCCCCGCAAATCGAGCAGGGTGTGCATCTTCACCGCCGCCTTGGTCGTCCGGAAATGCGCCCAGGGAAAGACCGACAGACACAGGTCGATCGTTGTCGAATCCAGGGCATAGACGGTATTGGTCAGGTCCAGGCCAAGGTCCTCGTTGGCGTAGAGCTTCCTCGCTTGGACAATCAGTCGCTGGGCCAAATCCGCGTAGATGCGCCAGTCGCGCGTTTCGTTGGCGTCCGCCAGCGTCGAGCGCCGGACCGGTTCGCGCAAACCCATGTGGTAGAGCTTCGACGCCTGGACGGACAGGCAGGTCTCGATATCGCGCAGGCTCTCCCGGTAGGTCAGTTGGGCAAACGCCATGACCCGATATTGCTCGGCGCAGGGGAAAACCCGCACCCGATGGTCGCCGCCATAACGGGAGACAATCCTCGTGAATGTCGTCCAAGGCACAAAATCCATGAGTTGCGCGAAAAGCGTTTTGCCCAAGTACATGGCCATCTCCACAGGAAAACCCGCGAGACTGCCCTGCCACTCGGTTCAAGTCGACACCGCCCATCTTCCCCCGCAAACCCAATCAATCAGCCGATCTCCAAGAGACGACCCTTCAGTCAACCGGACAGCAGTGTGTCGTCTTAACGACCCAGCTTCGGAACTTGGAGCGCCAGTCCTATGCCTGTCGCCTTCAGCGAACTCCTCGAAGCCTTCGAATTCGTCAGCTCGGACCCGGTGTTTGGGAACTCGGCCCGGGTGAACCGGGAGACCGGCACGGTCCACTGGCATAGCGACTGGGACTTGGAGTTCTTCGAGGAACCCGAGGATATCGACGACGACGAAAAATATTTCGAGCTTCCCAATCCGCGCGACCTCGATCTCGGCAAGCCGCTCGTGATGCGCTTTGCGGCCGACGAGTTGAGCGATCGCTACGACGAGATCGCCGACATCTTCTCCCGCAAGGGCGCCTATCGCCGCTTCAAGGATTTCCTCATCCGGGTCGGCGCCCTGGAACGCTGGTACGCCTACGAGAGCGAGGAGAAGGAAAAGGCGTTGCGCGCCTGGTGCGCCGAGAACAGGATCGAGGTCGAGGGGTAGGCGGAGCCTTGTTATTCCCGCGAAGACTTGTCATTCCCGCGAACGCGGGAATCCAGATTGGCCGCGTCCCATGATCGGTGGCTCTGGGTGCCGGCGTGCGCGGGCATGACAACCGCGACGGACACAGAGGGGCACCGTGCTCGCATCGCCCCGTCGCCGTCAAGCGCCTTCGGCGCTGCTCCGCTTTGCTCCGCCCCTCCGGGTGACTGCGCCGGCCCGATGCGGCGTTTTCAGCCATGGTCTTTGCTGCGCGGACCCGGCCGGACGGCCGGGCCGGTCAGCAAAGGCAATAGCGGACAAAGGCCTGAACCGCGCGGAGGGGTCAAGGCTCGCCGGAGGCGACCCGCGAAGCGTGCTTGCAATAAATAGAGATCGAGGTAGGAGTCACCGTAATTGCGCAGTCGTTCTAAACGTTAGCGGAGTCAAGAGATTTTAGATTGAGGAGACTATCTCGGAAATCTCATCTCGGCAAAGCTCCAACTGTTCACGATTGATCCGAACTCGTTTGCCAGGCAGCTGAACGTATCCCGGGAGAAGCCGATCGAAGGGGCATCCGCGGGCGAACGCGACAACGCCCGTAGTTTGGAAATCACGTATATCGAGCATCCCTGACTTAATGTCTGAGAATGTAAAATATTCCGGGTAACTCGCAAGGAGCGACCGAATTGCGTCTGTTATGTGTGATAATACCGCTCCATAAGCTGACGCTGGACCCATATACTGAGTTATTCGGTTTTGTACAATCAGATGTACTTTAGGCAAATTTCGCTTCGCTGCCATAATACGGCTAGAAAAATTATGTTCCGCATATATTGGAGAGGGAAGTTTTACTCCAAATACAAGAGAAAACGCGTTTTGTACCGCTCGGCGAGACGAATCGTCAGCCATTGTAGGAATTATGAGACGGTCTGTATTCGCCAAGGCGACCTGGGTATAGATCGAAAAGCTTGGATTCAAGTCCATAAACACATAATCAAAATCGTCCTTTGCGTCATCCAAGAACTCTCCAAGCCAGTCCATTATCGCGATCCAAGTGTTGACCCCAGCTAGGTTAGTACTGGCAAGAGTGGCCATGGAATTACTCTGCAACTCCAACAACGGGTCGCCACACATTAGCATTACGTTCTTTGGAATAGTGCCATTCACCCGAAATGGCTCCGTTAGGTAATCATTAACTGAAAAAGCCGGCTTCGACATTACGGACATCAGTCTAGATTGAAAATAACCTCCAATCGTAGCCCGAGGAAGCGCCCCCTGTCTCAGCATTAACTGCTGGCTTCCATTCTTCGCCAGACCACCTAGAAGCAATTCCGAGAGATTTGCTTGCGGGCACATATCTATTACGAGGACCCTGGCATCCGGACTTGTTCGAGCGAACTGGCATATCGTTTGAAAAGCGAGACTGGTTTTCCCCGTCCCTCCCTTGTTATTCCAAAATGCATATTTGAGCATCACAACCTCCGTCACAATTGTACGTGTAAACGTTCATTACGAACGTGTCAACGCACAAAAGTGACGTACGTGCGTCTATTTTGAACGGGACGCTGCCCGCCCCTCAAAACAAGAAGTACCTCTGCGCCATCGGCAGCGTCTCGGCTGGCTCGCACACCAGAAGCTCGCCGTCGGCGGTCACGGCGTAGGTCTCGGCGTCGATCTCGATCTTCGGCGTCGCGCCGTTGTGGATCATGCTCTTTTTGCGCAGGCCCCCACGGGTGTTCTCGACCGCGACCAGCGTCTTCTGCACCTTCAGCTTGCGTGCGATCCCGCCCGAGAGCGCGGCGTCCGAGACGAAGGTGAGCGACGTGTTCGTCCGCGCGCGGCCGTAGGCGCCGAACATCGGGCGGTAGTGGACGGGTTGCGGAGTTGGGATCGAGGCGTTGGGGTCGCCCATCGGCGCTGCGGCGATCATGCCGCCCTTGATCACGCAATCGGGCTTCACGCCGAAGAAGGCGGGCGTCCAGAGCACGAGATCGGCGAGCTTGCCCTTCTCGACCGAGCCGATGTGCTTCGACACCCCGTGCGCGATCGCGGGATTGATGGTGTATTTCGCCACGTAGCGCTTGGCCCGCGCGTTGTCGCTGCGCGCGGAATCGCCGGCCAGCGCCCCGCGCTGGCGCTTCATCTTGTCGGCCGTCTGCCAGGTGCGGATGATCACTTCGCCGACCCGCCCCATCGCCTGGCTATCGCTCGACATCATCGAGAGCGCGCCGAGGTCGTGCAGAATGTCCTCGGCGGCGATCGTCTCCTTGCGGATGCGGCTCTCGGCGAAAGCGAGGTCTTCGGGAATGCTCGAATCGAGGTGATGGCAGACCATCAGCATGTCGAGGTGCTCGTCGAGCGTGTTCTTGGTGTAGGGCCGGGTCGGATTGGTCGAGGAGGGCAGCACGTTGTCGAGCCCGGCGACCTTCATGATGTCGGGCGCATGCCCGCCGCCCGCCCCTTCGGTGTGGAAGGCGTGGATGGTGCGGCCCTTGAAGGCCTTGATCGTGTCCTCGACGAACCCGGATTCGTTAAGCGTGTCCGTATGGATCATCACCTGCACGTCGTAGTCGTCGGCGACCGAAAGGCAGCAGTCGATCGCGGCCGGGGTCGTCCCCCAGTCCTCGTGCAGCTTCAGCGCGCAGGCGCCCGCCTTGACCTGCTCGACCAGGGCGGCGGGCTTCGAGGCGTTGCCTTTGCCGGCAAAGCCCAGGTTCATCGGGAATTCGTCGGCCGCCTCGATCATCCGCGCGATGTGCCAGGGGCCGGGCGTGCAGGTGGTGGCGAAGGTGCCGGTTGCGGGCCCGGTGCCGCCGCCGAGCATCGAGGTGACGCCGGACATCAGCGCTTCCTCGATCTGCTGCGGGCAAATGAAGTGGATGTGGGTGTCGAAGCCGCCGGCCGTGAGAATCTTGCCTTCGCCCGCGATGACTTCGGTGCCCGGCCCGACGACGATCGTCACGCCGGGCTGGATGTCCGGGTTGCCGGCCTTGCCGATCGCCTGGATGAGCCCGTCCCGGATGCCGACGTCGGCCTTCACGATCCCCCAGTGATCGAGGATGACGGCGTTGGTGATGACGGTGTCGACCGCGCCGCGGGCCCGCGTCGTCTGCGCCTGCCCCATGCCGTCGCGGATCACCTTGCCGCCGCCGAACTTCACCTCCTCGCCATAGGTGGTGAAATCCTTCTCGATTTCGATGAAAAGCTCGGTGTCGGCGAGCCGGACGCGATCGCCCTTCGTGGGGCCGAACATGTCGGCATAGGCGGCGCGGGGGAGGGTGGTCTTGGCGTTGCGGGTCATTGCAGCCGTTGCCTGTGGTTGAAAGAATGTCTACGCCTGGAGCAAGCGGAAGCCCTGAGATTTGGCCGCTTCCTTGTCGAAAGTCAGAGTCGTTTCGCAACCCGCGTCCAAGTTTAAGGTCGCAATGAGCCGATCCGCAAACTGATGCACCGCCGTGTTGGAATCCGTGATCGCCTCAAGGACACTGGCGCGGTGCTGAATGTGAAGCGCCGGGTGGCAGGCAATGCGATTCAAAGCTTGGCGGATCCAGTCGTCATCCCACTTGTAAGCGCTCCGCATCGTCCACGCGAATTCCGCAAGCACGACGACATTGACGAAAATCTGTTCGGGCCCGCTTCCATCGATGAGACGAGCCGCGCTGGCGGCCTGTCTCGTGTCGTCATTGGCGAAAATGCGAACGAGGACATTCGTGTCGACGCCGATCATTCCGCCGCAGTCCGCCGATGCCGCGGAGGCTTTCGCGCAGCCTGATTCCGAATCCTGCGATAGTCGTCAGCGAGCGCTTCGCCTAACGCCTGATCCATCTCGCGAATGGAGACCGGCGGCGATCGGACTTCCGTCTCGAACAGTCCACGCCAGCCCTTCGCTGTCCCCGTGATGGCGTGGAAGAATACGTCGCCTTCAAGGGAAAGATAGAACTCGACTTCGGATCCCTCTGTGATCTTAAGCTTCTTGCGCAGGGCGGCCGGCAACGCGATGGTTCCGTCAGCCCCGACCGTGGTTCGATATTGCGGCATGATCGCCTCTGGACAAACTGGACTCTAAACCTATCACACCTTCCCCATCACCTCTTGCCGGAAGCCGTAGACCTCGCGCTTGCCGGCGATCGCGACCAGGTTGACCTTGCGGCTCTGGCCCGGCTCGAAGCGCACTGCGGTGCCGGCGGGAATGTCGAGCCGAAAGCCCTTGGTCTTCGCGCGCTCGAACTTCAGCGCCGGGTTGGTCTCGAAGAAATGGTAGTGCGAGCCGACCTGGATCGGCCGGTCGCCGCTGTTGGCGACGTCGAGCGACAGCGTCTCGCGGTCGACGTTCATCGTGATCTCGCCGGGCTCGGTCAGAACCTCGCCGGGCGCATCGGCCTCGTCGGCGCCGCGGATCGGGTGGTGGACCGTGACGAGCTTGGTGCCGTCGGGGAAGGTCGCCTCGATCTGGACGTCGTGGATCATCGAGGCGACGCCGTGCATGACCTGATCGGCGGTCAGAACATGGGCGCCCGCGTCCATGAGTTCCGCGACCGAGCGGCCGTCGCGCGCGCCCTCGACGACGACGTCGGTGATCAGGGCCACCGCCTCCGGGTGATTCAGCTTGACGCCGCGTTCGAGCCGCCGCCGCGCCACCATCGCGGCCATGGCGATCAAGAGCTTGTCCTTTTCCCGCGGCGTCAGATTCATGATCCGTCCCTCGTCGCCCGTGCCGTCGTTCCGCCGGGCGCGGCGCCGGACGCGCCGTCTCTCCCCACGAACATGAACTCGCTCGGAGCCTCGCGCCTAGCGCCACAGGCGCGGCGGCTGGCGTCCGCTCATCGCCAGAATGGCCGCAATCGCGGCCTCGCGCAATCGGCTCGGCGAGGCCGAGACCAGGCGTGAAACGATGAGCCCGTCGAAGGCGCTGGCGCCCGCTTCGACTTCGTCGCCGTGGGACTCGAGCGCCGCCCTTAAACTCGGCAGGCGCGCCTCGATATCGGGCGCCGCGCCGATAAGGGTCGCGACCGCCCGCGCGCCGGCGCCGCACGCCGGCCGGTCGAGGCTTGCACCGGCGTCATCGACCCGGGTCGCGTCGGCGAATACGAGCTTGCCGCCGCGCCTGAGCCGCCAGGAATTGCTGAGCCGCGCGGCAATGCGCGTTTCTCCCATGGCGAGCCGTCCGAACACCAGCGTCTCGGCGGCGATCAACTTGGCGTCTGCGGCCATCTCGATCGAGAGCGTCCGCTCGAGCCGCGCGCCCTCGAACAGGATCGTCTCCTGCGGCAGCCAGAACATGCGAGCGCCCGGCCCAAGCGAAAGTGTTGCGGCGATGCGGGCGGCCCGCCCTTCGCTGCGATAGATTTTCTCGGCAGCCACAGTCGTCGCCTCGACTTCGGCGCCGGAGTTGAGCGCAAGCGCGATCCGGTAGGAGTTGCCGCCGGCCACGCCGCCGCCGGTGTTGACGAGCACCGCCTCGCAAGGGCTTTTCGAGCGGGGAAAGCGCCAGCGAAGGCCCCCGGTCTCGAACAGCGAACTGGGCTCTGTGCGGCTTCCCGCCCGCGAGAACCTCGCCCGCGCCTCGGCCACGGTCCGCTGGCGGGCGCTGACCTCGCCGCCGGCGCCGGTCATGGTCGGCAGTTCCGCTGAAGATCGACTTCGGCGCTTGGGCAGGGCGGATCTAGCACGGGCCCGTAAGGGTTCGCGACGCGGAAGAGTTCGTAGCCCTGAACCGGGCGCCCGGCGCGACGGCGCTCGATCGTTCCGGCCGGCTCGACATGGCGGTAACGCATCTTGAGCACCAGGTCGAAGCGGTGTCCCGCCTCGGCGATGGCGAGGCCCGGGGCCGCAAACAGCGACTCGGGCGGCGATGGCGCGAAAATCCAGCGAACCCGCTGCTCCGGCTGGACGACCGCTATCGCCGGATCGCCGTAATAGCTCATCAGGGAGGCGAGCGCGTAGCCTTGGGTCAGGAGATAGGACACGCCTTCTGAGCGCGCGCGGGCGTCGACCTCGGCCGCGAGTTCGCGGAACCCTTCGAGGCGCGTGGTCGGGTCCGCGGCGCCGAGCGGCAGCGCGCCGGTCAGCGCCTGCACGAAACCGAAGAGCATGACCGCGAAGGCGAGCGGCGCGGCCCACAGCGCAGCGACGGCGATGCGGCGTTTCAGGCCGCCTGCGGCGCGAAGGGCCCGAGCGACCCAGTCGCCGACGAGGACGGCCGAGGAGGGAAAGAGCGGCGCGAGCCAGTTCCCCTGCACGCGGTCGTGCAGGGAATGCAGCAGGAAGTACGCGGCGGCCGGGGCGATCGTCGCCGCCAGCAACCGTCGCGCTTCGTCAGCCGAACCGGGCGCGACCGGCTTCCGCCAGGAGACTGCGGCGATCGCGGGGACGAGCGGCGCGAACACGAGCGGATTGATCAAGAGGACCTGCGAGACGACGAACTCGACGGTGAAATACGGCGTAAAGCCGCTTGCCGCCGCTCGCCCGCCCTGCTTGGCGAAAGTGGCCCAGCCGTGTCCGGCGTTCCACAGGAGGAACGGCGAGACAATGGCCGCCGCAAGCGCAAGCCCCGCCCAGGCGGCCGGCGAGACAAGCCAGCGCCGCAGCGACGGCGTGGTCAGGCAGGCGAAGACGGCCCCGGCGACAAAGAAAGCCGCGGTGAATTTCGAAAGGAGCATGCCGCCGGCCGCGACGCCCATCGCGATCAGCCATCGCGCCTTGCCGGTTCGCCACAGCTCGACGAGCGCCGCGAGTCCCAGCGTCCAGAAGAAGACGAGCGGCGCATCCGGCGTCACGAACACCGCTCCCGCCATGACCAGCGGCGCGGCGATCCACATCAGGACCGCCACGGCCGCCGTCTCGGTCGAGCCGAACAAGCGCCAGGCTATCCATCCGATCAGGGCTGGGAGCGCGCCGGCGAAGGCGAGCGACAGCGCCCGCACGCCGAGCTCCGAGTTGCCGAACCCCATGGTCGAAGCGCGGATCAAGAGCGCGACCATCGGGGGGTGGTCGAGATAGCCGAAGGCAAGGCTGCGAGACCACAGCGTGTAGTAGGCCTCGTCGAAGGTGAGTTCGAGCCTTGAGGCCGCGAAGGTCTGCATGGCGAGCAGGAGAAGCGCGCCGCCCGCCGCGAGCGCGATGAGCCACTCCGGGCGCCGATTGGATCGGGGCCGCGCTCCGGCGACGATGGAAGCCTCCGTCACGTCGTCGCCTTCTCCTGCAACCCCTGCTCGCTTCGCCGGTCCCAGTCGCACGCAGGCGTCCCAAGGGTCAATCGTCTGCGCCGGACGCGCCGGCAAAGCGTCATTCCAGAATTGCTTCTCAGGTGTGGCGCCCTTCACACAGCGCTTGCGCCGACCCCGTCGTATAACCGTCAAAGACAAGCAGGCGGCGGCCGTAAGGCGCCGGGGTGGCTGAAATGGCCTTTGGGGCACAAGAGCAAGGTCCAGCGCGATCTAGCCGCGATGACGCGGCGGACGCCTCGCGGTTTTTCTCGCGCGTAGGCTACGCGGCGTTGGCGATTGGCGCGCCGATCGCCGTCGTCGTTCACCCGCTTGCCCTATTCATCGTCTTCCCGATCGGCGTCGCCATGATCGTGATGGCCGCGGCGCTCGAGGGAAAGCCGGGAATTGGCGACCGCGCGCTGCGCGCCTTCACGACGCCGACCTTTTTGGCCCTGGTCGCCGGGCTCGCCTGGGCGACCCTATCGGTCCTCTGGACGCCGTACCCGGTCTCCGCCCTGCAGCACGCGCTAAAGATCGGGCTCTTGATTGTCGCGACGCTGCTGGCGGTCGCCGCGCCTCGTGACAACGCGCGCGCCACCGACCTCTATCTCTTCCCGATCGGCGTCGTCGTGGGCATGGTCGTCATGGCGGCCAGGGGCCTGGCTAGCGTCGCCGACCACGTCTCGGACGACAAAGGCGTGGCTGCTGGCGGAATCGCGCTGGCGGTGCTTCTGTTTCCGGCCCTAGGCGGCCTCACCGCCCGGGGCCGCAACGGTTACGCGAGACTTTTGCTCATTCTCGCGCTAGCCTTCGCCTATATCGCCGGTTATGCGCCACTCACCATTGCGCTGTTCGCCGGCTATCTGGCCTTGTCCTTCTCCATCTCCGACATGCACCGCACGGCGAGCGAACTCGCGTGGGGTTCAGCCGCGCTCGTGCTCCTGTCGCCGCTGATCCCGGCCTTCGCGCCGACGATCGCGGCCTGGGTGTTTCACGTCAAATTGGCCACGCTGCCGCCGCCTTATCAGCCGTTGTCCGCGGCTGCCGACGTCTTCACCCACGACAAGCTCAGACTGCTCACCGGGCACGGTTTCGCCACTGTGGCTCGTGGCGTTCGCGACCTCATCCTTCCGGCTTATACGCCGCGTTCTTTCGCCTTCTCGGTGTGGTACGAACTCGGCGCCGTGGGCGCTGTCATCGCGGCTGTCGGCGTCTGGTTCGGCTTTCACGATCTCGAGAGCGCGCCCTCGCGGCTCGCGTCTTTTATGGCGGCTCGCTTTGCCGCGATCGTTGCGCTCGCCTTTTGCAACGTCAATTTCGACGACATGACCGTGATGACCCTGATCGCAGTCGGGGTGGTCTCGACCGATGTCGCAGCCCGCAGCCAGTATCGCACCACGCGTCCGTCAGCCGCGAGCCTCGCCAATCTGTGAGACGCCTCCGCTCGCCAATGCGGAACGGGGACTGTTCAACGCTTTCGGGTCAGGTTGATCGTCGGCCGGACCGTGCGCGGGCGCTTATACTCGACCACGACCGCTCGCGTGCGTCCGGCCACCAGACTGGCGCGTCCACGCGACTTGGCGGCCTGCTTGGTCGCCAGCGCTTGCACCTCCTCCACCGGCACGCCCATTAGTGACGCTGCGATCTGCGCGCGCTGCGCCGGATCGTCGGCCAGGCTCTCGGCGGCGATAAGCGCCTCCTCGACGGTCGGATTCTCGCGACGAACCCGCCGCACTCCCCATTTAGTCTTCCAGGTGGCTCCCATGGGGCCCCTCCACAACGATCCCGAACACAGATGATAGCAGATATGCTGCACTGCACAATCGATTTCAAGTCCCCATTCGATTGCGCCCGTTCGCAAGCAATCGCGGATTCTTTTCCCGACGCTGCGTCCGCGATGACCTGCATCGCTCACAGCACAATTTGTGCCACTATGCTTGTCTCGCGCAAGGGTCGCGCGCCGCACGCGACGAATCGCCGCGCGCCACCCGTCCAGCCGTGGAAGTGCCCGGCACACGGCGGCAGGCTTGCGCAGGGATCAAACGACTGGCCTTCGCGGACGAAATATCGGATTGAGTATTGGTCAAGGGATTAACCCTGAGGGGAGGCCCCGAATGCAGGCTGCGGTCGTTTCCGTTCGCGGGAAAAATGGGGACGCCCCATGACCGAAGCGCCCTTTTGGTTCGTCGGCGTCGACGGCGGGGCGACGCGGTGTCGCGTGCGGGTCAGGGACGGCGAGGGCCGCACGCTCGCGGAGGCGCTCGGCGCCTCGGCGAACGTCCATGTCGATTTCGCTGCGTCGATCGCCGCCGCGCGCTCGGTAGTCGGCAACGCGCTGCATGACGGGGGACTTGCGCCTGCCGACCATCCGCGCATGGCGATCGGCCTCGGCCTCGCCGGCGTCAACGACAAAGAGGACGCCGAGCGGGTCGTTGCGGCCTTTCCAGGCTTTATGCGCGTTCGCGCGGTCAACGACGCCGTGACGGCGTGCATCGGCGCCCACGCGGGGGCGGACGGCGGTCTGGTGATCGCCGGAACCGGCTCGGCCGCGATCGCCCGGGTCGGCGGCCGCGAGATCATCGTCGGAGGCCGCGGCTTTGCCGTCGGCGACGCCGGCTCAGGCGCGCATATCGGCCTCAGCGCCTTGCGCGCGGCCGCGCGCGCCTACGACGGCCTCGGGCCGGCTAGCGCTCTCACCCACGACATGCTCGATGCGTTCGACGGCGACATTGTCGCCCTCGTCCGCTGGTCGCGCGCGGCGAGACCTGGCGACTTCGGCGCCTTCGCCCCGCGCGTCTGCTCTCGTGCGGGCGAGGGCGACCCGATCGCGCTTGCGGTCGTGGGCCCTGCCGCGCAGGCAATTGGCGCGCTCGCGCGGCGCGCGGTCGCCCTCGGCGCCGAGCGGGTCGCGCTGGTCGGCGGGGTCGGCGACGCGTTGCGTCCGTATTTTGATCCGATCGTCGGCGCGCTGCTGACGCCGCCCCTGCACGACGCCGCCGATGGGGCCATCCTGATGGCGGGCGGCCGGATTGCGAGCGGGAGGGACCCTTCGACATGACCGTGTTCTTCGGCGCGCGCCTGTTCGACGGCGCGCGTTTTCTCGACGACCACGCTCTCGTCGTGCAGGACGGCGTCATTCGCGCCCTGGTCGACGTCGAGGAGCGCCCGCGCGGCGGCGAGGCCGTCGATTGCGGCGGTGGGATTCTCGCTCCAGGCATGATCGATTGGCAGATCAACGGAGGCGGCGGCGTACTATTCAACGCTGAGCCGACCGTTGAGTGCGTGGCCCGCCTGGCCGGCGCATTTCGGCGCGAGGGCGTCACCGGATTCCTGCCGACCGTGGTGACCGACGCCCCCGCGGTGCTCGCGGCGGCGCTTTCGGGGGCGCGCGAGGCGGAACGTCGCGTGCCGGGCGCGCTTGGGATCCATGTCGAAGGGCCATTCATCGACCCGCGACGCCCGGGGATCCACCCGCCGCAATGGATTCGTCCGATGCGTGAGGCCGACGCAAGGATGCTGATCGAAGGGCGGGCCGGCGCCACGGTCGTCACGCTCGCGCCGGCTTCTGTCCCGCTCCCGCTCGTCGCAAAGCTCGCCCAATCCGGAATCGTCGTCAGTCTTGGCCATGCCGAGGCCAGCGCAGAAGAGGCTGAGGCTGTGTTCGACGCGGGCGCGCGGGCGGCGACTCACCTCTTCAACGCCATGAGTCCGCTGACCTCGCGCGCACCGGGGGTGGTCGGCGCCGTTCTCTCCGATCCGCGCGTCATTTGCGGACTGATCGCGGACGGCGAACACGTTCACCCCATGGCCTGCCGGGTGGCGATCGCGGCCAAGGGCGCAGGCGGGGTCGCCCTCGTGTCTGACGCCATGCCGCCGGCGGCCGGCGGCCCGGACGGCTTCGACCTCAATGGCCGGCGCATGACCCGCGTCGGCCTCAGGCTCGTCGACGAGAACGGCACGCTCGCCGGCGCCGCGATCACGCTCCGCGATGCAGTCCGCTATGTTGCAGTGACGCTCGGCCTGCCGCTCGCCTCGGCGCTCGCCATGGCGACATCGACGCCCGCACGTCTGCTCGGTCTCGACGGCCGCATAGGCCGACTGGCTCCGGGCCTCGAGGCCAATCTCGTGCATTTCACCGATGCGCTCGACATCGCCGGCGTATGGATGAGCGGCCGGGCGGTCGGTGGTGACGGCGAGCCCCTCTGAGCCTTCGTCAGCGCGCGGGCTCCCGCATCGCCAAACGCGCGGCGTCCGCGCCGGCTCGCATCGCGCCGCTGAAGCCGCCCGACTGGCCGAACGACGAGGCGAGATAGACGCCGGGCAGCGGCGTCTTGGGGGTGCGCGGCAGCCCCGCCCAGATCGAGCGCTCGAACGGCAGCGGCGCGAAGCCGTAGACCGCCCCGCCGGGCGTGTTCATGAAACCCGCCATCGAGCGCGCATTGAGGAACATCCGTTCGGTGACCGCCGCGCTGAAGCCCGGATAATCGCGGTCGAGCGCCGCCTGGAAGGCGTCGAGCCAGCGTTCGCGCCGGTCCTTTTCCTCTTGCGGCGGGAGCGCCGACCAGTTTGAGAGCCGGTCGACTCCGACGACCGAGACCAGCGTCGGCCCTTCGGGGTTCAGCCCGCTGTCGATCGCGCCGTAATTGGTGACGCCGTAGGCCGGCAGCGCGTCGCCGGGGTCTGCGGAAAACAGGCTGGCGCTCGCAGCGATTTCGCTCTGCCGCGCCACGGAAGCGGGCAAAACGCCGAGACTGAACCGGTCGAGACCGAGTTGTGCGGGCGGGACGCTCACACCGAAATGGGCCGAGAACAGCGAGATCGACAGTGGCCGTTCACCATAGGTTTCCTCGATCTTCGCGCGCTCGGCGTCCGGAAGCATGCCGGCGAACACGTGCGGCGCGCAATTCGCGAGGACCTGCCGCGCCTCGACGCGGTGCTCTTCGCTCTTCGTCTTCACGTCGACATGCCGCACGGCGGTCGGATGACCGGAGGAGTCAAACACGACGGCGCTGGCGTCACGCCCGAGCAGCACCGTTCCGCCCGCTTGGCTGACGACCTTGGCGAGTTTCATCGACAACACGCGCGAGCCGCCCTTAGCGAATACGCCGCCCGACTTGAGGAAGCTTGACTGCGCCACGGCGAAAAACGGCCATGCAAGGTTGTGGGCGTCGTCGGCATAATAGCCGATGGTCGCGCCGACCACGCACTTGGCAGCCTCGTCGGCGCCGAAGAAGCGCGCGAGCATGTCGGCGGTTGAGGCGCGCCAGTCGCGGGCGAGGGGCCTCAGCGCCACGCCGGCGCGCACGAGCCTGCCCAGGGTTCGTTCCTCGCCGGCCTCGTTGAGTCGCGTCACGGCGTCGTGAATCTTCTCGAGCGCGCCGAAAAACCGCGCCGAGCCCTCGCGTATCCGCGGAAACCGCTGACTCAACGCGTGGTGGGCGGCGTCGAACCCGACCGGCATGTCGAACACTTTGCCGACTGGTCCGCCCTTTACCGAATAGAATGGCCGTACGGGGACCCACTCGATCTCGTCGAGAATGCCGAGTTCGGTGAGGATCGCATGCTTGGTTTCGGCCGGGTCGCGCGGATCGGCCGTCTGGTGCAGGGCCGGTTCGATCGTCAGCGAGCCCTTCTTGAAGGCTGACGCGGCCCCGCCGACGCTATGATTACGTTCGATAACGCAGACTTTGCGGCCGTTCTTGGCGAGAAGCGCGGCGGCGGTGAGGCCGCCGAGACCCGAGCCGATGATGACGGCGTCGAAAGTATTTTCGCTCATCCTCCTCCCCATTCGGCTCCGCGCTTAGCGGGTCCGATCGGCTGAAATTGGCGGGACTCTACCCGGAATGAAGCTGCGGTGTTTGATCGTCGTCAAACGGGGAGGGCGAGCGCTGCTCCTTGACGATGGCGTCGGTCGAGAGGTGCGCCAGCAGGAAAAGCGGCTGGCGTCGAACCGCGCCATCGAATGACAAACATCAGCTTGCCGCGCAAGCCCGGCCCCTACCTCGACCTTGCTGCGCAGAGCGCGAATGTCATCGGCGCTTGCGCTCAAATCGCCTTGTTCTGGGCTCTCAACCGGCGCGCCAACACACGCAGCACCTTCAGCGCGAAATGGGGCGTGTGCTTCACGAGGAAGATATATTGCTTCTCGGAGATCGGCGCGACAATTGCATCGGTTTTGGCGATCGCGTCGGCGCTTCGCGGCTCCGAGTTCGATCAGCGCCATCTCCCCGAAGATCTCGTTTTCGCGCAGCGTTTCGAGCAGGCGGTTCCCCGAACGGATTTCCACCTCGCCGCGTCGAATGACGAAAAATTCCTGGGCCTGGTCGCCTTCACGGAAGATGACCTCTCCCGCCGAGAAGAAGCGCGACGGGACATCAGGTCCAAGCAGAAGGCTGAAGTCACTGTAGTTGCTCATCGTATCGGTTCCGGATTGCCTCGCGGCGTTGTCGCCGCTCCCGGCCAAAGGGATCGGCCTCAGCTGATCGTCAGCACCGTCCGGCCGCGGATCTCGCCCTTGAGGATCCGTCGCCCCGCGTCGAACACCTCGTCGAGAGGGATCGTATGGGTGATGGCCGCGAGCTTGCCGCGATCGAGTTCGGCCGCCAAGCGCCGCCAGGCTTCCAGCCGATCCGGCATAGGACGCTGGACGCTGTCCACGCCAAGCAAGGCGACGCTGCGCAGGATAAAGGGCGCCACCGTCGCCGGCAAGTCCATGCCGCCGGCCAAGCCGCAAGCCGCGACCGCGCCGCCGTAGCGGGTCTGCGCCAGCACATTGGCGAGGGTCGTCGAGCCGACGCTGTCGACCGCGGCCGCCCAAAGCTCTTTGCCGAGCGGCTTGCCTGGCGCCGAGAGCGTCGCGCGATCGAGGATCTCGGCAGCGCCGAGGTCCTTGAGGTAGTCGGCCTCGCTGGCCCGTCCGGTCGAGGCGATCACTTTCCAGCCTTTGGCCGCAAGCAACGAAATTGCGGTCGATCCGACGCCGCCGGCGGCTCCCGTCACCAGCACCGGGCCGGCGGTCGGCGCCAACCCGTGGCGCTCGAGCGCCATCACGCACAGCATCGCGGTATACCCCGCCGTGCCGATCGCCATGGCCTCGGCGCGGCTCAAGGCCGCGGGCAGCTTGACCAGCCATTCGGCCTTGACCCGAGCCTTTTCGGCGTAGCCGCCGAAGTGCGTCTCGCTGAGCCCGTAACCGTTGACGATCACCTCGTCGCCGGGCGCGAAGCCGGAATGGCTCGACTGCTCGACGACGCCGGCCAGATCGATGCCGAGCACCATCGGAAAGCGGCGGATCACCCCCGACTTGCCAGAAAGCGCGAGCCCATCCTTGTAATTGACGGTGGAATGGCTGACGCGGACGACGACGTCGCCGTCCATCAATTCCGCGTCCTCCATCGTGACGAAGCGGACCTCCTGTCCAGCCTCGGTCTTGTCCGCCCGCACGGCTTTAAACGGCATGGGATTGCGGCTCCCGTGTTGGAAGTTTACGGCTTGGGACGATAGAGTATCAGAATATCGAGATCGCGCGTCGGGGTGAAATTGCGGTGACGGACCTCGAATGTCGTCGGGCTGATCTTTTTTACGCCCTCTTCGCAAAAGCTAACCAGCGAGTTCGGGCGCACCCTTGTCGATCGTCAGGCGGAAGTCACCGATCGGACCAGCCCAGTTGGCGCCGGTGATAAGAACGTAGGCGATGCGGTTCTCGTAATACGTCAGCTCCCCGCCGGCCCCGGCGCGGGCCTGCGCGCCCTTCAGGCTCGCGAGAAAATCCTGGTCGACGCAGTAGCGCCGCTGATATTCGGCGAGCGTCGCCGCTTCGACTGGCGCCAGCTCCAAGGCCGTGCCGACCGTGCCGCCGAGGCTCGGGGTATAGCGATGCTCGACGATCACGTCGCGTCCGGCTGGAAACGTCTGCCGCCAATAGAACGAAGAGCCGAAGGTCCATATCGGGACAATATGGCGCTCCATGCCTTCGCCGACGTCGTACTCGTCGACCATGGCCAGTCCGTCCGCGACGAGGCGGTCCTGCTCGGCCCGGGGTAGGCGGTCGAGCGCCGCATAAGCCGCCTCGCTCCGCACAGAAAGCGGCACGCCGAGGGCGCGAAGGCGGCCGGAGACGTCGACGCCCTTTGCAAGCGCCTTCTCATCATAGTCGGCCTTGACAGGCAGACCATCGACAGTCGTATGGAAGTCGAGAAAATTAGCGGCGTTGGGATCCGGAATCGCGTAATTGTCGTCCGGGGTCCGCCCGACGATGTCGGGCATCGGAAAGGCGACCGTGACGGTCTTCTCCTCCGGTGCGCCGTTGAAGAAGCGATAGCGGACGACAATCTCCTTTTCCGAGATCGCCAGGTCTTCGGAGCGCATGGCGATGTCAGCGGTTCGGGACAGCACGATGCCGCCCGTGGTCAGTTCCGCCGTCGAGTTGTTCGCCGGCGCCGGACCGACGCCAACTGCAAGGATCGCCGCGATCAAAAGCGGCGGTAGCGCGCGCATTTCGTCCTCCCGGCCCCGCGCGCATTTTGCTCCGGATCCGAAGCGGATTGAAGGGTTATTGTCGCCGGCTGACGGAAAACTCGCCCGCGGCGGCGCGTTCGGCGAGCCGGGCCGCGATTTGGGCTGCGCCCTCCTCGCCGAGAGCGGCCACAAGCTCGCACATCGCCGCGCAAAGGGCCGCCTCGGCCAGGTCCTGCGGTCCGACGCCGTCCAGCGCCGCGAGCGCGAAGGCCTCGCCGACGTAGGACATCGCCGCGCCGCGGGCTTGCGCTTCGCTCAGCGTCATCAGCGAGAATTGGGGATCCGTCGACATCGGTCCCATTTTAGGAAGTTCAACCGGCGAACGCGAAGCATTCCTTTCGGATAGGTTAATGCGCCGAGGTTAATGCGCGCCGGGGGCGAGCGATAATGGACCTCGAGCGCAGAGAGATTGGACATGTGCGGACGTTATGCGATCACCCTGCCGCCCGAGGCGGTGCGCGCCTATTTCGACTATCTCGAGACCCCGAACTTCCCGCCGCGCTTCAACGTCGCGCCGACCCAGCCGATCCCGATCGTGCTCGCCGAGCCGCACAGCGGCGGCAGCCGTCGCCATTTCCGCCTCGTTCGCTGGGGATTCCTGCCGGGCTTCGTCAAGGACCCGAAGGCCTTCCCGTTGATCATCAACGCCCGCGCCGAGACGCTGGCCGAGAAGGCGAGCTACCGGGCGGCGCTGAAGCGGCGCCGTTGCCTGGTGATCGCCGACGGTGTCTACGAGTGGCGGAAGGGGCCGCTCAATGACCGAGCAGGCGCCGGCAGGCGGCCCTATCTCGTCCGACGGGTCGGCGGCGAGCCGATGGCCCTCGCTGGTCTTTACGAGACCTGGAGCGATCCGACGGGCGGCGAGATCGACACCGCCTGCATCGTCACCACGGCGGCCAACGCGCTCGCCGGGCTTCTGCACGACCGGATGCCGGCCATTCTCGAACCCAGCGACTTTTCCGCTTGGCTCGACGTGGACGGGGTCGAACCCGCCAAGGCGGCAGCGCTGCTCAAACCCGCGCCCGAGGCTGCGCTGGAACTTGTCGAGATCGGGCCCTTGGTCAACCGGGTCGCCAATGACGACCAGCGCGTGCAGACGCCGGTCGCGGCGCCGATCCGGGCCGAAGGCCAGTGCGACGCTCTTCTGAGCTTGCGGCGCTCGCTTGCGCGCCGGCGCCGGGCGCGCCAAGACTGTCCGCCCGCCGATTTCCCTAGAGGTCCCGATGGCCGAGCGAGAAAAGCCGCCGCGCGTCATGATCGCCGTCGCCCACGCCGACGGACTGCATCGCTGTCCGTGGCCCGGCGCGGACCCGCTCTATATCGCCTACCACGACGAGGAGTGGGGCGCGCCGGAATATGACGACCGCGCGCTGTTCGAGAAGCTCGTCCTCGACGGCTTCCAGGCCGGACTGTCCTGGATCACTATCTTGCGCAAGCGCCCGGCGTTCCGGAAGGCGTTCGACGGGTTCGACCCCGAGGCGATCGTGCGCTGGGATGGGGCGAAGAAGGCGGCGCTGATGGCCGATCCCGGCATCGTGCGCAACCGCGCCAAGATCGAGGCGACCCAGGCGCTCGCCCGTATTTACCTTGATTTGATGGACAAGGAGGGCTTTGCCCGCCGCCTGTGGAGCTTCGTCGGCGGCCGGCCGATCGAGCCCCGGCGGCGGACCCTGGCCGACATCCCGGCCGAGAGCCCAGAGTCGCAGGCGATGGCCAAGGACTTGCGCGCCCGCGGCGGCAACTTCGTCGGTCCGACCATCGTCTACGCCTTCATGCAGGCCACGGGCATGGTCAACGACCACCTTGTCGACTGCTGTCGGCACGAGGCGTGCCGGGCGCTGGCGCGCGAGTTCCCGGCGTGAGCGACCGCGGCCGCCATCGCGCTTGGCAGCGGATGCTGTCGGGGCGACGGCTCGACATCGTCGATCCGTCCCCGCTCGACGTGGAGATCGGCGACATCGCCCATGGTCTTGCCCGCGTCGCCCGCTGGAACGGCCAGACCCGGGGGCCGGAGATCTTCTCCGTCGCCCAGCACGCGCTCCTGGTGGAGGCGCTGTTCGCGGCGACCTCGCCCGAGGCGCCAGCCCGCGACCGGCTCGCCGCCCTCCTGCACGACGGGCCCGAATATGTGATCGGCGATCTCATCTCGCCGTTCAAGGCGGCGGTTGGCGGCGACTACCGGCGGATCGAGACGCGGCTCATGCGCGCGATCCACATCCGCTTCGGCCTGCCCCCGGACCTCGCTCCCGATCTCGTGAAGCGGATCAAGGCGGCCGACCGGCTCTCGGCCTACCTCGAGGCGACTGCGCTCGCGGGCTTTGCCGAGGGCGAGGCGCGCAAGCTGTTCGGCGAGCCGGCGTACCCGGCCCGCCGTTTTGGCTCATTTCTGGAGCCGATGCGTCCGGACGTGGCCGAGGCGCGCTTCCTCGCCCGCTTCGCCGAACTCGACGCCGGGTCCGGGCCCGAATAGCGGATGACGAGAACAGGTTGCGGCGTCCAGACTAACACGCCCCAACGTCATCGAAAGTCCTGTGAAAGCGTCCGGGACCGATCGGATAGGGGACCAGCGGGCTGGGGAGGGAGCCGGACCCCGCTTCGTCGAGCCAGCAATTCCCGGGCGCGGATTCAATGCTTTCAAGGCGCTGTGCCGGAATTTCCGGGCGGTCGCGGCCTGTGTGGGCAGCAAGCGGAAGGTCTCCGCCGCCAAGCTGCCGAGCGACGTCATACGTTTCAGCTCGAAGCCCGCTCAAGCAGGCGCGGAGGTCCCCGCGACCGGCAGCGCTCCTCAACAAACTCAGCATGAGGCCGGAAGTCGAGACCGGGCTGGCGGCAGCGGCCTCGGCTGTTCGAGAGCCCAACCCAATCCCGGGCGCGGATTCAACCTTTTCAAGGCTTTGCGTCTGATTTTCCGGGCGTTCCTTTGCCCTCCCCGGGCTTGACCCGGGGATCAGGGTGAGACGGTTGCGATGGGAGGTTTCACGAGCGCGAACGCTCAGTCCCCTAGGCTCTTCGCCCCGACCTTCCTTCGGCTGAAACGGGCCGAGCGGCGTCTGCGCCGTTGGGCTCGCCGGAATCCCGGGCGCGGAGTCAATCTTTTCAAGGCGTTGCCCCGAGATTTCCGGGCGACTCCCGGCCGAGATCCCGAGGGACGCGTCTTCTCGGGCCGGGCGCCCGTCGCGGGCATCGGCGGCCGCCTCCGGCGTCTGCCAAAATCCGGGCGCAGATTCAATGTTTTCAAGGCTTTGCGGCAGGATTTCCGGGAGATCGCCGCTCGAATTCCGACTCAGGCCCGGCGTCGCACAGCCACGCCTTCGCGAACGCAACGTCCGCTTCCGTCGGCGCTTCAAGCCCCGGGCTCCCGGCGCGCGACCCGGAGAGGATCCCAGGGGAAGCCTTGGGCCGGGCCCACTCGGCGGCGAAAGCGCCGCCGTAACGGTCGAGCTCTCGGACGATCTTCACCACCTGGTCGACCGCCTTCAAGTTGGTCGGCGACATGGCGCTGAACGCGACCAGCAACGCCTCGTTGAGACGGTTGACCTGTATGGCCGCGAACGCCTCGGGCGGGTTCGGCATGCGTCGGGCGAGAATCTCGCGGATCACCGCCCGCATCCGCTTCTCGCCGACGCCGATCCGCGCCGCGATCTCGGCGACCGAAACACCGCGGTTGAGAAAGTCGACGATCCGTTGCTCGCGCTTGAACCTTGCGAGGCGGGCGGCGCGCCCGCCGCCTGGCGGACGGGCCGGCAAGTCTGGCGGATCGGCGACGAGACATTCGGACACGCGGGGACTCCTCGATCGGTCGTTATGAGAACATAATAAGAACGATTGCCCGATTTGGCAAGAGATTGTCGCAGTATTCGACTTTGGTCGGACTAACCCGGTGGGGCGCGCGACGCCGCGCCCGCAAAAAATCTGGGTTCCCCTCCTGTGCTGCGGGCTCTAGAACGGCCGCCCAATCCCGGAGCTCCGCCATGCCGCGCCTGCACGTCTGTTCGCTCGCCCTGATCGGCGACACCGTCGCGCGCACCGGCGCGGGCTCGCTGGTCACGCTGCTGAGTCCGGGCACCCCAGTGGCGCGGCCGGCGGCGATCCTGCCCGAGCGCCATCTCTATCTCGCGATCTCCGACATCATCGCGCCCATTCCGGGCCAGGTGTTGCCGGAACGCGAGCATCTCGACGACCTCATCGCGTTCGTCGAGGGGTGGGATCGGACCCATCCGATGGTGATCCACTGCTTTGCCGGCGTCAGCCGTTCGACCGCGGCCGCCTTCATCGCCGCCTGCGCGTTGAATCCGAGGCGGGACGAATTCGAAGTGGCGCGCGCCATCCGCGCCGCTTCGCCGACCGCCACGCCCAACGCGCGCCTCGTGGCGCTGGCCGACCAGGCGCTCGAACGCGGCGGACGGATGACCGCCGCCATCGCGGAGATCGGCCGCGGCGAGGAGTGCTTCGAGGGGACGCCGTTCACGCTCGAACTCGCCTGAGGGAGGCGGGCGCGACTCCGGGGAGGGGAGGGGAAGCTCCGGGCGGTCCCCGCGCGGGAATGGCGCAAACGGGGAGTCCAGTCGTCGGCGAGAACGCGACGGGCGCTACGGTGGTAGGGAGGCGACCCCCTGATCGTGCGAAAAATCAAGAATTCTGGTGCGCCCCGCAAACCTGCACGACCAAAGCCCGCTCATAATTCCAGCCAAGGCTGTGCCCGGGCTCTGGCAACCTCCGTGATTCACTCAAATGCCAGATTTGCCCGGGGCTGCTAGCTTCGCTATCGCGCTTTTGCCGAAGCGGCCAGTCGTAGTCGTTTTCGCGCTCCTTCATGTAACACGGCGCCGCAAGTAATCCGACCCTACCGAGTGAGGCCGCGATTACTCTCAGCCGCGCCAGGTCCGATCCTATCTGTGCAGGGTTAGAATAACGTTTGAACTCGATAGCGTAGAGCGTATTTTCGAATTCTAAGGTCATGTCGATGCGCCCACCCAATCCCGGGACAAGTTCAATGCAGGGACGCTCCAGATGCACCGTGACTTCGTGCTGCGGGCAAAAAAACTCGAATAGCCGTTTGGCGGAGTAGACCTGCATCAATAACTCAACGCCTTTGTCGTAGAGTATGTGCCCGTAACTCCAAACGAAATAATCATAACTCGCGGCGTAAATCGCGCATTGCCGATTCGTGGATCACTTTATTGGTGACAGCATCCTCACTGGTCATCGAAAATGCCCTCCATGTTCTCACGTCTCAGCCAGGCACCGTGTAGCACAGAAGGGAATGCCCGTGAGTAACGGTGCTCTTGCGTGGGACACGTCAAGCTGTCCTGTTAGTTAGCGCAGAAATCAAGACTTTCGGGACGCAGCAAAGACCGTTGATTTTGCAGCGGCTTTTTCGTGCAGAATTCAGGTGCATAAGGCGCCCACTCACGAGCCCGTCATCGGCTCCGCGTCCAGCCAGGGATTGAACACGGAGGCGCGCGCTTTTTCGTAGTCGCTCACGTCGCGGGTGACGACGGTGAGGCCGTGATGAAGCGCAGTCGCGGCGATGATCAGATCGGGTTGGGAAAACGTATGGCCGACCTTGCGGCCGTCTTCGACGAGCAGTCGCCACTTGAACATAACATCCTCGCTCACCGCGAGGACGCGCTGCTCGAACATCGGGCGTACCTTGTGCGTGAGCCAGTCATTGAGTTCCGCGCGGCGGCCGGCGTCGGCGACCAGCTCGATTCCAAACCGAATTTCGGCGAGCGTCACGGCGCTCACATAGATGAGGTCGAGCGGTTGCGCCGCGACGAATTCCAGCACCTTGCCGTTCGGGCTTGGGGCGGCGCAGCTCCGAGAGGACATTGGTGTCGAGAAGCCAACCCGTCACAAGACGACCTCGCGCACCGGCATCGCGGCGCGCTGCGGCTCAATCTCGATATCGCGATGCGGCGACGCCTGCATGGCGGCGATCAGCGCCTGGCCGGTGAGATCGCCCTTGAGGCGGCGGAACTCTTCGGCGGAGATGACGACGACCTCGTCGCGCCCGTGCACGGTCACATGCTGCGGGCCTTCGCTGCGAACGCGGCGCACCAGCTCGCTGAATCGCGCCTTGGCGTCCTGCAACAGCCAGCGGCCGGATTTCAGCTCACGCGTCCGGCGAACCCTCGGAGGCTTGGCGGAGGATTTCATAATTCTGGTCATGCTGACTAGATTATCACGGAACGCCGTCACGCTTCAAGCTTGTTGTAGCTGGCGCTCGTCTATGATAATATCCTTTATCTAATTGTAAATGCAATCGCCGAGAGCCTTCTTCTTTCAACACGGGCGAGCACCGAAAGGCCGCTGTGGCTCGAGACCGGGAGGCTACCCAGTCAAGCGCCAAACGTTCGCCTCCGACCCCTCGGCGGCGCCGTCGGCGGCTGAAGGCATGTCCGCCCCGCTTATCCCCTCTTCGCCGCTTCAGGCAGACGACCGCGGCCGCCTTCATCGCCGCCTGCGCGTTGAATCCGAGGCGGAACGAGTTCGAGGTGGCGCGCGCCATCCGCGCCGCTTCGCCGACCGCCACGCCCAACGCGCGCCTCGTGGCGCTGGCCGACGAAGCGCTCGATCGCGGCGGACGAATGACAGCCGCCGTCCTGGAGATCGGCCGCGGCGAGGAGTGCTTTGAGGGGACGCCGTTCACGCTCGAACTCGCCTGAGCTGAGCAGCTACGGGATGCACACATCTTTTAGCAGGCGTGCGCCGCTCAATGGCGGCGAGCGTCCCCGCCCCCCTTGTGGGGGCGGGACAGGGTGGGGGGTCGCGCCGACCTTTCATTCGGGGGAAATGGCGCCAAGTTTTCGAAGTTCGGCGCGACCCCCCTCCTCAATCCTCCCCCACAAGGGGTGAGGAAGCCGCCCTCCGCGGGTCGGGCACGCCAGCAGCGAGCCGCGAGAGATGTGTGCATCCCGTAGAGCTGAGCAGGGGGCGGGCGTCTGGGGCAGGTCGCAGGCGCCAGGAGAAGCGGGCGCTCCCGCGAATACGATATCTCGACGCAACCGCGTGTCTGCGCAACCGCGTTGACAGAACCCCGAAGGATCGCGCTATAGTTCCTGCGTGGGGAAGCGATCTCCCCATGAGGCGACAGCCGAAGAATCGCGCCCCATGCAATTCCGAGGGCGCACTATGTCGTCGATCAACTCGATCCCTCCGGAAAAGCTTGCTCGCCTCGTTGGCGTGCCGCATGGCCCGGCGCTCATCGACGTACGCGCGGACGAGGATTTCGCCGCTGATCCGCGCTTGATCCCCGGCGCCGTGCGGCGCTCTCACGAAACCGTCGCAAGTTGGGCCGGGGAATTCGCAGGTAGAGCCACGATCGTCGTCTGCCCGAAAGGGCAAGAGCTGAGCGAGGGGGTCGCGGCGTGGCTGCGCCACGCTGGAGCAAGCTCGGCGGAACTCCTCGCTGGCGGATACGCGGCATGGACCGGGGCCGGCCTGCCGCTCGTTCCTGAGGCGAGGCTTCCGCCGCGTGATCGCATCGGACGCTCCGTATGGGTCACCCGCGCGCGGCCCAAGGTCGACCGGATTGCCTGCCCATGGCTCATTCGCCGCTTCGTCGATCCGGCGGCGGTATTCCTCTACGTCGCAGCCTCGGAGGTGCGGGCGGTTGCCGAACGTTTCGCCGGCGCTCCCTTCGACATCGACGGGGAAGACGTCCTGTGGTCGCATCGTGGCGAGCTTTGCACATTCGATGTGATGGTCGAGGAATTCGGGCTGACGGGTTTCACGCCGCTACGCCGCCTCGCTGCGATTGTCCGAGGCGCGGATACGGCGCGTCCTGATCTTGCGCCGGAGGCCTCAGGGCTGCTGGCTGTCTCGCTCGGGCTGTCGCGCATGTTCGACGACGACCTCGCCCAGCTCGACGCCGCCATGTCGATTTATGATGCCCTGTTCCGCTGGGCGCGCGACGCTGTGGACGAGCGGCACGACGGGGAGTCGCACAAGCCACGTAAGTCCGCCGCGAGTCGGGAAGCGCGGTCATGATCAGAGGAATCGCATGAAGAAACGGCTGGCCGTCGCGCTTGCATTGATCGCCGCCGTGCTTGTGGGCGCGGGCGGCCTTTTCTATCAGTTTGCGCTACCCGGTTTATCGAGCGCCCGCCCGGAGCCGCCGGTCGCCGAAGTGGCGCTCGCGACCTGGCTGCTCCGTCACAGCGTTCCCGGCGACCAGGCGAAACGCACCGATCCGCTGGCGCCGACCAATCCGATATCGCGTCGGGTGCGTCGTTGTTTCAGAGCAAGTGCGCGGGCTGCCATGGCTTCGACGGTGCGGGACATACGGTGATCGGCGCAAATGTCTATCCGCGCGTTCCCTCGCTGCGGGAGCTTATGCCGACGCTGTCGGACGGGCAGGCGTTCACTTATATCCACGACGGCATTCGCAACACGGCGATGCCGGCCTGGAACCTCCCCGACGATCAGATTTGGCGGATCGTTCTCTTCCTCCGTCATTTGCCGGTGACCGCGGGACCGACGCGGGAAAACGCGGCTTCCGTCGCGGGTTCGCACTACGTCGGCTCCGCCGCCTGCCAGTCCTGCCATCAGGACGTCTACAAGCGCTGGTCTCAGACGCGCATGGCCAATGTCGTGCGCGACCCGCGCGCGCATCCCGACGCAATCATCCCGAATTTTAGCATACCCGACCCGGTTCTCACGTTTGCCAAAGACGACATCGCCTTCGTCTACGGGAGCCGGTGGAAGCAACGCTATTTCACGAAGCGCGGCGACGATTATTTCCCACTGCCAGCGCAGTGGGACGTCATCAACAAGCGCTGGCTGCCCTACCACGTGCCTGACAAGGCCGACTGGTGGACGGCGTTCTACCCCAAAGACAACATGGAGCGCCCGACGGGCCCGCTGTGCGACGGCTGTCATTCGGTCAATTACAACATCGAGACCAAGACGCCGACAGAATGGAACGTCGGCTGTGAGGCCTGCCACGGGCCAGGCAGCGCACACGTCGCGCACCCTTGGAAGTCCAACATCATCAACCCGGCGCGGCTCGATTATGTCGCCGCGAGCGATACCTGCATCCACTGCCATTCGCAGGGGCGTCCGCCGGGCAATCCGATCGGCGGCAAATACTACGACTGGCCGGTCGGGTTCCACATGGGGTTGCCGCTGGCCGACTTCTGGCGCCTGGAAGACCACAAGCCCGGCGAGCTGACCTTCACGCATTTTCCCGACGGAACGGCGCACAAGAACCGAATGCAGGGCAACGATTTCGTCCAGAGCCTGATGTACACGCGCGGCGTGACCTGCTTCTCCTGTCACGATCCGCATGGCAGCGGCAACGTCGCCATGCTGCGGGCGAGCGGCAATGCGCTCTGTCTTACCTGCCACGGGCCAAACGCGCAGACAGGGCCTTTTGCGACGAGTGTCGAGGCCCATACCCATCACAAGGCCGACAGTCCGGGAAACCAGTGCAGCGCCTGCCACATGCCGAAGATCGAGGAGACGCTCGGAAAGGTGATGGTCCACGCCCATACGTTCCGCTTCATTCCGCCTTCGGAAACCGAAGCCTCGGGCGTGCCGAACGCCTGCAATGTCTGTCACACCGACAAGACGGTCGACTGGACAAAGAAGACCCTCGCAACCTGGCCCGAGCGGTCTCCCTGGCGCATGGCGAATTGAAGAGAACGCGGTCGTCGTCACCCTTCCGCTTGGCTCCAGCGCATTATGGAACCACGTGGGAATGGCGTTCGCAGGGCTACGGGTCTCTTTGTGACGTTCTCTGTCCATGCCAAGCTGATCGGGACGGACAGCAGCCGGATCGAAACGTAGCGTCTGACCGCCGCGCAAGGCATTTGACCTGGATGACTGACGGAGGGACCGGCCCCCAGCCCAGGCTATCTCGGCGTTTGAGTAGCTCGCCGCTTCAGTCCGAAGACGACGGCCGCGCCGAGGGCAAGGAGAAGCCACGTCGATGGCTCCGGAACGGCTGGGATGGGGCCGGGCGGCGGCGGCCAGGGAGTGGGATCCGGCGGAGCCGGAGAGAGGGTCGGCGGGGCCGGATAGAGGATCGGCGGAAGAGGAGGAAGAACGTCTGCAGGAGTCCACGGCGGGGTGGCGGCGTCGGAGCTCATATTGCCGGCGGCGGCTCCGCCTCCGCCCAAGGCTCCGACGAACGAGCCGGCGGAGCCGGACCCCCCGAGAAGGGAGCCGGAGGATAGGCCAAGGAGGTCCGGTCCGTCCGAGCCGACCCCGCGCGCGAGCGCGATGGCCGTCCCTGCGCCTTCCCCATCGCCCTCCGCCGGCGACACGCCTTCGGCCCCGTCCTGGCAATCGCAAACGTAGTGGATGCGAACGCGATGGGAGCGGTGGGCCGCATCGGAGGCGCGGCGCGGAAGCGGATGCGCCTTGCGATGGGCGAGCATTTCCTGGCGGGCGCGCCACTGTTCGCAGTCAAGATGAACGATCCGAATCACGCCGGCGTCGACGGCGACGGGCCCGCAAGCAAAGGTCAGGGCGAGGAGCGTTCGCACGACGATCGAGGTCTTTGCGGTCACCCTCAGAGATCGCGGACGAGAATTGGGATGTCGACGCCCGCCGCCAGGGCGTGCAGTCCGGCCTATGGTCGACATCCAGGGAATCGCTTTTCCGTTTTGACGCGGCGGGATCGGACCCGAAGCATGAGAACGTGCGTTCACTACGCTCCGTCGACCTGCGACACAACGGTCGCGTTAGAACATCATTAACGACGATTGCGCAGTCTACCGGCCTCACCGCCGGCAGGCCGAGAAAGAAGCCGCAGAGAAGCGGCTTGCGGTCCATGACCTACAGCCGGGCGCCGAAATCGAACGTTCAGGAGAGCGACGATCGGCTCACTTGAGGTTGAATCCCTTGTTGCGAAAAAGGTTGACGCAGGCGTCCACCGCAGCCGAGTCGTAGAGGCGGCCCTTGTTGCGTTCGACTTCGAACAGCGCCGCGTCAATTCCCAGCCCCGCGCGGTAGGGCCGGTGTGACATCATCGCCTCGACCACGTCGGCGACGACAAGGATCTTGGCCTCCGGCAGGGTGGCGTCCCCCTCGATTCCGTTCGGATAGCCCGAACCGTCCAACCGCTCGTGATGCTGCAAAAGAATTTGCGCAATGGGCCAGGGGAAATCGATGCCTTTGATGATGTCGTAGCCGGCCTGGACGTGGCAGCGCACCAACTGCATCTGCAATTGAGAAAGCTTTCCCGGCTTGTTCAGTATATCCGAAGGGATCTCAATCTTGCCGACGTCGTGAACGATGGCGGCAAGATAAAGCCCCTCGATCTGGCGCTCCGCCAAACCCAGTTCGCGGGCGATGGCGACGGCCAATTTGCAGACGCGCTGCTGGTGACCGGCGGTGTAGGGATCTCGCATCTCTAGGGTATTGGCGATGGCCGCGACGGTCGCCTCGAAGCCCGTCCGCCAGCGCCGATTGAGGGCCTCATGGGCCTCGCGTTCGCGCAGAGTCTGGACGCCGAATGCGAGGTTCTGGGCCAGGTCCCGCAGGAGATTTGATTCGTCATGGTCGAAAGCGGCCGATTCTCCTGAGTAAATTACCAACGCGGCGAAGACGCCGGAAGCATCCGCAAGCGGAAGTGCGATCGCGGATGCAAAGCCGCTGCTCGTCGTCTCCTCGACCCACGGGACCGCGGTGGGGTCTTTGCACAGATTTTGCGAGACCTGCGGTTCGCCGCTGCGAATCGCACGTCCGGTCGGACCCTGTCCCCGTGGCTCTTCGGCCCAAGTGATCGCAGTCGGCGTCAGGCATTCCCCGATCTCCCCAGCCTGAGCGACGGGCCTGACCGATTTGGCGGCGTCATGCTCGACAACCCCGACCCAGGCGGCGCGGTAGCCGCCGACGTCGACAATCACCCGACACATTTCCCTAAGGAGTTCGGGCTCGCTTCTGCAGCGCGCGAGCGCCTCGTTGCCGCGGCTCAGCGTCGTCAGGGCGCGGTTGAGCCGCAGCAGGCTCTGCTCCGCGGCCTTCTGATCAGTGATGTCGACGAAGCTGGCGCGCAAGAGGCGAACGTTCGAGGGAAGTCGGACGAGGGTCACGCGGCACAGCCGCTGTTCCCCTGAGGACCGGCGGATTCGCCGCTCATAGGAAAGTTCCTCGCCGGCTTCGGCGCGTTCATTGTGCTCTGAAAAGGATTGCGCCACCGGCCGGGCGTCGGGTTGCTCCGCTGTATAGAAGTCGTGCGGCGCGTGCTTGAGAATTTCGTCCCTCGGAAGGCCGAACAGGCGTTCGGCGGCCTTGTTCGCCGCAATCAACCGATTCAGGTCGATGTCGAAGAGCAAGATCGCGTCTGGCGCCTCGTCGACCAGCATGCGGAAGCGCTCCTCTCCGGCCCGCAGCGCCTCCTCCGCCTTCCGGCGCTCTGTGATGTCGCGAAAAAACCAGATCCTTCCCAAATATTCGCCGCTGACGGAATTGAACGGCGCCGACAAGCGATCGACGATGGCTCCGTCCTTGAGAAGCAACTCGTCGTGACTGGACTCCTCGGGACGGTCATAGATGGATAGCACCCGGCGCATAAAGGCGTCGGAGTCCGCCACCTTATCCGAGCACAACATGAGCAGGCGCTGGTCGTCGCCGGGCGCGAGCAGGTCAGTCGGAACTCCGAAAATCTGGCCGAAGCGTCGGTTGGTGGAGACGATTCGCGCCTGCCGATCGACGACCAGGATTCCGTCGGGCGAGGCCTCGTGCTCGGCGGCGAGGATCGCTGCGGTGGACGCCAGTTTGCGCTGCGCTGCGTTCCGCTCGGTGACGTCGCGAACGACGGCGATCGACGCCGGTTGACCTTCGAACGCTGCTTTTGAGGCGCTGACAAGCACGGAAACGACGCTTCCGTCCCGGGCGGTCATCGTCGACTCGATCTGCACCGGCGCACCGTTTTCGAACAGTTGCGAACGCAGGCTTTGAGCGACGAGCGGTTGCTCGGTCTCGGGAATGAAGTCCAGCAGGAGTCGTCCAACAATCTCCTCGGGGGTGTAGCGGATGGTTTGGGCGAAGCAGCCGTTGCAATACGCGATGGCGCCGTCGGTGCGCACAATGGCGATGCCGGCAATATTCTGGTCGAGCAGGCTGCGGAATTTTTCCTCTTCCTCGCGGATCCGCTCCTGCGCCTGCATGCGCTCGTCGATATCGAGGAGCACTCCGATTGTCGCCTTTTGGCCGTTGAACCTCCCTGCAACGCTGTCGACGAGCACGTCGATGGGCGTGCCGTCCTTGCGTAGAAGCGTCGAATTGTATCTGGAAGCCTCCTCGTTACCGACCATCTGCGACACGAAGCGTTCGCTCGCCGCCGCTCGCTTCGAACTCGGCGACGAACCGTAGAATCGACATTCCGATCACCTCGCCGGGTTCGTAACCGAGGTGACGGGCGAAGCGGCGGTTTACGTAAGTCAAAATGCCGTCGGCCGCGACGATGTAGACGCCGGCGTTCAACTGCTCCACGAGCCGGCGGAACGTGTCCTCGTCCTTGAAGCTCGCCGCCTCCTCATGGGTCCGCTCGCCGTCGGCGCCCTTCGGGGCCGATCTGCGCCGAAGTCCCCGCTGCGCAGGGATCGAGAAATCTTCGCGGACTTCCAGGACCTTGTGCGCCACAGCGTCTTGCCAACCATTCGCGCCCATCCGTCAACTCCGTCCCGCCTAAGCGGCGCTTGCTGCGGGCCTGGTTCCAGCCGGCCCTCGAGCCGACCCGTCGACGATACCTAAAAGCTGTAAAGCAATAGGTACTTCGGCGACCGTCTCGATCCACAGCGCCGAAATCATGAACGAGGAGATAACGCCGATGCGCCCTTCAGCGCGCGTGGAGGCTTATCGAGCAGCCCCCAAACTCGACCTCTTCCGCTTCGTCGAGAGGCCGGCCGGCGACAGGACGACGTTGTCGTCTGGCAGCCCGGCGTTGAACTCACGAACTCGAGTTCAGAATGGCCGGACCGCGGGTCTTTGCGGCGCTCACCGCGCCGCCCACAGCATCCCGCGGCGGAAAATCTCCCGCATCTCAGGCAGGTCGAACTCGGCCGCGACATGGCCGAGCGAACTGTAGAAGACCCGGCCGGCTCCGTGCCGGCGCTTCCAGACAACCGGCATCGTCACGCCCTCGATCCACGACGCGTGCTCGCCGGAGAAGGTTGTCGTCGCCAGCACCTCGTTCGACGGATCGACATGCATGTAATATTGCTCGGAACGGTAGGGGAAGCTCGAGATGCCCTGCATGATCGGGTCGTCCGGCTTCGTCACGTCGACGCGATAATCGATGACGCCGCCCGGATGGGCGACCCATTGGCCGCCGCACATGAACTGGTAGTCGACGCTCTCGCGAAAGGCGTCGCCCATGCCGCCGTGAAACCCTGCGAGGCCGACGCCGCCGCGCACCGCCGCGGTCAGGTTCTCGACCTCCTCCTTCTCGATCTTGGACATGGTGACGATCGGAACGATCAGGCTCATGTCGGCGATCGCCGGGTCGGCGAAGGCTTCCGTCGTGTGCTCGACATAGGCCTTGAAGCCCTGTTCCTCGAGCATTTGGGCGACGATTTTCGCGCCCTTTTCGGGCTCGTGCCCGCTCCAGCCGCCCCAGACGATCAGCGCTTCCCGCATGGTCTGTTTCCTTTCCTATCCGAATGGGTCAAGGCCGGAGGCGTTGTAGGGCGCGCTCGTCGAGCGCGCTGGCGGCGGCGTCGGCGAGGCGCGCCCTACAAGCTCAATCCAACTCTCCCGTCTGCAGCGTGGACGGCATCGGCGCCGGCCGCTCGGGACGCGACGCGACGGCGACCGCGGCGCCGGCGTCCGACGATTTTTGGAACGCCTCCATCACCTCGAGGACATGGAAAGCGAGGTCGCCGTTCGCCCTGTGAGGCCGGCCGGTGCGGATCGCCTGCGCCATGTCGGCAAGGCCGAGAATACGATAATTGCCGTCCGCATAGGCGTGCCGGGTGGGAACCTCGCGCCAATCCTCGGCCGCGGTCGCGACCTCGACCGCGCCGCCGAAATAATTCGGGTCGGGGACGATCAGCGAGCCCTTTTCGCCGTAGATCTCCAGCGGAGCGTGTTTGTGGCGGGCGACGTCGAAGCTCATCGTCATCGACACCGCGGCGCCGCTCACAAAGGTGAGGACGCCGGTCACGTGGGTCGCGACCTCGACGGGAATGCGCGTCCCGGCGAGCGGGGCGCTGGTGACGACGCGCTCGGCGCGTGTGCGCGTGGCGACGCCCGAGACGCTCGCCACCGGCCCGAGCAGATTGACGAGGTCGGTGACGTAATAGGGGCCCATGTCGAGCATCGGGCCGCCGCCGCCGAGATAGTAGAAGGCCGGGCTCGGGTGCCAGCGTTCGTGGCCCGGGCACATGAAGAACGCGGTTCCGCCGACGGGGCGCCCGATCATCCCGTCGTCGAGGCATTGCCGCGCGGTCTGGTGCGCGCCGCCAAGAAACGTGTCCGGCGCCGAGCCGAGCCTAGACTCCCGCGGCCTTGGCCGCATCGATGAGCGTCCGCGCCTCGGCGACCGTGACGCCGAGCGGCTTTTCGGAATGCACGTGCTTGCCCGCGGCGATCGCCCTGAGGCCCACTTCGACATGGGCCTTCGGCACGGTGAGGTTCAAGACGACTTCGATCGACGGATCGGCGAGGACCGCCTCGACCGGGCGCGCGGGAATTGCGAATTCGGCCGATCGGGCCGCGGCGGCTTCCGGATTCATGTCGGAGAGCGCGACAATGTCGAGGATCGGGAAGAGTTTCGCGGCTTTCAGATAGGCGGCGCTGATGTTGCCGCAGCCGATCACGCCGACGCGAACGCTTGTCATAGAGATCCTCCCGCCGGCGCTGCGGCCGCTTCGCGAATGGGCGCTGGCCCCGTCGTGCCCCACGGCGCCCCGTAGAGATCGCGCAGCGTCATGGCTGCGGCGCCCTGAACCCAGGTCCGCTCGCCCCATTCGCGCACGACGATGTCCGACACGTCGGCGAGGCTGGGCGGCAGCAGCGCCGCGACGGTCGCTCGCAGAGGCGCGATGAAATGCTCGCTCATCGCCATCGCGCGGCCCGAGATGATGACCTTGGGCGGGGCGAACAGGGTGATGAGATTGGCGATGGCGAAGCCGAGCGCCTCGCCGGCCCTGGCGAGCACGCGGGCGCAGGCGGCGTCGCCGGCCGCCGCCCGCTGGATCAGCGCGGCCAGGATCCGGTCCGGCTGGGTCGGCGCGTCGCGGTCGGACGACCGGAACAGCGCCTCGGCTTCGCCAATCACCGAGGTCTCGGACGCCGCGTCCGCAAGCCGTCCTCCCCCATCGCTCGGGGCGCGCAGCATGAAGTCGCCGAAGTCGGGGCTGAGGCCGTTCGCGCCGCGAAAGAGCTCGCCGTTGTGGAGAATGGCCAGGCCGAGGCTGCGCTCGACGTTGACGACCAGGAAGTCGTTGAGATCGCGCGCCTGCCCGAACCAATGCTCGGCGAGCGCCGCGAGATTGACGTCGCTGTCGATCGAGACCGGCGCGCCGAGCCGCCGGCCGAGATCAGCGCCGAATGGCACGTCGCGCTCCTGCAGGATCGGGCTTTGCCGGCAGACGCCCGCCGCCCGCTCGACCACGCCCGGCAGGCCGACGCAGACGCCGGAGATCGCCGACATCTCGAGGCCCGCGTCGCTGACGCAGCGGCGCACGCCGTCCTCGACCAGGTCGGCGATCACCGAGGCGGTCTGCCGGTCGATCCGGACCGGCAGGGCGAGCGAGCGGACGATGTCGGCGCAGAAGTTGGTGACCGCCACGCTGATCTGGTCGCTCGCAAGCTTCACGCCGACGACGTACGCCGCCTCCGGGTTGAGCCTGAGCATGACCCGCGGCCGTCCGCGGCCCGGATCGCGCACCGCGCCCATATGCAAGGGAATGATGAGCAAATCATCGATGAGCGCCGCAGTGATGGCGGAGACGGTCGTGGCGCTGAGTTCGGTCAGTTCGCAGATCTCGACCCTGGAGACCGGCCCGAACCGCCGGATCGCGTCCATGACATGGAAGCGATTGATGGCGCGCATTAATTCGGGATCGGCGGTCTTCATCGCTGAAGGCGGCTTCCGCTTCGGGTTTTTATGCGGGAGACGGATTTATTCCCCCTCGGCGTCGCCTTGTCAACCGCGCCGCCTTCGTTTTCGTGCGAACGCTGTCGGATGACTTGACAGACGGCTGCAAGTCGAGACAGATTTAATCCGCATCGCGGACAAATAAATTCGCCGAGCCTTTCCCGGAGGAATTCGATGACATTCGCCATTTCGCCGTTCTCTGCGGCCTGCCTCGCCGCATTGGCCGTTCCGGCGCTCGCCGACACCAACATCACCGTCCTTCACGTCAGCGACAACCCCGACCAAAAAGCGGTCTGGGAGAAGATCGCCAACGATTACAACGCAGGCCACAAGGGCGTGAAGGTCGAGTTCAAGTATCTGGAGAACGAAGCCTTCAAGGCGAAGCTGCCGACCATGTTGCAGTCCAGCGACCGTCCGGACCTGTTCTACAGCTGGTCGGGCGGCGTCATGCAGGCGCAGGACAAGGCGGGGTTCCTCAAGGACATCACCGCCGATGTCGCCTCGGTCGAATCCGACCTGTCCCCGACCGCTGTCGACGCCTTCAAGGTCGACGGCAAAGTCGTCGGGGTGCCGTTCGAGGTGGGCGAGGTCGCCTTCTTTTACAACAAGAAGTTGTTCGAGAAGGCCGGGGTGAAAGCCGAAGACATCAAGACTTGGGACGATTTTCTCGGCGCCGTTAAGAAGCTCAAGGCCGCCGGCGTCACCCCCATTTCGGTCGGGGCGGGCGAGAAGTGGCCGATGCATTTTTATTACTCCTACCTCGTCATGCGAATCGGCGGCGACCACGCGCTCGCCGACGCCAAGGCCGGCAAGGACGGCGGCTTCAAGAACGCCACCTTCGTCGAGGCGGGCAAGCGCCTGCGCGAGCTCGCGGCGCTCGAGCCGTTCCAGCCCGGCTATCTCTCGACGTCTCACACCCAGTCGTCCGGCATCTTCGGCGACGGCAAGGCGGCGATGGATCTGATGGGCCAATGGCTGCTCCAAATGCAGGGTCCGAACTCCGCGAGCGGCAAGGGCCTGCCGGAGGAGGACATCGGCATCCTGTCCTTCCCGATCGTTCCCGGCGGCAAGGGCAAGGCGACCGATACGCTCGGCGGCGTCAACGGCTGGCTGGTGACCAAGACCGCGCCGCCGGAGGCCGTCGATTTCCTCAAATTCTTCAGCCAGCCGAAATACGCGCAAGAGGCGGCCGCGCACGGGGGCTATATCCCGGTGGTCAAGGGCTCCGAAGCCTACATAACCGACCCGCTGGTGAAGCGCCTGGCCGACGACCTAGCCAAGACAACGTACCACCAGAATTTTTTCGACCAGGACCTCGGCCCCTCGGTCGGACGCGTCATCAACGACGTTTCCGTTTCCGTCGCCGCGGGCGAAATGACGCCCGAAGCGGCCGCCGCGGCGATCCAGGACGCGTTCGACCAGCAGTAGCCGCTGGCCGAAACAAATCCTCCGGCCCCGCCGCCCCGCGGCGGAGCTCCATTCCGACAGCAATGCAAGGCTCGCGACGTGTCTACGGTTGAGGCGACCTATGTCGAACCCGTGAGAAGGATGTCCGCCAACGGCTGGGCGACGCTCGTCATATTCCTACCGCCGGCTCTCCTGCTCTTCACCGTGTTCGTCGCCCTCCCGATGGCGGAGGCGGCCTGGTACGGCTTCTACAACTGGGACGGTTACAACCGGCCAGAAAAATTCATCGGACTCAAGAACTACGGCTATCTGATCGGCAACGCGACCTTCACGCGCTCGCTGATCAACAACGGTCTCATCATCGTCGTCTCGCTCCTCGTTCAGCTGCCGCTGGCGCTCGGCGTGGCGATGATGGTGGCCGGACGTATCGCCGGCGCGGCCGTGTTCCGGATGATTTTCTTTCTGCCCTATGTCCTGGCGGACGTCGCGGCCGGGCTCATCTGGCGATTCATGTTCGACGGCGGCTACGGTCTTCCCAGCGTGATCACCGGCGCGCTTGGACTAGCGCCCTATTACCTGCTCGCCGACAAGACCTGGGCGTTCAGCGCGGTGCTGATCGTCGTCCTGTGGAAGTATTTCGGCTTCCACATGATGCTCTACGTCGCGGGCCTGCAGGGCATCGACAAGTCGCTGCTCGAGGCGGCCGAGATGGACGGGGCAACCGCCTTTCAACGCTTCCGGTACATCACCCTGCCGCTGCTCGGGCCGATGATCCGACTTTCGGTCTTCTTTTCCGTCGTCGGCGCGCTGCAACTCTTCGACATCATTGTGCCGCTGACCGGCGGCGGCCCGTTCGAGACGACCAACACGATGGTGTCGTTCCTCTACTATTTCGGCATCACGCGCATGCGCGTCGGCTTCGGCTCGGCGGTCGGCGTGGTGCTGTTCCTGATCTGCGTGACCTTCGCCTTCGGCTACAGACGGCTCTTCATGCGCGATGACTGAGACTGCGCTCCCTATATCCGAAACCGCGACGGCGGCTCACGGACCCGCCGGCCGTGCTCCGCACGGCTTCGGCGCCATCGCGATCTTCGCGACGCTCGTCGTGTTTGGAGGGATCGTGCTCCTTCCGATCCTTGCGACTGCGCTCAACGGCTTCAAGGAATTGGGCGACCTGCAGGCGAACCCCTTCGGACTGCCGCGCGTCTGGGTGTGGAAGAACTACTGGGATGTCCTGACCGGATACCGGTACTGGCAGGTGCTAGGCAATTCGCTGCTGATCGCGATCATGACCGTCGCTCTCACCCTTGCGCTCTCCTCGATGGCGGCGTTTACCTTTGCGCACCTTCGCTTCTTCGGCGACCGCTATCTTTTCAGCTACCTTCAGCTCGGACTGCTGTTTCCCGTGGCGACGGCGATTCTGCCGCTGTTCATCAAGATCCGCGATCTCGGCCTGCTCGACTCCTACTGGGGCGTCATCCTGCCGCAGGTCGCCTTTTCCCTCGCGATGGCCATTCTCCTGTTGCGCACCGCCTTCAGACAGCTGCCGATCGAACTCCTGGATGCGGCGATGATGGATGGCTGCGGGTACTTCCGCTACTTTTTCTACATCACGCTCCCGCTTTCCGGGCCGATCCTGTCAACCGTCGCCGTGATCTCGTTCGTCGCCAGCTGGAACGGCTACTTGCTGCCGCTCGTCGTGCTCAACAGCGAGTCACGCTACCCATGGACGCTTGGCCTGATGGGCTACCAGGGCCAATACATGACGTCGTGGCAGCTGGTGCTCGCCTTCATCACCCTGACCATTTTGCCGGCGATCGTGATGTTCCTCCTCGCGCAGCGCTACATCGTGGCGGGCCTCACCGCAGGGGCGGTGAAGGCGTAAATCCGCCGGGTTTTCCTGCCAAAGGAAACGGAGCATCAGCGTCGCCGTCGTCCTTGCGCCTGTCCTGCGCCGTTTCGCTCGGGAAGGTCCGCCGGCGCCCGATCGAGGACTTCGACAAAGGTCGTTGTCCCAGAGCGGGCTTCAATCCCGACACGCCGCTCGGCGGCGCGGCCCGCGGCGCTGCGCGGGACCCTCAGACGATCATCCAACTGCGAGCGGTTTCCGGCCGGAATTGCTTGAGGACAGACTATGCGAAACGTTTTCCGAGCCGCCGTCGCGCTCGTCATCCTTGTCGCAGCCGCTTGGATCTGGGCGCTCATCGGCGCGGCTGAGCTCGCCTCCGCGACTTCGCAGGGCGATGCGGCGGCCCTGATGCAGCGCATCGATCTGCCGGCGCTGAGGAGTTCGCTCGCCGGTCAGATCGCGCGCGCCTATCTCGCGCAGAACCCGCAATTCAAGAAAATGGCGTGGTTCGAGCAGAACTTCCTGGGAAGCGTGAGCGCGGGGGCGGCCAACGAGCTCATGAGCGGGATGTTGACGCCCCAGGCCATCGCCGCGCTCCTGGCCAAGGGGCGCATCGGCCTGCCGGCGGCTGGCGTCGCAGGCGCCGGACCCGGCTGGCGTGTGCCGCCGCTCGGCGACGCGTTCCGCGCCCGTCCGTTGCAGGTCCTGCTGAACTCCCATTTCGACGGGCCGCTGAGCTTTGTGGTCGGGCTCGACAGCGCCGAGGGGCGCTACGGCGTCCACCTGCATCTTTCCGGGACGACGTGGCGCCTGTCGGGCCTCGACGTCCCCGAGGAGGTCAGCGACGGACTGGCTCGCGCGATCGCGGAGAAGGTCGGCAAAATGAACGCGGCGCGCTGACCGCGCGTCACGCTGGTGAACTGCGCCTTGGCGAGTTCCCGGTAAGGCCGGTCGTCGAAAGCGTTGGGATCGAGCGCGGCGCCAGGACCGCCGCGCTCTTGGCGCTCGGGCGGGCGGGGCGACGGCCCCTCATTTGACCGCCTTCGCCATCGCCTCCTGCTCCGTCGGCGAGGGAGAGCCGTAAAAGGCCGGGGAATTGTCCTTGCCGCCGAGCGCCCCATAGGCATGAGCGCCGCCGGCGTCGAACAGCACGATGAACCGGTGGCCCTCGCAATCGGTCGGCTTGCACACGAACGACAGTTCGTAGGGCTTGCCGTCGATGTCGACCGGTCTGATCTGCCCGGCGACCCCGTCGAAATTCCGGTTGAACTCGACCAGCCAGTCGGGCGTCGGCTGCACGAGTTTCATCAGCCGCTCCCAGGCGGCGTGGTAAGTGGTGCGGCCGTGAAGCGCCTCGAACAGGAACGGCTGCTCGTCCGCCTCGGCCGAGCCCGCCAGAACGGCGAAGGCGAGAAAAAGGGTCAATCGCATGGGTTCGGTCTTTCGCCTGACAAGGGACGGAGAGCGGTCCGGGGCCGGGGTCAGAACGCCTTGAAAGTGATGATCGTGCGCGTGTCGCTGATGCCGGGGATCGTCTGCACCCTCTGGCCGACGAAATGGCCGATATCGACGTCGCGCTCCACGTAAAACTTGGCCAGGATGTCGAACTCGCCCGCGATCGAATAGATCTCCGAGGCGATCTCGGCCTCGGCGAGCGCGCTTGCGACCTCGTAGGTTCGACCGAGCGCGCACTTGATCTGAACGAAAAACGTCTGCACCCGCTCAATCCTTCTCTTCTGCCGGGACTTTGGGCGGCTCCGGCTGGCCGCCTTCTCCGGCGCCCTGGGGAGCCTCTTGTGCAACGACTTCGACGTCTCGATCCATACCCGTATCGACCTGGAAGGTCGATTGGTACGTCTTGCCGTCGTGCCGCGCGATGACGGCGTATTCTCCTTCCGCCAGCACCAGCGAGGGGAATGCGCCGAGCAGTTCGCGGATTACGTCGCCGCCCGGCGTCAGCACGGTGAAGGTCGTGTTGGCGAGCGCCTCGCCGCCGGGCTTGCTGACGAGCTTGAGCGTCAGTGTGGCGCAGCGATGGCGGAGCGTCACGTCGGTAAGCTTGCCGGACGTCACCCTGATGTCGGCGCTGACGATCGAGTTCGACGGAAGCGTCGTCGACGGAGCCGGCGCCGACGATTTGCCGGTGCTCGGCGGGGCGGCGCTGGCGAGAAACTTTCCGCCGACCGTGTCGAGATAGGTCGAGACGATATGGTAGGCGCCCTCCGGCAGCCCGACGATGTCGCCGGCCTTGGCTTTGGCGTAGACGAGCTTGCCCTGCGGATTGCGGCCGACCGGAACGTAGATCGCGAGCGAGAGCTTGGACGGATCGATCGGCGCGTCGCCGAGAACGCCGCCAATCTTGAGGCCGCCCGCTGCAATCGCCAGCTTCTCCGTGCGCACCTCGGGGCCGAGGGTGAGACGCCGCGCCGCGCTCGCCAGCCCGAACTCCGAATGCACGACATAGTCGCCGGGACGCAGGGTCAAGGTCGGCTCGGCGAGGTTCGATTCGACGACCAGCGCGTGTGTCCCGTCCTCCTCGGTCTTGGCGGAGAAGATCCGCCAGCGCACGCCGCCAGTCAGCGGAGTGGTCTGACCGTTGAGAGTAGCCGACAGGCTCAGCGTCGCCTGACCGTCCGCGACGGGCGGGTCGGCGCGGGCCGCGGCGGCGGCCGCAAGCAGCGCAAGCGCCAAGAACCCGGCAAGAATTCGTTCGATCGCCCGCATCGCCTCTCGTCTCGCCGCCTTCGGCCGGCCGCGGTCCTTCTTCCCTTGCCGGCGCGCCCTGACGATGGGGCCTCGTGCCGCCGCAATGAGGCGGTTCGAAGGCGGTGCATAGGCCACCCGATCACGATAAACTCGGCGCCAAAATCGCGCTGAAGCGGCTATACAACATGCCGCCGTCGTCGCATGACCCGGAAGGGCGTCGAGGCCGCCCGCCTCTCGGCAGGCTTTGGAGACATGGCGATCCAGCGACTTTGCGCGCAGCGCAATGGCGGACACATCGGCGCCGCTCTTGGTCATTCCTTTGCATTCCCGCCTTTGCATTCCCGAGGAACGCAAATCCCTCTATGGAAACCTGATGAACGACACGATCGCCCTGCTCAAGCGCCGCCGCTCAGCTCCGCCCGCCGTCATGAGCGGGCCGGGTCCCACGCCCGAGGAACTCGAAACGATTCTCTCGGTCGCCTCCCGCGTGCCCGACCACGGCAAGCTCGCGCCGTGGCGCTTCATCGTGTTCGGAGGCGCCGCGCGCGAGCGGGCAGGCCGAATCGCCGAGATGATCCGGCTCGAGGATGAACCGGGCCTCGATGATAAGGCCAAGGCGGAGGAACGCGGGCGCTTTGCGCGCGCGCCCCTGGTGATCGCGGTCGTATCGCGCGCCGGCCCGCATGTGAAGATCCCGGAATGGGAGCAGGTGCTGTCGGCGGGCGCGGTCTGCATGGCGACGATCGTCGCGGCGCGCGCGCTCGGCTTCAGCGCGACCTGGCTTACCGAATGGACCGCCTACGACGCGCGCTTCCGCGCCGCGATCGGGCTCGCCGAGCATGAGCGCATCGCCGGCTTCCTGCACATCGGCCGGGCGCCGCCGATCGAGGACCGGGTCCGCCCGGCGCTCGCCGATATCGTCACGACCTTTCCCGGTTGAAGCGCCGATGTTCTACGAGACCGACGCGCGCGACAGGACGAAGCTGCCGCACGATCCGTTCAAGGCGATCGTCGCGCCGCGGCCGATTGGCTGGATCTCCACCCGCGCCCTCGACGGGCGGATCAACCTGGCCCCCTACAGCTTCTTCAACGGCTTCGCCAGCCATCCGCCGATCGTCGGTTTCTCGAGCGACGGCGGCTACAAAGACTCGGCGACCTTCGCCAGGGAGAGCGGCGAGTTCGTCGCCAACCTGGCGACGTCCACGTTGAGAGACGCCGTGAACGCCACCTCGGCGCCGCTGCCGCGCGGCGACAATGAGTTTCTCCACGCCGGCCTGACGATGGCCGAATGCCGCCTCGTCGCCGCGCCCCGGGTCAAGGAGAGCCCGGCCTCGCTCGAATGCAAGGTCGTCGAGGTCATCGAGATCCGCAACCGGGCGGGCGCGGCAAGCGGCAACGTCCTTATCCTCGGCGAGGTCGTCGGCGTGCACATCGACGAGGCCTTCCTTCGCGACGGCCGGTTCGACATTACCCGGGCGCGGCCGCTCGCCCGTTGCGGCTATCAGGATTACGCGGTGGTCGAATCCGTTTTCGCCCTCGCCCGGCCGACGGGCGGCGGGGACCGTTGAGGCGAAGCGACCGGCGCGTGTCAGGCTGGGGTGAGGACACGCCGGTCGGCGCAGTCCAGCGTAAAGTCTTTTGAATTCAGTGGTGCCGGATGAGGGGATCGAACCCCCGACCTTCGGTTTACAAAACCGCTGCACTACCGCTGTGCTAATCCGGCCTTCAAGGGCGCCTTGGCTAGCAGCGGCCTTGCGCCTGCGCAAGACCCGTTTCATCGGCCGGCCGGCACGGTCGGGGTCCACGGCCCCCTGACGGCTATGGCCTCGTCCATGCCCGGCCAGGGCGGCATGGTGACGGCGATGAAGGCGAGCGGGCCGTCGTCCCCGGCGCGGAACTGGAACGAAGCGCCGAGCGGGATCGTCGCCGCGACGCCCGGGGCCAGCGGCTCGACGCTCTCCTCGGTCCCGGCTCGCCGCCACAGGAGGCCGCGGCCGGCGACGACGTACCACAGCTCCTCGACGGTTCGATGGGCCACGGCGTGGGAAATCGCGCCGGCGGGAAGCTCGAAATGCGCCAGGCTGCCGCCGCTGAGTTGAAGCAGCAGTCGGACTGCCGTGCCGTCCGGCGCGGTGGCGTCGGGGTCGGCGGCTAGCGCTCGAGTCGCGAAGGGCAGGGTCGGATCGCTGGGCGTCGTCATGGATCCAAGGCCGTCGGTCTATCGTCCTGCGCTCCGCCGCGTGGCGCGGCCCGCGCCCGACTGCTAAGAGGAGCCCATGTGCACGACCTTAACCGCCGATCAGGCGCTTGACGAGTTCCGCGCAGCCGGCGCGCTGCTCGAGGGCCATTTCATCCTGTCGTCCGGCCTGCATTCGCCGGTCTTCCTGCAGAAGATGTTCGTGTTCCAAGACCCGGCGCGGACCGAGCGGCTCTGTCGGGCCCTGGCCGGGAAGGCGCGTGCGGCCTTTGGGCCGATCGACGTCGTCGCCTCGCCGGCGGTTGGCGGCATCGTCCCCGGCTACGAGACGGCGCGCTGGCTCGGCGCCAAGGCGATTTTCGTCGAACGCGAAAACGGCGCCTTCAGACTGCGACGCGGTTTTGAGATCGCGCCGGGCGCGCGGGTGCTGATGGTCGAGGACATCATCACCACCGGGCTCTCGTCGCGCGAATGCCTCGCCGCGCTCGCTGAGCATCCGGGGCGGATCGTCGGCGCCGCCTGCCTGATCGATCGCTCGGGAGGCAAGGCTGAAATCGGCGTCCCGCGCGTTGCCCTTGCGACCCTCGACATTCCGGCCTATCCCGCCGACGCGCTGCCGCCGGAGCTCGCGGCCCTGCCGGCGGTCAAGCCCGGCAGCCGGTCGCTCGCCGGGGCGGCCTGACAGATGGAGACAGGACTTCCGATGACCGCGGTCCGCCTCGGCGTCAACGTCGACCACGTCGCCACCATCCGCAACGCCCGTGGCGGCGCGACGCCGGATCCGGTGCGCGCGGCGCTCCTCGCCATCGAGGCTGGCGCCGACGGGATCACCGCGCATCTGCGCGAGGACCGCCGCCACATCCACGACGACGACATGCGGCGGCTCAAGGCGGCGATCAAGAAGCCGCTCAATTTCGAGATGGCGGCGACCGAGGCGATGCTCGACATCGCGCTGCGCCTCCGCCCGCACGCCTGCTGCCTGGTGCCGGAGAAGCGCACCGAGCGGACCACCGAGGGCGGGCTCGACGTGGTCGGCGGGTTCCACGCGCTCAAGCCCTTCGTCGCCGAACTCGGCAAGGCGGGGATCCGTGTCTCGATGTTCATCGAACCTTCGAGCGAGGCCTTGAGGGCGAGCGCCGATCTCGGCGCGCCGGTAGTGGAACTGCATACCGGAGCCTGGTGCGACGCGCTGGACCATCGCGACTCGCCCCGCGCCGGCTACGAATTCGGCCGTCTGAGGGTAGCTGCGGCGCAGACCGCCAGCCTCGGTCTCGAATGCCACGCGGGCCATGGCCTCGACTATGACTCGGCCCGCCTCATTTCCGCCCTGCCGCAGGTGGTGGAACTGAACATCGGCCACTTTCTCGTTGGCGAGGCGATCTTCGTCGGTCTCGCCGAGACGCTGAAGCGCATGCGCGCGGCGATGGCGGAAGGGCGGGCGTCCGTGGGGACGCACAAGTGATCATCGGCGTCGGCAGCGACCTTTGCGACATCCGGCGAATCGAACGGACGCTCGAGCGCCACGGCGACCGCTTCGTCGAACGCTGCTTCACCGAGATCGAGCGGCGCCGGTCCGATGCGCGGGCGGGGCGCGCGGCTTCCTACGCCAAGCGCTTCGCGGCCAAGGAGGCCTGCGCCAAGGCGCTCGGGACGGGCCTCAGGCGCGGCGTGTTCTGGCGCGACATGGGCGTGGTCAACCTGCCGTCCGGCCAGCCGACCATGCGGCTGACGGGGGGGGCCGCGGAGCGCCTGAAGGCGATTCTCCCGCCGGGCGCGGAGGCGTTCATCCATCTGACGATCACCGACGAGCCGCCGCTGGCGCAGGCCTTTGTGATCATCGAGGCGCGCCCGGCGGCGTGAAATCCTGGTCGACGAGGCGGCGCTGTCGGCGACGGGCTGGCGTGAGGAGGGGCCGGGGTTGGAAGACAGGGCGCACGGATTTATTGGCGCAGCCGATTTCAACGACTTAGGCGCCAAAACGTGCAACATTCGCGGGCTGCGGAAGGCCGCCGGACCGGCGCGCAGCAGGCGCCGCCAAGAAGACTGCCAATACCGGTTGAAGGGATTATGTACGCTATGCATTCGTTAAATACGACATTAGGGCGAGAGTTGGGCGGCTTTGCGTGACAATTATGCAACGATGGTCCCCAAACTGTGTCTCCAGCCCGGATTAAGGCGAGAACTTTATTGATCGCGGACGGGGCGAGGGTATGTTCTTTTCAGTGAACGGGAGATTCCCGGTCGCGGACGGACCGCAGCGTCAGCTTCAGGCGAAGCGCCAGGGTCCTAAACAATCGGGAAGAGGGGGCTGACCACCTACGGTTTCGGGCTCGCCAAGTGAGCCAGCGGATCGGAAGTGAGAAGAACCAACGCCCAGAGTATTAACTGGAGGTCAACAATGACGCTCATCAAGAGCATTCTGCTCGGTTCGGCAGCCGGCATCGTCGCCGTCGCCAGCGCGCAGGCTGCCGATCTTCCGACGAGGAAGGCGGCTCCCGTCGAACAATATGTCAAGATCTGCAACGTCGGCGGCATCACCGGCTGGACCATGCCGGGCTCCGACACCTGCATGAAGGTTTCGGGTTACATGACCGCCCAATTCACCGGCGGCAACCTGAACGACCAGTACAACTGGGCGTCGTATAGTTCAGTCGCGAACGCTGTCGCGCTGTCCAATCCGGCTCTCGCGGCTCAGCTCAACACCCTGGCTGCGGTTTCCAACCAGTCAACGCAGCGTGTGCTGCTTGCCGCCAGCGCTTCCCAGGGCAACTCGACCTTCTATCGTCACGAGACCGGCTGGTCGGCGCGCGCCGCGCTCCAGTTCGACTTCGCCTCCAACACCGCGTACGGCCCGCTGCTCGCCCACATCGGCATCCAGGACGACATGGGCAACGGCTTCGATTCGCTGACGCCGGCTTCTCCAGCCAACATCACGTACTGCGACCAGTGCTACCTGACCTGGGCCGGGATCACCGCCGGTAAGGCCGCGTCGTTCTATTCGTTCGTCGGCGGCGGCGACAACTGGGCGAACTTCTTCTCGCCCGACCAGAAGGGCTTCAACGAGCCCATGCTGTTGGCCTACACCATGTCGTTCGGCGGCGGCTTCACCGCCACCATCGCGGCGCAGAGCCCGGGCGCCAACGGCCAGTCCGGTCAAGGCACGGCGATTGCTGGCCCGAACCTGACCTACGGCGGCCAGCGCTGGCCCGACATCGTCGGCCAGTTGCATGTCAAGCAGGGTTGGGGCGAGGCTCAGTTGTCGGGCGTGCTGCACAACGTGAATGTCGCCAACCAGGTTTATGCTGGCGCGAACGGCGTTGTGCCCGACCTCGGCGGCACGGGCGGCTGCGGCGTCGGAGCGTTCGTCACGAACTGCAACTACCAGAAGACCCAAACCGGATGGGGTATCGATGCGGGCGTGAAGATCAACCTGCCGTCCTTCGGTGTGGGTGACGACTTCCTGGTCACCGGCAGCTACACCCAGAACGCGGTGTTGTACTCGGGTCTCCTGGACGGCATGTGGGGTGAGAACGGCCAGACCAACGGCAACGGTCAGCCCATGTATCTGGCGGATGCGTACTTCAACCCGCTGACCAACCAGTGGTCGAAGCCGACCGCTTGGTCAGTCAGCGCCCTGTTCGAGCATCACTTCACGCCGCAGTTCTACGTCGACCTCGAAGGGTCGTACGGCGGGTTGAAGTGGAGCAATATGGGCGGCGGCTGCTACCTGCTCGGCTTCGGCTGCGGCCTCGCCCAGGCGGTCCAGGGCCCGCTGTCGCCGTCGGCGACCAGCTGGATCATCGGCACGGACATCGGCTGGAACCCGGTCACCAACCTGAACTTCGACCTCGAGTTGATGTATCAGAGCACCCAGCAGGATCGTCCGAGCGGCTTCCTCGGAACCGTGTACAACGCGGGCGGCCCGGGCGGCGCTTTCTTCGCTCCGGGCGATTGGAAGGGCAACTCGAGCGGCTTCGCCGGTCGTTTCCGCATCACCCGTTACTTCTGATCGTTCAGCGATCAGCTGAAACAAACGGCCCCGGAGAGCAATCTCCGGGGTTTTTTTGGTGTGCCGCGCATGATCGAGAGCTTGGAGGTGGAAGTCCTCTGCCCAGCCTGATGACGGCGAAGGGCTAGCGAAGCGCAAGGCGTCGCTGTGAGGTGGGGTCTGAAGGAAGCGTGGAGCAAACCGCGACCCGATGGACAAGAACCAGATATGAGGCCTACCCCGCCGGACGAGCGGGCGTATGACCGCGAAATCCATGGGTCATCAAGGGCCGGGGTGGTAAATTCGGCGGGTGTGCGGGAAGGCGTCCGAAAAGCGTCTGCGCCGGAGGGACCAAAGCCTATGCGGCGAACGCCGTCGTCGAAAGCCCGGCGGCCATGGCCGGACCGTGCATGGAAGCGATTGTCGAGAAGGACAATCTGCGGGAAGCGTTGGCGCGAGTGAAGCGCAATAAGGGCGCGCCGGGGATCGACGGTATGAGCGTCGAAGCCTTGGCGTCGGTGAGCCTCTTGTCCGCTGCGGCATCATGGGTCTGTTCCGGTCGCTGTCCCGGCGCCTCGAAGCGGGAGCGCTCCAAGAGATGACATTGACCACGAACGGCTCGCAACGCGCGCGGGCCGGCCCAGTCCGTCAATTTCGCCGCAGGGATGTGTTTGTTCATCACGGCCGACGACATGGGCGGCCATTTGCGAGAGTCCGTCTTCTCCCACGCGCCTCCCGGTCTGACGGCGCCTCACCTATCGGACTATTTCACGATCGGGATCTTGGTGCGATCGATCGTGATCGCGACTGCTGCGATGAGCACCGCGCCGAACACGATATTTTGAGCGAAAATGTCGACACCAAGGAATGTCATGCCGATGCGCACCACGGAAATGATCAGCGCGCCGACGAGCGTGCGCCAGATGCTGCCGACGCCGCCGGTGATCGCAGTCCCGCCCACAACGACGGCGGCGATGGAAGGCAGAAGGAGTTCCGCGGCCAGCGTCGGCGAACCGCTGGCGAGGCGCCCCGCGAGAATGACGCCTGCGAGCGCCGCGAACGCCGCCGAAAGAACAAACGCGAAGGTTTTCTGCCAACCGACCTTGACGCCCGATGCGAACGCCGCTGGCTCGCCCGCCCCGATCGCCGCACTGTAGCGCCCGAACCGCGTGTGCGCCTGCAGAACGTGCGCGGCGGCGAGCACGATCAGACCGACAATGATGACATTCGGCAACCCGAGGATTTGGCCGGTTATCCAGGACTGATACGCGCGCCCAGCTTCATCGAGGGTGATGGAGCGCTCCCTGGAAATCACCAGAGCCGCGCTGAACAGAACACCGCCCATCGCGAGCGTGGCGATGAAGGAAGGGATCTTGAGGCGCACGTGCACGATCCCGGAAATCAGCCCCGCGACGCCGCCGATCGCGATCGCCAGCACGAACGCTCCATATCCTAGTCTTGCGATCGTGAGGGCGACGACGACGCTCGCGAGCGACGCCATCGATTGGATGGAGAGGTCGATGCCGCCGAGCATGATCACGAAGGTGACGCCCGTCGCCAGGATAAACAGAACTGCCGTGTCGCTCGCGAGGTCGATCAGCGCGGCGGGCTGCAAAAAGCTCGGCTCGACGATCCCGACGACGAGGATGAGGACCGCCAGCGTCGCCAGCGGCAGCCATTTTCTCAAGTCCTCGAGCTGCAACCCTCTGGATTCCCGGTCAGCATCCATCGTCACACCATGTATCCGATGAGGTCGATCTGCCGCGGCTTCGCGCCCGGTCTGGCCTCAGTCCGATGCGTGATTTCGCCATCGCGCATGACGAGAATGGTGTGGCTGAGCCCAATCGTTTCCTCGAGAGTATCCGACGTCAAAACGATCGCGAGGCCTTCGCCGGTCAGACTGCGGAGGAGCTGGTAGACTTCCTCCTTGGCGCCGACGTCCAGACCTCGGGTCGGATGGTCGAGGATGAGAATCCTGGCCTTCGCGTTCAGCCATTTCGCCAGAGCCACCTTCTGTTGATTGCCGCCGGAAAGGTTGAGGCACAGCGCCTCGATGTTCGGGGTGCGAATTTTCAGCCGCGAAACCCAGTCTTTCGCCAGGCTTTGCTCCTTTCGCGCGTCGATTAGCCCGTAGCGCGTGAGTTGGGCGAGATCGGCCAAGGTGATGTTGGCCGAGACGGACAGGAAAAGCACGAGACCCTCGACCCTGCGTTCCCTCGGGATACACCCGACGCCAAGTTCGACCGCATCGGCAGGCGTCGAAAGCCACACTTCTCGGCCGGCGACTGTGAGACGGCCGGCGGTATGGGGCGTAAAGCCTGCGAGCGTGCGCATCAGTTCCTCGCGCCCCGAGCCGATGACTCCTGCTATGCCCAAAATTTCTCCCGCATGGAGTTTGAAGCTGACGTCTCGGTAGGCCCTGCCCGACGAGAGCCCGTCGGCCTCCAGCACCACCTGTTCCTGAATCGGCGCTTGCAAGGGCTCGAGGTAATAGTCCGCCTGCAAGGTTCTCCCGACCATCAGACGATGCAGAGTCGCGATGTCGGCGTCCGCGGCCGCGAGTTCGCCGACGACTTGGCCGTCCTTCATCACATAGACGCGATCGGAGAGCTGCAGCACCTCGTCGAGCCGGTGAGAGACGAAGACGAAGGAGGCGCGCGATTTCAGCGCGCGCACGCGGCTGAACAGAATGTCAATCTCCGCACGCTCGAGGACAGAGGTCGGCTCGTCGAGCAGAATGACGAGATTGCCCGCGGAGTGCTCTTCGAGCGTCAACGCCTTGGCGAGTTCCACCATCTGCCTGGCGGCGAAGCTCAGCTCGTCCGTGCGCGCGCGCGGATCGACATCGACCTTGACCTTCTCGAGCTGCCGCGCCGCGGCGGCGTAGAGCGCAGGCCATTGAACGAGGCCGAACTTCGTGAACTGCCGCTCATTGCCGAGATAGATGTTTTCGCCAATCGTCAAGTTGGGGAGCAGGGACTGCTCCTGGAACACCATGCCGATCCCCTTCCGGTTGGCGTCCGCGGCGCTTTCGATCCGGGTTTCCTTTCCGGCGATGAGAATCTGCCCCGCGTCGGGCTGATAGACGCCGCTCAGGATCTTCATCAGCGTAGACTTCCCGGCGCCATTCTCGCCGATCAAGCCGACAACCTCCCCCGGCCTGACCTCGAGCGAGACGGCGTTGAGCGCTTGAACGCCAGGAAAGCGCTTGCCGATCCCAATCATTGAGATCGCGGGGGCGCCAGCGCTCGCGCTCATTTGACGATCCGCGCCTTGCGATCAATGGACAGCGCGACCGCGCCGATGATCATGAGGCCTTGCAGCCCGATCTGCACGCTCGGAGGCACACCCATGAGCACCATGCCGTTCGATAAGACAGAGACGATCAGCACGCCGACGAAGGTCTGCAACACGCCGCCTTCGCCGCCTGAGAGCGAAGTTCCTCCGACGACGACGGCTGTAATCGTCGTGAAAAGGCGGCCGGCGCCGATCTGGGAGTTGCCGAGACCAAGCTGCGCCGCCGCCAGGACGCCTCCGATGGCGTAAAAGACACCGGCGATGGTGAAGATGGCGATTCGAACCGACTGCGCCGGGATGCCCGACAGCGCCGCGAGCTCCTCGCCGCCTCCGAGAGCGTAGACGTAGCGGCCCAGGCGCGTATGGTTCTGGATAACGTATGCGACTGCGAGACAGAATAGCGCGAGCCAGACGCCCCTCGGAAAGCCGAACGCGCGCTGGATGGCGAGTCCGCGGATCCAGGGGTCGTTGATCCTGATCGCCATGCCGCCCAGCATGGCGTTCGCAACCCCGACGCCAATGAACCATACGCCAAGGGTCGCCATGAATGAGGGCACCCTCAATCGGACATGGATAAGACCGTTGGCGAAGCCCATGACGGCGCCGACGGCGAGAACCAGCAGCACCGCCAAGAGACCAAGATTGTTCTCGTTCATGCCGTTGAGGACCGTCATCGACAGGATCACGGCGGCGAGGGTGAGCACGCCTTCGATCGACAAGTCGATCGAGCCCATCAGGATGATGAAAGTTTCGCCGAGGCCGAGAACGAGCGGGATTGCGGCGTCCTGGCTCATCCGCACGAAATTGCCGAAGGTTAGAAAATTGCGATTGATGGCGGCGATGATCAGGCACAACAGGACAAGCACCATCGCCGGCGCCCAGGCCGCCGCGCGCAAGCGGACGCGTCGCATGGCCTGGCCGGTCGCCGACGCAAGCTTTAGTGACGCGCTCACAGCGGCGCCCTTTCTCAATTCCGTGAGTTTGAGCTCGTGAGCGGGCGGTTCCATCAAGGAGCCGCCTGCTCTTTGCGAGAGCTTGCTACTTGTACTGGATCTGCCCGCTCACGCGGCCCCAGATGTCATTCCAATCCAGTTTGGGCTCGGATTTGATGTTGTTGTCGTAGTACGCCTTCGCGTTATCCGCGGTGATGATCACGCCCTTACCGTAGAATTCCCGATGATCCTTTGGCTCTTTGGACGGATCGAACGCTCCGGTCTTTGCATGATAGCCGATCGAGAGGCCCATGCCGCCCTGCCAGAACGGATCCCACGCGACCGTGCCCGCCATCTCGCCCTTGAGAATAGCCTCCACGGAGAGCTGAATGCCGTCGATGCCGGTCACCGGCACCTTCCCGGCGCGGCCGTCGCTCCGCAACGCTTCGACCGCGGCGAGCGCCATGTCGTCGTTGGCCGCCCAGATTCCGCCGATCTTGTCGCCGAACTGCGTCAGCCACGCATTGGTCTTTTGCAGCGCCTCGGTGGCCGACCAATTGGCGACCTGCATGTCCAGCAGTTCGACTCCGGGATTCGCCTTCAGCGCCTCCATCAGGCCAGCCTTACGCTCGATCGCAGGAACATTGGACTCGATGCCGCCAAGTGCGACAATGCCGCCCTTGCCGCCCATCGCCTTGATCAGCGTATCCGCCATCGCCTTGCCGTAGGGCACGCCGCTGAAGGAGATGTGAGCGACATAGTTGGGATCGAAATCCCACGGATGCAGATCGTTGGGCTTGTTCCATTGAGTCACGACGTAGGCGCCCGCATCCTTGCAAGCCTGGACAATCGGCCGGGCGTCGGGGCTGTCGTTGGGATCGACATTGATGACGCAATTCCCGCCAGTCTTTGCGAGGATTGCCTTGATGTCGGCGATCCCCTTCTCGCTGTTGCCCTCGGTGACTAGGGTCACATAGTCGGCGCCAACGGATTTCGCAAAGGCCGCGCCTCCTTTGTTCCATGTCGCGTGATAAGGGTTCGAAAGCGATCGGATCGAGTTCACGACGGTCGGAGTCCCCGCCGCGAAAGCCGGACGCCCGAGAATCGCAGGAAATGCGCCGACGATCCCGGCGGTCGCCGCGCCCTTGAGGAAGCGACGACGGGGCACGGACAGATGCAAAGGCTTTGTCAGGATTGGATCGGTCATATGAGTACCTCCCTGGCGGCGCAACACGCGATGGCGTTGCGCGCATTGGGCCTTACCAGGCGACGTGACCGATCACTCGAAGGCCGCTCGCCGATGGGAGGCGACGATACTGTTCGACTGAGGCATCGACCGTTGACTTGGTTCAGCCCGAAACCGCAGCGCCGTTTCTTCGTTGACGCCCGCGGCATTGTATAGCAACGCACGGCCTGACCCGATCTGTCAACTTGAAGTCTCTACGCTGCTGGCTGCCTCGGCATGATCGGCGCGTTTCCGAGGCCGGGCGCTCGAAACGGTCGGTTCAATATCTTCGAACTCGCCCACCTCGGGAGCGCTGCGCCGCTCTTCGCGTGAGGAATCACCCACGTCTCCTCTCCCTCCCATAAAGCGGGAGCAGAAAGAGAATGAGGCGTCCGGAGATACGAGATGACCGGGAGAGCCAACCACAGCGCATTCCGGACCAGCGCGCCGATCGGCGTCCTGACTGGTCGTCACCAGCAGGTGTAGCCCCCATCGACGACCACGATGGACCCGGTCATCAGGCTCGCCGCGTCCGAAGCGAGAAAGAGCACGACTGACGCGACCTCGTCGACTTCTCCCATGCGCGCCATAGGCGTTCCGTCGATCCACATATCGAACATTGGCTTGTTCTGTTTCACGTAGGTGAGGAGCGGCGTGTTGATATAGGTCGGCGCAACCGCATTGACGCGGACCCCGCGTGGAGCCCATTCGGCGGCGAGAGACTTCGTCAAGTGGTGAACGCCGGCCTTTGACGCGTTGTATTGCGCCTGCGGCTGCGGTTTATTGACGATGTATCCGGACATCGAGCCGATGTTGACGATTGAACCGCGCCCCGCCGCCAGCATGGGCCGGCCGAAAGCGCGGCAGCACCAGAACAGGCCATTGAGATTGACGTTGACGACGTCGAGCCAATGTTCGTCTGTAAGGTCCTCCGCCCGTGTGTCAGATCGAGCGATACCGGCGCAGCAGACAAGCACGTCCACGCGGTCCTTGTCCTTCATCACGCGGGCCGCCGCGTCGTCGACGGCTTTGGAATCCGTCACGTCCATTTCGACGAAGTCCGTCTTGTACCCCTTTGCCGCCAAAGCCGCCTGACCGGAGGCGGCCGCCGTGGGGTTCTTATCGGCGATATAGACATGAGCGCCCGCCTCGCAGAGCGCTTCGACGCACGCGAGTCCGATCGCCTGCGCGCCGCCCGTGACAACCGCCACGCGCCCGTCCAATTTGAATCGATCGAGATACATATTTTCTCCTCCAGCTGCTGCATGCCTCATCCACCAAAGGGCGTCCAGACAGCTTTGACCTGCGTCGCCCGGCGCAGGACCTTCCGTCCTTCTTGCGCCCGTTCATTGGATCCCGCGCCCGCCGGCTTCCAGGACACTTCAACCGACATGAGGAGCGCCTGTCGTTTGCCGCGCGGCCAACCGATGCAGCAGCGGAGTGAGAAGCTCCGTCGCCTCGATATAGTCGGCCAGAAGCTCGCGATAGCGCTCATGCGCTTTCAGGTCCGGATCGACGGCGATCGAAGGCTGCGCGACGGCTTTCGCCGCGCCGTATAAGTCTGGCGTGAGGCCTGCCGCGTTCGCAGCGCACGCGACTGCGCCGAGGATGGTCAGGTTGGCGTCCGGCAGCAGTTGAACCGGCAGACCCATCGCATCGACGGTCGCCTTCAGCCAAACGGGATTGCGGGCGTAGCCGCCGGACGAGACTACCCGACGGCAGACGACGCCAAGCTCGCCCATGCGCCTGAGCACGTTCGCGGTCGCCAGCGCCACGCCCTCTACGGCGGCGCGGTAGAGGGCGGCGCGATCATGGCCGAGGGACAGGCCGAGGAAGGCGCCGCGTAGACGCGCGTCGCGATAAGGCGTGCGGTTGCCCATAAAGTAGTCGAGCGACAGCAGCCCCGCCCCCCCGACCGGCAGCGCTTCCGCTTTTCGCCAAAGCGCTTCAAGTCCCGCCTCGTCCAACCCGAACATGTCGCTCGAAACCCAGGAGAGCACGGAGCCGGCGGACACCTGACCCGCTTCGACAAGCCATCGGCCTTCGACCAGGGCGTGCGGGTAGGGCCCCCAGAAACCCTCGACCTGCGTCCCCTGAGCGAGTTGAAACAACTGGACTGCCGACGTTCCGCCGATCAGCAGCAGTTCGCCCGGCTCCATCGTGTTGGCGCCCACCATGCCGATATGCGCGTCGATGCCCCCCTGAGCAATCATCGGCCGGTTGGGAACGCCGAGATGTTCCGCAGCTTCTGCCGACAGACGCTCGATGGGCGCCCCGACCGCCAAGATGGCCCTGGGCAGTTTCGCGACGAGGTCCGGAACGCCGAACTCCGCGTACACCTCTTCGACGAAACGAGACCCCTCCGAATCGTAGTTCCATTTGCAGGTGGCGTTCATTCGCGAGCCGACCCACCGCCCCGTCAGCCTGAAATTCACGAAGTCGAGACACTCGCAGATGACTTCGGCCGAAGCGTAAGTCTCCGGCTCCCGGCGCGCGAGCCACATGGCTTTGGGCACCAGCCATTCCGCAGCGTCCCCGCCCCCGGAATTGGACATGACCGGATGGCGGGACGCCGCGGTCCGCTCGGCTTCTTCCGCCGCGCGACAGTCCATCCACAAGAGCGCGGGCCGCAACGGCGCCCCGTCGCGCTTGCAGACGACGACGGTCGACGCCGTCGTCGCGGCGCAGATCCCGTCGACATGAGGCGAGCCGAGATCGCGCATCAGCGCGCGAGCGGCCTTGCCCAGCGCTTCCCACCAGTCGAGCGGGGACTGTTCCGCCCAGCCGGGATGGGGATAGCGGGTGCCATAACGAGCCTCGCGCTCCGCGAGCATCGTTCCGCGCTCAAGGTCGAACGCGCCGACCCGGACGCCTCCGGTACCGAAATCAAGACCCAGGAGCAGCGCCATCGTCACGCTCGCCGGCGGCCATTATGGCCTGAACATCACCTTTGAGAAGACCTCGTTCCGTCCTCGGATGGTTTCGAACATTCGAGGCAGGGCTTCGAGCGGGAGTTCATGCGAGATCATGAATTCCCATTTCAGGGCGCCGTCACATAGTGCGGCCAGCGTCACAGTCCACTCCTTCCCCGGGAAAGGCGCGCTGAAGGAGTTCCACGCGCCGTGCAACGAAACCTCCTGCCGGAGCAGATGCTGGAAAGTCTTGTTCTCGAACGGGATGTCGCTCACCGGGATGCCGATGAAGACCACGTGTCCACCCGGGCCGGCCAGTCGGACGGCCAGATTGACGGAGGCCGGCACGCCGGCTGCCTCGATCACGAGATCGCAGAGCAAGTCGGTGGTCGGCGGCGCCGTCGTGAGGAACGTGTGCGTGGCTCCCGCTTCGCGCGCCTGAGCAAGCTTCTCCTCCGCCACGTCGCATGCGACGACCTCTGTGCACCCCATGAGCTTCATCCACTGGATAGCGAACAAGCCGATCGGTCCGCAGCCTACGACGCCCCCGCGCTGGCCCATCGTGGGCGGCGCCTTCCAGACCGCGTGCAAAGCGATCGAGGCCGGATCCGTCATGGCGATCGCACGCGGATCAGCGTCTCCCGGCGCCTTTAGGAGGTTGCCGACCGGCACGGCGACGAACTCGGCATAGGCGCCGTCCCGTCGACTGCCGAAGTAATCGTAATTGCGGCAGCGCGAGAAATTGCCGGTCGCGCACTGGTCGCAGACGCGGCAGGGGATGAGTGGCGCGACGCCGACGAGTTCGCCGACCTCGTAGCCCTTGACCGCGTCCCCGAGGCTGACGATGTGGCCAGAAAACTCGTGTCCGCAGATTAGCGGCATACGGTGTGCGCCCTTGGTCAAAACGCGCGGAATGTCCGAGCCGCAGACCCCTACCGCGGCGACCCTCACGAGGGCTTCGTCGCTTTTCGGCGCCGGCTTGACGACGTCCTCCATGCGGATGTCGCCCGGCTTGTACATAACGGCTGCGCGCATAACGTTAGACCTCGTTTAAGCTGACCGGAAGGGAAACATTCACGCGCTGTCAAAAGCCGCTGACCACATAGCCGCCATCGACCGGCAGCGTCGTTGCAGTGATGAATTGCGCCGCGGGCGAGCACAGAAAGACCACCGCGCCGACCAAGTCCTCGACCGTTCCCCAGCGCTTGAACGCCGACTTGGCGGCGATCTTGGCCGCAGGAACAGGATCGGACCACAACGCCTTCGTCATGTCCGTTTTGTGATAGCCGGGGGCGATCGCATTCACACGAACCCCTTCCGGCCCGAACCGGTGGGCGAGCACCCTCGTCAGGCCGACCACCCCTGTCTTACTGGCGCAATAGGCGGGGACCCCATCGTCGACGAGAAAGCTCAACATAGACGCGAAATTGACGATCGCGCCCTTCGAGCGGGCGAGCAGAGGCCGCGCCGCCATGGACAGGCGCATGACGCCGTTGAGGTTGACGTCCATCACGTCGAGGAATCCATCCTCGCCGTATTCCGCCTCGGGTTTCGCGACGCCTGCGCCGTTGATCAGAAAGTCGAGCCGGTCGAACGCGCCGACGAACGCGTCGACGGCCTTCCGGTCGCGAACGTCGAGTTGCTCGAAATGGACGGCCTTCGCTTCGCGGTCCGAGCGCGCCGCCTCGAGGCGACCGCGCGAAGCGCCTGTTGCGGTCACGTCCGCTCCCAAGCGGGCGAAGGCCTTGGACAGGCACAGGCCGATGCCGCTGGTGCCGCCGGAAATCAAGGCCCGCTTGCCAGCGAACAGATCGGGCCTGAACGTAGCGAGGATCTCTTCCATCTTTCATTCTCCTTGCAGCGCCGCGCGGCGGGACGTCTCGCCGGCGGCGCCTACAGAAAGCGCGTCAAGGTCGTCATAAAGCGCCTGCGAGTGGACATAGAGTTTGTCGAAGACCGGCGTCATGCGCGCGTAGACGTCGGCCCATGCGGGGTCGGGGAGCACCTCGTCCACATGACGCACATACGCGTCGACCGCGTCTTCGAGCTTGGAGAAGCGGCCGGTCGCGGTCGCCGCCATCGCCGCGCACCCGACGACGCCGCACTCGGGCTCCTTAGGAACGACGATCGGGACCCCGTAGATGCTCGCCTTGATCTTCAGCCACAGCTCGGTCTTGGCGCCGCCCCCGGAGGCGATGACCCGCTCGAGCCGACGGCCTGCCGCATGCTCCATGATGCGAAGATGTCGCGCCGCAGCGAAGGCGACGCCCTCGAGGACGGCGCGATGCAAGTGGGCCAGTCCGTGAGCCGCGCCGAGGCCGAAGAACTGCGCGCGCGCGTTGCGATGCGCGCCGAGCCTCTCGCCGGTGAGGTACGGAAGGAAGAACAGGGCGTCGGATCCCGCAGGCGCCGACGCCGCCCGCTTCGTCATCTCGTCGTAGCCGAGCGCCTTTTCGTGGAACGCCCGCCGCGCCCAGCGCATCGCGTCGCCGCCGGTCTCGAGCAGCACGAAGGGACCCCAATGACCCTCGATGGTCGCGACGTTGCAGATTTCGGGGTCGAGCAGCGGCGCCTCGGCGATCAGGGTCAGGATGCATGACGTCCCGGTGACGTCGGAGGCGAGGCCCGGTCGGCAGACGCCGGAGCCGAGAAGCGCAACCGGATAGTCGGCGCCGCCGACGAGCACAGGCGTGCCCTCCATAAGCCCTGTATCGCGCGCCGCCTCTCTCGTGATCGCGCCGAGGATTTCCGTCAATTCGCGGATCGGCGGCAGCTTGGCGCGATTGATCCCGAGCAGGCTGATCATCGCATCTGACCATCGGCGGGAACGCGGATTCATCAGGAAGCTGCACGAGGCGTCGCCGTAATCCATCGCGATCTCGCCAGTGAGGCGAAGATTGATGAAGTCTTTCGGCATGAGCACGGTCCGCGCGGCGGCATAGGCTGCGGGGTCGTTGTCGCGCAGCCACATCAGCTTGAAGCCGGGCCAAGCCGGAGTGGGCGGATTGCCGCTTTCGGACAGATAGGCGGAGGGGCCATGCGCACGTTCGAAATCAGCGACGATTCCCGCCGTTCGTTTGTCATTCCAAAGCGGCGCCGTTTCGCGGGTCGGGCGCCCCGCCTCGCCGACGAGCACGGTTCCGTGCATCTGTCCGCAGGCGCAGACCGCCGCGATCCTCTCGCGCGCGCCGGGGACCGTCGCGAGCGCGTCGCGGATCGCTGCGGCGACGCCGGCCCACCAGTCGAGCGGCCGCTGCTCCGCCCACCCGAATTGCGGCACGATCTGATCGTGCTCGCGCGCCGCGATGTGCAGTATGGCGCCTGTTCCGTCGACCAGCGCCGCCCGGACGCTGCCTGTGCCGACGTCGATGGAGAGGGTGAGGTCACGGGTCAAGAGGGCCGCTCCCGAGGCCGGCGCATCATCGCTTCAGCGATCCGGCGCTGTACTGGATCAGCATGGCGACGACGATGATGAGGCCCATGTAGACCTCTTGATGGTAGCCTGGCACGCCGGCGAGGTTCATGATGTTGGCGATGATGCCCATCACCAGCGCGCCGAGCAGCGTGTTGATCACGCCGCCGCGGCCGCCCATGAGGCTCGCGCCGCCGATGACGACAGCGGCGATGACGTTGAGCTCCGCGCCGACCCCAACCTGCGCCGAGCCGACGCCCGTGCGGCTCGTCGAAATGATTCCGGCGACCGCCGCAAGCGCGCCCGAAATGACATAGACGGCGAGAATGTACCGAGGCACGGCAATGCCGGAGAGGCGCACGGCTTCCTCGTTCGAGCCGATCGCCTTGATGATCCTCCCGAACTTTGTGAAGTTGAGCACGATCCCGCCGACGAGAAACACTGCGAACATCAGAATCACCGGCTGAGGCACGCCGACAAAGAACCCGGATCCGAAATCGGCGAGCGCTTGACCGCCGTCGCCGATCGGGATCGGCCGTCCGGCTGAGATGATCAGCGAAAGCCCGCGCGCGATCGCCATCATCGCCAGCGACATGACGAAGGACGGAAGGGTGAGATAGGCGACGAACGCTCCGGTCACGAACCCGCAGGCCGCCCCGCTCAGGATCACCAGGATGACGCTCGTCGCGACGCTATAGCCGGAAAACGCAAGGAAATAGGCGCTCAGCACGCAGCCAAGCGCCGCGATCGACCCAACCGAGAGGTCAATGCCCCGGGTCAGGATGACATAGAGCATGCCGACCGCCATGATGCCGGCGCTCGAGGCGACCTGACGCAGCACATTGAGGATGTTCGGCTTGGTCAGGAAGCTCGGCGACCAGACCGAGGCGGCGACCACCAGCGCGATAAAGATTCCGAGCGTTCCGAAGCGCTGGAGGAGGCCTGCAATGTCGAACTTGCGCCGTTCCTGCGCCGTCGTCTCGGTCACCGCCGTCATGGTCTCTCGCCGCTTTCCGTGTGATGCGTCCGCCGCGCGATCGCCAGCGAAAGAAGGTTCTCCTCGCTGTAGTCCGGCGGAAGCAGCTCGCCGCGCAATTTGCCTTCGCCCATCACCAGCACTCGGTCGCACAGGCCGAACAGTTCCTGGTGCTCCGACGATATGATGAGCACCGCCTTGCCCCGCTCGGCCAGCCGGAGGACAATGCCGTAGATTTCGCTTTTGGCCCCGACGTCGACGCCCCGCGTCGGCTCGTCGAGAATGATCACGTCTCCGCCAGCGTGGAACCACTTGGTCAGCACGACCTTCTGCTGGTTGCCGCCCGAGAGGCTCGAGACCGGCGCCTCGATATTCGTAGCCTTGAGCTTGAGGGTTGCTCCCAACTCGTCGACGATCCGCCGTTCGAGAGCGGTCTTCAGGAATCCCAAACGGTTCACAACCGCCGAAAGCCGCGCCATCGTCGCGTTTACGCGGATCGGCGCGTCGAGCACCACCCCGTGCAGCTTGCGATCCTCCGGAACGAGGCAGACGCCCGCCTCGACGGCGTCCTTCGGCGCTCGCACCCGGGTCTCCCGACCGTCGAGGACGATCGCGCCGCTCTCCAGCCTGTCGGCGCCGAAAATCACCCGAGCGACTTCTGTGCGGCCGGCGCCGACAAGACCGCCGAGCCCGACGATCTCGCCCGCTCGGACGGAAAAGCTGACATCGCGCACAAGACGGCCCGCGCACAGATGGCGCACGTCGAGCCGCACCTCGCCGATCGACCGCGGGTTCTTCTCGGGGAAAAGCGTGGCCATCGGGCGTCCGACCATCATGCGAATGGCTTCGTCGATTGTCAGATCCTTGGCGGCTTTCGTGCCGACGATCTGGCCGTCCTTCATCACGGTCACCCGGTCGGCCACTCTCAACACCTCCTCGAGCCGATGGGAGATGTAGATAACCCCGACGCCGTCCGCTCGAAGCTTCGCGATGACGGCGTGAAGGCGCTCGGCGTCCTGTGTCGAGAGCACGGCGGTCGGCTCGTCGAACACGATGATCTTGAGCTTGCGGGACAGGGCCTTGGCGATCTCGACGACCTGCTGGTGCGCGACGGCGAGGCTGCCCACGCGCCGGCCGGGGTCGATCTCGAAACCGAGCGTGTCGATGAGCGCCTTTGCGCGGCTGCGCAGCGCGCCCCAGGAGATGACGCGCGACAGGTCTCCGAGGAAGATGTTCTCGGCGACCGAAAGGTCTGGGGCGAGCGCGAGCTCCTGGTGAATGATGGCGATGCCGTGGGCTCGCGCGGCGCGCGGATTGCGGAAGTCGACGCTCTCGCCGTCAATGCGGATCTCGCCCGTGGTCGCCGCCATTTCTCCGCCGAGCACGCGCATGAGCGTCGACTTGCCGGCCCCGTTCTCCCCGATCAGGGCGTGCACCTCGCCAGGGCGGAGATCGAAGTCGACTCCGCGCAGAGCGCGCACCCCGCCGAAGGACTTGGTGATGGCTGTGAGCCTGGCGAGTTCGGCCATGACGGTCTCGCAGAAGCCTGCGGTCGACGGCGGGCGCGCATCGCCGCCGTCGACATTCATCAATAAGGACGCGTTCAGTCCCGACCAGATCAGAACACGGCGTCCTTGCGATAGTACTTGTCGACGTTCTCCTTGGTGATGACGTCCGGCTTGGTCAGGACGAGCTTCGGATAGTCGGCGGTCAGTTCGCCTTTCAGCGCTTTCAGGCCGATATCCACTGCGGTGCGCGCGACGAGGTCCGGATCGTTCAGGCCCGTGGCGCCGTACTGGCCTTCCTTGATGAGCGCGAGCGCCTCTTTCTGGCCGTCGGCGGCCGCGAGAACCAGCACGTCGGACTTGCCCGCCGCTTTCAGAGCCTTCATCGCGCCGAGAACCATCGAGTCGTTCTCGCCAAGAATGACGTTGGCGTCCGGATGTGCCTGCAGGAGGTCTTCCGCCGCCTTCAGGCCTTCTTCCTGGGCCCATGAGCCCCAGCCCTGGCCCAGCACGACGAAGCCAGCCTTGCCTTCGTTGACAAGCTGTCCCTCGATGAGACCCTTGAAGACGCCAAGCCTCCGGTCTTGCCCGACCTCATTGCCCTGAGAGCCCGAGAGCAGAATCATCTTGATCGGCTTGCCCTGCATGCGCTTAGCGAGCCATTGGCCGACCAGATATCCGTTCTGGTCGTTCGACGAGCGCACCTGCGTGATGACGTGCGCCTTCGGGTTGATGCTGGAATCCATGACGATGACTTTGACGCCCGCTTTGGTGGCGGCGTCAGCCGCAGCGACGAGCCCCTCTGGATCGCGCGGATTGAGGATCAGGAGGTTCACGCCCTTGGCGACCATGTCCTCGACGTCGGCGATCTGTTTGGACATGTCGTTCTGACCGTCCGATTGCGAAACCTCGCAACCGGCCTTTTTGGCCTGGTCGACGGCCGCGGCGACCTGGGCGGCGAAATAGGGCGCGCTGAGGGTGTACATGGCGACGCCGACCTTGCAGTCGGCCGCCTCGGCGGCGCCGAACGACAGGGTCGCAAGGGCGACTGTCAGCGCGAGAGCCGAAATGGCTTTCTTCATCGAAGTTTCCTCCAGAACCATATCTTATGGGGCGCATGTCGGCCCCATTTCTGTAGCATGCTTACAAAGCGTGGAGGATGTCAAGATCGACTGCGGCAAAATTCGGACTCCCGAGCCTGCTTTTTGCGCGTTGCGACCCGGTTTTTGCGGGATATTTACACCGATCGTAGATTGCTGTTTGTAGAACGCCTTGACAAGGCTGTTGCAAAAATACAAGATTGGGGCAATGCGTACAGAGCGCGAGCGGCTCGAGAGGGACTGGGATGAAGCTGCGGGAGCCCGGGGTTTTCCAGGTCGATGTCGCCAAAGGCGAACTTGTCGGCGCCAGCGCCCGGTACGTCAAAACGCTCGCCGATCTCGAGGGGCTCTACGAGGACGAAGCCGCGTTCCGGATCCTGAAGGACAGGCTCGGAACGGCGGTTGTCTACGAGGTGACCGACTTCAAGCCCTCGACCGACCCGGGCGACATGATCGTCGGCGTCACCCGCATGCGGCCCGGCAAGGTGGGGCGCGAGTATTTCTTCACCCGCGGCCACATCCACGCGAACGCCAATCGTCCGGAAATGTACTACGGTGAGAGCGGGCGCGGCGTGATGCTGCTCGAGTCGCCGGCCGGCGAGATCCGCGCGGTCGACATCGCGCCGCGCACACTGTGCTACGTGCCTCCGTTCTGGATCCACCGCTCGGTCAACGTGGGCGACGACGACCTTGTCATGACCTTTGCGTATCCGGCCGATTCCGGGCAGGACTACACGATTATCGAGGAGGCCGGCGGCATGCGCAGCCGTGTCGTGGCCGACGGATCCGGCTGGACGCTCGTGGACAACGCCGGCTACCGCGGGCGCCTGGCCGCCAGGATCGAGCGGGTGCTCGCCGACGCCTCGTGACCAAACTCGGAGACCCACGATGACCGATCCGTTTTTCGCAATCGCCGCCCTCGGCGTCGTCCCCGTCATCGCGATCGGCGACGCGAGCGAGGCCATTGCGCTGGCCGACGCCCTGCTCGAGGGCGGCCTCCCCGTGGCCGAGATCACGTTCCGAACCCCGGCTGCGGCAGAGACGCTGGCGATCCTCAGGGACGCGCGTCCGGAGCTCCTGATCGGGGCCGGAACGGTGCTCGACGTCGGCTCGCTCGAGGCTGCGATCGACGCCGGCGCCCGGTTCGGCCTCGCGCCCGGTTTCGACCCCGAAATCGTCGAAACGGCGGAAAAGCGAGGCCTGCCTTTCGCCCCTGGCGTCATGACGCCGAGTGAGTTGGGCGCCGCCGTGCGGCGCGGGGTCCGGCTGGCGAAGTACTTCCCCGCCGGCGCGGCGGGCGGCCCGAGGGCGCTCGAGGCGATCGCTGCCCCCTTCGCCCACCTCGGCGTGAGGTTCGTACCGACCGGAGGCGTGAGCCTCGACAATATGGCGGAATGGCTGAAGATGAAGTCCGTCGCAGCGGTCGGCGGCACATGGATCGCCCGCGCCGAAGACATCAGCGAGCGCCGTTTCGCCGACATCGCCAAGAAGGCTCGCGCCGCAGTCGAGCGCGCCGCCGAAATCCGAGGCGCCGCGCGATGACCCTGCGCGAGCCCGCAGCGGCGCCGACCCTCTACTTCTTCGGCGTCACGACGGCAAAAAGCTCCATCATGAAGGTGTTCCCGGCCTGGGCGAAATACCTCGGGCTCGGCGACGCCGTCATCAAGGGCGTCGATTTTGCCCTTCATGCGCCTCCACCCAGTACCGGGCGGCCGTCGATTTCCTCAAGACCGACCCGCTGTCGCTCGGCGCCCTGGTGACGACGCACAAGATCGACCTCTACCGCGCCTGCCGCGACCAGTTCGACGAGATCGACCGGCACGCGCTTTTCATGGGCGAAACGAGCTGCCTGTCCAAGAGGGACGGCCGGCTCGTCTGCCACGCCAAGGATCCGATCTCGTCCGGTCTCGCGCTCGATGGGTTTCTGCCCGAGCGCCATTTCGAGCGAACCGGCGCGGAGGTCTTCTCCATGGGGGCGGGCGGATCGACGATAGCGCTCACATGGCGCCTCATGCAGCCGAACCGCGGCGCCGACCGACCTTCGCGGATCATCGTTTCAAACCGCAGCGCAGTGCGTCTCGAGGAGATCCAGCGTATCCATGCCGACCTAAGCTCACGGGTTCCGACAGAGTACGTGCTCGCGCCGCGGCCATCCGACAACGACGCCACGCTCGCGGACCTCAAGTCCGGATCGCTGGTCGTAAACGCGACGGGGCTCGGAAAGGACGCGCCTGGCTCGCCGCTCACCGACGCCGCGCTCTTTCCCGAACGCGCCGTCGTCTGGGACCTCAACTATCGCGGCAACCTCGTGTTCCTCGATCAGGCCCGCGCGCAGCGCGGTCTGCGAGGTCTGCAGATCGAGGATGGCTGGACGTATTTCCTGCACGGGTGGACGCAAGTGATCGCCGAAGTGTTCCACATCGACATCCCTGCCAGCGGTCCGGCGTTCTCGGCGCTCTCCGAGATCGCGATCCGCGCTGCAAAGGAGTGAACGCGTGGAACGCATCCTCGTCACCCCGCGGTCGCTTACGGCCAGCCATCATCGCGCGCTCGATCGCTGCCGGGAGCGCGGCTACGACATCGTCTACAGCACGCCGGGCAAACTGCCCGACGAAGCCGAACTCCTGCGGCTCACGCCTGGCGTCGTCGGATGGCTTGCAGGCGTCGAGCCCGTCTCGGAGCGGGTGATTGCGGGCGCCCGGGACTTGCGCGCGATCAGCCGCAACGGGACCGGCGTCGACAACCTGCCGTTGCGGGCGCTCGCCGAACGCGGCGTGGCGCTCCGGACCGCCGGCGGCGCGAACGCGCCCGGCGTCGCCGAACTGGCGATCGGCCTGATGTTCGCCGCGCTTCGGCACATTCCATTCACCGACGCGGGCGTGAAGGCCGGCAAGTGGCCGCGCAGGCTAGGACGGGAGATTCGCGGGCGGACGGTCGGCGTCGTCGGGATGGGCGCTGTCGGGCGGGAGACTGCGCGGCTCGCCGCCCTGCTCGGGGCGAAGATCCTCGCTTGCGATCCGGCGAAGCCCGCGGTGGAGGCCGTTCCCGCCGCCGTCGAATGGGTCGATCTCGCCACTCTTTTCGCGCAGTCCGAGATGGTGACCCTGCACTGCCCGTCGCTGCCAGACGGGCGGCCGATGATCGGCGCCGACCAATTCGCCGCTTTCCGCCAGGGGGCGGTGCTCGTCAACACGGCCCGCGCCGCGCTCGTCGACGAAGCCGCGCTCTTCGACGCGCTGCAGTCTGGACGTCTCGACGCTTACGCGACCGACGTCTTCGCCGAGGAGCCGCCGCGCGACCTCAAGCTCGCGGGAAACGATCGGGTCATCGCTGCGAGCCACATCGGCGCGTTCACCGAGGAGAGCGTGGAGCGGACGACGGTCGCGGCGGTCGCCAACCTCCTCGACGCGCTGGCGCCGGCGCCGTGAACTTGCGCCTCCTCGAGGAGTCGTTCGCCGGCCCGCTTGGCGACCGTCTCGCAAACCCGCCGGCCGCTGGCGCCCGGCTTTACTGGCTGGGGCAGGCGGGCTTTATCCTTGAGATGGATGGACGACGGATGGCGATCGATCCCTATCTTTCGGAGACGCTGGCGGCGAAATATGCGAACACTCCGTATTCGCACCGGCGAGTGTCGCCGCCTCCCGCGTCCGCCGGCGAACTCGGCGCGGTCGATCTCGTCCTATGCACCCATCATCACACCGACCACATGGACCCGGGGACGCTCGCGCCCTTGGCGCAGCGGCTACCCGAGTTGCGCTTCGTCGTTCCCGCGGCGTCGGCGGCCCTTGCGCGCGAGCGCGCCGGGGTCCGCGCCGAACGTCTCCTACCGCTGGACGCCGGAGAGACCGTCGAGCCGTTCCCCGGCCTGCGCGTCACGGCGCTGCCGGCTGCGCACGAGACGATCGAGCGCGACGAATCCGGGCGCTGTCGGTTCCTCGGCTACGCGATCGCCTTCGGCGGGACGTCAATCTTCCATTCCGGCGATTGCGTGCCTTATCCCGGCCAAGTCGAGGACATAGCGCGAGCGGCGCCGACGCTCGCCCTCTTGCCCGTGAACGGACGAAGCGAAGCGCTGCGCCGCGCGGGATTTGCCGGCAATTTCCGCGTCGAGGAGGCAATTGCGCTGTGCGCCGAGGCCGGCGTGCCGGCCATGATCGCCCATCACTATGGCATGTTTGCCTTCAATACGGCCGATCCCGCTGCGATCGACATCGCGCTCGCGGCTGCGCCGGTCATAGCGCTTCGCGCGAAGGCTAATGTGGTCTGGACTCTTCTTTTGGACTCGCCTGCTCAGTGATTCCGAGGGGTTTGCCAGTGACCGTGATCGATCAACTCCCGCCGAGACCGGCTCCAGTCAACGTCATCGAGGCGACACGCGCCGCCTACCACGATCTGCGGAAGTCGGAGCGCAAGGTCGCCGACATCCTGCTTTCCGATCCCAGTCGGCTGCTGCCCGCGACGCTGGCCCAGACCGCCGAATTGGCGGATGTCAGCCAGCCGACGGTCATTCGCTTCTGCGACGCCATCGGGTGCTCCGGCTTTCAGGAATTCAAGCTACGTCTCGCCCATTGTCTCGCGCTCGGGACGCCTGCGACGCATTCGGTGCTCACCAACTCGGACGATCTCGGCGCGGTCGTCCAGAAGATCTTCGACTACACGATTACAAGCCTCGACTGGGCGCGCAACCACCTGGACCGGAGCGCGATGGAAGAGGCCGTCACGCTGCTTGGGGAGGCTCGCGCTATCGAGTTCTTCGGTTTCGGCGCCTCGGGGGTCGTCGCCCTGGACGCCCAGCAGAAGTTCCCGCTGTTCGGCGCGCCATGCGGCGCTCAGGTCGAACTCCCACCAAATGATCATGGCGGCCTCCATGATGCGTCCGGGCGACGTTGCCGTGGTGATTTCAAACACGGGCCGAACGCGCTCGACCATCGAGATTGCAAGAACGGCGCGCGCCAACGGCGCGAAGGTGATCGCCTTGACCGGCTCGGATTCTCCACTCGCGGCTGAGTGCGACGTCAAGCTCATCGTCGAAACGCTAGACAATACAAACATCTTCACGCCAACGATCTCACGGATCGCGGCGCTCGTCGTCATCGATATCCTGTCGACTGCGGTGGCGCTCAGGCGCGGGCCTGAGCACCAGGAGCGGTTCCGCCGGATGAAGCGGCGTCTCAATGATTTGCGGTTCGGCGGCGAGCCGTAGCGCTGCGGAGCGCCTGTTGGCATCAGCGACCGAAGCGGCGCCGTGGTCTGGTTAGCCGAGGCTGGAATGATCGATGCCTGTCCTGTGGGGCCTGGACGGAACGTTCGTCGACAGCGAGCCAACGCGCCATCGTGCGCTCCTGGGACATCAGCCCGTCCGAGGCGTTGCAGCGGCGGTTGGTCGAGACCTCCATGGAAGCGATGCACGCCGCGCTTGCGGAGGCGCTGCGCCGACATTCCCGACGTCGACCGCTTCATTGAGGCCAGGATGAGGGACTATCTTGCGCGCGTGATTGAGTTGCGCCGGCGCGCCGGCGTGTAATCACAGCTTACCGCAACGACGTGCGCGTCGGCGAAGCGACGCCTCCGGCGGTCAGGGCTTGGAATTGGCTCCTCCTCATTTCGGCTCCGGCAAAACCACGATCAGCGTCCACCTCGCCCGCATCGCGAAACCACCGAGTGTGTCCTGCTCGCGCGTATCGAAATGACCGCGCACTGTGCCGACAAACTCTTCGAACAGTCGAGCCTTATTCTCCGCGATCCGATCATCCTCGAACTGATGCAGCGCATCCCCGATGCGCGTCCCACAATGTGCGGCCGCCACGCGAACCTGGAATAGAGATCAACGGCTCGACTGCGGCGCTTTGCCACGGCCGTGGCTTTCACTGCCGCGCCGCGTTGACCTCCCGAGGCCGGCAGCTATGATGGCTGAAGACGGTCAGAGTTGCCGTCTGGACGGACCGCGCAGCGACCGCCTTCGGATCCCCCTTAAGCGACCCTGCATCCCGTTCTTCCGTGAAACGGAAAAGCGTCAAAAAATTAGGAATGGTAAAGGAGGAGTACGGCATGAAGAACCTCGCTTCCGCGCTGCTTTGCGCGGGTCTTGCGCTAGCATTGATCCCCGCTCCCGCTGTCGCGAAGCCCAAGCAGGTGGCGGTCATCATCAAGGCGACCAATTCCGAGTTCTGGCAGTTCGTGCTCGTCGGCGCTCGCAACTACGCCAAAGAGCATCCTGACGTCGTCACCGTCACCACCGATGGCCCGCCCAACGAGGCCGACATCGACCAGCAGGTCTCGATCTTAGAGAACGTGATCTCGCGGCATCCCGACGGGATCGTGCTGGCCTCCACCAGTTCCGACGCCACGGTGCCGGCGATCAACAAGGCCGTCGCCGAGGGCATCCCGGTGGTGACCATCGACAATAGGGTGAAGACCGACAAAGTGGCGTCGTTCCTCGCCACCAACAATACGCTCGGCGGCAAGCTGGCCGCGCAGGAGATGGTGAAACAGCTGAAGGCCGCCGGCCGTCCGCTGAAGGGCAAGATCGCGCTGATTTCCGCGATGGCCGCCGTGCAGGTGCTGGCGGACCGTGACGCCGGCTTCGTCGCTGGAATGAAGGAATACGCGCCCGACATCAGCGTGATCCCGGCGCGCTACACCAACAACGACGTGTTCGAGGCGGTCAACACGGCTCACGACCTGATGCTGTCGAACCCCGACATCGTCGGCATTTTCGCGGACAACAACACCACTGGCGACGGCACCGCCCGCGTGGTGACCGAGTCCGGCAAAGGCGACTCGATCGTCGCCCTCGCTTTCGATTCGGATCCCCAGGAAGTCGAGGCGCTGAAGTCCGGCGCGTTGAAGGGACTGGTGCTTCAGGATCCGTACGGCATGGGCTATCGCGGCGTCGAAAGCGTCCTGAAAGCGATCGCCGGCGAGAAGCTGCCGGCCTACGTGGATACTGGCGCCAACGTGGTGACCAAGGCCAACATGAATGAGCCGCGGATGCAGGAATTGCTCAACCCGGCCGCCCGGGCTAAGTAGCCTCTTCCCCGGACGGGCCCGCGTCATGCGCGCAAACGCGGGCCCGTGCGCCGCCAGAATGCGCTAACCGCGAGACAAATCCGGTGTCGGATCTCATTACGGCTCGCAGTCTGACCAAGACCTTTCCGGGCGTGCGGGCCCTTAACGAGATCGACTTCTCCCTGAAGCCCGGAGAAGTGCATGCGCTGGTCGGCGAGAACGGATCGGGCAAGTCCACGCTCATCAAGATCCTGATGGGCGTCTACCGCCCCGACGCCGGCGAAGTCGAGATCAAGGGCCAGCCGGTTCACGACCTCACGCCCCAGCGAGCCCGCGCTCTCGGCCTCGCCGCCGTGTATCAGGATGTCACACTCGCCCGTCAGCTTTCGGTGGGGGAAAACTTCTTTCTTGGCGCCATGCCACGCAACCGATGGGGCGCCATCGCCTGGAAGCAAGCCAATCAGCGCGCCAGCGCGGTGCTGCGCGACCTCGGTCTCGACATCGATCCATCCTCCCGGCTCAAGGATCTGCCGGTGGCCAAGCAGGAGATGGTCGCGATCGCCAAGGCGGTGTTCGAGAACTCCGACGTCATCGTGTTCGACGAGCCGACTGCGCTGCTCACTGATGACGAGACCCAGATCCTGTTCGCAATCATCCGCCGCCTGCGCGATGCGGGCAAAGGCATCATCTACATCACGCACCGGCTCGAGGAGGTGTTCGCGGTCTGCGACCGTGTCACCGTGTTGAAAGACGGCGCGCTGGTGCAGACACTGAAGGCTGACGAGGTGGACCAGGACGGACTGATGCGCCTGATGGTCGGACGGTCGATGGCCGACATGTACATGATCCGCCGTCTTCCACCCGGCGAGCCGGTGCTGGCGGTGCAAAACCTAAGTCGCGAGCCGCGTTTCCGCAACGTCAGCTTCGAGGTGCGCAGAGGGGAAATCTTTGGCCTGTTCGGACTGGTCGGCTCGGGGCGCACGGAGGTGCTGCGGACGATTTATGGCGCCGACCACGCTACGGCAGGCGCAATCGCGGTGAACGGCGCCCCGGCGCATTTTTCCCATCCGCGCGACGCTATCGTATCTCGGATCGGTTTTCTCGCGGAGGACCGCAAGAACCAGTCGATCGCCGTTCAGCTAACGGTGAGGGTCAACGCCAACCTGACCAGCTATCCCGATATTAGCCGCTTCGGCGTGCTGAGCATCGCGGCGGAACGGAGGAACGCGGCGACCTGCATCGACCAGCTGCGCGTGAAAACGCCCTCCGATCTGCAGATTATTCGCAACCTCTCCGGGGGAAACCAGCAGAAGGTGGTGCTCGGCAGGAATCTGATTTCGCAGTCGCAAATTCTGCTCTGTGACGAGCCTACCATCGGCGTAGATGTCGGCGCCAAGAGCGAGATCTACAAGATCTTCGAGACGCTCACGGCCGAAGGCATCACCATCCTTCTGGTCTCCTCGTACCTGCCGGAGGTGATGGGCCTCGCCGACCGCATCCTTGTGCTCTACGAGGGCAACCCAATGGGCATCGTCGATCGTGCGGAGTTTAACGAGGAAAAACTTGTCCGCCTCGCCTCGGGCATTGCGTCCCTAACGCGCGGCGAGGGGAAGGAAGGATGAGAATGCCTGTCACGGGGCAAAAACTCGATCTCGACGCCAGCGCCGTCCCGACGTCCGCCAAAAGGCGGAAACTCAATCTTGAGACCAGTGCAACGCTTGGCCTGATCATCTTTCTGCTGTTCGCGTTCTTCTCGGTCACCACGAACTCCTTCCTCACCGTGGAAAACCTGGCGAACCTTCTCCGGCAGACCTCGATCAACGGCGTGATCGCGCTCGGGATGTTGGTGGTCATCATCACGGCGGGCATCGACCTGTCGGTCGGAGCCGTCGTGGCGATCTCGGGCATCGTGAATGCGTTGCTGCTGAAGGCCGGCATGCCGATCGGCGTCTCAGTTCCCGCCGCGATGATCTGCGGCGCTGGGGTGGGCCTGCTCAACGGCGTGCTTGTCCATTACTTCGGCATCACCCCGTTCATCGCCACCCTCGGCACCACGACGATGGCGCGCGGATTCGTGATGATCCTCTCCGGGGCGCGCATGGTCGCCGACCTGCCGGCCGGCTTCGGGAAATTGTCGAACTCGACGATCCTTTTCATCCCGACCATGTTCATCGTCTGGATGGTGCTGTTCGCGATCATCTGGTTGATACTTCGCTATACCCAACTCGGCCGCAACATGTTCATCATTGGCAGCAGCCAGGAGGTGGCCCGCCTCAGCGGCATCCGGTTGGGGCGCAACCTCTACGCCACTTACGGCCTATGCAGCCTGTACGCGGCGATCGGCGGCCTGATGCTGAGCTCGCGGCTCGCCATGGGCGTGCCCACCGCCGGGCTTGGTTATGAGCTCGATGCGATCGCGGCGGTGGTGATCGGCGGGGCGAGCCTGTTCGGCGCCGCCGGCTCTGCGCTGGGCGCGGTGCTCGGAGCGATCATCATGCAAACCATCCACAACGGCGGCACCCTGCTCGGCGTCGATCCGTTTGCGCTGCAGATCATAATCGGCGCGCTGATCCTGGTTTCGGTCGGCATTGACCAGGTGCGGGTGCGCCGGCGCGCCGCCGTCTGACGTTCGACAGGCCGCCTGCGTCCCTTCGGTGAGAGCAAGAGCTTTGGAGGCAGTATGTCCAATATTCCCCTGATCCGGGCCCCGACCGATCTGGCGAGATTGATCGATCACACCCTTCTGAAGCCTGACGCCACCGCCGAGCAAGTGCGGCGGTTGTGCGCCGAGGCAATGCAATATCGCTTCTATTCGGTCTGCGTGAATCCGATCTTCGTCGCGTTGGCGCGGCGCGAACTTGCGGGTTCGGAGGTGATGATCTGTTCGGTGATCGCCTTCCCGTTCGGCGCCACGACGACAGCGGCGAAGGTGGCGGAGGCTCGACGGGCAGTGGCCGACGGCGCCGGCGAGATCGACATGGTGATCGCCATCGGCGCGCTGAAAGGCGGGGAGCATGACCACGTCCGGCGCGATATAGAAGCGGTCAAGCAAGCCTGTGGCGCATCGTCCCTAAAGGCCATTATCGAAACCTGCCTGCTGACTGACGAGGAAAAGGTGAAAGCTTGCCTGTTGGCGAAAGAAGCTGGAGCCGATTTCGTGAAAACGTCCACTGGTTACGGCGGAGGCGGCGCAACGGTCGAGGATGTCGCGTTGATGCGCCGTACAGTCGGACCGACAATGGGCGTCAAGGCGTCAGGCGGGATCAAGACCTTTGCCGACGCGCTGGCGATGGTCCAGGCCGGAGCTACGCGGATCGGCGCGAGTTCCGGAATCGCAATGGTCACGGCGACAAGACCGGCCTGACGACCTTTGGCGTTAGCTGCCGGGGCCGGAACTGCAGCAAAAAAGCCGGTGCAAAGCGGCGCCAAATACGAGAGGAGAGGAAGAGGCCATGTTTAACAGACGTCAGTTCACGACTTTGACCCTAGCGACGACATTGCTCGCGGGGACAGGGATTCGGGCGGCCTATGCCGCGCTCGGCCCGATTGACGTCAGCAAGGTCCGCGCCGACATCTCTGCGGCGAAGAGCAAGAAGCTGACAATGGCGACGGTGGTGAAGGTCGACGGCATCGCCTGGTTCGACCGCATGCGCGAGGGCGTGAAGGAGTTCGGGCAACTCACCGGCGATGATGTATGGATGGTCGGACCGAGCCATGCCGACGCCGCCGAGCAAGTCCAGTTGGTCGAGAACCTCATCGCGCAGGGCGTGGACGCCATCTGCATCGTGCCATTCTCCGTTGAGGCGGTAGAGCCGGTGCTGAAGAAGGCGCGCGACCGCGGCATCATCGTCGTGGCGCACGAGGCCTCCAATCTACAGAATGCAGACTACATCATCGAGGCGTTCGACAACAAGGCGTACGGCGCCGCGCTGATGAAGAGCCTGGCGGCGCAAATGGGCGGCGAAGGTAAGTATGTCGCAACCGTCGGCAGCCTGACCTCGCAGTCGCAGAACGAGTGGATCGACGGCGGCATCGAGTACCAGAAGGCCAACTTCCCGAAGATGCAGCTTGCTACGCAGCGTCTCGAAACATACGACGATGCGACCCAGGACTACAACAAGCTGAAGGAAGCCCTTACCGCGTATCCGGATCTCAAGGGCGTGCTCGGCGGCCCGATGCCGACTTCGGCAGGGGCCGGCAAGCTGATCGCCGAGCGCGGGCTGAAGGGCAAGCTGTTCTTCGCCGGCACAGGTCTGGTGTCGGTCGCAGGCGAGTACCTGAAGACCGGCGACATCAATTACATTCAGTTCTGGGATCCGGCGGTGGCCGGCATCGCCATGAACATCATCGCGGCGATGGCGGCGACAGGCAAGAAAGGCGAGCTCAAGGCCGGCCTGAACCTCGGTCTGCCTGGCTACGAGAACCTAACACAACCGCAGGCCGATCGGCCAAACCTGCTCTATGGCGCAGGTTGGGTGTCGGTGACCAAAGACAATATGGACGAGTACAAATTCTGATTGGCTGGAACGGGGCGTCGATCCGGGCGCCCCGGCATTTCGAACTGAATCCATCGCATGCTTCCGCCGCTTATCGAACTGCGCCACATCAGCAAGCACTTCGCGGGCGTCACAGCGCTGGACGACGTCTCCCTGGCTATCGCCCCCGGTGAAATCCACTGTCTTGCCGGTGAGAACGGCTCGGGCAAGTCGACAATCATCAAGGTGATTTCCGGCGTCTACCAGCCCGATGGCGGTGAGCTCTTCATCGACGGCGCGCCCGCGCGTCCGCTGACGCCGATCAGCACCATCGCTCACGGCATCCAGGTGATCTTCCAGGATTTCTCGCTATTCGGCACGCTGACCGTGGCCGAGAACCTGGCGCTGAGCACAGAGTTGCGCGAACGACGCCGGCTGGTGAACTGGAAGGACATGCGCAAGATCGCAGGGGAGGCGTTGGCGCGCCTCAACGTGCAACTGGACCTCGAAGCCGACCTCGACACGCTGCCAACATCCGGACGTCAGCTGGTCGCCATTGCGCGCGCGCTCATGTCGAACCCGCGACTGCTGATCATGGATGAGCCGACGACTGCGCTCACTCGCAAAGAGGTGGAAGCGCTGTTCGCCGTCGTGCGCGACATCCAGAGCCGTGGCATCTCGATACTGTTCGTCAGCCACAAGATGCGCGAGATGCTGGAGATCAGTGAGCGAATCACCGTGCTGCGCAACGGCCGTGTGGTGGGCGAAGGTCCGACGAGCGAGTGGGACGAGGTCTCCATCACCCGCGCCATGACCGGCCACGATCCTTCCGACGAGACTTATCGATGGACGCGGCCGGCCACCCTTCCGCCGCCGCGGCTCGAAACCCGCGGCTTTGGCGTGCCAGGCCAGTTCGTGGACGTCAACCTTACAATCTACCCCGGCGAGATTGTCGGTCTTTCAGGCTTGCTCGGCGCCGGCCGAACCGAACTCGCGACGGCGTTGTTCGGCATGTACCCGAACTATGACGGCGACATTCGCATCGATGGTCAGGAGGTGCGGCTTGGCAGCGTGCAGGACGCGATAACGCAGGGCATCGCCTACGTGCCGGAAGACCGGCTGGGCGAGGGTTTGTTCCTGACCCACACAATCAATCGTAATCTGCTTGCGAGCTCCTACGCCGCCCTCGCCCACAACGGCTTCATCGATTTCACGCAAGCGCTCGAGCGTTCGTCGGCGATGATCAAGGACATGCAGATCGCGACACCGAGCGGTGATCGGCCGGTGGTCGAGCTGTCCGGCGGCAACCAGCAGCGCGTGGTGATCGGGCGGTGGCTGATGAACCACGCGCGCATCTTGGTCCTGAACGGCCCGACCGTTGGCGTGGATGTCGGCTCAAAGGCCGGCATCCATCGCAAGATCCGCGATCTCGCTGCGAGCGGCGGCCTAGCCGTGCTGATGATCTCTGATGACGTGCCGGAGCTCGTGCAGAATTGCAGCCGCATTGTCCTGATGCACCGCGGCCGCCTCATCGAGGATTTGCCCACGTCGGAGGTCACCGAGGCGCTGGTCGCCGACAGATTGAAGGCCCTGGCATGAGCCAGCTGTTGCGGCAATCCGAGACCGTCATCTTCCTCGTGGTTCTGGTCGCCGTCGTCGCGATCGGCGTCATCAACCCGGCCGCGTGGGAACTCGCCAACATCTTCAGCCTGCTGCGCGCCAATGTCATCACGGGCATCATGGCGCTTGGCGTACTGACGGTGCTGATCTCCGGCGGCATCGACGTCTCCGTGCCGTACTTCGCCATGGCCGCGATGTACGTCACGCTGCTCGGCATGCTGAACACCGGATACTCCGGCGTGGCGCTGCCATTCATAGCCGCCACGCTGATCGGCCTGCTGCTCGGGGTGCTGAATGCGTTCTTCGTAGACAGCATGCGGATGATCCCGCTGATCGTCACGCTCGGCACCGGCACGATGGTGCGCGGCTTTTTGCTCGGGGTGATCGGCACCGCCAACATCAATATCGACCGCATGCCGCAATCGCTAATGCATTTCGCCAGCCTATCTTTGGTGAAACTGGTGCAGCCGGACGGCTCCACCATCGAACTCAGCGCCATGCCGGTGACCTATCTGGCGCTCGCGCTGCTTGTGCACTTGCTGCTTCGCTACACCATGATCGGACGGGGCGTGTACGCCATGGGCGCAGACAAGGAGGCGGCGCGGCGGGCGGGCTTCGACGTTCGTCGGGTCACCTACTTCGCCTATTGCCTCTCTGGCGCGCTCGCCGGTTTCGCCGGGCTGCTCTACGTCTCGATGTCCTCGCTCGCCAACCCACGCGACCTGGCCGGTACCGAAATAGACGTGCTGGCGGCCGTGGTGCTCGGCGGAGCCAGCATCTTCGGCGGTCGCGGAAGCGTGCTCGGCACCATGCTCGGGGTGTTCACTTTGGTGCTGGTGCACAACAGCCTGATTATCCTGCACGTCAGCACGACCTGGCAGCGCATCGCGGTCGGCGCGATCGTGATCGTCGCCACCGCGGCGACGGCTTGGCGCGATCGCAAGCGTCTGGCGTGAGGGGAGCGACGACGATGTCCCACGACATTGACCTGCGCCGCTTCATAAGTCGGCAAGCCAACCTGTTGCAGCTCCTCGGGTTGGCGGTGCTGATCTTCCTTCTGATGACAGCGCTCAACCCGGAAAAGTTCCTGCGCCCCTACAACTTCGAATCGCTTACCTTCCTGGCGCCGGAGCTCGGGCTGTTGTCGTTGGCGATGATGCTCTCAATGCTGACGGGCGGAATCGATCTCTCCGTGATCGGCGTCGCCAATCTTTCCGCCATCCTAGCTGGCCTGCTGTTTCATGCGATGGGCGGCGCGCAGGGGCCTGCGCTCGCCCAGCTTTCGCTTGCATGGGTGGCGCTGGGCGTGGCGATCTCGGTGTGCACCGGCTTGCTCGCCGGCATGGTCAACGGATTTCTGATCGCCAAGGTGCGCATCACGCCGATCCTGGCGACAATTGGCACCGGCCAGCTCTATGTCGGCATCTGCCTCGTGCTCTCAGGCGGCCCTGCGATCGTCGGCTTCCCAAATGGCTGGGATGCAATCGGCAACAGCAAGCTGCTCGGAGTCGCCCTGCCGCTGGTCCTGTTTGTGGTGATCGCAGTTCTGATGGCGCTGGCGCTGGCGCGCACTCCGCTCGGGGTCAACCTGCAGCTGATCGGCGCCAACCCCAAGGCCGCCGTCTTCGCGGGAATCCGCACGGGCCGTGCGATCCTGATCTCCTATGCGATCAGCGGAGCGCTGGCGAGCATTGCGGGGATCCTCCTGTCGGCGCGCGTGAACGCCGCGAAAGCCGATTACGGTACGTCTTACCTGCTGGAGGCGGTGCTCATCTCGGTGCTCGGGGGAACCAACCCGGCCGGCGGCAAGGCCTCAGTGCTCGGAGTTGCGATCGCGTTGGCCTCGCTGATGCTGCTGTCCAGCGGATTTCAGCTGCTGCGCTTCAGCAACTTCCTGGTGGATTTCATTTGGGGAGCGTTCCTGCTGATCGTGATTGCGATCAACGCATTGCGCAACCGATCAATATAGGAGCCGCGTATGGCCAAAGTGCACCTGAGGCACGCGCTTTTTGAAGAGAAGGAGCGCGCATTCCTGGAGTCGGACGGCGTGGAAGCGTCGCTGTTCCGCTACGACACCGGCGTCGAGGCGGTGCGGCTAGCGAACCGGCGCGGCTACGTTATCGTGCTGCCCTATTTCGGACAGATGCTTTGGGATGCGCGTTTCGACGGCGTGCGGCTTGGAATGGGGCACGCGTATCCGGCGCCTCGTCCGGCGAAAGTGATCGTCGACACCTACGGGTGCCTCGCTTTCCATAGCGGTTTGCTGAGAAACGGCGTGCCAAGCTCGCAGGACGACCACCAACTGCATGGCGAGTTCTCGTGCGCTACGCTGGATTCGGCTGCGCTGGAATTCGGCGACGACGGCGAGGGCGCGTTCCTCCGGCTGACCAGCGAGTACGAATACATCGCCGGCTTCGGCTCGCACTATAGGGCGCGACCTTCGGTGACGGTTCGGCCAGACTGTACGCTGATCGATATAGGTATGTCGGTGGAGAACCGTGGCGGCAAAGTCATGGATCTCATGTACATGTGCCACATCAATCTCGCCTTCATAGAGAACGCGCACATTCGGCAGGCGGCGGCGTATACGCCCGAGAACGTCGCCGTGCGGACGGCGATTCCGAGCTTTGTGCAGCCCACGCCCGAATACCGCGCGCTGCTCGAAGAACTCGCGCGCGATCCTGGCCGGATGGAGCATCTCAATCCGTCGCTCAAGTACGATCCGGAGCAGGTCTTCTATCTGAACAACCTGCGCCGCAACTCTGCCGGAATGACCCATGTCATGATGCGCCGGCCGGAGGGTGACGGCCTCGTGGTGTCGTTCTCGCCCGACGCCTTCCCTTATTCTGCCCGTTGGCTGCTGCGCAACGACGACCTTCAGGTTGCGGCTGTCGCCTTGCCGTCTACCTGCCACCCGGAAGGCTATCTGACGGAGAAGAGCGCCGGGCATGTGCGCAGTCTCGCGCCGCGAGCCAGCGCCAACTTCCGCGTCCGCCTCGGTTATCTCGACGGCGCCGCGGCCGCTAAGATGGACGCAACAATCGGGAGTCTGTGACCAGTGGGCAATCGTATCGCCGTCGTCGGCAGCAACATGGTCGACCTGATCACCTACGTAACGCGCATGCCCGGTCGCGGCGAAACAATCGAGGCGCCGCGTTTCGAGATGGGCAATGGCGGCAAGGGCGCCAACCAGGCCGTCGCCGCCGCGCGGCTCGGCAGCGAAGTGCTCATGGTGAGCAAGGTCGGGGATGACGTATTCGGCCAGAACACCATCCGCAACTTCCAGAACAACGGTGTCGATACGCGCCACGTCGATGTCGTGCCCGGCGTTTCAAGCGGTGTGGCGCCGATTTTCGTCGAGCCATCGGGCGAGAACAGCATTCTGATCATCAAAGGCGCGAACGGCCATCTGGCGCCGTCAGACGTGGACGCCGCGGCGAACGATTTGCTCGGCTGCGACCTGATCTTGCTGCAGCTCGAAGTGCCGCTGGAGACGGTTTATCACACGATCGCGTTCGCCGGGCGCCACGGCAAACCGGTGTTGCTAAATCCGGCGCCGGCGACGCCGGAATTGGACCTTGCGAAGCTGAGCGATGTGACGTTCTTCACTCCGAACCGCAGCGAACTAGCGTTGCTCTCCGGCCTGCCCACGGAGACCATGGCCGAGATCGAGAGCGCAGCGCGTAAGCTGCTCTCGGCCGGAATTCGCGTCGTGATCGCCACATTGGGGAGCGATGGCGTGCTGCTGGTGACGAAGACCGAAGCGACGCACGTCCCGGCCGCGCCAGTCAAGCCATTCGATACGACCGGGGCGGGCGATGCGTTCATCGGCAGCTTCTCGCACTTCTATGCCCTAAGCGGCGATATCGCCGACGCGCTGCACTGGGCGGTTCGATACGCGGCGCTCTCTGTCACGCGAGCTGGAACACAGAAGTCGTACGCGGATGCGGCTACGTTTCGCGAGTTCTGCGCCGCCCTTGAGGATGGCGCGGCGACGACACAGCCCAAAGAGTGAGTTTCGGCTCCGGTCGTAGAATTGCAGATGGGATTATATAACCCTCACGGACACGTTGTCCTCGCCACAGTCGGTCCTGCGCCGAAGCCGGCATATTGCTCGCCTCGAGAAGGAATGCTGGTTCTTTGGCCTTGCGCAAAGCGGCAGTGTGACGCCGTTGGCAAAAAGCAACGGCGGGATCTGTGATGTTTGCTGCGGTCTATTAGATGCACGGTCCTCGACGGCATCGGATGTGCCAGGATGAGGCTGTCGAAGATCAGTCAAACGAGGGAGCCGTCCGTGCGCCACCTTATTCGCATTGGGTTGGATACGTCCAAGAGTGTTTTTCAACGGCACGGGGTCGATGAGGCAGAGCAGTCCGACTTGCGGCGTAAGCTGAGGCGGCGCGACATGGCGACGTTCTTTTCCAAGCTTTCGCCGACGCGGATCGGCGCGCGAGCTGCGTGCGCTCGGGCATGAGGTGGCTCTGATCCTGCCGCAATACGTGAAGCCGTATGTCGGTCGCGGCAAGAACGACGCCGCCGACGCGGAGGCGATCTGCGAGGCGATGAGCCGCCCGAAGGTCGAGAGGCGGTTGGCCGTGATCAAGACGGTGGAGCAGCAGGCGCGCCAGATGCTGATCGGGGTGCTCGGCCGGGTTCGTGACCTTCGTGATCATCGCCGGCGACGATCGCCGAGCTGCGCCTTGAGGAGGGTGACCGTCTCGCCCTGCGCTTCGTCCCCCCGTGGAGGCCTTCCAATTAGGGCCACCAAAACTGCCCGCGCGTCAGCCGCCGCGGGGCTAGCTGAGGTTTTTCCGGCCCAGAAGCCGAGCGCGCCAGCCGCGAGGTCCGATCCCGCGCGTCTTCCTTGCCGGAAAGGGGTCTCGGCCGCTGTGTCGCTCGCTCCGGTGGAACCTGGCATTGCGCCAGGCCGCGCGCGAAATGAGCCACGCAGATTTTTTGGCGTCGACGCGGCGCCGACATGGGCCGATTTTGGCGTCATTTCCGATCGGAGGAGTTTGGCAAAAGGCCAAAATTGGCTTTAGTTTTCAGACTGGTGCGCCACTCGGGATAAATCTGCGAACACCTATATCATTGAAATTCCAATATGATTTTTCGCATTGGTTGGCGACCGCTCTGGCGCGTTCTCGTTTCCGGCGACAACACTGGCCCCAAGGGATCGGGCGGCGCTTGCGGGCCGGAAGCTACGAGGTTGGCCGCAGGTAGAGGCCGGGTTCGTTCCTCCCGACGCTCGCCAGGATCCGCGCCGTCGCGGCGATCAGAGGTTCGACGGCGCTGGCGGTCGCTGCGGCGACGGCGGAGTTCGTCGCCTCGAGAACCGTCAAGGCTTCGGCCGGCAACGCCGCCTTGTCGACGAGACGCCGGATCTCGTCGTCAGGCCCGGAGGCCGCCGTGGCTTCGCCGCGCTTTGCCAACAGCGCCAAGGCTACGCTATGCAGGCACTTGCCGAGCAGCGGAGACGTTTCGTCGGCGAAGCCGCCCGCAAACAGCACCCGGGCCATCCTCAACCAACGATCGGCGTCGGCCATCGCCGCTGCGCCCCGACTTTCGTCCGGCTTCGGCTCGGGGCTATCGGGCGCCAAGGCGGGCGAGCGATGCAGCAGCCGCGCCTCGTGCGTGAAATGCAGCAGGCCGGCGGCGGCGAGCCGCCGCATCGTCGACCATGCGGCCTTGTCGACGAACTCGACATCGAGACCGCCGGCGCCGCGGTCGATTTCGGCGGCGAGTGCGTGCGCATCGAGGTCGAGCACCGCCAGTAGGCTCGTGCGGCCGTCGGCGCCCTTGCGCGCTTCGACCAGCAACGCGTCATCCCCCAGACGGCGGACGAGATCGGCGACGAAAGCCTCTTCGGTGGAGAGAACCCGCGGCGCCGAGCGTCTCGGCTCTGCCATCATCGCCTGCATGCGCTCGATGAAGGCGCCCCGGCCCGAGGGCATCTTGAGCGCGCCCAGATCGCCGTCGCCGTCGAGAACGCCGTCGGCGAGCGCCTGCTTCTGACCGATGAGATGGAGGATCGAATGCTCGATGCTGTTTTCGGTCACCAGATTGATGACCGAAACCGAGCGCGTTTGGTTCTTGCGCCAGGCGCGGGCGATGCGTTGTTCGAGTTTCGCCGGATTCCAGGGCAGATCGACGTTCACTACGGCGCTCGCGACCTGCAGATTGAGTCCCACGCTGCCGCTATCGGTCGACAGGAACACCCGACAGCGGGGGTCCTGCTTGAACCGGTTGATCTCCGCGCGCCGGCGATCCTGCGGCAGCGAGCCGGTGTGCCAGGCCGTCTCGATGCCCATCTCGCCGACGAGTTCGCGCACCATCGTCAGCATCCGCTCCCATTCGGAGAAGATGATCACCTTCCGTCCCTCCTCGGCCAGAAGGTCTTCCAGAATGCCCTCGAGCTCCTCGAGCTTGGGGCTGACACGGCACGAAGGATCGAGGATCGCCGGCGTGTCGCAGGTCATACGCATACAGGCGAGCAACTGCTGAAGCCGGTCGAACTCCTGCTGCCGCAAGGGGCGCCGTTGCGCCTGCGCAATCAGTTGCGCCGCCGGCGTCCGATAATCCTCGTAGCGCGTCTTCTGATCCTCGGACATGGGCACGAAATAAGTCTTCACCGTGCGGCCGGGGAGCTCCTTTTCGACCTCCGCCTTGCGCCGGCGCAGCATCACGGGTCCAACCCGCTCGCGCAGCTCGGCAAGATTCTTGTAGTCGATCGGACGGCCGCGCTCGTCGAGCTCGTAGAAGTCCCGGTTGAAGCGGAACAGCGGGCCGAGGATTTCAGGATCGAGATACTGCACGATCGAATAAAGCTCGTCGATGCGATTCTCGATCGGCGTGCCCGTCAGCACGAAGGCGTGAGGCGCGCTGAGCGACTTGACCCGCCGCGCCGTCTTGGTTTGCCAGTTCTTGATGCGCTGCGCCTCATCGAGCACGACGATGTCCGGCCGGAGAAAGGCGTTGATGTCGTCGGCGTCGCCGAGCACCTGTTCGTAGTTGACCAAGGTGAAGAAGGTCGGCTCGCGGTATGCGGCAAGCCGCTGTGCGCGGGGGCCGTAGACGAGACGGGTCGAGCGCCGGCTGAAGCGCGCGATCTGCTCTTCCCATTCGGCTTTGAGCGAGGCGGGGCAAACTACCAGGACCCGCTCGATTCCTTTGCGCCGCGCGAGGAGTTCGCATGCGGCGAGGGCCTGAATCGTCTTGCCGAGACCCATATCGTCGGCGAGCAGCGCCCGCTCGCCGAAGGCGAGGTGCATGGCGCCGAGCCGTTGGTAGGGCAGCAGCGGATAGGCAAGCACGTCGATCGTGTCGCGGCCGGCGGCGAGATCGGCTTCGAATTCGGCCCGCGCTGTCCGGCAGTTCGCCTCGCGCCGCGCGCGCTCGATCCAGGGTCCGAAATGCCGGGAGACATTCAACACCGCCGTGACCGATGCGGGCGCTTTCGGCCAGGCTTCAAGCAGATTCTCTATTCTGTCCGCCGCCTTCGACAGCGTTCGGTTGCCTTCCAGCCAGGGTTTCACCCACTCGCGGGCCGGCGACAGCGCCGCCTCTTCGGCCTGCGAAGGCCACGCGATCGTCGGGGTCGCACCGGCGCTCCGATCGAGAAATACCTCGATCTTCTGGCTTCCGGTCGTCGCCGCGGCCCGAAACGCGCGCTTCCTGCCGCGCTGAAGCGCCGCGAGGACGCCTTCGATATGCTTGCACGTGCCGAGGCTATTGACCCGGTGATCGATGCAGCCGCAGGAATTGATCGGCCGGTCGAGGCTCCTGATCTCGACTTCGTAAGCGCTGCCGCTGGCCGAGCGCGCCCGGAACAGGCCAAAGAATTCCCGCTCCCGATCCTGCGGAGCCACGTCGAGGATTTCGGTGCAGCCGCGCCAGCGCCGCAGGACGATCTCGTCCTCGTCCGAGGTCCTCCACCCCTGGACGGGCGTCCGTTCGAGAACGGCCTTGGCCTTGCGATCCTGAGCACGCTTTCCTCGCTTCAAAGAACCGCCGGCATCGCGGTAAGTCTGGCCACCGGCGACCCTGTGTTCGCGCATCTCGATCCTCGACATTGGCTGTGGCGGATCGATCGCCGATCCGCGGGCAGGGCATGGCTTCGCCTCGACGAGCGAATCATCCGCGTCCGGCTGAACTATGCGGTCGCCAAGATCGGCTTCGCAACGGCCGCGGCGGCGGTATACACAAGAGTCGAAACGGCCGGCGCAGGTCGACGCCGCTCCACCACAGCTCGACACCCTCTTTCTCACTGTGCCGGTCGCTTGGAAAGGTACGCTGGCCCAATATGCGGGGTGTCTCCATCGTCTTCACGACGCCAGGCAAGAGGCCGTGATCTACGATTATGTCGACAAGAATGTTCCGGTGCTCGCGCGAATGGCGCCGAAGCGCCGAAGCGGTTATCAGGCGATCGGCTATCGGCTTGCCGTTACTGAAAATTCAAGAGCTGAGGAGTCGTTGACACCAGCGTCCGGCGCTGGAAATCCGGCGAAACCCCCGATGGTTTGACGGGTGCAAACTGATTGTTCGCAGTTTTGTCCCGAGTGGTGTTGGAAATGGTGCCCCTAGCCGGAATCGAACCAGCACTCCTTGCGGAATCCGATTTTGAGTCGGACGCGTCTACCAGTTCCGCCATAGGGGCCCGCGTTGATGCGGATGACGGCGATATAAGCGGTGGCAGGGCGCAGGGTCAACGTTCGCGGCTCGGTTTCGCCCGCCCCTCTGGCGCCTTCGACCGCCCAGCGCCGCTGCGAGACAGGCGAACGGCGACTCCTCCGTTGCGTGGACAGGCGGGCGAGAACCGACTAAACGTCTGACCGCCGCAAGGATCCCTGGATGCTCAACTCGCTCTACGCCCGCGTCAAAGCGCTCGCGCAAAGCCCGCACGCCGAGGCGGCGCTGGCGGCGGTGGCCTTCGCTGAAAGCTCGTTTTTCCCAATCCCGCCTGACGTGCTGCTCGCGCCGATGGCGCTCGCTCATCCCCATCGCGCCTGGCGCTTCGCGCTTGTGGCGACGATCGCCTCGGTCGTCGGCGGCATGCTCGGCTATGCGATCGGGGCGGTTCTCTACGACACGCTCGGCCAGTGGCTGATCAACCTCTACGGCTACTCCGCCAAGATGGACGCGCTCAAGGCGACCTACGCCCAATGGGGCTGGCTCGTCATCCTGGTCAAGGGCGTGACGCCGATCCCCTTTAAACTCGTCACCATCACCAGCGGCCTGCTCGGCTATAACTTCGCGCTGTTTGTCGCTTTGTCGGCGGTGACGCGCGGCGCGCGGTTCTTTTTGGTGGCCGGCGCGCTCCACTGGTTCGGCGAGCCGGTTCGCAATGCGATGGAGCGCAATTTCGCGGCTGTGCTCGGCGGCTTCGCCGCTCTGGTGATCGCGGGCTTCGTCATCGCCATCAAGGTGTTTTGATGCAGGCGATCGGGTTGATCTTTCCGCCTTCGCAAGCCGGCCGGGCCCTGTGGATGCTCGCCGGCGCGCTGGCGATTCTGGCTGCGGTGTGGATCTTCCAGGCCTACGGCTTCGCCCCTTGCGACCTTTGCCTCACCGAGCGTTACGCCTTCTACGCCGGCGCCCCGCTCGCGGCGCTGACGGCCATTGTCGCGAGCCGCTCGGCGAACGGCGCGGCGCGGGCGTTGTTCGTTCTCATGGCGCTGATCTTTCTCGCCAATGTCGGCCTCGCCTTCTATCACGTCGGCGTCGAGCAGCACTGGTGGACGGGGCCGACCGCCTGCACCGGGTCGCTCAGCGGCCCGGTCAACGTCAGCGACCTGATGAACTCGTTGAACACCGACCGCGTGGTCAATTGCGACGAGGTTCAGCTTCGGATTCTTGGGCTTTCCTTCGCAGGTTGGGACGTGGTCGCGAGCGCCGCGATGGCGGTCTACGCGGCGCTGGCCGCTACGCTCAAACGCTGAAGCGCCGTCAGCGGGGGCTTTCCCACCGCGCCAGCCTCCTCCCAGTCTGAGCCGTGGATGAGACGATCGCGGGTTCAAGCCGCTCCAGATCGGCCCAACCGTCTCGCTCTCGGGCCGCCGCCGACGATCCAAACCGCCTGCTAGTAGGGGATTCTTGTGCGGGTCGATCGGCGCTCTGTTTCGTAAAGTCAAGCAATATCAGAGTGTTACCGAGTTTGCAACCCGTCGGTTGCGGGCTCTAGCGGGCGCGGAACAGGCAACATGACAGGGTCGGAACAGTGGTCAAAACTGTCGTTATTAGGTCGTTATCAGGTCGGATCAGGCAAGGAACAGGCGGCGCAAAGCGGGGCGCGGGACTGCGCGCGGCCGGGTTGTTAAAGCGCGGCCAGGGATACCCGTTCCCTACCGGTGGGACGCCTTTGGGAGCGGTCGGATAACGGGGCGCCGCACCATTCGTCCAAAGATCTTCTTGCTCTAAAGCGCCGTCAGCGCCGCCTCGGACCGCGGGTCGATCGGGGCCGTTCCGGCGCACCCGCCGCGGCCAGGATTTTCCGGTATTCGTCGCGTTTCTCGTGGATCGAGGCGATGACAAGACCCATCGGCACGCCGATGTCGACCAGCACCGCCTCCGACAGCTGCAGGCTCGCCTCGATCGTCTCCGGCACCGCGTCGGTCACGCCGAGCGCGTAAAGCGTGTGAGCGTGGTCGGCGTCGCGGGCGCGCGCCACGAGCGTGATATCCGGGCGCAGCATGCGGGCCGTCCGCACCACCGTCTCGTTGGCGCGCGGCGAATCCATCGTCACCACGACCGCGCGCGACGTCTCGACCGCGCAGCGGCGCAGGTAGTCGGCGCGCGAGGCGTCGCCGTAATAGACCGGCTTGCCGGCCTCGCGGGCCCGGGCGACGACGCGCGCGTCGAAATCGATCGCGATGAACGGGATGGCGTGCAGATCGAGCATGTCGCCGATCAGCGCGCCGACCCGGCCATAGCCGACAATGATCACCCGCGCGGCGTCGCTTCCCGGCGGCGCTTCTTCCGGCGGCCCGTCCGATCGCGGCCGTGTGTGAGGATTGATCAGCGCCCCGACCCTGGCGAGCGCAGGAATGGCCAGCATCGAGACGGCGATCGCCGTCACCAGCGTGGTCGACAGCGCCCGGTCGATCAGGCCCCCCGCGAGTGCTGCGCCAATCATCACGAAGCCGAACTCGCCACCCGGCCCGAGCAGCAGCGCCATGTCCGCGCTCGCGCGCCAGGGTACGCGGAAACCGCGCGCCAGACTGAACAGAATCAAGCCCTTGACAACAACCAGCGCCGCGGCAAGGCCAAGGATGAGGGCGGGGTTGGAGAGGATCAGCGCTGGGTTGATCCCGGCCCCGACGGACACGAAATAGAGCCCGAGCATGAGGCCCTTGAACGGCTCGATCGTCACCTCGATCTCGCGGCGATATTCCGTTTCCGCGAGAAGAAGGCCGGCGACGAAGGCGCCGAGCGCCATCGACAGATGGTTCGCCGCGGCGAGCAGTCCGTCGCCGAGCACCACAAGCAGACAGGCCGCCATGAAGAACTCGGGGCTTCGGGTCTCGGCGACGAAGTGGAAGAACGGGCGCAGCGCCAGGCGGCCGAACACGATCAGAACCGCCAGGGCCAGCGCGGCGGGGATCAGCGTCTCCACCAGGGCGAGACCCAGACCGCTTGCCCCGTTTGCGAAGACGCCGGCCATCACCAGAAACGGCGCCACGGCGAGGTCCTGGAACAGAAGCACGGCGAAGGTCGCGCGGCCGACAGTCGCCCCGAGCCGCTTGCCCTCGATGAGCACGGGGATGACGATCGCGGTCGATGACATGCTGAGCGCGGCGGCGATCATCAGGGCGGAGGCCGGAGCAAGCCCGAGCGCATAGGCCGCCGCGGTCAGCGCCAGCGTCGTGACGACGACTTGAGCCAGGCCGAGGCCGAACACCAGCCGCCGCATTCGCCGCATTCGCTCGAATGACAGCTCAAGGCCCATGGTGAAGAGCAGCGTGACCACGCCGAAGCCGGCGATCCGGTCGATTGTCGCGACGTTGCCGATTGTGAATGCGTTGAGCCAGGGGGTCGCGCGGGCGAGCGCGCCGAGACCGTAGGGCCCGAGCGCCACGCCCGCGAACAGATAGCCGAGCACCGGACTGATCCGCAGGCGAAAGAACAGCGGCGCGATCACGCCCGCCGTCGCCAGAAACAGCAGCGCTTCCTTGTAGAGGGAAAGATCGAACGTCTCGTTCAAGGGGCCCCGCTGTCCGTAAGCCGACGACCTTAGTCGAATTCGAGCCTGCAGGCGAGCCTCGCGCGCGCCGCAAAGGGCGTGCTATGGCGAAGGCCACGCATCTTCAAAGCCGACAGCCGGGAGCCGCCGATGACGCACTATTCACGAGACGCGGAATCCGCCGCAATCATGGCGCTCGCGCCGGTCATACCGGTCTTGACGGTCCGTAGCGTCGAGGACGCCCTCGGCCAGGCGAAGGCGCTGGTCGCCGGCGGCCTTCTCGCGATCGAGGTCACCTTGCGCACGCCGAGCGCGCTCGGCGCCATTGCCGCCATCGCCAAGGCGGTTCCCCGCGCCGTGGTCGGCGCCGGCACGATCACCTCGCCGGCTCAGATCGGCGAGGCCGTCGAGGCGGGCGCCCGCTTCCTGGTGAGCCCGGGGTGCACGAAAGCGCTGGCAGAGGCCGCCGCCGCCGCTCCGGTCCCGTTCCTGCCCGGCTGCGCCACCGCCTCCGAGGCTATGGCGCTGCGTGAGTTTGGCTTTCGCTCGTTGAAGCTGTTCCCGGCCGAGGCGGTCGGGGGGACAAGGCTGATCGCCTCGCTGGCGGCGCCGCTCGCCGACCTGCGCTTCTGCCCGACCGGCGGCATCGACCTCGCCAAGGCGCCGGACTACCTCAAGCTGCCCAACGTCGCTTGCATCGGCGGCTCCTGGATGCTGCCGAAGGACGCGCTGGCGAAAGGCGATTACGCCACGGTGGAGAGGCTGGCGCGCGAGGCGGCGGGGCTGAAGCGGGGCGGCGCCTGACGCGCTGCGCGCACGATACCCGCGCGCTCCATCGCCTGTCGGAGTACGGATCCTACGGAGCGATAACCCGTCCGAAAATGAGCGTCCTGACGGCCGCCTTGTGGGGCAATCAGCGATCGCGCGCTAAAGCCCCTGTCGCGCTGCTTACGCCGCCTTCGCTTCCGGCTCGGCTTCGGCGCGCTTCTTCTCGACCTCGCGCTTGAGGCTCAGGGCGCCCTCGGAAAGTTCCATATCGCGCGCCTTGACGAGGAAGTTGTCGAGCCCGCCGCGATGCTCGACCGAACGGAGCGCCGCGGCGCTGACGCGCAGGCGCACCGCCCGCTCGAGCGAATCCGAAAGCAGCGTGACCTGGACGAGGTTCGGCAAGAAGCGGGTGCGCGTCTTGCGGTTGGAGTGGCTGACCTTGTTGCCGTATTGAACGGCCTTGCCTGTCAGCTCGCAGCGGCGTGACATCGCGCAAAATCCTTCGCAAACAATTTGGACGCGAGGCCTGACAAACGAAAAACGGGCCGCCTCGGTCAAGAAAGCGTCCCGCCGGTCGGTCCGGCCCTAGCTTGTTGGGTCGCGGGTCTATAGGGGACGGGGCATTCCGCGTCAAGTTGTACATCGAGCAAACTTCTGGCAAGGCGCGCGGGCGCCGCGAAAGGAGACGACCTTGACCGACCTCGCCCATCCCGCCGATCCGCTCGACGCCGTTGCGCATCTCGAGGCCTTGCGGACGGCGATCGCGCGACGGGCGCGCGACTGCGACCGCGACGCCAGCGGGGTCAAGCTCGTCGCGGTCTCCAAGACCTTTTCGGCCGACGAAGTCTGGCCGACGATCGCGGTCGGCGGCCAGACGGTTTTCGGCGAGAACCGGGTGCAGGAGGCGGTCCCGAAATGGCGCGATCTCAGGGCCCGCGCTGCAGAGCTTGGCAAAGCGATCGAACTGCACCTGATTGGGCCGCTGCAAAGCAACAAGGCGCGCGAGGCGGTCGAGCATTTCGACGTGATCGAGACGGTCGACCGGGAGAAGATCGCGGCGGCCCTCGCCCACGAGATCCAGCAAATCGGCAAGCATCCGGGCCTCTATGTCGAGGTCAATACCGGCGCCGAGCCGCAGAAGGCGGGCATCCTCCCGCAGGAGGCCGACGCCTTCCTCGCCCGTTGCCGCGATGTCCACGGTCTCAGGATCGAAGGGCTGATGGCGATCCCCCCGATCGGAGAGCAGGCGTCGCCCCACTTCGCCCTGCTTCACGAGATCGCCAGGCGCAACGGCCTTGGCGAGCTTTCCATGGGAATGAGCGCAGACTGGCCGCTGGCGGTTCAGCTCGGCGCGACCGCGGTCCGGGTCGGCAGCGCCATTTTTGGCTCGCGCGCGGCCCGCTAGCGCGCCATTCCCGATCACAAGGCAAATAGCGACAGGATTTCATGGTCGTCCTCGTTTTCCTTCTCAGTCTCGTCCTGCTGGCCGCGGGGATCGCGAGCGGCTACACGAGCCTCGATCTGGTTCCGACCGGCATGGGACTGGTTTACGCCTGCGCCGGCATTGTTGCGGTCGTCGCGGCGGTGATCGTTTTCGCCCTCGGCGTCGTCGTCTTCCGGCTGGGTCGTCTGAGCCGAACAGTGCGTGAACAGGCTGCCGCCATTGCGAACCTCTCCACGCTGGCGCCGGCGCTCGCCGAAATGATGGCCGTATTCCCGCGGGCGCCTGAGGAGGGGCTCGCAGCCGAACACGCAGCGCCGCTCACGGCGGCGGAGGCGACCGGGGAGATCGAACCCTTCACCGAGGCCGAACCAGAGTTTGGAGCCGAAGAACCCATCGGGGAGGGATGGGCGGAAGAGCTGGAGGCGGCCCCGGAGCACGAGGCGCCGGAATCCTCGGAAGAGGTCGTCGAGGAGCCCCTGAACGAGAACCGCGCGGGCCGCCTGCCGACTTTCGCCGCGATCGAGCGGGCGATCGAGACGCCTGAGGCGCCGCCGACCCTGATCGGCCGCTACACGTCCGGCGGCGCCAATTACATGATCTTCTCTGACGGTACGATCGAGGCCGAGACCGACCAGGGCGCCTTCAGGTTCGCCTCCATGGGCGACTTCAAGAAGTTCCTACTCGACCGGAACAGCGGTAAGGGCTGAGCGGCTCGGCCGCGAATAGCTTTCGCTACAGACGCAAGGTCGCAAATCTGCGACATTCCGCCACACGCAGTCCAAAGGGGGACGGCGGGGAGACGACACATGACGCTTCGTATCAACGACATTGCTCCGGATTTCACCGCCCAGACGACCAAGGGGCCGATCCGTTTTCACGACTGGATCGGCGACCAGTGGGCGATTCTGTTCTCGCACCCGAAAGACTTTACCCCCGTTTGCACCACCGAACTGGGCTACATGGCGAAGATCGAGCCCGAGTTCACCCGGCGCAACGCCAAGCTGATCGGGCTCAGCGTCGATCCGATCGACAGCCATTCGCGCTGGCTCGACGACATCGAGGAGACGCAGGGCGCGAAGGTCAATTATCCGATCATCGGCGACAGCGACCTCAACGTGGCGAAGCTCTACAACATGCTGCCCGCCGAGGAGCCGGGCACGTCGGACGGCCGCACCGCGGCCACGAACCAGACGGTCCGCTCGGTGTTCGTCGTCGGTCCCGACAAGAAGATCAAGCTGATGCTGACCTATCCGATGACCACGGGGCGCAACTTCGACGAAATCCTTCGAGTGCTCAATTCGATGCAGCTCACCGCCAAACACAAGGTCGCAACCCCGGCCAACTGGAAGCAGGGCGAGGACGTGATCATCGCGGGCTCGGTCACGGACGAGGACGCGAAGACGCTGTTCCCGAGCGGCTGGACGGCGCCTCGGCCTTACCTCCGGATCACCAAGCAGCCCGGCTGACGCCGGGGGAGCGGAATGCGGCTGGCGTCCGGGGTCGGGGATCTTCGATAGACCAAAAGGAGCGGGGAGGGGACCATGATTTTCCGCCAATTGTTCGACAGCGTCTCGAGCACCTACAGCTATGTGCTGGCGAGCCGGCGCGGCGGCGAGGCGCTGATCATCGATCCCGTGCTCGAAAAGGTCGACCGCTACGTCAAGCTGATGGAGGAGCTCGAGCTCAAGCTGGTCAAGGCGGTCGACACCCATTTGCACGCCGACCACATCACCGGGCTCGGCGCGCTGCGCGACCGCACCCATTGCGTGACCGTGATGGGCGACGAGAGCAAGGTCGACGTCGTGTCGATGCGGGTCGGCGACGGCGACCGGCTGACCATCGAGGGCATGAGCCTCGACGTGCTCTATACGCCCGGCCACACCGACGATTCCTACAGCTTTTTGTTCGGCGACCGCGTCTTCACCGGAGATACGCTGCTCATTCGCGGCACCGGACGCACGGACTTTCAGAACGGCGACTCGCGCGCGCAGTGGCAGAGCCTGCAGCGGCTTCTCGGGTTGCCGGACGAGACGCTGGTCTTCCCGGGGCACGACTACAAGGGCGACACGGTCAGCACCATCGCCGAGGAAAAGCGCTTCAACCCGCGGCTCAAGGTGCGCGACGCCGACGAATACGCCGCGCTGATGGCGTCGCTGAACCTGCCGAACCCGAAGATGATGGACGTGGCCGTCCCCGCCAACATCCATCAGGGCCTGCATCAGGAGGAGGTCGCCCGCCGCGGCTGGGCCTTTGACGCCGAGGCGGCGAAAGGCCTTCTCGGACGCCCGGACGTCGTCCTGATCGACCTGCGCGAGAAGGGCGAGCGCGAGCGGAAAGGGGCCATACCCGGATCCTTGCACGCGCCCTACGCCGACCTGATCGAAAACATCGACGACGGCGGCCTGATTCACGAGCTGGCCGTGAGCGGCAAGACGATCGTCTTCTACTGCGCCTTCGGCGAACGCTCAGCGATGGCGGTGCAGGCCGCGCAGGACAAGGGCCTGACGTCGGCCCGCCACATCGGAGGCGGCATGGCCGCCTGGACGCAGGCGGGCGGCGCGCGAAGGTAAGCGCGCGGGCCGCCGCCGCCCATGTCCGCCGCGCGAGCCGATGACGTCACGCGCCCGATAGGGCTGACCTATCCGACCATCAGCCCGCGCCGGCCGAGTTCGGCAAGCGACTCGTCCAGCCGCCATTCGGCCTCGTCCTGAGCGACGGCGAACAGCCGGCCGAATTCCTGGACGAGCTCGGCGCGCGTCCGGCTCCCGTCCATCAGGGGGACGAACGCGAGCATCCTCGGCTCATCGATGCGAATCATCGCGTGCCGCAATGTCGCGAGCTGGGTCTCGCCGCGCCCCGCCTGAACGCGCGCGAGCGCGTTCGCCTTCGGGCGGTCGCTGGGTCTAGCGACGAACGGCTGCGGGGCCGTGGAGAGGCGGACCACCTGGGTGACGAACAGCTGGTAGAGGCGATCGGCGAGCGCATCCAATTCCGGCTCCGCGTCGAGCGGCAGGGCGAGCGGGAAGGCCTCGGCAAGCCGGGTGAGAAAGTCGGCGAGCGCCGCGCTGTTGGTGCCGAGCTTCGCGCCGCCGCTCGAGACGAACGCCGCTCCCTCCGGCGCATTGGGGTCGGCGTTCCCGATCGTCAGCTCCGCTGAGGCCCAGAGGCCGCGCAACCGGGCGGCGTCGCGCCGAGGGTCCGGCGGCCCGCCGCGGGCGAAGATCGCATTGCGGAATGGGCGCAGGTCGCGGAAATCGGCGAACTGCTGGAAGCGGGCCCAGTCGCCGCCGGAGCGTGCGCGCAGCGTGGCGAACGCTTCCGTCGGGAAGAACCCCTCGCCGCTGACGTTCGGCTCGACGTCGCAAAGATAGGCGAGGCCGAAGGGCCGCGCGCGCGCGATCACCTGGCTGAGCATTTCGGGCGCATAGCCCGCGGAGAACTCGTCGTGGTAGAGCACCTCGGGCGCCTTGCGGAGAATCCCCTTCGCCACGCTCTTCAGCGCGCTTTCGTCGGCTTCCGTGTCCGACCACGCCTCGATCTGCTCGGCGAGGAAGGCGCGCGCGACGGCGAGCTTTTCGGCCGGGTCGTCGACGCCGTCCGTCACCGTCACCAGCATGTCGCGAACGGCCTGCCTGAGACGGGCGCCGGGCAGCGCGTTGAAGCTGACGAAGGCGAGCCCCTGAGGCCTGAGGCGCTCGCCGATCACGCGCATCAGCGCCGTACGGACAGCGTCGGGCGTCCAGGCGTAGACGCCGTGGGCGATGATGTAGTCGAAGTCGCCGAACCGGACGTCGATATCGGAGAGGTCGAGGGCGTGGAAGGCGGCGTTGCCGGCGCTGCATTGCGTCGCCGTCGTCCGCGCGTGCGCGATCGCCGGCTCGTCAATGTCGACCCCGATGAATTCCGCGCCCGGGGCGGCGATCGCCATGGCGAGCAGGTTGATCCCCTCGCCGCAGCCAATGTCCAGGACGCGCGCGGCGTCGATGGGCGGGACCTTGCGACCGAGCAAAGTCGCCATCGCCCCGATCGCGGCGGGGTGGGTCTGGCCGTAGATCTGGCTCGGGTAGCGGATGTAGGCGTCGGTCACGCGCGCCCCTCTTAAAGGAAAAGCCCGTTCTCCGCCGCGAGCGTCTTCAGCGAAACCTGCGGGCGGGCGCCGAGGTGCTGGATGATCTCGGCGGCCGCCAGCGCGCCGAGCCGGCCGCAGGTGGTCATGTCGCGGCCCCGCGCGAGGCCGGCGAGGAATCCGGCGGCGAACATGTCGCCCGCGCCGGTCGTGTCGACGAGCCGCGCGATCGGGAAGGCGGGCGCCTCCCACGTGCTCTCGCCTTCGACCACGATGCAGCCCTTCTCGGAGCGGGTGACGATTCCGAGCACGCCCTCGGCCCGCAGCGCGTCGAGCGCCTCGTCGAAATGCGGCGTCTCGTAGAGCGACAGCAGTTCGTCGGTGTTGGCGAACAGCGTATCGACCGTCTTTGAGCGCATGAGGTCGATGAACTCGCCGCGGAAGCGGTCGACGCAGAACGAATCCGACAAGGTCAGCGCGACGCGGGCGCCGGCGGCGTGGGCGAGCGCGCCCGCTTTCTGGAAGGCGGATTTGGCGGCCGGCCGGTCCCACATGTAGCCCTCGAGATAGACGACCTTGGCCGCGCGGACGAGGTTTTCATCGACGTCGGGCGGCGAAAGGTAGGTGCTGGCGCCGAGATAGGTGTTCATCGTCCGCTCGCCGTCCGGCGTGACATAGACGAAGCAGCGCCCCGTCGCCGGCCCGTGCTCGGCCGGATGGGTGTCGAACCTCACGCCGGTCGAGCGGATGTCGGCGACAAAGGCCTGGCCCAGCGGATCGTGCTTGACCTTGCCGATATAGGCGGCGGAGACGCCGAGCGAGGCGACCCCGACGATGGTGTTGGCGGCCGAGCCGCCGGAGATGACGATCGGATCGACCCGGGCGGCGTAGAGCGTCTCGGCGCGATCCTCGTCGATCAGGGTCATCGCGCCCTTCACCATCTCCTGCGCGTCGAGATAGGCGTCGTCCGCATGGGCGAGAATGTCGACCAGCGAATTGCCCAGGCCCAGAACTTCCAAGGTCGTCGTCATCGCCCGCTCTCAAAATGTCCGCCTCAGCGCTTTCGCACTGCAGCAAGTCGCGGTCAATCGGGGCGGTGGCGCTTACCGCTGCGGGGCGCCTTCATGCCGCCGCCATGCCGTTCCGCAACATCCGGACGTTCACGAACCTGACGCCGGTCGGAGTTCGGGACGGCCACGCGAACGACAGGGAGGTCAGGAGCTGAAGGCGGCGCCAGGTCGGAGGGCTCGCCCTTTCCGGGCGCGGAATCAATCCTTTCAAGGCGTTGCGGCGCGATTTCCGGGCGAGCGTCGCGTGCCGGCAACTGTCCCTTCTCCCCGACGACGGCTACGGGATGCACACATCTTTTAGCGGTCGGGCTCCGCTCAACGGCGGCTGGCGTCCCCGCCCCCCTTGTGGGGGCGGGATAGGGTGGGGGGTCGCGCTCACTTCTCATCTGGCGCTGGAAGGGCTCCGAACTGTCCGAGTTCGGCGCGACCCCCCTCCTCGATCCTCCCCCACAAGGGGGGAGGAAGCCGCCCTCCAAGCGTGGGGCATGGCGGCAGAGGGCTGCGGGAGATGTGTGCATCCCGTAGCCGACGACGGGCAGAAGGCTGGTCCGGCCGTCTCTCCGTGATCCCCGGGTCAAGAGCCCGGGGAGGTCGAGGGGGTCCTTCGCCGCCGGGCTTGGGGCAATTTGTCCGGGCGCGGATTCAATCTTTCCAAGGGTTTGCGCCGGAATTTGCGGGCGAGCGTCGGGCCGAGGCGGGGCCGGCATGCGCCGCCCCACCGCACGGTCCTCAACGTCATCGCGAGCCCCGGAGGGGCGTGGCGATCCCGAGGCCGTGGGACATTCGCCGTTCTGCTGGCTCGCCGCGTCCCCCCGGATCGAAGTCAGGATCGAAGTCCGGGGGTCGCTTGCGATGACGGCCGCTCGTGGAGGCGCCACAGCCTCCGCTGGCTCGGGCGCGGATTCAATCTTTCCAAGGGTTTGCGCCGGAATTTGCGGGCGAGCGTCGACCGCCGGGGGCCAACCCTCGCCCCGCTCAGGCGCGGCGAGGGGGTTCTGCGCCTCTTGTGCGAACGCAAGATCCTCAACGTCCGGCAGGGCAAGTTCGGCGCGGCAGACAAGCGCCCCGCCATAGGCGGCGGTCCCTTCGGCGGGCGCCGCAAGCCGGTCCGGCTCCCGGCGGCGCCGGCCGGCGACGGCGGAAAGCCCATGATAGCGGTCGAGTTCGCGCACGATCTTGACCACCTGGTCGACCGCCCTGAGGTTCGTCCCCGACATGGCGCCGTAGGCGACCAGCAGCGCCTCGTTCAGCCGGCTCACCTGGATCGCGACAAACTCCTCGGGCGGCTGCGGCATGCGGCGGGCCAAAATCTCGCGGATGACGACGCGCATGCGCTTCTCGCCGACCCCGATCTGCGCCGCGATCTCGGCGACCGACACGCCGCGATTGAGGAAATCGACGATCAGTTGCTCCCGCTTGAATTTCGCGAGGCGCGCGGCGCGCGAGTCGGCAGGCTGAGGCGAGGGGGCGGCTGGAAGGGGGGCGTCGAGACAGGCGAACACGCGGGCGGTCTCCGTTGCGAGGATAGGAACAAAAGGAGAACACAAAACTCCACGCAAGTCAAGGAATTGTTGCTTTTCCGGAGCGGCAATCAGATGATCCGCCAGCCTGGGGACGCCCGCGCTGCGCAAGAAGCGGGCGGTCTCCGAAAGGGCCGATGCGCCTCAACGCCGACGTTCACGACGGGCTCTCGACGGATCGGGCGCGCGCTCCCTTCTCCCGTCGGGAGAAGGGCAGGGATGAGGACTGTGTTTCACGCCAAAATCATTGAGCGCAGTCCCCTCATCCGGCGCTCCGCGCCACCTTCTCCCGATGGGAGAAGGGGAGCCCAATTTCCGCAGCTTCGCCGATCCCTGCCGCGGTCCGCTCCGGCGCACCGCCCATTGAGGACATCGCGGGTCGGTTACGGATGACGTGCCCCTAAATCGCTTTTGAGGAGCGGTTGGCGTCGCCTTCAGTTTGCACGACGGGCTCTGGACCGACGGGGCGCGGGCTCCCTTCTCCCGTCAGGGAGAAGGGCGGGGATGAGGGGTTTACGCCAAAATCATTGAGCGCAGTCCCCTCATCCGGCGCTCCGCGCCACCTTCTCCCGATGGGAGAAGGGGAGCCCGAATTTCCGCCGCTCCGCCGATCCCTGCCGCGGTCCGCTCCGGCGCACCGCTCCGGCGCACCGCTCCGGCGCACCGCCCATTGAGGACATCGCGCGTCGGTTATGGTCGGTTATGGTGATGTGCCCCTAAATCGCTTTTGAGGAGCGGGTGGCATCGCCTTCAGTTTGGGCCCGCGTTTTGGCGGGGGTCGTCGGGCTATGGTAAGGCTAAAGGCGGTCGCGTCAGCGTAATTCCGGTCTTGCGTTTTTCGGACCGCGGGGCAAGAGCCTGTCTGGCGATCGGCTTCAGAAGGGCTCACACCCTTTTTGATCTTGAGATCGTTGTCCTTGAGCGCGCCGATGCCCTTGACCGCCACAGAGCGGCCCGTCGTCGCGCTATGCACCACCTTCGTGGTTACGGGCGAGGCTTTCACCACATGCTTTCCGGATGACGCTTTGAGGGTCTTCGCCATGACTTTCAAGCTATAACACGTCGCGCGACCGCTTTCGAGCCATTCGTAGCAGGTTCGATTTCGGCGATCATCGCTCCCATGTGACGACATCGCAGGACGGGCGCAAAAAGGTAAAGGCGGGCGTGTCACCGGAAATCGCGGAATCGAAGAAACTCTCTTGGCAGCAGTTCCCGGGAAGCAGTAAGGTGATAGCACAAATGTTATCTCGGAAGCTGAATTGCATACTCGGTCCGCCCCGTGGAGCCCCATTCGCTTGCTAAATTTGTGCCTAGGTATCCTTTAAACCTAGCCGTAACTTGCATTTTTGTGTTGAGCTTCCCTTGTCCCCTTCGGCACCCCCGCAACCGCAAACATTCTCTTAGTCGAAGCATCAACCGCCTCATCAGAGAAAATCCAGCCAAAGCTGGACGTCTGTACTCCATGACCAATAATTGTGGGGCGGATGAATTTATATTCAACCGTCCTGGAGAACATTTCTCCAACCTCGACATCTCCAATCCTCACTTCAGGAATCGCCCCTTTGTTGGTCACGTTTTCCTCAATACCAACTCTTATAGGTACGATGTCCAATACGATGCTATTTTTTGTCTCAAGTTCTACATCATAACGTAATTCATTGATGTTATCAACCAATTCTTCGCTTGGGTTTACCGCAAATTGAAGCCAATATATGTCGTAGCTGCGGGAAAGTGTTGGCACCACTGTTAATCTCTTTTCGGTTGAAGTGAATGCCAATGGAATTCCAATTCCCGCGTCACCTTCGCCAACCAGTAAAGAAGCGGCTACCGGAAGCTGCGAAGAAGCAATTTGTACTCCGTTGCTAACGGCGGAAATCTTGTCTAGCTCCCGAGAATCCGACTTAATAAAACTGATTGGAACGGTATCGCATTTTCCAGATCCGTAGCGAATTTCGCGTTTAATGATAAATTTTGGAACCTCTCCCTTCTGTGAATAGTTAAGTCCTTGGGTCAAAGTCTTATTTATTGCGATAATAGTGCCGATACCATTCGGGTCTATGTTTATATCGCTCTTCCAACCGACCGTCTTTAAGTGTCGACTGTCATCTGCATAAGGTGTTGCACCAACTTTCGCTATATCACCAATTATTAATTTTCTCCCGGCGTCGCTCGACTTTCCGTATGTGATGTCGTTGTCAGATACATAAAAAGCGACCTTTCCATACTCTTTTTGCCATGAGACAAGTTCGTCCTGTAAGTCGCTAGCGTTAGATTTTAACCATGATTTTGTAGCGCCGGGATCACGAAGAGACCATGACATCATGAAGCTCAGAAAATTTTTCGTTGTTGTTCCTTTTTTATCCGAGAACAGCGGCCATCGCCGCAGTTGGATCAATAGACCAACCGCCCTTTTCGGGATCGTTTCTCGTTATGATCTGATCTACTGGAATACTTTACGAAATCCAAGTATAAGAAAAGTAGCGATTAACTCATCTGCCTTCAGTGGTTGATTTGAGACAATCTCCTGCGATCCTGCTGTCTCACAAACGGTAAGCGTCAAAAACGGTGTCAGGCACCACCCAACGATCCGTGTCAAAGCTGAGTACATATCTCCGCTCTCCTGAGTGGTTGCCTATGACCATAGAAAACGGAGAGCTGAAAGATGCGCGTTCATCTCTCCCGGCTCGTTTCATCGTCGCTCCCAATAACGCCGGCCGCGATGGCGAAGCGTTTCGGACGCGTGCCTTTGCGGCGGGGCGGCGACGGTCGGCTCGAGGTCGAGCGTGCGGTCGAAGGCTTCGTCGGAAAGGATCTGGGTCGCCTGGGCCGTGGCCGCGTCCGTTTGCGCCGCAGGCTGCGCCGCGGCCGGCGTCACCGCCAGGCCAGAGGGCGCTGGCGCCGTGCCCCGTGCGCCTGACCCGAGACGCTGCGGGCGAAGGGGCTGTCGCGGCGGGCCCGCTTGCGCCGCTCGCCGCGCCAGCGGCCAGCGGCGCCAGCGCCGCGGGCAGCGGCGGCAGGATCGCCGCCGCGCCGGCGTCGGCGATCGGGGGCAGGGCAGGGCTGGCCGAAACCGGAGGCGGCGCCGCGCTCGCGGCGCCGGCCGGCGCCACGGCAGCGGGGCCGTCCGCCCCGGTCGCGGCGACTCGCGGCGTTGCGTCCGCCGGGCCGGCCGCCGCCGCCGCCCGATCGCCCGGTACGATCGTAACCGTGGCCGTCATGCCGACCACCAGCCGCACATCGCTGGGAACCGCCTCCAGGCGGATGCGCACCGGCACCCGCTGGGCGAGGCGGACGAAGGTGAAGACCGGATTGACCTCGGCGAGGCCCGAAGCGGATTGCGCGGCGTTGGCGACGCTGATGCCGCGCGCAAGGCTCTGCACTTGGCCGCGCAGGACCTCGGGATAGCCCATGAGCTTCACCTTCGCCGCGTCGCCATCGCGGATTTGCGAAAGGAAGGTCTCCTCGAAATAGGCGTCCACCCAGAAGGAATCCGTATTGATCAGGGCCAGCCGCGCCTGGCCGACATTGGCGTAGTCGCCGACCTGGGTCTCGAGGTTGGTGACGTAGCCGTTGACCGGCGAGACGATCCGCGTGCGCTTGAGGTTCAGGCGCGCGGTGTCCAGATCGGCCAGCGCGTGCTGGTATTGCGCCAGCGCGCTCAAGGACTTGCTGGCGTAGGTCTGCTGCTCCTCGAGCGTCACGGCGAGGTCGTTCAGCTTCTGCCTCCGCGCCCATTCGGCGTCGGCGTTCTGCGCCAGGGCCTTCGCCTGCTGAACGCTGGCCTGCGCCTGCCGCACGGCGAGCGCGTAGCTCGCCGGGTCGATCTGCATCAAAAGATCGCCCTTGTGGACGAACGCATTGTCGCCGACGGGGAGTTCGACAATCTGTCCGGCGACCTGCGGCGCGATCGACACGACATAGGCGCGCACCGTTCCGTCGCGGGTCCACGGCGTCCCCATATAGGCGCGCCAGGCGAAAAAGCCGAGCGCGACGGCGATCGCCGCCGCCGCAAGCGTCACCGCCACGCGGACGACGCTGCGCAGCCCGGGGTGCGTGCGCACGGCGGCGCCCTTGGCGGGCGCGGCGACGACGGCGGTCGCATCTCTGTCGAGGGTCGACATTCACCCCCCTCGATTGGCGAGCCAGAGCGTGAGGCCCGAAGCGAGAATGGCATAGATCGCGAATTCGAACAAAGCCGGATGCCAGACCCGCCTCAGGATCCCAAGAGCTTCGGTCGCGCGGCGCAGGACGACGAAGGCGACGGCGGCGATGAGGAGGATTGGCGCCGCGGGAGCGACATAAAGACCGAAAACATCGACATCGCCGAAACTCATGCCCGGCCTCGCTGCTGGTAGAACTCCGGAAACGCCGCCAGTTCCTCCGACATGGCGAGCACGACCGCGCGCAGCCGCCGGACGATGCTGGCCTCCGGAGCGGCCGCCGTCAACTCGCGATCGAGCGCCTTGAGGCCCGCGAGCGCGGCCGGCACGCGCCCTTCCGCGAGCGGCCGCATCGCCGCCTCGATCGCCGCGTCGGAGGCGAACCGCGGCCCGACCGTGCGCAGGCGAATGACCTGCAAGCCAACCGCGAGCGCCGAGGCCATTTTGGAGCGCTCGACCGGTTCGGCCGCGTCGGGGAGGGCGACCATCCGGGCGACCATGTGGTCCGTCCAGACGCGCCTCGACCGCGTCCCGCGCCCCGCGGCGAGGGCTCTGACGTCGGCCAGCGCAAAGCCGAGCAGCCGGCGCGTGCGGGTGGCGGGAGAGGGCGGCGGGATGAGGCGGATCAGGATCGTCCCGACCGCCATCCCTGCAAGGATGGCGACGACGGTATTGGCGAATTGCTCCGGATCGTAGGTGGTCAGGTTCTTCAGCGACAGGAACGGGATCAGGTTCATGACGCCGGCGCCGAAAAACACCGGTTGCCACGGCCACGCGACCAGAACGCCGAGCGGAAGCAAAACGGCGCCGAGCGCGAGGCAGAGACCGGGAAACGTGGTGACCGCGGGGAGGACGCCGAACATCAGAATCGCGGCAAGGGCGGCGCTCAGAACGCAGCCGAAGAGAAAGATCAATGCGGCCGAATAGGCGCGGTCGCCCTGCAGGGGGAAAAGGACAGCGACGATGATCGCAAACGTGATGGCGAGCGGCCCGCTCGACCATGCGGTGGCGATCCAGAACAGCGAAGCCACGCCGACCGTCACGAAGGCCCTCACGGCGACGACCGTCGGAGGCAGCCAGTCGGGGAGGTGAAGCCGGGCCAGGGCGTCCTCGCGCCGGGTGCGCCTGGGATCGACGATCAGCGTCAATCCGTTGAAAGCCCGCGCTGCGCCGATCGCGCCCGCGGCGGCGGCGGTGGCGAGCAGTTGCGACGCGGGAGAGCGGGCCTCGATCCGAACGGCGGCCTTGGCGGCGGCGTCGCAGGCGTCCCTCAAGCCGGGGGCGCCGCGTTCGGCGTCCTCGGGCGTCGTCGCCAGGCGTTGCAGGATCGCCTCGACCGCGCCGACGACGTCGTCGTCCTCCGTTCGCGGCTCGGCGCCGAGATGGAGCGCCATGGTCCGCCAGGCGGATATCGTCGTGATCAGGCCGCCGACGCCCGCCTGGAGGATGCGGGATCGATAGCGGAGGTCGGAGGCTTCGCCGAGCGCCGTGTCGATCATCGGATCGAGCGCGATCACCCGGCGCATGATCTCGCGTCGCGCCGCGCGCGCCGCCGGATCGAGCGGATTGGGCGCGGAGACGGCGCCCGCCAGACCCGAGAGGACGCCCGCGGCGATCGAGGCGAATTCGACGCCGAGCCGCCGCCGGGCGGCGCCGAGGTCGGTCAGCGCGAGGACAACGCCCGCGCACACGATCCCCAGCGCGATCTCGATCATGCGGGTGATGGCCAGGGTGACCACGACCTGGTCGTTCGCCCCGCCGGCCGGGCTGAACACGTCTCCGGCGATGACCCCGGCAGTAAATCCCGCGAGGCCCGCGCCATAGGCGGCGAAGTTCTTGAGCAACCCGCCGGCGAAACCGCAGGCCGCGCTCCACAGCGCGAGGCCCGCCAGGAAGCCGACCCGGTCTTGTGGGAACAATGCGGCGATGACGACGATCGCGGCTCCGCCTGCCGCCGTCCCGATCAGGCGGAACGAACCCTTGCGCAGCGAGGCGCCGAGCTGCGGCTGGCAGACCAGCGCGGCGGTCGTGCCGGCCCAGGAGGGGTCGTTCAACTGGAGCGCGAAGGCGACGTAGAGGGCGAGGCAGACGGAGGCCCAGAGCCGCAAGCCGAACAGCAGCGGCCCCACCGCCTTCGCCGAGAGGCGACCGGGCCAGAACCTATCCTCGACCGTCCCCGTCGCCTGGCTCATCGGCGCCTCGACCGCGTGGGGCGCGCCCTCGACGCGCTCCCGCCGTCAATGGTCTCGTCTCGCCGACCCGTCGTCAATGGGGCCGGCGCCATCGACCGGATTTGGAGCGGGTCCTGCCGACGGCATGCCTTCTGCCGGTCCGAGCCGCCCCATCAGGCGGGTCCGGGCCCCGTGTAGCGCAACGACGCGGATAAACTCCGGCGCTCGATCGCAATGCAGATTCCTTTAGTCTAGCCGGCCGACGAAGGAACCGAGTTGGAGTTCGACTTTCACCACAAAGGGCACGAAGGACAAAACGACAGGGTTCTTGGTGCGTCTTCGTGGTTCCTGGTGTTCTTTGTGGTGAATTTGTCTCGCTTATTCCGTTGGCCAGCCTAAGAATCTCTGTTCAGCTCCTGAGCCCGGCCTCGGCGATGGCGGCGAGCAGCGCCGCCTCGTCGTTGTCGGAGGTGTCGCCCGAGGCGCCGGCCGCGCCGATGACGGCGCCCGCAGCGTCCAGGATCAGCACGCCGCCCGGAACCGGGATCACGCCCTCTGCAAAAATGCTCGCCAGCGAGGCGACGAAATGGGGCCGCTCGAGCGCCATGTCGTTGAGCTTGCGCGAACTGACCCCCATGCTGAGCGCGCCGTTGGCCTTGCCGTAGGCGACCTTCCAGCGGGCCAGGCTCGTGCCGTCCTCGACGGCCGCCGCGCGCAGCGCGCCGCGTTCGTCGAGCACGACGAACCCCATCGGCTTCAGCTTGTTCCCGCGCGCGTATTTCAGCGCCGCCGCCACGATCGCCTGCGCCTCCGAGAGTTTCAGCCCCATGGTCGCCTTCCTTTCCCGCATTGCGCCGCCGACGGGCGCCGGCTTTCCTTAGCGCGGAAAGAAGGGCGTTCCTACCTGCACGAACGCGGTCGTCGATCGAGTGCGCCGAGCGCTCGGCTCAATGGTATTCCGCCAGACACAGCGGCGGCCGAAACTATGATGAACCTGCTATATTGCACATTGGACTAACCCGCTACGCGGGATCGGTGCGGCCCCAGCGTTTCGGGTCTTGCGGTTGACGTCGTGGTTGATCTGACCGTCCGGGCGACTTCGTCCGACCATTTGCTCTAAGTCAGTGTGGCGTTGCGCGTCAGCGCCGTAACCCCTCTGGCAATGGAGCTCCCCATGACCCCTCTGCGTCAACGAATGACGGAAGACATGCAGATCAGGAATCTGTCTGCGAACACCCAAGCCTCGTATGTTCTGCAGGTTTCACAGTTCGCGCGCCACTTCTCCCGATCCCCGACTGAACTCTCAGCGGAGGATGTTCGCAAGTACCAAGTGTATCTGATGAACGAGAAGAAGCTGTCTCCAAGCTCAATCACGATTGCAATTTCGGCGATCCGCTTCCTCTACAAGGTCACTCTCAAAAAGGACTGGAACCTCGATGAGGCTATCCCAACCTGCAAAAAGCCGCTGAGGTTGCCCACTATTCTCAGCCCGGATGAAGTCCGACAGTTCCTGGGCTGCGTAACGAGCATCAAGCACCGCGCGATCCTGACCACCTGTTACGGCGCCGGCCTCAGGATCACCGAAGCTGTCCAACTCAAGCCCGATGCGATCGACAACAAACGGATGGTCCTGAAGGTCGAGCAGGGTAAGGGACAGAAAGACCGCTACGTGATGCTATCGCCTCAGTTGCTCGACACCTTGCGCAACTATTGGCGGCTCGCCCGTCCGACGGGCTGGCTATTTCCTGGCGATCGGACCGGGCGACCCATCACGAGATTTGCGGTTGAGTGCGCCTGCCAATCGGCGCGACGGATCTCCGGCATCGGCAAGCCGATCACGCCTCATTCTCTGCGCCACGCCTTCGCCGTCCACCTGCTGGAATCCGGCGCCGATATCCGCACCATCCAACTTTTGCTGGGACACCGAAGCTTGGCCACCACGGCCCGCTATCTTCGGATCGCCACCAGCAAGGTCTGCTCCACCGCCAGTCCGCTGGACCTGTTGCCGCGACCTACCGTCGTCGCGCCGAAGCCCCCGGCGCCATCGCAATTCTGAGCGCTGCGTCAATGACGCCGCGCCCGCCGGAAGTGGCGGACGTGTTCCGCCGCTACGGCGGCAGCTACCGTGAACAGCACGGCGCGTCGCTCTCGACAGCGCAGCGCCGCGCCATGAGCGCGATCGAGATCTGCAGGACCGCCGCACTGGGCGGCCATGTGGAGCAGTGCGACAGCTGCAGCCATCAGCGCATTTCGTACAACTCGTGCCGATCGCGCAGCTGTCCCAAGTGTCAATCATTAGCCCGCGCCCAGTGGGTGCAGGATCGCCAAGCTGAACTGCTCGAGACGGAATATTTCCACGTGGTCTTCACGGTCCCCGACGAGATCGCCGTCATCGCCTATCAGAACAAAGTTCAAGTCTACGACATCCTTTTCCGCGCGGCAGCCGAGACCCTTCGTACGATCGCGCTCGATCCGCAGCACCTGGGCGCCGAGATCGGCTTTTTCGCCGTCCTTCATACGTGGGGGCAAAATTTGTCTCACCACCCCCACCTGCACTGCGTCATTCCTGGCGGCGGCCTGTCGCCCGGTGGCGAGCGATGGGTCGCTTGCCGGCCAGGCTTCTTTCTTCCTGTCCGGGTGCTGTCGCGCCTCTTCCGCCGGCTGCTTTTGCAAGACCTGGAGAAGGCGTTCCTGGCCGGCAAATTGGCCTTCTTCAATGCCTTGCAGCCGCTCAACGACCACGCGGCTTTCATGCGCCACTTGCTTCCAACACGAAGGGCGGAATGGGTCGTCTACTCGAAGCGCCCCTTCGGCGGCCCACAACAAGTCCTCGACTATGTCGGGCGCTACACCCACAGGATCGCAATCTCCAACGACCGTCTGATCTCCATCGACGATAACAAGGTTCGATTCCGCTGGAAGGACTACAGAAATGGCGATCATGTCGCCGCCATGACGCTGTCCGCCGACGAGTTCATCCGCCGGTTCCTGCTCCATGTCCAGCCAGAGGGGTTCAAACGGATCCGTTATTACGGGTTCCTTTGCAATCGCTATCGGGAGCAAAAGCTCAAACGCTGCCGAGAGTTGCTTGGCGTCTCCCCGGATCTGTCGTCGGAGGAGCGGCCCGAAGACTACCGCTGTCACTATCAAGCGGTGACCGGCGTCTCGCTCAAGGAATGTCCCGTCTGTGGCCACGGACACATGATTTTCCTCGAGGCGATTCCAAAATTGAGTGGCCGGGGCTGTTTCCAGGACACGTCATGACAACCCCGATCCGCGCTCCGACAACGAAACCGCAATGGCCAACAGGACTGCGCTTGAGGATCGCTGTACTCAACCGACCGCCATGCGACCCCGCCAATGAGCCTGACCTCGACTTCGGCGGGTCTCAACCGTCGCAAGGGGTCGTTGAGGCATCGAGGCAGCGCCATCCAGTCCCCTCTGCTGGCTGCCTGACTGCCGCAACTGACCCGACCGAACCTGCCCGCGTCATTCACCGCCCATAGGTCGCACGCCACTGCAACGGCAGCGGGGGCGGCTTAGTCCAATCCGCTTTTAGCTCACCGTCGCGGCCCGAAGGCCAGGCGATCTCACCAGCGCGATTGTGCGCCGCGACGCCGAGCTAAAAACGCTCTGCATGATGCCAAAGCAATTGTCCTTGGACCGCACGGTGCGTCTCGTGGCTGCGGCGAATCTCGCCTACTTCAGCATCGAGTTCGCCGTCGCGCTTGCAATCGGGTCGGTGTCCTTATTCGCGGACAGCGTTGATTTTCTCGAGGATGCCTCGGTCAATCTGTTGATCGCGGTTGCGCTTGGTTGGAGCGACCGGAGCCGGGCGCGTCTCGGCATGGTTCTCGCCGGCGTTCTCCTTGTCCCCGGCTTGGCGACGCTTTGGATGGCATGGGCAAAATTCAACGAGCCCACTGCCCCGGAGCCCTTGCCGCTGTCTCTGACCGCTCTCGGGGCGCTTACGGTCAACGCAACCTGCGCGCTTCTGCTTGCCCGGTTCCGGCGGCAGGGCGGCAGCGTGACGCGGGCGGCCTTCCTTTCGGCGCGCAACGACGCCATCGCAAATGTTGCAATCATCGGGGCGGGAGCCCTCACGGCTTATGTGTGGCGAACGGCCTGGCCGGATTTGATCGTCGGTCTGGCGATAGCGGCGATGAACGCCGACGCCGCGCGCGAAGTTTGGTCGGTGGCTCGCAGCGAACATCGCGTGCTGGCTGGGGGCTCCGAATGACGCGGTACGCCTAGCGCAATGGACTGGCGGCCAAGCCTCGGTTCTTGACCCACACGAACCGGGCCAACCCGCTGCTCGAGGCGCCTCCGGCCGGCACATTGCGACATCGAGCGGCCTTCTTGCGCCCACAACGATTTCTTGCTTTTTGCCAAAGACTTAGGTCAGTTTCCTCATCAGCCGGCAGGCGCCAGCCCAGGGGCGACCTGATAGGTCCCTGTTTCCCGCATTTTGCACCTGTTCGTTCCCTGTTATGGCCTGCCAGAATCTCCTGTTTCAATGGAGGAACGGCACTGTAGGACAAAGGCGTAAATATCTGATACTTTGAGGCGTTTTCGCGCGAACCGTAGCGCCGGCGACGGGAAATCGCCTGTAGCAGGGGATCTGGCCCCGGCGCCCGGCCTTGCCAGCCCGTCGCCCTCCGCGCAGACTGGGAGTCCGGATGAACATGGGAGGCGCGGGCCATGCCTTTCCGCCGAACGCTGGTCCGCTGCGGCGGTCGGGCTCGTCTTATGCCTGTTGTCGCGGATCGGCGACGCCCGGGCGTTTTCCACCGATTGGCCCGCGCCGCCCTCGGTCGAATTCGGCGCCCTCTATCGCGCGGTCGAGATGGCCGGGCTCTTTGCCGACCAGAAGACCTTCGCCGACGCCGATCCGCGCGCGCCGCCCGCCGAAATCATGGCGGACTACGACCGGGAGAAGGGTCAGCCGAGGTTCGGTCTCAAAGCCTTCGTCGACCGTCATTTCAGCCTGCCGCCGCAGGTTTTCCCGGCTTACCTGCCCCGCCCGGATGAGGACGTCCGCGCCTATGTCCGAGAGTCGTGGCAGGCGCTTCAGCGCAAGCCGGACGAGGTCGAGCCCTGGTCGTCGCTGCTGCCGCTCGATCATCCTTATGTCGTTCCGGGCGGCCGATTTCGCGAGATCTACTACTGGGACAGCTACTTCGTCATGCTCGGACTGCTGCGCGACGGCCGCCTCGACCTCGCCCGCGACACGCTCGACAATTTCGCCTCGCTGATCGACCGCTACGGCCATATCCCCAACGGCAATCGCAGCTACTATCTCAGCCGGTCGCAGCCGCCGTTCTTCTCGCTGATGGTCGAATTGATCGCGGCGCGGGACGGCGACGCGGTTCTCTCCAGATATCTGCCGGAGCTCGAGGCCGAATACGCCTACTGGATGGACGGCGCGGCGACGCTCGTGCCCGGGGCTGCGTTCCGGCACGTGGTCCGGCTGCCCGACGGCGTTCTCCTCAATCGGTACTGGGACGATCGCGCCGCGCCGCGCGACGAATCCTATCGCGAGGATGTCGAGACGGCACGGCGCGCACACCGTCCGGCCGAGGAGGTGTACCGCGATCTCCGGGCCGGGGCCGAGACGGGATGGGATTTCAGCTCCCGCTGGCTCGCCGACGGCAAGACGCTCGCGGCCATTCGCACCACCGCGATCGCGCCGGTCGACCTCAACGCGCTGATGGTTCATCTCGAAGAGACGCTCGCCAGGGCCTATCGACAGAAGGGCGACGCAGCCGCCGCCGCGCGGCTTCAGGCCGCCGCGGACGAGCGGGCGGCCTCGATCCGACGGCTGATGTGGAACGCCAAGGCGGGCATGTTTGCCGACTATCTGTGGCGGCAGGGGCGCCTCAGCGACGCGCTGACGGCGGCGACGGTCGCCCCGCTCGCCTTCGGCGTCGCCAGTCCGGACGAGGCGCGCGCCGTCGCCGAGACGCTCCGAGCGCGGCTCCTCGAGCCCGGCGGCCTCGGGACGACGCTTGTCGACACCAGCCAGCAATGGGACCAGCCGAACGGCTGGCCGCCGCTGCAATATCTGGCGATCAAGGGGCTGAACGCCTATGGCGAACAGGACCTCGCGCGCGAAGTCGCCCGCCGCTGGATCGAGACCAACGTGCGCGGTTACGCGGCCTCGGGCGTCCTGGTCGAGAAGTACGACGTCGCCCGCGCTCCCGGCGAGGGTCCGGCGGGCGGCCGCGGCGGCGAATACGCGTTGCAGGTCGGCTTCGGCTGGACCAACGGCGTGCTCGCCGAGCTGATGGCCGAGTATCCCGACCTCGCCGCCAAGGCTCTGGGGACGGCGCGGTAGCCTCAGCCTTCGACGGTCGCCGGGTGGAGCAGGGCGGAGAGCTTTCGCCGCTTGTGATGCTCCCGCTTGGGCGCGATGAGAAGCGTCAGCTTGGGCGGCTCGGTCAGATACTTGTGCGCCTCGGCCTCGACCATCTGATCAGCCTTGGTCACGCGCGTTCGCAGATGTCTGAGTTCGAGCAGCGACTGGATCAGGAAGCTCTCGACCACCCGGCCGACTTCCGCCGTGTCCTCGAAGACATTCCAGGCGAAGGCTCCGTCGCGCTTGCGCTCGAACCCGATCTCCTGCATGGCCGCAAGAAACGTCGCCCTGTCCTTGGGGTCGATATGGTATTCCACTGTCACCAGAACCGGCCCCTGCTCTTCGTCAACCGCCCGGCCGATCACCCGGTCGCGCCAATGCAGCGAGGGTGTAAGATCCAGCGCGGCGGCCGTCTGAAGCCTTTGGCGCCATGTCGCGATCATCGCCACGAAGGCCCCGGCGGCGGCGACATAGAGCGTGGTCGGCAGGCCCCATTCGCTCGCGACCTTGCCCCACAGGGCGCTGCCAATCGTCATCGCGCCGAAATAGGCGGTGAGCAGGATCGCCATGCCCCGCCCGCGCACCCAGTCGGGCAGCGCCACCTGCGCCGACACGAACAGCGTCGTCATCATGATGGTCCATGAGGCCCCGGCGATGAGGCTCGCCGCCAGGGCCAGCGTCAGACCCTTCGCCGCGCCATACATTGCGAGCGCGACGATCGTCCCGACCGTCGCAACGGCGGCGAGCCGGTCCGGGCCGAGCCGCTCCTTCAGCCAGTTCAGGCCCAGCGAACCCATGATCGACCCGAGGCCGATCATGCCCATCAGGACGCCGTAGGTCGCCGCCCCGTTGTGCATCTGGTTGCGCGCTATCAGCGGCAGCAAGGCCCAGTAGGCGCTGCCGAACAGGAAGAAGGCGGCGGCGCGGATGAGGGTCGCATCCATGTCCCGGTTGTGGCGAACGTAGCGAAGGCCGGTTCTGACCGCGTTGGTCAGGCGCTCGGCCGGCAGCGTTTCCTTCGCCTTCCGCGGCGCTCGCCACCAGACGACAGCGGCTACGATCGCCAGGTTGCCGACGCAATAGCACCAGAACGGAACATCGATGCTAAACGCCGCGATCGCCAGACCGCCGAGCGCCGGACCGATCGCCCGGCTGACGCTGTAGGAGGCGTTGTTGACGGCGATGGCGCTGTCGAGGTCGTCCTTGGGCACGAGCTTTGGGGTAACCAGCTGCCAGACCGGGGCCGCGATCGCGCCGCCGACCCCCAGCGCAAATGTGGTCATCAGCAGGGTCGTCGGCTCGGCTAGCCCTCCGCTGACGATCACGGCGAAGGCGATCGAAATCGCGGCGACCGCCGCCTGCGCGCCGATCAGGAGACGGCGGGCGTCGACGATGTCGGCGAGCGCGCCGGCCGGCACGGTCAAAAGGAACATCGGCAACATGGTCGCGACCTGGACCGCCGAAACCATCATCGGATTGGGATTGAGGTTCGTCATCAGCCAGCTCATCGACGTGTCGAACATCGCGATGCCGACATTGGACACGGAGCTGGCGATCAGGATGACGGTGAAAGCGCGGTGGCCGAACACGCCCCACCGCGTTCGTCGATCCGCGGACGGCCCGGTTGCATCGCTGGATTGGCTGGTCAATCGGCGCTCCGCCCTTTAGCCGCTGGCGGCCACGAGGGCGGCCGCGATGGCAGATGGCAGGGCTTTTCGACGATTTCAAGCCGCTGGGCCACGCGCCGCCGCCGAACGCGATCATATCGGAGGACGAGACTTGTTTTCGTTCGCTCGACGGCTTACCTCCGGCCGGCCGCTCCGCGCTCGGCTTTCCTCGAACGGGACGGGTTTCCGGCGCGGAGGACAGATTGGCGCTCTCCACTCTCATGGTCGTGATGCGCGTCGGCCAGTCCAACGCGGCGCTGCTGGCGGTCGTCGCCGATCTCGCGAAGCGGTTCGGATCGCGAGTCGTGGGCGTCGCGGCCCGCCAGGTTTCCAGCCACGCCTATGTCCGCGGCGCCGGCCCGTTCGAGCCGCAGGACTACGACCCGCACAAGTTCGTCGACGAGGCGCGCGCGGCGGAAGACGAGTTCCGCGTCGCGCTGTCCGGGCTCGGGTCCCTCGACTGGCGGATGCAGATGACCTCAGGACCGGCGCAGGACTACGTGGCCGGCGAAGCCCGCTGCGCCGATGTCGTCGTCGCCGCTTTCGAGGGGCGCGAGCGGTCCTTCTTCCCCTCCGGGCAGGCCGAAATCGGCGACCTTGTGATGCCCCTCGGGCGGCCGATCCTCATCGCTCCGGCGGCCGTGACCGGTTTCGCGTTCCGGCAGGCCCTGGTCTGCTTCAAGGAGGTGCGCGAGGCGCGCCGGGCGCTGGCCGACTCGCTGCCGTTCCTGCAGGCGATGCAGCGTGTCCATGTGGTCGAGATTACGGAGGCCGGAGGGACGGAGGGCGCCGGGCGGCGGCTGAACGACGTCAAGGCCTGGCTGGCTTTCAACGGCGTCGAGGCGGACTGCGAGGCGGCCCCCGTCGTCGGCGGATTGGCCGAACAACTCGCGACGCTGGCGGCGGATTTGAAGGCCGACCTCGTCGTCGCGGGCGCCTTCGGCCACAGTCGTCTGCGCGAATGGGCGTTCGGCGGCGTGACCCGTGACTTTCTCCTGCGTAGCGACCGCTGCGTGCTGTCGTCTCACTAGACCCCGCGCGAGGGAGGCGCCAAGAGCGACGCATGCAGACGCCCGCCCCGGAGACGCCCGCCCAGGATACGTCGGCCGACCGGCGAATGGCGTGGCTCGGCGCGTTCGCGCATCTGCCGTTTGCCGTCGTCTGGCTCGCCAGCGCCATCGCACTGGTCGGACTGTCGATGTACGACACGACGTCCGGGTGGCTGATGACCACGCTCGATCTCAATCCGTTGGCCGTGTCGCTGGTGCACGCCGCGACCAATCTGCCGATGTTCCTGTTCACTTTGCCGGCGGGCGCGCTTGCCGACATCGTCGATCCGCGCAGGTTGATCCTAACCATCTCCTGCGGGATCGCCGTGCTGATCGTGGCATTCGCGAGCCTGGTCTCGGCGAACCTGGTATCTCCCGTCTCGCTGCTGCTGACGACCTTTCTTCTGAGCGCGCTATGGTCGGTGAATTCGCCGTCTTGGCTCGCCATCCTGCCCGCGCTCGTCTCGAGATCCGATCTGCCCGGCGCCATCGCCGCGAACGGCGTCGCCTACAACCTGAGCCGCACCATCGGCCCGGCGCTCGCCGGCGTCGTCATCGCGAAACACGGCCTCTCTGCGCCATACTGGGCCTTCGCGCTCACCAATGTGGTCGTGATCGCGGCGCTCGTGTGGTGGCGGGCGCCGCCGAAGCCGACCGCGACCCTGCCGGCGGAGAGACTGGCCGGCGCGGTGCGCACGGGAATCCGGCACGCCATCAACAACCGGCTGTTCCGCGCAACCCTGGTGCGGACGTTGGCGGTCTACCCGTTCGCCGCCGCCTATTTTGGCCTCATGCCGTTGATCGCCCGGGATTCCGGCGAAGGCGCTGAGAGCTACGGCCTTTTGCTCAGCATGATCAGCGCCGGCGCGCTTTTCGGCTCGCTGGCGCACCGGCGCCTGCGGCCATTCGTCAATCTCGACTGGATGACCGCGCTCGGATCGGTCGGCACGGCTGTGGCGCTGTTCCTGTTCGGTTCGACCCACGATTTCGCCATTCTGCTCGCCGCCAGCTTTTGCGCCGGCGCGGCGTGGGTGCTGGTCCTGACGAGCCTCTATGTCTCGGCGCAGAACGTCCTGCCGCAATGGGTCCGCGGCCGCGGCCTGGCGATCTTTCTCACCGTCACATTCGGGGCCGTCGCGGTCAGCAGTGCGGCCTGGGGCCAGGTGGCGGCGAAGTTCGGCGTCGACCACGCGCTCATCGCGGCGGCCGTGGGCGCGCTTCTCGGCATCCCGCTGACCTGGCCCTGGAGACTGCACAACGCCGAGGCGATCGACCTGACGCCATCGCTTCACTACAAGTCCCCGCCCTCGGTCGAGGAGATCGCCGACGACCGCGGCCCGGTGCTGGTGAAGATCGACTACCGCATCGATCCGAAGGACCGCGAGCGCTTCCTGCGCGCCGTCGACGAACTCGGCGAACAGCGCCGCCGCGACGGCGCCTTCGCCTGGGGCGTGTTCGAGGACCTGGACGTGTTGGGTCGGTACGAGGAAGCCTACATGATCGGATCGTGGCTCGAGCTCTTGCACTTTCGCGAGCGCGTGACCAATGAGGATCGCGTGATTGAGGACGATATCCGGACCATGCTGACCGAGCCGCCGCACCTCGAGTTTCTCGTCGCCGCCGAGCGCAACGCGCATCGGAGCGCCGGGCCCGGCGCGACTGCGGGGGCGTAACCGTTTGCGCGTTCTGGTCGTCTACGCTCATCCTCTCGACACGAGCTTCCTGTCCGCGGTCCATGCCCGCGTTGTCGAAGCGCTCAGGACCCGGGGCCACGACGTCGACGACCTCGACCTCTACGCCGAGCGATTTGATCCGGCGCTGTCGGCCGAGCAAATGCGCTGCTACGTCGACACGGCGCGCAACACCCGCGAGGTCGAGCCTTATGTCGCGCGGCTGCGAGCGGCCGAGGCGCTCGTTATCGTGTTCCCGATCTGGTTCGACGGCCTGCCCGCGATCATGCAGGGGTACTTCCAGCGGGTGTTCCTGCCCGGGGTCGCAACCGTCATCGACGCGGACGGCCTCTTCCATCCCAATCTCGCTAACCTCAAGCGTTTGGCGGCGGTGTGCGCTTATGGCGAGAGCCGGTCCGACATCGGCAAAAAGGGCGACCCGCCGCGGCGCTTCGTGCGCGACAACATCGGCGCGCTGATCGATCCGAACGGGCGCATCGACTATCACGCGCTCTACGGCATGAACTTCTCAACCGCGCCGCGGCGCGCGGCTTTTCTCAGAAGCGTGGGGCGCGCCTTCGCCGCCTGGTGAGGCGCATGCGGTCCAAATCAAACGCTCCGCACCCGTCGGCTCATCAGGCTCGAAGCTTGAGCGCCTTCCGAAACCCCTCGCCAAAGAACATCGACTGAAAATCGGCGGCGGGGACAGGGCGGGAATAGAGGTAGCCCTGAGCGCAGTCGCATCCCGCCGCGGCGAGCAGGTCGTGTTGGGCTTCCGTTTCGACTCCTTCGGCGATGATTCGGATAGCGAGCTTGTGCGCCATTGCGACCATCGCCTCGCAGACTGCATAGTCGCGCCGGCGTTCGGTGAGGCCGGAGACGAAGGCGCGATCGGCCTTGAGGTAGCTGATGTCGAAGTCCTTGAGGTACGCGAACGACGAATAGCCGGTGCCGAAGTCGTCGAGCGCAAGCTCGATTCCCGCCTTACGATAGCGGGCAAAATGGTTGCGCACAGTTTCCGTGGAGTCGATGAGCGCGCTTTCGGTAATCTCGATGATCATCGCGCCCGGCCCCAAGCCCGGCCGCGCGACGAGGCGGTCGAAATTGGCGGCTGCGCCGTCGGACGCCGCGAGCTGGACGGCCGAGACGTTGACGCTGATCTGGAATTTTGGATCGAACGCGCTGCGCCAGCGCTGCGCCTGAGCGGCGGCGCGGCGAAACACCCAATCGCCGATCTCGACGATGAGCCCCGTCTCTTCCGCGATCGGGATGAATTCGCTCGGCGGCACGTAGCCGTGTCTGGGATGGCGCCAGCGGGCGAGCGCTTCGGCCTTGATGACGCGGCCCGTGCCGATCTCAACAATTGGCTGATAATGGAGCTCGATCTCGTTATTGGCGAGCGCTTCGTGCAGATCACTGACCAGAGCGGCGTGGGTCGCGGTCGAGACCTGAAGCATTGGAGCAAAAACGCGAACGCAGTTCCGACCGGCGCGCTTGGCCGCGTACATCGCCTGGTCCGCGTTGCGCAGCAGGGTCTCGACGTCCGAGCCGTCGCGCGGACAGAGCGTAACGCCGAGGCTCGCCGAATTGAAGGTCTGCTCGCCGCCAAACTCATAGGGACGCGCGAGCGCGGCGGCAATCCGTTCGGCCAGCCGCTCGACCTCGGCGAATTCGGCGATCTTGCGCAGCATGACGGTGAACTCGTCGCCGCCGAGCCGGGCCACGAGGTCGTCGGCGCGCACGCATGAGCGGATGCGCTCGGCGGCGTGGTGCAGAAGCTGATCGCCGACGGCGTGGCCGAAGCGGTCGTTGACGTCCTTGAAACGATCGAGATCGATGAAGATGACGGCGATCTGCGCTTTCGTCGCCTCCAATTTGAGGATTTCCCGGCGCAGCGAATCGCAGAAATGGCGGCGGTTCGGCAACTGAGTGACAGAGTCGAAATTGGCGTGCCGCCAGATCATTTCCTGGGCGCGCTTCTGTTCGGTGGCGTCGGCGAACAGCGCCACAAATCTTGCGCCGCCGTTGACCGCGCTGACGCTGACGCGCGCCAGGAAGGGCTCGCCTTCTCTGCGCTTCAGCCAGAGCTCCCCGGCCCAATGGCCGGTCTCGCGAAGCGAGCGCGTCGCGGCGGCGAGCAGTCCGGCGTCACGTCGCGCCAAGAACCAGTGGTCGATCTTCCGGCCTCTCGCTTTGTCGGCGGAAAATCCCGTCAATCTGGCGAACGACCGGTTGACGTCGACGATCGAGCGCCGAGCGTCGAAGATCGCCATCCCTTCCGAACTGTTCTCGTAGACCGAGGCGGCGAGCCGGGACTGGACTTCGGCATTCGCTTTTGTCGCCGATCGCGCATAGATCAACAGGCCCCCAACCACGCTGGCGATGAGGAAAAGACCCGCCACGACCGCAAGATGACCGGCGACCGTGCGCCACTCGGCCCCGTAGTCGACGTCCGCCAGGCCGACGACAAGGTAGAGCGGGAATCGTCCGACCTTTCGCGCAGTGAACAGTCTCGTCACGCCGTCGACGCCGCCGCGCTGGTGATAAAGACCGCTGTCGCGGCCGTCTTTGATAAGCCGGACAAGCTCATCCGTGGGCCCGAGCACGAACGGCCGGTCGCTGTCGCGTTTCTCCACGTGAGGAAAGCGAGCGATCAGCGCCCCGTCCTCGCCCCACAGCGAAACGACGCCATGGGGACCGACGTCGAGCGTCGAAAACATCTGCGTGAGCTTCTCGACCTGCAGAGCGCTATGGACGTCGCCCTCGAAGGCGCCGTCCGAGCCCGAGAGTCGGCGGGCGAAGAACAGGATCCATTTGTCGTGGAGACTGCCGAACTCCTTGGAAATCACCAAGCCCGAATTTGGGTTGTCCCGGAGCTCGCGAAAGAACGCGCGGTTGGCGTTGTTGATCGGATTTGTGACGTCGTAGAGCGAAGAGTAACGGAGATCGCCGTTGGCGCCGGAAATGCGTATCGCATTGATTTGAATCAATCGCGCCGCCTGCCGCTCGAGCGTCGCCTGGAGCTGCGCGGCGTCGACGCCACCGGCGTCCAGCTCGCGCTCGTATTCGTCCGCAACCGTTTGCAAGGCGAAATCGATCTGCGAGAAAGCGCCCTGGAGGCCGGCGTCGAGAGTCTTCGAAAGATTCTCGGCGTCTTTGCTGGCGTCGCCACTGACGTAAGATTCAAAATCGACGAGAAACGCGCCGACGAGCCCCGCCACCGCGAGGTTGAGGACGATGACCCCCAGCGCGACGAGAAGGCCCAGCGACCTGAGCGACCGCGCCTCGTCGTTCGCCGGCGACGTCGGCCGGCGAGCCCCAATCATTCTGATCAGCCGCGGAACGGCCACCGTTATGTCTGCCCGTACGCGCCTCGCCACATTGATTGCGGCTCGCGTCCGGGAGTCGGACTTGTCGGCTTCGCGCGCGCCGACGACGATGCATCTCGCCCAAGCGATCGTCGCAGTTGCGAATGAACGTCGGGTTACCGGATTGACCAGGCCGACGTGGGAAAGCCGGCAAAACTCGGCGCGCTGGCCCAAAGCCGCAACAGGGCCGCTGCAGACACACCAGACGCGTCCAACCGGTCGGCCGCCCCCTCTGGACGGGGACTAAGCAGGGATTCTTAGGCTGGCCAACGGAACAAGCGAAACAAATTCACCACAAGGAACACGAAGAATCACGAAGGCGCACACGGAGGCCCTGTCGTTCTTTGTGCGGGTGAAAGTCGAACTCTAACTTGGTCCATTCGTTGGGCTGGCTAAGGGAATCTGCTTAGGGCAGGGCGGCGACGGAAAGATTGGCGGCGCTAGGGCGGCAAGTCCCTGGCGTCGAGCATGATCATGGCCGCAACTTCCCGGTGCGTCACGTCGAAACCGGCGCTGATCTCGTACCCTCCGGCGGTGATCCGCCAGCGCCGCGCCGCTTCGTCGAAAGTTGCGGGCATCCGGGGGTCGACGGCGATCTCGACCCGGCGCGTCTCGCCCGGGGCGAGCTCGAGGCGGCTCCAGCCGGCGAGCCTCAGCCCGACCCCGCTGCCCGCCGGCCCGGTCACGTAAACCTCGGGGATCGCGGCGCCGGCCCGGTTGCCGGCGTTGGTCACATCGAGCGCCGCCATCACCGTCGCGCCTTCGGTCCGCGTCGTCAGATTGCCGAGCCGGAAGGTGGTGTAGGAGAGGCCATAGCCGAAAGGAAAGAGCGGGCGTTCGCCGCGTTCGGCCATCGCGCGATATCCGAAGGACGGACTCGCATCGTAGAGGACGATGGGGCCGCTGGAGTTGCTTGGCGTTGCGTCAGTCGGCGGCGCCTCGCTCGCGGGCCACGTCACCGGCAGCCGCCCGGACGGGTCGACGACGCCGGTCAGGAGATCGGCGATCGCCTCGCCGCCCTTTTCGCCAGGATACCACGCCGAAATCACCGCCGCCGTCCGGTCGAGCCACGGCATCAGCACGGGACCGCCGGTTTCGAGCACGACGACTGTGTGCGGGTTGGCCTCGGCGACCCGCTCGACGAGCCGGTCCTGTCCGTCCGGCAAGGACAGGTTCGGCGCGTCGACGCCTTCGGTTTGATATTGGTCGACGAACAGCACGACGGCGTCAGCGCCTGCGGCCGCCCTCGCCGCGCGCTCGGGATCGAGGCCATCGTCCCAGTCGACCTCGGTCGAGGGCAGGCGGCGTCGCAGCGCGTCGAGCGGCGAGGACGGATCGTAGATCATGGCGCGATCGTCGCCCTCGGGCGTCGTGAACGGGACTCCGCCGTGCGGAATCACCTGAGAGGATCCTCCACCCGCCGGAACGGCGCGGTCGGCATGCGCGCCGAGGACCAGCACCCTTCGCAATCCCGGCTCGAGCGGCAACAGGCCGTCATTGCGCAAGAGCACGGCGCCCTCGGCCTCGATGGTCCGCGCGGTCGCTTGGGATGCGGCGATATCGGGGCCCGCTTTTGGCGCCGGGCCGGCGAGCCCGCAGGCGAAGATCGATCTCAGGATGCGCTCCGCCATGTCGTCGAGACGCTTCTGCGGAACCCCGCCCGTCTCGATCGCCTGGCCGAGGTCAGCGAAGTAGGGACGCCGATCCGCCTGCACCGCCGAATTCCTGATCGAGCCCGGCCAGCGCCGAGGCGACCGTCGAATGGACGGCGCCCCAGTCGGACAGGACAAAGCCCCGGTATCCCCAGTCGGTCTTGAGCACGTCGGTCAGCAGCCACGGATTCTCGCAGGCGTAGGTTCCGTTGATCTCATTGTAGGCGCACATGACGGCGCCGGGCCTTCCGCGCTCGATCGCGATCTCGAACGCAAGCAGATCGGACTCGCGGGCCGCCGCGCGGTCGATCCGGACGTCGAGCCGGCCGCGGTCGGTCTCCCGATCGTTGAGCGCGAAGTGCTTGACGGTCGACAGGACGCCGCCGTCGGCTTGCACGCCGTCGATCACGGCGCCGGCCATCAGCCCGGTCAGCAGCGGATCCTCGGAAAAATATTCGAAGTCCCGTCCGCCGCGCGGATCGCGAATGAGGTTCGCGGCGCCGCCGAGCAGCACGTTGAACCCCTTGGCCCGCGCGTCCGCCCCGACCGCTTCGCCCTGGCGGCGCGCCAGCTTGAGGTCCCAGGTCGCCGCCAGCGCCAGATTGGAGGGCATCGCCGTCGCCGTGTCGCCGCGCCGGATGTCGCCGGGATTGGCGACGCCGAGCGGCCCGTCGGTCTCCTGCAAGGCGGGCACGCCAAGCCGCGGAATTCCCGCGACGTAACCAGCCGAGCCGAGCGCGCCCTGGGGCTTCGCGCCGCCTTTCCACGGCGCGCCGAGATCGCCATGGACCAGCGCCAGCTTCTCGCTTTGCGTCATCGCCTCGAGCGTTTGCCGGGCGCGCGCGTCCGCCGCCGCCGAAGGCGTCGCCGCAAGGCGACGCGGCCGGGGCGGGCGCCGCGATGAGAAGGACGGCGCAGGCGGCGAGGCCGAAGCGGGCGCGGGGCAGAGCGGGGAGAGTGCGAAATCGGATCGCCTGCGTCGCGCGCGCTTTTGGGGTCATGAGAGAATTTCCGAAAGCGCACGCTAAGCGGATAATCGTGTCATTCCAAAGGGCTTCCCTCCCAGTCTTGAAAGCGAGGGTTGATGATGCTCGCGCCCCATGGGGGCTCGAGGTTGGTGAGTAGTTGCGGTCGAGAACCTTGATCGACGCTCCGGCGTCGATTGTGGGCCTTGATCGGTTGCAAGCCTCCCACAGCGGAACGCGTCGCCGTGTCCCATTCGGCGATCACCTGCAACACGTCGCCGCTGTCGAGGTCTTCAAGGGCGTCGGTCGAGACGCGGGCTTACCCGTAGGTCACTCGTGCAACTCAGCTCCACGATCGCGCGAAGCGGGGCAGGGCTTCGTGAATCGTTTTCCAAATTCGCCGCTCCTGAACGTTCTCGTAGTTATGTCGGTAGATGCTGCCCGAACCGGCAACCTCCTTCCAGGGATTTCGGGAAACCTCTCCTTGAAGGCGGGCGGCAGACGCCGCGACGCCTCGGAGATAATTTCGAGGCAGCGCGTGGCGGCGTAAAAAGTTTTGTCGTCGCGAAGGAAGCCGTCAAGATCGAGGCCATCGACGAACGCATTGCGCGGGCAATGTTGTCGCGTATGTCCTCCAACGCGTCGCGTTCGGTTTCAGAAAGCATAGATCGCGTCGGCGGTCGCGTGAGGTCGAAGGCGCGGCTTCAAGGCTTCCCTGTCGATCACGTCAACGGAACCTTGAAACAGGCTCGCGACGTAATCCTTCGAGCCCGCGTAATCGAACATCGTCGCGACAACTGCGGGGTCGAGGTCAACGAGAATGTCAATATCGCTGTCGGGTCGCTGCTCGTCACGCGCGACGGAACCGAACAAGGCGGCATGTGTGACGCCCTGCGCCCGCAAGTCGGCCTCGCGCTCCTTCAACGTCCTTATGATCTCGTCGCGTTTCATGCTGCCTTTATACCACAAAGCCGTCCTTGTTGCGAGGTAATCGGCTGCCGTTTCCGGGGTCAGCCGACCGGCCCCGCCCTTGTGCTGTTGAACGTGATCCGCCGGAAGGCATCGAAGCGATCTTGTGAAGTGGAAGGCTCCAACGCCGTCGTTCGCTCGGCCTGACGATTCATGCCGCGCTCTCCGCCTCCCCTCTGAAGCATCGTGCCGGTGACTCACGAACACGTTGCGATCGTCACCCGCATTGCGAAGCGGCGAACGACTTGGGCGCTTTTGCGCCTAGGGCGTCCCGTGCGCCTTCGCATACGGACCCGACGCCTGCTCCATCGAGCCCGACAATCTGGAAATCGTGCTGACGCTTACGTCATGGCTGTTCGGGGAAGTCGCACGAGCAGGCTTCCTAATTCGCGTCTTGTTCTCCAAATATCGGCGAAACCATATCACGGAGCTTTCCGTTGAGCACCGACGATGACAACGTAATCGACGTCCCCGAAACCTCCGACAAGATCGGAGTCCCGGGAAGCTCCGCACGAGCGGTGAAAGCTCCGTCGGTTTCTCACCAAACCCGGCAAAGAAATCATCGCGGAAATTCAGCGAGCACATCAAACAGACAGGAAACCCCCACCTTTGGCGCGGACACACGCACGCGAAACCTCCGCCCGGAAGCGGACCGCGAATATCTCGACGAATTCGATCTCCCGGAAAAATTGCGAAAGGCCGCGCGCTGGGCGCCTTGTCCATGTTGCGCCCACAGAAAGCCCAAAATTGGTAGCGGCAGAGATCGCCATGGTTTCCATCTGAAGGCATGATGTATCCACCTACTCAGCCCGAATGTTTCAAGACGCTGAAGGCGCGAAGGTCATCAGGAAGCCGTCCAGAATTTGAAAGCTGAACAACGGCGACAAATGAGACGCCGAAAGATTACTGCTGGCGCGTCTACCGCATATCGCGAGGCTGCTTGTGGTCGGGGAAAGAGCTGATCGGGTCGCCGCCGCGCTGAGCGAATTTCATACAACTCTGCACCAAAAGATGACGCTCGCGCGGCTCAAGCTATGGGAGCATGTGGAAAAAGACGGCGAGCTGCGGGTCTATGTGAAAACCTCCCGGCTGGTGACGCGGCGGGATGGCGGGTCGTATATCGATGAGGCGGACGCCGAAACGGTGATCTCCCACCTCGACGGGTACGAGGTGCTGAACCCGGAATTGAAGATCGGGGTAGGAGCGCTGCGCGGGGCATTAAAGAAATTGGCGGGCTACATTGATCTGACTAACAACGCCACCGCAATTGACGGGATGACCGATGAGGCGCGGCACGAAGCGGCCAACGAGATTACACGGGCCATGACGGCGATTAAAGCGGCGGCGGAGAACCTGACGCGTTGGCAAATATTCGCAACACCGCTCGCAATCAACTCGCTGCGTCGCTGGGGCGAGCATCCCGGATGCGCCGTGCCATACAATTATCAGATCTAGGAATCCGCCTGAACTTCGGCGCGAGTGAATATCAATCTTTCTCTGTCGTGATACCTGACGATCTGACGCTCTCGATCGGAACGGTCGAGCTATGACCCTCGGAATCGTGCTGACACTAACACCGTAGCTCTTGCCATCGCGCGTCGTCTCGCCCCTGCACAATGAACCCCGTCGGCCCCCAGTCAGGTTAACATGCTCCACCCGAGCGGATCAGAATAGAACAGGCTAATTAACTATTAAGTTTACAAGCGGCGCACAGGCCCGGGAGGTCTGCGCGGCTAAGTCGATGGCCGACGGCACGCCGAAGCTTCAGGACAGCGTTCATAAGGGAACCTGGCACCGATTTCCGTTTGATAGTTCGTTTACTTCTTATGTACTGAGAGCACGGTGAAGCAGATTGAAAGCCATATTTCTTGTGTCTTTACAGGACCGACTAAGGAGCAGAGCCGTGCACATATCAAACTCTCGGATTTCGCGTCGTTGAAGGGTGCGGCAGCTTCGTACCCCGGAAAACGTCTTTCCTGCCCTAGACCATCGGGATTTCACCAGGGTTCTTGTTTCAGAAGGCGGCCTAAGGTTTCTCGTTAACGATGAACTCGACCTTCTCCAGAAAACCAGTTCTTCGCCCGAATCCCACAATTTCTTCCTGACCTAGCCCATGACAGCTTTGGAATTGTCAGAGTGGCCTCAATAGCCGTTCGGTAAATTTACAAGTCTTGATGCGGCGCTTTTAAATAATGTCGGGTGCCCAGTACCGACTACGTTCAGCGTCTTGTGTACCTGAGAATAACAGAAAAATGCCGGATTCAGTTCGAGCTGCTTTCCCTTAGATCGCCCCGCGCCAACTCCGCTTGGATTGATGCCGGAGCTTGTTTTCTTTAGTGCGGGGTGTTTTCTAATACCTCCATTGCCCTCCACTAGGACGCGTTGGCTTCAAGATAGGTATACGGATGTTCACGAGTGAACGGAAATCCTGCAAACATGGTCAGCGCACTGCCTACAAATTGGCCTTTATCAAGCAATTCGGATCGCGCTATTTCCAAATATTCGACCACTCTACACGCCCACGGACACGGAATCTCTCTGCTCTTGTCTCGCAGCCATTTATAAACACTTACCCATTCAAGTAAGATCGTATTCTTAGGGGGTATGCGAGGCAACAGAGTAACAATCGCAACAATGACGATATGTTCGTAGCCCAGGCGCACTGCTGAATGCCTGTGACGGTTTAATTGGTTGGTATGGAGTTTTGCGGTAACTTTGATCTCAAAGATTATGCACCATTTATTTTCTTCGTCGTAAATCCAACCATCGGGGATACCGCGTCGCTCAAATTCTTGTTCGGGTACGATTGACGTGCCTGGAAATTCCTGCTAAAATCGAAAGTCTTTTGGGGTCGATCGGCGGTTTGATTTTCAAAACGTCGCGCAGGAAATCGCGCAGTAGACGCCTATCCTCATTTAGAGCCGTCATCAGCGAGTGAGTTATGCGGTTTTCCAATTGCGTGTATTGATGGAAAATATTTCTCAACTCGCCACCCCAATATCGTCTTTGTAGCGCTGATAATTGCGCGGCGCTTTGGGCTTACCTTTCGCGGTCATGATGCCAACCTCGAAATCGTGCTGACACTGACACCGTAGCTCTTGGCAGGTCGCGCGCCGACTCGCCCCCGGCGATGCGCCGCCGCGCCTCTGTCTTCTGATGCGGGGTCAGCAGCAACCCGCGAGCGTCAATGCGAGTGTGCAGCCTTTCGGCTGCCTTGGTTCGGGAGCGCCCGTCGAGGGCGGCGGGCGCCCGTTTCCGACCGCCGTAGGTGAAAAAACCGCTTCGCGAGGGGCGGAAGCAAGGCTCCGCGACACGCCCTCTGGATCGGCGGCGATGACTTGAAGATAGGCGCGGGCCGGTTGATCGGGTTCCGTGCGCCCCTGTTCTCAATCCCTGAGCGTTCCGAGCGGAATGTGGTAGCGCGTCGCAAATTCGTCCTGGGTCAGGCCAAGCGCACGGCGCAAAGTCTTGATCCGGGGAATACGCCTCGCCGTCGCCAATTGCTCCGGCGTCATGGGGCGCGCATCGGAATCGGCCGCCGCCGCCGCCGAAATTTCGTCCTCGGTCATGGGACGCATGGGCGTCTTGGGAAACGGTCGCTCGCCGCTGCCGTCGATGATCTCGACGACGGCGCCGTCAGACCGAATTCTCGCGGAAGTCATGGTCTTGCTCATGTCGCTCCGCCCGTCGGGCTGAATTCGCCGTGCGGTTCCAAATCCCGATCCTCCCCAGGAATGACGAAGACGGCTGCGCTCGGATCAACGAAAACCCCGCGCTCGACAAAGTCGAGCACCCATTCGGCCAAACCCGGCGGCAAGAAAACTTCGAAACGCAGACCGCCCTTGCAGGCCTGTTCGCGCAACGCCTTGGCTCAGTGCGATGTCGCGCGCACGGTCGGCGGGCGCTCGCCAATCTCCCTGCATGTCGGGATCATTGATGTCGATATCGTCGGTCACGGGGCGGGGCGAAGGGCTTCGCTCACGGCGCCGGGATTGCGCCCGATCACGACAAGGTAGGCGCGGGCGGCGGCGTCGGGGTCTTTGCGTCCCTGTTCCCAATCCCGCAAGGTGCCGAGCGGTATCTGAAAGCGCGCCGCGAAATCCTCCTGCGAGAGGCCAAGCGCACGGCGAATGACCTTGACCTGAGGCGTCCGCTTCATGCGCGCCAAACGCTCCGGCGTCAGGGGCTGCGCGTCGGGGTCGGCGAGCGCGGCGGCATGGCGCTCGGCCTCGGTCATGGCGTCGAAGCGACTCCAATCGTGCTTCGTCGGTTCAGCGGCTTTCTTCATGGTCTTGTCGTCGTTCATGCGGCTCTGCTCCTCTGGCCGAATTGATGCGGATCGCTTCGCTCCGCATCGTCGTAGGCGACGTCGGGCAAGCGACCCTCGGCCATGCCGATCATGGCGTAACGGTCTTCGCCATGATCCTCACTCTCGTCGAGCCAATCGAGGGCGAACGGGTCTACGAACGCCTCGCGGGCCGCCTCGAATGTCACGCCGTGGTCGGCGATATTCGATGCGGCCTTGGCGTTATTCCACTTGAAGTTACCGTTATTCATCACGTACGGCTTAGCCGTAGTTTTGTCAAGGTCAAGCGCCAACAGTGTCAAGCGCCAACAGGACGCCAGTCGACAGCGACAAACCCTTGACTTGGTCGGGGATTTATGTTCTTGTTTTGTTCAGGAGAGCCAGACCTCGCGACGGGCGGCGGGGCGGCGTTGGCAGGGACGAGGGCGATGAAGGCAAGGGTTGTGATTAACGAAATGGTCACGGAGTTCTTCCCGCCCCGTCTCGGGCGCCCACTTTTTCGGCAACTTCTGGCGGCCTGTACTTTTTCCGGGCGTCGGCGCGGAAGAATCCCGCGCGAAAAATAAAAATCGCCCCCGGGTCGGCTGTAACCCATTGAAAAGTCCCGTTTCGGACGAGAGAATCCAAGGAAATCCAAATCAATCCAACCCCCGAAAACCGCATAGTTGCGGAGCTGCGGGGTCCAGCTGCGTAGGCCTGAGGAAATCCAAATTTTTGCGCGCGCGTGGCGCTGAGGCCGCGGATGGTTGCGGCCCGGGGCCGACTTTCGCGGAGATCGTCCCCCGGCTCTTAAGTTATCCATAAGTACAGGTAGAATCGGAGGGAACGGTCGGCGCCGGCGCGACCGGTCGCCCGCGTGAGCGTCGTGCCGGCAGACCAAGCGACCCGCGTCAACTTTGCCCTTGCGCTCTGCCCGGCGTTCTGCAAATGTTCCTCGGCAAAGTGGCCCCTGGGGGCGGAACATGGTGGCTCGGGTATCGACGGTGGCGTTCGAGGGGGTCGAGGCGAGGCCCGTCGACGTTCAGGTGCAGGTCGCGCCGGGGACCGTCGTTTTCAACATCGTCGGCCTCGGCGACAAGGCGGTGCGCGAATTGCAGGAGCGGGTGCGCTCGGCGCTGATCGCCTCCGGGCTCGCGCTTCCCGCCAAACGGATCACAGTCAATCTGGCTCCCGCCGATCTGCCCAAGGAGGGCAGCCATTACGACCTGCCGATCGCGCTCGGCGTGATGGCGGCGATCGGCGCCATCCCGATGGACGCGCTCGAGGGCTACTGTGTCATCGGCGAGCTTGCGCTCGACGGAACCGTCAGCGCGGTCGCCGGCGTGCTGCCCGCGGCGATCGCCGCCAATGGCGCCGGCAGGGGGCTCATCTGTCCGGCCGCGTGCGGGCCCGAGGCGGCCTGGGCCTCCGCCGACCTCGACATTCTCGCGCCCCGGTCGCTGATCCAGCTCGCCAACCATTTCAAGGGGACGCAGGTGCTGTCGCGGCCGCAGCCGGCGGTGCGCGCCGCCGTTGGCTCGCAGCCGGACCTCCGCGACATCAAGGGCCAGGAGAGCGCCAAGCGCGCGCTCGAAATCGCCGCCGCCGGCGGCCACAACCTGCTGATGAGCGGGGCGCCAGGGGCGGGTAAGTCGATGCTCGCCCAGCGCCTGCCTTCGATTTTGCCGCCCATGACGCCGCGCGAGCTTCTGGAAGTCTCGATGATCCATTCGATCGCCGGCGCGCTCGCCGGCGGCGCGCTCACCGATCGGCGGCCGTTCCGGGCGCCTCATCATTCCGCCTCGATGCCGGCGCTGGTCGGCGGCGGCGTTCACGCCAAGCCCGGCGAGATCTCGCTCGCCCACAACGGCGTGCTGTTCCTGGACGAATTGCCCGAGTTCCAGCCGCAGGTTCTCGATAGCCTGCGCCAGCCGATCGAGACGGGCGAGGTCGCCATCGCGCGCGCCAATCATCGAGTCGTGTATCCGGCCCGGTTCCAGCTCGTCGCCGCGATGAATCCGTGCCGCTGCGGCATGGCCAATGAACCAGGCTACGCCTGCAATCGCGCTCCCAACGCGCGCTGCGTCGCCCAATACCTTGGGCGTCTGTCGGGACCGCTGATCGACCGGTTCGACCTCGTCGTCGACGTGCCCTCCGTCTCGGCAGCCGACCTGATGAGGCCGCCGCCACGCGAGGGCTCGGCGGAAGTCGCGGCGCGGGTGTCGGCGGCGCGCGACGTCCAGGTCGCCCGCTACGCCAGCCTCGGCCTCGAGAACGTCGCTTCCAACGCCGCCGCGCCCGCGAGCCTCGTGGAGGCGATCGCCGACGCCGACGACGCCGGTTTGCGCCTGCTGCGTGACGCGGCCGAACGTCTCAAGCTATCGGCGCGCGGCTATCATCGGGTGCTGAAGCTCGCCCGCACGCTCGCCGATCTCGACGGCGGCGGCTCTGTGCGTCGGGCGCACCTTGCCGAAGCCTTGTCCTACCGCAGCGCGCCCGACCGGGTCGCTGCGGCTGCATGACGCCGCCGGGCGCCAGCGGCGACGGCCGGACGCTGCTTCTGACGGACTTGAACGCTTTCCGGCAACAGAATTTCAACCTCGGGATGGCATTCTGAGAGCCCTGGCTCGGCGAGGCCCCGATGGACATAAGCCCGATTGCGGCGGCGCATGCGCTCAGCGTCCAGGCGGGCGTCGTCATCGCCCTCCTGTCTGCGCTCGCGTCGGCGCTGGCCGCAGCTCAGAATCACGCCCAGGACTGCTTTCGGCGCGCCGCAGCGGAAAACGAAGGCTTGCGAGACGAGGTCTGGCGGCTCAAGGAGGCCGCGACCGCGCGCGATCGTGCCGAGGCCGCGAGCGTCGCCAAGTCACGCTTTCTCGCCACCATGAGCCACGAGATTCGCACCCCGTTAAACGGCATTCTCGGCATGGCCGACCTTTTGCGAAGAGCCGGCCTCAATCCGGAGAACGCGAGCTATGTCGAGGCCATCCGCAGTTCCGGCGCCGCGCTGATTGCGCTGATCGACCAGATTCTCGACCTTTCCCGGATTGAGGCCGGCCGGCTTGATGTGGCGGCGGAGTTGGTCGACGTTTCCCGACTTGTCGAGGGGGTGGTGGAGCTTCTCGCCCCGAGAGCGCAAAGCAAGGGCCTGGAAATCGCCGCTTCGATCAGCGCGGCCGCCCCGCGGTTCGTGCGCGCCGACGCCATGCGTCTCCGGCAGGTGCTCCTGAACCTGGCGGGCAACGCGATCAAGTTCACCCGGCGCGGGGGTGTTTGCGTCGCGGTCGACCGCGCGGAAGGGCAAGCCTTGCGCTTCGCCGTCGTCGATACCGGTCCTGGCGTTCCTGCCGAGCGGCGGGACGCGATCTTCGAGGCCTTCGAACAAGGCGACGTCTCGCACGCGCGTCCGCATGACGGCGCCGGTCTTGGCCTCGCCATTTCGCGTCAGCTTGTGGCCCTCATGGGCGGCGCGCTGACGCTCCAGGATAACCCGGGCGGCGGATCGATCTTCGCCTTCACGGTCAACTTGCCGGCCTGCGAGGGCCCATCCGATCTCCCCGCCCCGCGTCCGATCGCCCTCAAAGGAACACACGCGCTGATCATCGCCAACTCGCCTTTCGAGGCGCCCGCGATCGCCATGCGGCTCGCCGAGGCGGGGGCCACGGTGGCGCGCGCGGAAGGCCTCGAATCCGGACTGGCGGCGCTTGCGCGACCCGAGCGGCCGGACCTGGTGATCGTCGACTGCGCGCTCGGCCCCGAGGCGACCAACCGGCTGGCTCAGGCGGCCAGAGCGGCCGGCGCGCCGCGGAGCCTGGTGTTGTTCTCGCCGTTCGAGCGGCGCGCCTTCGGCCAGACGTCGCTGAAGGGTTTTGACGGCTGGCTGGTGAAGCCGGTGCGGGCCCGCTCCCTGTATGAAAGGCTCGCAGCCGACTTCCCGGCCGCGGCGCGGCTGTCCTTGCCCCCCAGGCGCGCCGGCCAAGCCGCCCGCCGGGCGCTTATCGCCGAGGACAACGACATTAACGCGCTGATCGCAGAAAAGGCTCTGCGCCGACTCGGTTTCGAGCCTCTCCGGGCGACGGACGGCGAAGAGGCCGTGCGTCTGGCGTGGCCGGCGGCCCCGGACGCGCCGCCGTTCGATCTGATCCTGATGGACGTCAGGATGCCTGGGATCGACGGGCTCGAAGCCACCCGCCGGTTGCGCGCCCGGGAACGGGCCGCCTGTGCGCGGCCAACGCCGATCGTCGCCCTGACCGCCAACGGGCTCGAGGACGAGCGTCGCTTCTGCGAGATGGCGGGCTTCGACGCGTTTCTGGTCAAACCGTTCGACTTCGACGATTTGGCCGGGACGATCGAACGGGTGTGCGGCCGACGCGTAACAGAGAAGGAAATTTCAAAAGCGTCATAATATCTTCTGCCGAACATGATCCTGCTTTCCAATACGGCAGAATTGCGGAGATGCTGGGGTGGCGCTGACATTTTCACCGAGGACGGGCGGGGAGGGCGCCGTCCGACCGCTGCTTCAACGGCTTTCGCGTAGGCTGGACCTCGCCGGACTCGGTCCGTCGCTGGCTCGCTCAGGCGGGCTCGAGGCGCGTCTTGCGACGACCAAGAAGGAGGTGCGCAAGGCGCAGAAACTGCGCTACCGCGTGTTCTTCGAGGAGGGCGGCGCCACCCCCGATGCGACCGCGCGTCTGATCCGCCGCGACGTCTGCCGCTTCGACCGGGTCAGCGACCACCTGATCGTGGTCGACAGGGTCGACGTCCATCGGGACGGGACGCCCCGGGTCGTCGGCGTCTACCGCCTGTTGCGGCAGGATGTGGCGGAGCGGAATTTTGGTTTCTACAGCGCAAGCGAATTCGATCTCGACGCCCTGATCGGGCGCCGCCCCGACATCCGTTTCCTCGAGGTCGGACGCGCCTGCATCGCGCCAACCCATCGCGGCAAGCATGTGCTCGAACTCCTTTGGCGTGGTCTCTGGGCCTACGCCAGGCATCACCGGATCGACGCGATGATCGGCTGCGCCAGTCTTCCCGGCGCCGACGCTTCAGCTCACGCCGGCGCCGTTCGCACGCTGGCGGACGGAGGCGGCGACCCGGCCTGGCGGGTCGCGCCCCGTGCCGACCGGGTCGATTCGGACAGGGAGTTGGGGGCCGAACCGGCCGATCCGCGCAAGCTCCTGCGCAGTCTGCCGCCGCTGGTCAAGGGATACTGGCGGCTGGGAGCGACCTTCAGCCCGACGCCGGTCGTCGATCGCGCGTTCAACACCACCGACGTCTTTGTCGTCATGCCGCTCTGCGAGATCGAAAGCCGCTATCTGCAATATTTCGGGGTCGAGGCGATGACGCCGCCGCTCGCGGCCTGAAGGGAATTGCGCGGGAAGGGATTCCCATTTCCGCAGAATTCGTTTAAGGAAGTCGGTGTGGACGGCAGACGCGGCCGACCCGATGCGCCCGTAGCTCAGCTGGATAGAGCGTTGCCCTCCGAAGGCAAAGGCCACAGGTTCGAATCCTGTCGGGCGCGCCACTTCGGCTGCCGTGTGCGAACACCCAGTCGCGGCAGGATCTCGCGTGATCCTAAAGGATGTGGCCCTGAGAGACGGCGCGAACAGCAGGTTAGGTCAGGACATGTGCTCTTCAGCATCGCCCGGAAACGGCAAAGGCCCCCCAAAGCCGCCTTCCGACTTCGATTTTCCGACGGAGAGTAACGCAGAAGGAACGTAACACGTCGTTTGATCGCGGATGCGGCCCAATGCCGGTTACGACCGGCGCCAGCATTTCCTCGACCATGCGCAGGCTCAACGGAAACCGGAAATAGGGCCACACGGCACAGCTGATCACATCCGGCGGAAAACGAGGGGCGACACAGAGGGCCATGGGAAGTCGACATGGTCGGGATTTAGCTGCTCGCGAACGGCTGACGGGCTATCGTGACGATGCCCTTTGGAGACCCGCGCAAGCTGCGCGCCGATTTCAGGCAAGCAACGTGTCCGCTACGACCGAGTCCGTTATCAGAACCTCCGGCTCCAACAGAGACAGCGCTGACTTTATCGCTGGCGCTTTCTCCCATCCTCCAGAGGCGAGGATGATGCGGCGCGCGCTGTGCAGCATCTTGGGGTCGGCCGAAATCACCATGTCATTACGCGGATGAGAGAGCACATTGCCGTTAGCGTCGATGAAGCGGCAGAGAATATCCCCGACGGCGCCGGCTTTCACGAGCCCGCTGATCTCTTCCCGCTCCAACAGGCCGTGTGTGCTCATCGTCGAGTTCGGGGAGAGGTCTCCGACACTGACGATCGCCAGATCGAGTTTCTGCGCCCGGCTGAAGACTTCACTGATGCCGGGGTGCCGCAATAGCGCCTCGCGGGAATGCGAGTCCGGCGCATAGACGGGCGCGGCCATCATGTAGCATTCGGCCCCGAGCCGGTCCGCGAAGCGCCAGGCGAATTCCGAGGGGTTGAACAGGGCGGCGCGAGTGAGTCCCCCGATCAGCGAGACGACAGACATCCTGTTGAACGTGCGCGGCGATATGTGCGACAAGCTCGCGCTGAGAGTGCGCCCCCAGCCGAGGCCAACTGTCATGCCGTCGGAGAGCTCCCCCTCCAGAAGCGCGCCGGTCGCGGCGCCGATGATGGCCTCGACTTTGGAGTCGTCCTGAGGCTTCGGGATGACCACCGCGCGTTCCAGCTTGTATTGCCGTTCCAACTTGCGTTCGAGTTCGACGCATTGGCTGAGCTGTGCGGTGACCCGGATCTGCACAGTGCCATCTTCGCGAGCCGCCTGAAGCATGCGAAGCACCCGCGCCCGAGTAAGACCCAAGCTCTGCGCGACCGCGTCCTGGGTCATCCCCTCCATGAAATAGAGCCAGGCGGCGCGGACGCGGATGTCGCTTTCGATGTCGTAGTCTTGTTGCAACGCTCGGTATCCCGCTTTGAATTGAGGGACGAACCTGAACGTCATTCGCACCGCCTTGACAAGGGGCCCCTCGCGCCCCTCATTTCCGCCTGAGTAGATCCACCAGGACTGCGACCAACACCACCGAGCCGATAATGACGCGTTCCCAGTAGCCGGAGACGTTAAGCAGAACAGTGCCGTCCTGCAACACGGTCAAAAGCAACGCGCCGAACATCGTGCCGACGATCGCGCCTTCGCCGCCGCGAAGCGACGTGCCTCCGAGGATGGCCGCTGTGATGGCGCTGAGCATCCAGCCCTCGCCAACCGTCGGCTGAGCGGCGTCCATGCGGCTCGCATAAAGAATGCCCGCGAGTGACGCGAACATGCCAGCGAGACCAAACACCATCATCTCGACACGGGCGACGCGGATGCCGACTAGCGCTGCGGCGTCGCGGTTTCCGCCGACTGCATAGATGTTGCGGCCGAAACGCGTCCTGGAGAGAACCCACCAAAGGGCAAGCCCGGAGGCGAGGAAGATCAGGAACGGCAACGGGATTCCCCCAATCGCGGTCTGTCCGAACAGGGTGAACGGAGCGCCCAGCGGACGAACCGGATAGCCTTCCGTGATCACGAGAATGGCGCCGGCGAATATTTCCCCGGAAGCCAGCGTCACGATGAACGGATTGAGGCGTAACCGCGCAATGAACAATGCGTTGGCCAGGCCGAGCGAAAAGCCGAACGCCGCCGTCAGCAAGATCACCAAATAGGCATTGAGTCCCAGCCTTGTCAGAATCAATGCGCCGACGATAGCGGAGAGACCTGCCGCCGAGCCGACGGAGAGATCAATGCCTCCTATCAGGATGACCAAAGTTTCGCCGAGCGCGACCATGCCGACGAACGAGGCATTGCGCAGCAGGATGGGGATGTTCGTCAAGGTCAGGAAGTTCGGAGTGCTCAACGCGAGCGCCGCACAGAGCAGAAGGAGCGCGAGCAGCACGCCGCTGGCTTCCCACCGGCGTAGGCGGGCGAGCAGCGGGTTGCCGGTCGGCGTCAAAGTGGCCATTCCTTGATGTTCCGTTGTCATCAGTGGCTCCGTCATCGCTCGAGTTTTTGGTTAGCTCATTGCCTGCTGCAGCAGCGATTCCTGCGTGGCCTGTTCGGCGCGCTGCACGCCCTTTATGCGCCCCTCGTGCATCACGAGGATCCGGTCCGAGACTTCGAGCAGCTCGAGCAGTTCCGACGAAATGTAGAGGATAGAAAGCCCCTGCTCGCACAGGTCACGTAGCACCGTCTGAATCTCGAACTTCGCGTTCACATCGATGCCGCGCGTCGGCTCGTCGAGGATCAGGATCTTGGATCCGCGCATAAGCCAACGCGCGAGAATGACCTTCTGCTGGTTGCCTCCGGACAAACTCTGTGATCGGCGACTCGCCGGAAGCGAGCTTGATTCGAAGCTTGCGGACATAGTCCGACATCTCCCGCGCCGCGCTGCTAAAGTTGAGGCCAAGGGCCCCGCCGAAGCGGCCGTAGTTCGGCAGGGCCGCATTCTCGTTGATCGAAAGAAGCGGGAAGATCCCCTCAGCCTTGCGCTCCTCAGGCAGGTAGACAAGCCCACGGGCGATTGCGTCGGCGGGATGGCGAATCGCGTTCGAATCGCCGAGGACCTCCACCCTGCCGCGATCCGGCCGGGTTGCGCCGAATAGGCATTTGCCAAGTTCGGTGCGTCCGGACCCGATGAGGCCGGCGACTCCCAGGATTTCGCCCTTGTGAAGCTCGAAGGAGACGTCCGAGAACTCGCCCGCGCGGGTCAAGTTTTCGACCCTCAACACGACGTCGGCGCGCTCGACGTATGGGCGCGGCTCATGCGAGCCCTGCACGATCCGGCCGGCCATCATGTTGATCATCTCTTGTTTGGAAGTCGCTCCTGGATCGAGTTCGCCGATGGCGCGGCCGTCCTGCAGCACACTGATCCTGTCCGACAGAGTGAGGATCTCGTCGAGGCGGTGCGAGATGTAAAAGATCGCGCCGCCGCCCTTGCGGAAGCGACGGATGAAACCGTAGAGCTTTTGGGTTTCGCGGTCGGTGAGCGCCGCAGTCGGCTCATCGAAAATCAGGATCCGCGCCGAGGTGGCCGCCGCGCGCGCAATCTGAACCAGTTGCTGCTGCGCCTTGCTGAGCTGATCGACCGGAACATTGACGTCGATGCTGTCGTCGATCTCGTGAAGAGCGTCCTCCGCCCGGCGACGGCTGGCCTTCCAGTCGATGACTCCTGCCCTTTCGCTATGCGCGCCGAGTACGATATTTTCGGCGACGGACAGCTTGGGCGCCAGATTGATCTCCTGCGGCGCGATAGCAATGCCCGCGCGCTGAGCGTCGAGCGGCGAATGAAACGCGGCCGGCGCGCCCATCCGAAACAGCTCGCCCTCGGTCGGCGCGAGCTTCCCTGAGATGATGCTCATCAGCGTCGATTTGCCGGCGCCGTTCTCGCCGATGATCGCGTGCACCTCGCCGGCCCTCAGGTCTATAGACACCTGATGCAGGGCGCGGACGGCTCCGAAAGTCTTCGAAATTCTACGCGCCTCGAACGCCGCGACCATTGACGCCTCCCGGAAAAAAGCGGCGCCGGCTTATTTCGGCGCCGCAAAACGTCAGCTAATCTCAGCCGCCGACGTTGTCCTTGGTGATGATGCGCGAACCGGTCTCGTGGTCCATGGGGATCGTGTGACCCTCGACTTTGGCGACGGCGTAGATGACCGCCCAGTAGCCTTGCTCCCACTGGCGCTGAGCCATGGTCGCCGTGATGACGCCATCCTTGACGAACTGGATCGTCTCGGGAAGGTCATCGAGGCCGACGATCTTCACCTTGCCGGCGAGCCCGGCGTTCTTCACGGCGCGCGCCGCGCCGATCGGGTTGGACGCATTGCAGCCGAAGATGCCGACCAGGTTCGGGTGCGCCTGAAGGGCGCTTTCGGTAAGCGAAACGGCCTTGTCGAGGTCGTCGTTGTCGGGCAGCTCAAAGACGATCTTGATGTCGGGGTGCTTGGCCATCGCCGCCTTAAACCCCTGGATGCGTCGGATGTGGTCTTGGGCGGTCAGACTGCCCGAGAGGATGCCGACTTCGCCTTTGTCGCCGACCTGCTTCGCCAGGAATTCTGCGAGATCATAGCCATCCTGATAGGAATCCTTCTGCCCGACGAACGGGAAGCGCTCCGCGCAGAACGAATTGAAGGTGAGCACATTGACGCCCGCTTTGACAGCCTCATCCAGGATTTGGACGTTGGTCGCCGGATCGAGGCAAGAGACCACCAGGCCGTCGGGATGCTTGGCGATATTGGTCTCGATCCGCTTGTTGTGATCGGTCACGTCGGCCTGCGGAGGCTGATCCCATTCGACGTTCACGACGATGCCCGACTTCTTGAGCTCGGCCGCGGCGTAGAGCGAGCCGGCCTTCACCACCTCGTACCAAGGGTGGATCACCTTCGGAATAAAGACCACCGAGAGCGGCTTGGCGACGGGGTGAATGAGACTGGCCTGGTCGGCGCCGGCGAAGGCGCCCGACGCGCACGTCACCGCGAGCGAGGCAAGACCGGTAAACAAAATAACTCTCGACGAAATCATCAGTTCCTCCCTGATAGATGACACTTGAGCAGAGCGGCGGGCTCAGTCCCGACCGACCGCTGCGAAGCAGGCTTCGACGCAACCATCAGCATCCGGCGTCGACGATTTGCCGATTGTCCGGGATGCAAAGAAGCGATCGCCAACCGGGCCGTAGTGCGAAAACCCGACCATCGAGCCACCTCTTGTGCGTAACTTGATGCCCTATGTCGTCGCCCCGTGTCAAGACAAAAGTGCGGCTGCGCTATCAAATGTTCAGACGATAGGCCGTGGCAGTCATGAAAAACGGGCGATTAATTCGCCCAAGAGGCCGTATCCTTCGTAGTTAACGGGTCCTGCATCAAAAACTGCCGACATTGCGAACCAGACATATTGACTTTGAGAAAAACAAATGTATGGTTCCCGGGACGAGGTCGGAGTGCAACGAAGACGGGGCGTATTCAGCGGCCTGCGTTCACGGGAGGAGTGCAGCGATGACGAGCAGGGTCTTGCGATCCGTCCGAGGAAAAAAAAGCTCCGTGTACAAGGCGGCCGCACTTTTTCTCGGAATCGACACCGGCGGCACGATGGCGAAGGCCGCCGTGTTCGACCTGGAGGGCCGCGAGATCGCGAACGACCGCCGATCCAATCAAGTGCGCTTCGCGAAGCCCGGTCACACCGAAATCGACGCGGAAGACCTCTGGAGCGCCGTCTGCGGCGCCGTGCGCGGCGTCATCGAGTCGAGCCATATCGATCCGACGCACATAGCCGGTGTTTCAACGACCGGTCACGGCAACGGACTCTACGCCGTCGACGCGGACGGGCGCCCGGTGACCGCAGGCATCATCTCGACCGACAGCCGAGCCGTGGAAACCATAGCCGACTGGACAAATCGCGGATTGCAGTCCGCGGCGGAGGCCTCGATCCTGCAGCGCTTCTGGTCCGGCCAGACGCTGCCGCTGCTCGGCTGGTTCAAGCGCAACGATCCGCGCGCGCTTGATCGCGCCGCCGCGATTTTCGGCAGCAAGGACTATGTCCGGGGCCGACTGACCGGCGAACTTTCGACCGAAATCACCGAAGCTGCGGTGTCGGGTCTAGCCGACCTCAGCGCTGGCGAATACGCGAGCGCCTTGTTCGCCGAGCTCGGCGTCGCGGAATATCTGGCGAAGCTGCCGCCGATCCGCCCGTCACTCCAGATCGGAGGACGGGTGAGCGCGGAAGCTGCCGCGCGTTGCGGAATTCCCGAGGGGACGCCGGTTGTCCGGGGTCTGACGGACGTGGTCGCCTGCGCTGTCGCGTCCGGCGTCGTGACGCCTGCCCATATGGCCGTGATCGCCGGCACGTTCAGCGTCAACCAAACGCTGCATCCGTCGGCTCGACGCGACATCGCTCCGATGCTTCAGATGCCCTATCCTATCGGGGGCCAACATCTGGCCTCCGAATGTTCAGCGACCTCGGCAAGCAATCTCGAATGGGTATGCCGGACGCTGCTTCGAGCCGAGGGCGAAAAGGCGCAGAAGCAAGGGCGATCCATTTACGATGTCTGCGGCGATCTCGTCGTCGAAGCCCTGACCCGGCCGCGCAACGACATCCTGTTCTTTCCTTATCTGTTCGGCGGACCGGCTGGAGCGCCGGCGGGCTTCGTGGGCTTGGAGGCCTCGCACGACCTCGCCGATGTCGTCCGCGCCGTGTTCGAAGGGGTGGCGTTCGCCCACCGCATGGACATCGAGCGCCTCCGCAAAGGGCGCGACGCCGCGCGCCCGACGATCGGCCGCCTTTCCGGCGGCGCCGCGCGAAGCACGATCTGGCCGCAAATTTTCGCCGACGTTCTGAACCTGAGGATCGAGACGACGGCCTGCAACGAGCTCGGCGCGCTCGGGGCGGCGATGGCGGCCGCCTCCGCACTCGGCCACCACGCGTCGCTGGAGGAGGCGATGCGCCGGATGACTTGGGTGGATCGCAGTTTCGAGCCGGACCCGACGCGGGTCGAATTCTACCAGCGCAAGTTCGTACGCTTCGCCGCCATGACCCATTCCATGGCGGGACTGCCGGAGAGCCGTCTGGCCGCGTGAAAATCTTGCCTCGGGCGCTTCTTGCGTTGCCGCGGGCCCAGCGAGTTCTAGGAGAGAAGTCTATGAAGGCAGGATTGTTTCAGCGGCCGCACCTGATCGAATATACCGACGTGCCCGACCCGGAGGCCGGCCAAGGCGATCTGATCGTCAAAGTGCGCGCGGCCACCGTCTGCGGCACGGATATCCGCATCTTCCGCGGCCGCAAAACTGCCGGTGTCCGCTATCCCTCCGTGATCGGCCATGAATTCGCGGGCGAGGTCGTCGAGGCCAAGGGGACAAGCCCCTTCAAAGTCGGACAGCGCGTCTGCGTCGATCCCGCCATCGCCTGCGGCGTTTGCTCCTGCTGCAAACGCGGCATCGAAAACCTGTGCGAGAATTTGCAGGCGATCGGTTACGAGCTCGAAGGCGCTTTCGCCGAATACATTCGCGTACCCGTCCGCGCGATCGCCCAGGGCAACGTGCACGAGATCCCGGACTCGCTGGCCTTCGAGGAGGCGTCACTCGCTGAACCTTTCGCCTGCGTAATCAACGGTCAGGATAAGGTCTCGGTTGGCTCGGGCGATTCGGTCGTCCTCCTCGGCGCCGGGCCGATCGGCCTGCTTCACGTCTTGCACGCTCGATTCTCGGGGGCCCGCAAGGTCATCGTCAGCGAGCCCAACGCCGCCCGGCGCGCCGCGGCGCTGAGGGTTGGGGCGGATGTGGTTGTGGACCCTACGCAGGAAGACCTCCCTCAAATCGTCCGCGAGCACACCTATGGTCTCGGGGCGGATGTCGCCATTGTTGCGATCGGCGTGCCCGCGCTCGCCAACATGGCGCTGAAACTGGTGCGAAGGAGGGGCCGCGTGAGCCTGTTTGCGGGCTTCTCGGTCGACGAGACGGCCCCGCTCGAAGTCAACCTCATCCATTACAACGAACTGATGGTGACGGGCGCCTTCGGCCTCGGCCGTCTGCACTTCGAGCGGGCGCTCGATCTTCTCGCCAATAAACGGGTCGATGTGGCCCCGTTCGTGACGCACCGATTCCCTCTGTCGGAAATCCAGGGCGCGCTAGAAATGGCGGAGAAGGGCGCGGCCATCAAAGTCGCCATAATCGACCCGTGACGCCGAGGGTCGAGGACGCCATGACTGCATTCAACCATCACTTGGCGTTGCCGCAACAGAGGACGCCGAAGCGTCGCTATGACGCCGTCATCATTGGCGCAGGCGTCAACGGCGCTGGCGTGTTCCGCGATCTCTGCCTGCAGGGCGTCAATTGCCTGCTCGTCGACTCCGGCGACTTCTGCGCAGGCGCAAGCGCAGCGCCCTCGCGGCTCATCCATGGCGGCATCAAATATCTGGAGACGGGCGAATTCAGGCTCGTCGCGCAATCGACGCTGGAGCGCAACCTATTGCTCTGCAACGCGCCGCACTACGTCAAGCCCATCGAAACGGTGCTGCCCTTCCGTTCGTGGTTCGGCGGCATCGCGCCGTCGGCAATCCGATTTTTTGGCGGCAAGGTGAAGCTGCGTGACCGCGGCGTGCTCATCTCGAAGGTCGGCCTCGAGCTGTTCGACTGGTTTGGCCGCCGACGTCGCGTGCTGCCGAGGCACTCGCTGGCTTTACGCAGCGCGGTGCGCAAGACCTTCCCCGACATGGCCGATGACATCATCGCGACGGCAACGTATTTCGATGCGCGCGTGACCCACGCCGAGCGCCTCGGTCTCGAACTCGTGCTTGATGGCCTTGCCGCCAATCCGCGCAGCCTCGCCATCAATCATTGTGCAGCGGCGGGACATCGCGGGGGATCGATCGAGTTCCGCGACCGCATCGGCGACAGCTCGTTTTTCGTCACGGCCGACGTCATCGTCAACGCGGCCGGCGCCTGGATCGATCGCGTCAATGCCGCGCTTGGGGTCAAGAGCAAATATATCGGCGGCGCCAAGGGTTCGCACCTCATCCTGGACAATCCCGCGCTCTTGAAGGCGCTCGACGGCAAGATGGTCTATTTCGGCGCTTCAGACGGCCGCGTTGGGTTGCTCTATCCGTTCTTTGGCCACGTGCTGGTGGGCTCCACGGACGTTCCGATTGCGGATCCGGACCTTGCGTTTTGCGAGGATTCGGAGCGCGACTACATGCTCGAAATCGTCCGCGAGGTGTTTCCTCGCCTTCCGATTGCGTCGGATCAGGTCAAATACGCCTATTGCGGGGTCAGGCCGTTGCCGAAAAGCGACGCCGCCGATCCGGGCGGGGTGAGCCGGGACCATCTGATTGCCGAGGATCGTTTCGCTGACAGCAGCGCGCCGATCTGCTCATTGATCGGCGGCAAATGGACGACGTTTCGCGGATTTGCCGGAGAGGCCGCCGATCGCGTGCTCGCAGCGCTGCACAGGCCTCGCGTGTGTTCGACCGAAAATGCGCCAATCGGCGGTGGCAGTGATTTTCCGCAAAGCGCGGCCGAAACGGAGCGCTTTCTCGACGACCTCGGCGCCTTTGGGGTCCCCCCGACGCGCCGCCAGACGCTGCTTGATCGCTATGGAAGCCGAGCTAAGGGGGTGGCGCGGCGTTGCGCGCAGTCGGACGACCGACCTTTGCGATCACTTCCGGACTATTCGACGGCCGAAGCCGCCTTCCTGTTTCAGGACGAACTCGTCGGGCGGCTTGCAGACATCCTGTTTCGACGCACCGACATTGCATTAACCGGACGACTGACACGCGAGGTCGCGCGGGAAATCGCGGACATTGGGGCTGCGGCAATCGGCTGGAGCGACGAGCGTGTGGCGTTCGAACTGTCCGACGTCGCCGATATTGCCTGGCGACATCACCGGGTCGCTGATTTCGATCCGCGTCGAGCCGCATCCGCGGTCAATACGAAGCAGCAAATAAGCGAGGAGGAGCGCCAACTATGAAATTCGACTATTCTTCGATCGGCTTCATTACTTTCGATTGCTTGGGATGGCCCGTCACAGACCTGCCCAAAGGCGGCGGCACGTTCTTCCTCGATGAGCTGACCCTCGCTGTGTCCGGCGCCGCCGGCACCGCCGTCATTGCGGCCGCGAAAATGGGCCTGAGGTCGGCCGCAGTTGGCGGACTGGGCTCCGACATGATGGGCGACTGGGTGCTGCAGCGGCTCCATCATTTCGGCGTCGACACGATGAACCTCAAACAGATTCCGGGCGCGCGCACCTCCTCCTCGATCGTGTGCACGCGGCCCGACGGCTCTCGCCCTGCCCTGCATATGAAGGGCGCGACCGGTGAATTTTTCATCGACAACGACGCCATGCCCGCTGTCATCGATGCGCGCATCGTTCATCTCGGGGGTGTCGGATTGATGACGAAAATGGACAAGGGGCGCAACGCCGAACTGGCGCGGCGCGCTCAGGCTGGCGGCGCCATCGTCACAGTCGACATCTTCGCAGGCTCGCCTGACGATCTGCCGGCCGTCGCCAGCGTTTTGCCCTATACCGACTATTTCATGCCCTCGATCGAGGAAGCGCACGCCCTCACAGGCAGAAGCGACCTCGCGGGCACGGCCGCATTCTTCATCGACCGCGGAGCCAAGTGCTGCGTCTTCACTCTCGGTCCCGATGGCGCCTACTATCATCACAGCGACGGAACGCGCTTTCTGCTGCCCGCCTTCGATATCAAAGTCATCTGCACCTGTGGGTGCGGTGACGCTTTCGACGCCGGCATGGCCGTCGCGCTCTGCAACGGCATGGACCCAGAGACGGCCGTGCGCTTCGCGCAGGCGACCTCGGCGCTCAACGCGACGGGTCTCGGCTCGCAGGCCGGAGTCGTCGATTTCGACAGTACGCGGGAGTTCATCCGGCACACACCGACCAAGGCGACAGGCCATGCGCTTTCACGTTGAGCCAGGCCGCGGGGCTGGATCCGCGGCAATGGAGACGCGCTGTCACGCGACGGCGCCGCCCTTCATCCTGCAATCCGCAGCGGAGTGGAGCGGTTGTCGCCGAGCGAACCGGAGGAGGCACCACAGCGAAAAGCCAAGAGCAGTGTGTCGTCTTTTCACCTGCGAAGCAACGGCCGTTTCAACTTAACCCCTCAGGATGGGAGCACGCCTGTGTCGAATATCGCAAAAGTTGGTCTCGCTGCAGATCTCGAACGCTATGCGAAGGCCCATGGGCCGTTGACGATTGGACTCGCCGGCGCTGGACAGATGGGCACTGATATTGTGGTCGAACTGTCCCAGATGCCGGGCGTACGCCTCGGCGCTATCTCCGAAGTTGTCATCGATGCGGCGCGCGCCGCGGCGATCATGGCCGGCCATGCCGAGAGCAGCGTCGTCCTTGCGTCGAAGCCGAGCGGACGTCGATCGTGCGATCGAGATGGGCAACGTCGCCATCACCGAGAGCTATCAGGCCATGTGCGGGTCGGGCCGCGTCGACGTCATCATCGACGCGACCGGCAATCCCAGCATCGGAACGCTCATCGCGCTCGAGGCGATGAAGCAGGGCAAGCACATCGTCATGCTGAACGTCGAGGCCGACATCACCATTGGCCGTTTCCTCAAGGAGGAGGCGCGCAAGGCGGGCGTCATGTTCACCGGCGCTGCAGGCGACGAACCGGCGGCGACGGTCGAACTGGTCGGTTTCGCCCAGGCGCTCGGATTCGAGATCGTAGCGGCAGGCAAAGGCAAGAACAACGCGCTGCAGTTCGACGCGACACCCGACGCCTTCGAAAAGGAAGCGCGCGAGCGCAACATGAACGCCCGCATGCTCGTCGAGTTCGTCGACGGCTCCAAGACCGCGATCGAAATGACCGCGGTCGCGAACGCCACCGGGCTCGTGCCGGACGTGCCCGGTATGCACGGTCCAAAGGCGACGCGAGACGAACTGGCGCAGGTGCTGTGCACCAAGGAGGACGGCGGCATTCTCAACAAGTCCGGCGTCGTCGATTACTCGATCGGCAAGGGCGTGGCGCCCGGCGTGTTCTGCGTCGTCAAGCCCCGTCATCCGCGGGTGCTCGAGCGCATGATCGACCTGAAGGTCGGCCCGGGCCCATGCTTCAGCCTGCTGCGTCCCTATCATCTGACGAGCCTGGAAGTGACGCTGTCCGCCATCCGCGCGGCGCGCCTCGGCCACGCGGATCTCGAGCCGCTCGACCGTCCGGTCGGCGAATGCGCGGCGGTCGCCAAGCGCGACCTCGTTCCCGGCCAGGTCCTCGGCAAGATCGGCGAATACGATTATCGCGGATTTGCGATGGAGTGGCTGGAAGCCCGCAAAGCGGAAGCGGTGCCGCTCGGCCTCGCGGAACGCTCGAAGGTCCTGAAGCCGATCAAGGCGGGCGAGAAGCTGACCTACGCCAATTGCGCACCCGACGATTCTCTGGTGCTCACCCAAATTCGGCGGCGGATGGATCAGTCGGATGGCCAGTTCGCGACCCACTGAGCCCGCTTCAACTTCGTTGGCAAAGGCCGAGGATTTCATGAGCACGTCCAGCGCCGAAAGCGCCCAGGCAGCGCAGCCCAATCGTTCGCCTATCTATGACCGGCTGACGAAGAGCGCGTTGCGCGATGCGTTGTACAAGATGCAGCTGATCCGTCGTTTCGAGGAAAGCGCCGAGGACGCCTATGTCCGAGGCCAAAGCTACGGAACGATGCATCTCTCGATCGGCGAGGAGGCGACGGCGGTCGGCGCCTGCGCGCCCTTGTCGGACTCCGACTACATCACCTCGACCCATCGCGGTCATGGCCACTGTATCGCCAAGGGCGCCGAGGTGAAGCGGATGTTTGCCGAGTTTCTCGGTCGCGAGACCGGATACTGCCGTGGACGAGGCGGCTCCATGCACATCGCCGATCCGAGCAAGGGAAATCTCGGCGCCAACGGCATTGTCGGCGGCGGTCTTCCGATCGCCGTCGGCGCGGCGCTCAGCGTCAAGATGCGGAAAACGGGCGCAGTCGTCGTCTGCTTTTTCGGCGATGGGGCGAACAACGAAGGCGCGTTCCACGAGTTGCTGAACATGGCCTCGATCTGGAAACTGCCGGTGGTGTTCGTGTGCGAGAACAACAATTATGGCATGTCGATGTCGACCGAGCGTTCGACCGCAGTCCATCAGATCGCCGAGCGCGCCGCCGCCTATTCGATGCCCGGCGTGACCGTCGACGGCAACAATTTTGCCGAGGTCGCTGAGGCCTCGTTCGAAGCGGCCGACCGCGCCCGTCGCGGCGAGGGTCCGAGCCTGATCGAATGCATGACCTACAGGATCCGCGGCCACTCGAAGTCCGACCGCAATCGTTATCGGACGAAGGAGGAGATCGAGGATTGGAAGGGGCGAGACCCGATCGAGGCGTTCGAGCACGAGCTCAAGTCCCTCGGCGTCCTGACGCAGTCCGAAATCGAATCCGTCCGAGCGGAGGTCGAGGAGGAGATCAAGCAGGGTGTCGTTTTCGCCGAGGCCAGTCCTGTGCCGTTGGCCGAAGATCTGCTGCGCGACGTCTATACGAACTAGGATTGACTCTCCATGGACACGCAGACCCGTGAACTGACCTACGCGCAGGCCATTCAGGAGGCCCTGTCGATCGCAATGGAAGCCGACGACCGCGTCTTCCTGATGGGAGAAGACGTTGGCGTCTACGGAGGCGCGTTCCAGGTCACCGGCGATCTGGTCAAGCGTTTTGGCGCCGATCGGGTGATCGACACGCCGATCTCCGAGCTCGGAGGCGCAGGCGTTGCGGTTGGCGCGGCGCTGACCGGAATGCGTCCGATCTTCGAATTGCAATTCTCGGACTTTGTCACCCTGGCGATGGAGCAGATCGTCAACCAGGCCGCAAAGCTGCGCTTCATGCTCGGCGGCTCCGTCTCCGTGCCGATGGTGGTCCGTCTGCCGTCAGGATCGGGAACGGGCGCAGCGGCGCAACACAGCCAGGCGTTGCAGGCTTGGCTCGCCCATATTCCCGGCCTCAAGGTCGTCGAGCCGACCACGCCCTACGACGCCAAGGGACTGCTTCTCGCCGCGATCGCCGACCCGGATCCGGTGATGATCTATGAGCACAAGCTGCTCTACAAGACCAAGGGGCCGGTTCCCGCGGGCTACTATACCGTGCCGCTCGACCAGGCGGAGGTTCGCCGACCCGGCCGCGACCTGACGATCGTCGCATCGGGCATCATGTGCGGCAAGGCGCTGGACGCAGCGGCCGAACTGGCGAAGGAAGGGATCGAAGCGGAGGTCATCGACCCGCGCTCCTTGCGCCCGCTCGATCTCAAGACGCTCATCGAGAGCGTCAAGAGAACCTCGCGCCTCCTGTGCGTGTACGAGGGCGTCAAGACGCTCGGCATCGGCGCCGAAATCAGCGCCGCAATTGCCGAGAGCGAGGCGTTCGACTATCTCGATGCTCCGATCCTCCGGCTCGGCGGCGCGGAATCGCCAATTCCTTACAGTCCGATCCTCGAGAAGGCGGCGGTTCCGCAGACGCCGGATGTTATCGCCGCCGCCCGCAAGCTTGCGCTGGGACGCATCTGACATGGCGGTCGAGGTCATCCTTCCGCGCGTCGACATGGACATGACGACGGGCAAAATCGCAAAATGGTTCGTCGAAGAAGGGGGATCCGTCACAAAGGGCCAGGCCCTGTTCGAGATTGAGTCGGATAAGGCGGCGATGGAAATTGAATCGCCGGCTACGGGCGTGTTGAGCGGCGTCACCGGTCGCCCAGGCGATGAATTGCCTGTCGGCACGGTGGTCGGCTGGATCGTCGCCCCGCGCGAGACCTTCGCCGAACCGAAGCCCACGACCGCAAGTGGCCCTGTTGCGCAGGAACTCGGCGCCGACGGGCGCGGCGAAAACGGACGATGTGACGGAGGCTGGAGCGTCTCGGCCTGTCGAACCACAAGCCGGGCGAGGCGAGCGTGCGACGCCGAAGGCGCGTCAACTGGCGCGGGACAACAAGTTGCCGCTGACCGAGGTCGCCGGCAGCGGGCCGAGCGGTCGGATTCAGGCGAGCGACGTTATCGCGGAAGCGGCAAAGCGGAAGGAACCGGTTTCCGCGGCCGCGGCTCCGTCCGAGGTTCAGGCGGGCCCTGCGGCGCGGCGGCTCGCAGCCGAACTCGGCGTCGACCTCGAGGGGCTGAAAGGGACGGGCGATAAGGGCACCGTCACCAAGGAAGACATCAAGACCGCATTCCGCGTGGGCGCACCGCTATCGGGATCGACAGGCGCGGCGATTCCCGAACTGCCTGTGGTGGACTTCGCAAAATTTGGCCCCGTCGAGACGACGCCATTGTCGCGCATCAAGCGGATTTCAGGGCCGCGTCTGCACGCCTCCTGGCTCAACATCCCGCATGTCACGCATTGCGACGAAGCCGACATTACCGAACTCGAGGCGTTTCGCCAGTCGCTCGACGAGAAGGCGAAGACAGACAAACAAGAGCCCTATCGCGTTTCGCTGCTGCCGCTCGTGATCAAATGCACGGTCGCGGCCCTCAAGGCGTTCCCGCTGTTCAACTCGGCGCTCGTCCCCGCTAAGGACGAACTGGTTCAGCGCAACTACTGGAATATCGGCGTCGCCATCGACACCCCGGACGGCCTGGTCGTCGCCGTCCTCCGAGACGCCGACAGGAAGGGCGTGACGGAGATTGCGCGCGAACTCGCGACGCTGTCGGCCAAGGCGCGAGACGGAAAGCTGACGCCGGCGGACATGCAGGGCGCGACCTTTACCATTTCGTCGCTCGGCGGAATCGGGGGCACCGCGTTCACGCCGATCGTCAACGGACCGGAAGTCGCCATTCTCGGCGTGGTGCGGGCCGCAATGGCGCCGGTTTGGGACGGAACGGCGTTCCAACCCCGTCTGATGCTGCCGCTGTGCCTCTCCTACGACCATCGCGTCATCGACGGCGCCGCCGCCGCGCGCTTCGTTCGCTATCTCAGCGAATTGCTGGGAGACCTGAAACTCGCGCTGCTTTGAACGGCTGCAACCAACGCGAAGCCGGCCGCGTGAGGACGGACTGAATCGGATTCCGTCCGCATCGACAATTCCGGAAAGAAAAATCGCATGACCTATGATATTGTCGTTATCGGCGCCGGCCCCGGGGGGTACGTCTGCGCCATCCGCGCGGCCCAGCTTGGCCTGAAAGTGGCTGTGGTCGAGAAGCGCAAGACGCTGGGCGGGACCTGCCTCAACATCGGCTGCATTCCCTCGAAGGCGCTGCTGCACGCCTCAGAAATGTTCGAGGAGGCGGCCCATGGGCTTGGCGCCCTCGGCGTCGTGGTCGGCGCGCCGAAGCTCGACCACGCGGCCCTGATGAAGCACAAGGACGAGACCGTCGCCGCCAACGTCAACGGCGTCGCCTTTCTGTTCAAGAAGAACAAGATCGACGCGGTGTTCGGAGAGGGATGCGTCCGCTCGCCGGGCAAGGTCGTGGTCAAGGGCGAGGACGGCGCCGAGAAGCTCCTCGAAACCAAGGCGATCGTGATCGCCACCGGCTCCGACGTGGCGAGGCTGCCCGGCGTCGAAATTGACGAACAGACGGTTGTCTCCTCGACCGGCGCTTTGAGCCTGCCCAAGGTCCCCAAGAAACTGATCGTGGTCGGCGCCGGGGTGATCGGACTGGAACTCGGTTCGGTCTGGCGCCGGCTCGGCGCCGAGGTGACGGTGGTCGAGTTCCTCGACCGCATCCTGCCCGGCATGGACAGCGAGGTCGCCAAACAGTTCCAGCGGATGCTCGAGAAGCAGGGCTTTGGGTTCCACCTCGCCCACAAGGTGACCAAGGTCGAGAAGGCGGGCTCGGGGGTCAAGGCGACCATCGAGCCGGCTGCCGGCGGCGAGGCGAAGGTCCTCGACGCCGATGTGGTGCTGGTTGCGATCGGGCGGCGGCCCTTTACCCAGAACCTCGGCCTCGAGGCGCAGGGCGTGGCGATGGACCGCGGCATGGTCGTGGTCGACTCGCATTTCGCCACCAACGTTCCCGGCATCTACGCCATCGGCGACGTGATCCGCGGGCCGATGCTCGCCCACAAGGCGGAGGACGAGGGCGTCGCGCTCGCCGAGATCCTTGCCGGGCAGGCGGGGCACGTGAACTACGACGTCATCCCGGGCGTCGTCTACACCAGCCCCGAGATCGCCTCGGTCGGCAAGACGGAGGAGGAGCTCAAGGCCGAAGGCCGCGCCTACAAGGTCGGCAGGTTCCCGTTCACCGCCAACGGCCGGGCCCGGGCGATGCGCCATACCGAAGGGTTCGTGAAGATCCTCGCCGACGCCGCCACCGACCGGGTGCTCGGGGCCCATATCGTCGGCTTCGGGGCCGGCGAGATGATCCACGAAGCCTGCGTGCTGATGGAGTTCGGCGGCGCGGCGGAGGACCTCGCCCGCACCTGCCACGCCCATCCGACCATGTCGGAAGCGGTCAAGGAAGCGGCCATGGCCGTGGACAAGCGGGCGATCCACGTGTGAGGGCTGGGGTTGGCGGGGATTTGCAACAGCGGGCGCGCTCACCGGCGGCCCGCGCTCCGAGTTCCTTTCGAGGCGATCCGACAGCTCCGCCTGAGGCCCGGCCCCACCGCGTCGCCGGACGGCGGCGCGCATGCAGACGCAGGTTGCGCGCATCACTACGACGCGTTGCGTTCAACCGTTGGGTTTCCGACCGAATGCCACGGCCAGAATGATGATCGCCCCAGCGACCATGTTCTGCTCGCTGACGTCGAGGCCCATGATGATGAGCCCGTTGTTGATCGTCCCGATGAGCAACACGCCGATGAAAGTGCCGACAATCGTCCCCGTGCCGCCGAAAAGGCTGGTCCCACCGAGAATGACGGCCGCGATGGCGGCGAGTTCGCCGCCCGTGCCGAACGAATAGCGGGCCGTCTGCATCATGCCGGAAAAGAGCAGACCCGAAAGAGCGGACGCGGCCCCCGTAATCAGGAAGCAGATGAACTTTACGCGAGACGTGTTGATTCCGGAGTAGCCCGCCGCCACCCTGTTGCCGCCGGTCGCAAGGACGGCCCGACCAAAGGGCGTATATTTGAGGACGATGTGGCCCACCACGGCGACGACGATCGACCAGACGAAGAGGGAGGGAAAGGGTCCGATCGACCCGATTCCGAAGATGTTGTTGAATGTGGAGTTCGCGATCGGGACAGGTTTTGTGTAGGTGATCCGCATGTCAAGGCCGCGAACGAACTGCATCATGCCCAGCGTCACCAGGAACGACGGAATGTTCACGACCGTGACGAAGAAGCCGTTCAATGCGCCGACGATCAGACCGCTGAGCAAGCCTGCAGCCACCCCGCCAACAATGCCCCAGCCGGCCTGCATGGCCAGCGCGGCCGTCAGCGCAGCCAGCGCAGCGATCGAGCCCACTGAAAGGTCGAGCTCCCCCGCGGAAATAATCAACGTCATGGCGACCGCCATAATCGCGATCATCGAGGTCGTCCGGGTGATGTTGAAAAGGTTCGCGACGGTCAGGAAGCCTTTGTCGCCGATCGTTAGCGCAAAGAAGACCAGCACCGCCGCGAAGCAGATATAGACGACATAGTCGCGGAGCTGAACCTTGAAGGCGAAGCCTGCGGGCATCCGCAGGATGGCTGGGACGTTAACCTTGGACTGCATGGTGCAGGACCTCCTCCGTAGCGATGGATTGGCGGTCGATTTCCTTGATGAGACGCCCGTCGTATATGACCAGCAGGCGGTCGCTCAGCGCGAGGAGCTCCTCGAACTCCGACGAAATCACCAGGATCGCGGCGCCTTGGGCCGCATGCCTGCGGATAATGCCGACGATGTCGGACTTCGCTCCGATGTCGACCCCGATGGTCGGCTCATCGAGGATCAACAGCTTCGGATGGCGCGCCAGCCATTTGGCGAGAACGACCTTCTGCTGGTTTCCACCGGAAAGCAGGCGCACGATCTTGGTGGGACCATCAGTCTTGATTCTCAGGCTGTTGATAAAATCCAGGGATGTTTTGGTCCCCACAGCGTCGTTGACGAAGATCCCGCTGGTGAAAGCCGCCAGACTCGGCAACATTATGTTGTCTCGTACCGAGTGTTCGAGCAGGAGTCCTTGCGTTCGCCGGTTCTCGGGAACGAGGCCGACGCCGGCCGCCATCGCGTCCCGTATTCCGGAGATCGGTTTGCCGTTCAGGAGGATCCGGCCGCTGTCGGCGGTCCGGACCCCGAATATGGTCTCCGCGATTTCCGTTCGTCCCGATCCCATCAGTCCTGCAAGGCCGACGATTTCGCCGGGAAACACATGGAACGAGACATGCTCAAAACGGCCCTCGACGGTGACGTCATCGACTTGCAGGACTGGCGAGGAGCCGAGCGCATGAGAACGGGGTTGCCATTCGAGCGAGGAACCGGCCGCGCTTCCAAGCATCGCGGCAACCAGAGCCTCCATGGTGAGTTTCCCACAGTCGTCGGTCAGGACGCTCTCGCCGTCGCGCAAGACGGTGATCCTGTCGCAGACCGCGAAAATCTCCGCCATTCTGTGCGAGATGTAGACAATCGAAATGCCGTTGGTCTTCAGCCTCTCGATCAACCGGAAGAGAGTATCCGTCTCCTCTTTCGACAGCGACGAGGTCGGCTCATCCATGATGAGGATACGCGCATTCTTGGAGAGGGCCTTGGCGATCTCCACCATCTGGCACATTCCGACGCTCAATTGCTCCACCGGGGTGCTGACGTCGATTTTCGCGTCAAGTTCCGCAATGATCTCCTGCGCTTGACGGCGAGCCTCGGCGTCCCTGAGGAACGCGCCGCCAGCCGAGCGCGGCTCCCGGTTCAGAAACATGTTCTGGGCGACTGTGAGCGTCGGCACCAGGCTGAATTCCTGGAAGATCATTGCGATTCCGGCCCGCTCCGCCTCGACGGGGGTCGAGAAATTGATTTCCCGGCCCTCGATGGACACCGCTCCGCCGTCCTTCGTGTAGACGCCGGTGAGGATCTTCATGAGCGTGGACTTGCCGGCGCCGTTTCCACCCATCAGGGCGTGCACTTCGCCGCGCCGCAGGGCGAAATTCGCGCGTTTGAGGACCGGGATTCCGCTGAAGGCCTTCTCGATCCCTCGCATCTCGAGGATGTTGTCGTTCAACATGGGACCCGCCTTGCGTCAGATTGAGGAGGGGGCGTCCAATTGCGAGCGTCCCCGAACTCAAAGCTATTTTGAGAGATCCTTGGCCATCTCGGTCGGCAGATCGATGCGATAGATCGTCTTGTAGGATTGTGGCAGGTTCGCACGATCCACGCCGAGCGGCGGCACGACAACGTAGGGAGGCGTTTTTTCGCCAATCAGAGCCAGAGCTCCGACCGTCGCTTCCGCGACGCCCTGCGCATAAGGCCTTTGCGACGAGATGCCGGCGATCAGTCCGCCCTTGGCCAGATTGGCCGCGACTATCTGATCGAAGTTCTCGCACACGATTTTGAAATTCGCAGGCGTCTTGCCGGCGACTTCCGCCGCCGTCGCTGCACCCATCGCCGGGATCGACCACGATCCATAGAGGCCATTGATGTTGGGGTAGCGGGCGAGAACCGCCTGCGCGACTTCCTGGCCCTTGTTCGGATCGTCATGGCCGGCCGCCGTAACAAGCTTAATGTCCGGATACTTGGCCATCAGGCGGGCGACGAAGCCTTCATAGCGAAGGTTCGTCACGTAGAAGTCGTTGGCGAAATACATCGCCGCGACCTCGCCCTTACCGCCGATCGACTTCGCCAGAAGGTCGGCGATATACATGCCGAGCGCGAGATTGTCGGAGGAGATGATGGAGACGTAGTCCTTGCCCGGATTTATTCCATCGACGGCCTGGTCGATGAACACGACCTTTGTGCCGGCGTCGGCGATCTTCTTGAAGGCGGACGCGGTGGTCTGCTCGTTGAGCGGGATCGACACCAGGAGGTTCGGTTTCAAGACGGCGATGGCATCGAGGTCGGCGATCTGCTTGGCGTCGTCCCAGTTGGCGTTGGTTTCCGCAATGACCTTGACGCCGAGCTTCTCGAAGGTCTCCTTCAAGCCCTTCGTCTGCTCCGACGCCCAGTCGTCGCCGAGCCATCCGAGCGAGATTGCCACCGTGAAGTTGCCAGCCTTGATCTTGGCCAACTGCTCGTCGGTGATCTTCAGCGTCGAGGCGAGCACGCCGGCTTCGCCGCGCTGGCCATCGCTCACCACCGTGTTCGACAGGTCGTCGATCTTGGCGAGATCCATCGTCTTTGCCGTCGGCGGCTGATACCAGAGCGGCTGTTTGATGTCCTTTGCGATGTTGTCGGCGGCGAAAGCGACGGTCGGAGCGGAAACCGCGACAAGAAGCGCGGTCGCGATCGCGCTCAATTTGGGCGTCCTGAACATGGGCTTTCCTTCACTCGTTGGGGATTGTTTCGATTGAGCCGGCTTGGCGCCGGGCTTGGTCTTGGCCGTCGCGACGCGCCGCAGAGGCGCGCCGAAACAGCGCCGGGTCAGAGGCGAAGCATGAATTCCTTCAGCATCCCGGCCAGGCGATGCTCGGCTTCGAGCGCAAGGCTATGGCCGCACTGCTCGAACACCGCGGATCGCTCGACCCTGTCGGCGACCTTCAGCATTTGATCTTGGACCAGCGGGCCGAAGAATTCCGGCGCGCCGACCGTCATGATCGGCAGGGTCAGCTTTTCTTGCTTCAATTCCTTGTTGATCCGCGCGTTTTTCAGACCTGCGCGATAGGTTTCGAGGCAACCGCGCAACCCTCCTGGCGCCTTGAGGCAGCTGATCCACTCGCTAATCGCTTCTTCGGAGAGTGCGTAGGGATTCCAAGTTTCGGCCTTGATCCAAAACTCCCAGAACTCGCGCTCACGCCCGGTAATGAGCATCTCGGGCAGATGAGGAATCCAGAAGAACGGGATGTGCCAGACCCATACGCCCTGTTGGCGGAACTGTGACGAGATGTTTTCCGGCGTGAAGTTCGACCATTCTTCGAGCCCTTCGCCGGATAGCAGCATCTCGCAGAAGGACATGGTCTTGACCCGATCGCGATAAGACGCCGCGAGGGCGTACGCGAATTCGGCGCCGCGATCTTCGCCATGAAGATGGAACTGTTGGTGGCCAAGCTGAATCATCAACTCGGCGACGTCCTTTGCGTTGGTCAGGCTGTCGTAGCCTTCCTCGGCCGGCGGCTTGTCCGTGTAGCCGAAGCCGCGCAAGTCCGGCGCCACGACGGTGAAGCTGTCCGTCAGGAGCGGAATGATCTTGTGCCAGTAAAAATGATTCTTTGGCGTTCCGTGAAGCAGAAGCAGAGCCGGCCCTCGGCCCGCGGTGACGTAGTGCATGCGGATGCCGTTGACCCGCGGCAGCTTCTTGCGTTGTCCCAGGTTCGCCTAAATGTGGTATCCAGTCCTGGTTGAGCCGCGCTTCGGGGCTCCGAAGGGACAGCCTGTGGCAAGGGGGCGATCACTCACCGAATTCCAGAAGGAGTTTCCCGACGAGGCGAGCTGTGCGGCTTTCTTGTTCAACCGTCGCTGGCCAAGCGGCTTCGTGTGTCCTTCCTGCGGCGGCAATCGCGCCGCCGCGCTGAAGAGCCGGGCATACACCTTCGAGTGCTATGGCTGCCGTCGTCAGACTTCGATCACGGCGGGCACAGCGATGCACCGCACGCGGCTGCCGCTGACGGCGTGGTTCTGGGCCGGCCATTTGATGGCGACACATTCCAACGGCATGTCGGCGCGGCAGTTGGAGGATCAACTCGGCCTCACCTACAGAACAGCTTGGCTGCTGGCGCAGAAACTGCGGCGCTCGATGGTCGATCCGGATCGCGAACTTCTCGAAGGCGTCGTCGAAGTCGATACCCGTTCAGGCCGCGTCCGCCTCGCGGTGATCGCCGACAACACGGCGGCCTCGATCGAGGCTTTCGTGCGAGCCAATGTAAAGCCCGGCGCGACGTTGCTGACGGACGGCCACGCCTCGTATCCAGGATTGACCGACTACCGCCACGATCCGCGCATCGTCGGCAAGATGGCCGCGCACATCGTGCTGCCCTGGATTTATAGGGTCTTCGCCCTGGTGAAGCGGTGGGGATTGGGCACCTATCACGGACTGCGCCGCAAGCACGCCGATACTTATCTCAACGAGTTCGTGTTCCGCTACAACCGCCGCTTCTATCGCCACGCTTCGTTCGAAACCGTGCTCGGCCTCACGGCGCATCACGCGCCCGCGAGCTATTGGGACATCATCGGCCGCGCCAATCCGCGCAAGGGAACCGCGACGCCCCGCCGAGCGCCGAGACGCAGAAAGACCGCGACCGGAATGCGTCAGGACAGCATCGGCGGCGCGGAAAATGGCGGCCAAAATCAAGCGGCTACCGTGCCGACGACACCAAATGTGGATAAACCTGGGACAACGCAATAAGCTGCGACCCGCGCTCGGCCGTGACTGACAGCATTGCCTTCGTGATCATAGGTCTCAGCCATTTTTCCTCCCAACCAGCCTGTTGCGACCTCGGAGCCCAAAAACTGACTTTCGTTGCGCCGCGAGCCTGCGGTCTATCAACGCACATTTGATCCATACTGGCTACAAATGTTTGTACCCTATGTCGTTGGATAAGTCAAGCGTTCAGCTGCGCGCCCCGAATTGTTAGCAAAAATCGGCGAATTTGACAGATGGCGCTGATAAGTTGAAGAGAAGGCACCCTGGAGCGGGACAATGCGGCAAACTTTGGCACTTCATTCAGTACGTTTGTTCAGCCGATGCCGCTTCTCGCCCCCGCGTGAATCGGGTTCCGAGTTCCCCTCGCCCTCGCTTCAGCCTTTCGAGGGAGACGGTGTAGCCGCTGTCGAGACAGAAACGTCGTGGAAAAACGACTAGATCGGGGATTCCGGATCGCGCACGGTGTTAGCGGCGGCTTAGATCCGGCACTATTCGGCGGCGGGCGCAAGCCGTCCCAAAATTCCGAGCCCGGTAGGTGCGCTCGGCGTCATGTCGGCAGGCGGTCGGCCTGAAGGGGGCCGTCGGCAGGACCTACGGCTTCCTGCGCGTTGAGCCTTCGTTCGCCGCTTTGTGCGTTGCTCGCGTTACGGGGGGGTCGGGCGATCGGAGGAAGTCCGCCTAATGAGACATTGCGGGTGTCTCTTTGAGGCCGAATGTCCCAGTCCTAGGCGGATGCCCGCAGATTTTCTCGGGGCCGGCCTCGCCGCTGGGAGAAACGCTCTGTGAATCCTCGCGTTGACCGCTGGATCGCGGCGGCGCACATTGATCGCGTCGTTAGATGGCCGATTGCTCGGGGGTCACAGCCCGTGCGGCCAGGTTCCGGCGAAAAAGGCGCTCGAATGAGAGCGATGGCGAAAGCAGGGACGGGAACGGCCGACGAGAAGGGGCATTCGCTGGCGTGGGCGTCGCTCGCCTGCATGGGGGTAGTGTTCGGCGACATCGGCACGAGCCCACTCTACACCCTCGACGTCGCGGCCAAAGCCGCAAACCCCAATGGTCAGGTGACGCTGGAGTTGGTGCTCGGCATCGTTTCGCTGATCTTCTGGTCGCTGATCGTCGTCATCTCGATCAAGTACGCGATCCTGATCATGCGGGCCGACAACCACGGCGAGGGAGGCATTCTGGCCCTGCTCGCGCTCGTCAACCCGCACCGGGCGAAGCACAATACGCGGCGCGCCGCGCTGCTGATGGTCGGCCTTATCGGGGCGACGCTGCTTTATGGGGACGGCGTCATCACGCCGGCGATCTCGGTTCTCTCCGCGATCGAGGGGATCAAGCTCTACGCGCCGCACATGGAGCACGTCGTCGTGCCCCTAACCGTCGTCATTCTCGCCGGGCTCTTTATCATCCAGCGCTACGGCACGTCCTTTGTCGGCGGCCTGTTCGGGCCCGTCATGCTGGTCTGGTTCGTCGTCGCGGGCGTGCTCGGCGTCGGCGGGATCCTCAGATCGCCTGCGGTACTCGCCGCGCTGAGCCCGTTGCCGGCCGTGACCTACCTGTGGAGCGCGGGGCCTCTGGCTCTTGTGGTGATCGGCGGCGCCTTTCTCGCGGTGACGGGCGGCGAAGCGTTCTACGCCGACATGGGCCATTTCGGGCCGCTGCCGATCCGGGTCGCCTGGTTCGGCGTGGCGCTGCCGATGCTGACGCTGTGCTACTTCGGCCAGGGCGGGCTCCTGCTCGCCGAACCCAACTCGCCGGAGGTTTTGGACAATCCGTTCTACGCGCTCGCGCCGTCATGGGCGCACTACCCGCTGATCGGGCTCGCCACGGTCGCAACCGTCATCGCCTCGCAATCGATCATCTCGGGCGCCTATTCGATGACCCAGCAGGCGATCAACCTCGGCTTCCTGCCGCGCATGAACGTCATTCACACGGAGGGCCGCGAGATCAGTCAGATCTACATCCCCTTCGTCAACTGGGCGCTCGCGGCCGGAACGCTGACGGCGGTGATCGGCTTTGGATCGTCCGATGCGCTGGCCGGCGCGTTCGGCATCGCAGTGTCGCTCCTCATGGTGATCACGACCCTGATGGCGACGTTCGTCGCGCTGCACTGGAAGCACAACCGGCTCGTCGTCTATGCGGTCAACGGCAGCCTGCTGGCGCTCGATCTCCTGTTCTTCGCATCGACCTCGACCAAGCTCGTCGACGGCGGGTGGTTCCCCCTGCTGATCGCCTTCGTGATCTCGTTCCTCATGCTGACGTGGCGAAAGGGCCGAGAGGTCATGGACGAGGTGCGGGTCAAGATCCGCGAGCGCACGTATGATTTTCTCGAGGGGTTGCGGGGCGCCCCGCCGACCCGCATTCCAGGAACCGCCATTGTCCTCGGCCGTATGACCAAGGGTGTGCCGGTTGCGCTTTCGCACAACGTGAATTGTAACCGCGTCCTGCACGCCAACGTCGTGCTGGTCTGCATCGCAGTCACGCAGATACCGCGCCAGCCGGTTCACGAGCGGATCAAGGTCACCCCGATCGAGGAAGGACTGACGCGGGCCGAGCTGCGCTTCGGCTTCATGGAGCAGCCGGACGTGCCGCAAGAGCTGGCCGACGCAATGGCGCGCGGGGAGATCGAGGAATTCGACCTCGGCCGAGCGATCTATTTCATCACTCACGAAACGATCGTTCCGCTCGGCAAGCGCCCCGGGCTGGCGCGCTGGCGCGAAGCGATCTTCGCCTTCATGCACCGCAACGCTCAGCGCCCCGGCGCCTATTTCAGGATCCCGAGTTCGCAGGTCCTGGAGATCGGCGTCGAGTTCGAGATCTGACGTCCAGGCGCCGATGGCGCTGCGCCCGTACGGAATCGGCAGAGTCATCGCTTGTTTCAGGAATGGTCGGGAGTGACGCCATGCTTCCGTTGGGTCGCCGACTGGTTTCGTCCGTGCACCTGCCGTTGGCGCCTGCCGATTCCCCGCTGCTGTGCTTCAATGCGAGTGCGGTCGCCGCCGTTAACGAAAAACCTTTGCTCCGGGCTGCCGCGCAGCGTCGAACAGCCTGGTCATTTCGCAGGGTCTCGCACTCTGGGGCATGCGGCAGTTGACGTTACCCGGCTCGCGGGCGAGGCCTTGAAGCCGATGAACGACGGGGCCGGTTTTGTCGTGAGCGGTTCAATATTGGAAGTAGGCGCGGCCGTCGTTACGGCGTCTGCGGGGGTCGCAGTCGATCTTGGCTCCCGATGTCTGGACGTTGATCCTCATCGGCGCCGGCAGTCCTTGTTCAAGCTTCGTCAACCTTGGCGCTCTGTCTGGGGGCAGTCATCGGCGAGCACATCATCGGGGCTGCGTCAGGCACGAGGTTTCGGTCGAGGCACTTGTTCAGCCTACGCGGCTGCAAAAGGCTGAGCGATATCTGACCCTGGGGGCGTTGCCTTATCCTTTGGGGGTCGGCAAGCCATGCGTCTCCGGGTTGTTTGTCCTGGCGCGCGCGGACCACCGCGTCCTCTTTCGGCTTGATCTGTCCGGAAGCCGGCTGCGCCTCGATCGTCTGGGCCGCAACGCCGCCGGCGAACTTTCTTCCCCTGCGCTCACGCGCATTCCTCGCGAGCAACAAAGTTCTTCGGACGACCGTTCCGGATGCGGCGCCGATCGCTTCCAGCCTTTCGATCGCCATCGAGGCCGCGGTGGTCGCGGGCTCTTAAGGACAGGACGGAGACTTCAAATGGCCAGCATCGGTTCCTTCAAGAAGGTCGGCAACGAGTTCCAGGGTCAGATCGTCACGCTCAGCGTGCAGGCCAAGGCCGTGCGCATCGCGCCCGAAACCAACCGCGCCAACGACAACGCCCCTTCCCACCGCGTGTTCGTCGGCAAGGCCGATTATGCGGAGTGAGTTGTTATGCGGAGCGATGGGCCGGGAGCTGAGCGTTTCCGCAGGATTCGCCGTGCCTGTGCTCCGCATAATCCCGAGGGCTGAGAAGGCGCGGCGCCGTATTGGCGGCGCCGCGCCGCGGGGCGGTCAGCGCGACCAGATGAGCTTGTGCTCGGCTTTCTCGCCCTGGATGAGGGTCGCGTAGACCGGGCCGGTGAAGGAGGGGTCGTCGAGCTTGACGGAGACGTACTCGGCGCCGGTGTCCTTGGCGGTTTTGCGCCAGCCTGCGCCGAACTCGACGCCGTTGGCGGCGACCCGGAAGTCGGGGGCGCGCTCGTTGTCCTTGGCGACGGGCTTGATGGTCGCCTTGGTGCTGATGTTGAGGGTGCGGATCGTTCCGGTGAAGACGCCGTCGTCGCCGCGGGTGAAGCTGCCGATCTGGGCCATTGTCGTTTCTCCTGACTGTCGTTCGGGCCGCCCGATGCGGCCTCGATGGCGGTCTTGAGGCGACGGGACGGCCGGCCTGCACCCGTCAGGGCCGCAGCGCGAGCGGAGGACGGCGGCAGGCGAGCTTCTTGCCTCGCGAGGAATGACCGCGTGGGCGGTCAGGGGAAGAAGGTCGGCGAAGCCGTTGCGGGCATGAGGTTCGGCCCGGCGCGAGACCCGCCATGCAGAGAGGCCGTTTGGGCGGTTCGGCGCGGTTGTCCGGGGGAGAACGGCGCGGATCGACGGCGAGCGCGGCGGATCACGCCCGTCTCTCATGCGAGCCGCTTCCAAATCAGCGGCAAGGCGCCGACGCCGGAGAACCGACGACGATGGTTGCCGCCGTCTCGGGGCGCTGTTCGCAAGAGAGTTTGCGATGAAGCTTTAACAGCGGGCTGGCCGGCGCGAGTCCGCTGCTCGCCTGTCGCGCCGACCTGACCCGACAAGGCCGTCGTCTATGGCGCTGCGTCCGCCATGAGAGAAGCGATCAATGCATCTGGCGCCTTGAACCGGCCGCGGCGCAGCTGCGGCGGGACGACCGCCTCGACCGCCTCAAGCTTCTCACCAGGATCCATTCGGAGATAGATCTCAGTCGTGGAGACGTCGGCGTGCCCGAGCCACAGCGCCACTTTCCGGATGTCGTGCGTCGCCTGGAGCATGATCACGGCGCAGCTATGCCGAAGCTGGTGAGGCGAGACCGTGCGACCGGCGAGGGATGGACAGGTTTCAGCGGCCGCTCGGACGTGCTTGTCGAGCACGTACTCGAAGCCCGCGCGCGTCATCGCCGCACCTTCGGCGTTGACGAACAGCTCGGGCGTCGGCAAGGCCCCGCGTACGCTCAGCCAAGCGCGCAGGTCTCGCGCGGTCTCCTTCCAAAGCGGCAGGCAGCGCTCCTTGCGACCCTTGCCTCGGACCATCACGCTCGGCGTTCGGCCGAGCGCGACGTTTTCCAGCAAGACGCCGACGAGTTCGGAGACGCGCAGTCCGCCAGCGAAGCAGAGGTGAACCATCGCCCGGTCTCGCACGCCCAATCGCGTCGTCAGGTCGGGCGCGTTCAGGATGGCGCGGATCTCCTCCATGGTCAGATGACGGATGAGCTTCTGGTCGCAGCGCTTGACCGGAATGGCTTCGATCTGTCCCACCTGCGCCAGCGCCGAGGGCACACGATGCTCGACGTAGCGCATGAACGACCGGATGGCGGCAAGCCGAAGATTGCGGGTGACGGCGCTGTTTCCGCGCTCCTGTTCGATGTGCGTCAGAAAGTCGACGATGAGCGGCGCATCGAGCTGTTCGATCGAGAGCTTGGATGGCCGCGTTCCTGTTCGCGTCGCGGCGTATTCCAGGAGGAGCTTGAAGCTGACCGCATAGGTCTCGCAGGTTTTGAGGCTATAGCCGCGCTGGCGAGGCATATCGTCTCGCAGGAAGTTCGTGATGAGGGGAGCGAGCAGCGTCATGCGGGCTCGCTCCCGATCAGCCTCTCCGCAGCGGCGGCCATGTCGGCCAGCATTTCGGGCGTCGCTTGCAGAGTACCAATAGGTGTTCCGGATGTCGGCGTGGCCGAGATAGGTTGAAAGGGCGACGAAGTGGCGGGCGACCTCGCCGCGTTCGGCGCCGCATTGCTCCAGCACGCGGGTCGCGAAGGTATGCCGAAGATCGTGGATACGCGGCGGGCGACTGCGGCCGGGTGCGATCTCCGCCCGCCACAGGAGACAGCGGAAGGTGTAATTGACCGTGCTTGGGCAAAGCGCGCGGTCCCTCGCCGACGGGAAGAGCCAGTCGCTGTCGCCGGCGACGCGACGCCGCGTCTCCAGGTAGCGACCAAGCACCTCGACGACGGTCGGGTGCAGCGGAACGAGCCGGCTCTTGCAGAACTTGGTCTCGCGGATGAGCAGGACCCCGTCAGGCCGCACGTCTTCGACGTGAAGCGCGATCGCCTCTGAGACTCGCAGACCCGTCGCGGCGATCAGCCCGAACATCGTGATGTAGAGTTCGCGCCGCAGCGGGTTCGGCCGCTGGCGCCGCAGCTTCCCTGCGCCGTCCAGGATGCGCGCGATCTGCTCCGGCGTGTAGATATACGGGACCGGTCTGGTCTTGCGGATCGGGAAGGGGTTGCGCGGCGGGAGTTGATGACCCGAATCCTCGGCGTGGAGGAAGCGCGCGAACAGCGCCAGGTTCCGGAATCGCTCTGCCCGGGCCTCTGGCGTCCGGCCTGCCGCCGTCGCCCAGGCCAGGACCGACGCGGCTTGGATGTGAGCCTCGCCGCGCGAAGCGCATAATCGGAAAACGCCCGCAGATGACGCTCGGCCCTACGCAGCTTGTAGTCGAGGGTTCGACGCAGCGCGATGTAACGGTCGACAGCTTCGCTCAGCAAGGCAGCCTCCCGGCCCAGGGCTGCGCGATCTCGGAAAGAAGCGCGATGTCCACCTTGGCGTAGACGGCTGTCGTCGACGGCGAGCGATGCCGAAGCACCGCGCCGACGCCCGCAAGGCTGACACCATGCCTGAGCATGGCTGTGGCTGCGGAATGCCGGAGCACGTGAGCGCCGCGGAAAGGACTGTCGACGCCGGCTCGGTTCAAGGCTCGCCGCACGATGCCCTTCACGGCGACGCGGCTGAGGGCGACGACTGGAGCTATGTCCGTCAAGAATACGCGCCTCGTCGCCATCCGTGGCCTGTCCTTTTCGACATAGGCGATGATCGCGTCGCCCAGCTCCTGGGTCAGCGGCAACCGCTCCTCGCGCCGCGCCTTGCCGGCGACGGTCAGCCAGCCCTGCGCCCAGTCGATCTCATCGAAGCTCAAATGGGCGACCTCGCTCGCGCGGAGCCCGAGCCTCGCGAGCAGGAGGATGACGGCGCGATCACGCAGGCGATCACCGCCATCGCACGCGCCGAGAACGCGCGAGAGATCGGCATCGGACAGGAAGCGCGGCGTCGTCGCGAGCCGCCAACTGGCGAAGCTCGGGACGGCGCGATCGCGTCCCGCTGGCAGCCGGCCGTGTGCGACCAGATAGCGCAGGAAGGCGCGCGTGGCGACGGCGACGCCCTGGGCGCGCCCGCGACCATGGGGCTTGGCTCGATCGAGCACGAAGCCGCGCACGGCCGCCGCCGTATAGGCGGCGGGTCGTCGCCCAGCGCCTTCAAGAGGTCGGTCAGCGTCGGCTGATAGGTGTCGAGCGTGGAGTTGGCCACGCCGCGCTGCTCACGCATCCAGGTTCGGAAGGCGGCCAAGATCGGCCAGATGTCCTCCGGGCGCGACATCGCCTCAGGCGGCAGCACGCCTTTCCGTCGGAGATAGTCGACGAACAGCCTCGCCGCGCCCTGCGGCGCCCGGGCTATCTTGCCGCCCCGGAATCTGTCGGCCGAAGCGGCGAAGCCGGTCTCGACGCTGTCGATATCGAAGCCGGCGTTCCGCACCCATTCGGCCCAGCAGCCGAGCAGCCGCGTCAGTTCCGTAATCGTCGCCGGGCTATATCCGTCTCGACCAAGCTGGGCTTTGAAGCCTTCGACGTGCGGAGCGAGCCAACGCAGCCGGTCAGCAACGCTCCGCTGTTTCTTGCGTTTGTATTTGGCCATCATGATTGCCTCGGTTTCGGTTGAGGCCGGCGATTGCCGGCCCGCGTCGACCAAGGCGGAGTTTCAAGCGGCGCAACCTATGCTTTTGGCCCGCGCCTCTCCCGAGCGCCGTCGCTCCCGAAGCAAAGCCGCTCGCTTCTCGATCCGGGTGGTTCGCTGTTGCCGCTGATTTGGAAGCGGGTCGCATGAGAGAAGGAAGCGAGATCGGGCGAGCGGTCGTTGTCATGATGTGTCGCATCGGAAGGGGCCGGTCGACGGTGGAACAGGGCCGACGCGGCGCATGCGGCCACCGCAGTGCGGGCACGGAGGGAGGGCCCCGTCGTCTGGTTGAGGTTGAGGGTCGGCGGTCCCCGCCGGGCCGTTGGCGGACTTGGCGGCTGACCTGGCGCTCGTCAGGTTTCGCACGCGCGCGAGGGTCTCGCCTCGGTCGCCCTTGGCGAGAAAGCCATAGTGACGAATGCGGTGAAAGCCGTCGGGCAGGACGTGCAGCAGGAACCGTCGGATGAACTCGTGCGGGGCGAGGCGCATGACGCCGCTGCGGCCGCCGCAGCGATAATCCTTGTAGGAGAACGTCACGTGATCGTCGTCGACGGCGACGATCCTGGAATTGGCGATCGCGGTGCGATGCGTGTATCGGGCGAGATAGGCCAGCACGCGCTCGGGTCCGCCGAACGGCGGCTTGGCGTAGACGACGAAGGGGCTCTGGCGCAACGCGCACACGCGCTCGGCGAAGGCGCCGGGGTCGGCGAGCGGGGCGAGTTCGCCGAAGAAGCCGAGCTCGCCGCGGCGAAAGGTTGCCGCCAGCCGGTCCAGGAAGAGCCGGCGGAATGTCTTCGACAGAGCGCGGACGGAGAGCAGGAAGTTGGGTTTGCAGGCGACCCATCGCCGGCCGTCGAGGGCGAGGCCGCCGCCGGGGACGAGACAATGGACATGGGGGTGATGGGTCAGCGTCTGTCCCCAGGTGTGCAAGACGGCGATCAGGCCGATCCTGGCGCCGAGGCGCTGGGCGGCGAGCGTCATGAGCGCCTCGGCCGCCGCGCGCATGAGCAGGCCGTAAATGCGCGGATTATGTCGGCCGGCTGCGTTCAGCCGCTGCTTCACCTGGAGCTCGGTATGATCGCCGCCTTGCCAGTGCAGGACCGCATGAATGATCGCGCCATCGCGACGCACGACAACCTCCGAGATCGCAGTGCGCAGAATCCGCTTACGGGTCGCAGGCGTCGCGGCGGAATGCGACCAGGCGCGTTCGAGATCGGCGCCGAGCGCAAGGAGTTGCTGCCGCTCCGGCTCGCCAAGCGGCGGCGGACGCCGCGAGATCGTGGCCGCGATGTCGCCCTCGATCCGGGCGATGGCTTGCAAAGCCTCGTTCCAGCGGCGCTCCAACTCGCCGGCGACGAGCCGGTTGGCCGGATCGACAGCATCATACTGTCGACGGGCATGAGCGGCCTCATAGCGGGCCTGCTGCAGGGAGAGTTCCAGTTGCCGCTCAGCCGCCGTGGTCTCGCTCGACTGGACTTCAATCGCCTTGCGGCCACAGTGGCCGCACCGCAGAAGCCCAGGCAGCAAAAGCTCGCCTTCGCGGGCCGCCCCGCGAGCGAGCGCGCTGCTCATGCCGGTCGCGTTGTTGGCGATTGCTTTGACGTTGCGTTCGAACTCCTCCCAGCTGATGTAGGCGGCATGATGGTCCTTGATCAGGACATCCCATTCATCGATCGGCCGGTGCACGCCACGACGAACCCGCTTGCGGCCGTCCACCACGCTGATCCGGCTCGTCGTGCGTCCGAATGCATAGGCGCCGGCATAAATCGGATTGGTCAGGATGTTGTGCACGATGTTGTAGGGCGGCAAGCGCCACACGACGCCATGCGCCTCGCTCCGCCGCGATTTGGCGGGCAATTCGATCCCTTCGTCTCTGATCCAGACGTGCACCTGCCGCGCGCTCTGGAACTCGGCGAATTTCGTGAAGACGAGTTGAATGGCCTGTTGCACACGCTGGTCCGGATCCTTTTCGATCCGTCCGCGCCCGACTTTCACATAGCCCGCGGCCACGCCGAGAACCAGATCGCCGCGACGCGCCATCTGGCGCAACGCCTCCTGCGAGCGCTGGCGGAACAGCGACAACTCGAGTTCGCTCATCGTACCTTTCATGCCCAGCAACAATCGATCGTTGGGATGGCGAGGATCGTAGATTCCGTCCTCGTCGACGAGGATCGTGCCGACCAATCCACAGAACTCCATCAGCGTGTGCCAGTCGCGTCCGTTGCGGGCGAGGCGCGAAGTCTCGATGGCAAGCACCACACCGACGCGACGGTCCCAAATTGCGGCCAACAGCCGCTCGAAGCCCGGACGGGCGACGCCTCCGCCGGATCGTCCGAGATCGTCGTCGATGATTTCGACAGTCGCCCAGCCAAGCTGCCTGGCGCGATCGGCCAGCCCGTATTGCCGGCGCTGGCTCTCGAGGTTGTGCACGAGCTGATCGGGGGTTGATTGGCGAATATAGACGCAAGCGATGCGTTGCAGATGCTCAGCCGTGATCTTGCTCATGGATTCTCACCCCGTCTTTTCGTTGGACCAGCGTCGCTGCGATCTCGCGGAGCAGAGCTTCCACGACGCCCGCAAGTTCGACCTTGCGAGCCGGGCATGGCTTCACGAGCGGCGTCTCCTCGTCGAACAGGCTTGGTTGGCGATGTTCGGATTTGCGCTCCATTCTGGGCTTCCTCCGTTTTTGATTCGGGCAGGAGAAAGCCTAGGAGCGCATCGACCTCCATGCGCATCGCGCGCAGAATATGGAGTGGAAAGCGCGGCTCGTCACCGATCGTGAAACGAGTTGCCGCCGCTTCCGTCATCCAGGCCGGCAAGCAGGCGAATGAGCCGTCGGGTTGGAGCACGACGACAAACTCGACGCCGCCGGTTTCGAGCCGTCGCCTGATCTCCACCAGTTCGCCGAAGCGCGGATGGAATCGGTAGCTGATCCGGGCCTCAGCCGGCTGTTCGTGGGCACTATGTAGCCATTTCGAACAACACCTGGATGATGCGAATGTCGACCCCGCTCTCCAGAAGATGCGTCGCGAAACTATGCCGCAGCACATGCACGCTCACATGCTTGTCGAGCCCTGCCGCGGTCGCCGCCAATCGGCAAGCGGCATGCAGCACGCTCGGCTCGATCGGCGTGTCGGTCGGCCGACCGGGAAACAGGAACGGCCTCGGCCGCGCCAGTCGCCAATACTCGCGCAGGATGCCGAGCAGCGTCTCGGAGAGCATGGCGTAGCGCTCCTTGCCGCCCTTGCCGCGTTCGATCCGCAGCACCATGCGGCGGCTGTCGAGGTCGCAGATCTTGAGCGCGGCGACTTCGGAGACCCGCAGACCTGCGGCATAGGCCGTCGTCAGCGCCACGCGCGCCTTCAGGCTGGAAACGGCTTCCAGAAACCGCACCCCTTCCTCCGCGCCCAGCACGGTGGGAAGCTTGCGCGGCTCGCGGGCGAAGGGAATCCGATCGACGACCGTCGTCTGGGCCAAGGTCACGCCGTAGAAAAACCGCAGCGCGCACACCGTCTGGTTCAGCGACGACCATGCGAAGCCTTTCGACGTCAGGTGCACGAGATAGGCGCGCACGTCTTCGACGCCGAGCCGATCGGGCGAGTGACCAAAATGTCGGCTGAACTTCGACACCGCATAGAGGTAGGATTGCTGCGTCGCCGGCGACAGATTGCGGATCGTCATGTCCTCGATCATCCGCCGACGCAGAGGGCTCATTTCGGCCATCTGAAACTCCTGTCTGAGAGGGGGCTTCGAACACCCCATCCTCTCAGGCAGCAGCACACTCACTCCATCCCGCAGATCTCCCGCCCGTTTCCGCCTCCGCCGCGATAGCGGCTTCGTTCAATCGGCCTTATGCGGTGCACCGCATAAGGCGGAGATCGGCGCCGCTTGGTCGAAGCGCTCGAACGAGGGCCGCGACTACCTCTCGGTCAAGCTCGACGATCCCTCCTTCACTCAGCCGATCTACGCGAACCTTTTCGACTCCGAAGACGGCGCCGGCTACAGCCTGATCTGGTCCCGCAGCCGCAAGGCCAGCGCCGACTGATCGGCGCCAAGGCCCCGCCCGAATTGCCGGGCGGGGCCACATCTCCCGCTAGTTTCGATCCAACCGCGGGCACGGCCGCGCTCCCGCGGTATTGCCCACCTCGCTCGCCGACGCTGCCTCCGGCGCCGCGCGCGTCGGGTATCTGCCACCCGTCATAACAAATCATATCGGAATTTCAATAGCATAGGTGTTCGCAGTTTTATCCTACTCTATCCCTCGAAAGAAGCTCTCGACGGCGCCGTCTTCGGGATGGAGAGTGGAATGCCCGAATTGTTCGCGCAGCTGGACGAGCTTCTCGTCACCCTCGGCGCGAGCGTGGGGCGGTCATGAAGTCGTCGATCTCGTGGCCGGCCGTGCTCAATCTTCTTCCGCTTCGACGTCCCCGGCGGGCGCGCGCCTTCGACACGATCGCTGCTTCTCGCATATTAGCTCCTTGAATTAGGCCGGGCGCCACGCCCCGACGTCCTAGGAAAACGCCGCGATTCCTGTGATGGCGCGCCCGAGGATGAGCGCATGGACGTCGTGCGTGCCTTCGTAGGTGTTGACGACTTCGAGATTGACGAGATGGCGCGCGACGCCAAACTCGTCGGAAATGCCGTTGCCGCCCATCATGTCGCGGGCCATGCGCGCGATGTCGAGCGCCTTGCCGCAGTTGTTGCGCTTGAGGATGGACGTCGCTTCGACGGGCGCGACGCTTTCGTCCTTCATGCGGCCGAGACGCAGGCAGCTCTGCAGGCCAAGACAGATCTCGGTCAGCATATCCGCGAGCTTCCGCTGGATGAGCTGGTTGGCGGCGAGCGGGCGGCCGAACTGTCTGCGGTCGAGCACGTACTGACGCGCGCGCGCGAAACAATCCTCCGCAGCGCCGATAGCGCCCCAGGCGATGCCGTAGCGCGCGCTGTTCAAACAGGTGAACGGACCCTCCAGGCCGCGCACCTCGGGGAAAGCATTTTCCTCAGGGCAGAACACCTCGTCGAGCACGATCTCGCCGGTGATCGAGGCGCGCAGGCCGACCTTGCCATGAATCACCGGCGCGCTGAGGCCCGTCCAGCCCTTTTCCAGTACGAAGCCGCGGATCCGGCCAGAGCCGTCCTTCGCCCAAACCACGAATACGTCAGCGATCGGACTGTTGGTGATCCACATCTTTGCGCCCGACAGGCGGTAGCCGCCATCGACCTTGCGCGCGCGCGTGACCATCGAGCCGGGGTCGGAGCCATGGTTGGGCTCGGTCAGGCCGAAGCAGCCGATGAACTCGCCCTTGGCGAGCTTCGGCAGATATTTCTGTTTCGTCGCCTCATTGCCGAATTCGCTGATCGGAACCATCACGAGCGACGACTGCACGCTCATCATTGAGCGATAGCCGGAGTTGACGCGCTCCACCTCGCGGGCGATGAGGCCGTAGCTGACATAATTGAGCCCCGAGCCGCCGTAAGCTTCGGGGATCGTCGCGCCGAGCAGGCCGATCTCGCCCATCGCTCGAAAGATTCCGGGATCGGTCTTCTCGTGGCGGAATGCCTGCTGCACGCCGGGCGCCAGTTCCTCTTGGGAGAAGGCGTTCGCGGCGTCGCGCACAGCGCGCTCGTCGGATGTCAGTTGCCCCTCCAGTCCGAAAGGGTCGTCCCACTGGAAAAAGGCGCGCGTCGTCTGAGAAGTCATAGAGTAATCTCCTGTTCTCGGGGTCCCGGCGTTTGCCGGCCTCACCTGCCGGAATAGTTCGGCCCCCCGCCGCCTTCGGGGGCGACCCAGACGATGTTCTGGGGAGGTCCTTGATGTCGCAGGTCTTGGAGTGGACGCAGTTCTGCGCGTTGATCACTCGCCGCTCGGCTCGCTCGTCCGTGTTGACGAATTCGTAAACCCCCGCCGGGCAGTAGCGGCTCTCCGGTCCGGCGTAGCGAGCGAAGTTCACGTCGACTGGCACGGCCGGATCCTTCAGCGTCAGGTGCGGCGGCCGGCCATCTTCGTGGTTGACGTTGGCGACGAACACCGACGACAGCCGGTCGAAGGAGAGCTTGCCGTCGGGCCTCGGGTACTCGATCTTCGGGCGCCCGGCCGCGGGCCTCAGATAGGCGTAGTCGGGCTTGTCGGTCTGCAGCGTCCGCGGCGGCGTGGAAATTCCGAGCTTCGGCAGGAGCCAATGCTCGACGCCGGTCATCAACTGGCCGGCCAACGGGCCCTTCTTGAACCAGGGCTTGAAGTTGCGGCTCCGCTGCAGCTCGTCGTAGAGCCAGCTGCGCCCGAAGAGCTCCGGAAAGGCGGTGAGTTCGTCGCCCGCGCGGCTGGCCGCGAGGGCCTCGGCCAGCGCCTCCGCGCAAAGCATACCGCTCTTGATCGCCGCGTGGCTGCCTTTGACCCGCGCGGCGATCATGAAACCCGCGTCGCAGCCGACCAGCGCGCCGCCCGGGCACACCAGCTTCGGCAAGGCCTGGAGTCCGCCACTGTTGATCCCCCGCGCGCCGTAGCTCAGCCGCTTGCCGCCTTCGAGATGCGAGCGAGCGTCCGGATGGGTCTTCCAGCGCTGCATCTCTTCGAAGGGGTTGAGCCAGGGGTTCGCAGAGTCGAGGCCGATGACGAAGCCGACGGAAATGAGGTTTGCCGAGGAAGGCTTTCATGCCGGCGTGCGCGTCGCGGCTGGCGAAACGCACGTGCAACTCGCGGCGCTCGAACAGGACGCCTTCAGCGAGCGACGATTCGTAGGCGCAGTTTACGCATTCCTTGAGCGCCATCAGCGCCGGCGCCGAGAAGGAGGCGACGCTCGCCGCAAGCCGCATCGTCTCGTTCTTCAATTCGGCGTCTTCGACGACGCGGGAGACCAGGCCGTAGCGGTCGGCCTCCTCCGCGTCGAGCTGACGGGCCGAGAGGCACATATCCATCGCCTTGGCCTTGCCGACAGCGCGCGGCAGGCGCTGCGTTCCGCCCGCGCCCGGAACAAGGCCGAGCTTAATCTCGGGCAGGCCGAACTTGGCGCTTCGGCCGGCGACGATGATGTCGCAGGCGAGCGCGAGCTCGCAGCCGCCGCCGAGCGCCAGCCCCGCCACCGAGGCGATTGCCGGCTTGCGGACGCGCCGGATCGCCTCCCAATTCCTGGTGATGAAGTTCGACTTATAGACGTCCCTGTAGCCCCACTCGGCCATCGCTGAAAGATCCGCACCGGCGGCGAAGGCACGAAGTCCCCCGACGATCACGATTGCGCCGATCGCGTCATCGGTGTCGTGTTCCATGAGCGCCAAGCAGAGCGCGTCCATCAGCGCGTCGTTGACAGCGTTGAGGACCTTGGGCTGGTTGAGGGTGACAACTCCGACGCGGCCCTCGCTCTCGGCGATGATGATCGGATCTTCCAAAGCACTCGCTCCTTCCGACGCCTCGACGCTCTCTGATCGAGGCGTCATCGCCGTCCCAATCCCGGACCGCCTACAGTTTTCCTTCGCGCAGCATCTCGCGCAGCTTGAATTTCTGAATCTTCCCGGAGGGCGTGGCCGGCAGGGCGTCGCGGACGATCAGTCTTTCCGGGATGTACTGAACGGCGACCTTCTGCTCTTTGAGGAAGTCGCTCATGCCGGCGAAGTCGATGATCTTGCCGGCCTTGGCGACGATGACCGCGCAGGCGCGCTCGCCCAGACGCTCGTCCGGATAGGCGACAACGGCGACCTGCGCCACGGCCGGATGCTTGTAGAGCAGCGACTCGATTTCGACGACGGGGATGTTCTCGCCGCCCCGCAGGATGACGTCCTTGCTGCGGCCGCTAATGCGGATGTAGCCGTTGGCGTCCATGTAGGCGAGGTCGCCGGTGTCGAACCATCCGTCGGCGTCGGTATTGTTCCATTGCGGCCGTTTGAGATAGCCGGCGAAATTGGAGCAGGAGCGCACCACCAGCTTGCCCGAATCGCCCGGGGGCAGAGCCGCGCCGTCGGCGTCGATCACCTTCACCTCGACGCCCGGCAGCGCGCAGCCGTCGGTGGTGACCGCGAGCCGGTCGTCGTCGTCGAGCTTGATCAGCGTGACCGCGCCGTTCTCGGTCATGCCCCAGGCCGAGACGATTTTGGCCCCGAGGCCCGCGCGGGCCTGCTCGACCAGCGGCCCGGGGATCGGCGCGCCGGCGCAGAGAAAGGTTTTCAGCGTCGGAACGCCAAGGCCGGTCTCGGCGACGATATGCGTGAGATCGGTCAGGAACGGCGTCGAGGCCATGGTGAAGGTCGCCCGCTCGGTGCGGATCAGCTCCGCCGCCTTCGCCGGGTCCCAGATGTCGAGCAGCACCGCGCTCGCCTTCAGCATGACCGGCATCATCAGCCCGTACATGAAGCCTGTCTGGTGGGCCATCGGCGAGGCCATCAGCACGACGTCGTCGGCCCCGAGCCTGAGCCGCTCGGCATAGGGGACGATGTTGGCCATCAGCGTGTTGGCGGAATGCATCACGCCCTTCGGCTCTCCGGTGGTGCCCGAGGTGTACAGCAGTTGAGTGATGTCGTCGGGGCCTGGCCGGCTCCGCGTCAGGATCGCGTGGGCGTCGAGCGCCTTCTCCCACTCGGGCGTCGTCAGCAGCGCATCGAAATCGTCTTCGCCTCCGTCTCCGACGACAATGACCAGGCTGAGCGCTGGCAAGTCCCGCGCGAGCCCGCGCGCCATCGCCTCGTGGTCGAAATGGCGAAAGACCGTCGGCACGACGAAGACTTTCGCTTCGGCGTGCTTGAGCATGAAGGACAGCTCGTGCTCGCGAAAGATCGGCATGAGCGGATTGAGCACCGCGCCGATACGCGAGCAGGCGAGATAGAGCAGCGAAAACCGCCACCCGTTCGGTAGCTGCATGGCGACGACGTCATTGCGGCCGACGCCAAGCTTGGAGAGGCCGACGGCGACCCGGTCGGCGAGCGTGGCGAGTTCCCTGTAGGTGAAGCGGCGAACCTCGCCGGAGTCGCGCTGGACGGCGGTGATCGCAAGCTTGTCCGGACAGGAAGCTGCGCAGGCGTCGAGGGCGTCATTGATCGTCCGGTCGAGCCAGTCGCCGCGCGCCACGCTTTCGGCGCGACGCGGCGGCAGGAGGACGGGGTCGAATTCCATGTTTCCTCTCCGTATCGCTGTCATTTTGTAGCGTTTGCTTGGCCTTGGCTCATGCCGGAACCGCCTCGCGGCCGGCCCGGGCGCGCGCGATGATCGTCTTCATGATCTGTGCCGTGCCGTCGCCGATCTGGAAGCCGAGCACGTCGCGCAGCCGCTGCTCCATCGGTCCGCGGTCGTAGCCGCCGTGGCCGTGCATCAGCAGGCATTGGTGAATCGCGTCGTAGGCGAGCTTCGGCGCCCACCATTTGCACATGGCGGCCTCTGCGCTGTGGGGCGCGCCCCTGTCCTTGAGCCAGAGCGCCTGCAGGCAGAGCAGGCGCGCCGCCTCGACCTGGGTGTCGAAATCGGCGAGCGGATGCGACACGCCCTGAAAGCCCGAGAGCGGCTTGCCGAAGGCCCGGCGTTGGGCGACGTATCCCCAGGTTTCCTCGAGCGCGACGCGGGCGACCGCGAGCACCTGCAAGCCGATCAGCGCGCGGGAAAAATCGAAATCCCTGCATCACTTGCACAAAACCCTTGTTCTCGTCGCCGAGGCGATGCGAGAACGGAACCCGGACATTCTCGAAGAACAGCGAGCCGCGGCCGATGGCGCGCTGCCCGTGGCAGTCGAAACGGTTTCGGCTGACGCCCGGCAGATCCATCGGAACGAGCAGAGCCGTCACGCCATGCGCGCCGGACTCGACCGAGCCGGTTCGCCCGAACACCACGGCCGCATCGGCCTGGTCGGCGGCGGAAATCGAGGTTTTTTCGCCGTTGACGACGTAGGCGTCGCCGTCGCGCTCGATGCGGAGGCGCAGGTTGGCCGCGTCGGACCCTCCCCGCGGCTCGGTGAGCGCAATGGCGAGGAGGGCCTCGCCCGCGGTCAGGCGCATAAGCCACGGCTTCACGACGTCCGGGGCGCCGTGATGGGCGAGAATCTGGCCGTTCAGCGAAGCGAGCAAGTTAATGTAGGAGATGCTGAGATCGGCGCGCGCGACCTCCTCGTGGATCACGCCGGCGGCAAGCGAGCCGAGGCCCAGTCCGCCGAATTCCTCCGGCAGCTCGGGAGCGATGAAGCCCATCGCGCCCATCTCTCGCATGATCGAGCGATCGAGGACGCGCGTCCGATCGCGCTCCTGGAAACCGGGGGCGATGCGATCGGTCGCAAACTTCCGCGCCTGATCGGCGAGCGCGGCGAGATCGTCGTCGAGATACGGGTTCATGGTTCTTGTCCTCGCACAGGTCGATTGTCTCCTCCCCGCAAGTGGAGTGGCCGCCTTTCACCTGCAGGGCCACGAAAGACGCCCCTCACTTCACGTATTTTCGGAATTCGGGCTTGCGCTTTTCCTTGAGCGCGTTGACGCCTTCCTTGGATTCCTCGGTGTCGTAGTAGAGCTTTAGCGCGTACATCCCCATGCCCGCGATGCCGGCCTGATGGGCGGTGTCCATGTTGAAGCTGCGCTTCGCGATGGCGAGCGCGGTCGGGCTGCGCTCGCACAGCTCCTCGCCCCATTTCTGCACCTCGGCGTCGAGCTGATCGTGCGGCACGCAGACGTTGGCGAGCCCCATCGCGACCGCCTCCTCGCCTGAGTAGCGGCGGCAGAGGTACCACATCTCGCGCGCCTTCTTCTCGCCGACGACACGCGCGAGGAAGGCAGTGCCGTAGCCGGGGTCGACCGACCCCATTTTTGGCCCGACCTGGCCGAACACGGCCTTTTCCGAACAGATTGTCAGGTCGCAGATGGTCGCGAGCACGTTGCCGCCGCCGATCGCGAAGCCCTGCACGCGGGCGATCACCGGCTTTGGCACGTCGCGGATCGCGGCGTGCAACTCCTCCATCGGCAGACCGATCGTGCCGCGGCCGTCGTAATTGCCGTCGTGCGTCGACTGGTCGCCCCCGGTGCAGAAGGCCCGGTCGCCCGCGCCGGCGAGCACGATCGCGCCGACTTGCCTGTCGTATCCGGCCTTGTAGAGCGCCTTGATCAGTTCGTCGCAGGTCGTGCCGCGGAAGGCGTTCATCTTGTCTGCGCGGTTGATGATGATCCAGGCGACGCCGTTACGGATCTCGTAGAGGATATCCTGGAACTTCATGTGTCTGCTCCCTTGTGCCATTTCCGGTTCAGCCGTTCATTGTCAGGCCGCCGGAGACGCTGAGCACTTGGCCCGTGACGAAGGCGGCGTCGTCACTGGCGAAGAACAGGATCGCGCCTGGCAGGTCGTCAGGCCGCCCGATGCGACCGAGCGGAATGGAGCGCGTGAAGGCTTCCATCAGCTTCTCCGGATTGCCGGCGCCTTCCTTGTATTCGGCGAATAGCGCCGTGTCGGTCGGCCCGGGGCAAACGACATTGACGGTGATCCCGTGGCGCGAATGTTCGCGGGCGATGGTCTTGGAAAAGGCAACCAGCCCGCCCTTGCAGGCGGCGTAGACGGCTTCACCCGAAGAGCCGACGCGCGCGGCGTCGGAGGCGATATTGACGATTCGACCCGCCTTGCGCGCCGCCATTCCGGGCAGCACGGCGTGATGCATGTGAAGCGCGCCGGTGAGATTGACGGCGATGAGCTTCTCCCATTGTGTCGGCTCGGTTTTAACAAACGGGCGGAACACATCCCAGCCGGCATTGTTGACGAGGACATCGATCGGGCCGAGCTTGGCCTCGACGCCGGCGACGGCCGCATCGACTTGGGTCCGGTTGGCGATGTCGCAGACGAAGGCTTCGGCAACCCCGCCGGCGGCGTGAATTTCGGCAACGACCTTCTTTGCCGCTTCGAGATTGAGGTCGAGCACTGCGACCTTGGCGCCTTCGCGCGCGAACCTGCGGCAGGCCGCGCCGCCGATGCCGCCGCCACCGCCGGTGACCACGACGACCTTTCCAGCGAACCGAACCATTTTTGTCTTCCTCTCTGCGGGTTAGGTATTGCGACTGACGCGAATTTATGACAGAATCTGGACTACGGTTACCTCATATGTAGAAATATATTGTCGTATATATCAGCGAGGCGTGCGCGTCGCAAGAGGGAAAATGGACGAGAAATATGGCATGTCTGGCGACAACGCCGCAGCGGCGAAAACCGAAATGGGAAATAGATTGTTCTTTCGGCTCTATCAATGCGCAAATATGTTGCATAAAACGGGAAGCCGCGCGGTCGAGGCGGAAGGCCTCACGACCCAGCAATGGGCCGTCCTCGGCGCACTTTCTCGAAAGTCCGCCCGAGGCGGCGTTAGCGTCGGCGATCTGGCGAAGTATCTGATGGTCAGTCGGCAGAATATCACTGGCCTGCTCAGCCGCATGGAGCGCGACGGCCACATCGCCATGGCTCCGGATCCGCGCGACCGCAGGTCGAGACTGGTGACGATGACCGACGCAGGCCGCCACGTTTGGCAGGTCCTCGCTCTCCCGAAGATCCACGCCTACTACCAGCAAGTTCTTGCCGACTTCTCCATCAACGACATGGCGAGAATGTTGCATTATCTCCTCAATATCCTCGAGAATATGCAACGGTTGGACGCGGCCGCGACGACCAACGCCGTCGAGAACGACGCAGAATAGGGGCGAGTACTGCATCGCCGGAGTCGAAATAGCCGGAAGGTTCGTGAGCCGACTTCGATATACGCGAACCTGCTCGACGGGGAAGACGGCGCCGGCTACTCGCTGATCTGGTCCCGCAGCCGCAAGGCCAACGCCGAGCAATCGGCGCCAACGCCCCGCTCGCATCCCGGGCGGGGCTTCATTCCCCGCTCGTTTCGATCCAAACGCGGTCACGGCCGCGCCCGCCGGGCTATCGCCCGCCGACGCTGCCCTCCGCCGCCGTCACAAAAAACCTTATCGTAATTTCAATCACATAGGTGTTTGCTGCTTCGCAGCTTGGTCCTGAGTGGCGCGCCACTTCGAGACCCGTTTGGAACGAATTCCGACGCGACGGAGCGACCGGCCGCGGTCTCGAGGTCAGAGGGAGCAGGTCGGGCCTGGTTCCCCGGGCGCTAGCAACCGCAGGTGGCGTTCGACCCCGAAATCGACGACGACCCGGTTGGCCTCGTGCGCCGGATCGATTCCGTAGCGGCGCAGAAAGGCGTAGTACGCGCCGCCGGACAGATCGACCTTGCGCGCGTGCCGGACCGCGACCGACCCGATGACGCCGACGCTCCCCGGTCCGAACGCGTTGCGCACCGCTGGGCCGAGCAGGAGATCGGTCCCCCAGCCGCTGACCGTCTCTGAGAACGCCGAACCGGCGGCCTTGAGCGCCCGGCGCGTCATCAGAGGCGCCATGATTTCGACCGTCGACGCCTGGAACACTCGGTTCGGCGCCTCGGGGCGCTTGAGAAACGGCCATGCGCACTCGGAGTCGGCGGTCAGCGCAGGCTGGGCGAGGTCGAGCCGCTCCGCCGCCATCGCGGCGAACAGCGCTTCGATGTCATTCGCGCCGACCTCGATGTCGTCGTCCAGGAACAGCGCCGCCTCGTAGCGCAAAAGACAGTCGGGACGCTCGGCGAGAAGGCGGCGGATCGCCGTCGTCTTGGTCCCCGCCTGAAACACGACCGCATCGGCGTGTGGACTGGCGGAACTCTGGTCGTAGCAATTGAGGAGAACGTCGAAGCTGCGCGGCTCGTCAAGCCACGGCGCGTCGAAGCCTCGGCCGCACTGCACGAAGACGAGACGGTTGCGCGCGCCTGCGGGAGCCTCCCGCTCGATCCTGAGGCGGCCGTCGGCGTAGAATTGCTCCTGCCGCGCCCGAAGCTCCTCGCGGGTCAGCGGCGGCCTCATGTCTCCGTCGCGCGGCTTCGGATCGAAGACGCGCATTGCGGCCTCCTCCATCGACCGGCCCCGGCCGCGGATGACGTCGCGCACGAAACCCATGTCGATATCGGCCCGCGGTCGGCGACCGTTCGGCAGACCCACCTCGAGAAAGTGCAGCAACGGATGGGGGTGGCTCGCGCGCCAGTCCGGATTTTGCGCGGCGTACCAGAGGCCATCGAACTCGGTGGAGGGATCGGGGCCATCCGGTCGCGCAAAGTAACGAGCGAGGAGGTCAGTCGCGCCGCCGCTGAAGCCCGCGCGCTCGCGATAGAAGTGCGGATCGAAAAAGCCGTTGGGACGAAACCCCTGGCGTTCGCCGACCAGGGCGTAATGCAGCGGGGCGAGGGCGGCGAGGCGCTCGGTCCCGAGCCGACGGCGCGCATAAGCGCGTGGCCAGAACGACCGCCGGGCCAGCATCGACGCAGGAAGGCCCATCGTCTCAAGCCGGGGCGGGCAGGGACGCCGAGTTGGCGGCCGTGACCGTCCGCCCGAACCAGGCCTCGAACGCGACCTTGAGCGCCGCGTCCGCTTCGGCCATGGTCGCGGCGCAGCCGAGATCGGCGAGGCTGGTCACGCCGTAATCGGCATCGGCGATCCCACATGGGACGATGCCGGAAAAGTGGGAGAGGTTCGGGGCGACATTGAGCGCGACGCCGTGAAGGGAAGTCCAGCGCCGGATCCGGACGCCGATCGCGGCGATCTTGTCTTCCGGGGCCATCCCGCTCAGGCCCAGCGGCTTGTCGGGCCGGGCGACCCAGACGCCGACCCTGTCCTCGCGAGTTTCGCCTTCGACGCCGAGGCTGGCCAAGGCCGCGATCAGCCAGCCTTCGAGCGCGGCGACATAGCCCCGCACATCCGGCCGACGGCTTCTAAGGTCGAGCATCACGTAGGCCACGCGCTGTCCGGGCCCGTGATAGGTGAACTGGCCGCCCCGGCCGGCCCGAAAAACCGGGAAGCGCGGATCAAGAAGGTCTCCGTCCCTGGCGCTCGTGCCGGCCGTGTAGAGGGGCGGATGCTCGAGCAGCCAGACCTGCTCGGACGCGCGGCCTGCAGCAATGGCGTCGGCGCGCGCTTCCATCGCGGCCAGTGCCTCGGCATAGCCGGTCAGGCCCGGCGAGACGAGCCATTCGACTCGCGGGAGGCGGCTTTGAGCAAGGAACGGCGCACGCAGCGCCTGGCGAGGGCTAGCCATAGACGCTCCTCATAACAGGACCGGCGCGGAAGGCGAAGGCGTCTGCACTATCGCCCCTGGTCGCAGGCATGCGGTACCGCTGAGGACCTTGCTCAGGCCGATGGCACAGCTCCGCTTTGCGTCTAGTGGGGCTTCGCCGTTTCGAGCCGCGGCTGGCGCACGACGGCGCTGACGACGACGAGCACGGCTACGTTGAGAACGAGCGCGGCGATGCCGATGTTCACGTCGTCGAGAGCCGGGGGCAGAAACGGCAGCAGCTTCGTCAGCGTGAGGTGCTGCGTTGTCGTCAGGGCCACCGTCGCGACGCCGGCGGCGATGCCTGCAAAGGCGCCGGCAGGGCTCACCGGATTGCGCGGCATGAGGCTCGCGATCAACGCGGGAAAAAGCTGGGTGACGAAGGCGTATCCCATCAAGAGGAGCGCCACGATGGTCTGGTTGCCGCCGATCGCAAACCAAACGGCCACCAGCGCCCAGATCGGAACCGAGGCGCGCGCGATCAGCGCGATGCGATCGGGATTGGCGACGCCGGCCAGCGGCGCGACGAGGTCGTTGGCGAACAGGGTCGCTGCGGACATCAGGATCAACGACCCCGGCACCAGCGCGGTCAAGACGCCGGCGCCGCCGATGACGCCGACGAACCACGGGTCGAAGGTCTGGATCGAGATTTTGAACAGCGCCAGATCCACTTCACCGCCCTTCAGGCCCGGAACCTTGAGGACGGCCGCGAATCCGACAAAGAATACGAACAGCAGAATGAGCTGGTAGAGCGGCAGGACGATCGCGTTCTTGCGGAACACGCTTTCGTCCCGGGCCGTGTAGACCGCACCGAACGAGTGGGGCCACATGTAGAAGCCGAGCGCGGAGAGCAAAACGCTGGAGGTGAACCACAACACGTTCTGGCCGCGCTCGGGAAGCCCGAGGAAACCGGGCTTCGCCTCGTCGATCGCGCTGAACATCGCGCCGAATCCGCCGTAAAGGTGAAGCGGCAGGTAGATGCCCAGGAAGAGGACCACCAGCAGGATCAGCGTGTCTTTGACGACCGCGTTCCATGCCGAGCCTCGCACGCCCGACACCATCACGTAGGCCGTGACGATCGCCGCGCCAATCCAGATCGCGACGCTGGGCGAGATCGACCCGTCGGAGCTCGCCGAGACGATGATGCCGAGGCCCTTGAACTGGAGAACCAGATAGGGGATCAGCGCCACAACTCCTACGAGAGCAACCAGTCCGCCGAGGACCGGGCTGCCGTACCTATGCCGGAAATAGTGCGGCTGGGAAATCAGGCGGTGAGCCCGGGCGTAGCGCCAGATCGGCGGCAACAGCCAGTAGGACAAGATGTAGGCAAGGCTGCCGTAGCAGAGGATGTAATAGGTCGGGCCGCCCTTGCCGTAGGCCCAGCCGCTGCCTCCCAGGAAGGTAAAGGTCGTATAAATTTCCCCGGCCAAAAGCAGGAAGACGAAGACCGCACCGAAGCCGCGACCGGCTACGGTCCATTGCTCGAGGTTCATATCCTTGCCGTGGGACGCTCGCAGGCCGAGCCCCAGCGCAAGTGCGGCGAAGGCAAAGATGATGAGGAGCGCCGGGTTCACGCGTCGCCGCCTGCACTGGCGTCGCTGCGGTTGGCGGGATCGAAAGCGTAGATCACCGCCATGATCGCCGAAGTGAGCACCACCCACATCACAAGCCACGCGAGCAGAAGCGGCATGCCCAGCACAAGGGGCTCAACCCGATTGAGGAAGAACGGGCCGATCAGCATGCCGAGAAAAGGCAACACGGCGAGCCAGCGGATCACGGGGTCCCCTGCGATGACGCAAACCGCGATTAAGGCATACACCAGGGTCCGAGTTCGAGCGCTTGGCGCTTGTCCGTTTCCGCCGGCGATTGCAATGGCCTACGTAAAATCCACAATTGCCGCTGACGTGCGCGCATACCTAATGCTGGCTACGTCATCGATCGGCATAGCTTGTGGCGCTAAAGCGCCCGAGGAAAGATCTGGATCTTGAAAGATCCGTGCCGCTATCTTCGGTAAGCCTACGCGCCAAGCCAAGACCCGAGGCCAACCATGCTGATCCGCTATGGCTACGAGATGACGTTCACCTGCGCCGTCCCGACGCCGATGATCTGCCAGCTCGACCTGCATCCGTCCTGCGTGCCCGCGGTGCGGGCGGAAACGCCGTTCGCCGCCACGCCGCATGTCGAGTCGTGGCTCTATGCGGACGTGTTCGGCAATCGCTGCCGCCGATTTAACGCGCCGGCCGGCGATCTCACAATCTCGAACGCCGGCGTCATCGAGGTCAGCGGTCTGCCCGATCCGGTGGTCGCGGACGCAGCTGAAATCCCGGTTGCCGACCTGCCCAACGAGACGCTGCTCTATCTCGTCGGCAGCCGCTATGTCGAAACCGACAAGCTCAGTCAGATCGCCTGGGACCATTTCGGCCATGCGCCGTCCGGCTGGGCGCGGGTGCAGGCGATCTGCGATTTCGTCAATTCCCACATTGCCTTTGGCTACGAGAGCGCCCGGGCGACGCGCACGGCCTACGAAGCCTATGTCGAACGTGTCGGCGTGTGTCGCGATTTCGCGCATCTCGCGGTCGCGTTCTGCCGCTGCATGAACATTCCGGCGCGCTACTGCAACGGCTATCTTGGCGACATCGGCGTGCCGCCGGACCCGGCGCCGATGGATTTCAACGCCTGGTTCGACGTGTTTCTCGGCGGCAGATGGCTAACCTTCGACGCGCGCCATAACATGCCGCGCATCGGGCGCGTCCTGATCGCACGCGGACGCGACGCCGCCGACATTCCGCTTGTCAGCTCCTTTGGCCCGCACGTCCTCAAGGCGTTCAGCGTCGTGACCGAGGAGACGGATTCCGTTGTCTCGGGCTGAGCTGGAGCGCCGACCGCGTAGCGCCGCGGACCGCGCCGGCTCAGAGCCATTTCTTCCAGCGGAAGAACACGTAAGGCAGCACCGCCGCGCAGATCATCAGGACGATCGCCATCGGATAGCCGAAACTCCATTCGAGCTCGGGCATCACCTTGAAATTCATGCCGTAAATCGAGGCAATAACGGTCGGCGGCATGAAGATGACCGCCAGCACCGAGAAGAGCTTGATAATGTCGTTTTGCGCCAGATTGATCAGGCCGAGCGTCGCGTCGAGCAGAAACTGCACCTTCTGCGCCTTGAAGCTCGCGTCCTCCTCGAGCGACTGAAGGTCGCGCAGCGCGGTCTTCGTCGCCGCCCGAACCGCCTTCTGCGCCTTGTCCGGCTTGGCCCCGTCGCCGTTCGTATCCGCCGCCAGAAACAGCAGCAGACGCTCGATCGACACCATACTTTCGCGCAGGTTCGAGATCTTCTCGTCCTCGCGGCCGAGATCCCACAGGGTGTCGGAATAGATCTGGTTGCGGTTCTCCTTATTGTCCTTGGCGCGGAACACCCGGCTTGCGATGGTGTCGAGGCTGACGCCCGCCTTATTGAGCGCCTGCGCCGAGCGGTTGATCGCAGTGTTGACCAGCCCGATCGCGACCGCATCCGGCGATGGCGGCGATGACGCCTTGCCGAGCTTCTGCCCAAAGATGTCGAAAGATTCGCAGGCATGGTAGCGCACGGTGACGAGCGCGGCTGGCGCGACGACGAACGTGACGTCGGTCACGTCGGGCGTGTCCTCGGGCTCGCTGATCACGCTCGCCTGGAGATAGCGGACGCCGTACTCGGCGTAATGGGATTCCGCCGGCTCCGCATAGTCCGGATCGGAGCGTGTCGGGATCGCTGCGCCGATATACCGCTGGACCATTTGGTCCTCCTCGACGGTCGGCTCGATCATGTCGATCCAGATCGTCCCTTCCGGAACCTCCTCGCCCGGACCGAGCGCCTTGCGCGCGAAAGTCCCAGGCTGCACCGGTCCCGGCGCCGGATAGTGGACGACGATCAAGCTCGGCTCTCCAATGTCCACCGCACGGGCGTCGCACAGGTTTCTAACAGTTTGGCGACATAGGCTGAACCATCGACCCGTCGGAGGGCCTGCCGGCGGTTCAGCGCATTAGCGTCGCCACGTCCTCGCGTAGCGCCGAGGCCGTCTGCGCCTGAAGTCCGAGACCGTGGAGCGCCCGCGCGACGACGGCGACGAGTTCCGCGTTGGACGTCGCGCGCTCTCCCCCCGGCAGCCCAAGATTGTTCTCGAACCCGACTCGCGCGTGGCCCCCGAGCAGCGCCCCGGCCGTGACGCAGGCCGCCTCGCGGCGCCCGAAAGCACAGACGCTCCAGTGGGCGAAACGCGGCGCGTCGGGGGCGAGAAACGACAGGAGATCGGACGGCGCTGCGGTCCTGAGCAAAGTGAAACGTCCGAGAACGTAGAGGACGGCTATGGCGTCGAAGGGAATCAGACCGCGCTTGTGCATCCCCATGAGACGGGCCGCCTCCTCCGGCGAGTAGAGGATGAACTGCGGCCAGACCCGCATTCGCTTGAGCTCGGCGAGGAACTCGACGAACGGCCGCTCGTCCCGCGATTCGGGCGCGAGCTCCCTTAGGGCGAGCGAGACCGCCTCCGGATTCGTTTCCACGATCACCGCCATCTGCTCTGCTGGCTCGTAACGTCCCATCAACTCACTGGTGACCTGCACCACAAGCCGGTCGCCGACCGCGGCGCAGACGGCCGCAGTCGCTGCCCGGTAGGCGGCGGCATCGAGCAGATGCGCGCCGTCGCGACCGCGTGCGTGCACGTGGATCATGGCGGCGCCGGCCTCGAGACATTCGGCGGCCGTGCGCGCCAACTCCTCGGCGGTTGTCGGCAGCTCAGGGTGGTCGGCCTTGGTCTTGCGCCCGCCGTTCGGCGCGACCGCAATCGCCACTGCCCTCCGCGCCGCCACCTCCGTCACGCCCCCGCCTTTCCGCCAGTCTTTCCGGAGCCTATGATTCGCGCTTTCGCCCCGTCCGGATCGATTGAATGACGCACATTCTGCATCGCTCGGCAAACGCCGAGCTGCCGGTCGCGGTCTTCGGCGCCGGCGTCGAGATCGTCGACGCCGAGGGCCGGCGGTATCTCGACGCCTCTGGAGGCGCGGCGGTCTCTTGCCTCGGCCATGGCCACCCCGAGATCATCGCGGCGCTGCGCCGGCAACTCGACGCGCTCGCCTACGCCCATACCGCCTTTTTCACCTCGGAGCCCGCCGAGCGGCTCGCCGACCGGCTCGTGGCCGACGCGCCGCCGGGCCTGAGCCGCGTCTATTTGGTGAGCGGCGGGTCCGAGGCTGTCGAGGCCGCGCTCAAGATGGCGCGGCAATATTTCGTCGAGACGGGCGAGCCGCAACGCCGCCGGATCGTCGCGCGCCGGCAGAGCTACCACGGCAATACGCTTGGAGCGCTGGCGACGGGCGGCAACGCCTGGCGTCGGGCGGCGTTCGAACCTTTGCTGGTCGAGACCCATCACGTCGACCCCTGCTACGCCTATCGCCTCCAGCGGCAAGGCGAAAGCGATGGCGATTACGCCGCCCGCGCCGCGCAGGCGCTCGAGGACAAGGTCGTTGCGCTTGGCCCCGAGAGCGTGATGGCCTTCGTCGCCGAGACCGTGGTCGGCGCCACGTCCGGCGCCGTTCCGCCGGTCGGCGACTATTTTGAGCGCGTGCGCGCGATCTGCGACCGATACGGCGTGCTGCTCATTCTCGATGAGGTCATGTGCGGCATGGGGCGCACCGGCACGCTGCACGCCTGCGCGCAGGAGGGCGTCGCGCCCGACCTCATGACCATCGCCAAGGGCCTCGGCGGCGGCTACCAGCCGATCGGCGCAGTTCTGTTGGCTGAGCGCATTTTCGACGCCTTCGCCAGCGGCTCGGGCGCGTTTCAGCATGGCCACACCTATATGGGCCACCCGATGGCCGCGGCCGCGGCGCTTGCGGTGCAGGAGACGATCGCCCGCGACAACTTGCTGGCGAATGTCGTCGCCATGGGCGACCTCCTCCAGCGCCGCCTTGAGGAGCGCTTCGGCCAGGCTCCGCACATCGGCGACATTCGCGGCCGCGGCCTTTTCCGCGCCCTCGAATTCGTCGCCGACCGCGCGTCCAAGGCGCCGTTCGATCCCGCGCTGAAGCTCCATGCGCGAATCAAGCGCGAGGCGATGGCGCGGGGGCTGATGGTCTATCCGATGGGTGGAACGATCGACGGCGTTCGCGGCGATCATGTCCTCCTCGCCCCGCCGTTCATCGTCAACGAAGGCCAGATCGAGACGATCGTCGAGCGGCTCGGCGCGGCCGTCGACGCCTCCCTTGCGGGCGCGCTGTAGCGCTCATGGACTGCGCCGGGTCGGGGCCGAGCGAGGCGGCCTGCAAAGTCGCCGCCTCGGCGTCACACTCAGGCCACAGGCCCTCGCCAGAGGCTTTCCCGTCGGGCTCATGCGATAAAGCGCGGGCCCCACGATTCGATTGCGCCCGGACGTGGGCGGCAGGGACGGAGAGAATGGCGAAACGATTGGGATGGCTGGCTCTCGCGGTGATCGTCGGCCTCGGCGCAAGCGCCTCTGCTCAAAATGCGCCGCACAGCATTGAGCGGGTCGCTGCGATGAAGAGCGGGCCGGCGGCCAACCTGTCCGCCGCCGATGCGGTCGCGCGCGCCAACGCGTGGCTCGACGCGGCGCGCGTGCTGACGGCCGACTTCGTCCAGATCGGCCCGGGCGGCAAGCGCTCGGAGGGCCAGTTGACCATCGCCCGGCCCGGCCGGATGCTGTTCACATACGCCAGTCCCGCCCGGTTCGAGATCGTCGCCGATGGGCGCAGCGTCGCCGTCATCGATCACAAGCTCAACACCCAGGACGAGTATTTCATTGCCCAGACTCCACTGAAGTTCCTGCTCGCCAACCACATCGATCTCGCCCGCGACACGCAGGTGCTCAGCGTCGCGCAGGACGAGAAATCGGTGACGATCGAGATCGAGGACAAGGCGGCGCTCGGCGGCACGGCGCATCTCGAGCTCATCTTCGATCCCGCGTCCTTCGCGCTGAAGCAGTGGACGGTGATCGACGCTCAGGGTTATCAAACCGTGGTGACGCTGTTCAACCTCGACCTGAAGACCGAACCCGATCCCGCGCTATTCCATATCGACGAGAGCCTGCCGACCCGGCAACTCGGGCGCGGCCGGTAAAGACGCTCATCCGGTTTTGGCGGAGGGCTTTGAGTAAGGTCGCTCTCGCGCGCTCTCGAATTGGCGCTCCAAGATGGCCGCTTGCCGGTGCGTTCGCGGCCCCGCCAAGCGCCGGTGAAGCCCGTGTGCTGGACGGGTCAATAGGCGTTGGCTGCCTCCACATATCGGCAGGCGTGACAAGCGAAGCAGGCCATGATTGTTATTGCCAGAGGAGTCCGGTCTCTTTCAACACGCAGGCTATGCGAGGATCGAATTTGAGGACGAGCCCAGCCCGCGGAGAGACCGCATGACCGCCGAGCTGTCGTCGCTCGCAGACGCCCTCGACGCTGCGGTCGTGATCATCCATGACCTCGACGGGCGCGTTCTCTACTGGACCACTGGTTGCGAGCGTCTCTATGGCTTCGCTCGGGCCGAGGCGGTTGGGCGTCGCCTCGCCGATCTGCTCGAGACCCGATATCCCTGTCCACGCTCGGAGATCATCGCGGCGCTCGCCGAACGCGGCGCGTGGCAAGGCGAACTGGAGCAGCGCGCCAGGAGCGGCGCGGTCCTGACGATCGCAAGCCTGTGGACCAGGCAGAAGAGCGCCGGCGGCGAAATCGCGGTCTTGCAGCACAACGCCGACGTCACCGCGCTGAAGCGGGCGCAGGCGGAGCTGGTGGAGCGCGAAGCGCACCTTGAATTGATTCTCTCCACCGTGCCCGAGGCGATGATCGTCATCGACGAGAGGGGCCTCATTTCCTCTTTCAGCGCCGGCGCGTCGACGCTATTCGGCTACAACCCGGACGAGGTGATCGGCCGCAACGTCAAGATGCTGATGCCGGAGCCCTATCGCGCCGAGCATGACGTCTACATGACCAACTACCTGCGAACCGGCGAGGCGCGGATTATTGGCTACGGCCGACTCGTCCAAGGGGTCGCCAAGGATGGCAGAGTCTTTCCGGTCGAGCTGTCGGTCGGCGAAGCGAGGGCAAACGGGCGGCGCGTGTTCACCGGATTCATCCGCGACCTCACCAGCCGCCAGAAGATGGAGCAGGAGCTGCGCCAGTCGCAGAAGATGGAGGCGGTCGGCCAATTGACCGGCGGCGTCGCTCACGACTTCAACAACATTCTGACGGTGATTATCGCCAATATCGAACTTTTGGACTCCATGCTCACCGACTCCGACCAGCGGGAGCTTGCACGCGAAGCTTGGGGCGCCGCACAGGACGGAGCGAAACTTGCCGCGCAGCTCCTGGCCTTCGCCCGGCGCCAGCCGCTCAATCCGAAGCCAACCGATGTCGGCCGTCATGTGAAGGGTTACGGCGAGCTTCTTCGCCGCACGGTCGGGGAGGCCATCGAGCTCAGGATCTCCGTCCCAGGGGAGACGCACCTGGCCGTCGTCGACGGCGCGCAACTACAGAACGCCGTGCTCAATCTCGCCATCAACGCCAGGGACGCGATGCCGCGCGGCGGTCAACTGGCGATCGACGTCGCTCCGGTCCGCTTGGACGCCGACTACGCGCGGATGTATCCTGAGGTCCGCACCGGGCGTTACGTCCTGGTCACGGTCACCGACACCGGAACAGGGATGCCGGAGGAGGTGCGGCGGAAGGCGTTCGAGCCGTTCTTCACCACCAAGCCGGTTGGCGCCGGCACTGGTCTCGGCCTCAGCATGGTCTACGGTTTCGTCAAGCAGACCGGCGGGCACATCCAGCTCTACAGCGAGCCTGGCAGCGGCACGAGCGTGCGAATCTACCTGCCGCATGCGGAGAGCTCTGGGGCGGAAGCACGGGGCGCCGCCGAGGGCCCGACGTCAGAGCTGCCGAAAGGCTCGGAAACGATCCTCCTGGTCGAGGACGACCCCCGCCTGCGCCGAGTCCTGAGCCGGCGCCTCACGAGCCTCGGCTACGACGTCATCGAGGCGGACAATGGTGTCGCCGCCAAGGCCGAGATCGCAGCGCGGCCGGAGATCGCGCTCGTCTTCACTGACATGGTGATGCCGGGCGGCATGACCGGTCTCGAGCTCGCCCAGGCCGCACTGGCGATGAGGCCCGGCGTCAAGATCCTGTTCACCTCCGGCTATGCCGAGCCGGCCATCGCGCAGTTCGGCCTCAGCGCCGGCGCTTGGCTGAAAAAGCCCTACACCGCCGACGAATTAGCGGCGAAAATCCGCGAGATTTTCAACAAGGAGACGTGCTGACCTGTCGGCTCGACCAGGACTCTGTCACGCCCCATTTCCGACCCCTTCGTCTTCGATGTTGCCCCTTGTGGAAGCGCAAGGTGGATAAGGGTTCAGGCATTGCTTATGACGCGTCCGATTGGGCGGAACCGGATCCCCTGTCGCGCGCCGCCGAAGATCTCCTGACACGCGTACGAGATGCTGCGCCCAGGCGGATAGCTTACCTTTGCGACAGCGACGGTTGCGTCCCGTCGGCGCTCTCGCGCCGCTTCCCGTGCGCCATAATCCGGGCGCTCGACCCCTTCCGCCTCGACCCCGACGCAACTCGCCACGAGGACTCGTTCGACCTCATCCATTCGAACGGCGACCTTCCCTGGCGCCCGGCCGTGCGTCGCCTCCTGCCGAAATTGATGGCGCGGCTTAGTTCGGGCGGCTGTCTCGCCGCGCTGTTTCCCAACGACCTTTATGAACCCTATCGGGCGCTCGCGCGCATGATCGCGGCTGACGGCCCGTGGGCCGCGACGCTCGTGCCGGTCGCCAAGACCCGGCCGTACAATCCGACGATGGAGGGGCTGCATGCGCTGTTGACGCCCGTTTCGGCTTCGCTCGACATCTGGGAAACGACCTATCTGATGGCGTACGACGGCGTCGAGGCCATCGTCGATCGCATGCAGGCCGGCCCCCTCTCGCCCTTCCTCGCGCCGCTCGATCGGCCCGCTCGTGAGCTTTTTCTCGAGCGCTACCGCGCCGGGCTGCAGGTCGCCTACCCGCCTCAGTCGGGCGGACAGACGCTGGTCAAATTTCCGCGGATTTTCGTGGCGGCCCGGCGATGACGCCGCTCCAGGGCAAGATGATTTTGGGCGAATCGCGCGGCGCCCTGGTCCGGCCGCTTACCAGATTCCACACTTTCCTCGCGGGGGATGGCAATCCCGGCCGCGCCTTACAACCCCGCCGCTTCCCGTCTCGCGCGATGTGCTCGCCCGCCTTTTGTGTGCCTGTTCGGACCTGATAACGACCTGTTTAGCGCCGGTTTTGCCCTGCTAGGGTCCCTGTTCCGCGCCCGCTTCAAACCGCAACTGTTGGGTTGTATAACCGGCAACATCCTGATATTGCACGACTTGTTGGAATGGCGCCTGACCGCGGCGCATGAAACTGCCTGCTAGCAGGCAGTCCCACCCGAGGCGCGGCCGATCCTGGCGATCGCCTCCCTGAACTCCCTCGCTCCGAAAGCGCGCAAGGAACCCCGAAAGAACGGCGACAACAGCCTTGCCGAGTCGGTGGCCCACTGGCGCCGCAGGATGTATCTAACGGGCAGCGCCGGAAATCCATGCGGCAGGGCGGACATGATCAGGCTCGAGGACGTGGGCGAGGCGCTCTGGGTCGCGGAAGGCGACATCGTCAGCTTTTTCGGCTTCCCTTACCCAACGCGGAGCGTCATCGTCCGTCTCGACGAGAACCGCCTTTGGGTCTGGTCGCCGATCCGGCTCGACGAGAACCTGCGCCGGGAGATCGACGCGTTGGGCGACGTCGCGCATCTCGTCAGCCCCAATAAGCTGCACCACCTATTCCTTAAGGCATGGAAATCGGCGTATCCGGCGGCGAAGCTGTGGGCGCCGCGCTCGACGGTCGCGCGGTTCCGTGAACTCGAATTCACCGGAGCGCTCGCGGACCTGCCGCCGTCGGAATGGGGGCCCGACATCGATTTGGCGTGGTTTCGCGGATCGTTCGCCATGGACGAGATCGTCTTTTTCCATCGGCCGTCGCGGACCGTTCTCATCGCCGATCTGATCCAGGCGTTCGATGCCGACTTTCTTGCGCGGCATTGGCCCTGGTGGAGCCGGCCGCTGGCCTGGCTCGACGGCATTGCCGCAGCCCACCCGGGCGCGCCGCGCGAATGGAGGCTGTCGTTTTTCGACCGCGCGCCGGCCCGAGCCGCCCGGGAGAAGGCTCTGTCCTGGGACTGCGAACGGGTGGTCATCGCCCACGGACGCTGGGCGCGATCGGGAGGCCGGGAGTTCCTCCGACAGGGCCTGGCATGGCTTGGTCTGGACGCGGCGCGGCGGTGATCGACCCTGGCCGATGACCGGGAGGAGAGCCGTCCAGGCGCGACGGCGCGAACCTCGAGATCGCATTCCGCCAAGGTTCCGCCACGATTTGTTGCCCTTTGCCGAGGAGCGCCGAATCCGGCCGGTCCGTCCGGCCGCAATGGAGTTGGCTCACGCCCAAGGGTGAGATGGTCGCGGGAGCCGCCGCTCGCTGAACGCGGGCGCGCGGCGCTTATGCAGGAAACGACATGACTGACGCAGCATCGAATATGACCCTCGAGAGGGCCGGACCGGAGCCGCGCGCTCTCCCACGCGGAGAGCGAAGGGTCAGTCTGCTAGTGCTCTGCCTGCTGGCTCTGGCGGTCGGTATCGTCACTGGATTCGGGGCGGTGTTCCTGCGCGGGCTGATCGCCGTTTTCCACAACGCTTCGTTCTATGGCGTCTTCAACTTCCGCTACGACGCCAACATCCTCGAGGGGCCGAGTCCCTTCGGCGACTTCCTGCTCCTCTCGCCGATCATCGGCGGCCTGATCGTTGTGTGGGTTGTCGAGAATTTCGCCCCGGAAGCCAAAGGCCACGGCGTGCCGGAGGTGATGGACGCGATCTTCTACAAGGACGGCAATATCCGCTGGCAGGTGGCGGTGGTGAAGTCGCTCGCTTCCGCCCTGTCGATCGGCACTGGCGCGGCGGTCGGGCGCGAGGGTCCGATCATCCAGATCGGCGCCGCGCTGGGCTCCGCCTTCTCGCAGGCGATCCGGCTCGCGCCCTGGCAGAAGGTGACGCTCCTTTCGGCCGGCGCCGGCGCGGGTATCGCCGCGACCTTCAACACGCCGCTCGGCGGCGTGCTGTTCGCTCTCGAAATCCTGTTGCCGGAAGTGTCCAACCGCACCTTCCTGCCGGTCGTCATCGCCACCGGCGCCGCGACCCAGGTCGGCCGGATGCTGATCGGCCCGGACCCGGCGTTCAAAGTGCCGGAAATCCAGTTCCCACCGGCCCATGCGTTCAATGTCGAGGAGGCGCTCGCCTTCGTGCTGCTCGGCGTGCTTTGCGGTCTCGCCTCCTGGGCCTTTATCCGCCTCCTAGTGGTGATGGAGGACGGCTTTCCGAAGCTGCCCGGTGGCGTCTATGTGCAGAACATCGTCGGCATGGCGATCATCGGCCTGATGATGGTCGGCCTGACCCGCGCCTTCGGCCATTCCTACATCGACGGCGTCGGCTACGGCGTCATCCAGTCGGTGTTGGAGCACCAGATGACCGCCGTGGGCCTGCTCGCCCTGCTGTTTGCCCTCAAGCTTCTGGCGACCACGGTCAGCCTCGGTTGTGGGGCTTCGGGCGGCATCTTCTCGCCGTCGCTCTATCTCGGCGCGACGCTCGGCGCGGCGTTCGCCCAAGCGGTCGGATTCGCCCTTCCCCACGCTGGGCTGACCGCGCCCTCGGCGGCGATCGTCGGCATGGCGGCGATGGTCGGCGCCGGAACCGGCGGCGTCATGACGGCGATCGTCATGATCTTCGAGATGACGCGCGACTACGCCATCATCGTTCCGGTGATCGTCGCGGTGGCGGTGGCGGCGGGCATTCGGCGCGCCCTGATCACCGAGACGATCTATACGGTCAAGCTGCGTCACCGGGGCCACCGCATCCCCAAGGAGCGCCACATCAACCTTTATCTGGTGCAGCAGGCGCAGGACGTGATGGAGCGCCAGTTCCATCTCGTCAAAGCGGGCACCTCGCTGGGAGACGCGCTGGTCGCAGACGTCGAGGACGACTTGCGCGCCGTCGTCGTCGAGCGCGAAGGCCGCATCGTCGGGCTCGTGCCGCCCCGCTCGGGCCTCTGGCGCGACGCCCGAATCCATCCGGACGCGCTGATCGACCGTTTTGTCGAACCCCAGCCGGTCGTCTGCCGCGACACCGACCTTCTGAGTCTAGCGCTGGCGCGGCTCAAGCGCCACCGTGCGGGCGCGGCCATCGTCTTCAACGGCCCGGGCCGGCCGCGCGCGCGCGACGTCGTCGGCATCATCACCAAGCGCGCCATCGCCGATGCGGTGATCGAGGATTTCGACGAGTGACGTTTTGGGCGCCGTTCGCGCGCCTGCCGCCTTCGGCCTTTTGGATAATCGATTCTTCGCTAGATTTTGGGCCGGTTGAAATCCATTCTTGCACTACCCTCTGGCTGAGAATTCGGGGACAAAGCTTGCTGTCAGGCTCAAGCGGTTCCCTGCGCTCCGAGCCATTCGGCCGGCGGAGCCCAAGACAAGGAGACAGGCCATGACCATCGACCGTCGCAAATTCGTCATCGCCGCTTTGTGCGGCGCCGGGGCGGGGTTCGTGATCGCGCCGGGCGCGGCCGGCGCGTTACCGGTCGGGGCGGCCGGGACCGGGCGCCTCATCGTCCCGCTCAAGGGCGAGGTGAAGCTCGCGCAGGTCGTCGTCGCTCCGCGGCGCCGGCGGCGGCGGCGCTGGGTCTGCTGGTGGCATCGCGGACGCCGCGTCTGCGGCTGGCGCTGGGTCTGACGCCGGCTCGGGCGCCCACGACCGGTCGCCGATCACCCCAATCAGGGATCGCGGCCGCGATCGTTCGCCTCTCGATCGGCGTCGCCACGCCTGCCTGAGCCCAGCATTGGCCCTCGCTTGAGCAGGGCCAGACTAAGAAGGATCGACGTCATGGCCCGACTATTCCCGCCACGGTGCGCCCTGGCCTCAGCTACAGCCTCGAAACGAGCAGGCCTCGCGGCGGCGGCAATCTACACGCTCGCGAGCAACGCCTATGCGAAGGACTTCCATTACGAGTGCAACGGCGGAACGAAACTGACGGCCCAATTTGCTCCGCCCGGGGCCGCCAACGGAAGTGCAGCGCTAACCTTTGCAACGGGGGAGACGATCACATTACCGCAAGCGCTGTCTGCCGACGGCGGTCGCTATGCCACCAGCGACATCGAATTCTGGATCAAGGGCCGCAACGCGACCCTCACCCGTAGCGGGACCCGCGAGACTTGCTTGACCCGGTGATTCTGTTCGGCGAATGAGAGGCGAAGGCCCAAATGGTCGAGCGGCATGGGCCGTCTCCTTCCGCAACAGGCGCAAAGCGTAAGTCACTATCGGCCTGAACACTCATCGCAATGGACCGCACGCGGTCCTATCCTGATTTCATGAACGCGGCGGGGCAGGGGCGGCGCACCCAGATGTCGCCGCCGATACCGGCAAGAAGCAATGTATCGCAGCGGAGCGGACGGGTTCGTGAAGAAAGCGCTTACCAACTCGGAGCATTTTCCCTGCTGCGGCGCACAACGCCAACCTCGTTTGCATCCTCCAGGCGTACGGTCGCCCTTCGATCGAAAGCAGAACAATTTCCGAAAAGGACCCTCGATCATGGATGACTCAAAGGCCGACACGCGCATCGTGGGAGCGAAAGCCGAACTGACCAGGATGTTCGGCGCGGTCGCTGCAAACGACGTGTTCGCGATCTGCGTCGATTCTTCGGACCCGGCCTATCCCGCAGGCGCGGCGACCATCTTCTCCGGAGACAACGGAACCTATTCGCAGGCCTGTCGCCCGTTCGACGCCGCCAGGTTGCCCGCGTTCGCCAAAATGCTCGCCGCCGCGCACGGTGCGCTCCGCGACGCCTGCGGTATTCGCGGCAAAAAAGGGCGCGAGATCTTCTGCCTGCACCCGGAGCGCTCCCAACCGGGCGCCCCGACGGCCCTCGACATCGATCAGGCGCGCCGCCACCCCGGCTTCCTCGCCGAAGACGGGGGGTTTGCGACGGTGGTGTTTCCCCGAGGGGAAGACAGGAGCGATCCGCTGTTCGCGATCTACGCGGACGAGGGAGACGGCCAGGCGAAGAGGCTGTGGCTTGGGAATGTGTCCTGGCTCAACTGGTTCGAATTGCTGGCCGTGACCGCATGCAAGGGCAATTGCGACGAAGGGCAGTTCATCACTTCCGGCTATGGAAAGCGGGTCGCGGCCTGACGGCGCCGCGGAGAGCCCAAGAGGTCCGCCTGCCGGAATTGACGGCTTTAGGGCTGCGGCAGGCTCGGCCTGTGGGAAATCCGCACGCCGGCCTTGCGCGGACGCTCGTCCTGGGGCTTCTGGCGCTTCCCGTCAGTGAGGCCTCCCTTGGACTTCTCCGTCACGACCTGGAACATCAACTCGGTTCGCCTGCGCATCGACCTCGTCGCGCGCTACCTCGCCGAAAAGGCGCCCGACGTCCTCTGCTTGCAGGAGACCAAGTGCCCTGATGCCAATTTCCCGCATGGCGCGTTCCGCGCCGCCGGCTATCCGCACATCGCGATCAGCGGCCAGAAGGGCTACCACGGCGTCGCCATCGTCTCGCGCGTGCCGTTTCAGTCGCATTCGGTGCGCGACTTCTGCAAGAAGGGCGACGCGCGCCATCTGCGGGTTGTCCTCGACGGTCCGCTGAAAGACTTGGAACTGCACAATTTCTACGTGCCGGCTGGCGGTGACGAACCCGACCCGGAGATCAACCCCAAGTTCGCGCACAAGCTCGCCTTCGTCGACGAGATGGCGGATTGGGCGGCGAGCGACAAGGCGGCGGCCGGCCGGGCGATTTTGGTCGGCGATCTCAACATCGCTCCGCTCGAACATGACGTCTGGAGCCACAAGGCGCTGATCAATGTGGTCAGCCATACGTCCGTCGAGATCGAAAAGCTGAAGAGCGCGCAAGCGGCGGGCCCGTGGGTCGACGCCCTGCGCAAGTTCGTGCCCGAATCCGAAAAGCTTTACACGTGGTGGAGCTACCGCTCGCCCGACTGGGCCAGCGCCAACAAGGGGAGGCGGCTCGATCACGTCTGGGTCAGCCCGGCGCTCGGCGAGGCCGTCGCGGCCATGGAGGTCATGCGCGAAGCCCGCGGCTGGGATCGCCCCTCCGACCACGTCCCGGTCAAGGTGACGCTATCGCTGTAAGGTGCGGCGCGCCCTTGTAGGCGCGGTCGCTGACCGCGCGACCGCGATCAGCGATCGCGGTTACAGCTACAGTTTCACGGATGGACTTTGACGGCGAGTACGGGTTGATTGACGGTCGCGAAACGCCCTTGGGGACAAAACCGTGCGCTGGCGTCTGATCAAGTGGCTTTTCCGCCTCATCGTCACGCTGGCGATTGTCGGGGCGTTCGCCGGCGTGTGGCTGTTCTGGCGCGCCATGCCGAGCTATTCGGGGACCGAGACATTGCCCGGCCTCAAGGCGGATGTCCGCGTCTGGCGCGACGCCCACGCCGTGCCGCACATCTTCGCCGCCAATATGGACGACGCCGCCCGGGCGCTGGGCTACATGCACGCCAGCGAGCGGCTGTTCCAGATGGAGGTGAGCCGCCGGGTCGGGCAGGGGCGGGCCGCGGAGACGTTCGGCGCCGACCTCCTCAAGGTCGACAAGTTCATCCGCACCCTCGGTCTCTACCGCGAGGCGGAGGCGAGCTTCGCGGCCTTGTCGGCCGAGACGCAAAGGCGCCTGCAGGCCTACGCCGAGGGCGTCAACACGTTCCTCGACACGCACAAGGACGCCCTGCCGCCCGAGTTCCTGCTCGTCGGCGTGACACCTGAGCCGTGGAAGCCGGCCGATTCGATCGTCTGGATGAAGCTGATGGCGCTCGAACTGTCGCACAACCGCGAGCAGGAGGCTTTGCGCGCCAGGATCGCCCAGAAGCTCGGGCCGGACAAGGTCGGCTGGTTCTTCCCGGGCCTGAAGCCGGGCGACCCGATCACGACTGAGCCCAAGCGCGGCGACGAGCACGCGAGCCTCGACCGCATCGACGACGCGATCGGCGCCTTGACCGGCCTCAACCGTGGCGCGTCCAACGAATGGGTCCTCTCGGGCTCGCGCACAGTCAGCGGCAAGCCGATCCTCGCCAACGACCCCCATCTCGGCCTCGGCGCGCCGATCTTATGGTATCTCGCGCGGATCGTGACGCCCGACGGCTGGATCAAGGGCGCGACCGTGCCCGGAACGCCGATCGTGCTGCTCGGCCAGAACGATCATATCGCTTGGGGATTCACCACCGCCGACACCGACACGCAGGATCTGTTCGTCGAGACGATCGATCCGTCCGACCCGACGAAATACCTGACGCCAGACGGACCCAAGCCGTTCGAGACCCGGCAGGAAACCATTCGCGTCAAGGGCGGCGCCGACGTGACGCTGACGGTGCGCTCGACCCGACACGGGCCGATCCTGTCGGACGTCAGCGACGAGCTCGCGAGCATCGCCGCGCCGGGCAAGGCGATCGCGCTGGCCTTCACCGGGCTCACCGACCGCGACACGACGATGGACGCGGTGGTGCGGCTCGACGGGGCGCGCAACTGGAACGAGACGCTTGCGGCGCTGAGCCTCGTCGTCGCGCCGACGCAAAACGTCGTCTACGCCGACGTGACCGGAGACATCGGCTTCGTCAGCCCTGGCCTCGTGCCTTTGCGCAAGTCGGGCGATGGCCTCGCGCCGGTCGACGGCGCCTCAGGGGCGTTCGATTGGATCGGGACGGTTCCCTTCGAGCGGCTGCCGCAGCTCCACAATCCGGACGCCGGCTTCGCCTTCAACGCCAACAACGCCAACGTCGCCGACGACCACCAGCCGACCCTCGGGCAGGATTGGGAGGAGCCGTTCCGCGCCCGCCGCATCCAAGCGTTCCTCGATACGATCGACAAGCACAGTGTGGCGACGTCGGCCGCGATGCAGGGCGATATCGTGTCGCTGGCGGCCAAGGCGCTGCAGCCGTTCATCGCCAGGATCGCGCCCTCGGACGAGCGCGCGCGCCAGGCGCAGGCGATGCTCGCGAGCTGGAACGCGGCGATGGACAAGGATCGCCCCGAGCCCTTGATCTTCACCGCCTTCATGGCTTCGCTCCGCCGCCTCCTGATGGAGGACAAGACCGGGATCGACATGGACGCCAAGGGCCCGTTCGCGGCGACGACGCTGATTGCGCTGATGACGGACCATCCCTCATGGTGCGATGCGCCGGGCAAGCCCGATCCGGACTGCAAGCGGACGCTCGGCCAGGCGCTCGACGACGGCCTCGCCCTGCTGGTCAAGCGCGACGGCGCCGACATGAGCCAGTGGCGCTGGGGCCATGAGCACGTGAGCCTGTTGCAGCACCGGGTCTTCAGCCATGTGCCGCTGCTCGACCGCTTAAGCGACCTCAGCGTCCCTTCGAGCGGCGGCTTCTACACCTTGAACCGCGGCGGCGGCTTCGAGGCGCCGAGAGACAAGCCGTTCGCTCGCACCCACGCCGCCGGTTATCGTGGGCTGTACGATCTGGCCGACCCGGAGACGTCGCGGTTCATGATCACGACCGGCGAGTCCGGCCATATCTTTTCGCCCCACTACGGCGACCTCGTGCCGCTGTGGAACGACGTGAAGTCGATCCCGCTCACCGGAAGCGAAGACGACCTGAAAAAGGCCGGCGCGCGGCTACTCACAATGACGCCGTGAGACGGCCCGCCGGGCGCGCCGATCCCGCCCGGCAAACTTCATCCGGCGGCCACCGGCCACGCCCGACCGTGCGATTTCAGTTTCCTTCCGAAGCCTTCCAAAATTTTCCATTTCCTTCCGCTGGGGGGCTTCAAAAAATTTCCATGGCCTTCAAAAAGTTGCAAAAAATTTCCGCGGATCGTGACTTATCAATGGCTTACGGGCGTATGAAGCAGAAAAAACTTGCAAGGGCCATTCGCCCAGGCGCCCCTTGCGCCGGCCAGCGGACCTAGGTCTCCCGCCTTCAACCGCCTCTCCTCTTCCATGCCGTACTCGGTCGCCCGCCCCGCGCGGGATCAGTCTTTTCCGATAAACAGAAATATAACACGAAGTTCCGGTTTCCCAAAGCTTTTGTCTTTGCGAGTTTCAAAGCCCGGTTGCCTCTTCGACATATTTGAACGAACATAACGGCAAGCTGCCCGCCGGCCCTCGGGCCTGCGGCGCAATTGCCAAGGAGGAAACCATGTACCAGGCAGCCATCGACAAGGTCGCAGCGAAAGGGCTCATCCGCGAGAAGTACGACAATTTCATCGGCGGCAAATGGGTCGCCCCGGTCGAGGGGCGCTATTTCGACAACCCCAGCCCGATCACCGGCAAGAAGCTGTGCGCAATCCCGCGCTCCTCGGCAGCCGACATCGAGCTCGCGCTCGACGCGGCGCACGCGGCCAAGGACGCCTGGGGCCGGACCGCGGCGGCGGAGCGCTCCCTGATCATGCTCAAGATCGCCGACCGCATCGAATCCAATCTCGATCTTCTGGCGCTGGTCGAGACGCTCGACAACGGCAAGCCGATCCGCGAGACGACCGCGGCCGATCTGCCGCTCTGCGTCGATCATTGGCGCTATTTCGCCGGCGCGCTGCGCGCCCAGGAGGGCTCGCTCGGAGAGATCGACCACGACACGGTCGCCTATCACTACCATGAGCCGCTGGGCGTCGTCGGCCAGATCATTCCCTGGAACTTCCCGATGCTGATGGCGGTGTGGAAGCTTGCGCCGGCGGTCGCCGCCGGCAATTGCGTCGTCCTCAAGCCGGCGGAACAGACGCCGCTCGGCATTCTGGCCATGATGGAAGTGATTGGCGATCTCTTGCCCGCCGGCGTCATCAACGTCGTCAATGGTTTCGGCCTCGAAGCCGGCAAGCCGCTCGCGTCGTCGAAGCGCATCGCCAAGATCGCCTTCACCGGCGAGACCACGACCGGGCGGCTGATCATGCAGTACGCCTCGGAGAACCTGATCCCGGTCACGCTCGAACTCGGCGGCAAGTCGCCCAACATCTTCTTCGAAGACGTGATGGAGGCCGACGACGACTACTTCGACAAGGCGCTCGAAGGTTTCGCCATGTTCGCGCTGAACCAGGGCGAAGTCTGCACCTGCCCGAGCCGCGCGCTGATCCAGGAGTCGATCTACGACAAATTCATGGAGCGCGCGGTGGAGCGGGTGAAGAAGGTCAAGCAGGGTCACCCGCTCGACCCGACGACGATGATCGGCGCCCAGGCCTCGACCGATCAGCTCGAGAAGATCCTGTCCTACATGGACATCGGCAAGCAGGAGGGCGCGAAGGTTCTGACCGGCGGCAAGCGCGCCCACCTCGAGGGCGAGCTAGAGGGAGGCTACTATGTCGAGCCGACGATCTTCGCCGGCCACAACAAGATGCGCGTGTTCCAGGAGGAGATCTTTGGGCCGGTCGTGTCGGTGACCAAGTTCAAGGACGAGGCGGAGGCGCTCGCCATCGCCAACGATACGCTCTACGGCCTTGGCGCCGGGGTCTGGACCCGCTACGGTACCCGTTACTATCGTTTCGGCCGCGGCATTCATGCCGGGCGCGTGTGGATCAACTGCTATCACGCCTATCCGGCTCACGCGGCCTTCGGCGGCTACAAGCAGTCGGGCATCGGGCGCGAAACCCACAAGATGATGCTCGACCATTATCAGCAAACCAAGAACCTCTTGATCAGCTATTCGCCGAAGGCGCTGGGCTTCTTCTGAGCGAGGCCGAGCGACTGTAGGGCGGGGTCGTCGACCCCGCGGAGAACGCCCGGCGCGGCGGCGAGGCGCGGTCAGCGACCGCGCCCTACAGGCCCGTAGAAAGCTCGGGCGTCCCCTAGGGACGGGTCGTCGACCCCGCCGAGAACGCCCGGCGCGGCGGCGAGGCGCGGTCAGCGACCGCGCCCTACAGGCCCGTAGAAACGTCGGGCGTCCCCTAGGGACGGGTTGTCGACCCCGCCCAGCGAACGTCGGGGGCGACATAGGCGCGGGACGCCGTTTGCCCCGCGTCGGCAACTCGAAACATGAGGACTCGCGATGACCGACCGCGTGCTCATCACCGACGCCGCTGCGGCGATGGTGGACAAGCTCAAGGGCCAGCACGGTCCCCTCATGTTTCATCAGTCGGGCGGCTGCTGCGACGGCTCCGCCCCGATGTGCTTCCCGGCCGGCGAATTCAAGGTCGGCGGCCAGGACGTGCGCATCGGCGAAATCGCCGGCTGCCCCTTCTACATCGGGGCGGCGCAATTCGAGTACTGGCGACACACACAATTGATCATCGACGTTGTCCCCGGCCGCGGCGCCGGCTTTTCGGTGGAAGCGCCCGAAGGCGTCCGCTTCCTGACGCGCAGCCGGGTCTTCACCGACGAAGAGGTCGACGAACTCGCCGCGACCGGAGAACCGCCGCGGGGGAACTGAGAGCGAGGCCGGGGGCCGCCTTCGCCTCAGCCAGCCGAGTGTCGAGAGCCGCAGGCGCTCACGCCTCCTTCAGCGGGCCAGACGCCCGGGCAATCGGCCATACTGCCGAAAACGCGCCCGCGGGCGCGGCGTCTACACTCGCCTCCGCTGATGCTTTGTGGCGAACAAATGTGCCAAGATAAATCGCTGTCGCGGTTGCGATTCCGAATCCTGGGCCCCAAGCGATGCAATCGTTGGCGCATTCTGAGATATCGTCTGCTCAGGACGGGCGCGAAGGCCCGGTTCTCGCGCGGCCAGGGAATGCATTGGCGGCAATACGCTGGGCGCGGTCCGACGGGGCCCTTCAACCGGCCGCGCGCTCATGAAGACGCGAAACGCTGGCAGGCTTGCCGGCCGCGGCCTCCTGGCCCTGCTGACCTTTTATGCCCTGGCGATGATCGTCCCCGACTTCGTCCGGATCGTCCGGCCGCTCGGCTCGTTCGGCTTGGCGACCAACGCCGACGGGCTCGTCTACGATGACCAGGGTCCCTTCGCGGAGGAGGGGGAGTCGCCGGCGTGGCGCGCGGGCCTGAGGGTTGGCGACCGGCTCGACCTTGCCACGATGCGCTGCCCTCCCTTCGACTCCGTGCACTGCGCGAGCAACCTCGCCCTCTGGGGCGGCGTAACCTACGTCCAGCCGGGCCGGCAGGCGGCCGTGGCCTTGTCCGGCGAGGCCGACCGGCCGGCTCGCGAAGTCACGCTCCTCGCGAGAGCGCGGCCGACCTCGGTCGCCGTCGACATCGTCACGGCCCTGACCGTGATCGCCGGGGTTCTCGTGGTGCTCGGCGCGGCTTACCTCGTATGGATCCGGCCGGGGCCGATGACCTGGGGATTCTTCGCCTACGTCATGTATTTCAACCCCGGCCAGCAGTTCCAGTTCCTCGCCTGGCTGCAACAGTGGCCGTGGGCGCTATTCACACAGGACGTCGCCTCGTGCGTCCTTCAGGCGGTCGCCTATGCGGGCCTGATCCTGTTCGCCCTGAGGGCGCCGGTCGACCGGACGGATGGGCGCTGGCGCCTCGTCCTACGTGCGTTGCCGGCGCTGGCGCTCGTGTTCCTGGCCGTCGAACTCATGAGCCTCGGCACCCTCTTCGGCTTCCGGACCGAACTCGCCATGCGGGCCGCGCTGATCATGGGCTTTCTGGTCAGTGGGGCGGCGCTGGCGATCCTGATCGGCCGCCGCGGCGACTTGAGCCCGCGCGACTACCAGCGGATCCGTTGGGTCATCTGGGGCTGCCTGATCGGCCTGCCGGCGTACCTGATCGCCGAACTCTGGCAGGAGACTTCTCTGCCGAGCACGCTCTTTCACGCCGGCTCGGGCACGGAAGATCTCGTCGGCTACCTCTACCTGGTCAACGCGGTCCTTTGCCTGTTTGTCGTCGAGGCGGTGCGTCGGTCGACGGTGGTCAGCGTCTGGGTGCCGCTGCGCCGCGCGACGCTGCTCGGGCTCCTGCTCAGCGTGCCCGCCTTCCTCATCCACGAGGAGCTGAACACGGTTCACGAGTGGGCCGACCTGCCCGAATGGGCCTGGATCGTACTCGCCTCGATCCTGGTCTTCATCATCTCGCGTGCGCACGAATGGACGACGGAGCTCGCCGACCGGCTGTTCGACCGGGACTTCCGCCGCGCCGAGCGACGGCTCGAGGAGGCGGGTCATGAGATCCGGCGCGCCGACAGCGTGGCCGAGATCGAGCGGCGGCTGGTCGAGGCGCCGCTCAAGGCCCTCCGGCTCGCCTCGGCGGCGATCTTCCGCCACGAGGAGGGAACGCTCCGCCGCTCCGAAAGCATCGGCTGGGAGGCTCAGCATCGCGAAATCCTGAGCGACGGCGAACCGCCCCTTCCCGCGGTGGCGCCTGGCGCGCCGTTCCCGATCGCCGAGGCCGGCGCGGGCCTGCCCGGCGATCTCGCGCGGCCGGTTCTCGCCGTGCCGATTGGCAACCCGAGGCGGCGTTTCGCCCTCGCTTTCTACAGCGCGCACGAGTCGGGAACCGATCTGGACGGCGGCGAGCGCGAACTCCTCGCTGCGCTCGCCCGCGACGCCGAAATCGCCTATGCCCAGGTCGAGCGCGAGGCCTTGCTGAGAGAAATCGAGCGTTTGCGAGGCCTGGTCGGGAACGCCGCGCGACCCGCCTGACAGCGCGTCCGAGAGGATGACGCAACGCAAGGAGGAAAACGATGTCCGAGAACGCGCCAAATCACCTCGACGGCGTCCGCGCCTGCGTGTTCGACGCCTATGGCACCCTGTTCGACTTCGCCTCCGCAGCCACCCGCGCAGCCGAGGTCCCCGAGGCGAAGCGCGTCGCCTTGACGGCGCTCTGGCGGGAGAAGCAGCTCCAGTACACCTGGCTCCGGAGCCTGCAGGGCCGCTATGCGGATTTCCATGCGGTCACCGCGGACGCGCTCGCCTTCGCGCTGGAGAGCCTCGGGCTCGACGCACCCGCTCTCCGCGAGCGGCTGATGGCGCTCTACCTCGAGCTCGAACCGTTTCCCGAAGTCCCTGATGTATTGCGCCAACTGCGCCGCCGCGGCTTCAAGACTGCGATCCTGTCGAACGGCACGCCCGCGATGCTTGAAACGCTGGTCGGGCGGGCCGGGCTCGGCGACGCCTTCGACGCGGTTCTGTCGGCCGACGCCGTCGGCGTCTTCAAGACCCATCCGCGTGTGTACCAGCTTGCGCTCGATACGCTCGGGCTGCCGGCGGCGGCGATCGTCTTCCAATCCTCGAACGGCTGGGACGCCTTCGGCGCCTCGGATTTCGGGATGCGGGTCGTCTGGTGCAACCGCTACGGCCAGCCTCGCGAGCGCCTGCCGGGGACGCCTGACTTCGAAGTGCGAACGCTCGCCGAACTCCCGGCCCTGCTGCCGGGCCGCAACGAGTGACGGCATCGGGTCGCGCCCCTTACTTTGGCTGCCGCTCCTCGCGCAAGGCCGAGACCAACGGCCGCTTTCTCCATGAAAAAGCCTACTGCACCCGCGAGACCGCCGGGGAAGCGCGACGCCTGTTGCCGCCAATGCCGGTCTCTGCGTTGATTAGAGAGCGGCGGCCTTCGAATAACGCTCGGCGAGGCCCCGGCGGACGAGGCGCGCCATGGCGATGAGCGGCGAAAACAGACAAGACCGCCTCGGCGCGGCCCAGGTCGACGCGATGTTCGATTTCATCCTGGTCGCGGCGCCGGCGGCGGCGGCCGCTGCCGCGATCCTGGCTGGAGGTCTGGCCGCGCTCGGCCAAGTCGCGCCTTGGACCGCCGCGGCCTGGGTCGCGTACATGTCCGCTTGCGCCCTCGCCAATCTCGCTTTGCGCGCCCTCTATCGGCGATCGCCTTCGTCGCGCGAGAGCTGGCGGGCCTGGGGACTGGCGTTCTCCATCATCAACCTCGCGGTGGGTCTCGGATTCGGCTGGGCGCCGATCGGGCTGCCGGACGGCGGCCGCGTCGGCGTGGTTTTTTTGATCCTGACCGTGACGCTGTGCGTGGCCGCCGGAGCGATTACAGCGTTCGGCCCTTATCTGCCGACCTTCGTCCCGTTCTTTCTGGCGGCGACCGTTCCCTTTGCGATTTCCGGATTTTTCGCGTCCGATCCTCTCCTGCATCGTCTCGCGCCCGTATTGATGCTGAGCTACATCGGCGGCATGGGCGCGCTTGGTCTCCGGGCCAATCGCGCCTTCGCGCAGCTGGTGCGCCTTCAGATCGAGACCGAGGAACTGGCTGAGGATCTGCAGCGGCAGAAGGAGATCGCCGAACGCGCCAACCTCGCCAAGTCGACCTTCCTGGCCGCCGCCAGCCACGATCTGCGCCAGCCGGTGCATGCGCTCGGCCTCTTCGTCGGCGCGCTGCGCAGCCTCGCCAGCGCCAAGGACGCCGCGCCGCTGATCGACCAGATCGAATCATCGGTCGAGGCCATGGAGGGCCTGTTTGGCGCACTTCTCGACGTGTCTCGTCTCGACGCCGGGGTCGTCGTGGTCGACCGGCGGACCGTCGCGATCGGCTCGATCCTCGCGCGCGTCTGCGCCGATAGCGCGCCCGAGGCGGAAGCCAAGGGCGTTCGGTTCGATTGGGTCGGCTCGTCCGCCGTCGTCGTTTCCGATCCGGTGCTGCTCGAGCGGATCGTGCGCAATCTGGTCTCGAACGCCGTTCGCTACACCGACCTGGGGCGGGTCCTGGTCGGTTGCCGACGGGCGAGCGGCGGCTTGGTCGTGCAGGTCTGGGACACCGGCGTCGGCATTGCCGCCGGCGAGCGGGAGCGGATCTTTCAAGAATATTATCAGATAGGCAATCCCGAACGGGACCGGGCGAAGGGCCTCGGCCTCGGACTCGCCATCGTCCGTCGCCTCGCCGCCCTGCTCGGAGCGGAGCTGACCCTCCGCTCCGAGCCTGGAAAAGGGTCGTGCTTCGCGATCGCCGTTCCGCTCGCAACCGGTCCCGCGAGCCTGTCTGCGCCGGCCGAACGCCCCCTCTCGCGAGTCCCGGCGGGCCGCCTGATCGTTGTCGTCGACGACGAGGCTCCGATCCGCGCGGGCATGGCGAAACTGCTCGCCAGCTGGGGGTACGACATCGTCGCCGAGGGCTCGGGCGACGAGGCGATCGCGCGGCTGGCGACACGCCCGACGCGCCCGGACCTCTTCATTTGCGACTATCGGCTGCGCGGGGCCGAGAACGGCCTCGACCTGATCGAACGGCTGCGCGGCGAATACAACGCCGCCATCGCGGCGATCCTGCTCACCGGCGACACCGCGCCGGAACTGCTGAGCGCGGCCCGGGCACGGGGCCTCATCGTCTTGCACAAGCCGGCGCCGCTCGGAAAGCTGCGCGCTGCGATCGCCAACGCGATCGCAGCCGGCGAGACGGAGGAGGAGACGGATGCTTAGGCCCGAGCCCGCTCAAAGCAGGCCGGCGTCACGCCCGACCGCGGCGGCCTGGGTGCGATTGACGACGTTTAGCGCCTTGAAGATCGCGGTGATGTGCGCCTTGACCGTCTTTTCGGAGAGGCCAAGGTCGCGCGCGATGGTCTTGTTCGGCTGACCCTGGCTCACGCGCCGCAGCACCTCGATCTGCCGATTAGTGAGCGCGGCGCGCTGCGGTCCCGCTTCGCCGCGCGCCTCGAGCCCCGCAAGCGGAGGCGAATCGCTGAGGAGCAGTGGGGGAACATAGAGCTCGCCGTCGAGGACGAGCCGGATCGCGGACAGGAGCGTGCGCTGCCCCGCCGATTTCGGCACGTAGCCGAGCGCGCCTTTCGCCAGCGCCTCGCGCGCGTCGCGGGCGTCCTCGGATGCGGAGACGACGACGACCGGCACATCGGGCCGGACCCGGCCGAATTCAGTCAGCGCGCTGATCCCGTCCATGCCGGGAAGGCCAAGATCGAGAATGACGGCGTCGAGGTCGTCATGGGTCGCCGCAAGCTCCAGCGCGCTTCTCGCGTCGGCCGCCTGGAGGACGACCGTATCCGGGCCGAACTGCGAGAGCAGCGCGGCGATGCCGTCACGCATCACGGGATGATCATCGACTATCAGCAGCTTCACCAGCCCGACCATCTTAGGCGAGGCGCCCGAGGCTCGCCGTCGAGCGACCCGAAAGTCTTAGGACCGCCCCTGGGACTTTCGTCCGATTTACTCCGATGTGAAGCCACGTCAACTTAACAGTGGGAAGCGAGTTAACAGTGGGAAGCGAGACGGCGGGCGAATCCGTAGGGGTCGATGAGCGGGACTGTCGGCCGTCTATAGATCGCCCGTCGCGCGGGCGCGGGGCGGGCAGGCCTATCGGCGCGAGCGCTTTAGGCGTCCGCTCCGATAGGCGGCGCGTCCTCTTGACCCTCAGCCTTAACGGGCCGCGGCGAATGCGGTGGGTTTACATTTCGCCACGCCGCGCGCCATCTATCGCGCTTGGGTCGGGACCGCGCGCTTCCTCTCTGAGGCGCCGTCCCGCCGGGGGAGGCGCCATGCTGTTTGCGGCGAATGGTTTGTTCGGCTGCCCGGTCAAGGCGAGTGACGGCGAAGCCGGGACCGTCGACGACTTCTTGTTCGACGACCGAGCCTGGCTGATCCGCTGGGTGAGCGTGGCGGCCGGTTCGTGGCTCGAGGGCCGAAAGGTCCTCGTTGCGCCCTCGGCGATCGCGCCCATTGTCATTCCGCCAAAGCCAGCCTTCCCGATGTTGAGTTTCGGCGAGAAGCTGACGCTGAACCTCAATATCACACTCACCGAGATGGAATCCGGTCCGGACGCAGGCGGCGACGAACCCGTCGGGCATCTCGGCAGCGCCGCCGCGATCGCGGGCTTCCGCGTCGAGGCCGAGGACGGCGAGGTCGGGCCGGTTGAGATGGTCCTCGCGGACGATCGGAACTGGTCCGTTCGCTATCTCGTTGTCGCTACGCATGCTTGGCTTCACGGGAAGCAAGCGCCGATCTCGCCCTTCGCCGTGACGGCCATCGATTGGAGCGACCGGCGGGTCAACGTGAACGTGACCCGCGAGCAGGTGCGATCGGCGCCGGCCTGGGACCCGCTGGCGACGATGGACGAGATCCGGCTCGAACAACTCCACCGCCACTTCGGCTGGCCGGCTTGACCTCGTCGGCCGCGGAGGCGTCCGGAAAATTCGAGTCCGGCGGCGCCTGCTTTGAACCATCCGTCCGGCGCTGGGTCCGCCCATTTCCAGAGACGGGCGCAAGCGGCCAGCGCATCACGCGTTTTCGCGCCGTTTAGCGGCGGGCGCCAATGGCCTCAGGGGGTTACGGGGCGTCTTAACGGCGGCCGCTGCAAACGTGTGAAAGAGTGGGGCAACCCCGCCGGCCGCCGCGCCTGGACGCAACGCCGGATTCGTCGGCGCCGGTAAGCCACGGCGATCTCGATCGGCTCGGTCTTGCGAGCTCGCGGTCGACTTCAACGTGCGCAGCACAGTGGACCAATCGCGGAAAGGAATAGCCGCGCCGCCGTCCCGCGCTTTTTCCGCGCTGATCGGTTGAGCAGTGTGATCGCCGTCATAGACAGCCGAACAATTCTATGCCATGATTGCGCCGTCTTCGTGGCTTGCGTAACCGATGGGTTCCGAATTTTTTGGCTCGTTAAGCATAAGCAAACAGACGCAATTTATTGTCGCTCCTGTAAATTTTGGTGCTCGGCGTCAGAAGAATAAAACTGCTCTGAAAGCTGACGGCTCACGGTGTAGTTGTACGGTGACCGGCATTGTTTGTCGAATAAGTTAAGCTCTTTATACCCGGTTGCAATAAGGCGAAAATTTATTTGGGCCGGTAAAGTCAAGCGCCAATCGGCGGGGCTCTTTAGCCGGAGCTTCTTTCTTTCGCGAGGGTCAAGTCTCTGATTTTGCGCATCTTTGGGGCTGGCGGGGGGTGAAAATGTAGCCATGTAAATCGGATATTGTTGTTGATTTTGCGAGTTTCTCAGCTATCCTGCGTCCATGTATATCGAAACCGTCCCCAACCGCGGCTCCCCACCGGCGATCCTGCTGCGCGAGAGCTATCGGGACAGCGGGAGGATACGGAAGCGCACGCTGCTCAACCTCTCCCATTGGCCGGCCGAGCACGTCGAAGGGCTGCGCGGCGTCCTCAAGGGCGGGGTCGTGCTGCCGCCGGGCGAGCAGCCCTTCGTCGTCGAGCGCTCGTTGCCGCATGGGGCCGTCGCCGCCGTGTTGGGCGCGACGCGCGCCATCGGCCTCGACACAATCATCGGACCCAAGCAAGCGCGCGGGTCCGATCCCGAGAATTGTCGGCCGGTCGACCTCGTCCTGGCCATGATCGTCAGCCGCATCATCGCCCCGGCGTCGAAACTCGCCACCGCCAGGGCGCTCGATCCCGTCACCGCCGCATCCAGCCTCGGCGTCGAATTGGGCCTCGGCGACGTCCACGAGGACGAACTCTACGCCGCGCTCGACTGGCTCCTCGAGCGTCAGGGCGCGATCGAGACCGCGCTCGCGAAGCGCCATCTGAAGGGCGGGACGCTGGTGCTCTACGACGTCTCGTCGAGCTACGTCGAAGGCCGCTGCTGCCCTCTGGCCAAACGCGGCTACAACCGCGACGGCAAGAAGGGCAAGCTGCAGATCGTCTACGGCCTTCTGTGCGCGCCCGACGGCTGCCCCGTCGCCATCGAAGTGTTCGAAGGAAACACCGCCGATCCCATGACCCTGGCCGATCAGGTCGCCAAACTCAAGCGCCGCTTCGCCATCGACCACGTCGTTCTCGTCGGCGACCGCGGTATGATCACTCAGGCGCGCATCGACGAGGACCTGCGTCCGGCCGGGCTCGACTGGATCACCGCCTTGCGCGCCCCCGCGCTCAAGGAGCTGGTCGGCGGCGGCCATCTGCAGATGTCGCTGTTCGACCAGCGCGACATGGCGGCGATCACTTCGCCCGACTTTCCCGGCGAGCGGCTGATCGTCTGCCGCAACCCCGATCTCGCGCGCGAGCGCGCCAGAAAGCGCGAGGACCTCCTCGCCGCCACCGAGCGCGATCTGGCCAAAATCACAGCCAGCGTCACGCGCAAGACCCGCCCCTTACGCGGCGCGGCCGAGATCGGCATGGCCGTCGGCGCCGTGCTCGACAAGCACAAGATGGCCAAGCACTTCGACCTGACGATCGCCGACGACCGGTTCGCCTTCGCCCGAAAGCGCGATGAGATCGCCCAGGAGGCCGCGCTCGACGGCCTCTACGCCGTGCGCACCAGCCTGCCCGAACAGACCCTCGCCGACGAAACCGCGGTCAAGACATACAAATCCTTGTCCATGGTGGAACGGGCCTTTCGATGCCTGAAGACGGTCGATCTGCACGTGCGGCCGATCCACCACTGGCTCACGGAGCGGGTCCGCGCCCACGTGTTCCTGTGCATGCTGGCCTACTATGTCGAGTGGCACATGCGGGCGCGCCTCGCCCCGATGCTCTATGACGACGACGACAAGGAAGCCGCCGAGGCCCTGCGCGACAGCCCCGTCGCCAAGGCGCAGCGTTCTCCCGCCGCCCTCGCCAAAAGCGCCACCGGCCGCGCCGCCGACGGCGCCCCCGTCCACTCCTTCCAGACCCTGCTCGCCGATCTCGCGACCCTCGCGCGCAACACCGTCGTGACCGCGGGCGCGCCCGACCGCCCCTTCACCATCCTCACCCGCCCGACCCCGATCCAGCAAAAGGCCTTCGACCTCCTCGGATTCCCCATCGCCTGTACCCAGTAGCAGCGACCCCACAGCCGCTCGCCCCGAGCGAGATCAATGGCTTACGCTTCGTGAAGGAAAGAAGCTCCGTTTAGCGGAGAATGCCGAAAGTGGCCCGCCGTGTTGTCATAACGGCAGCAAGGCGAGCCAACTGGGAGGAGCGATGGCGAACGCTCTGGAACTGGTCGGTCTTGAGGCGTTGATGCGGCTTTCGGCCGGACGGCCGGAGGTGGTGATCGGGTTGATCGATGGCCCCATCGCCGGCCACCACGCCGACCTCGCCGGGAGCACAATCCGGGAGGCGACTGGCGAAGCGAGCGGCGCCTGCTCGAAGGCCACCAGCCTCGCCTGCCTCCACGGCACGTTCATGGCGGGCATCCTCGTCGCCAGACGCGGCTCGCCTGCGCCGGCTATCTGCCCCGACTGCACATTGCTGGCGTACCCAATCTTTGCCGACGCGCCCGACGACAAGGAGATGCCGAGCGCCACGCCCGAGGGCCTCGCGGCGGCGATCCTCGGGTGCATCCGGGCCGGCGCAAAAATCCTCAACTTGAGCCTCGCCCTCACCCGATCACATGCCAAGGGAGAACGAGCGTTGGGGGAGGCGCTCGACCAGGCCGCGAAAATGGGCGTGATCGTCGTTGCGGCGGCCGGCAACCAGGGCTCCGTCGGCGGCACGAGCATCACGCGTCACTCCTGGGTCGTTCCGGTCGCAGCGTGCGACGCGCAAGGAAAGCCGACCCGTGAATCAAACCTTGGTCGTTCCATGGGGCTGCGCGGCCTGAGGGCGCCTGGCGAGGCGATCGAGAGCCTCGGCGTCGACGGCAGGCCGCTCAGGCTCGGCGGCACCAGCGTCGCCGCGCCGTTCGTCACCGGCGCCGTCGCCCTTCTCTGGTCGCAATTCCCGGCCGCCAGCGCGGCCGAAGTCAAGGCCGCGGTGACGCAAGCGATCGCGGGACGCCGAACAACGGTGACGCCGCCCCTCCTCAACGCCTGGGCCGCCTACGGGCTCATGAACCGCAACGCAACAAGGAGATTCGCGTCATGACCGGCAACGAGGGTGACAATCGGCAGAGTGAGCGCCCCGCTCATCGCGTTCGCCTTCCTGGCTTTGTCGCCGACGAGGACATCGGCCTCGGCGATGTGGTGAAGCGGATGACCTACGCCGTCGGCATCCGCCCCTGCGGCGGCTGCGAAGGGCGCGCGGCCGCGCTCAACGGGTGGATGACCTTTTCCGGCCGGCGCAGCCGGTAGCGCGATCCGCGAAAGGCAATTTTCAAAGGAGGAAACCATGGATCCGCATGAAGTTGCTGAATTGTCAGCCGGCGGCCCACCAACCGAAGTCAGGCCGTCCCAGGTCGCTGTCGATCCGGGAGCCTCGGCGCAGCCGGCGCCGTGTCCGACCTGCGGCGGCGGCGCGGGTTCGCCGGCTTCTTACGTCTATGCGCTCGGCCAGATCGAGACTCGTTTCCCGCGCCCATCGGTGGAAAAGGAGGTGGCGCAGGCCACCGGGCGGGCGGAGACGGCAGGCCACACGGATCGGCAAGCCTTTCATCACATGCTGTCCCAACGCGAAAATCGCTATCTCGCGCGGCAAATGTGTTGGGTTCTGACCGTTCAGGGGCTCGAAACCTACATTCTGCAGCCGCGCGATCCGGCCGATCTCGATCTCCTTATCGAGGCTCTGCGGGGACCGCCCGATCCGGTCCCATGGATCAGCACGGTCATCGGGCTTCGCGGCCCTGTCGCGCCGCCAGACTATTGCAACGGGCTGATGATCCCGATCGTGGCGTTCGACCAGATCTACACCTTCTCGAAGGATGCGCTGATCGAGGCGATCCCCCGGCCGGACGGAATACCCGCCGCGCAGTTTGGGCCCGCCGCGCGGGAACTGTTCGATACGATCATACAGATGACGGACAATGCCGGCGCGACCGATGAGAACCGCGCGATGAACTACCTGGCGGTGCGCTACCCCGAAATCTACGCCAGAGCGGCGGAAGCTTTTGCCGGCAATCTCGGACTGACCAGCGTCGACGTCCAGCCCTCCCCGTTGAGCGGCACGCGCAATATCATCGAGGTCATCTTCTCATTTACCCACCGCACCACCGGTTTTCCCGAGAAGTCCTTTGTCCGCGTCGATGTCACCGAGGAATTTCCTTTCCTGGTGACGAAGTTGTCGCCGTATTATGACCATTAACTCAACCAAAGAGGTGATCGAAATGAAAATGCCAGGATTTACGGCGGAAGCGTCTATGTACAACAGTAACGTGTCTTATCAAGTCACTAGTGAGGCGAGCGGTTACGGTGGAATCGTCCAACCTGCTCAAGGGCTCGCCCCCCCACTTCGCCTTTATTATTCGTGCTGGATCGTTCAGTACTGTCGGATTGTGCGTCACACCCGGCTGTGCTTTCCGTCGATTGTGTGTGGCCTAAGTCCCGCGCCGCCCTGGATTCTGAACACTAGCCCGGGCGGCAGCTAGGGGAGGAAGCCGGTTCGAGGAGCTTCGCGTTCTATTCACTTGGCTGCCGCGCTATTACGACGGTGGCCCTTAATAACCGCTAGGAGATGCGAAATGCGCACCATGAACATGCCTGGATTTACCGCGGAGAAGTCGCTAGAGAAGACGAAACACACCTACGTGGGAATGATGAGTTCCGCACGGTCCGGCGGTAATATATCGCTAGCGGTCGGTCTCGGGAGCAGCAACGCGGGGTGGGGATACAGTCACATCCCGTCCTTTCAAGGACAAACTTGCGTTGAGCACACGGTATGCAAATTCATATGCTATGGACCACACTATCCCTGGGATTGCGACTACCACTTACGAAAGAGTGCCTTTATCCGATTGTTCCACTACCGACAGTTTATGGGGGAATTCCTAACGCCGTGAACGACCTTTAAGAGCGACCTACCTTTCGTGCTAACGGTGAGACGGATGAAGGTCGATGGCCCAGACTCTGCCGGCGCCTCCGGAGCGTAAAAATCAATTCCTGTTGACGCGCCCGAATGCGCCGCACATAAACTTTTCGTGACCCCTTGCACCCCGCCGCCAAACCCGCTATGCAGACCCGACCGGGGTTGGCGGCGCGATGCGACCCCGAATGATCATACATGGCTACCGCCCTTTTTGGGTTTCGTCTCGTTGAGGCAGGCTTGAGGAGAGGCGGCGGATGGGCCGGAGGACGGAAGGGAAAGCCCTTGCGTCCGCTCCGGCCATGTCCTGTCCGAGACTGCCGGCGCCGACGACCTTTGGGTCCGACGCTTAATTCCAGGTCCCGTTCGCGGGGCAAGGGGCCAGCATAGACGGGGAAGACCGAATTTCCAACCGTGAGGACTTCCTTGCGGCCAATGCGGTTCGAACCATCTGTCCGGCGCTGGGTTCGCCCACCTCCGGGGACAGGCGCAAGTCGCCGTGGCGTGTGACTCTTCGGATTCACTCGGTTCGGCATGTGCAACAGGCGGGCGTCAAGCCCGCCGACCGGAGACAGCACCGTGGATAGAGCGGAAAAGAAAGAAGCTGTCGCGTCCTTGCACGACGTCTTCTCGAAGACGTCGGTCGTGGTCGTGGCGCATTATTCCGGCTTGACGGTCGCCCAGATGCAGCGTCTGCGCAAGCAGATGAAGGCCGCTGGCGCTTCCGTCCAGGTCGCCAAGAACCGCCTCGCCCAGCTTGCTCTCAAAGGCACGGACGTCGCCTCTATCGGCCCCTTGCTCAAGGGACCGACCCTGATCGCCCATTCGAGCGATCCGGTGGCGGCGGCCAAGGCAGCCGTGGCTTTCGCCAAGGACAACGACAAGTTCGTGCTCCTCGGCGGCGCCATGGGAACGACCGCCCTCGACGTCGATGGGGTCAAGGCGCTTGCGACCTTGCCGTCCCTCGACGAGCTGCGCGCTAGGCTCCTGGGGCTCATCACCGCCCCGGCGACCAAGCTCGCCCAGCTCTCCACCGCGCCCGCCGCCAAGCTCGCGCGCGTGGTCGGGGCCTACGCCGCCAAAGACGCAGCCTGACAAGAGACGCAGCCTGACCGGGCTCTTCAAAATCCTCAGTTCGAACCCATATTAAGGAAAATTCAACATGGCCAATCTCGAAAAGATCGTCGACGAACTGTCCTCGCTCACGGTTCTCGAAGCCGCTGAGCTCGCAAAGCTCCTCGAAGCGAAGTGGGGCGTCTCGGCCGCGGCCGCCGTCGCCGTCGCCGCCTCTCCCGCCGCCGGGGCTGCGGCCGCTGCTCCGGTCGAGGAGCAGACCGAGTTCACCGTCGTCCTTGCCGCCATCGGCGACAAGAAGATCGAGGTCATCAAGGAAGTCCGCGCGATCACCCAGCTCGGCCTCAAGGAGGCCAAGGACCTCGTCGAAGGCGCACCGAAGCCCGTCAAGGAAGGCGTGTCCAAGGACGAGGCCGAGAAGATCAAGGCCGCCCTCGAGAAGGTCGGAGCGAAGGTCGAGCTCAAGTAATGAGCGGGCGAGCCCGGCATGGGGCTCGTCAGTCGAAATGGGGACGGTCCCGGGCCTTACGGCCCCGGGGCCGTTCCGGCGTTTTGAAGGTTGGGTTGTATTGACCGACGAGGGGCGCACGGGGCGAGCCTTCGAGGGGCGGTTTGACAGGGCGATCGGTTCGCCCGGCGGCCCGAACGCGATCCCATCCGGGCGATCGCTAGACGGGCGTTAGCACGAGGAACGACATGGCGCAGACATTCACCGGCCGCAAGCGCGTTCGCAAAGTCTTCGGGCACGTCAGGGAAGTCGGCGAGATGCCGAACCTGATCGAGGTGCAGAAGGCGTCGTACGACCAGTTTCTCCTCATGGACGCGCCGAAGGGCGGCCGTCCGACCGAGGGCTTGCAGGCGGTGTTCAAGTCGGTGTTTCCGATCAAGGATTTCGCCGATACAGCGCATCTCGAGTTCGTCAAGTACGAATACGAGGCGCCCAAGTACGACATCGACGAGTGCCGCCAGCGCGGCATGACTTTCGCCGCCCCGCTCAAGGTGACGCTGCGGCTGATCGTGTTCGACGTCGACCCGGAGACGCAGGCCAAGTCCGTCAAGGACATCAAGGAGCAGGACGTCTACATGGGCGACATGCCGCTCATGACGCCGAACGGCACCTTCATCGTCAACGGCACCGAGCGCGTCATCGTCTCGCAGATGCACCGTTCGCCGGGCGTGTTCTTCGATCACGACAAGGGAAAGAGCCATTCGTCGGGCAAGCTCTTGTTCGCCGCTCGCATTATCCCCTATCGCGGTTCCTGGCTCGACATCGAATTCGACGCCAAGGACATCGTCTATGCGCGCATCGACCGGCGCCGCAAGATTCCGGTGACGTCGTTGCTCCATGCCCTCGGTCTCGACGGCGAGGAGATCCTCAAGACGTTCTACCGCACCGTGACCTACAGCCGGCTCAGGGAAGGCTGGCGCGTGCCCTACGATTCCGAGCGGATGAAGGGCTTCAAGGCCGCGGTCGATATGATCGACGCCGACACCGGTGAGGTCGCCATCGAGACCGGCCGCAAGCTGACCGTGCGCACCGCCCGCCAGCTTGCCGAGAAGGGCCTCAAGGCGCTGTTCGCCGGGGACGCAGACCTATTTGGCCAGTACATCGCTGAGGACCTCTACAATCCGCAGACCGGCGAGATCTACGCCGAAGCTGGCGACGAGATCACCGAGAAGTCGCTGGCCGGACTGGTCGAGGCCGGCTTCACCGAATTGCCCATCCTCGATATCGACCATGTCAATGTCGGCCCCTACATCCGCAACACGCTCAAGGTCGACAAGAATATCTCGCGCGAGGACGCGCTGTTCGACATCTACCGCGTCATGCGTCCCGGCGAGCCGCCGACGATCGAGAGCGCCGAGTCGATGTTCCAGTCGCTGTTCTTCGACTTCGAGCGCTACGACCTCTCCGCCGTCGGTCGCGTCAAGATGAACATGCGCCTCGACCTCGACGCGCCCGACACGCAGCGCACACTGCGCAAGGACGACATCCTGGCGGTGGTGAAGGCGCTGGTGAATCTGCGCGATGGCCGCGGCGAGGTGGACGACATCGATCACCTGGGCAATCGTCGCGTCCGCTCGGTCGGCGAATTGATGGAAAACCAGTACCGCATTGGCCTGTTGCGCATGGAGCGAGCGATCAAGGAGCGCATGAGCTCGGTCGAGATCGACACGATCATGCCGCAGGACCTGATCAACGCGAAGCCGGCAGCCGCGGCGGTGCGCGAGTTCTTCGGCTCCTCGCAGCTGTCGCAGTTCATGGACCAGACGAACCCGCTCTCCGAGATCACCCACAAGCGCCGTCTGTCGGCGCTTGGCCCCGGCGGTCTCACCCGCGAGCGCGCCGGCTTCGAGGTGCGCGACGTCCATCCGACCCACTACGGCCGCATCTGCCCGATCGAGACGCCCGAAGGGCCCAACATCGGTCTGATCAACTCGCTCGCGACCTTCGCCCGGGTCAACAAGTACGGCTTCATCGAGGCCCCGTACCGCAAGGTGCGCGACGGCAACGTGACCGAAGAGGTCGTCTACCTGTCGGCGATGGAGGAGCAGAAATACGCGGTCGCGCAGGCCGATACGCCGATGGGCGCCGACGGACGGCTGACGGGGGACCTGATCGTCTGCCGGCGCGCCGGCGACGTCGTGTTCCTGGCGGCCGACCACGTCGACTACATGGACGTGTCGCCGAAGCAGCTCGTCTCGGTCGCCGCGGCGCTGATCCCGTTCCTCGAGAACGACGACGCCAACCGGGCGCTGATGGGCTCGAACATGCAGCGCCAGGCGGTGCCGCTGTTGCGCTCGGACGCGCCGCTGGTCGGCACCGGGATGGAGGCGATCGTGGCGCGCGATTCGGGCGCGGCGATCGCCGCGCGCCGCACCGGCGTCGTCGACCAGATCGACGCGACCCGTATCGTCGTGCGCGCCACCGAGGAGGCCGACGCCGCGAAGCCCGGCGTCGACATCTACCGCCTGATGAAGTTCCAGCGCTCGAACCAGTCGACCTGCATCAACCAGAAGCCGCTCGTCAAGGTCGGCGACCGGGTGGAAATCGGCGATATCATCGCCGACGGACCGTCGACCGATCTCGGCGACCTGGCGCTCGGCCGCAATGTCCTCGTCGCCTTCATGCCTTGGAACGGCTACAACTTCGAGGACTCGATCTTGCTCTCGGAGCGCATCGTCAAGGACGACGTGTTCACCTCGATCCACATCGAGGAATTCGAGGCGATGGCCCGCGACACCAAGCTCGGGCCTGAGGAGATCACGCGCGATATCCCGAACGTCTCGGAAGAGGCGCTGAAGAACCTCGACGAAGCCGGCATCGTCTACATCGGCGCAGAAGTGCAGGCGGGCGACATCCTCGTCGGCAAGATCACGCCGAAGGGCGAAAGCCCGATGACGCCCGAAGAAAAGCTCCTTGCGCGCGATCTTCGGCGAGAAGGCCTCGGACGTGCGCGACACATCGCTGCGCGTGCCGCCCGGCGTGCAGGGCACGGTGGTCGAAGTCCGTGTGTTCAACCGCCACGGCGTCGAGAAGGACGAGCGCGCCCAGGCGATCGAGCGCGAGGAGATCGAGCGGCTCGCCAAGGACCGCGACGACGAGCAGGCGATCCTCGACCGCAACGTCTACGCGCGTCTCGCCGAGACGCTCGAAGGCAAGCGCGCGCTCTCGGGGCCGAAGGGCTTCAAGAAGGACCAGATCCTGACCCGTCCGATCCTCGACGAGGTGCCGCGCTCGCAATGGTGGGGCTTCGCCCTCGAATCCGACCAGACGATGTCGGAGATCGAGGCGATGCGCAAGCAGTACGACGAGTCGAAAAAGTCGCTCGAGAACCGCTTCCTCGACAAGGTCGAGAAGCTGCAGCGCGGCGACGAGTTGCCGCCCGGCGTGATGAAGATGGCCAAGGTCTTCATTGCGGTGAAGCGCAAGATCCAGCCCGGCGACAAAATGGCGGGACGCCACGGCAACAAGGGCGTCGTCTCGCGCATCGTGCCGCAGGAGGACATGCCCTTCCTCGGCGACGGCCAGCCGGTCGATATCGTGCTCAACCCGCTTGGCGTGCCGAGCCGGATGAACGTCGGTCAGATTCTCGAGACGCACCTCGGGTGGGCCTGCGCCGGCCTCGGCAAGCAAGTTGGCGAGACCGTCGACGCCTATTTGCGGTCGCACGACTCCCAGCCGCTGCGCGGCAAGCTGCGCGAGATCTACGGCGAGGACGAGACGATCAGCGCGCTCGACGACGGCAGCCTCGCCGAACTTGGCGAGAACCTGCGCCGCGGCGTGCCGATTGCGACCCCAGTGTTCGACGGGGCGCGCGAGAAGGACATCGTCGACATGCTGCGGATGGCCGGTCTCAACTCGTCGGGGCAGGTGACGCTGTTTGACGGGCGCACCGGCGATCCCTTCGACCGCAAGGTGACGGTGGGCTACATCTACATGCTGAAGCTGCACCACCTGGTCGACGACAAGATCCACGCCCGTTCGATCGGCCCCTACAGCCTCGTCACTCAGCAGCCGCTTGGCGGCAAGGCCCAGTTCGGCGGCCAGCGCTTCGGCGAAATGGAGGTCTGGGCTCTCGAGGCTTACGGCGCCGCCTACACGCTGCAGGAGATGCTGACTGTGAAGTCGGACGACGTGGCGGGCCGCACCAAGGTTTACGAGGCGATCGTGCGCGGCGACGACACGTTCGAATCGGGCATTCCGGAGAGCTTCAACGTGCTGGTCAAGGAAATGCGGTCGCTCGGCCTCAACGTCGAGCTGGCGTCGCTCAAGCGCGCGCCGGAAGACGCGCCGCCGGCGGAGGCCGCGGAGTAAGACGGCGCGCCGGCCCGCCACGTTTCAGAGCGGGCCGGCGCGCCGAATAGGGAATTGCCTCGCGGCGAACGCGCCGTGAACTTTCTTCCATTGAGGCGAGTCCGGGCGTTGGCCGCGCCGGACTCGCGGGAGACGAGAATGAACCAGGAAATCACCAATCCGTTTGCGCCGGTCGCTGCGCCGCAGGCGTTCGACCAGATCCAGATCGCCATCGCCAGCCCCGAGAAGATCCTGTCGTGGTCGTTTGGCGAGATCAAGAAGCCCGAGACGATCAACTACCGCACCTTCAAGCCGGAGCGGGACGGCCTGTTCTGCGCGCGCATCTTCGGGCCGATCAAGGACTACGAGTGCCTGTGCGGCAAGTATAAGCGCATGAAATACAAGGGCGTGATCTGCGAGAAGTGCGGCGTGGAAGTGACGCTGTCGCGCGTGCGGCGCGAGCGCATGGGCCACATCTCGCTGGCCGCGCCGGTCGCGCACATCTGGTTCCTGAAGTCGCTGCCGTCGCGAATCGGGCTCCTGCTCGACATGACGCTGAAGGATCTCGAGCGCGTCCTCTACTTCGAATCCTACATCGTGCTCGACCCGGGCCTGTCCCCGCTGAAGGACCGTCAGCTGCTCAGCGAGGACGACTTCCTGCGCGCGCTCGACGAATACGGGCAGGACAGCTTCACCGCGATGATCGGCGCGGAGGCGATTCGCGAGATGCTGAAGGGCATGAACCTTCAGAAGATCGCCGACGACCTCAAGATCGAGATCGCCGAGTCGAAGAGCGAACTGAAGCCGAAACGGCTCGCCAAGCGCCTCAAGATCATCGAGGCGTTCATCCATTCCGGCAACAAGCCGGAGTGGATGATCCTGACCGAGGTTCCGGTCATCCCGCCGGATCTGCGCCCGCTGGTGCCGCTCGACGGCGGCCGCTTCGCGACCTCCGACCTCAACGATCTCTACCGCCGCGTCATCAATCGCAACAATCGGCTGAAGCGGCTGATGGAGCTACGCGCCCCTGACATCATCATCCGCAACGAGAAGCGGATGCTGCAGGAGTCGGTCGACGCGCTGTTCGACAACGGCCGCCGCGGCCGGGTCATCACCGGCGCCAACAAGCGGCCCCTGAAGTCGCTCGCCGACATGCTCAAGGGCAAGCAGGGCCGGTTCCGTCAGAACCTGCTCGGCAAGCGCGTCGACTATTCCGGCCGCTCGGTCATCGTCGTGGGTCCGGAGCTCAAGCTGCACCAGTGCGGCCTGCCCAAGAAGATGGCGCTCGAGCTGTTCAAGCCGTTCATCTACTCGCGTCTCGACGCCAAGGGCCTGTCGGCCACGGTCAAGCAGGCCAAGAAGCTGGTCGAGAAAGAGAAGCCGGAGGTGTGGGACATCCTCGACGAGGTAATCCGCGAGCATCCGGTGATGCTGAACCGCGCGCCGACCCTGCATCGGCTCGGCATTCAGGCGTTCGAGCCGGTGCTGATCGAGGGCAAGGCGATCCAGCTGCATCCGCTCGTCTGCTCGGCCTTCAACGCCGACTTCGACGGCGATCAGATGGCGGTGCATGTGCCGCTGTCGCTCGAGGCGCAACTCGAGGCGCGCGTGCTGATGATGTCGACCAACAACATTCTGCACCCCGCCAACGGCCAGCCGATCATCGTGCCGAGCCAGGACATCGTGCTCGGGCTCTACTACGTGTCGCTGATGCGCGACGGCGAGCCGGGCCAGTACGAGGAGGACCCGAACACCAAGCGGCCGGTGCGCGGCTTCTACGCCGAACAGGGCGAGATCGAACATGCGATCGCAGCCAAGGCGATCACGCTGCATACCAAGATCAAGGGTCGCGCCTGGACGTATGACGAGAACGGCGAGCGCGTGGCGAAGATCTTCGACACCACGCCAGGCCGGATGATCCTCGGCCAGCTGCTGCCCGACCACGCCAAGATCCCCTTCGACGTCGTCAACAAGCTGATGACGAAGAAGGAAATCTCGAACATGATCGACATCGTCTACCGCAACTGCGGTCAGAAGGAGACGGTCATCTTCTGCGACCGGATCATGTCGCTGGGCTTCCGGGAGGCGTTCAAGGCCGGCATCTCGTTCGGCAAGGACGACATGGTCGTGCCGGAGTTGAAGGCGAGGCTGATCGCCGAGACCGAGGAGCAGGCCAAGGAGTACGAGCAGCAGTACAACGACGGCCTCATCACCCAGGGCGAGAAGTACAACAAGGTCGTCGACGCCTGGGCGAAGTGCTCGGACCAACTCGCCGAGGACATGATGAAGGGCATCTCGGCGACCGTTAAGGACGACTCGGGACGCGACCGGCCGATCAACTCGATCTACATGATGTCCCATTCCGGAGCCCGCGGTTCGCCCACCCAGATGCGCCAGCTTGCGGCGATGCGCGGCCTGATGGCCAAGCCCTCGGGCGAGATCATCGAAAGCCCGATCAAGTCGAACTTCAAGGAAGGCCTGTCGGTGCTCGAGTACTTCAACTCGACCCACGGCGCCCGCAAGGGTCTGGCCGACACCGCATTGAAGACGGCGAACTCGGGCTACCTGACCCGGCGTCTGGTCGACGTCGCGCAGGACTCGATCATCACCATGGTCGACTGCGGCTCTGAGCGCGGCATCAGCATGCGTGCGATCATCGACGCCGGCACGGTGGTGGCCTCGCTCGGCACGCGCATTCTCGGCCGCACAGCGGCCGAGACGCTGCACGATCTCGACGGCGATGTCATCGTCGAAAAGGGCGAGATGATCGTGGAGGAGGTCATGCCGGCGATCAACGCCGCCGGCATCCAGGAAGTGAAGATCCGCTCGGTGCTGACCTGCGAGGCCAAGAACGGCGTGTGCGGGCTCTGCTACGGACGCGATCTTGCTCGCGGCACGCCGGTCAACATGGGCGAAGCGGTCGGCGTCATCGCGGCGCAGTCGATCGGCGAGCCGGGCACCCAGCTCACCATGCGCACCTTCCACATCGGCGGCGCGGCGCAGCTCGCCGACCAGTCGTTCATCGAGTCGAACTTCGACGGCGAGGTGAAGATCCGCAACCGCAACATCGCCCGCAATTCGAACGGCGATCTGATGGCGATGGCGCGCAACGTAGCGGTCGTGATCGTCGACAAGAGCGGGGTCGAGCGCGCGGTGCACCGCGTGCAATACGGCGCCCGCCTCAAGGTCGACGAGGGCGACAAGATCAAGCGTGGCCAGCGCATCGCCGAGTGGGATCCGTTCACCCGTCCGATCTTGACCGAGATCGACGGCGTGGTCGGTTTCGAGGATCTGGTCGACAACGTGTCGATGTCAGAGCAGGTCGACGAGGCGACCGGCATCGCTAAGCGCATTGTCACCGACTGGCGGTCCTCGCAGCGCACGGCCGGCCTTAAGCCCGCGATCGTGATCAAGGGCGCCGACGGCAAGATCGCCAAGCTCCCGCGCGGCGGCGACGCCCGCTACGCGCTGCCGGTCGAATCGATCCTCCCGTTCGAGCCGGGCGCGAGCGTGCGCGCGGGCGACGTGGTCGCGCGCATCTCCGTCAACAGCGCCAAGACCCGCGACATCACCGGCGGTCTGCCGCGGGTGGCGGAGCTGTTCGAGGCGCGCAGGCCGAAGGACCACGCGATCATCGCCGAGATCTCGGGCACGGTGCGGTTCGGGCGCGACTTCAAGAACAAGCAGCGCCTGACCATCGAGCCGAGCGAGGAGGGCGCGGAGCCCGTCGAGTACCTGATCCCGAAGTCGAAGCACATCCACCTGCAGGATGGCGACGTGATCGAGAAGGGCGAGTTTATCGTCGACGGCAACCCTGCTCCGCACGACATTCTCGCCATCAAGGGCGTCGAGGAGCTGGCGGCCTATCTCGTCAACGAGATCCAGGAGGTCTACCGCCTCCAGGGCGTCAGCATCAACGACAAGCACATCGAAGTGATCGTGCGGCAGATGCTGCAGAAGGTCGATATCGTCGATCCGGGCGACACCGACTTCCTCAAGGATGAGCAGGTCGACAAGCTCGATCTCGACAGCGCCAACGAGGCGGCGCTCGCCGAGGGCAAGAAGCCTGCGACCGGCATTCCTGTGCTGCTCGGCATCACCAAGGCGAGCCTGCAGACGCGCTCGTTCATCTCGGCGGCGTCCTTCCAGGAGACCACCCGCGTCCTCACCGAGGCGGCGGTCAACGGCAAGGTCGACACGCTCGAAGGCCTGAAGGAGAACGTCATCGTCGGCCGCCTGATCCCGGCCGGCACGGGCGCGGCCATGTCGAAGATCCGCTCGATCGCCTCGATGCGCGATACGCTGATCCTAGCGCAGAAGGCCGAGGAATTGGAACAGCCGCCGGCCCTGCCGCTGGCCGCGCCGGCCACCGAAGGTCCGCCCCGACGCGAGCGCTCGCGCTCAGCGGCGGAGTGACCGGCGTCTTGTAGGGCGCGCTCCATCGCCCGTCGGAGGACGGGCGTCCTGGCGAACGCCCTACGGAGCGCCGAGGCGGAGTCATCGACCCCGCCCGACATGAGAGCCGCCCTCGGGCGGCTCTTTTTGTGTCCTGACGGCACAGACCCGGCGCCTGTCCGTAGCGCGTCACCTGTCGCTTTTGTGTAGCGCGTGAAGTGTCGGCTTCGGGTTGATGATCGAAACGGGTCGGAAGCCGGCCGACGGCCCGGTTCGAGGTGGTCATGCTGCGCCGATGGCCGGGTTGGTTTCGGGCCGTTTCCTTGTTCGGCTGGGCGGCCGTTTCCTCGTTTCGGCCCGCGCTGCGGAATTGGCGTCGCGCGCAGGGGCGGTCAAGTACGCGCGCGAGCGCGCCCGGTCCGCTGGGTGCGATTCAAACCGATGCAGGGTAGGTTGGGTTGAGTGATTTGGCAGGAGGCGACGGATGGCGGTCGGGGAGTTGAGCGATGAGGGGCTGGTTGCGGCGTTGCGGGCGCATCCGGAGCTCCGCAAGCGGGTGTCGTCGATCGTGGCGGCGATCGAGGGCGCCGATGGCGAATTGAAGGAAGCCGACGCTGCGGAAGAGCGCATCGTGGATGAGATGCGTCTTTTGGGGCGTGAGGCGCTGAAGAGTTGGGCGGAGAACCGGGTCGAGGCGACGGAGCGGGAGATTCGCCAACGCCCTCGGATGCATCGCCAAGGCGAAAAAAACTCCGCTGGCATACGAAATTTGGCGAAATAGAGGTCCGGGAGCCGCAATATCGGTTCGGGACGCAACGGGTGCGTCCGTTCGTGCTCGGGGCGAAGGTGAGCCCGCTCGGATGTTCGCGGCCGCTGCAGCGCGCCCTCGTCGACTTCGCGGCCGATCAGCCCTTCGCGCAGGCGCGCGCCAAGTTGCAGGAGCACTACGGCTTCGCGATTGGCGAGAGCACGATCCAGCGGATCACGTTCGCCCACGCCCAGGCGATGCACGAAAGCAGGTGTCGGGATTTGGAGTTTCCGGAAGCGCCGGGCCTTCGCAAACCGATCGTCGTCGAAACGGACGGCGGCATGGTTCCGATCGTCGAGCCGAGCAGCGAGGGGAAAGACAAGCGCAAGGGCAAGACGCTGTCCTGGCGGGAGGCGAAGCTGTCGCTGGCGCACGCGCAAGGGAACTGCACGCCGGTTTATGCGGGCTCGATCGAGGGCGGGGTCGAAGAGGCCGGGCGTCAGTTGCTTTCGTGCGCGGTTCGCGCCGGCTTCGGGGCGAACTCCCGGGTTCACGCGGTCGGCGACGGCGCGCCCTGGATCGTCGGCCAAGTCGAGGCGCAGTTCGGTGATCAGGGCTGCTACCTGATTGATTTCTATCATGTCTGCGAATACCTGGGCACCGCCTCGACGCCGTCCTGCGGGCGCTCGCCGGACATGGCGAGCCGCCCGAAGTCGACGACGAGCATGCGCCCGTGCGAACCTGCCATCGTTATCTCGGCGCCCGCGCCGACCAGTTGAACGATCGCCAGGCCCTGGCCGAAGGGCTGCTGCCAATCGGCTCCGGCGAGATCGAAAGCGCTCATCGCTACGTCGCCCAGCAACGCCTGAAGCGGCCCGGCGCCTGGCGGCGCGTCGAGCATGCCGAACATATGCTCGCCTTGCGAATAAACCGAATCAACGGCGACTGGGACGCTTACTGGAAAGCCCTCGCCCGGCAACGTGCCGCTGCAGCCAATGACAATAGGCCGAACAAATCCCTACGCCGCACCGCCTGATTGCACCACTTTGGATCGCACCCCGGCTCTCGTCCCGTGGCGCCCCCCTTCCCTCGCGCGGGTCCCGGTGAGCCCAGTTCCCCGTGGTCAGCGGTACTATGAAGACGCTACGAGAAAGACTCTGAACTGGACCCCGGATTTGGGACCATTGGCTAAGGTGTGAAATGTCCTGCTCTGTCGCCACCGATGGAGCGAGAAAATGATGAAGTCACGCCAGAAGTTTGATGCGGCGTTCAAGGCGAAGATCGCGCTTGAGGCGCTGCGCGAGGATGCGACGGTTCCGGAGCTGGCGAAGCGGCACGGGGTGCATCCGAACCAGATTTATGCCTGGAAGAAGCAGGTTCTCGACAACGTCGCGAGCCTGTTCGCACGCGGGGCGAGCGTTTCGGGCGATGGCGAGGAGGAGCGCGAACGCGAGACGGCCAAGCTTTACGCCAAGGCTTGTCCTCGGGCTTGACCCGAGGATCGGCCAACTGACGGTTGAACGGGATTTCTTGGCCAGGAGGCCAGGGCGATGAGCGCGCCCGATCGAGGAGCGATGGTCGAACGGCCTGGCAAGGACCTATCGGTGCGCCGCCAATGCGCGCTGTTGAGCGTGGCGCGCTCGGGAGTCTACCGCCCCAAGCCGGTCGTCGGGGCGGACGATCTGGCGGTGATGCGCCGGATCGACGAACTGCATCTCGGGCTTCCGTTCTACGGCTCGCGGCGCATGACCTTCGAACTCAACAAGGAAGGCCGTGGGCTCAACCGCAAGCGGGTGCGGCGGCTGATGCGGGCGATGGGGATTGAGGCGCTGGTTCCGCGCCCCGGCACGAGCAAGGCCGCGCCCGGGCACAAGATCTACCCCTACCTGCTGCGCGGCCTGAACATCGTCGAGCCGAACCACGTGTGGGCGGCCGACGTGACCTACATCCCGATGGCGTGCGGCTTCCTCTATCTGGTGGCGATCATCGACTGGGCCAGCCGGGCGGTTCTGGCGTGGCGGTTGTCGAACACCAACGACGCCAGCGTCTCGCGCGGCGGCGCTGGAGGAGGCGCTGCTCCGGTTCGGAAAGCCGCGGATATTCAACACCGATCAGGGCTCCACCTTCACCGCCGAGGCTTTCGTCGGCCAGCTCGCGGCGGCCGGCGTCGCGATTTCGATGGACGGACGCGGCCGCTTCATGGACAACATTTTCATCGAACGGCTGTGGCGCTCGATCAAGTACGAAGAGGTGCATCTGAAAGCCTACGCCGACGGCCGCGAGGCGCGGGCCGGCATCGGTTCCTGGATGACCTTTTACAATCCTGCATCACAACACCCATCTGGCTATCCCATTGAAGAGAATAGGTTTTGTTGATCGGGACTTGGTCCCGTGAGGCGCCGGACGCCGTTCCGTACTCTGCTGACGAGGGCAAGAGCCGTTGGTCCGGCCAGAACGGCGCGACTGAACAGCCAGGGGCCTTCGGCGAGAGGGTGAAGCGCGTCGATCTCTTGAGCTTCGGCGGCGATGCGCAACGTCTTGGTGTGTTTCGGCGTGCAAAATTGACCCCCTGAGGGGCGTCATCGGCGTGCAAAATTGACCCCCCGATTTCCGGTTTGGTCGTCTGCCTGCTTTGGCGCGAAGCGGGCGGTAAGGGATGCTGATTGTGGAGACGATTGGTCGGATACGGCGCGAGCATCTGGGCAAGGGGAAGTCGATCAAGGAGATCTCGCGGACCCTGCATCTGTCGCGCAACACGGTGCGGCGGATCCTGCGGTCGGGGGAGACGGCGTTTTCCTATGACCGCGAGGTCCAGCCGCGGCCGAAGCTCGGGCCGTGGACGGAGGCGCTCGACCGGTTGCTGACGGCGAACGCCGAGGCGCCGGCGCGCGAGCGGCTGACGCTGATCCGCATTTACGCGGCGTTGCGGCCTCTCGGCTACGAGGGCGGCTACGACGCTGTTCGCCGCTATGCGCGGCGCTGGGGCGAGCAGCACGCGAGCGCGACGGCGGAAGCCTACATTCCCCTGACGTTTGCGCCGGGCGAAGCCTACCAGTTTGACTGGAGCCACGAGATCGTCGTCATCGACGGGGTGACGACGACGGTGAAAGTCGCCCACGTCCGGCTCTGCATGAGCCGCATGATGTTCGTTCGCGCCTATCCGCGCGAGACGCAGGAGATGGTGTTCGACGCGCACGACCGCGCCTTCGCGTTCTTTCGGGGCGCCTGCGGGCGCGGAATCTACGACAACATGAAGACGGCGGTGGAGACGGTCTTCGTCGGCAAGGCCCGCCAGTACAATCGCCGTTTCCTCCAGATGTGCTCGCACCACCTCGTCGACCCAGTCGCCTGCACGCCGGCCGCGGGTTGGGAGAAAGGTGAGGCACGAGAACCAGGTCGGGCTGGTGCGCGAGCGCTTCCTCACGCCGCGTCTGAGGGTCAAGAGCTACCACGAGATGAACGCCTGGCTCATCGACAAATGTGTGGTCTGGGCCAAGGCGCACGCCCACCCCGAGCAGAGCGGGCGGACGATCTGGGACGTTTTTGAGGAGGAGCGGCCGAAGCTCATTCCCTATGGCGTCCGCTTCGACGGATTCCACGCGCTGCCGGCCTCGGTGTCGAAGACCTGCCTCGTCCGCTTCGACAACAACAGATATTCGGTCAACGCCAGCGCCGTCGGCCGTCCGGTCGACATCCACGCCTACGCCGACCGCATCGTCATCCGCCAGGACGGGCGGGTTGTCGCGGAGCACCCGCGCGCGTTCGGCCGCGGCAAGATCGAGTACGATCCCTGGCATTACGTGCCGGTCCTGGCGCGCAAGCCCGGCGCCTTGCGCAACGGCGCGCCGTTCAGGGACTGGGTGCTGCCGGCGGCGCTGGACCGCATCCAGCGCAAGCTCGCAGGCTCCGACGACGGCGACCGGCAGTTCGTCAAGATTCTCGCCGCGGTGCTCTCCGACGGATTGCCGGCGGTCGAGGCCGCCTGCGCCCAGGCGCTCGCCGAGAATGTTCATTCGGCCGACGTCGTCCTCAACATTCTGGCGCGGCGGCGCGATCCCGGACCGGCGCCGCCGATCCACACCCCCGCCGCGCTCAGCCTGCGCCATGCGCCGGTCGCCGACTGCGCCCGCTACGACACCCTAAGGAGCGCCTGACGATGGAGCGAACCGAAGTCCTCGACATGATGGGCGAACTGAAGCTCTACGGCATGAAGGCCGCCTACGACGAGACGCTCGCGACCGCGCTCAAGCGCCAGCACGAGCCGCAGCGCTTCGTCGGCGATCTCCTGCGCGCCGAGATCTCGGAGAAGCAGGCACGGTCGATCAAGTATCAGATCACGGCCTCCAAGCTGCCGCTCGCCAAGGATCTCGACGACTTCGTGTTCAAGGACACGCCGATCAACGAGGCGCTCGTTCGCGACCTCGCCGGCGGCGGCTTCATCGCCCAGCAGCGCAACGCCGTGTTCATCGGCGGAACCGAGCCCGATTCATAATGCTCACCTCGCCATCTCATTGAAAGTTCAGGGGTAGCGCCGGCTGATCTTCAGACGGCGGAGTTCTGGGCGCATGCTTCCTTCGCCGCTCGGCAGCGGAAGCGACCTCGGCGCTCTGGATATCGGCGGTGCGGATGACCCAAGGCGCCCCTTTGCAGATCTGATTTGCGGGAAGAGCGCCTTCGACAATCAGGCGGCGAACGGTCGCGGGACTGACGGCGAGGGTCTCGGCCGCCTCCTCCAGCGTCGCCTCGCCGCGCTCGGCGCGTTCGCCCTCTCGGTAGACGGCGATGCCGTGAATGTTGCGCAGAGTGGCCACCCGCGTTCGCGTCCACGAATGCCCCTTGGCCGTCGTCTTCCCGGTCCGATTGAGAGCGGCCGCGATCCCCATGTCCGGCATCTGTCGGGCCATCGCCCGCACCAGATTGACGACATCGGCGTCGACACGCCAGCGGTGCTCCCCCGTGCGGTTCTTGCGCACGCGGAGTGGCGTATGATCCTCGCCCGCCCAGCGGATGACGAGATCGAGACCATCATCCTCCACGCGTACGACGATCTCCTCGATCAGCGTGCGCACGATCCGCTTGCGTGTGGCGATGGTCGTCCCTTCCGCATGCCAGGCGCGCTCGACGTCCGCGCCGAGCCTCATGAGCGCTTCCCGCTCATCTGGAGTTACGCCGTTCGAAGGCGTGGCGCTGAACGCATCGAGTTCGTCCTGAAGCCGTCGCTCCTCCTTCAGGCGCTCGTTCCAGCGCCGCTCGAGTTCGCCCGCGACCAGCCGGTTGTCGGGATCGACGGCGTCATATTGCCGTCGAGCGTGCGCCGCCTCGAAACGCGCCTGCTTGAGCGCCAGCTCGACCTGTCGGCGCTTCTCGACGTCCTCGCGTCCACGTTCCTGAAGAGCCGCCAGAGCCGCTTCGACGCCCAGAGGCTGAATGCGCTCGATGACTTCGGCGGCGACCGCGGCGTCGACGCGAAGACTGCCGAAGGAGATGCAGCGCTTCGTCCCGTGGTTGAGGAATGCGCCCTGGCAGTGATAGCGCGCGACGTCGCCCTTCGTTCCGCCATAAGCGACATGCAGCTTGCGCCCGCAATGGCCGCAGCGGAACAAGCCGGCGAGCAAGGCTTCCCCTCGCCGCACGGCGCCCCGGCTCGCCCAGCTCTTGCCGTTGGCGTTGTCGCTGATCAGGCGCTGATTCCTCTCGAAGGCATCCCAGCCGATATAACCCTCATGGTGGTCGCGGATCAAAACGTCCCACTCAGGCCGCTCGACCCGAACACCGCGCGTGACGCGTTTTCGGCCATTCTCGATTCTCGTCTTGCTGATCGACCGGCCGTACGCATAGGCGCCGGCGTAAATCGGGTTGGTGAGGATGTGATGGATCGTATTGTAGACCGGCGGCTTCCACTCCAGGCCCCTGCCTTCCGCGCCGTAGCAGACGGCGGGGAGCAAGATCCTCTCCTGCCGAAACCAGAGATGGACCTGCCGCACGCTCTGCAGTTCTTCGAACTTCCGAAAGACGAGCGCAAGCGCTTCGCGCACGCGAAGGTCCGGGTCCTTCTCGATCCGATCGTGGTGGTCGCGCACGTAGCCGATGGCGACCGAGGTGAAGAGCTCGCCGCGGCGCGCCTTCTGCTTGAGCGCTTCATGGGCGCGCTGCCGCAGGATCGTCAGCTCCATCTCGCTCATTGTGCCTTTCATGCCGAGCAGGAGCCTGTCGTTGGGAAGACGGGGATCGTAGACGCCGTCCTCATCCGCGATCAGCGTCCCGACGAGCCCGCAGAACTCGAGCAGCGTGTGCCAGTCACGCCCGTTGCGGGCCAGGCGCGAGGCCTCGATCGACACCACCGCGCCGACCCGGCCTTCGCAGATCGCAGCCAGCAGCTTCTCGAACCCGGGGCGGCTGACGCCCGAGCCGGAGCGGCCGAGATCGTCGTCGATGACGCTGACCTCGGCCCAGCCGAGCTGCCGGGCTCGCTCGACCAGCCCATATTGCCGTCGACGGCTCTCGACGTTGTTGTTCACCTGATCGACCGTCGACTGACGGACATAGACGATCGCCTCCCGGGCGAGATGGTCAGCCTCGATCCGGCTCATGGCGCGCCTCCTTCCGGATCGAAGCCGAGACCTTCTGCGAAAGCGCCTCCGCCAGAAGCGCTCGCAAACTCTCCACCATCGCCCGGCGGCGTTCGTTCGGGATCGGTTGCAGGCGCGGCGGCTCTTCGAACAGGTCCGGTTGTCGGCGTTTCAGGCGCATGATCAGCTCCGTCGGTCAGGGGCGAATCCCCACGGTCGGAGCCTAGAACCGCATCGAGATAAGCGCGCAGATCACGCAAGCGCGCCAGGCAAAGCCGCGGAGCCATACGAATCTCACAGGCTGCAGCCGCAGGCCGCAACATCCACTCTGGCGTCAATGTCAGCGTGCCGTCGGCAAGACGAATCGTGAGATGGACATCGTCCCCGAAAACGACGCGCCGACCGCCCGTGGCCACCGCCCTGCCAGCGAGCGGATGAAAGGCATAGTAGATTGTCTCTTCGCTCGCCAGAATCCCGGCGCCATGTCGCTGTCTCGACCGGCGCCGGCAAGTCGCACGCAGTGATCGCCATTGCGCGAAGCTGCATTCGCGCCGGACGGCGCGGCCGCTTCTTCACCACCGTCGATCTCGTCAACCAGCTCGAGGCCGAGACGCGCGCCGGGCGCCAGGGCCGCATGGCCGCATGGCCGATTATCTTACCCGCATGGACTTCGTCGTCCTCGACGAGCTCGGCTACCTGCCGTTCGCCCAGGCCGGCGGCCAGCTTCTCTTCCACCTCGTCAGCCGACTCTACGAGCGCACCTCGATCCTGGTCACCACCAATCTCGCCTTCGGTGAATGGCCGAGCGTGTTCGGAGACCCAAAGATGACCACGGCGCTCCTCGATCGCCTCACCCATCACTGCGACATCGTCGAGACCGGGAACGAAAGCTGGCGCTTCAAGAACCGCGCCTGAGCGCTGTCTCATGACCGGGATTTCGTGACGTCACGCTTCGGAGTGGACCATGCCGCGCAAGCCGATCGGCGAGCGACCGATGACCGACGCCGAGCGCCAGGCGCGCTGTCGCGCCGCTCGGGAGTCCGGGACGCCGGCAGTCCGGATATGGCGACCCCTCGATCACCGCAGTCGCGCCAAGCGTTGGCGCGACGCTGTCTCCGAGCTGGCCACCTTGCAGGGTCAGTATGCCGCCTGGCTGGAAGCTCTGCCGGAGAACCTTGAGGACAGCGCCACCGCCGAGGCGTTGCAGGCGATCTGCGACCTCGACCTCACTGAACTCCAGGCGATCGTTCCGCCCCGCGGCTTCGGCCGAGATTGACCCGCGCTACGTCCGCTCGGCACGAGAGCCGGCGCTTCAAGAACCGCACGTGACCAACGCCGGCGCCTCACCGAACCGCGCTCGCCCCGGCTGCGCAACCCCGACCAGCTCCACCGGGGCGAGCGCTACCGTCCGAGCCCTTCACAAGGGGGGTCAATTTTGGACGCCGATCGGGGGTCAATTTTGGACGCCGATTGACAGTGATCTGCACCATCAGCGCGAGTCGAACTCACATACCCGTGATTGCGACGCGATTGCGCGTCGGCGTCGGCGTCGGCGCCAGCGGCAACAGGAGGGCTCGCGTCAGCCGGATTTTCGGCGGTTCGATTAAGTTTTCGGTAACTTTCATTGCCCTACCGTACGACCTCTTGAAACGAGGAGCAGGCATGACGGACACGGCAGGAATCCCGGGCGATCGCATTCGCTCGTTCATCGAGCGAGTTGAGCACATCGACGAAGAGATCAAGGCGTTGAATGAGGGCAAGAAAGAAGTCTTCGCAGAAGCCAAGGGAGAGGGCTTCGATGTGAAAGTCCTCAGGGAGATCTTGCGCCTGCGGAAGCAGGACAAGGACGAGCGCGACGAACAGGAGTCCTTGCTCGACCTGTATCTCAGAGCCATGGAGAGCGCCGGGTCATCACAAGCAAAGGCGGCGTAGCGCCAAGCCGCGAGGAACTTCTGGTTGTTCTCACTGCACCACGCCGGTTTGCGGACGATCGGCGCTTCAGGGCCATTGATTCCGGCGGTAGCGGCTGGAACCGGCTGACACTGTTAATCTGCTCAGCCAGCGGGCAGTTGTCAGCTGAACATTCGTCTCTCGACGCGCGGCCACGCGCCTACAGCCCAATCAAGTCCCGCAGAAAGTCCGGAAGACGCGCTCACCTGTTTGAGGCGGGCTGGCGTATTCGGCGAAAGCCGGCTGATCCTCATAAGGGCGCGAGAGAACCGTGAGCAGGTCGGCGAACGGCGAAAAGTCTCCGTCGTCGATCGCAGCGTCGATCGCTTGCTCCACCCGATGATTGCGCGGGATGAAAGCTGGATTGACGTCTCGCATCGCCTTGGCGCGCGCGTTCGGTTCGCGCCCGTAGACGGCCAGACGCGCTCGCCACCTCATGGCCCAACGGTCGTAGGCGCCTGGGTTCGCGAACAAGCCGCGGGCCTCGGCGTCTGCCGTCTCATCCGCGGCGGCGGCGCAAAGCCGACGGAAGGTCAGGGTGAAATCCGCGGCGTTCTCATGCATCGCCTGGAGCAGGTCGCGGACGAGGTCGAGATCGCCGTCTTCATGGCTGGAGAGTCCGAGCTTCTCCCGCATGCCGGCAAGCCAATGCTCCTGATAGCGAGACGCAAACGCGGAGATCGCCTCGCTTGCAAGTTCGATCGCCCGCTCTGGATTGGGATCCACCAGCGGAAGCAGAGTCTCGGCGAACCTCGCGAGATTCCACTGCGCGATAGCTGGTTGATTGGCGTAGGCGTAGCGGCCGAATTCATCGATCGCGCTGAAGGCCGTCGCAGGATCGTACGCATCCAGGAAGGCGCACGGTCCAAAATCGATGGTCTCTCCCGATAATGCAGTGTTGTCGGTGTTCATCACGCCATGGATGAACCCGACATGCATCCAACGCGCGATCAACAGGGCCTGGCGTTCCACGACCGCCTGGACGAGCGCCAGGCGGGGCCTCTCGGCGTCGCGGGCATCGGGGTAGTGGCGATCCATGACATAGTCGGAAAGACGCTCGACCGCTTCGAGGTCGCCGCGTGCCGCGAAATATTGGAAAGTTCCGACACGGATGTGACTGGACGCGACACGGGTCAACACGGCTCCCGGCAAAGGGCGGTCGCGATAAACAGGTTCGCCGGTCGAGACGGCGGCCAGCGCCCGTGTGGTCGGAATTCCGAGCGCATGCATCGCTTCGCTAACCAGATATTCGCGTAGGACCGGCCCGAGCGCTGCGCGACCGTCTCCGCGTCGCGAGAACGGCGTTCTGCCCGCGCCCTTCAATTGAACGTCGCGCCGCTCGCCGTTGCGGTCCAGGACCTCGCCGAGGAGGATTGCACGGCCGTCACCAAGCTGGGGAACGAAACTCCCGAACTGATGCCCGGCATAGGCCATCGCGATGGGCTCGGCGCCCGGCGGCGTTACGTTGCCGGCAAACAGCGCCGCCAGCTCATCCGGTTCGAGACCTTGCGCATTGACCCCCAGTTCCGACGCGAGCGATTCGTTGAACTTGATCAGGTGGGGCTTTGGCGCCGGCGTCGGAGCGAGCCGTGCGAAAAAATGCTCCGGCAGGCGCGCATAGCTGTTGGAGAAGACTGCGAACGGGCGGCCCAAGCGTTCGACGGTCGCCGGCATATCTATCGAATCTGTTGGCGGCATGCGTCGCGAGTTTCCTTTTTTGATACGCGCTATCGATAGCGCCGCATCGATTTGTCGATCTCGCAGGCTCAGGCTTCGATGCCGCCGTCGAGGTTGACGCATTGCCAAAGCCGGCCCCTCGGAGAAAGTCGACACCATCTGGCTGCGGGCGCCGTTATGGCGAATGACCGCCAATCGTAGATTCGTGGGCAGGCCGCACCTCGACTGATCCCCAATTTCAGACCGGCTTCAAATTGTCCGCCGAGGATTTGCCGGAGCGCTTGTCGGCGACGATCTCGTAAGCGATTTTCTGCCCTTCATTCAGGTCACGCATTCCAGCCCGCTCGACCGCGCTGATATGAACAAACACATCGGGGCTGCCGGCGTCGGGCTGAATGAACCCGAAGCCTTTCGTCGCATTGAACCATTTCACTGTACCCGTCGCCATTGTGACGCTCCTCTCGGATTGCCGGACGAACCTAACTGAGCCGCCACTCATTGCAAAGCGTAGCCCGGGCTCCCAATAGGGGCTTTTTTTTTGATCGGAAGGCGTCGGTCTTCCGTGGACGGCTTTCGCACCGCGCTTTGTCCGCGACGAAAAGCCGCCTGGAATTCCGCGTCGCTGCCCGCCCCGCTACCTCCTCGCGTAGCCGCGGAGGCAAGACGACGAGCGCCCAACCTGCGAGTTTGCGGTCCCGGGCTCCGCGCCTATATCGCCAGCATCAAGTGGGTCCGCCCAACGCAGCGGCCTTTTATCGCTCGCAAAGACCCAGGCGCCGTACGCTGGGCAAACTGTTTTCTCCCGAGTTGCATCCGCGGCGCCGTCCACTATTTCGGCTCGCGCGCCAACGAGCGGCATTAGCCGCCGCTCCGTTGGCGGCCGCCGGGCGTCGACACCCTGGACGCGGACCAAATCTCCCGTTCGCGCCGTCGCCGCTGAGCCTTCCTTGAGAAGCGAAGGAGAAAGGGATGGCCACCGCTCGCGCCGGCCGTGTCGGCAAGGGTGCGTCGCAGGCTCCCGCGCGTTCCGCGCGCCCTCGCCGCGCGACCGCCTCGCGGTCGGCGGCGGGGCAGGGGCGAAGACAAGCCCAAGGCCATTGAGCCCAGCTCCTGCGCTCAAATGTTAGAAGCGGACATGACCCTGAGATCGAGGACCTGCGCGACAAGGTGCATTGCGCGGTGGTGCTGGAACGAACTCCGCCGCCATTGAAACTGGATCGGAAGGAGAGCACAAGACTCAGCCTGAAGTACCGGCGAGGCAGACGTTCTTTGGCCGTGCGACATCGCCCGACATATTGCAGTTGATCTCTATGCGGGGCCAACCCGCGAAGGGCTCCATCCCGCATCTCGGCCGCGAGGGGCTCGGCGACCCGATCGACCAGCACGAGCGGGCGGCCGCGTCCGGCCGGCGGTCAGCGAACAGTCGTTGACCGGCAACTTGATTCGTCGACAGCTTCGTAAGACATGATCGCGGAACTATGGTCGCCTAACCGTGGACCCGCGTTTGAAGACGCGGGCAGTGACAGCCACAAGGCGAATGGCAATCAGAGTATCGTCCATACTATCCAGCGTCCACGCCATTCCCGCGGCAGCTTCCGGCGCACTACGCTAAACGAGGTTCGCAGCCAACTAAGCCGCGAAATGAACTGGGAGGAGGCGTGATATGAAGCGCGTGAGCGACACGAAACGAGTTCTGGCGCCGACATTGCTCGCCGGGATTGTCGGGTCCGCAATTGGCGTGCTGCCGGTCTGGGCGGCGGGCGATCAGCTCACGATTGCGCTGATTCAAAAGCAGGGCGACCAGCAGTACTTTGTCGACGAGGCCAACGGCGCGCGTGACGCCGCCAAAGAGCTCGGCAACGTCAAGGTCAACGTCGTCAATGTCAGCATGGACTCCAACGCGGCGATCAGCGCGATGAACGTGATGGTCGGCCAGAAGGTCGATGGCATCGCCATCGTCGTGCCCGATCAGCAGATTGGCCCTCAGGTGGTCGACATGGCGGCGCAGGCCAAGATTCCGCTGGTTGCAGCCGACGACCCGATCAAGAGCGGCGCCGGCGAAGCCGCCGCGTTCGTCGGCTTCGATGGCTACGACATGGGCTCCAAGGTTGGCGAGGAGGCCGGCAAGCTGTTCAAGGCGAGCGGTTGGAACATCGACGACGTGCGCGTCATCGCCGCCTACGAGCAACAGCTTTCCGTCTGTCAGGACCGCGAGGCCGGAGAAGAGGCGTCGTTCCAGAAAGTTGTCGGAGCGTTGCCGAAGATCATCAAGGTTGGCACCGATAACTCGACGATGGACGCGCAGAACCGCACCGGCGCCGTCGTCACCGCCAATCCGAATGTCAAGCACTGGGTCGCCTGGGCTTGCAATGACGAGAACCTGATCGGGGTGACCACGGCGCTCGCCAACGCCGGCATGCCTGCAGAGAACGTGATCGGGGTCGGGCTCGGCGGTTACCTCACTTGCAAGGACTGGCAGGCCGGCCAGACGACGGGGAACAAGGCCGCGCTCTATATCAGCGGCCGCGACGTCGGCGATGCCGCAGTGCGCGTTCTGGTGGCGTCGATCCGCGATCACAAGCCGCTGCCCGCCAAGACGATCGCCCATACGACCATCGTGACGCCGGAGAACTGGAAAGCGGTGATGGGGAGCTGCAGCTAGCAAGGAGGAGCGCGGCGCGGCCCGCAGCGGCCGCGCGGCGAAACGCGTCATGCCCCAAAGTTCTCCTATGCAGCCGACCACGCTGGTCATGGAAGGGGTGAGCAAACGTTTTGCCGGCGTCCAAGCGCTGCGTGAGGTGGGATTGACCGCCCGCGCCGGCGAAGTGCTCGCCCTGATGGGGGAGAACGGCGCCGGCAAGTCGACCCTGCTGAAAATCATGTCCGGCGCCTACGCTCCGGACGCTGGCCGCATCCAGATTGACGGCAAACCGGTCACCATAGCGGCGCCAGCGGACGCGCACCGTCTCGGCGTTCGCGTGGTGGCGCAGGAGCCTGAGATCATTCCCTATGTGTCGGTCGCGGAAAATGTCTACGCGGGCGTTCTGCCGCGCCGCGGCCGACTGTTCGATCGCGCCGCACTGCGCGCCAAAGTAGTGGCGGATATCGAACGCAGCGGCTTCCCGGGCATGATTGATCCCGACCAGCTCGGCAATAGCCTTTCGCCCGCACAGCGTCAGCTCGTCGAGATTCTCAGGGCGCTTTCCGGGACCGTCCGCGTCGTCGCGTTCGACGAGCCGACCTCGTCGCTTTCCGACCATGAGGCGGACAGGCTGTTCGCGCTGATAAAAAGGCTCACGACCAGCGGTATCGCGGTGATCTACGTTTCGCACCGCATGAAGGAAATCCTTCGCGTCGCGACCCGCGTCCTGGTTCTGCGCGACGGGGAGGTCGTCGGCGAACGTCTCGCCGCGGAAACCAGCGAGGCCGATCTGGTTCGGTTGATGGTCGGGCGTGACCTCAGCGCCCTCTATCAGCGCTCCGCTCATATCCAAGGCCAGACCGTCCTCAGCGTCGAAAACGTCGGCAGCGCCGACGTGCACGACATAAGTTTCGAGGTGCACGCAGGCGAGGTTGTCGTGCTCGCCGGACTCGTCGGCGCGGGGCGGACCGAGCTGGCGCGCGCGATCATCGGAGACGTGCCGCTAACCTCCGGCAAGATCCGCGTCGATGGTCGAGTGGTGCAGTTGCGCTCGCCGCGGGACGCGGTCCGCGCTGGTCTCTGCCTGGCGCCTGAGGAGCGCAAGGCGCAGGCGTTATTGATGAAGCGTTCAGTCCGCGACAATATCTCGTTGGCGGTGCTGCAGCGCCTAAGCCGCTGGCGCGTGGTCAACCGTCGTGAGGAGCGGCAGCTCGCGGAACGCTATTCGCGCGAGCTGCATATTCGCACCCCATCGATCGAGCAGGAGATCGCGACGCTTTCGGGCGGAAACCAGCAAAAGACGGTCCTGGCGCGTTGGCTCGCGCGCGAGTCGAAGCTGCTGATCCTTGACGAGCCGACGCGGGGCGTGGACGTAGGGGCGAAAGCGGACATCTACGCGATCATCGACCGGCTGGCGGCGCGCGGCGTCGCCGTGTTGGTGATCTCGTCAGAGTTGCCGGAGGTGCTCGGGCTCGCCGACCGCATCGTGGTGATGAAAGGCGGAACGGTTTCCGGCACGATCGACCGCGCCGACGCCACCGAAGAGAAGATTCTCAGCCTCGCGATTCTGGAGAAGGCGGCATGAGCCAGTCGATCCCTGGGGCGACCGCTCCAGCGCCGCATCTCCCTCCGCGCCGGGCCCTCAGACGCGTCCTCGATGCGATTGGCGTGCAGAACGTCAGCCTGCTGATCGCCCTGGCGTTGCTTGTCGCATTCATCGGCAGCCAGAACAGCAACTTCTTTTATTCCAGCAATCTCGCGACGATCGGTACGACAGTTGCGATCGTTGGCATTCTCTCGGTCGTGCAGACCGTGGTGATGCTGCTCGGCGGCCTCGATATTTCGGTCAGCTCCCAGGCCGGGCTGACTTCGGTCGTGTCGGCGATGGTGTTCATGGCCACGCACAGTGCCGCAGCGGGCATCGCGACGGCTTTACTGCTGGGCGTGGGCACAGGGCTGCTCAACGGCGTCATCATCGTCTATGGCCGCGTCAACGCGGTGATCGCCACCTTGGCGACATTGGCGGCTTACCGCGGGCTCGCCAACCTGATCTCCAACGGTCGCGCGCAGGGTTACACGGGCGTCGATCACGTGTTCGTCTTCCTGGCCCGTGGAACGGTCGTAGGAATTCCGGTGCTGATCTGGATTCTGGTGCTGGTCGCGCTTATGGCGCAGCTGGTGCTCCACTACACCGATGTCGGCCGCAACATCTACGCCGTCGGCGGCAATGCCACGGCCGCTCGCCTCGCCGGCATTCCGTTGAACCGCTATATTCTCGGTGTATACGTGCTCTGCGGCTTCGTGTCCGCGCTTGCAGGCATTCTTTTGACGGCGCGCACCGGTTCTGGTCAGCCGACTTCCGGAAGTCAGGGCCTGGAACTCCAATGCATCACGGCGGCCGCGCTTGGCGGCTGCTCAATGCAGGGCGGCAAGGGAACCATTGTCGGCACGATCTTCGCGGTCGTGCTGCTCGGCGTGCTGCAAAACGGGCTAATCATCCTCGACGTGAACTCTTTTTGGCAGGACATCGCACAGGGCGCGCTCCTGGTGATTGCGGTCGTCATCCAGCAGCGTCGAGCCGGCGCGCGCGGGGTGGGTCTGCCGACGTGAACGAAGGCGAACTGGCGCCTCTGACGAAAGAGGTTCTCGTCCGCGATCGACGCAGTCGACGACCCGGCGAGACAGGCTCGCGCGGGACTTGGTCGATCGCGACGACCGCCCGAGCCTCGAGTCTCAGCCTGTGTGCTGCTGGCGGTATTCGGTGGGCGAACAGCCATAGATCCGGTGGAAACTGCGCGAGAAATAGAGCGGATCGTCGATCCCCAGCCGGATTGCGATTTCCTTGATCGGTATGTTGGAGGTTTCCAGCAAGCGGCACGCGCGTTGCATCTTGAGACGAAGGAAAAAGTCGATTGCGCTAAATCCGGTCCGCTTCTTGAACAGCGCTGCGAAATGCGACGGCGACAGCTTGCAGTGTCTAGCCAGCTCGTCGACGCAGAGGTTGCGATCCAGACTGCCCAGCATGAACGAGACGACGTTTTCGATGCGTTCCTCGGTCGATTCGGCGGCTTCATTCGGCCGGTTCGAACCGAGAGCGACGCGGGCGACCACCTGCGCCAGGAAGAGCGAAGCCCCCAGCAGGTTCTGGGCGCTGTAACCGCGCTCGAGCAGGCTCAGCATCTGCTCGAAGAGACTCGCCAGTCCCCGGTCCTGTCCCAGGGTCAGGATCGGCTGCCGAAGCCGAGCGCCCAAGAGTCGCTGGACCTCGCTGATTTTCGGACCGACCGCATGGACCCAGTAAATCGTCCACGGCGACGCGTGGTCCGCCCCGTAGACATGCGGGGCGCCGGGCGGAATCACGGCGGCCTGTCCAGCGTGAATAGGAAACGTCTCGCCGGCGAGCGTCAGCCATCCCTCGCCCTGGAAGCACCAGAGAAAGATGAGCTCTGGCGAACCTTCGGGCCGCTCGCGATGATGCCATCGGGCATGTGGAAAATGACCGACGTCGCTCGGCGAGAGTTCCAGCAGGGGGGCCGCGCTCAGCCAGGCAGCGATGACCGGTCGCGGCAAAACGATTGCGCGCTGGCCTGGGAAACCTTCAGCAATGCGCGGCACCTGAACACCTTCCATGGAGCCAAAGGATATCAGAGCATCGTGCATGCTTTCCAGCGTTCGTCCCATTCCTCTTGGATCGACATTCTGGAAAATGCGCAGACCGCAGAGAGATAGAGGGGAAGCATGCGCCAGATATCGCTTCCTGCGGCGCCGAACGAGCTGTCCGGCCCGGTGAAGGCATGGACGGAGCCGGTGTCAATTCCGACCTTTGCGCCGCTCGATCCCGATCGCAATCCGATGTTCATCGAGAAGCGAGTTTATCAGGGCTCTAGCGGCCGAGTGTATCCGCTGCCCTTCTATGACCGTATCGCCGATGTCCCGCACGACCGCGCGTGGGCCGCCGTTCATCTGGAGAACGAGTTCATCCGAGTCATGATCCTGCCGGAGCTCGGCGGTCGCATCCACCTGGCGCGTGATAAAACGAACAATTACGACTTCATCTATCGCCAGGATGTCATCAAGCCGGCGCTTGTCGGACTGGCCGGTCCCTGGATTAGCGGCGGCATCGAGTTCAACTGGCCGCAGCACCATCGACCGAGCACATTCATGCCGGTCGACTTCGCCATCGAGAACGAGCCTGATGGCAGTTGCACTGTGTGGCTCAGCGAGCACGAACCGATGAACCGGATGAAGGGCATGCATGGCGTCTGCCTGCGCCCTGGATCAGCCGCAATCGAGCTGAAGGTTCGCCTCTACAACCGCACGCCCCTGGTGCAGACCTTTCTCTGGTGGGCGAACGTCGCGACAGCCGTTCACGAGCAGTACCAGAGCTTCTTTCCGACTGACGTCCGCTATGTCGCCGATCACGCGAAGCGCGCCATCAGCGCCTTTCCGTTGTGTCAGGGCAGTTACTACGGCGTAGACTATGGCAAGCGAGGCCTGGAAGGCGTTCCGCAGCACGAGCTGCCGGCCCAGTTCGTGCCGCCGGGGACATACCCGGCGAACGACCTTTCCTGGTACGCCAACATTCCGGTGCCGACGAGCTACATGTGTCTGGGGACGAAGGGCGATTTCTTCGGCGGCTACGATCACAAGGCGGCCGCTGAAATCGTCCATGTCGCCAATCATCACATTGCTCCCGGCAAGAAGCAGTGGACGTGGGGCAACCACGCCTTCGGCTACGCTTGGGACCGCAATCTGACCGAACCCGACGATGAGGGCGCGTATCGCCCGTACATCGAGCTGATGGCCGGCGCGTACACCGACAACCAACCCGACTTCTCGTTTCTCGCTCCGGGAGAGACCAAGGAATTTAGGCAGTACTGGTATCCGATCCGGGCAATCGGCACGGTGCAACAGGCCAACCTCGCCGCCGCACTGCACCTATCGGTCGGCGTAGACGCCATTCGAATCGGCGTCGCCGTGCCAACGCCTCTTGCTGACGCCGCTATCATTCTCGAAACGGATGAAGGCGGTCTCGGGCGGTGGAAACGATCGCTCCGGCCGGACATGCCCTTCACCCAGACGCTCGCGCTGCCCGCAGGGGTCGCAGGCGCGGATCTGCGTCTTCGCGTCTGCGACGCGACGGGAATGGAGGTGATCGCCTATCGGCCAGAACCGCCTGGCGCCGCAGCGCCCGAACCCGCGACCGAACCGCCCGAGCCGGCCGACATCGGGAGCGTCGATGAGCTTTACGTCACCGGGCTGCACATCGAGCAGTATCGCCACGCAACGCGGGCGCCGGACGACTACTGGCGCGAGGCGCTCCGGCGCGATCCGCTGGACAGCCGCTGCAACAACGCGCTGGGTCTATGGCACCTCCGACGCGGCGAATTCGCTCAGGCGGAGTCGCATTTTCGCTCCGCGCTGCAGCGTCTGCTCAGACGCAATCCCAATCCCTACGACGGCGAGGCTCTCTACAATCTCGGCCTGACCTTGCGTTTCCTTGGACGTGACGACGAAGCTTACGCGACTTTATACAAAGCGACCTGGAACGCGGCCTGGAGCGGACCCGGCTTTCACGCCTTGGCCGAGATCGACTGCGGGCGCGGCGATTGGGCGAATGCGCTCGAGCACCTGGACATGAGCTTGCGCAGAGGCTCGGACAATCTTCGCGCCCGCAATCTCAAGGCGATCGTACTGCGGCGTCTTGGCCGGGACCAGGCCGCCTCGACGCTGCTGCGCGAGACGCTGGCGCTGGATCCGCTCGATGATTGGGCCCGATATCTCGTCGACGGCGCCCCGGCGAGCCGAGGCCAGAATCGTCTCGACCTCGCCCTGGATTTCGCGCGGGCCGGCTTGTACGGCGAAACATTGAAGGCGCTGGAAGGTGCCTTCGCCGAGCCCCTTTCCGGCGCTGCGCCGCTCATTCATTATTATATGGCGCACTTCGCCAGGCAAATGGGCGACGAGGCGACCGCACTCATCCATGGCAAGCAGGCGCGTGCCGCGAGTCCCGACTATTGCTTTCCTGCGCAACTCGAAGAGATCGCCATTTTGCAGGGAGCCATCGCCGCCGATCCGGCCGATCCGAACGCGCACTACTACCTAGGCAATCTTCTCTATGACCGTCAGCGTTATGATGAGGCCCTCGCTTGCTGGCGAGCCTCGGCCGGACTTGACCCGACGTTTTCAATCGTGTGGCGCAATCTCGGCATCGGCGCCTTCAACGTGCGCAATGATCCGCTCGAGGCGACGAACTGCTACGAGCGGGCCTTTGCAGCCGCGCCGGGCGACGCGCGACTGCTCTATGAACGCGATCAGCTGTGGAAGCGCATCGGCCGCTTTCCTGCCGAGCGGCTGGCTGGATTGCGCAAGCATCGAAGCCTCGTCGATCAGCGCGACGATCTCTCCGTCGAGTTTTGCGCGCTGCTGAACCAAGTCGGCGCTCACGATGAGGCTCTGGAGATTTTGACCCGCCGCCGATTCCACCCCTGGGAGGGCGGAGAGGGGATGGCGCTTCACCAATATGTCCGAACCCGCCTTGCGCTAGGACGTCGGGAGTTGGCCGCTGGCCGCGCCGCAGAAGCGCGCCGGCATTTTGAAGCGGCGATCGATATTCCTAGGACATTGAGCGAGGCCAAGCATCTGCTCGCGAACCAAAGCGACGTCCATTACTGGCTCGGCTGCGCTTGCGCCGCGTCCAAGGACGACGCCGCCGCGCGACGTCACTGGGCGCTGGCGGGCGAATTCCGCGGGGACTTCCAGAGCATGCGCGTCCGCGCCTATTCGGAAGTGACTTTTTACTCGGCCCGGGCTCTCGAGCGCCTTGAACGGGATCAGGAAGCCGCGGCGATGATTAGGGGGCTCAGCGACTATGCCGAGGCTCTCCTCGTTACGCCCGCAAAGATCGACTATTTCGCCACGTCTTTGCCAAACTTGTTGTTGTTTGACGGAGATCTCCAGAAAACGCAGCAGCGTAGCGCTCACTTCATGCTTGCGCAGGCGAGTTTGGCACTCGGCGACACTCGTCGGGCTCGCGACCTGCTGGAGTTGGTGCTTCGGGAAGACCCCAACCACGCTGCCGCGGTCGATCTGCTCGCTGAGATCGGCAGTGCGTGAGTACGCTATCGTGCTCGCCCGTCGAAGCACCGGCGTGGGTCGTGGCGAAAAGCCCGCTATAAGAAGCGGACGGGGGCTGTGAGCGTCTTCACTCTGGAGAATGAAAAGCTCGGCCTGCATGTCAGCACCGACGGGGCGGCGATCTGGCGCTTCTTCGCCAAGGGCAGGGTTGCCGATGTGTCGCTGATGCGCGCGCTGGCCGCCAATGTCGCCGGACATGCAGGGCAATCCGCGTGCTTCCCGCTCGTGCCATTCGGCAGCAGAGTACGGGGCAACCGCTTCGAATTTGAAGACGTAGCATATGCTCTCGCGCCGAACACGGACTGGGACCAGCACTATCTGCATGGCGACGGTTGGACGACCGAATGGAGCGTGGCCGAGCGCGGGCCCAACCGAGCGCGAGTTGTCATGCGTAACGATCGCACTCGAAGCCCATACACCTACGATGCGACACAAACTTTCACCCTTGACGGGTCGACCCTCACGCTCGGGCTCGACGTCGTGAATCGGGGCGCGTTGGCGCTGCCGTTTGGTCTTGGCTGGCATCCCTATTTTCCCTTAACCGCCGGCACGACGTTGCGGGCGTGCGCCTCCGCAAATATGGCTCGAGGGTGTCGATTGGCTGCCGACAGAGAAGGTCGCCGTGCCAACCGATCTTGATTTTAGAACGGCGCGGGAGCTGCCGCGGCGATGGGTGAACCACGGATTCGAGGGCTGGGATGGGGTCAGCGAGATCGTATGGCCTGACCGACGGGCTCGGCTGAGGCTCGACGCGGACGCGCTATTTGGGCGTTATTTCCTATTTATCTCCGACCCGAATTTTGAAATCGGTTACAATTACGAGTTTTTTGCTTTCGAACCGATGAGCCACAGCGCCAACGCCCACAATCTCCTGGATGGCGCCGGCTAGCTCCCGGCGAATCGCTAAGCGGAAGCATTCGCCTGACGGCGGAGCTGGACTCCTAAAGGCGCTTTCCCGGGTGGCGCTCTCCGACTGCTCGATCTCGCCGTTTGTTGGCAATCGTCGACGAACACATGATCGAGGTTGTGCCGGGCGGAAGCCATAAGGTTTACCTTTCGCACGGGCAATATCCTGACGGGCGGCACGGCGAGATTTTCATCGAAATACACAAGGAAGGCGCTGCCTGTCAATCGGCGTCCAAAATTGACCCCCCCTTGGGAAGGGCGCGGACAGTAGCGCTCGCCCCGGCGGAGCTGGTCGGGGTTGCGCAGCCGGGGCGAGCGCGGTTCGGTGAGGTGCAGGCGAGGTTGGTCGGTAGGCGCGGTTCTTGAAGCGCCGGCTCTCGTGCCGAGCGGACGTCGCGCGGGTCAATCTCGGCCGAAGCCGCGGGGCGGAACGATCGCCTGGAGTTCAGTGAGGTCGAGGTCGCAGATCGCCTGCAACGCCTCGGCGGTGGCGCTGTCCTGTAGGTTCTCCGGCAGAGCTTCCAGCCAGGCGGTATACTGACCCTGCAACGTGGTCAGCTCGGAGACAGCGTCGCGCCAGCGCTTGGCGCGACTGCGGTGATCGAGGGGTCGCCATATCCGGACTGCCGGCGTCCCGGACTCCCGAGCGGCGCGACAGCGCGCCTGGCGCTCGGCGTCGGTCATCGGTCGCTCGCCGATCGGCTTGCGCGGCATGGTCCACTCCGAAGCGTGACGTCACGAAATCCCGGTCATGAGACAACGCTCAAGCGCGGTTCTTGAAGCGCCAGCTCTCGTTCCCGGTCTCGACGATGTCGCAGTGATGGGTGAGGCGATCGAGCAGCGCCGTGGTCATCTTGGGATCGCCGAACACGCTCGGCCATTCGCCGAAGGCGAGATTGGTGGTGACCAGGATCGAGGTGCGCTCGTAGAGCCGGCTGACGAGGTGAAAGAGAAGCTGGCCGCCGGCCTGGGCGAACGGCAGGTAGCCGAGCTCGTCGAGGACGACGAAGTCCATGCGGGTGAGATAATCGGCGATGCGGCCCTGGCGTCCGGCGCGCGTCTCGGCCTCGAGCTGGTTGACGAGATCGACGGTGGTGAAGAAGCGCCCGCGCCGTCCGGCGCGGATGCAGCTTCGTGCAATGGCGATCACTGCGTGCGTCTTGCCGGTGCCGGTTCCGCCGATGAACACGGCGTTGCGCTGCTGGGCGATGAAGCCGCCGCCGGCGAGGTCGCGAACGAGGGCCTCGTTGATCGGCGTGTCCTTGAAGGCGAAGTCATCGAGGTCCTTGGCGAGCGGCAGCTTGGAGGCTGTGATCTGATACTTGATCGACCGCGCCTGCTTCTCCGAGATCTCGGCGCGCAGGAGGTCGCCGACGAAGCGCTGCGGCTCGTGCTGGCGCTTGAGCGCGGTCGCGAGCGTCTCGTCGTAGGCGGCCTTCATGCCGAAGAGCTTCAGCTCGCCCATCATGTCGAGGACTTCGGTCCGCTCCATCGTCAGGCGCTCCTTAAGGTGTCGTAGCGGGCGCAGTCGGCGACCGGCGCATGGCGCAGGCTGAGCGCGGCGGGAGTGTGGATCGGCGGCGCCGGCCCGGGATCGCGCCGCCGCGCCAGAATGTTGAGGACGACATCGGCCGAATGAACATTCTCGGCGAGCGCCTGGGTGCAGGCGGCCTCGACCGCCGGCAATCCGTCGGAGAGCACCGCGGCGAGAATCTTGACGAACTGCCGGTCGCCGTCGTCGGAACCTGCGAGCTTGCGCTGGATGCGGTCCAGCGCCGCGGGCAGCACCCAGTCCCTGAACGGCGCGCCGTTGCGCAAGGCGCCGGGCTTGCGCGCCAGGACCGGCACGTAATGCCAGGGATCGTACTCGATCTTGCCGCGGCCGAACGCGCGCGGGTGCTCCGCGACAACCCGCCCGTCCTGGCGAACGACGATGCGGTCGGCGTAGGCGTGGATGTCGACCGGGCGGCCGACGGCGCTGGCGTTGACCGAATATCGGTTGTTGTCGAAGCGGACGAGGCAGGTCTTCGACACCGAGGCCGGCAGCGCGTGGAATCCGTCGAAGCGTCCGCCATAGGGAATGAGCTTCGGCCGCTCCTCCTCAAAGACGTCCCAGATCGTCCGCCCGCTCTGTTCGGGATGGGCGTGCGCCTTGGCCCAGACGACACATTTGTCGACGAGCCAGGCGTTCAGCTCGTGGTAGCTCCTGACCCTTAGCCGCGGCGTGAGGAAGCGCTCGCGCACCAGCCCGACCTGGTTCTCGACTTGGCCCTTCTCCCAGCCCGCAGCCGGCGTGCAGGCGACCGGCTCGACGAGGTGGTGCGAGCACATCTGGAGGAAGCGGCGATTGTACTGGCGGTCCTTGCCGACGAAGACCGTGTCCACCGCAGTCTTCATATTATCGTAGATGCCGCGCGTGCATGCGCCCTTGAAAAACGCGAAGGCGCGGTCATGCGCGTCGAACACCATCTCCTGGGTCTCGCGCGGGTAGGCGCGCACGAACATCATGCGGCTCATGCAGAGCCGCACGTGGGCGACCTTCACTGTCGTCGTCACCCCGCCGATGACGACGATCTCGTGGCTCCAGTCGAACTGGTAGGCTTCGCCCGGCGCAAACGTCAGGGGAATGTAGGCTTCCGCCGTCGCGCTCGTGTGCTGCTCGCCCCAGCGCCGCGCATAGCGGCGAACAGCGTCGTAGCCGCCCGGGTAGCCGAGAGGCCGCAACTCCTCGTAAATGCGGATCAGCGTCAGCCGCTCGCGCGCCGTCGCCTCGGCGTTCGCCGTCAGCAACCGGTCGAGCGCCTCCGTCCACGGCCCGAGCTTCGGCCGCGGCTGGACCTCGCGTTCATAGGAAAACGCCGTCTCCCCCGACCGCAGGATCCGCCGCACCGTGTTGCGCGACAGATGCAGGGTCCGCGAGATCTCCTTGATCGACTTCCCCTTGCCCAGATGCTCGCGCCGTATCCGACCGATCGTCTCCACAATCAGCATCCCTCACCGCCCGCTTCGCGCCAAAGCAGGCAGACGACCAAACCGGAAATCGGGGGGTCAATTTTGGACGCCGATGACGCCCCTCAGGGGGTCAATTTTGCACGCCGAAACACACGCTGCCTCCCATTCGCTGATGAACAATTTGCGATCGCGGTGTCGCCCGACCTCAGCAATTCGGCGCGCCACTCGTGACATACGTTGAGGGCTTACTTTCACCGCCTCGAGCCGCAGGATTCGTTCAAGGCAACGGCAAGATCAAGAACCGACCTCGATCCTCGACGACCGCGAGCTCGCCATCACCTACCTTGGCCAAAGCGGTCTCGCTCACGTGCCGCCGGCCCTGAAGCCTTCGCCGCGAGCGTCCGGATGAACTCTCCACTGTGCCGCGGTCTCCCACACGAGCGTCCCGTCGTCCTCCGCAAGTCGCGCATTTTAGACAAGAGGAGATGCAAGTGGCGCTGAAGTTGATCGTCGCGCCTCATGCGCTGACCATCATCAATGGCGCCGGCCACGACCTCAGGCGCGGGAAGTTTGACTTGAGCGCCTTGACCATTGTGCTATCCGAACTCCTGGCGAAGTCGGGTAGCCTCGTGTTGCCGGCGGCGAGAATCCGCGCTTATCCGGCGGCTTGCCAGGCCGATCGCTGAAGTAATCTGTGTAGGAGAAGATGCGATGCTGCCACGTCACCGATCTCTTCGGTCGATTTTAGCGGGCGATAGATCCCTGTAAACGCTGGCCTTTGGCCACCGCCTCCGGCGGCTTGCGGCGTTGACAGGGATCTATCGCTCCGCACTCAGCCCGCCAAGAGTTCCAGCAAAACTTGTGCCAGTTTTCAGCGCCGCCGCCGGATAAGCGCGGATTCAGACCGCCATCCACAGCCTCGAGACGCCGATTCCAGAAGAACGCGCAGCTCGCCGATTCTTGCGACGCGGACGACGTTCCGCCGTACATCGCGTCCGCGTCCCTGAGGATCAAGCGACGGATTGCAGGATTGGCTGCGGTATGGGTTGCTTTGCCATATCGGAGCACGTGCTGCGCAATCGATCGGCAGCGCCGAGCGTTCACATTTGCAATGAGAACCCTCGGGCTGATGCGCTGGCGCCACACAACTCGGAAAAGATGTGAAGCCTTGCGCCTTACCGATGGATCAGCGCGCCGCTCCCGACTACGTTCAACCCTGTGCTGCTCGACGGCGCGGATCTCTAATATAACTAGCGCGCGCTACACGAGGGCGGCTCTGACGGCAATGAACACGACAGAAGTCACACTCCGAATGGAAGTGGCCAAAGCCGCACAGCTTCTTGTGACGCGATACGGTCTGCAAGCCGCGCTCAAGGCCACGGCCAGCGAGAGGCTGAGCGCGCGCCGCGCGCGCAGCCGCCGGCGATTTCAGTTTTGGACGGCAATCGCGTCGGAGATCGAGACGCGGTCGCAAGACGGCCTCCTCGGTCAATAGAGCTCGCCTCGATTCGCCTGCGCACCGCTATCCTTTGTCGGGAACATTTGCTGTTCTCACCTCGGTCTGACGCATGTCCGCGGGAGTCGTCACGAGCCCTCGACGCTTTGGAGCAGATCCGCGCCCCGCATCAGACGCCGGGCGATGTCGGCGGTTTGCAGGGTCGCGCGCTCGGTCGGCGAATGCGCGGAGAGATAGCGGGCCACCGCGATAAGGATGCGCCGCCCCACATCCGTGTCGCCCCACAAGCCGAATTGCCTGACCCCCGCGTCCAGCATCTGGTAGGCATGAAAGCCCGCGTCTTCCCGAAGCGTTGCGTGCGCGAGCGTGGCGATCAGCGCCTGCGGCGAATGGCCGAGCGTCAGGTGTCGCGCCACGAGCCTTGCGGCGAGGTCAACTTGTCGCTGTCGATCGAACGCGTCGAGCAAGGCTTCGCGGATCGTCTGCTGACCGGTTGGCAGGTCGTCGAGCCGCTCGCCGTCGTCACCCGGGATGCATGCCGGAGGCACATTGAGGTAGCGAGACAAATAGAGAGCCATGGCGCCGTGCAGAACGCCGCGCACAGCGGAATTCTCGCCATCGGCGGCTGCGGATCCGATGCGCTCGAGCATTCCCTGCAGCGCATTGGTATGGGTGAAGACGTGATGAGCCGTCTCCCAGTCAGAGTGCTCATTGGCGTTGCCGAAGCGCGCGACCCTGAGCGCGGCGCCGTATGCGAGCGACCGGACGAGATCCGTCGGTGCGGCCCCCCGCCGCATAGCCGTCCTGATCGCGTCGACGATCGCGGCCGGGTCGTCGCCAAGCAGGTCTCGGGCGAGCGCCGCATGTTCGGACCACCCAGCTACGCGCTTGTTGACGAAATACAATCCCGCAAGTTCGACGGCCGCTTCGTCACATAGAGCGATAAGATCGTCCGGCTGACGCCATTCGGTCGATTCTTCCGCGCCGCGCGCCGCCGCCATCTGGCCGACAACGGTCGGCAGCACGGATGAAGCATGCTCCCACCCGATAAGGTCGAGGCATTCGAACGCCTTGTTGACGAAGTCGAGCGAGTGCCCGTTGTCGGCGAACGCCCGGTCGGTCGCGGCCGCGAGCAGCAGATCGGCGAGTGTTGCCGGCGAAAGACCGGCGTCAATCCCGGTTAGCAGCGTGCGCTCGGCCCCCTCACGATGGCGCACCCTCGTCCAGCGCCTCAGCCAGCGCTTCAGAGTCGCCGGATCCGGCCGGCTCCCCAGGGAGGCGCGTTCCCGCCGCGGGGCCTGACCGTCACAGTCTGCCGCCACGCGGCGCGCGCCGTGGAACAGTGCGAGAAAGGCATCGTCCTCGGGTAGCGCGGGCAAGAGATTGCCGAGCGCGGTCAGGATGGTGAGGCCCACGCCCCAGCTGTCGCGGTTCCTTGCGCCGAAGAGGGCCGCCTGCCGAAGGATGTCTGCCGTCGGCACGCCGGCTGCGAGCTGGCCTTGGACGGCTTTGGCGACGACGAGGCCGATGTCATGGGCAAGGCCGTCGCTAAGCCGCTGACGCCAGTGGGAGGCGGGATCAACGTGGCCAAATGAGGTCTTCACCCAGACCCCGTCGTCGCGCATCTCGACCGGACAGGTGGGCGTGTCGTCCGCCCACAAATCGAAGGTGCAGCCGCTTTCGAGATCGAAGCGGGCATGGTGCCAGTGACAGGTCAGAATGCCGTCTTCGATCGAGCCCCGATCAAGCGGGAAACCCATGTGCGGGCACCGGTTGTCGAGCGCGAAGACGCGGCCTCGGTCGTACGCGACAAGGACCGGGCGATGGGCTCCACGCACGACAAGCCGCCCCCTCGCCTTCAGCTCTTCAAGGCTCCCTGCGAGTGTGAATTCCATGTTCGACACGACCATGATCTTATCTGCCTTAGTCGGCGCTTTTGAGGCCCCGAAGGAAAATGTCGGTTCGCCCCGACCGGAAGGATCCGCGAGGCCTTCACGCGGCAAAGGTGAGGAGCCTCAACACGGGCCGCCCGCCGACGAGCTCAGCGCAAGGCCTGCACGACGAGATTTCCTCGCCGGAACTCTCGATGCAATGGCGTTGTCATCGCCCAATCGAGGTGTCGCGAGCGGCTGTGTGGTTGCGGATATAGCCGCGTAGCCCGACCCCCTCGAATTGGCTTGCGGCGTCCTCCAGCGCGTGCAGTTCTTGCGGAACGATCAGGACGGGAGGAAGCATGGCCGCCAGCCCCTATGGCTTTTGGACATCTCCGATAACCTCCGACCCCAGGGAACGGAGGATCGCGTCGAGCTCATGGTCGCGGCGGTGAAGACACGCGGCGCTCCGGTCGGCTACTTCCTGTTTGACGGCGAGCAGCATGGTTTCCGCAGGGCCGAGAACATCAGGCGCGCGCTCGAGGGCGTGACGACGAGCGGCACATGATAGTGCCCGCCGTCTCTGTTCATGGCGAAGCGAACCGGCACGATGTCGGGGAACGGCGAAGCGTCCTTCGAACCGCTGCTATCCCGAAAATAGTCGCCGACGTGGAACAGCACTTGATAGATTCCCGCGACGAAGGACGAACCCGCGAGCAAGGGCGCGTCGCATCTCCCGTCCGCGTTGGTTGTCGCGCTTGCGACCGTCGACCAGCCTCCGTCTTCCAGCCGTTGGAGTTCAATCGCGACTCCGCCCGCGGGCCGCCCTCGTGTTGTGTCAAGAACATGCGTTGTCAGTTTGCCCATTGCGCTCCTCGCCAAAGCAGTCGACCGGCGACAATAGCGGCCACAAGCCCGGCGCACTTTCCAACAATTTGCGAAAGTCTTTCAGCGCGCCGCTAGCGGCGCTTGCGCCCGACCGCCGGCGCCTTCGTGCTTCGCTTCGCCTTGCCCGGAAGGTCGACTCCGTCCAGCGCCTCGATGATATGAGCGCGCGCGTCCTCGATCAGCGCGTCCCCGAAAGCCTGCGCCTTCGGCGGAGTCATGCGCTGATAAGCATGCAACACCGCGAGCGTCGCCGGCTGAGGGGGATGATCGGGCAGAACGAGCCGCAGCGTTCCGGCGCGCAAGTATTCGGCGGCTTCGAATGCCGGTTTCATGACGACGCCTTCGCCGGCGAGCGCCCACTGCGTGAGGATGTTGAGCCTGAGCACGCAAAGCGACGGGTTTTCGGCGGTTTTTGATCACGGAATTTGATGGGTCAGCGCACGGTCCCCTCACCGAACGTGCCCAACGTGTCTTCTCGGAAGTATTCCTTGGTGAGACTGAAGGGCCATTCCTCGGCGCCGACCTGCGGATGTGACCGCCGGGAGCGCAGGCGGGGTCAAGGAGGCTCGGCGCCGTAGGCGTGGATGCCTTGACGCCGCCGAGCACCCGGCGAGGCTGGAGCGGTGGGCGGGCCGGCAGGCTCAGCCGTCGGCGGCGTTCGCCTGCGCTTCCAGCCGGTCGACGAGCTTTTGGAAGACGGCTTCGAACCCGGGATCGTAGTTGTCGGGGTGGTCGCGGATGACGGTGATGGCGCGGCGGTAGTAGTCGGCGGCCTGGCGATGATCGCCGCGGGCTTCGCAGACCATGCCGAGGCGGTCGTAGCCGTCATGGACATCGGGGAAGCGGGCGAGCAGGTCCTGGGCGGCCTGCTCGGCGGCATCGAGATGGCCGGCGTGAACCATGTCGACCACGGCGTTGGACGCCTCGGTCAATTCGTCGAGTTCGTCGTGTTCCTGGAAATAGTTCGCCAAGGACGGCTGGCGCGCCGGCGGTGCGGCCGGCTGAGCGGGACGTGCGGCAAGGGCGGCGGCCTCGTCTCTGGCCATGCAGCACTTCTTGTATTTCTTGCCGCTGCCGCAGGCGCAGGGATCATTCCGTCCGATTTTGGCCATCTCGCCAACTTCAGTTCAAAGGACGCACCCAGTGTACCAAGCCGTGCTGGCCGACGCCAAGTTCCATGAGCAGCTTCTCGCCTTCGACCGTGATATTGCGGCCTCCGCCCGGGCAGCACGGTGCCGGCTTTGCGGTGGCGCGCTGCATTCCGGGTCGTATGCCCGCAAGCCGCGTGGCGGTCCGGCCGGGCTCGGCCGGGAGCATGCCGAGCGTTTCAGCTTCTGCTGCGCGGTGGATGACTGCCGCAAGCGCGCCACCCCGCCGTCGCTGCGCTTTTTGGGTCGGCACGTCTATCTCGTCACCGTGGTGACGTTGATCTCGGCGCTGATGCTCGGCGCCACCCCCTCCCGTCTGGCACGCCTGTCGGTCGTGCCCGGACTCGATCGGCGGACACTGGCGCGCTGGCGCGTCTGGTGGCGTTCCACCTTCACCGAAAGCCCCTTCGCGCCGGTCGCGATGGCGGCCGTCGTGCCGCCGCTCGACATCGCGGCCCTGCCGGTCTCGCTGCTCGAGCGGTTCGCCGGCGACATGCGCGAGCAGCTCGTCGCCTTGCTGCGCTTCCTCGGGCCGCTGACCGGCGGTGCATCTGCGATGCGCGCTTTCTGACGGGCGCCACAAACCCGCAGAGGATGCGCGTCGCCGCCCCTCGGTGAGGTCGCCTACCGTCGTCTCGCTCATTTTTTGGAGGGCGAGCGTGACGGAACGAGGCGGATCGCGGGTACATGAGCGATGGGCGCGGCTGCGCTTCTCGATTATCGGCGCGCTTCTGGCGGCGCCGCCGGCGAAGGGCGCGCTGCGCGCGGCCTTGGAACAACTGGCCGCGCGCGAATGGCGCCACCCAAGCACCGGCGCGCCGGTCCGCTTTGGTGTCTCTACTCTTGAACGATGGTTCTACCGAGCCCGCGGCGAGCAACATGATCCGGTCGGTGTGCTGCGCCGCAAGCGGCGGGGCGATGCCGGCGCGCAGGCATCGATGACGTCGGCGTTGCGCGAGGCGCTGCTGGCGCAGTACGCCGCCCACAAAAGCTGGGGCGCCCAGCTGCACCGCGACAATTTGGCAGCCATGGCCGAGGCGCGACCGGAATTACGGCCGGCGCCGTCTTACGCAACGGTTCGACGATTCCTCGCCGCGCGCGGCCTGACCAAGCGGCGACCGATGACGACGCGTCAGACCGAAGGCGCGCTGGCGGCGGCGGCACGGCTCGAGGCACGCGAGGTGCGTAGCTATGAATCCGAGTATTCCGGCGGGCTCTGGCATTGGGATTGTCATAACGGCTCCAGAAAGGTTCTGACGCCGCGCGGCGAATGGCGAACACCGGTGCTGTTCGGCGTGCTCGATGACCATTCGCGGCTGGCCTGCCATCTCCAATGGTACTGGGCCGAGAATGCCGAAAACATCGCACATGGTCTGTCGCAGGCGATGCAAAAGCGGGGTCTCCCGCGTGCCGCCATGAGCGACAACGGCGCAGCCATGACGGCGACCGAGATCACCGAAGGTCTCGCCAGGCTCGGCATCCTTCATCAGACCACGCTGCCATATTCCCCCTATGCCAACGGCAAGCAGGAAGTCCTCTGGGCATCGGTCGAAGGCCGATTGATGGCCATGCTCGAGGGCGTCGATGATCTTACCCTGGGCCGGCTCAACGAGGCGACGCAGGCCTGGGTGGAGCAGGACTACAACCGCAAGCGGCACAGCGAGATCGACGACACGCCGCTCGCCCGCTTCCTCGCCGGCCCCAGTGTGACGCGACCCTGCCCGGACGCCGCCGCGTTGCGGCTGGCCTTCACCCGCAGCGAACGGCGGACCTTGCGCAAGAGTGACGGCACCGCGGTCATCGAAGGCCGTCGCTTCGAAGTGCCCAACCAGTATCGGCATATCTCCCTGCTGGAGGTCCGCTTCGCCGCCTGGGATCTCACCCAGGTCCACCTCGTTGATCCGCAGACCGGCACGGTTCTTTGTCGCCTATTCCCGCAGGACAAGGCGGCCAACGCTTCCGGCCTGCGCCGCGGCCTACAGCCAATCGCGACCGAGCCGGGCAAGCCATCGCCACCACCGGCCACGCCACCATCGCCCACGCCGGCGCGCGGCATCGGACCGCTCCTGGAGCGAATGATCGACCGGCAGGCCGCCACCGGGTTGCCGCCCGCTTATCTGCCCAAGGACGAAGGAGACAATTCGTGAACAACAAGATGCTCGCGCTCTACGGCCTCAAATGGAACCCGTTCACGCACAACGTGCCGACCGAGGCGCTGCACGTCACCCCGCGTCTGGAGTCGTTCTGCTGGCGCGTCCAGCAACTCGCCGGCGACGGCGGCTTCGCCCTCGTCACCGGCGCGCCGGGTTGCGGCAAATCCGCCACCTTGCGCATCCTGGCGGCGTCCCTGGCCACACAGCGCGACGTCAGCGTCGGCGTGATCAGCCGACCACAGGCCAACATCGCCGACTTCTACCGCGAGATGGGCGAACTCTTCGGGGTCGAATTGCGCCCGCATAATCGCTTCGCCGGCGCGAAGATCCTACGCCAGCGCTGGCAGGCGCATATCCAGAGCACCCTGCGCAGGCCCGTGCTGGTGATCGACGAGGCGCAGGAGATGCAGACTGCGGTGCTGGCCGAACTGCGTCTGTTGGCCTCCACCGATCTGGACTCGAACATCCTGCTGACCGTGGTGCTCGCCGGCGATGGACGGCTCGCCGAGCGCCTGCGCTCCGATGAATTCCTCCCGCTCGCCAGCCGCGTGCGGGTGCGCCTGCCGATCGAACGCGCATCGCCCCAGGACCTGCAAGCCTGCCTCAGCCACGCCCTGCGGCAGGCCGGCGCCCCCACCCTGATGACTGCGGAAGTCATCGCGGCCATCTGCGATCATGCGCAGGGTAATCCGCGCGCCCTGATGATCATGGCGGCCGAGTTGCTCGAGGCCGCGGCTCAGCGCGAGGCCCGTCAGATCGACGAGACGCTGTTCTTCGAGGTCAGCGCCGTGCCCGCTGCCGGCGAGGCCAAGGCGGCGATCCGCCGCCGCCGATGACGCACCTTCCGGTCCAGCCGGCCTGGCGTCTCGCCGAGGCTTCCGAGCAGCGGCGCTGGTTGGTCGATCAGCTGTGGTCCGAGGATGCCGTCGGGATCATCGGCGGCGAGCCCAAATGCTGCAAATCCTTCCTCGCCCTCGATCTGGCGGTCGCCGTCGCCACCGGGACCCCCTGCCTGCGCCGCTTCGCGGTCGCGCGGCCCGGTCGGGTCCTGCTCTATCCCGCCGAAGACGCGCTGCACGTCGTCCGCCAACGCCTCGACGGCATCTGTGCCGCCGCCGGAACCGCTCTCGCCGAACTCGACGTCCAGGTGATCACCGCGCCCAGCCTGCGCCTCGATCGCGAGGCCGACCGCGCGCGTCTCGAGGAAACCGTCGCCACCCTCAAGCCGAGGCTCCTGATCCTCGATCCGTTCGTGCGCCTGCATCGCATTGATGAGAATGTCAGCGGCGAAGTCGCCCCGCTGCTCGCCTTCCTGCGCGAACTGCAACGACGTCACGCAACAGCCATCGCCGTCGTCCACCACGCCAGGAAGGGCGCTGGAACCGTCCGCGCCGGTCAGGCTCTGCGCGGATCGTCCGAATTCCACGCCTGGGGCAATTCCAATCTCTATCTCCGCCGCGACAGCGACGATCGCATCGCGCTCTCCGTCGAGCATCGCGCCGCCGCAGCCATCGCCGGCATCACCCTCGAACTCACCCAGCGCGATGACGCCCTCGCCCTGCGGCCTGTCCAGGCGGATCCACAACCCAAACACTCCGCCCGGCAAGAGTCCGTCGATCAGCGCATCACTGCGGTTCTCGCCGACGCCAGCCAGCCACGGCCATTCTCCGACCTGCGCGCTTCCTGCCGCGTTCGCGCCACCACTCTCTACGAACGCCTGGGCGCCATGATCGCCAACGGAACCATCGTCAAATCCGCCGACGGATACCATCTCGCCGCACGCTGAACGGTGAGCGCCAAGCGCCGAACCCACGCGGCGGCCGCGCCAAGGCAGATCTCAATATCGCGACCACCGAAACGCGATCACACCCCCGCCATCTCGACCACTTCCCACTTCCGGTTCCCAAACACCCTACGGCAAACGGGAAGCGGAACTGGGAAGCCCATCAAATGCCGCGATCACAAGCCCATCGGAAAGCGTGATCCTGCTCAGATGTCCCCGTCATCGGTGTCGAGATGCCCAGAAACTGCAACCTCCCGCACGGTCTCGGCATCGAAGAGCGACCAACGGAACTGACGCGATCCCGGAAAACGCAACAGAAGACAGTGATGTTTCGTGAGGTCGCCGATCGTGCGCGGCTCGCCATGGGCCTCGAGATAGGCTGGCGCGGCGCAGAGCACGCGATCGACGTCTGCGATTTTTCTCACGATCAGAGACGAGTCGGGAAGAATTGCCATTCGCACTGCGACGTCGACGGACTCGGTGAAAAGGTCGACGAAATAGTCCGACAGGCGCAGAAAGATATCGAGTTGCGGATGGTCCGCCTGGAAGCGCGGCTCAGGGAGGAATCGGCCCATGTGGACCGTCTTTTACGAGTGGGGCTCGCTGCTGCTGCGCTGGACGCACATCGTGGCGGGCATCGCTTGGATTGGATCGTCATTCTACTTCATGCACCTCGACGCCGCGATCAAGGCGATTCCCGACATTCCGAAGGGCAAGGGCGGCGAGGCCTGGGAGGTGCACGGCGGTGGTTTCTATCAGGTGCGCAGGTATCTGGTCGCGCCCGACCGGCTGCCGCATGACCTCATCTGGCACAAGTGGCAGGCCTATGTAACCTGGATCACGGGCTTTTCTTTGCTCGTCTGGATTTACTATCTCGGCGCCGACCTCTTCCTCGTGAACCCTTCCGTGCGGGATCTTTCTCCCTTGGCGGCCGCGGCCATCGGGGTCGGCTCGCTCATTCTCGGCTGGCTCGTCTATGACGGTCTCGTCCGCTCCCCGCTGGCGAAGAACGAAATTGCGCTGTCTGGCGTCGGCTTCGCTTTCATTGTGCTGATGGCCTGATTCTATCAGCATATGTTCTCAGGCCGCGGCGCGCTGATCCACACCGGCGCGCTCATGGGCACGATGATGGTCGGCAATGTATTTTTCAACATAATGCCCAACCAGCGCAAGGTGATCGCGGAGCTGGTGGCCGGGCGCGAGCCCAATCCGGCTTATGGCAAGCAGGCAAAAACGCGCTCGACGCACAACAACGACCTGACGCTGCCGGTCCTGTTCTTGATGCTTTCCACGTATTTCCCGCTGGTCTACACATCCTCTTATGCTTTCGTCATCGTCGGCCTCGTCCTGGTCGCCGGCGCGCTGGTCCGTCACTTCTACAACGTGCGGCACGCTGGGGGTGGCGACCCGTGGTGGACTTGGGGCGTGTCCGCGCTCTGCCTCGCCGTCGCGCTCATGATTTCGGCCGGCGCCGTGCCCGTCGCGCGGTTTCATCTCGGCCTTGCGCCCCTGCCCGATACGCCGCAGTTGGCTGGGGCGCCGCGCGCTCCGGACGAGATCACGGAAATCGTCGTCTCGCGCTGTTCAATGTGTCATGCTGAGGACCCAGGCTGGCCCGGACTGGGCCTTGCGCCCAAAGGAGTCGTGCTCAACACGCCCGAGGCCATAGAGCGCAATCGTCGCCGGGTCGGGCTGTTTGCCGGCATCACCAACGCCATGCCGCCAAACAACGTCACCGAAATGACCGATGACGAACGTCGCCTCGTCGCGAAATGGGCTTCCTTGCCATGACCATGTCCCACGCGAATCCGGATGCGTCCACGTCGATGGGAGAGACGATCTCCGCCAGACTGACGCAGCTCGCCACCCTCAGCGACGACGAGGGCGCGCTGACTCGGCTCTATCTCAGCCCTGCTCAACGCAAGGCGGCGGACCTCGTCATCCGGTGGATGCGCGACGCGGGTATGTCGGCGCAGATCAACTCGGTCGGCAACGTCGTAGGCCGGTATGAGGCGGACTGGCCGCACGCGGGGACGCTGATCCTCGGCTCGCACATCGACACGGTGCGTCAGGCGGGCTCCTACGACGGAAATCTCGGCGTCGTGACGGCCATCGAGATCGTCGATCGCCTTCGCAGGCTAGGGCGGCGATTGCCCTTCTCAATCGAGGTCGTGGCGTTTGGCGACGAGGAGGGCGTGCGGTTCCCCTCGACGCTCGGCGGGTCGCGCGCGCTGGCTGGCCTCTTCGATGAGGCCACCCTCGATGAGCGTGACGTGGATGGGATTTCTCGTCGCGAGGCGCTAGTTTCGTTCGGGTGCGACCCGACGCGTATAACGGGTGAGACTTGCCCGTTGGAAGACATCATTGGCTATATCGAAGTCCATATCGAGCAGGGTCCGGTGCTCGAGTCCGAGAACCGTCCGGTCGGAGTGGTCACCGCGATCAGCGGCGCGAGCCGCGGCGAGGTCATGATCGTAGGGGAGAGCGCCCACGCGGGCGCGGCCCCAATGCCCTTGCGGCGCGACGCCTTGGCCGCCGCCGCGATGATGATATCAGCGATCGAGGGCCGCGCCCGAGCGGACCCGGACCTCGTCGCGACGGTCGGACGGCTGGAAATCGCCCATCCCGCGGCGAATACGGTGCCTGGCGCGGTGTCCTTCACGCTCGACGTCCGCGCGCCCGATGACGCCGTGCGCAGGGCCGCCCTGCGCGACATCGCCGAGAGCGTTGCGGAGATCGCCCGGTCGCGAGGCGTTCGTGCGCAGGTCGAGATGGGATATGAGGCTCCCTCTTCGCCCAGCGATCCCGCCCTTTCCGACGGTCTTGCCGCATCGATCGAACGGTTGGGCCTAACTGTGCGCCGCCTGCCCAGCGGCGCCGGTCACGACGCCATGGCCTTTGCCGGCCGCATTCCGTTCGCCATGCTATTCGTCCGCTGCCGCGGCGGCGTCAGCCACAACCCGACGGAGTGCGCCGCTCCGGAGGACATCGACATGGGCGCGAGGATTCTCCTCGATTTCGTCGAGCATCTCGCGCCCGCCAATTCATGAGGGAGACTGACATGACGAGAGTGAGAGTGATCGCGGGGCCCTACACCTTCCTCGGCCACTTCGAAGAGAAGGCCGCGCCGAAGACCGTCACGGCCTTCCGCAAGCACATGCCGTTCTCCGGCAAGATTATCCATGTTCGTTGGAGCGGCGAGGGCGTTTGGGTTCCGCTCGGCGACATGGATTTTGGCGTCGGCTTCGAGAACAACACTTGCTATCCGGCTCCCGGCCAAGTCGTCCTATATCCCGGCGGGGTGAGCGAGACTGAGCTCCTGCTCGCCTACGGCAACGTGAGCTTCGCCTCCAAGGCCGGCCCACTGTCGGGCAATCACTTCCTGACGCTGACCGAAGGTCTCGAAGACATCTACGCCCTCGGGCGCAAGACGCTTCTGGAAGGCCAGCAGGACATTCGTTTCGAACTCGCCTGAGAGGCGAAAACTGAAGGACGACGACCATGGCACGGATGACGGCGGCTCAGGCAGCGGTTCTGGTGATGGAGCGCGAGGGCGTCAGACAGGCGTTCGGTGTCCCGGGCGCCGCGATCAACCCGCTTTACGCGGCCCTGAAGCCGCGAAACACAATCAGCCATGTCCTGGCTCGCCACGTCGAAGGCGCCTCGCATATGGCCGAGGGCTATACGCGCGCCGCGGCCGGCAACATCGGCGTCTGCATCGGCACTTCGGGGCCGGCCGGCACCGACATGATCACCGGTCTTTATTCGGCGGCGGCGGACTCGATCCCGATCCTTTGCATCACGGGGCAGGCGCCACGCGCGCGGCTCTACAAAGAGGATTTCCAGGCGGTCGAGATCGCCGAGATCGCCAAGCCCGTCGCCAAATGGGCGGTGATGGCGCGCGAGCCCGCCCTCGTGCCGCGCATCTTCCAACAGGCCTTCCATGTCATGCGATCCGGCCGGCCGGGGCCGGTCCTCATCGACCTGCCCTTCGATGTCCAGATGGCCGAGATCGAATTCGACATCGAGACCTACGAGCCGCTCCCGGTCTACAAGCCGAAGGCGACGCGAGCCCAGATCGACAAGGCGCTCGCCATGATGCAGGAGGCCGAGCGCCCCCTCATCGTGGCGGGCGGGGGTGTCATCAACGCCGACGCGTCGAAGCTGCTCGTCGAGTTCGCCGAACTCGTCGGCGTGCCTGTCATTCCGACGCTTATGGGCTGGGGCACGATCCCCGACGACCATCCGCTGATGGCCGGCATGGTCGGACTGCAGACCGCCCATCGGTACGGGAACGCGACAATGCTTGCTTCCGACTTCGTTCTCGGTATCGGCAATCGCTGGGCCAACCGCCACACCGGTTCAATCGACATCTACACGAAGGGGCGCAGGTTCGTTCACGTCGACGTCGAGCCTACGCAGATCGGTCGCGTCTTTGGCCCCGATCTCGGCATCGCCTCCGACGCGAAGGCGGCGCTCGAACTCTTTGCCGAGGCCGCCCGCGACCTGAAAGGGCGAAAGGCGCTGAAGGACCGCGCCGCGTGGCTCGGAGAATGTCGTGAGCGCAAAAGAACCATGCTGCGCCGCACTCATTTCGAGAAGAAGCCAGTCAAGCCGCAGCGCGTCTACGAGGAAATGAATAAGGTCTTCGGCAGGGACGTCTGCTACGTCTCGACCATCGGCCTGTCGCAAATCGCGGCCGCCCAGTTCCTGCACGTCTACAAGCCGCGGCATTGGATCAACTGCGGTCAGGCAGGTCCCCTCGGCTGGACAATTCCCGCCGCCCTCGGCGTGCGGGCGGCCGACCTCGAGCGCGAGATCGTCGCGATCTCCGGCGACTACGATTTCCAGTTCATGATCGAGGAACTTGCGGTCGGCGCGCAGTTCAAGCTGCCATACGTCCATGTCGTCGTGAACAATTCCTACCTTGGTCTCATCCGCCAGTCACAGCGCGGCTTCAGCATGGACTATTCGGTGCAGCTCTCGTTCGAGAACGTCAATTCACCAGAACTCGGGGCCTACGGCGTCGACCATGTCAAAGTGGCGGAGGGGCTTGGCTGCCAGGCGATCCGCGTCACCGAACCGGAGAAGATCGGAAACGCGCTCCAGCGAGCGCGCTCGATGGCGAAGGAATTGATGACGCCCGTCGTCGTCGAGATCATCCTCGAGCGCGTCACCAACATTTCGATGGGTGTCGAGATCGACGCCATCACAGAGTTCGAGGATCTCGCCAGGGACGGAAGCGACGCGCCGACCGCCATTGCCCTGCTCGACTGAGACGCACACAAGGACAAATTCGATGCCGAAGTTTGCCGCCAACCTCACCATGCTGTTCAACGAGGTCGACTTTCTCGCCCGATTTGACGCGGCGGCGAAGGCCGGGTTCCACGGTGTGGAGTACCTCTTTCCCTATCCCTACCCGAAGGAGACACTAGCCGAGCGGCTCGCGAGAAACGGCCTCACGCAAGTGCTGCACAATCTGCCGGCCGGCGACTGGGCGAAGGGCGAACGTGGCATCGCGTGCATTCCCGGCCGCGAAATAGAGTTTCGTGAAGGCGTCGGCCAGGCGCTGTCATATGCGAAGGCGCTCGGGTGCCGCCAACTGAACTGTCTTGTCGGCATTCCACCAAAGGACACCGAGCCGGGAAAGGCTCGCGAGGCGCTGGTTCAGAACTTGCGCTTCGCCGCGCGTGAGCTTGAGGGCGCAGAAATCAAACTCCTCATCGAGCCAATCAATACTTACGACATTCCAGGCTTCTATCTCAACCGCACCGACGAGACGCTGAAGCTGTTCGAGGAGGTCGGTGAGCGAAACCTATGGCTGCAGTACGACATCTACCATATGCAACGCACTGAAGGAGAGCTGGCGGCGACGATCGAAAAGCTCCTGCCGCGAATCGCCCACATTCAGATCGCCGACAATCCGGGCCGCAATGAGCCGGGGACCAGCGAGATCAACTGCGATTTCCTGTTCCGCCGAATAGATGAGATTGGCTATGACGGCTGGATCGGCGGCGAATACAAGCCGAAGACGACGACGGTGGAAGGGCTCGGCTGGCTTGCGCGCGCCGCGGTCGCTTGACGCTCCGGCAAATTCAGGGTGAACGGATATGGCGAAGGTCGGATTCATTGGGCTCGGCATCATGGGCAGGCCCATGGCGAGGCATCTCATCAACGCCGGGCATGGGCTCAGTCTCTTCAGCCGCTCGGCAGTCGCGCCCGACCTGGCCAGTCGCGGGAACGCCTGCAAATCAGCGAAAGAAGTCGCCGAGCGCGCCGACACCGTCATCATCATGGTGCCGGACACGCCGGACGTTGAGGCTGCGCTGTTTGGCAAGGACGGCGTCGCCGACGGCCTCAGTCCTGGCAAGACGGTCATCGACATGAGCTCGATCTCGCCCGTCGCAACGAAGGAGTTTGCACAGCGCATCGAAGTGCTGGGCTGCTCATACCTCGACGCTCCCGTATCCGGAGGCGAGGTTGGGGCCAAGCAGGCGTCTCTGTCCGTCATGTGCGGCGGCTCGCAGGAAACGTTCGACAAGGTCAAGCCATTACTGGAAAAAATGGGCAAGAACATCACCCTCGTGGGCGGCAATGGCGCAGGCCAGACCTGCAAGGTCGCCAACCAAATCGTGGTCGCGCTGACGATCGAAGCGGTCGGCGAGGCGCTCGTGTTCGCCTCTCGCGCCGGCGCTGATCCGGCTAAGGTGCGCCAGGCCCTCATGGGCGGCCTCGCCGCCTCGCGTATTCTCGAGCTGCATGGCGACCGCATGATCAAACGCACGTTTGATCCAGGCTTCCGCATCGAGCTGCACCAGAAGGACCTCAATCTCGCATTGTCGAGCGCGCGAGCGCTCGGGGTAGCGCTTCCGAATACGGCCAACACTCAGGAGCTTTTCAACGCGTGCAAGGCTCATGGCGGGGCGAAGTGGGATCACTCCGGGATTGTGCGCGCCCTCGAAGTCATGGCCAATCATGCGATTGGATCGGCGCCGTCAACGTGAATAGCTTGGAAAGCGGCTTAGGAGGATTCATGGATGACCGATCGGCACGTGCGTTCCTGCGACAACTCTTCAACTCTGCAGTCGCTGAGGCGGACTCAGCGAAAGTCGTGCCGCGCCATCTTCCCGCGCCGCCCAAGGGCTGGACCATTGTGGTCGGCTTCGGGAAGGCCTCGGCTGCAATGGCGCGCGCTTTCGAGGAGAACGGCGCCGGTGACTACTCAGGCCTTGTCGTGACGCGCTACGGACATGGAGCGCCCTGCGAGCGCATCGAAATTCGAGGCCGCGCATCCGGTGCCGGACAACGGGGGAGAGAACGCGGCGCGCCGGATCCTCTCATTGGTGAAGGGTCTCAGCGAGGACGACCTGGTCGTTGCCCTCATTTCCGGCGGGGGATCAGCTCTGCTGAGCGCACCTGCCAAAGGCATAAGCCTCACCGACAAGCAGGCTGTCAATCGGGCGCTGCTTGAATCGGCCGCTTCGATCGACGAGATGAACTGCGTTTGAAAGCACCTCAGCGCAACCAAGGGCGGAAGGCTGGCCGCGGCGGCGTATCCGCGGCCGCAGGGGTCTCGCCTTTCATTTTCGGCAACTCCATCGAAGGCTAATGGCGGGCATCGCCGAACAGGTTCGCCTCTATGGTCAGCCTTCTCCGACGCCTTGTGTCCTGCTGTCCGGCGGAGAGACAACAGTCACGGTTCGCGGCAAAGGGCGCGGGGACCGTAATGTCGAGTTTCTCCTTGCGCTTGCCCTCGCGTTTCGAGGTCAGGCTCAGACATGGGCCATCGCGGGGGACACGCACGGGGTCGACGGTGCCGAGGAGATCGCCGGCGCGATCATTGGCCCCGACACGCTCGAACGCACGGCGCGCCCGGGCATATCCGCCTCCAATCGCCTCGCAGATAATGGTGTCAATGGTCATCGAAAGGGGACCCCGGGTTTGCATTGAATGGGGACCCCTGCTTGTGAAGGACGCGGACGGCAGCGCTCGCCCCGGCGGAGCTGGTCGGGATTGCGCTGCCGGGGCGAGCGCGGGTTGGCGGGGAACGGTAGTTTGGAACGTTGCGCGGGTCAGTCTCGGCCGAAGCCGGGGCGGCGGAACGATTGCCTGGAGTTCAGTGAGGTCGAGGTCGCAGATCGCCTGCAGCGCCTCGGCGGTGGCGCTGTCCTGGAGGTTGTCTGGCAGGGCTTGCAGCCAGGCGGCGTAGTGACCCTGCAATGTGATCAGCTCGGAGATAGTACCCGCCGTCGCATGACCAAAAAACGGCCAGCCAATGCCGCCCGTCAGATCAAGTAGGCGGTTAACCCGTCTTCGCGGATTCGACCATTTTGAGGGTAGTGGCATCAAGGAAAACAATGCCTTGAGCGAAAAGGTCTTCACTACATGGAGGTGTTGGGCGGGGGGCTTGGCGGCGGCGATTCTATTAGCCCCGAACTTTCTCAACCGGAGCAGGCTGGGAACGAATTTTGGGGCTGGGAAGGAGCAAAAGAGCAGAGTCGGATCAATGGCCGGGTTTTGAAATAGCCGTGTAGTGGAGACCTAGTATCTTTTCAGATTGCGCGTTTGGCGTAGACTGGGGTCGCCATGTATTTGCCAGCCAAATCGCCGTCTCAAGGACGGCAAGGAGCACTGCTACTGGAGCATTGTCGAGAGCAAGCGCTGCGCCGGCGGCAAGGTGGTGCAGCGCGGGGTGCTTTCTCTTGGCGAGATCAACGACAGCCAGGAGGAGGCGTGGTGCCGGGTGATCGAAGCTTTCGACGAGGAGGCGCGACAGCCGACCCAATTGGCCCTGTTCCCCGCCGATCGGCCGCTGCCCGAACACGCCGAGGGCCACGGCGTGCAGATCCGGCTCGGGGCCATGCAACTGCACCGGCCGCGGCAATGGGGCGCGTGCTGGCTCGCCTGCCAGCTCTACGAGCAACTGGAACTCGACCGCTTCTGGGCGGCCCGTCTGCCCAATTCCCGCGAAGGAACCTGCTGGCGGCACATTCTCCAGACGCTGGCGTGTTACCGGCTCATCGATCCGGGCAGCGAATGGCGTTTACACCGGCTGTGGTTCGAGCAAAGCGCCATGGGCGATCTGCTCGGCGAAGATTTCGCGCTGGTCGAGAAGAACGCGCTCTATCGTTGCCTCGACAAGCTCGTCGAGCACAAGCCGGCGCTGTTCACGCACCTGCGCCGGCGGTGGCAGGATCTGTTCGGCGCCCGCTTCGACGTCCTTCTCTATGATCTGACCAGCACGTACTTCGAATCCGACCCGCCGGACGACGACAGCGACAAACGCCGCTACGGCTACAGCCGCGACAAGCGTCCGGACTGCGTGCAGGTGGTCATTGCGCTCGTCGTGACACCCGACGGCTTTCCGCTCGCCTACGAGGTTCTCCCCGGCAATACTTCCGACAAGACGACGCTGCGCGCCTTCCTTTCGAAGATCGAGGCGCAGTACGGCAAGGCGGAGCGCATCTGGGTGATGGACCGCGGCATCCCCACCGAGGACGTGCTCGCCGAAATGCGGCAATCCGATCCGCCGGTCGCCTATCTGGTGGGGACCCCGAAGGGACGCCTCGGCAAGCTGGAGAAGTCTCTCGTCGGCCTGCCGTGGCATGAGGTGCGGCCGGGCGTCGAAGTGAAGCTCTTGGCCGAGGACGACGAGCTTTACGTGTTCGCCCAGAGCCGGGCGCGCATCGACAAGGAGCGCGCCATGCGGAAGCGGCGGTTGAAATGGCTGTGGGCGCGCCTGGAGACGCTGGCGCTGATGGACCTCACCCGCGAGAGCCTACTGATGAAGCTCGGCGCCGCCAAAGCCAAGGCGCCCGCGGCCTGGCGCCTCCTCGACATCAAGGTCGATCCCCACACCGCCGCCTTCACTTACGCGCTCAACCGCAAGAAGCTGCGCCAGGCGCGCCGGCGCGAAGGCCGCTACCTTTTGCGCACCAACATGTCTGGGCGCGATCCCGCCGACCTGTGGCGGTTCTACATTCAACTCGTCGAAGTCGAGGCGGCCTTCAAGAACCTCAAGGACGATCTGCAACTCCGGCCGATCTATAGCGGTGTCACGCGAGGATCCGAAATTCCTTCGGGTCGATGACGCGGAAATTGTCGGTGATGGTTGACGAGAACTCGTCGAACCGCTGTGGCACGGTTTCACGCAGGAAACCGAGCACGGCTTCGGCGAAGTCGCGGAATTTGGCGTAGCATCTGTTGTGGGTGACGTTTTCGTGCATCACCTTCCAGAGCCGCTCGATCGGGTTGAGATGCGGACAGTATGACGGCACGAAGTGCAGGACGATGCGCCTCCCTGGCTGTTGCAGCCAGCCCTGGACGACTTTGGCGTGGTGGTAGCGGGCGTTGTCGAGGAAAACATGGATGCGGCTCATCGTCGAATTGGAGCGCTCCAGCGCCTCGAACAAGGCGATCGTGCTTGCCGCGTCGACGGTCTGGACATCCATGATGCGGGTCTGTCCGGTCTCCAGGTCGATCGCGCCGTGCAGGTTCAGCCGGTCGCGCCCGGACGCCGCGGGAAGCGCGCAGCGCTGTCCGCGCGGCAGCCAGCGTCCAGCGGGCTTGCCCTGGTGGGTCGGATGGACGGCGTCGACGTAGACGACCGTCTCGTCCGGGCCGAGCGAGTTGCGCAAGTCCTCATGCGCGTCGATGAACTTTTGCTGGGTTTCCACGTCGATCTTGCCGGGCACGGATTCCGGCTTCTTCCAGTCGAATCCGATGCGGTTCATCAGCTTGATCAGTCCGGAGCGGCCATAGTCGAACCCGAACCGATCCAGGATGAATTGCCCGATTTCGGTGGTCGACGTCGGCAGCCCCTCCGTCGCCCAGGCGCGCAATTCGTCGATCTGGAGGGGCGACAGCCGTCCGGTTCCGCCCTTCAGGTCGAACAGGACGATCGCCTCGACGCCGCCTTCCTGGAATTCCTTGAGCCAGATGCGGATGGTCAAGTCGTCGAGGAACAGCGCTTCGGCGACCTCGGCGTAGGACCAGCCCTTGTCGAGCAGAAGGATGGCATTCGCCCGGCGGACGATGCGATGCTCCTCCAGCCCGTTCCTGACGATCTTCACCAGGTCGGCCCGATCCGCTGCGCTGAGGAAATTGCGATTCGTCTTCACCAGGCGACTGGAATCGATCCCGCTCGAATCGGTCAAACGATTTTCGGATGGGCCCGGAATCCCGCTATACCACCAGCTCGAGAGCCGCGTCGAGGCGCACATCTTCGTGGCCTTCCTCGCCTATTGCCTGCACGTCACGCTGCGCGCCCGGCTCCGGCCGATGGCCGCCGGCCTCACCCCGCGCGCCGTGCTCGACAAGCTCGCCGGCATACAAATGCTCGACGTCCACTTCCCCACCACCGACGGCCGAACGCTGATCATGTGCCGACACACCGAGCCGAATGTCGACCAGAAGCTTCTCCTGCAACAACTCGGCCTCGCCCTGCCGCCGCAGCCGCCGCCGCGAATCGCCGTTCCCGGTCCGGCGGCGCAGCTCCCGTTGCGCCCCATGTAGTGGAGACCTTCGGCAGCCTACCCTTGATTCCACGCGCCTTTCCGCTCGCGCGCTACCTCGGTTGAGAAAGTCGGGTTAACCCGTCTTCGCGGATTCGACCATTTTGAGGGTAGTGGCATCAAGGAAAACAATGCCTTGAGCGAAAAGGTCTTCACTACAGGAGGTGTTGGGCGGGGGGCTTGGCGGCGGTGATTTTGGGGGGCGGCTGGGCCGGCAGTTGCAGCTTCAGGCGGTCGATGAGGAGGCGCAGGTCTGGCTCGGGTTCGGTGGTGCGGGTGAGGATGATCTCGCGGCCGTCGGTCGTGGGCAGGTGCACGTCGATCATCTGCACGGCGGCGAACTTCGCCAGCGCACTGCGTGCGGTCAGGCCCGGGGCGAGACTGTGCAGGCGGCGGGTGAGGGTGATCTGCAGGCAATAGGCGAGGAAGGCTATGAAGATGTGCGCTTCGATGCGCTTCTCGTCTTGATGGAACACTGGGCGGATGGCGAGGTCGCCCTTCAGGAGTTCGCAAAACCGCGAATAGCTGTAGCCGCCCGGGTTGGCCGCGACATATTCGTCCCAGACGATCAGCAGAGTGACGTGCTTGCGCTTCAACTCTCGATGGACCGCAGGCCAATCCGGCTCGGCGTGGCGGCGGTGTCCCTGCTTGCTTCTGCGATTGGCGTAAAGCGCAGCCTCCAGTTCGGCGTCGCCGATCCCCTCCGGCAACGGCCAGGAAAGCCCAGCGCCCTCCAAACAACTCAACGTCTCCCGAACCGTTGAAGGTGCGAGACCAAGACGCCGCGCGATCTCACGCGTCGGCAGGCTGGCCGAAAACTTCAGACGAATGATCTCGCGCGCCTGGCGCATCAAAACTCTTTCCGCTGGCATCGATCGCTCCCTTGGATTGCCAAAGGAGCGACCCTAAACAGGCCAGCGGAGGCGCTCGTCGCCGTCAAAAATCCCCGGGCGGCATTATTCCGTTCCGGTGGGCGGCATCATCTCGTTCTGGTGGGCAACATCATTCCGTTACGACGGGCGACATCATCTCGTTTTGGTGGGCGGCTTCGCCAGGAATCAGCAATCCAGTTTCGGTAGGACCGCATCGGTGGTGGCACCATTGCGGTCGCGTGCGACGATGATTGGGATCTGTTCGGCGGACAGCCCGCGTTTGACCGATTTGCCGCCTCTCTTGCGCGGTTTTCGCGGTATCCCCGAGCGTTTGCCTTTGAATGATTCCAGAATGAACGTCTCGTCGCCCTCGACGAGGCCGCTCAACGCCTTTGGTTTATCGCCAGACAGCGCGGCAAGAAATCTGTGCCGCCAGCGAAACGCCGTGGTGGGATGCACACCGCAGCGCTGTGCGGCTTTCGCTAGGCTGACGCCCTCAATCATGGCCTCGGCCTGTGCGGCCCATTTGTCCTTCATGCGCAACTTCGCCAACGGCGTCTTCGTCAGCGCGTTGAAGGTGCGCAGGCAGGCTTTGCAACGGTAACGGGGCAGATCGCTCGCCTGGCCCCAGCGCACGACGTCGCCGCTGTCGCAGTGTGGACAACCAACGCTGTCCACCCGACGCTGGCCAAGCTCGGCAATACTGGCCGCGCTGCCCCGCTCCGCCGCGTGCCGTGGCGCTGGCGAACTCGCGGGCTGGATTTGATCTGCCGGCGGACTTGCATGAGCCGGAGCCCGCTCCGGCTCCGGCGCCGCCAGTGCCTCGGCCCCAGCGCTCGCCGCCGCCTCCGATAGCGCCAATGCCTGCCACGCCGATCGCCGTTGCGGCTCGGTCAACGACGCGATCCCGCTAAGCCAACTCTTAAACGCTGTCGGATCCATGCCCGGTCTCCACCAGAGCGCCAGGATAGCCGGTATCAACAAGTCACGCTATAAGCACCAAAATGTTTGGCAATATATGCGCGACAACTGGCTCTCGAACCGAATCTTCAAAAGCTACGACGACATCCTCGATCATTGCTGCTTCAACTGGAACAAACTGGTCGAACGCCCGTGGCTAATAATGTCAATCGGAACTCGGCAATGGGCTCATGGGTTCGCCTTTTAGGGACCTGGTATTAGGTAGGAGGCCCTTCGGCCGGGTCACCGGATCAGCCCGAACCAATAGAAGGCGGCAACCCCGACGACAATGTGTGATACTGCAACGACAAGCACGCTGCGGGTTCGCACGAATACTATCCCCCAATAGAGTCCTGCGAGCGTGGTGATCAGAACGGCCGTAACGCCGAAACCGACGTGCATGGCCCCGAACATTACGGCCGCGACAAGCGTCGAGACCACGGCCCCGACCCACGCAAGCCGTGCTCTAAACGCGTTCATGATCGGTGCCTGGACCCCGGCGCGGGTCACATATTCCTGGCCCGGACACAGGTAGAAGACATATACGATGAGGCCCGCGACCGCTCCGGGCGTGAAAAAATCGGATTCGCGCGTCAACGCGTAGATCGAGAAAACCGGCTCGTCCGAGTAAAGCCATGCGCGAAGGGCCGCCGCGCCCACCAAAGCCGGAACGCTCCAAACCAATCCGGCGGCGACCTGTCGAGGCCAGCGGATGAGATGGAGGCCTAGCGCCCTCGGCTGCTCCTGGAGCGTGTGGATAAGCCAGAAGAACAGGACGCCGAGGGCGGTGTCGTAGGTAAGATAGAAGGTCGTCTGAAACGCCGCGCCGCTCATGCGCGCAGAGGCGACTTTTCGGAGAACGTCGAGGCTGTTGCTGAGCACGACAAACACCGCGAGCACCGCGATGATCGCGCTGAGGTGGAGGGCGAGCCGCCGCTCGCGCCACATGCCAGTGCTCATGGCATCGGCGGTCAGAGCGGACGTCGCGTTCAGCCGCTCGGCGGCGATCCTGCCGAAGCGTTCGACGAGCCTGTTTCGCGGGCTCTCCAGATCCGGATCGTTCCGAAGGGTCGCGAAGTTCGCCGACGCGACCAGGGTGACCTCGCGCGCCTGAACCGTCGCGCTGTAAACGGCGTCGAGATTTTGCCTCAGAAAGGCGATTTCGCCCACCACTTCGCCCGGATGGAGTTCGAGGAGCGCAAGACGACCCTCTCTGTGCGTGAGTTCGCAATACCGACGCCTGACCGGCAATGATCCAGTGAACGGCCGTCGCTCGCTCTCCCTCCCGCACGATCGACTCGCCTTCGGAAAAAAGGTGCAACCGACACCGGGAGGCGAGCGCGTGCGCTTCATCCCCGGTCATCGCATAGACGTGCTTGAACACAGCGACGAGCGCTTCCTGCCTCGCCTCGGGAGCGATCACCCCCTCCGAAATGACACTTTGACTGACAGAACCGTGAGCCATCTCCTCCCTCGCGGAACGCCAAGTCTCCGCCTCACTGCCTGGTCGAAGCAACGGCGCGCTGCGCTGAAGAGATCCTAGATTGGCGGAGAACGGGACATTAGATTGGCGCGGAAAGGCAAAGTGCGCAAGCAAGGGCGGAGCGGTGGCGGTCCGACGTGGGACGCCCCCGCCTCGGAAGATGGCTTTTTGGCGAGACCATCGTTTTCCGGGAGCGGATTCAACCTCCTCGGAGCCTTGTTGTGGATTTTCCCGGCGACCGTTCAGCGCTCATCGAATGTGCGAACGTCGTGCCCGGGTACAGGGGGCGCGAATGCGCGAGCCAACTTTTCGCGCGTACACAACCAGAGAAAGCATCGACGACCGGTTCGCGATGGCGGAGACGTAAGGCCACGCTGAATCCCTCGATCTAGGTTTAGGCCACGGGATACACTTCGGGCGCGGGCCTCTATTTCGTCGCTCCAGCCAGCTGGGCGGCCGGACTTGCCTGAACGGCCAATGCGGTGCGCAAGCCGTCGACCTGTGCGCGCAAGAATTCAGTCGCCTTGCCCGCGGAACCGAAGCCTCTCAGCGTTTCGGGCGACACGGGCGCACCGACAGCCACGCGCATGTGCCGGTTCCGCAGCCGGTAATTCTCGAGCATCATGACCGCGAGACGCGGCGCAGGTCCCAGTTTGCTCGCGAGATGGAAGAGGGTCGACGCCTCGCCCTCGGAACACATTGGCACGACGGTTGCATTGTGGTTCATAGCCAACTTGGCGGCTGACGTGCTCCATTCGGGTTCTGTCGCCGGCTTTGAGAGATCGTAACGCGTCGCGACAGTGCCTGATGGCGCGATCAGCCCGATGCCGCCATTTCGCACATGATCGCGAAATTGCACTGTCGATTGCAGGTTCATCTTGGCCGCCCGGGCGCCGCCGCGAAAATCGATCGGCACCATGTATGGCTTGACCAATGGATTGGCGTAAAAGCAATAGTTGGCGATCACCAAGACGTCCTTACGTGTCTTCATTACGGTGTCGAAGCACATCACCACCTCGACTATGCCATAGGGATGGTTGCCGACGACGATGGCAGGTCCGGAACGTGGAACGGAGTCGAGCGACCCGACCGCGATCTCGTAGGTTATGCCATGCGCCAGTAAGAACTGTCCGGGCGAGATTGCGCCGCGATACCCCTCCGGCGGAGGCTGGTCCTTCCATGCGGCCAGAGCTTTTTGCGTAAGGCGGTCCTGACACATCAGCATTTCCAGACAATAGACTGCAACCTGTCCGGGCAACCCGGGCACGCTCAATGCATAGGAATCGGTGCGGGTCCGCTGGACGAACCGCTCAAATCGCTCTTCCAGCCGTGCGATAGTGGACACGAGTCAAACACCTCTTGTCGACGCCTTGCGGTCTCTTCTGCGGTTGAAACAGGATCGCAGGGATTGAACGCTATGTGGAGTATCTCTGTTGTTCAAGTTCGAGTTTGACGCGCTAGGAGCGCAGGGCCTGTTCCCTCCGTGCCAATGACTGTGTTTCGGCGTGCAAAATTGACCCCCTGAGGGGCGTCATCGGCGTGCAAAATTGACCCCCCGATTTCCGGTTTGGTCGTCTGCCTGCTTTGGCGCGAAGCGGGCGGTAAGGGATGCTGATTGTGGAGACGATTGGTCGGATACGGCGCGAGCATCTGGGCAAGGGGAAGTCGATCAAGGAGATCTCGCGGACCCTGCATCTGTCGCGCAACACGGTGCGGCGGATCCTGCGGTCGGGGGAGACGGCGTTTTCCTATGACCGCGAGGTCCAGCCGCGGCCGAAGCTCGGGCCGTGGACGGAGGCGCTCGACCGGTTGCTGACGGCGAACGCCGAGGCGCCGGCGCGCGAGCGGCTGACGCTGACCCGCATTTACGCGGCGTTGCGGCCTCTCGGCTACGAGGGCGGCTACGACGCTGTTCGCCGCTATGCGCGGCGCTGGGGCGAGCAGCACGCGAGCGCGACGGCGGAAGCCTACATTCCCCTGACGTTTGCGCCGGGCGAAGCCTACCAGTTTGACTGGAGCCACGAGATCGTCGTCATCGACGGGGTGACGACGACGGTGAAAGTCGCCCACGTCCGGCTCTGCATGAGCCGCATGATGTTCGTTCGCGCCTATCCGCGCGAGACGCAGGAGATGGTGTTCGACGCGCACGACCGCGCCTTCGCGTTCTTTCGGGGCGCCTGCGGGCGCGGAATCTACGACAACATGAAGACGGCGGTGGAGACGGTCTTCGTCGGCAAGGCCCGCCAGTACAATCGCCGTTTCCTCCAGATGTGCTCGCACCACCTCGTCGACCCAGTCGCCTGCACGCCGGCCGCGGGTTGGGAGAAAGGTGAGGCACGAGAACCAGGTCGGGCTGGTGCGCGAGCGCTTCCTCACGCCGCGTCTGAGGGTCAAGAGCTACCACGAGATGAACGCCTGGCTCATCGACAAATGTGTGGTCTGGGCCAAGGCGCACGCCCACCCCGAGCAGAGCGGGCGGACGATCTGGGACGTTTTTGAGGAGGAGCGGCCGAAGCTCATTCCCTATGGCGTCCGCTTCGACGGATTCCACGCGCTGCCGGCCTCGGTGTCGAAGACCTGCCTCGTCCGCTTCGACAACAACAGATATTCGGTCAACGCCAGCGCCGTCGGCCGTCCGGTCGACATCCACGCCTACGCCGACCGCATCGTCATCCGCCAGGACGGGCGGGTTGTCGCGGAGCACCCGCGCGCGTTCGGCCGCGGCAAGATCGAGTACGATCCCTGGCATTACGTGCCGGTCCTGGCGCGCAAGCCCGGCGCCTTGCGCAACGGCGCGCCGTTCAGGGACTGGGTGCTGCCGGCGGCGCTGGACCGCATCCAGCGCAAGCTCGCAGGCTCCGACGACGGCGACCGGCAGTTCGTCAAGATTTCTCGCCGCGGTGCTCTCCGACGGATTGCCGGCGGTCGAGGCCGCCTGCGCCCAGGCGCTCGCCGAGAATGTTCATTCGGCCGACGTCGTCCTCAACATTCTGGCGCGGCGGCGCGATCCCGGACCGGCGCCGCCGATCCACACCCCCGCCGCGCTCAGCCTGCGCCATGCGCCGGTCGCCGACTGCGCCCGCTACGACACCCTAAGGAGCGCCTGACGATGGAGCGAACCGAAGTCCTCGACATGATGGGCGAACTGAAGCTCTACGGCATGAAGGCCGCCTACGACGAGACGCTCGCGACCGCGCTCAAGCGCCAGCACGAGCCGCAGCGCTTCGTCGGCGATCTCCTGCGCGCCGAGATCTCGGAGAAGCAGGCACGGTCGATCAAGTATCAGATCACGGCCTCCAAGCTGCCGCTCGCCAAGGATCTCGACGACTGCGTGTTCAAGGACACGCCGATCAACGAGGCGCTCGTTCGCGACCTCGCCGGCGGCGGCTTCATCGCCCAGCAGCGCAACGCCGTGTTCATCGGCGGAACCGGCACCGGCAAGTCGCACGCAGTGATCGCCATTGCGCGAAGCTGCATTCGCGCCGGACGGCGCGGCCGCTTCTTCACCACCGTCGATCTCGTCAACCAGCTCGAGGCCGAGACGCGCGCCGGGCGCCAGGGCCGCATGGCCGCATGGCCGATTATCTTACCCGCATGGACTTCGTCGTCCTCGACGAGCTCGGCTACCTGCCGTTCGCCCAGGCCGGCGGCCAGCTTCTCTTCCACCTCGTCAGCCGACTCTACGAGCGCACCTCGATCCTGGTCACCACCAATCTCGCCTTCGGTGAATGGCCGAGCGTGTTCGGAGACCCAAAGATGACCACGGCGCTCCTCGATCGCCTCATCCATCACTGCGACATCGTCGAGACCGGGAACGAAAGCTGGCGCTTCAAGAACCGCGCCTGAGCGCTGTCTCATGACCGGGATTTCGTGACGTCACGCTTCGGAGTGGACCATGCCGCGCAAGCCGATCGGCGAGCGACCGATGACCGACGCCGAGCGCCAGGCGCGCTGTCGCGCCGCTCGGGAGTCCGGGACGCCGGCAGTCCGGATATGGCGACCCCTCGATCACCGCAGTCGCGCCAAGCGTTGGCGCGACGCTGTCTCCGAGCTGGCCACCTTGCAGGGTCAGTATGCCGCCTGGCTGGAAGCTCTGCCGGAGAACCTTGAGGACAGCGCCACCGCCGAGGCGTTGCAGGCGATCTGCGACCTCGACCTCACTGAACTCCAGGCGATCGTTCCGCCCCGCGGCTTCGGCCGAGATTGACCCGCGCTACGTCCGCTCGGCACAAGAGCCGGCGCTTCAAGAACCGCACGTGACCAACGCCGGCGCCTCACCGAACCGCGCTCGCCCCGGCTGCGCAACCCCGACCAGCTCCACCGGGGCGAGCGCTACCGTCCGAGCCCTTCACAAGGGGGGTCAATTTTGGACGCCGATCGGGACCACGACAATTGAGCTTCGTGTTCGCCGACAGCCCTTCGGGGGGCGGAAAGGATGAGCGCTCGGACGCATCCGAGCGGCGAAGCTTTCTGCTGCACAAAGCGAAGCGCAAGAAGACGAGCGGTCCCAACGCCAGCGTGGCTCAACCCACCGCAGGTTTCGGCCCAGCTCGTGCTGGAGCTCTGAGATATCGATCCAAAGAGCCGGATGCGAGGCCCGCATGTCCGGTTCTGTGAGAGGCGCGAAGGAGCAATCCTTCGTGCCTACTCGACCGTTGCGGCGCCATCGGCGGCCTCGCCTGAACTCTCCGACCGGCCACGACGTCGGACGTTCACGGCCGCCTACAAGCTTGGGATCCTTCGCCAGGTCGATGAGGCGGGGCCGGGCGGCATTGGCGCGATCCTGCGGCGCGAGGGGCTCTATTCCTCGCTGTTGACGGATTGGCGTCGGCAACGCGACGCCGGCGTCAGCGAGGCGCTGAAGGCCGTCAAGCGCGGCCCCAAGGTCGCCGAGCCCAATCCGCTGGCGGCCGAACATGCCCAGTTGCAGCGCGACTACAAAAGCGTGACGCTGCGCTTGCAGCGCGCCGAGGCGATCGTCGAAATCCAAAAAAAAGTGGCTTTGCTGCTGGGCCTGTCGATGCCCGGCGACGAGGCGTCCTGATGGACGCCGTGGCGGCCCTGCCTCCCGGCGGCGGGCTGATCGGCGCGGCCTGCGCGGCGCTGGGCCTGTCGCGCGCCAGCTTCCATCGCCGGACCGCGACAGCCCGGCGCCCTCCCGCGCCGTTCCGTCCGCGCCCTCGTCCCGCCAGGGCGCTGGCCGTTTCCGAGCGTCAGGCCGTACTCGATCTGTTGCGTGAACCCCGGTTCGTCGACCAACCCCCGGCGGAAGTCTACGCCGAGTTGCTGGACCAAGGCCTCTATCATTGCTCGATCCGGACCATGTATCGCATCCTCCACGAGAACGGCGAGGTGAAGGAGCGTCGCCGCCAGCTGCGCCACCCCGTCTACAAAAAGCCGGAACTCATCGCCGAGGGCCCCAACCAGGTCTGGTCATGGGACATAACCAAGCTGATGGGACCGGCCAAATGGACCTACTTCTATCTCTACGCGATCATCGACATCTTCAGCCGGAGGGTCGTGGCCTGGCTGGTCGCCGACGCCGAAAGCGCCGCCTTGTTCAAACCGCTGTTCGAGGACGCCGCCGCCAAGCACGGCGTCTTGCCCGGCCAGCTCACCCTGCACGCCGACCGCGGACCCTCCATGAAAGCCAAAGCCACCGCCCTGTTGCTCGCCGACCTGGGCGTCACCAAGTCCCATAGCCGGCCCTACACATCCAATGACAATCCCTTCTCGGAAAGCCTCTTCAAAACCTGCAAATACCAGCCTCAGTTCCCCGAACGCTTCGGCTCCATCCAGGACGCCAAAGCCTTCTGCCGCAGGTTTTTCCAATGGTACAATGCCGAACACCACCATCTCGGAATTGGCCTGATGACGCCAAACCAGGTCCACTACGGACAAGCCGACGAAGTCTACGACGCCCGAAAGCAGACCCTCGAAAACGCCTTCCGCGCCAACCCGAACCGCTTCGTCAAAAACATCCCCTCGCCACCCGACAAGCCAACCGCCGTCTGGATCAACCCGCCCCAAATCAAGCCTGAAATCCAAGCCTAAATTACCAACCCAGGAGTTCCATTGTCGTTGACACGTTCCGAAGTGGATCGCGCGGCTTGACACTCCGGCTGGACTACGTCCACTCTGACACCGTATCCATGCTCGCGTAGGTTCACGATGTGGTCACAAGCGACCCGTTCTCCTAACGCGGCCGTGACGCCGGGGAGTGCGTCGCCGGGTGAAGGGGTGAGCGCCCACGCACATTTACAGTCAGACGACGCGCTGCTTTCGCTTTGTGAGCATCCACGCCAGGCGGTCGCGCTGTTCCGACGACGCGCCGGCGAACCGATCGAGGCGGCTTTCGCCAATGCGATTCCAGCGGAGAGCGAGGAATTGGGCGTGCTGCCGCCGCTCTATCCCGAATGGCTCGGAAGCGCTGAGTTTCTGCAGGCGCACGACCTGCGCTTCGCCTATGTCGCAGGAGAAATGGCGCGCGGCATCGCAACGGTCGAGATGGTGCTGGCCATGGCCGACGCCAGGATGCTCGGATTTTTTGGCGCAGCCGGTCTGTCGCTGCATGAGGTCGAGGCGGCGATCGACAGGATCATGAAGACGCCCGACATGACCCGACGGGCATGGGGCGTCAACCTGATCCATTCGCCCAACATCAGCGGTCTCGAGGATGCGCTGGTCGAACTGTTTCTCGCCCGCGAAGTGCGCCGCGTCTCGGCTTCAGCGTTCCTCGCCCTTAGCCCGGCCGTCGTGCGATACGCGTTTCGGGGCGTCCGGCGAGAACCGGACGGACACATCCGCCGCCCCAATCATTTGTTCGCTAAAGTCTCGCGGATCGAGGTGGCGCGCAAGTTCATCGCGCCGCCGCCGCTGGCGATGCTCACGGCTCTCGTCGGCGCGGGGCAGCTTGACGAGGCCGAGGCCGATCTGGCGGCAAAGCTGCCGGTAGCCGAGGATGTGACGGCAGAGGCCGACTCGGGCGGGCATACCGACAACCGTCCCCTCTCCATTCTGCTGCCGGCGCTGCTGGCGCTGCGGCGTGAACTTGGGCGCGCGAATCCGGCGTGCGGGCATGTGCGCATCGGCGCGGCCGGCGGGATCGGCACGCCGCACGCCGTTGCGGCCGCTTTTGCGCTAGGGGCCGATTACGTGCTGACCGGCAGCGTGAACCAAGCTTCCATCGAGAGCGGGCTGTCGCCGCAAGCGCGAGCGATGCTGGCGAGCGCGGGCATCACGGATGTGATGATGGCGGCGTCAGCCGACATGTTCGAAATGGGGGTCAAAGTCCAGGTCTTGCGCCGCGGTACGTTGTTCGGCCCGCGCGCCAACAAGTTGTACGAATTGTATCGGACCCACGAGAGTTCTCGATGCGCTGCCCGCCGCGACGCGGGCGCAGTTGGAGAAGGACGTCTTCCGCCGTCCGCTCGCCGACATCTTGGCCGAGACAATGGCGTTCTTCGCCGCACGCGATCCAAGCGAACTGGCGCGTGCGGAGCGCGATCCGCGCCATGCCCTGGCGCTGGTGTTCCGCTGGTATCTTGGGCTGTCCAGCCGCTGGCCGATCAATCCCGACCTCTCGCGCCAACTCGATTTCCAGATATGGTGCGGACCGGCGATGGGCGCTTTCAACGATTGGACGGCCGGCTCTTTCCTGGCGGCGCCGGAAAATCGGGGCGTCGTGCAAATCGCGCTGAACCTGCTCGAGGGCGCGGTTCGCCTGACGCGCGCGCAACAGTTGCGGGCGGCGGGGCTGAAGGTCCCGTCAGAAGCTTTTGAATTCGTTGCGCGTCCTCTCGCATAACACCTATCCGTATTACCCCCGCATCCGTTTCGTCTCGCAGTTGGGAACACAGCATGAGCATCGATCGGGGAGGAACGCGCGCGATCCCGCTTGCGGTCGTTGGCGTCGGCGCGCTCTTTCCGGGCTCCGTGGATGCGGAAGACCTTTGGCGCAACGTACTCATCGGCGCGGACCTGATGAGCGACGTGCCGCCGCAGTACTGGCGGCCCGATGATTATTACGACGCGGATCCGACAGCCCCGCTGAAGACCTATGCGCGTCGCGGCGGGTTCCTTCCGAAGGTGGCATTCGACAGTCTGGCCAACGGGATCCCGCCGGCGAACGTGCCGATGACGGACGCCTCGCAGCTGCTGGGGCTGATTGTCGCCAAGCGGGCGCTGGAAGACGCCTGCGGGCTCGATCTCGGGCGGCTCAACCGCGAGCGCACTGCCGTTATTCTGGGCGTTGCGACTGGCACGGCGCTGCTCTCGTCGATGAACGCGTCGCTCCAACGCCCGATTTGGACGCGGGCGCTGCGCGAGAGCGGCCTGCCCGAGCCGCAGGTGCAGTCAATCTGCGCCGCGATCGAGGCCTGCTACACCCCTTGGACGGAGAGTACGTTCCCGGGGTTGCTCGGCAATGTCGTCGCCGGCCGCATCGCCAGTCGCTTCGATCTTGGCGGCGCCAATTGCACGGTGGACGCCGCATGCGCCAGCTCGCTGGCCGCTCTGCGCATGGCGGCGCAAGAATTACGCCTTGGAGCTGCGGACCTCGTCATTACCGGCGGCGTGGATGCGACCAACGATCCGATGATGTTCGTCTGCTTCAGCAAGACGCCGGCGTTGTCGCGGAGCGGCGCGTGCCGCCCGTTCTCCGCGGATGCGGACGGAACCATGCTGGGCGAGGGCGCGGGTATGTTCGCGCTGCGCCGACTGGCGGACGCCGAGCGAGACGGCGACCCCATCTATGCGGTCATTCGGGGTCTGGGAGCTTCGTCCGACGGTCGGGCGAAAAGCATCTACGCGCCTCGGGCCGAAGGACAGATGCGGGCGCTGCGAGGGGCCTATGCGGAGGCCGGCTATCCCCCTTACTCTGTCGAGCTGCTCGAAGCGCACGGGACTGGCACAAACGCCGGCGATGCGGCCGAAATCGAAGCGCTCAAGGCGGTCTTTGTTCCCGAAACCGAGGGTGCGGCGGGTTGGTGCACGCTCGGCTCGATCAAGTCTCAGATTGGTCACACTAAAGGCGCCGCCGGCGCCGCCTCGCTTTGCAAGGTGGTCATGGCGCTGCACCACAAGGCGCTGCCGCCGACCATCAACGTGAGCCGACCCAACCCGGAGCTTGGCCTCGAAGGCAGTCCGTTCGCTTTGAATGCAGCTGCGCGGCCATGGATCCGCGGCCGCGACCAGCCGCGTCGCGCGGGCGTTAGCTCGTTCGGCTTTGGCGGCAGCAACTATCATGTGACCCTTGAGGAATACCTCGGCGCCGCTCGGCCGCGGCGCATCCGCGCCATGCCGACGGAGCTCGTTCTGGCGTCCGGACAGGATGTCCCAGCGTGCGTCTCGAGTGCGCGCGAGATCCTCCGGTTGGCGGAGGCGCCTACGGGTTTCGCGCACGCCGCCCAAGTTAGCCAGCGTGCCTTCGATCCCAGTGCGGCGGTGCGGGCTGCCTTCGTCGTCGAGGATGCGGCCGAGCTTGCGACCAAGATCGAAGAGGTCGGGCGCCGTCTCGCCGCCGGTCCGATCGTGCGGGCGCCGCGAGCGGCGGCAGCGGCGGAACCGGCGGTTCCAGGCCGCGTCGCCTTCTTGTTCCCGGGTCAAGGGAGTCAATATGTAGACATGGGCGTCGATCTGGCGCTTGCCTTTGATCTGGCTCGCGAAGTCTGGGACGCCGCCGCCTCCGATGCGACGCCGGACATCGCCGACATTCACCGATTTGTATTTCCCCCCACCGCCTTCGAAGAGAACGAGCGGGTTGGCCAGGAATCCGCGCTCACGACGACCGAAATCGCGCAGCCCGCAATCGGGATCACCAGCCAGATGATGCTTGCGCTGCTGCGTTCCGCTGGGATGCGGCCCGACGCCGTTGCCGGTCATAGCTTCGGGGAATTGCCGGCGCTTTACTGCGCAGGCGCGTTGGAGGCGGCAGCAATGCGCTCCGCATCCCGGTGTCGAGGCGAGTTTATGGCCGCGGCGGCGCGGCGGACCGAGGGTGGGATGCTTGCGGTTTTTCATTCAGCGGCGGACGTTGAGGCGCTGCTGGCCCGAGTTGGTTCGGATGGTGTGATCATCGCGAACCGCAACGCGCCCGATCAGGTCGTGCTGGCCGGCCCAATTGCGCCGCTCGAATTCGTCATCCAGGAGTTGACCGCGCTTGGTTACAAGCACCGGCGTCTGCCGGTCGCGACCGCATTTCATACCCCGATTGTGGCGCCAGCGGCGGCGCCCTTCCGGGCGTCGTTGGACTTGCTTGCGGTGACAACGCCCAACATCCCAGTCTATTCGACCGTCACCGCGGCCCCATATCCATGCGAGCCAGAACAGATTCGTGACTTGCTGGCGCGCCAGCTGGCGGAGCCGGTGCGGTTTTCGGACCAGATCGAGGCCATGTACGCCGCCGGAACGGCGACGTTCGTGGAAGTCGGACCCGGCGCCGCCCTGACCGTGCTCACCGAACGCATCCTGGCCGGCCGGCCACATCTGGCGCTGTCAATGGACAGACGAGGCCGGCACGGCATTACGTCATTCTGGGAGGTTCTGGGCGCCCTCGCAGTTGCGGGCCACCGCCTGAACTTCGAGTTCGCGTGGCAAAGTTTTTCCGGCCCGCGGCCTGCTCCCCCATCCAATGCTGCGACCCTGCAAGTCGACGGGTCGACATTCGGCAGGCCCTATCCGCCGACGGATGGCAGCGCGATGCCGCCGCCCAATAGGGCCCCCGCGGTTCCGCGTCCGGTCGAGGTCCAGACAGATTCGGCGCAGGCTCGGCCAATCAGCGGTAAGTCGCCGCATGTCCCTGTGGTGCTGGTGGCCCTGCGACGCAGCGCCGAGGCTCATGCGCAGTCCCAGCAGGCGATGGCGGCGGCGCAGGCCGCCTACTTTCGGCACACCGAAGCGCTGTTGTCGGCCGCCGGGGTCGCCGGCGTCCGGTCCGATCTGGCTCCGCCGATGTCCCCGGCCGGCCCCGCCCTGGCTGCGGTTGAACCGCCGAAGCCGAAACCGGCAGAGGCAAAGCGACCAAGGCCAGAACAGCCAGCCGCCGAGGCGCTGGCGGTGCTGACGCTTGCCGCAACAAACAATGAACTGACCTCGACGCTGCTCGCGATCGTCGCGGATAAGACCGGCTATCCAATGGAGATGCTCGACCCGGACATGGAGCTGGAGGCGGATCTCGGCATCGATTCGATCAAGCGGGTCGAGATTCTGGCCGCATTTCGAGAGACCGCGCTCGGGCTGCCGGAGGTCGATCCGCGCGACCTGGCCGGGTTGCGGACCCTGCGCGCGATTCTGGACCGGCTGAATAGCGTGGCGCCAGCCGGCGCGATGGCGCCGTCGCCCGAACTCTTCGCCCATACCAGCCTCGGCTCAGCCTTCGTCGAGCGGCCGCGACCTCGCCGCGACGCTGCTTACGATCGTCGCCGACAAGACCGGCTATCCAGTGGAGATGCTCGACCCGGACATGGAGTTGGAGGCGGATCTCGGCGTCGATTCGATCAAGCGGGTCGAGATTCTGGCCGCGTTTCGAGAGACGGCGCCCGGGCTGCCGGAGGTCGATCCGCGCGACCTGGCCGGGTTGCGGACCCTGCGTGCGATTCTGGACCGGCTGAATAGCGTGGCGCCAGCCGGCGCGATGGCTCAGCCTTCGTCGAGCGGCCGCGACCTCGCCGCGACGCTGCTGACAATCGTCGCCGACAAGACCGGTTATCCGGTGGAGATGCTCGACCCGGACATGGAGCTGGAGGCGGATCTCGGCATCGATTCGATCAAGCGGGTCGAGATTCTGGCCGCATTTCGAGAGACGGCGCCCGGGCTGCCGGAGGTCGATCCGCGCGACCTGGCCGGGTTGCGGACCCTGCGGGCGATTCTGGACCGGCTGAATAGCGCGGCGCCGTCCGACACGAAGTCCGCCGGGCCGGCGACGAGGCCGGCGCCTCGCTCCGGCGTCGTGGCGGTGACCGTGCGTGAGGGCCAAGGCCGTCCGACCCTTCTTCCGGGAATGTCTGTCGCGATCGTTGGGGATGGATCCGGGATCGCCGCTCCGTTCGGCAGTCTGCTCAGGAAGGCCGGTCTCACCGTGCTCGCGCCGGAAGCCATCGCGGCGGCGAATGCGGTGATCGCGCTGCAGGGGCTCGAGGAAGCCAAGCAGGATCAAGACTTTGCGCGCCTTCACCTGGAAGCGTTCGCGGCAGCTCGAGCCTTCGCGGCGCGAGCAGCCAAAGGCGGCGGCAGCTTTGTCACAGTGCAGGACACTGGAGGCGATTTCTGCCTGTCCGGTGGCGCTGGAGAGGGAGCATGGCTGGGCGGAATGGCTGGCCTGGCCAAAACGGCGGCGACGGAATGGCCGCATGCGATCGTCCGGGCGATCGACTTGCAGCGCGGCGCGCAGGGACCGCAGCGCCTTGCCGAGCGCCTGCTCGCAGCCCTGTTGGAACCCCTCGAGGCGTGCGAGGTCGGTCTTCGGGAAGACGGGAGTCGTCTCGGGCTTGCAGAAACGGAGCTGGGCTCCCCGTTGCGACGTGGGCCGCCTTTGACAGCGGGCGCGGTGCTGGTCGCGAGCGGAGGCGGCCGAGGCGTCGTCGCGGCTTGCCTGCGAGCATTGACGCCGCGCCTGCGGCCGCGTCTTCTGTTGCTAGGACGCACTCCGCTGGAGCCCGAGACCGACGGCCTGCGCCAGGCCGCGACCCCTGCCGAAGTGTCGCATCGTTTGTACGACGTCGCGGTTCGGCAGGGACGGGAGCCCAAGCCGCTCGACCTTGCCGCTGACGTGGCGCGGACCCTTGCAGCCAGGGAGATTCGCGACACGCTTGCGGCCTTGCAGGCAGACGGGGCCGAGGCGCGCTACCGAGCCGTCGACGTGACCGACGCCGACGCGGTCGACGCGGCGGTCGCCGAAGCGCGGGCCGACTGGGGCCGTATCGACGGGGTGGTGCACGGAGCCGGCGTGTTGGCGGACCGTTTGATCGCGGATCAAACGGACGACCAGTTTCTCCGCGTTTTCCGGACGAAGGTTTCCGGGCTCCAGATGCTGCTCTCGGCCACGCGCGGCGACGCGCTGTCGCGCATTTGCCTTTTCTCCTCCGTCGCCGCCCGCTACGGGAATCCCGGGCAGGCCGCCTATGTCGCTGCCAATGAGGTGCTGAACAAGGTGGCCCAGGTCGAGGCAGCGCGGCGCGGCCCCGCCTGTCACGTGATATCGTTGAACTGGGGGCCGTGGGACGGCGGCATGGTCACTCCCAGTTTGCGCAGTGATTTCCAAAGGCGTGGAATCCCCCTGATCGCCATGACCGTGGGGACCCACGCCTTCGTCGCCGAAATGCTCGGCGGGGAAGCGGGCGAGGGCGCCGGACCCGTCGAGGTGATCCTCGGCGGCCGCCTGCCTCAGGCGGCAGGCATGACCACGTGACCGGCGTGGCGACCGATACGGTCGCGGCGGCGGACTTTCCGCCGGTCGCGGTTGTCGGTCTCGGCTGCGTGTTGCCGCGAGCTTTCGATCCGAGTTCGTTATGGTCGCTGCTCGTCCGCGGCGAAAGCGCGATCGGGCCGATTCCAGAGGGCCGCTGGCGCGCGGAGAAGCGGCGGATCTTAATCACGCCTGCTCAACACGCGGGCGGCTCAGAGGGTAGTCTGAGCGATCTGGGCGGCTGGGTGAACGGTTTCGAGCCGGTGTTCGACCCGGCGACGACAGCGCTGGACCCGGCCCTCATAAGGCGTCTTGATCCGTTGGTCGCCTGGCTTCTGCATGCCGGTCGCGCCGCTCTGGCCGAAGCGGGCCTTAGCCCGGGCGATGCGTCTCTTTTGCGGGCCGGCGCGGTGTTTGGCCATCTGGCCTATCCGACCGCGGCGCTTGCCGAATTCGCCGAAGGGGTCTGGCTCGGCCGGACCCACCTGCCAGATCCCCTCAATCGCTTCAATTCGGGACTGCCGGCGGATATGCTTTGCCGCGGTCTTGGCCTGGGCGCAGGAGGCTTCACGCTGGATGCGGCATGCGCGTCGTCGCTTTACGCCATTAAGATCGCCTGCGACCGGCTTCATGCTGGTGAGGTCGATCTGATGCTGGCGGGCGGCGTCAGTCGTATCGACCCCCTCGTGCTTCATGCCGGCTTCACTGCGCTGGGCGCGCTCAGTCCGACCGGCCAATCGAGACCCTTCCACGCAGAGGCGGATGGGCTGCTGCCTGCCGAAGGAGCGGCCCTGCTTGCGCTCAAACGACTGGACGACGCGCTGGCGGCGGACAACCGCGTCCTGGGCGTCATTCTCGGCGTCGGGTTGTCGAATGACGGCCGGACCGGCGGGCTTTTGGCGCCGTCGGCCTCCGGTCAGGCAACCGCCATGGCTGCAGCGCTTGCCGCGGCAGGAATTGGTCCCGATGAGGTGTCGCTAATCGAATGCCATGCAACGGGCACTTTGTTGGGCGACGCGACCGAAATCGAAAGCACCGGGCGCGTCTATAAGGGGCGCGACGACCTCCCAGTGGGTTCGATCAAATCGAATTTTGGCCACCTCACAACGGCGTCGGGCGCGGTCGGACTCTTGAAACTGGTGCTGGCGCTCAATCATGGGGTGCGACCGCCGACCTTGAATTGCGATGTCCTGGCCGAATGCGTCGCCCAGTCGCGCTTTCGTCCCGTGCAGCAAGCCGAACCCTGGCCGGACACGGAGCCTCGTATCGGAGCGGTCAGCAATTTTGGTTTTGGCGGCGCGAACGCACACCTGCTTATTGGCGAGACGCGAGCGGCTAGGCGGCGTGCGCGCGGTCCGCGTCGAGACTTGGACCCACGGATCGCGGTGGTGGCGATTGGCGCCCGGGTGGCGGATGGGGCCGGGCTTGAGGATTTCCGCGAGCACTTGTTCGCCGGGCGACGGCGCGACGCGGCGCAGATGATCCCGTTCGCATTCGAGGAGATCCGTTTTCCGCCGCGCGATTTCGAACGGACTCTGCCGCAGCAGCTCTTGATTTTGCGCGCCGCCCTGGACGCGGCGAAAGCCGTGCCGGATCTGCCGGCGCGGACGTCCGTTTTCGTCGGCTCGCAGACCGACGCGGAATCCTGCCGTCATGGACTTCGCCTCCGTCTGTCCGAACTGGCGCCCGGTGTTTTCCCGGACCTCGTCATTCGATACCGGCTCGACGCTGCGGGAACGCTCGGGGGCATGCCGAACCTGCCCGCCAACCGGTTGAATGCGCAACTCGACCTGCATGGTCCGAGCTGTGCTGTCGCGGCCGAGGAACTCTCCGGGCTGCGCGCTCTGACTCTGGCGATACGGGCGCTGAGAAGGGGGGAAGCCGAGGCGGCTCTGGCGGGCGCAGTCGACCTCAGCGTCGAGCCGGTGCATCGCACGGCGATCGAGGCGGTCTCGCCCGGATCTGCGCGTCAGGGCGACGGCGCCGTGGTGTTCGTTCTGAAACGCGAGGCGGACGCAATTCGCGACAAGGACGACGTCCTCGCCTTCATCGATCCGGATGTGTCAGGGGCAAACGGTGACGAACTCGACTGGTCGCCCTACGCGCGCCAAGTCTGCGAGACCTTTGGCAGCGCCCATGCGGCGAGCGGTTTGATTGAGGCTGCGGCCGCTGTCCTTGCGTTGCACGAAAGCCGTCTCCCGCCGGACGCTCCGAGCGCTCCATCGCGTCCCTGGCCAGGGGCGCTGCCGCGGCGCATCCGGCTCTGTCGAACTGGCCTCGGGGGCCAAGACATCACGCTCGGCCTCACCGGCGCCGGGGAGCCGCTGCGGCCCGTTTTGACCCCGGCACAGTCCGGCCTACACATGGCCTCGTGAAGAGCGGAGCGGGAGGGCGATGGCGCGAAATACGATCGCTTTCCCAGCCCACTGGCCCCCGATGCGATTGACGGAAACCGATGCGCGCTCAATGGCCTCGCCACAAGCCGCGGAAGTCATGCCGTTGGCGCCCAAGCGAGGCGAATGGGCGGCCCCCAGAGCTTCGAAAGAGCGGCGGCCTGAGGTGTCCTTCAGCCGCGCTGAACTTGAGACGCTCGCCTCCGGATCCATAGCCAGCGTCTTTGGCCCGCTGTTCGCGGCGCAGGAGGGATATCGGAGGCAGGTGCGCATGCCAATGCCGCCACTCCTGCTGGCCGACCGGGTCATCAAGCTCGTCGGCGCGCCCGCCTCGCATGGAACCGGCGCCATCTGGACGCAGACCGACATCAAGCCCGGTGCTTGGTATCTTCATCACGGAAGAATGCCCGCCGGCATCGTCGTCGAGGCGGGGCAAGCCGATCTCCTGCTATGCTCGTGGCTTGGGGCCGATTTGAAGAACCGTAGCGAGCGCGTCTATCGCCTGCTCGGATGCGATCTGGTGTTTTACGACCATTTGCCCGGCGCCGGCCAAACGCTGGAATACGAAATCCACTTGACCGGATACGCAGAACTGGGCGGCGTCAGACTATTCTTCTTCCACTCCGACTGCAGCAGCAGAGGTCGGCCGCTCATAAGCGTGCGCAACGGACAGGCCGGCTTCTTTACCGACGCCGAACTGGCCGCGTCCGAGGGCGTGCTCTGGTCGCCCGAGGCGGCGGAAAACCGGCCGGCGCACGATCGTGTGGACGCGACGCTAACGCCAAGCGCGCGCCGGTCCTTCGACGAGGAGGCGGTGCGGCAGTTTGCCGAGGGAAGCCTGTTCGACTGTTTCGGTCCCGGTTTCGAACTTGGCGCCAGTCATACCCGCAGCCCCGGAATTCCTGGCGGGAACATGCGGCTGTTCGATGTGGTCACGCGGTTCGACCCCGTCGGCGGTCCATGGAAACTGGGGTACTTGCGGGCCGAGCGGGCCATTCGCCCGGACGACTGGTTTTTCGAGGGACACTTCAAGGACGACCCCTGTATGCCCGGCACTCTGATGTGCGAAGGCGGGATGCAGGCGATGGCCTTTTACCTGGCGGCCCATGGCGTGACGCTGAAGCGGGACGGCTGGCGTTTCGAGCCTATGCCCGGCGAGCGGTTCAGGATGCGCTGCCGCGGGCAGGTGACACCCGCGTCCCGCCTGCTCGTGTACGAGATTTTCGTTCGTGAACTAAGTGCAGGGCCTGAACCAGTCTTGCGCGCCGACCTCTTGTGCAGCGTGGATGGCTTGAAAGCATTCCACAGTGCTGGCGCCGCGCTGCGCCTTACTCCAGGCTGGCCAGGCGACCTGCATCCACCTCCGCCGCGCAATTCCGATGGCGAGGTGGACATATTCAGTGCGGAATTCTGCTCAGGCTGTGGCGCTTGGGCAGCCAAGTCTTGCCTTTGGCAAGGCGTTCGAGCGGTTCGACAACGCAATGCGCGGGCCGCGGCTACCCGGTCCACCTTATCATTTCATCACCCGTATTTTGTCGGCGAAGTTGCCCGAAGGCCGGCCTCGTCCCGGCGCGACAGTTGAGGCCGCCTACGACGTCCCGCCGAGCGCGTGGTATTTCGACGCCAATGGCGCCCGCAGCATGCCGTTCGCCGTTTTGTTGGAAATCGGATTGCAGCCTTGCGGCTGGCTTGCCACAGCGGTCGGCTGCCCACTCACGGTCAACCAGGAGGTTTTCTTCCGCAATCTTGACGGCGTCGCGATGAGGATGACTGACGTAACGCCGGAGAGCGGCCGGATTGTCACTCACGCGACGTTGACGTCGGTGTCCATGGCAGGCCCGATGATTTTGGTCAGCTTCGAGGTTGTGTGCGCCGCCGGCGGTGAAACTGTCCTGCACATGAAAACAGGCTTCGGGTTCTTCCCTGAGGCGGCGCTCGCCAACCAGGTGGGGCGGCCTGTCAGCGCCATTGAACGGGAGAACCTCGACCGCCCGGCTAACCTTCGTCTCGACCTGCGCGCCGCTCCGTCAGCGCTGTTTTCCCGCAGCGCCAGGCTCGCCGCGCCGCCGCTCCTGATGCTGGACCGTATCGACGGCTACTGGCCTGAGGCGGGGCGCGCCGGTTTGGGGGTTATCCGTGGCGAGAAGGACGTCGAACCCCGCGAATGGTTCTTCAAGGCGCATTTCTTCCAGGATCCGGTTCAGCCCGGCTCGCTTGGGATCGAGGCGTTGCTGCAGTTGCTGCAAGCGCTGATGTTGCGCGAGGACTTGGACGAGGGAATCACCGAAGCACGGTTCGAGCCGATGGCTTTCGACCGCGAAGTGATCTGGAAATGCCGGGGGCAGGTGGTCCCAACGGACCGCACAATAACCACTCTGGTCGAAGTGCTGGAGCGGGGACGGGACGAACGCGGCGCCTATGCGGTAGCTGAAGGAACTCTGCTTGTCGACGGACGGAAGATCTATCACCTGCCGAAATTTGGGGCCCGCATTGCGCCGGCCCGCGTTGAACCGATATCGCCGGCGAAGTCGGCTGCGACGCCAGTCGTTTCGTCTTCGGACACCCAGTGCGGGTGGACCGAGGAACTGACTTTGGACCCCGCGCGCGACGTTTGGCTGAACGACCATTGCCCGACTTTTGTCATTCCAGTTCTGCCGCTGATGGTTACGGCCGACCTGATGGCCGGAGCGGCGGTCCGGCTGGCGCCAGGACGGAAAGTCGTGGGGCTGCGTGATCTCAAATTGCGCAGCTGGATTGCCTTTGCCGAGGGGCCGCGCCGCTTGCGGATAGAGGTTTCGCGGGCCGGCGCAGATCGTGCAGAACTTCGCCTGCTGGTTTGGCGGCAGGCCAGACGCGCCGAGATGTCTCGCTTCGATCTGGTGGCGAGGGCCGAGTTCCTATTTGCCAAGACATGGGGGCCGGCGCCGGACCCATGGAAGGCCGCTGCCGGAGGGACCGTGATTCACGGACCCGTTGGCGATGCGCTAGCCGATTTGTACGGAGGGGGTGAGACATTCCATGGTCCGGCCTTTCGCCGCCTGCGCATCCTCCGTTGGAACGGCTCTTCTGGACATGCCGAGATCGACAGCGCGCCCGGCGAAGTTCCGTCGCGGCTCCTGAACCCGGTGCTGCTCAACTCGATCGCCCAAGCGATCGTGGGCGAACGGATCGGACGATTCGATCAGGCACTGTCGAATGATGTGGTCGCATTTCCGAGCACGCTCGAACGCCTCGCGCTTTTCGCACCGCCGCCGACAGAAGGAACGGTGGACTGCGTTTTGCGCTATCTGGGACTTGGCGACTCTGGTAACCCAAGTCCACGGTTCTCGGCGCAACTCCAGCGCGACGGAGCCGTTCTGGCCGAGGCGACTATCGCGATGGCGCTGATCCAAAAGGGATCGATCGGGTCGGCGTCACCCGGCGACCGACGCGATTTCGCACTGCGCCGGCGCGCCGTTCCAGGGGTTTCAATCGGACGACGCAAAGGCGGGGTCACCCGCGTCCTGGCGCAGGAGCTCGCGGCGCAGGACTGGTTGCCTGGCACTGTCGCGCGCATCTACGGAGCGACCTCCGGCGACCACCTTGCCTTGATGCGCGAGGTTGCAGCGAAGGACCATCTGGCCGCCGTCTGGGGTGTACACCCCGCAGAAGTCGTGCTCGACGGCAACGGCATGATCGCTCGATCCACAGCCTTTCCGCGAAAGTCGCATTCAATCGTGGTGACCGTAGACAGCGAAGGCGTCAGCGTGGCGGATGCCGCGCCGGTGCGGGAGGAACACAACACGCGACCGCGGCCCTGAGACCCGGGGGCTCGAGGGACTGGCCGTTTCGCCCATCGGGCGCGCTATCCGTTGCCGGATTCCCCGAACAGCCGGTTGAGATCGCAAGGAATCCGATGGGTGACCAGTTGGGCCGCCGCGCGCAGGATCGCGACGGCCGGATCCGCGCCCTTGATGTCGAACGAGGCGGCAAGATGAGGCCGTGCGCCAAGAATATCGTCAATCCAGGTCGAACACATTTGCCGTGCGCCGAGTTCGAGGAAAACGCGCGCGCCCCCGTCGTAGGCGCTTCTGACAATGCGGGGAAAATCGACGCGTTGTGTGTACATGCGGCTGATCGCGTCGGCGATGCTGTCGGAGTCTTGCGGCAAGGGCGAGGCATGTTGAGAATGGAAGGCGATCGACAAGTCAGGCGTGACCGGCAGCCGGTGCACAGCCGCGAGTGCCTCTCGCTCTACGGCAATCGCCTCGCAATGCGCAGGTTGGTTGAACGCCACGCGCAGGGAGCGGCAACCGAGCGCGCGGACTACGTTCTGGCATGCGACTGGATTTCCCGCGATGACCACCTGAGCGGGTGTATTGATAATCGTAACGTACAGGCCCGGATGGCGATCAACTTCAACGAAGACCTCATGTGCCGGCGCGAGAAGGACATGGGTTTGCCAGCGGTCGGCGAGCGCTGCCTCGGACAGCTTGTTCAGCGCACGCATCGCTTCGTGGCGACGAGAGAGCTCCTCCAAATCCCCCCATACGCCCAATGCGGCAAACATCGCCACCTCGCCGATGCAGTAGCCGATCGCAGCGTTCGGTTGGATTCCGAGCAGACGTCGGACCAGGGTGGTGAGAGCCAGCGCGTGAAAAACGCTGGCGCTCAATTGCGCGCCCGGATCCTGCGCCACCCGCAACTCGAGCCGTTCCAGCGCGTCATCGTCCAGCCTGGCGAGATCCGGCGGATAGAGGACGGAAGCTTGGGCGAGCCAGGTCGCGTGATCCGACTGGCTGGCTTCCACAGTCTGCGCGAGACCGGGAAACAGGGCGAACAACCCCTCGCCCAATCCGGGGTAGGCGCTGCCGGCGCCAGGATACACAAAGGCGATTCCGGCGCCGCGTCCGATCGGAGCATGCGTCATGACGCTGCCAAACGGAGTTTTGGCGTGCGCGCCGCCGGATTGCACCGCTCTTCGGAGGAATGTGGCTTCGCGCGCCGCATCCGCCTGGCTGCGGGCGATCACAGCCGCGGCAAAGGGGAGATTGCCGTCTTCCGCGTATACGCGGCGCAAGCGGCTTGCCGCTGCGTGATAGGGCTCGCCGGCAGCCAGGGAAGCGGCTAGCGACTCAAGGCCGTGTTCGATCTCGCCCGCGTCCCGGGCCGCGATCGGAATCAGTGCAGCCGCATGCTCAGCCAGACGACTGCGCGGTTCCGCGGGGATACTGACCCGGTGCTCGGACAAGATGATCGCGGTCGCCGAGTCGTCCTCTGCCAGCAAGACAAGGGCGTGCCGGCCATGAGCGGGCCTGAGCCATGGCATTGACGTAGAGGCAATAGCGAGGGCGGATGGCTGCACGCCCAGATGGGGCTCGCCAACCGCGAAGATCTGTCCACAACGTAGCGCCTCCAAACTCCGTGAGCTGGCCACGAACAAGGCGTTTCCCTGCTCCGACGGTCGCAGGTGCGCCCAACAAACTGACCCGCTTGCTGCCGCCGCGATCGCGACGGGCGCGATGCAGTCCGCCGCTTCAGGCGTATCGGGCAAGTCGATCAGACCGATCCGCGCCAGCGCCAGCCCTGCCATCGCGACGGCGGCGTCAATTAGGGTTTGGATGGCCCCTTGCCGTTGCTCGGAGTCGGATCCCAGCGTCGCTGTGGCCATCCCGGCAAGGAAAGCCAACGGCGGCTCACCGGCGTGGTTGCCATGGCGTTCGAGGAGGATTCCCCCAGACGGGTCCAACTCACCGCTCGCCGGACCGCCCGAAATCAACGCGGCGTCGACGTCACCTTTGCGAAGCGCGACGACAGCGTGCCAGAGGGCTGCCGCCGCATCGGAGAAACAGAAGACACGGCAGCCAAGCCGCGAATGCGCCGACCCGAGAACCCCCTCCCCTATCCAAAAGACCGCGCCTCGACTCGAACCTTGCAAGCGCCGCTCAAGCAATTCGAGATCACTGACGCGCGCGGGCGGAATCGCACCCGTCGGCCCGGAACGAGGAAGAACTGCCGAGACGGCGACCGTCGGGCCGGGCTTGGTCATACCAGCGCTCAAGAATTCCGGCTCCAAAGGCAGGCCATTTTTCGCCGCCGATGCAAAGTGTTGCACGTCGGCGCCGAAGTTGGTACGTCGACGACGGAAATTAGGGCGGTCCAACCATGACAGACGCATCTTCGCGGAATCCGTCCACCGACACGTCGACATCGGCGCGCGTCGAACTGTTGCTGCGCATCGTGGCCGAAAAGACAGGTTGCCAGCTGGACATGCTCGATATGGCAATGGATCTCGAGACCGATCTGGGTATCGACTCGATTACGAAGGCGGAGATCTTTGCGGCGTTGAGAGACTCCGGGAAAGACGTCTCGGATCTCGATATCAGCGTGATGGCGAAGGCCCGCACGCTCGGCGATGTTGTCGCGTTTTTTGGGTGAGATAAGGGATCGCGTCACTCGCGCGTCCAGGGTTCGAGGGCCGGGGATCGATACGAAGGCCCCGAGCGCAGGCTAACGCAGAACGAATGACGGAACAGATTGGCTTCCGATGAAACTTGCTGACGATACGCTGTAACAGGGGTCGAGGTCGCGAAGCGCTTTCAGGGCCCACAGTCAAAGCGCCAGCGGCCTATCGGTCCCCAATCTGCGCCCACACGGGTCAGCGCCGGCGGGCCCAGGCTGGTAAAGCAAAAACTCTTAAAGTCCTGTCCAAATCCTTTCCCGGTTGCTTTGGTGAAGGCTTCCCCGAGGGTCCAATACCGATAGAAGAGCGCGTTCTGGTCTGCTGGTTCGGAGAACTCCGCAAGCCGTTGGCACGCCTCCGGCGCAAACGCTGTTCGTGCGACAGCCATCAAACTCGGCAATTTGCGCCTTTGTTCGACGTCGACGCCGACGCGCCGCCGGGCTACTGCAATCGCGAGGCAGCCCCGAGCGTGGCTGATGGTGAACTGTATAGCCGGATCGAGCCCGTCGGAATCGAGGAAGGGCTTCCCGTCGCTGGCAACCGCAAATCTCAGCCGGAGCGGGGCGCATCCCAGCATTGACCCCAAGAGACTCCGCAAGGCCGCGTGGGCGGCCGCATAGCTCCAACGGTCGGCCTGGGAGCGGAACCTGGATGCGCGAGCTGCCTCGGCCGTGCTCAGGCCTCCGAGGAAATCTGACCAACTCCCGACGAACGGCGCTCCAAACCAAAGGATGATTTCATCCTCCCAGGGCGGTTCGTGCGCAGTTGCCGCGAGCGCGGCGATGACACGCACCTTCAAAGGTTCCGAAGGGCTAAGCTCGGTCGCCCACGCCCACGAATAGTCGGAAGGCGCAGTGGGCAACGTCTTGATCAAATCGTCGATATTCATGTGGAGAGTATATGAAAGGTTCAGGAGGACAGCTATGCAAGGCATCGCCCCGCTGCCTCGTCCTCCCCCCGGGTCTGTGTTCCCGGGTGTTCTTGTTCAACTCCCGCGCTCCTCCGCCAGCGTCAGCTCCGGCGCCACAATTGCTCTCGTAAGGGATCGCCCCGAAGGGTGCAAAAGTCGGTGCGTAAACCCGCCTTTTGCCGTCTGGTTAGGCCAGGGCGCCGGCGAAAACTCGCCTTTGGGCCTCGAAAAGCGGGCCTGAGGGACGCGAAAGGGTGTGCAGTTTTGGCGAGCGGCCGAAGGATTTCAAGGCGTTAAACTCAATATTGTGACTCGCGTCGGCCCCCTGGACCGCCATTCGACACATTTTAGCCATATTATCGCGCGTTCGAGCCGACGCCCGCGGCCGGGGTCGGGCATTCGCGGTTCGAACTTCGCTGGGGACTGGCCCAAGGGGCGTCCCGGTCTCGTGCTTCAAAGCGGCGGCGGCTGGACGGGGACGAGACAAAAGACATCGAGGGTCCAATCTGAGGGCGACGGGATCAGACTACGCGAGAATTCGCTTTTTTGCAAGCATTTGTCACACGAATTCTGGGAAGTCAGAACCTAAAGCAAGAGGGTTGCGCCGGCTTCCCCTCAACCGGCCGCTTAGCGGCTTTCCTCTCTCTGTGGGCAAATCGCCGCGCGGACCCCTTCCCCAGCCTGCTCGGGAAGGTGGCGCCGTAGGGCGTCGAAAGACGCCCGTATTCGACGGGCTATGGCGCCGGATGGGGCGTGGCCCGCAACATCGGCACAAGTCGGATTGCGCAACCGTCATTGCGAACTGTCGCCGGACGAAGCCTGCTTTCCACACCCCATCCGGACTTCGGCCACCCCCGGGTCTTCGCCGGGGGCAGGCTCTTCCCCGCTTTCGCGGAGAAGGGGAACCGTCATCGCCATGGGCCCGCTCAATTGCCAATCGCTCTTGGCGCGGCCACCGCCTGCACCGCCACGACCGGGTCGCCGCGCTCGACCGTCCCGATGACGCGCGCCTGCACTTCGCCGCCGTCCCGGATGCGGGCGCAGAGCGCCGGAGCGGCCGCGGCGTCACAGGCGATGAGCAGGCCGCCCGAAGTTTGCGGATCGGTCAGAAGGCCGCGGCGCCAGTCGGCAGACACCCCTCGAGCCCCACCACGGCCTCGGCCTAGCTTGCCCAGTTGCGTTGCGAGGCGCCGGTCGAATAGCCCGCCTGAACGAGGCCTTCCGCTTGGGCAAGCATCGGCAACTCGTCAAAGCGAATGCGCACGGTGAGACCCGCGCCACGCGCCATTTCGAGCGCATGACCGAGGACGCCGAACCCGGTCACGTCGGTCATGGCGTGAACGCGCTCGTCCTTCGCCAATTCCGCGCCGACCACATTGAGCCGGGTCATGAAGCCGAGCCTCTCGCGGTAGCCTTCGTCGGAGAGCGCGCCCTTCTTGATCGCGGCGGAATAGAATGCCGACGCCGATCGGCTTCGTCAGGATCAGCGCGTCGCCCGGGCGCGCGTCTGAGTTGCGCCGAAGCGCCGCGCGGGAGACGAGACCGATGACAGCGAGCCCGTAGATCGGCTCGGGCGAGTCGAGTCGAGTGGCCGCCCGCGACCTGGATCCCGGCGTCCGCCGACACCGCCGCGCCATCCCTCAGAATCTGGCGGATCATCGCGGTCGGCATTGTGTCGATCGGCATGCCGAGGATGGCGAGGGCGAAGATCGGCCGCTCGCCCATCGCGTAGATGTCCGAGAGCGCGTTGGTCGCGGCGATCCGGCCGAAATCGAAAGGGTCGTCCACCATCGGCATGAAGACGTCGGTGGTCGCGACGATGTCCGTCTCATCGTCGAGCCGCCAGACCGCGGCGTCGTCGCCGGTCTCCGTACCGACGATCAGATTGGCGAAGGCCGCGGCTGCGGGCTCTCCCGCCAGCAGTTCGCGCAGCACCGAGGGCGCGAGCTTGCAGCCGCACCCGCCGCCATGAGCGAGTGACGTCAGGCGGGGGGCGGAAGCGTTCATGGGGGTCCCTTCGAGCGGCAATGACGGGGCGGGCGAACGGCCCGCGCCAATCTGCCCTACCGACCCCCGCGGCGCCAGATCAAAGCCGCCTCGGCGGAGGCGCCGGCGCGACCGCGGTTTTCCGACCGGACGTCAACGATCTCATAAGCTTACGGCGTCTGGACGGGAATTGTCGATCTAGAGTTCCTTTGTTTTCAATGGCTTACGCCGGAACGGCAAGGCCAGCGCATTCCAGGCGGGTGACCGCTCACGGGCCGCCCAAGCTATCGCCCTCGCGCTCCTTAAGTCTTTGTCGCGGGGCGGCCGGCGTGCAGGGCCGACGCTTAGAGGGAATCTCGTGCGCCTCGATGCGAAACCGGAACGCCGCGGCTTCGAGACAATGGAGCCGCACGCCGCCGACCTCTCCCTGAGGGCACATGAGGAAGGCGACCGGCTTGCCCGTCGACAACCATTGGAGCGTTCACAGGGAGTCGCAAATTTTGCTGAGAAATCCACGGCGCAGAAAAGCCGACGGCGTCTCACGAACAGCTCCTGAGTAGATTCCGAGTCTGTCGCCGCGACGTCGAGTCTGGCTAGCTTCGGGGAGCATTGAGGAAACTCCGGTCATCAAACGTGCTCGGGTTTTCCTGACTTATCTGCGAGCTTAGGCGCGCTGCGCAGAAGCCTTTGCGCAGTCCGGTGCCCCTTAGTGACACAGTCAAATTAGGAGGATCAAAGAATGGAAATGGTTGGCTCAGTCGTCGCCGTCTATGGCGACCACAATTCAGCGGAAGCGGCGGTGAAAGAACTGATCGCGTCGGGATTCGAGACGAAAAATCTCAGCGTTGTCGGGAAGGGATACCATACGGATGAAAAGGTCGTCGGCTTTTACACCACAGGCGACCGAGTGAAGTTTTGGGGTTCCCGCGGCGCATTCTGGGGCGGCTTTTGGGGCCTCCTCTTTGGCGGCTTGTTCTTGACCATCCCTGTTGTAGGGCACGTCGTGGTGCTCGGTTATCTGGCTACCGTGGTGCTCGCCGGCATCGAGAACGCGATCGTGGTTGGCGGCTTGAGCGCGCTTGGCGCGGCGCTCTACAGTCTTGGCATTCCCAAGGATAGCGTGCTCGCTTACGAGACCGCCATTAAGGCCGATGACTTTCTGGTGATGGCGCGCGGCTCAGCGGATGAAATGGCGCGCGCCAAGACAACACTCGCCACGACCAACCCCTCTCGCCTGGATGTGCACGAAGGCTCGGACGCGGCGAAAGCCTCGGAACCTCTCGTTCATGCGAGTTGAGCGAACGTCGCGGTCGCGTCGGCTCTGAAATATTTTGTGGTCTAGAGCACGGCCGGAGCGCCAACGATCGGGGTGTTTGGCTTTTGGCCCGCCGGCTTCGACGGCGCGCCCACTCCAACGTGGCAAGCAGCGCACCCACGGAGGATCGGCTCAGGGAGTTTCCGAATCTGTCTACGCTAAAGCCAAATCCGATGAAAATTGAAGAGATTTCCCGCCAGCCGACAGGAAGATGTGTCGCTGAGAGCGTGGGTTAGCCTCAGGATGTTCCCGATGAGCAAAGGCCAAGAACAATGACAACCGCTCCACCGGCCGAAAGCGCTTTCCATCCGACGTCGGCGCCAGCCGCCGACGTCGGCCTGCAGAAGGGCCTGACGAGCGATGAGGCCCGCCGCCGGGTCGAGAAGTTCGGCCCGAACGCGATGCCGGATACGAGCGTCCATCCTTTGCGCATGGCGGCCGAGAAATTCTGGGCGCCCGTTCCGTGGATGCTCGAGGCCGCGATCGTTCTGGAGTTGGCGCTCGGCAAGTTCGTCGAGGCTGCGATCATCGCCGGCCTGCTGGCGTTCAACGCCGCACTTGGGCTGTTCCAGGAGAGCCGGGCCCAGGCGACTCTTGCCGCGCTGAAGTCGCGGCTCGCGCTGAATGCGTCGGTCCGGCGAGACGGCGCGTGGAAAACCGTACCCGCCGCCGACCTGGTTCCGGGCGACGTGGTGAAGCTTTCGCTCGGTGGCGTGGTCGCCGCGGATGTGCACATCACGGGGGGAGAAGTCCTGCTCGACCAATCCATGCTTACCGGCGAATCGGTGCCCGTCGAAGCGGCCGCGGGCGTCCAAACCTTTGCTGGCGCGCTCGTACGACGGGGCGAGGCGGTCGCGGAGGTCACCGCGACCGGAGCGCACACCAAGTTCGGTCGCACTGCGGAACTCGTCCGTACCGCCCATGTCGTCAGTTCCCAGCAGAAGGCAGTTTTGCGTGTGGTGCGCAATCTCGCGATGTTCAATGGCGTCGTGATCGCGATGCTGGTCGCTTACGCGTACTTTCTCGAGATGCCGCTCGCCGAGATCATCCCCCTCGTCCTGACGGCCGTCCTCGCATCGATACCGGTCGCGTTGCCGGCCACCTTCACCCTTGCGGCGGCGCTCGGCGCGCGGGCCTTGGCAAAGCTCGGCGTCCTTCCAACCCGCCTCTCCGCGGTGGATGAAGCAGGAACGACCGATGTGTTGTGCGCCGACAAAACCGGTACGCTGACCCAGAACGCGCTGACGGTGACGAGCGTCGGCGCGATGCCGGGCTTTGATGAACCGCATGTTTTGGCGCTCGCCGCGCTGGCCAGTTCGGATGGCGGCCAGGACCCGGTGGATGGCGCGATCCGCGCCGCCGCTGCTGGCAAGTCGATTTCCGATGCGCCGAAATTAGTGAAGTTCGAACCCTTCGACCCGGCGAAAAAGATGTCCGAGGCGACGACAACCGATTCGACCGGGGGTACGCAGCGCATCGTGAAGGGCGCCTTTGCTGTGGTCATCGGCCTCGCCCAACCGTCGCCAGCCGGCGCGGCGCTGGCGAAGGAACTCGAAGGCAAGGGCTTCCGGGTTCTTGCGGTCGCGGTCGGACGGGGGAACGCGCTGAAGCTTGCGGGACTGATCGCGCTTAGCGACCCGCCCCGCGCGGATTCGGCCAAGCTCATTACGGAACTGCAGGGCTTGGGCGTGCGCACCGTCATGGTGACGGGGGACGCGCCGGCGACCGCCGCCATCGTGGCGCGCGCAGTCGGGCTCGACGGCGCCGTCTGTCCGCCCGGCCCCATCCCCGACGCCGTCCAGCCCGAGCAATTCGCTGTCTTCGCCGGGGTCCTTCCCGAGGACAAGTACAAACTGGTCAAGGCGTTCCAGAAGGGCGGCCACACTGTCGGCATGTGCGGCGACGGCGCCAACGATGCGCCGGCGCTACGTCAGGCGCAGATCGGCGTCGCAGTCTCGACGGCGACCGACGTCGCCAAGTCGGCTGCCGGGATGGTGCTGACCGAGTCTGGACTCGCCGGCATCGTCGCCGCGGTCAAGGAAGGGCGAATAACGTTCCAGCGCATCCAGACGTACACGCTGAACGCCATCATCAAGAAGATCGTGACGGTGCTGTTCCTGATCGCTGGCCTGATCATGACCGGACAGGCGATCCTCACTCCTCTGTTGATGGTCATCGTCATGGTGACCGGGGATTTCCTCTCCATGTCATTGACGACGGACAACGTGCGGCCGTCGCCGACGCCGAATTCGTGGCGCATCGGAACCTTGACAGTGGCGGGGGTCGTCATGGGCGCCTGTCTGCTGGCCTTCTGCACCGGCGTCCTGGTCGTCGGCAGATTTCACCTGAATCTCGGGACCGGGGCGCTGAGAACTCTGGCCTTCGTCGTCCTGGTGTTTGGCAGTCAAGCAACCATTTACGCAATTCGCGAACGCCGGCACTTGTGGGGACTCGCCCGAGCCTTTTGCTCGCTGTGTCGTCGGTCGCCGATGTCGCCATCGCCTCGACATTGGCGGTCGGCGGAATCGCAATGACGCCCCTGCCGGCCTTGCTGGTAGTCGGCACGCTTGCGGCGGCGGCTGCCTTCGCGTTGGTTTTGGATTTCATAAAGGTTCCGGTGTTCGCGCGTCTGGGGATCTCCGGAGGCGGCGCGACCGGCCCATGACCGAAGAGACGCCAAGCACGGCAAAGTCGGAGCGCCAACGATGGAACCCAGCGCGGGTCAGCCCAGCGCTTCTGGATCGAATCCCGAAGCCAAAGCCGAGCCTCGGCCGTAAGTTCAGTAGTGCTGGAAATCGCCAGCGAGCGCCCCAGACGTCGCCGCCGGCTCGGCCGCCCTCCCCATCATCGCCGCGCGGAGCCGACGCTCAGGCGGAAATCTCGCGCGCCTCGATGCGGTATCGGAACGCCGCGGCGTCGAGACAATCGAGCCTCACGCCGCCGATTTCCCCCTGAGGATACATGAGGAAGGCGACCGGCTTGCCCTGCGATCCGGGGAGCGGCAGGTCATGGCCGCAATTGAGCGCGATCCAGTTGCCCTCGCAACCGCCGATCAACACCTGCCGCGCCGCCACGACCTTGGGATCGTCTGCGCCGAGATGGGTCGGCGGCTCTTCGAGCATCACCTTTCGCACGTCCGCCGCATCCATCGGCGTCCAGCCGAGCCCTTCGAGATAGACGTCCGCCCGGCAATGCTGCGCCTTGGTGACGTCGGTCGAGCCCGCGCCGAGGCTCTTAAAGCCGAAGCGCGACGGCGCGACGCGAAGGCCGTAAAGGTCGCGGGCGGGAAGGCCGGCGGCGCGGGCGAGACCGACGAACAGCCCGTTGATGTCGGCGCATTTTCCGCCGAGGCGCCCGCTCGATCAACGTCTCCGGGCATGTCCTTGATGGTGAGGGTCCGCGCGTCGGCCGTCTTGAGAATTCCGTCGCCCCAGTTGCGGCGATAGACGGCGCGCATTCGTCAATCGTTACCCACCCGTCGCCGACATGTGTCGGCCGATCGTGGGGCGACTTGCGCGATCTATGGCGAAGTCGTGGCCACGCGGCTTGTGTCCGATCGCCGCTGCAATCGCTCGCAACAACGGCTCGTCACCTTCCGCCCCACGCAATGTAGCTTTCAGATCGACGGCGTCCTCCTGTCCAAGGCAGGTGTGAAGCACGCCGGCGGCGGTCACGCGCACGCGGTTGCAGTTCTCGCAGAAATTATGCGTCAGCGGCGTGATGAAACCGAGGAGTTCCGCCGGTTTCTGAAACCCTCGTGTAGCGGGCCGGCCCGCCGGTTCGCAGCGCTACATCCTGCAACGACCAGCGTGTCTCGATGTCGGCGCGGAGCTTATCGAGCGGTAAGTATTGATCGACCCACACTGTGCCCGTATCGCTGAGCGGCATGGTCTCGATGAGGCTGAGCGTCATGCCGTTGCCGTGCGCGAACCGGATGAGGTCATCGATCTCGTCTTCGGTCACGCCGCGCAGCGCCATCGCGTTGAGCTTTACAGAAAGCTTGGCCGCGCGCGCCGCTTTGACACCGTCGAGGGCCGCTTGTAACGAGCCGCCGCGCGTCAACGCACGGTAACGGTCGGGGTCGAGCGTATCGAGCGAAACATTGACTCGCCGCACGCCAGCGCGCGCAAGATCGTTAGCAAAATGGGCGAGCCGCGAGCCGTTGGTGGTAAGCGTAACCTCGTGCAGAGATTGATCCTCGAGAAGCGCCGACAAGCGTTCGAACAGCACGAGAATGTCCTTGCGAACCAAAGGTTCGCCGCCGGTGATGCGCACCTTACGGACGCCCAATCGCACGAAAACCCCTGCAACGCGATGGAGCTCCTCGAGTGAGAGCACCTCGCGCTTGGGTGTGAACGTCATCTTGTCCGACATGCAGTAGATGCAGCGCAGATCGCAGCGATCAGTGACGGAGAGGCGCAAATAGGTGACTCGGCGGTCGAAAGTGTCGATCAGCGAACAGGGGGCCACGCGGCGTCCCATTAGCATGCGATGCCTCTTTGTTGAGCGGTTAAGATCATCTCGTTGTGGGAGACGAATTTCTCTCTGGGCTGGAGTCCCCTCGACGGCGACAGGTAGAATTGATATTGCCGCGCCCAAACGACCGCATGCCTGTTAGCCGGATCCTGACCGCACTGTTTCAGACGGTTGTCTTGTTATGGCGCTTTTTGCCGGTTGCTTCTGTCGGCTCGCCGACAGGGCAGGGCAACAGGTGGGGGCTCTCGCCGCCGCCGGATCGGCGCCCATACGAGAACCCAAAAGAGTCTTCCTCGTGGATTGCGTCAGCAGCGCCGCCGTAGCCAGTGCAGGTCGGCAATCTTGCGATTAAACTCCGCGTAGAATCTTGCATGATATAGCGTCCAAGCTCAGCCCCGCGTGACGCTTCCTCGTCTAAAACGCCGTTCTCAACTTGGCGTGGTCGACGTCGCGCGGGAGCGACGTGTGCTGCTCGTTCTTCATACCTCTACGCCGGAGGTATGAGCGGCCCGTGCCTTTCGTCGGGAGGCGCGGCCTCGATGCCGCGCTTTGACGCGTCCCCGTGTTGTCACTCATAGCGACGGAACCGATTGCTCCCTGGACAACCAGAACAGAAGCGGCTCGGCGGCGCCAGGCGTTGGTCCGCCGCGGCTCCTTGACGAGCGAGCTGAGGTCGAAGCCGACGTCGGCGGCATGTTCGGGCGTGAGGTCCAGGCCGCGATCGAGCACCTTCCGGGCGACGACATGGTCTTTGATCAGATCGACGCTGTCGGCGGCGATGGACTTGCCGTGCCTGAAGTAGAAAGCGGAGAATCCGTAGTTCTCGACGGCGCCGCACAGCACGACATGATCATAGCCCGCAACTCGTCGATGACCCGAAGGTTGACGGCAAACTGATCCGACCAGAACCACGGCGCTTCCAGGATGGGCTTCTCGATGCCCATCAGCTCCGCCGCGCCGGACCGCGCCTGTTCGATGGCGTTCTGCACGGACTCCAAACAGTGGAGCGGCATGCTGGTTGGTGCGCCGTGGCGAAGCAATCGCCGCGGCGACGATGTCGGGATCCGCGGTGCGTGAGCGCGGGCCGACCACAATGCCATGTTCGCAGCGCAGGCCCAGTTCACGTTTGAATTGTCGTTCGGGCTCAATACGACGGTATGGCCGCCCGCGACCGGCGTGTCGCGCGCGCCTCATCCGCTTTGGCGGCTAGCCATCGCGTCCATGTCTCGAGGCCCTCGCCGTTGCGCGCCGAGACCCGCTCGATTCGCCCTTCGCCCCTGAGTCCGGACGATCGCGCGCCGCGCCCGCTCCGGGTCGAAGTCGTCGATATACGGGAGGAGGTCGACCTTGGTGATCAGCACCAGGTCCGCATTGCGGAAGATCACCGGGTACTTCTCCGGCTTGTCATCCCCCTCGGCGACCGAGAGCAGCACGACGTCGAGATGCTGGCCGACGTCGAAGTCCGCCGGGCACACAAGATTGCCGACGTTTTCGATGAACAGAATGTCGACGTCGTCGAGCGGCAGGGCGTCGAGCGCGTCGTGGACCATCGCCGCATCGAGATGGCAGGCGACGCCGGTGGTGATCTGCACCGCCTTGACGCCGTGACGGCGGATGCGCTCGGCGTCGTTCTCGGTTTCGAGGTCGCCTTCGATCACCGCGACGCGCAGGCCCGCCGGCAGCGCCGCGATCGTCGCCTCCAGGAGGCTGGTCTTCCCCGCGCCGGGCGACGACATCAGATTGACCGCGAGCACCCCGTGGGAGTCGAAGTGCTCGCGGACATGGGCGGCGACGCGGTCGTTGGCGGCGAGGAGGTTCTGGTGAACCCTGATCGTCTCGCCGGCCTTGCCGGCGTCGTGCGTCCCGCACCCGCAAACTTCGCACATCGCGTTTCTCCGTTCTCCGCCTTTGTCCCGCCGGCTCGTCTCAGGCGAGCTGCTTCTTCAGCCGGTCGAGATCGGCGATTACGATCGCCGCGGCGTCGAGACGCCGGATCAGGCGATCCCTGATCAGCTCGGCGATGATCGTCGACACCGACTGCCGCGTCGCGCCGATCTGCATGGCGAATTCCTCGGCGCTGGGCGGCGCGTCGAGCACGACGCCGTCATCGCCCAGCCGGCCGTCGCGCTCCGCCGCCTCGCACAAAGCCTGGACGAGGCGATAGCGGACGCAGCGGAACACGATATCCTCGGTCATCCGCATCGCGCGCTGCAGCATGCGGCTCATCGCCGGCATGGCGGAGCGGGCGAGATCGGGATCGCTCTTCACGATGTCCTGATAGGCCTTGCCGCTCATGACCACGACTTCGCCGTCCTTCTTGACCTCGAACATCGAGCTCGCGTGGAGGGGCAGCGCGTCGCCGGGGTCGAGCGTGAAGAGCGTCAGTTCCTTGCCGTCGACCGACGCGAAGCATCGCAGGCGCCCTCGGCGGACGATCACAAGTCCGTCCTCGGCCGCCTTTTCCTCGTCGGCGCCATAGATCAGCTGGCCGGCTCTGATGCGGCAAATCTTGACGAGCGGCGCCTGCGGGCCGGCGAGAATCCGCTCCAAAATCTGCGGCAGCGTCAGCGCGCCCGCGCTTGCCGTGGCGTCGGTCGCCCCTTGCGCCGACGACCAGCCGCGGTAGACCCTGGGCGACAGGCGCATGCGCGCGTAAAGGCGCTGTCCGTTCCGCGTCTCGAGGATGCAATCGTCGGACGCTGGATTGTGGCTGACCGCGCCGGGCTCGAGGCTGAACATCTGGTCGAAACGAAGCGCATGGCGCGCCGGCCACTCGAGGCCGAGAAGCGCGACGCCGTTGCGGTTGGCGCCGACGATGCGGTCGCCGTCGAAGGCGAGAATGCCCTCGTGCGGGCTGCCGATCACATAAGGATCAGTGTGGAAGCGCATCTGCTCGAAGCCGCGAAATTGATTTTCGAACAGGGCGCGCTCGATCTGCATGGTCGCGCGATTGACCAGCGCCAGCATCAGCGGCTGCGGTTCGTTCGATGAGCTGGTCAAATCGAGCACGCCGGCGATCGCGCCGAAAGGATCAAAGATCGGCGCCGCCGAGCAGCCCAGGATGCTGTGGATTTCGAAGAAATGCTCTCCGCCGACCACCGCGCTCGGCTGATGATCGGCGAGCGCAGTCCCGATGGCGTTGGTGCCGGCGGTGGCCTCGTCCCACGTCGCGCCGGGGACAAGGGTGACATCCGCCGCTGCGTTGGCGAACCTGCCCTCGCCGAGGCGATGCAAAATCAAGCCGTGCGGATCGGTCAGGATGACGATCCCGGACGCGCCCCTGGCGTCGCGATAAAGGGCCTCCATCTCGCCGCGCGCGGCGCGCACCAGCGTCTCGCTGCGCTCTTGCGCCTCGCGCAGCCTGTGCCGGGATAGGACGTCGAGGGCGGGCTTGGCGGTCCTGCTCAGGCCGTAGGCTGTGCTGCGCCCCCATGAGCGCAGAATGCCGACAGGCACTGAGGTCGACGGCGCGACGCCTTCGGCAAGAAACCTTGTCCGTACAGCCGCCGTTTCCGTATTGGGTTCGGCTGTCCTATCCGACTTCACCCCGTTCCCCCCGTTGTTGTCTCCTCCGGAATACATCCGCATTCGGGCCGGACCGCGGCTTTTAGACACCGTAGAGCCGGTGTATGCACCGGTCAACGAATCGTGCGCCGCCACCTGCCGGTCCCGCGCATGGCCTTGGGCCTGCGCGCCGTTCGCCGGAGCGGCCAGAACCAAGCCGGTCGCACGACAGTCGACAAGATATAGCGTCGATCGCATCACAGTTCGACTGCGTCGAGAAGCCGCACGAGCAGGGCGCCGGCGCGGCGTTCGATCATGCTTACGCAACCCGGCCGCTGGCCGATGCGGAAAAGGTTGGCGAGCGGCATGCCGAGCGTGTCGCAAAGGACGACGCGGTTGACGCCGCAATGGCCGGCGACGATGGCGACGTCGTCTGTTCCCTCAGCAATAAGGGTTCGCCAGCAGGGGAGCACGCGCGCCGCGAGATCGGAGAAACTCTCGCCGCCGGGCGGCCTGCAGCCTACGATGTCGCGACCGCGCTCAACGTACGCGTCGCGTTCGGTTCGGGCAATGTCGCTGCGCAAGGCGCCCTCCCACGCGCCCAAGTCGATCTCGCGCAGGGCGGGACGGACATGGATCGGTGAGCTGCTTCCCGCCGCGAGAAGTTCCGCCGTCCGCCGCGAGCGGACGAGATTGCTGCAGTAGATCGCCCCGATCGCGAAACGCGCGCGAAGCCGAGCGGCCAGATTGCGGATTTGCGCCTCGCCCGCGTCGCTCATCGACCAGTCGGTCGAGCCGATGAAGCGCCGATCGGCGTCGCCGACGACCGCTCCATGGCGGATCAGCAAGACCGCGCGCACGGCGCCGTCTCCCGCTTCATGAGCCGGCGCTTGCCCTCGCGCCGGAACAGGATCGCATCGGCGAAGGACAGTTCGACGCGCAGGCGCTGCTCCCGCATCGCCGCGCCCAAGACCGGGTCCCCGGCCAGCCGCTCTCGCATGGTCTCAAGCGCCGCGGGGTCGCGCAGGGCGGGCGGCGCGGCGATCGAGAGCGAAAGGGTCGCCGGCGGTCCTTCGTCATAGGCAGCCACGAAATCCGTTACCGCCTGGACGGCGAACAGGGCCTCGTCGAGGCGCGGCAGGCTCAGCGCTGCGCCTCCCGGCAAGGTTGCGGCGTCGTCCACCCTGCCGGCGAAGCCGTCGAGCCGCCGCAGGATCGACCCGCAACCGCAGGGTCCCTCGTCGAGCCGCGCCAGATCTCCAGTACGATAGCGGATAAGCGGAACCGCCCGGCGGCGCAGCGTCGTGACGACCACCTCGCCGACGGCGCCCGCAGGAACCGCAGCGCCGGAGTCGACGTCGACGACCTCGACCCAAAGCTCGTTCTCGCGCAGGTGGCAGCCGCAATGGCCCTCGCAATCGACGGCGCCGCCGTATCCGGTCTCGGTCATGCCCCAGTGCCGGAAGATCTCGGCCCGGAAAGCCGCGCCGATCGACCGCGCCACGCTCGGCGCGACATGATCGGAGCTCAGCAACAGCGCGCGTACGCTTAGCCTGGCGCCGCCGTCGCAGGCGGCCACGCGCCCCGCCGCGAGCAGCGGGACCGGAGGCCCAACGATAACATCAGGGCGTTCGGCCCGAAGCCAGGCCGCGAGCCCGGCGGGATCGAAGGGCGAAGGCGCGCGTCGGCAGTCGGCGCCGAGCCGGGCAAGCGCAACGGCGAGGCCATCGACGATGCCGCCCGCGGCGCCGCCCGGGAAGGTCACGGCGACCCGGTCGCCGGGATGCGTAAACAGGCCCATGCCGTGGGCGAAGAAGTCGATCGTCGCCTCGCGATCCTCCGGCGAGAAATGGAGCCGTTTCGGCGGCCCGCTGGTGCCCGAGCTCGGCAGCGTGACCACGCGGGCGACGTCGGCCTGCGAAGAGGCGAGAAACGGTGGTTCGGCGCGCGAGAGATCGGCCTGCTTGGTGAAGGGCAGCTGTGCAACGTCTTGGGGCGTTACGATCTCGACGTCGGGCCAGTCGCTGCGCGCCCGATAGAACGGGCTCGCCACTCGGGCGTAGGCGACCGCTTCGCGCAGGCGATCGGTCTGCCAGGCGGTCAGCGCCTCGCGCGTCAGCGGCCCGGCGAGCCCGATCCGCTCAGCCATCCATCCGTCGAGCGTGTTCATCCGACCGCCTCGCGCGCGTTTGCGCTCGCGCGGTAGAGCGGCCGGCCGTCCTCAGCGGTCAGGTTGTAGGCGCAGAACGGGATGACGCGGCGGTCGGGCGAGACCACGTGAATATGGCACTGCCGCAGCCGTTCGCCGTCGAGCGTCCACGCATCCTGGAACGCCATGCCCGAGAGGCCCAGCGTCCGCTCGCGGCCGGCGAGAAAGGCGTCGAAAGCCTCGAGTCCGGCGACGGGCTGGCTTTCGCGGTCGGGGCGCGCCCATTGCCCCGCGACATAGCGCCGCTCGCGCGCGACCTCGCGGCTCGGGCGGGTCGACCCACAGCAGGGTTTGTCATCGGGCTCGGCGGGCGCGCCGCAGCACGATTGCGGCGCCTCCGCCGCCGCGCCGAGACGACCGGCGTCGTCGATCACGAAGCGTCCGCTGAAGGAGCAATAGGGGTTCTCGGCGGAGCCGGGCCGGAAGTCCGCGAGGCTGATCGTGCCGCCGCTGTGGGTGATCAGCGCCTCCATCACCTCAGGCAGCGTGATGCGCGCGGAGTCGTCCGGCGCCGCAAGACAGCGCCCGAAGTAGCTCACCGGCTGAAAATGCACGGCGCGGACGTCGGGGATGCGCGCGACGGCGAAATCGACAATGGCGCCGATCGCATCGACATTGACGCCGGACACGAGCGTCGGGGTCAGCACCACGCCGATCCCCGCTTTCGCGCAATTGTCGATGGCGAGCGTCTTCAGCCGCATCAGCTTGGCGCCGCGCAGGCGCCGGTAGACAGCGTCGTCGACGCCGTCGAACTGCAGGAACACGCAGTCGAGACCGGCCTTCGCCAACGCTTCGACGAATGCGAAGTCCTGCGCGAGGCGCACGCCGTTGCTGTTCAGCTGCACGAAGTCGAAGCCGCGCGAGCGCACCCGCTCAACGATCGCCGGCAGGTCGTCGCGAACGGTCGGCTCGCCGCCCGAGAGCTGGATGTGGACGCGGCCGCCGGACTCCTCGAGCGTGTCGAGCCAGCCCTCGATGTCTTCGGGGCTCGCGTCGGCGCCATGGCGCGTGGCTGAGGCGTAGCAGACCGGACACGCCAGATCGCAGCGTGACGTCACCTCGAGAAGGACGCAGCAGCTCTGCTGGCGGTGGTCGGGACAGAGCCCGCAATCATGCGGGCAGCCGCGCGCGACCGGGGTGGCGGCGACCGGCGGACGGGACCAGACGCGCGGCGCCTGGCCCCAGAAGCGATAGGACTCGAGCCCGCGCCAGATCGGCGTCGACGTCGTCCCGTGCTCGGGGCAGGTCTTCCGCAGATAGACGGTGTCGCCCTCCGCGATGCGCTCGGCGGGGATCGTGGCGAGGCATACGGGGCAGACGCTGTCGGTCAGGCCGAGGGTCACGCCGAAAGCTGGGCTTTTTGCGCAGCAGGTCATCCGGCGGCTTCCATCGCAGGTTCGCGCGCCGTCGCGCGAGGCCGATCGAGGCGGCCGATGCGCGCCTCGCTCGCCTCAAGGATCGCGTTCGCCTCGGCGTAACGGCGCTTGGCGGCCGCGAACGCCTCGGGGTCTTTGACGAAGCGCATGAGCGCAGGCGCGAAGCGGGCGTCCAGCGAGACGGGGGTCTCGCCCTGGATGAGCTTGTCGGCCAGAAAAACGACCGCGGCCTCGTCAAGCCGTCGTTCGCCCCGGAGATCGCCATGGCGCTCGACCGCGTCGGCAAGCTCCGGGAAGCCGAACGCGCTGACCATGGCGGCGCCGGCTTCGGCGTGATGCGGCCGCCCTTTCGCGATATCGTGCAGCCAGGCGGCGGCGCGCGCGCGGGCGGGGTCGATCGGCTCGCCGGCCGCACGGAGCCGCCGGGCGATGTCCGCCGCGATGGCGGCGACGGCGCCGCAATGGCGGCGAACCTGGACGGGCGTCGCCGCGCTCTCCAGCATCGCCTCGCATTCCGACGCATCCGGATAACCGCGCCGCATGAACGCCGCCGCGAGTCGATGATAGTCCTCGGGGCGGTCCATATCCTCGAGGCACCCCCAGTCGAACACCGGAACGTTGCGCGCTTCGGCCTCGCGTCGCGCGAGCAGGGCCGAGAGCCCGCCCGCGCCGTCGAACGCGAGGATGTCCGAAAACAGCGCGCGCCGGATCACCGGCGGATGGCCGCGCTCGCCACGAAACGCGGGATAGAGGACGGCCGCGTCATCCGCCGACGCGGCGTCGAGAAGCCGCGTGATCGTCGAGGCGCGCACGAGCGGTACGTCGACCGGCATGAGCAGGAACGCCTGCGTCTCCGCCGGCAGCGAGGCGACGCCGGTCTGCACGCTGGAGAGCATGCCCTGGTCGAAATCGGCGTTCTGCGCGCCCGTTACGCCGAGGCGGTCGATCTCGGGCGCGAGCGCCTCGGCGTTGAAGCCGGTGACGATGTGAATGCGCGTGACGCCTGCCGCCCTGAGACTGGCCACGACATGGCCGATCAGCGTCCGTCCGTCGAACGGCAGGAGCGGCTTGAAATCGCCCATACGCGACGACCGGCCGGCGGCGAGCACGATCGCCGCGACGTCTCCGGGGTAGGAGGCTTTGTTGGCCATGCCTCAGTCCTCCTCCCATCGCGCCGGCGCCGGCCCTTCGGGGTTCACCAGGTTCTTCTCCAGGATCTCCTTGATCTTCAGCCAGCTGTCGAGAATCACGCCAGGGCAGCGTTCCTGTTTCAGGGCGGGGTCGAAATTGATCACGTCCTTGCAATCGACGCCGCCGTATTTGTCGGTCATCGCCTTTTCGAACCAGCCGGAGAACTCTTCGATCATCACGTCGAAGCGCGGATGCACGGCCTCGCTCTCTTCGGCGCGGCCGCCGTAGAAGCCGAGCACGCAGCACCCCCCGGTCAGGCAACCGCAATTCAGGCCCCGTCCCATGCCGACTGCGAGACCCGACATCGAGCGCACGAGGTCCGGATTATCGCGGCCGACGGTTTCGAGCGCCAGCTTCGCCAGAATGTGCCCGCAGGTGTCGCCTTGGAGCATGAGCTCTGCGATGCGAAAAGATTCGTCAGCCAAGATGCGCCTCCTCGGGGCGGCCGGCCGACTTGCGCGCGACGACCAGGGCGTAGCCGGGCCGGGCCCGGCCGAGCGTCGCGCCGTCGATCCCGCCCGCGCCGCCGCAGAGCGCGTCGAGCGAGCCATAAGCGAAGATGAATTCGGCGACCCAGCGCTTCAGCGTATCCGAGCGGTCCTCGAAGCATTCGACGCTGAAGCCGGCCAAAGCCATGGATTGCAGGAGCGTTTCCGCCTTAGCGAGCCGCCCGGCGCCGGCGCCCGCGCGGCTCGTGACGTCGGAGAGCGCAAGGCGGCCGCGAGGTTTCAGCACCCGAGCCCACTCGCAAAGCGCCTGAGCGCGGTCGGCCAGCGTCGAGAGGACGCATTCGGCGAGCACGCCGTCGAAGCTCTCGTCCGCGAAAGGCAGTCGCGCGGCGTCGGCGGCGACGAACGGGGCCGCGGGCCCGCCGGCTTCAGCATCGACATCGACATCGACGCCGACCGCCGCGACGCCGCGGCGGATCAGGAGCCGCGTCGAGGCGCCGAGCCCGCAGCCGACGTCCGCCACGCGATCGCCCGCACCGAACCCGGCGAGATCGATCAGCGCTTCGGTCAGCGCGAGGCCGCCGGGACGCAACGGCTCCCCGTCATGATCGGCGAGACGGCCGCATCCGTACAGGCCTTCGCTCTGGTGCGCGGCCGCAGCGCATCACTTGTCCTCCAGCGCCTGCTCGACCTTCAGCATTCGGCCGAGCGCCAGCTCTTCGGAGACGTAAACGAAGCCGCAGGACGGGCAGCGCGGCAGCTCGACCGGAAAGCGCTGGCCGAGATAGAAGGCCTCGACCTTGCCCATCTCCAGCGGCACGTCGCAGGCGCCGCAGACGAGGTCGGCGACGTCGGGCGGCTTTGGCGTCGCGGGCGAGCCGGTCATGGTTTCGCCTCGACCTGCATGCGATGGCCCCAGGCGCGGCGCAGGACGAAACCTTGCCCCGTCTGCTCGTATTCGGCCCAGCAGGTGAACTCGCCGATCCGGAGCGTCGCAAGCGAAAGGCCGCTCGCCTTGTTCTTGAGCTTGCGCCCCGTGCGTTCCGCTTCGGCGACCGCGCGCACGACGTCCTCGATGAGGATCAGCTTGCGCTCCATGTCGGCGCGCACCTCGTCGGGCACGATGAGTTCGAATTCGGGCTGCGGCTCGGACATGGCTTCCCCCCATACCTCCTTCAGCATGCGCGCCTTGAGCCGGACCCGGTTGTCGCGCCGGCGCGAGAAGCCGGGATCGGGCCGCGCGGCCGGATCGCTGCCTTCGGGCGAAGCGAATATAAGATCGAGAAGATGGATTGAGCGCTTGCCGTGGCGCGCGAAATTGTCGCGGCACATCGCGCAATAGGTCAAGTAGTCGGCCGCGTCCTCGCCGATGCGCCGGTTGACGATCCTGTCCGTTACCTCGGGATTGACGAAGGACGCCAGCCCGCCGAAGCCGCAGCAGGTCGTCAGCTCCGCGCCGCCGAGCTCGCGGACCTCGGCGCCGAGGCCGCTTGCGAGCGCGCGCACGGCGCGTTGCGCGTCGAATGCGCGCCGGCCCGTGCAGGGATCGTGAAGGGCGAACGGCCCTGCGACGGGCGGCTTTGCGCCGTCCGGCAAGCCGATCTCGGCGATCACCGTCCACAGCGAGCGCGCCTTCATTTCGGGCATGAATTCGCCGAGCGTCTTCAGGCAGGTCGAGCAAGCGGTGACGATCTCCGGCTCGCCGAGGCTCCGCCAGGTCTCGCGCAGGCTTGCGGTCACCTCGTCGTGCAGAGCGCGGCGGCCGCTCCACAGCGCCGGCGCGCCGCAGCAGTCGACGATCAGGCCGACGCCGCCCGGGATCCGTTCGGCAAGATGCGGCGTAGACGCGCTCGACATGCCAGGGCGACGAGGCGGCGAGCTGGCAGCCGGGAAAAAAGGCGACGGCGCACTTTTCGAGACCCGGCTGCGAGCGGGCGAAGGCGGCCGCCTCCGATCGGCTGTGGGCCATATCGCGCAGCGCGAAGTCGTGGTGCGAGGCCGGCATGTGGCCGCTTTCGACCATGTCGCGGCGCGCCTCGAGACACACCTCGCCCATGCTCAGGTCGTTGGGACACAACGTGCCGCACAGCCCGCACAGCGGTGCAGCTGTCGATCATCCGGTTGCCCTTGCGGTTGCCGAGAACGATGCTGAGGTTGTTGTAGATGTCGCGCACGTAGCGCTTCGGATACGAGCCGTAGTGCTTCAGGTACTCGCAGGCCTTGACGCATTCGAGGCAACGGCAGGGGAAGCATCGGCTCGCCTCGGCGATCGCCTCCTCGCCGCTGTACCCGCGTTGCGGCTCGACCGGCGCGACGGGCGGAACGGACGCGTGGGTGCCGACGTTGACGTAGAGGCAGGAGCCGCCACCCGCTTCGTCCGTCCGACTCGCCGTCAGTGACGCGCCCTGCAGCAGACGGTCGATCGAGAGCGCAGCGCGCCGTCCGTCGGACGCCGAGCCGATCGGCGAATAGGGCGTCCGGCCGACCGCGCCGAAGACCTTGGGGTTGCCGGCGAGCCGCGTTTCCGGATCGACCGCGAGGGCGCTGTCGGGCGTGAGTTCGAGGTCGCCGGCGAAATCGCGGGCCGAAACTGCGCCGATGGCGACAAGCACGGCGTCATGATCGGCAATCAGCGTCGACAGCGCCGGGCCGCCGGCTGCACCCACGCGCGTCCCGCACTGTATCCTCACCCCCAGCGCGGCGAGCGCGGCGACGTCGGCGTCGACGACCGAGCTAGGCAGGTCGGCCGGATAGCGGGCGGCAAGGCGCGGCAGAGGCCGGTCCTCCGCCTCGAACACCGTCACTGCGCGCCCCTTCATCGCGAGGTCGAAGGCGGCCGTGAGGCCGGCTACTCCGGCGCCGACGATCGCGACGCGCTTGGGTTTGCGGGCCGGCTGCGGCGCGCGGCGGATCGTCGCGTAAGCCTTGCCGACCACCGCGCGTTCGAGCGCCGCAATACGGATCGCTCCGCCTGCCTCGGCCCTGCGGCAGGCGGACTCGCACGGGTGATCGCAGATCCGGCTGAGCACGGCCGGCAAAGGGATGGAACGGGCGTAGATTGCGCAGGCCGCGGCAAAGTCGCCGGCCTTGAGCTTTTCGACCATGGCGCGGACGTCGACGCGCAGCGGGCACGCCGTCGCGCAGGCGGGCGGCTGTTCCTCGATGCAGCGGGCTTCCCATTGGTTGACGCGTTGGCCGTCCATGTCGGGACCCTGAAAGGAAAGCCCCGCAGCGCCGTCGGCGCGGCCCGCGGGGAGCTGAGCGGGAGTCAAGAGGGAGGAGGCCGCGCCCGCTCAGTGAGCCCTCGGCGAGCTCGAAGGAACTCGCCGAGGGTCCTTCTCACTCCGCCGCGTGCGGCAAATGCATCTTGTCGTCGAGTCCCTTCTTGATCGCCTCCGGCAGCGCCGGCACCTTGAAGATGCGAACGCCGCAGGCGTTGTAGATCGCGTTGAGAATCGCCGGGTGCGGCGCCGTCAGCGGCGCCTCGCCGACGCCGGCCGCGCCGAACGGGCCATCAGGCCGCGGCGTCTCGAGATACAGGATCTCGATATCGTCGGGGATGTCCTTCGGATACGGGATACCGCAGTCGAGCAGGTTCGTATGCACTTCGAGATCGTCGAAGTCCTCGGTCAGGGCCAGGCCGACGCCCTGCGCGAGGCCGCCGTAGATCTGCCCGTCGACCGTCGCGCGGTTGATGATGGTGCCGACATCCACCGCGGTCGTGAACTTCAACACCTTGGCTTCGCCCGACTCCATGTCGACCTCGACCTCGGGCATGAAGACCTCGTACATGTAGACCGGGAACGGGGCGCCCTGGCCGGTCTCCGAGCTGCACGCCGAGCAGGCCGCCGCGACCCACTTGCCGTCGTAGACGAGCGGAATCTTCTCCTCGACCATTTCGGCGTAAGTTCGATAGCTCCCGTCCGGCTTGCGCATTGCGTTGAGCAGCATTTCCGCCGCCACGCGGGTGGCGTTGCCGGTGAACACGTTCGAGCGGCTGCCGCCGGCCGGACCGGAGTTCGGCAGGGTGGTGTCGTTCATCACCAGCTTGATATCTTCCGGCTTGAAACCCGCCGCCCGCAGCACTTCGTGCGCCATGGTCAGTGAGCCGAGATCGGCGCCCTGGCCGTGATCCTCCCAGGCGTTGTAGACGGTGACGCCATGCGGGGTGAGCTCGGAGCGCGCCTCGGAACTGTCGGGACCGTCTAGGCCGCAGCCGTAGATGCCGAGCGAGATTCCGACCCCGCGCTTCTTCTCGGGAGTCGAGAGTTCGGCGCAGCGCTTCTTGGCCTCGAGGTACTTCGGCCGGATCATGTCGAACAGCTTGCTGAGCACAAGCACGTCCGGCTTCTGCCCGGTCGGCGTCGTCGAGGTCTCGTTGTAAAGGTTCTTGTAGCGGAACTCGAACGGGTCCTCGCCCATCTTCTCCGCCAGCATGTCGATGGCGATCTCGGAGGCCAGGAACGCTTGCGGCGAGCCGTAGGCGCGGAACGCCGATCCCCACGCATGGTTGGTGGCGACCGTGCGGCCGTGACCACGGATGTTCTCGAGATGGTAGCCCGCTCCGGTGAATTGAGCCTGGCGAATGGTCAGGAGATCGCCGAACTCGGAATACGGCCCGTGGTCGATCCACCAGTCGGTCTCCATCGCGGTCAATTTGCCTTCCGCGTTGCAGGCCATGCGGATGTTGACGTTTCCGGGCGAGCGCTTACCGGTGTAGGTGATGTTCTGATACTGGTTGTATATCAGCGACACCGGTCTGCCGGTGGCGAGCGCGGCAACGCCGAGCAGCGCTTCCATCGTCGGCGAGAACTTGTAGCCGAAGGTGCCGCCGGTCGGGTTCTGGATGATCCGCAGCTTCTCGGGCGCCACGCCGATGCCGGGGCAGATCATCGCGTGATGCAGATGCACGCCGATGCTCTTCGACAGGATGGTGAGGACGCCGTCGTCGTCGAGGAACGCCTCGCCGCAATCCGGTTCGAGATGCAGATGCGGCTGCCGGCTGCAATAGGTGGTGATGTCGACCGTCGCAGCCGCCTTTGCGAACATCGGCTTGGTGTCCTCTCCCTTGACCACGCCCTGTTCATAGTAGGCGTTCGGCACGCCGGGGTGGATCTCGATGGCGTCGGGCGCGAGGGCGGCGAAGCCCGACATGTAGGCCGGCAGCACTTCGAGGTCGACCTTGACCTTGTCGGCCGCCGCGCGGGCGCGCTCTTCCGTGTCGGCCGCAACGATCGCGATCGCGTCGCCGAATTGGAACACCTTCTCCTTGCACAGGATCGGGCGGTCCCAGCCGTCGCCCCTGTTGGTCGGGAAGGTGATGAGGCCAGTGATGGCGTTCTTGCCCTTCACGTCCTTCCAAGTGATGACCTTCACGACGCCCGGCATCTTCTCGGCTTCGCTGGTGTCGATATTCTTGATGAGGGCGTGCGGCACTTTCGCCTGCGTCAGCGCCAGACGGAGCGTGTCGGGCGGCATGCGCAGGGCGATATCGGCGCCGAAGTCCCACGTTCCCGTAACCTTGGCGAGCGCGGACGGACGATGATAGCGCGTGCCGAGGATCGAGCCGTTCTCCTTCGCCTTGCCCATCACCTGGTCGGCGGTGAGTTCGCCTCGCAGCATCGCGGCCGCGTCCATCACCGCGTCGACCAGAGGCTTGTAGCCGGTGCAGCGGCAGAGATTGCGGTTGCGGTTGAACCAGGCGCGAACCGCCTCGCGGGTCGGCGACAGATTGCGGTCGAGCAGGACTTTCGCTGACATGATGAAGCCTGGCGTGCAGACGCCGCACTGCGCACCGCCATGCGCCATCCAGGCGACTTGCAGCGGATGCAGGCTTCCGGGCGCCCCGAGGCCTTCGATCGTGACGATCTTGGCGTCGGCCGGCACCTTCTCCAGCGGAGTTGTGCAGCAGCGATCGGGCTTCCCGTTGATGATCACCGTGCATGAGCCGCACTGGCCGTCTTCGCAGCAGACCTTGCAGCCTGTCAGCAGCATCTGCTCGCGCAGGACGTGAGCCAGGCTCGCGCTCTTTTCGGCGACGACCCAGCGGTCAACGCCGTTCACATTCAGCATGATTCGCTTCATAACCTTCCTCCATCAGTAGTTCGCCGCCAACTCGGCGATCGGGGTTGCCTCGCTCTTTGGAGCGGGCCGGAGCTCGATCGCGACGTTTTGGCGGTCGGGTCTGGTTTGCGAGATCTTCCGGCCGACGGCCGCGGCGACGCCGCGCATATCGCTCATCAGCGATCGGGCGGCTTCGACGTGGCGTATCTCGGCGATCATTTCCGCGACGACGGAAATAGCGATTTCCTCCGGCGTCGCGGCGCCGATGTTCAGGCCGACGGGAGCGTGCACGCGGCTCAACTGCTCGTCGGCGACGCCTTCCGTCTTTAGCTTGTGATAGACGAACTGGACTTTGCGCCGCGAGCCGATCATGCCGATGTAGAACGCCGGCGTGTCGACCGCCCAGCGCAGCGCGCGGGCGTCGAGTTCGTGGCTCCGCCCGGCGATGAAAATCAGCGCATTGGAGTCCGGCTTCAGGCCGGCCAATGTCGCGTCGATGTCGCCGCTGTGGATCGCGCGTGCGCCAGGGAAGCGTTCCGGACAGGCGAACTCCGGCCGGTCGTCGATCACCTCGACGTCGATCCGCGCGATCCGCGCCGCCGCGGCAGTGAGCGCCCCGACGTGGCCCGCCCCGATGAGATAGGCGACCGGAGCAGGTCGAAATCGGCTCGATGAACACCTTCAGGCTGCCGCCGCACACCATGCCAATGTCCATGCGCGGATTTTCGTGGAGGTCGAACTCGACGAGCTTGGGCTTGCCTGAGGCCAGCACCCGTTTCGCCTCCTCGATCACCGCCGCCTCCGCGGCGCCGCCGCCGACCGTCCCGACGATGGTTCCGTCGGCGCGCAACATGAGCTTCGCCGTGGCGTGGGACGGCACCGAGCCGATGGCGTTGACGATCGTCGCCAGGGCGCAGATGCGCCCCGCGCTGCGCTCGCGAATGAGTTCCTCGTAGACGTCCATAATCTTGCGTCTCCAATGCGGGAGCGCGGCGAAGCCGCGCGCTTCATCAAGCCGCTTCGAGCTTTTCGATGCATCCGGCCTGACAAACCTCAACGCACTGCGGCTCGTCGAAATCGCCCTCGCATTCCTTGCACTTGACGGGGTCGATCTTGTACAGCTTGCCCTTGTGCGAAATCGCCTTGTTCGGGCACTCGCCCTCGCAGGCGCCGCATCCTGTGCATTGATCGGCGATGATTCTTAAGGCCATGGTTAGCTCCTTCGTTTCATGCGGCGCTGGAGGAATGACCGGCGCGCGCGGTTTCAGCGCTCCGTGCAGGACACGCACGGGTCGATGCTGTTGACGATGATGGCGATGTCGGCGATCTTGGCGCCCTTGAGCATGAAGCGCAGCGCGTCCCAGTTGGGGAAACTCGGAACCCGCCATTTCACCCGCTCGGGCTCGTCGGCGCCGTTGGTCTTGAGGAAGTAGACGAGTTCGCCGCGCGGGGCCTCGCATTTGCCCATCGCGCGTCCGGCGGGAATGTCGGGGCGGTCCGGCAGGTGCGTCGGGCCGTCCGGCAGGTCTCTGAGACACTGGCGGATGATGGCGATCGAGGCGCCGATTTCGGTCATGCGGATCATCGCCCGCGACCACACGTCGCCGTCGGTCAGCGTCGGCACGGCGACGCTCAGGCGGTCGTAGGCCGCATAGGGCGCCGCCGTGCGCACGTCGTAGTTCAGACCGCAGGCGCGCGCCACCGGTCCGACGACGGCGCAGGCGATCGCCTGGTCTTTGCTGAGAAACCCCACTCCCTTGCTGCGGCGCAGGATCGTTCCGTTTCGGGTATAGGTCTTGACGAGCGCCTCGGCCTCGGGCGCGAGTTTGTCGAGCGCGGCCGTGAGGTACCCCTTGAGCTCGTCGTCGAGGTCGTAGCGCACGCCGCCGATGCACATTGCCCCGATGTCCATGCGGTTGCCGAACAGCGTCTCCTTCACGTCCTGCATGATCTCGCGCACCTGCATGGCGTGCATGAACAGCGTGTCGTAGCCTGTGAGGTGCGCGAGGATGCCGACGTTGAAGAGATGCGAGGCGATGCGCTTGATCTCGGCGGCGATCACGCGGAGATAGGCGGCGCGCTCGGGAATCTCGAGTTCCGCGATCTGCTCGCAGGCCATGACGAAAGTCTCGGGGTGGCTGTTGGAGCAGAGCGCGCAGATGCGCTCGGTGAGCACGACGTTCTGGTAGATCGAACGCTTAGTGGTCAGGTATTCGATGCCGCGATGGACGTGGCCGGCGCGGATGTCGACGTCGCGCACGGTCTCGCCTTCGACGTCGATATGGAAATACATCGGCTCTTCGAGCGCGACATGCAGCGGTCCGACGGGGATCGTGTAGGTGTTGTGCGCGGTCATGACGCGCCTCCCTGCGCCGCCAGCACCTTGTCCCACAGGGCCTTGGTGCTCGCGGCGTTGACGAGCGTCGAAAAGGGGATCAGCCGCTCGAGCACCGCGCCGTCGATGGCGGGATCGAGGAACAGCCGGCGCGGATCGGGGTGGCCGCGCACGATGATCGCATAATTTTCCATGATCTCGCGCTCCGGCCAATCGGCGGAGCGGAAGAGCGGCGTGAGCGAGGGGATCGAGCCGCCGGCCGGGAGATAGGCGATGACCGTCAGGAAATCGCCGCCGAGCACGAAGTGATAGTCGATCTCGTAGGACGTCCCGTCGAGCGGCGTGCCGCCGAAGGTCTTGGGAACCTCCTTTACGGGCTTCGCCGCCTCGGTCTCGCCGGCTTGGCTCTCGCCCAACTCCTCCTCCCCTTCCTCCTCGGGCGCCGGAGACTGCAAGGCCGAGACCATCGCCAGCCGCGCGCCGGCCGCCAGCAGCATCTTTCCGACCGGGAGAAGATCCTCGCTGTCGGCGAGGCCGCACCAGGCCGTCACGGAGCCGTGCGGCGAGGTCGTGGAGGAATAGTCGATCCCATGCGGCGCAGCGGCGGCAAGCAGCGCTTGGGCGTCGTCGGGGAGGCGGGTCATGATTTCTTCCCCCTGCTCCTGAGAAACTTGTTGCGGCACTTCGGACAGCGGGCGCGCAGCTGCGTCACTTCCTCGGCCGACATCGGCGGCCTGACCTTGGACACGTTGGGCGCCGTATCGAGCCCCTTGCCGCCGCACTCGATGCAGATCAGGGCCGGGATCAGCCCGTGTTCGGCGAGCGCAAATTTCTCCGCCTCGAGGTGTGCGAGGCTCCAGTCATTGGTCTGATGGATCGCCCTGGTCGGGCAATAGAACTCGCATGTGCCGCAGAACACGCAGGTCGAGTGCCAGCAGTCGAACGTCATGCCGTCGGGAGTGCGGGCGAAGCGGATGGCGCCCGAAGGGCACAGCTTCTCGCACAACAGGCAGCCTTCGCAGATCTTCGGGTCGAAGGCGATGCGGCCGCGCAGCCGCTTGGGCGCCGGCGCCGGCGGGCCGAACGGGAACGGCTCGGTGTAAGGCCCGTGGCGGAGATTGCGGGCGAAGAGCTCAAGAAAGTTCATTGCGCCCTCCTCACAGCCGCTCGCGCCAGATGGCGATCGCCTTGGCGACGCCCTCGATGATCGCCGGCGGCCGCGGCGGACAGCCGGGCACGTTGACGTCGACCGGGAAGTACTGGTCGATCGGTGCGCAGATTGCGTAGCTCTCGCGGAAGATGCCGCCCGAGATCGGGCAAACGCCGACCGCGACCGTCACTTTCGGATCGGGGATTTCGGCGTAGACGCGCTTGGCGGCTTCCAGCACATGCCTGGTCAGCGGCCCGGTGATGAGGACGATGTCGGCGTGGCGCGGGCTGCCGCAATACTGGCAGCCGAGGCGCTCGACGTCGTAGCGCGGAATGAGCGCCGTGGTGGCGAGCTCGACGTCGCAGCCGTTGCACGAGCCGGCGTTGATCCGGTAGAGCCAGGGCGATCGGGCGGCGACGTCTTTCAGCTTGGCGAGGACGGTCACAGCGCGCCTCCAGCGGTTGACCAGGCGGCGACGACGACGCTGACGAGCGCCAGCGCGAGCGGCCATTTCAGGAAGAAGATGAAGGCCTGATCGATGCGCATGCGCCCCGCCCCGACGCGCACCGCCGTCACGCCGACGAGAACGAGCGCGAGCATCTGGACGAGCCAGCCGGCGAACGCGATGAGACCGGAGAGCGGCAGCGGCATGAACAGCGCGATCCCGAGGCCGAGCACCACTACGCTCTTCAGCGCCGACATGATCTTGAACAAGGCGAGCGCCGGGCCCGAATACTCGAGCAGCGGGCCTTCGAGCACCTCGGTCTCCGCCTCGGGGATATCGAACGGAACGATGCCGAGATTGGCGGGATAGAAGAAGGCGAAGGCGATGATCGCGGGCCACATGACCGGATCGAACAAGAACGGCCCGTGCGCCTGCTGATAGCGCACGATCTCGGTGAGCGAGAAAGTCGGCGCGCCGCCGCTCGCCAGGCCGACGCGCAGGGCGACCGCGATCGCGATCAACACGATCGGGCCCTCGTAGGCGATCATCATCGCCATTTCGCGCGAGAAGCCGATCGCGCCGTAAGGCGAGCCCGAGGCCGAGCCTGCGATCATCAGCGCGACGCCCGGAATGGCGAGCAGATAGATGAGGACGATCAGGTCGCCGGTCACGGGCGCAGGCGCGTAGACGCCGGCGATCGGGACCAGCATGACGGCGATCAGCATCGCGGCCGCGCCGACCAGCGGCGCGCCGAAGAACACCGGCTCGCAGGCTTCGGTCGGCGCCATCATGCGCTTGAAGCCGAGCTTGACGAGATCGAAGAGAGGCTGCGCCAGCGGCGGCCCGACGCGGCCCTGCAAGCGCGCCGCCAGACGCCTATCGGCGCCCTTGAGCGCCAGCCCGAAGGCGAGCGCGAACGCCCCGCCGGGGAAGATGAGGGCAGCGATCAAAATCGAGAGCGTGTTGGCCATGATCGCCTCCCTCAGACCTCCTCGCCTTCAGCGACGCTTTCCGGCGCGAACAGCGCGCGGCGCAGAATCGCCTCAGGCGTCTCGTAGAGCCGTTCGGTCGCCGGCCGGGTCTCTTCGGCCGTCATGTCGCTGACGCCGCAGAGATGGACGGGGTTGCGGACGATCCCGGCCTTCCGCCCGAGCCAGAGCCAAGGCGCGAGCAGCGCGGCGGCGATGAGCGTCAGCAGGGTGAGCGCCAGCGGGCTCCAGCCTTCGAGACCCGACAGCGATCCGGTGAGCGAGGCGGCGATCGGCTGCATGCCGAGATCGCTCTCGATCGCCGCGATCGGAACGAGCAGCAAGCCGGGGAAGAGGCCGGTGACCACGCTGCCCGCCGCGAGGACGCCCATCGGGATCAGCATCGCGAGAGGGGCTTCGCGGGCCTCGAGGGCCTTGGCGGTCGGCGCGCCCATGAAGCCCGCATGGGCGAAGCGCATGATCGCGGCGAGGGTCAACAGCGACCCCGTCATCGCCGCGGCGCCCAAGGCCCAATGGCCGGACTGGAACGCCGCCATGTAGATCAGCCACTTCGAGGCGAACCCGTTGAGCGGCGGCACGCCGGCGACGGAAAGGCCGCTGAGCAGGAACACGGCGAAGGTGAACGGCATGCGGCGGCCGAGGCCGCCGAGCTCGTCGAGCCTGGTCGCGTGGTTCGACAGCATCACGGCGCCCGCGACCAGGAACAGAGCGTCCTTGAGAAGCATGTGGTTGACGAGGTGCATCAGCCCGCCGGCGACGCCGAGCGGCGTGCCGAACGACACCGCCATCAGCACGTAGCCGAGCTGGCAGACAGTCGAGTAGATGAGCAGCAGCTTGATCCCGTTCTGGATTGCCGCCATCGCGCCGGCGTAGAGGATGGTGACGCCGGCGATGACCGAAATGACACCGAGGAGGAGCGGCTGGCCATGGACGTCGCCGCCGAGCTTGGCGAAGGTCGCCGCGCCGCCGAACACCACGAACAGCTTGAGCACGCCCCATGGGCCGCTCTTCAGGAGCACCGCCGAGATGTAGCCGGAGACCGGGGTCGGGGCGAGCGCGGGATGCATCTGAACATCGATGCGCACCGGCAGCATCGCCGCCTTCATCACGAGGCCGACGAAGACGAGAATCACGCCCGGGGCGACCGCCTGCGGCGGCAGTTCGCGCAGAGCCGCTCCGATCCGGGCGAATTCGAACGTTCCCGCATGCGCCGCGATCAACGCCAGGCCGAGGAACATGAAGCTCGCGCCGATGGTGTTGAACAGGAAGTACTTGAAGCCCTCGCGCCGGGCCGTCGGGGTCTCTTCATGCGTGATGGCCGCCCACAGAGCCCAGGAGCTCATCAGCTCCCAGAACGCGAAGAAGCTGAAGATGTCCTTGGCCTGGGTCATGCCGATGAGGCCCGCGACCATCACCGTGAACGCGGCGAAGAAGCGACCCTGCCGGTGGCTGTGGGCGAGATAGGCGGTCGAGTGCAGCATGTTGAGCGCGCCGACGGCCGCGATCAAGACGGCGAAGCAGAAGGACAGCAGATCGTAGCGACCGTGCTCTACGATCACGCCGGCGAGCGTGACGACGAGCGTTGCAACCGCAAGCCGCCCGGACCACACCGGCGAGACGCGGCCGACGAGCAGCACGGCGACGGCGCCGATCATGGCGATCGCCGCGCCCGCCGGCCAGTCGGCGACGAGGCCCGGCAGCGGTCCGCTGGCGATCGCGCCCTTGAGCGCGGCGAGGTCGCCGACGCGCTCGATCAGCGCGAGTTGCCAGCCGGGCGCGACGCCGCCGACCACAATCGCCGCCGCCAGCGCGCCGATCGAAGTCAGCATCGCGGCGGGCGCCTCGCGCACGGATTCGTCGCCCTTGTAGGGGTAATAGAACAGAAAGCTGACGACGCGGGTGTAGTAGACGACCGCAATGATTCCGCCGAGCAGCATCAGCGCCGCGACGCCGACATGGCCGCTCATCGCCGCGGCGTAGATCATCAGGAACTTGGAGACCAAGCCAGAGAACGGCGGCAGGCCCATGATGGCGAAGCTTGCGAGCGCGTAGGCCCCCGCGGTGAATGGCATGACCCGGCCAAGGCCGGCGAGATCCTCGATGCGCCGCCCGCCGGTCCGCAGAACGAAGGCGCCCGCGGCATAGAAGAGCAGGGTCTTCATCACCGCATGGTTGGTGACGTGGAGCAGCGCGGCGTCGGTCGCCAGCGCCGTGCCGATGCCGAGAATGGCGGCGATCTCGCCAATCTGCGCGATGGTCGAGAAGGCGAGCATGCGCTTGAGCTCGCGCTCGAACAGGGCGCGCAGCTCGCCGTAGATCAGGGTGAGGCAGCCTAGGATCGTGATCGGCAAGGCCGCGTGGATTCCGGCGAAGGCGAAATGCGCGAGCGCGCCGGCGCCGATCGACAGGTAAAGCACCTTGACCACGCCGAACACGCCGGCCTTGGTGAGGATGCCCGAGAGCGGGCCGGAGATCGAAGACGGCGCTTCAGGATGGGCGAGCGGCAGCCAGCTCTGCAGGGGAACGAGCCCCATCTTGACGGCGAAGCCGAGGAGGAAGCAGACGGTGATGGCGGCGCCGACGGCCGGCGAGATCTCGCTGGCCTTGGCGGCGAGCGCCGAGAATTCGAACGAACCGATCGCGGCGTGGGTCAGCAGGATGCCGAACTGCATCACATAGGCGCCCGCCGCGCACATTAGGAAATAGACGAGGCCGGCGCGCAGCGCCTTGGGGGTCCCCTCGTGGACGACCAGGAAATACGACGTCCAGGTCATCAGCTCCCAGAACAGATAGAAATTGCCGAGCTCGTGCGCCGTGGTCAGGCCGATCAGCGAGCCGGTCATCAGAAAGGCGAAGAAATAGTAGCGGTTCGCCGTCGCCGCGCGGCCGATATAGCCGAGCGAATAGACGATCATCAGCGCCGCGATTCCGGAGAACAGGAGCCCGAACAGTCTCGAGGCCGGGTCGAGGCTTCCGTCGAAAGCCACGACCGCGACGGTGGCGATCGCCAGCAACGCCGCCGCGGCGTCGCGCGCCGGCTCGGAGACCCGACCGATTCCATAGAGAAGGAAGGCGCCGACATAGGGGACGAGCACCGGCGCGGCCCAAGGCGAGTTGAATTGCGGCACGCCTTCCGCGCCCGGGAAGCCTGCGAGGCGCGCGGCGAATTCGAGCAACGGCGCCGGCCACAGGCTGAGGACGACCGTCAACGCGGCAAGCGGCCAGGCGAGTCGCATGGCGAGCGGCGGGGCGGGCGCAAGCGCGACGTCACGGTCCTTGGTCTCGATGCACACGCGCTGGACGACGAGCATATAATAGACGGCGGCGACGATGGTCGCGACCGTGCCGGCGAGCGCCACCGGCCAGAGCCCGCGCTCGATCGCGGCGTAGAGGACGATGAACTTGGAGAAGGAGCCCTTGAACGGCGACAGGCCCATCACCGAGAACACGCCGAATCCGAACAGGGTCGCGGTCAGCGGCATGCGCCGGCCGCTGCCGGCAAGGTCGTCGATTTTCGCCGAGCCGGTGCGGCGGACGAGGCTCCAGCCTGCGGCGAGCACGAGGCCGCGCATCACGATCTGGAAGCCGAGGTGCATCAGCGCGCCGGTGTCGCCGGCGGGGCCGCCGACGCCGAAGCCGATCAACACATACCCAAGCTCGGCGATGGTCGAAATCACAAACACTCTGGCGAGATTGGGCAGGCTCATGAGCGCCGCGGTCTCGCCGATGATGAGGACCAGGGCCCCGATCCAGGCGAGTGTCGGCGACGAAGCGATCAGCGAATCGGCCGGGAGATGCGCGAGCATCCGGGGGGTCCTTTCCTTGAGCTTGCCTTTCGACCCTTGGTCGGGGGAGTAGCGCTTTGACGCGCGGGTCTCTGTCGGCCGGCCGACAGCTTGAGCGGACAAAGTGTCGCAGAACGGCGGTCGGCGGGTCGGGACGCGAGCCCGACGCAGAGGCGGCGCGGCTCGGAGGGGCCCATGCATGAGATGACGGTGGCGCATGGGCTCCTGACGATCCTCGAGGACCAGGCCAAGACGCACGGAATCGCCCGTGTCACCCGGGTCCGGCTCAAGATCGGCCGCCTTCGCGGTCTCGAGACGCGGCAATTGCGCGCAGCCTTCGAGGTTCTGGCCGAAGGTTCGATCGCAGAGGGCGCGCCGCTCGAGGTCGACGAGGTCGCCGCGCGCGCCCGCTGCAACGCTTGCGGGACCGAATGGCGCCTGCCCGACTACCGGTTCGAATGCCCGGCCTGCCAGGCGACGGACGCCGAGATTCTGGAGGGGCGCGAACTCCACATCGAGTCTTTCGACGGCGAACGCGGCGAATAGGGATTCGTACCAACGACCAACTTGTCCTGTCGGCCAGCCGACAGCGCGCCGTTGCGCGGCGCCTTAACAGCCAACCCCGGCGCGGCGCGCCGGTGGACCGCCGCGATCGCCGCGATGGGAGGATTGAGATGGTCCAACGAGCCAAGACAACGGGCCGGCCGATGGTTGTCGTCGGCGCCGGGCAGGGCGGCATCCAGGCCGCCGAATTGTTGCGCGAGCAAGGCTGGGAGGGCGAGGTCATCCTGTTCGGCGACGAACCGCATCCGCCCTACCATCGGCCGCCGCTTTCCAAGGATATGCTGCTCGAGACCCTGGACTTCGACTCGATCATGTTGCGCGGGCCCGCGGAGATCGCCGCCAAGGGCATCGACTTCCGGCCCGGCGTCCACGTGCTCTCGATCGACCGCGCCGCCCGCGAAGTCTCGCTCAATTCAGGGGCGCGCCAGGCCTACGAAGGTCTTGTGATCGCCACCGGCGGATTCAATCGCCGGTTGCCGATACCGGGCGGCGACCTGCCGGGCATTTCTTCGCTGCGAAGCGTCGACGACGCCTATAAGTTCGCCGAGGCGCTCGCCCGCTCCGAGACCGTACTGGTGGTCGGCGCCGGATTCGTCGGCCTCGAAATCGCCGCCTGCTGCCGGTTGAGCGACCGCGAGGTCACGGTCATCGAACGCGAACCGCGGGTGCTCGCCCGCGCCGTCGCGCCGGTGTTGTCGGACGTCTATGCGCGGCTGCACCGCGAGCGCGGGGTGCAACTCGAGCTCGGGGCGGACGTCGCCGAGGTTCTGGCCAAAGACGGTGCGGCGACGGGCGTGCGGCTCGCCGATGGGCGCGTGTTCGAAGCCGATCTGATCGTCGCCGGCATCGGCCTGGTTCCGAACGACAAGATCGCGCGCGAGGCGGGCCTGCGCTGCGAACACGGCGTCGTGGTCGACCGGTGCTCGCGCACCGCGGATCCCGACATCGTCGCCGCCGGCGATTGCACCGCCACGGCGCACGAACCGGGCATGCCGCTCCACCGCCTGGAGTCCGTGCAGAACGCCATCGAACAGGCGCGCTCCGGCGCGGCGGCGTTGATGGGGGTCGAGAAGCCGTTCCTGGAAGCGCCGTGGTTCTGGTCGGATCAGTACGACGTCAACCTTCGGGTGGTCGGACGGGTCGCGGGTTTCGATCATGTCGTGCTGCGCGGCGACGTCGAGAACTACAGGTTCTCCGCCTTCTACTTCAAGGACGGCAAGTTCATCGCCGCCGACAGCGTCAATCGGGTGAAAGACCATGTCGTCGCCCGGAAGGCGCTCGACCGCGGCGTGGACCTCACCCCCGAACACGCCGCCGACGTCGGCTTCGACCTCGGCTCGCTCGTTAGGGAGCCGCGGCGAGTCCCCGCCTGACGCCGCCAATTCGTCTCCGGCAGCCCGCGGTTGGAGCGGTAGGACTTTGGTCAATCCCGGAACTTCCGCTCTAACCGGGGCTATGTCGCCTGCGCCTTGCTGGCGACCGATGCGAAGACGTCGGGCAAGATCCGGCTGGCGTATTGCCTTGTTCACGCGCGCCGCAACTTGGTGAAGGCACACAAGACGAGGAACTCGCGCTTCTCGCGGCGCCGCCGACTATGCGTCGCTCGCCGACGACAAATTGTCACTGTTGAGCGCTTCGCGAAAGATCAGAGCATGAAGGCGTCCGCGAGCTGACCAGACCGGTCTCTCGCCATCGCCCGTCGGTCGACGTGCTCTTCCGCTCCGCCGCGCACCGCGCGGGCCTAGCGCGACCGGAATCATTATGACCGGAATGGGCGACGACGGGGCAAGGGGTTGCTGGAAATGAAGAAGGCGGGCGCCGCGACAGTCGCTCAAAACGAGGAGGCGTGCTTCGTTTTCGGCATGCCGAAGGATGCGATCGCGCTCAGCGCGGCCGACAAGATCGTTCCGCTTGCGCAGATCGCCTTTGAGACCGTCAAGTTTCGGATTTGAACTCAGTCCTGACTGCGGCCTGGAGCCGACAATTGTCGGAACCGAGCGCTTCTCCTTTGGCTTCCCCGCTGGGCGTTGCGCTAAGGCAATCGTCGAGAACGCGCCCGCGGCTTGCCACATGCCTGACGCCGACAGCGCGCAACCTACAGCTCATACCGGCACTCGCTGACCCACGGATGAGATTTCCGATCGGCCCTGGCGGTACGTGTCCATTGGAGTGCGCGAATGGTCATACCGGTCCTGATCAGTGAGTTCTTGGTATCAGCATCTGCCTGGCATGGCAGAGATCGACACCTGCCATCGCACGAGGCCGAACGGCCGGGATTGGGCCGCTCTCAATGATCGCCACCAGAGGAACACGATGCCTATCGCTTGGCCGAAGCGCCTCTCCGGGAGCTTGCGTTGAATCAGGTAGTCAGGTGGGCATTGTCACACGGCCTCCGGCCTGCGGCGCCCTTGGCAGCCCATTGGTTTAGCTCGGGTATCAAGCTTTGATGATCACCACCGGCCGCCCCGCGGTGGATCGCCATCGGCCGCGAGCGCCTCCGCCTCCTCGTCGGTGAAGACCCGGCTTCGGGTGAGGAAGCGGACCCCCTCGGGCGCCTCGACCGAGAAGCCCGCGCCCCGCCCGGGCACGACATCGATGATGAGCTGGGTGTGGCGCCAATATTCGAATTGCGCCGCCCCGATGTAGAAGGGGGAGCCCGCGATTTCGCCGATCAGCACGTCTTGGCCGCCGACCTTGAACTCGCCAGCCGGGTAGCACATCGGCGCCGAGCCGTCGCAGCAGCCGCCCGACTGATGGAACATCAGCCGCCCATGCTGGCCCTTAAGCTTGTCCACCATCGCCGCAGCAGCGTCGGTGATGAGCACGCGCTGAACCATGGGTTTTCCTCCTATGTGACCCGGACGGAGGCGCCCCTCCGTCCGAGTTGGTTCCTATAGGGCGGCGACGCTGACGCCGCCCCGGTCCGCCAATCGAGCGCACCCTTCGGCGCGAAGGCTCAGAAGAAGCCGAGCGCCTTCGTCGAGTAGCTGATCAGCAGGTTCTTGGTCTGCTGATAGTGGTCGAGCATCATTTTGTGGGTCTCGCGCCCGATGCCTGACTGCTTGTAGCCGCCGAACGCGGCATGCGCGGGATAGGCGTGATAGCAGTTGATCCACACGCGGCCGGCATGGATGCCGCGGCCCATGCGGTAGTAGCACAGTCCGGAGCGGGACCATACGCCTGCGCCGAGCCCATAGAGGGTGTCGTTGGCGATGGCGAGCGCTTCCGCTTCGTCCTTGAACTTGGTCACCGACACGACCGGCCCGAAGATCTCCTCCTGGAAGATGCGCATCTTGTTGTTGCCGGCGAAGATCGTCGGCTCGACATAGTAGCCGCCCTCGAGTTCTCCCTCGAGGTGGGCGCGCTTGCCGCCGGTCAGGCACTTCGGCGCCTTCGCCGCTTGCCGATGTCGATGTAGGAAAGGATCTTCTCGAGCTGGTCGGTCGAGGCCTGCGCGCCGATCATCGTGGCCGGGTCGAGCGGATGGCCCTGCTTGATCTTCTTCACGCGCTCGACCGCGCGCTCCATGAACTTGTCGTAGATCGATTCCTGGACGAGCGCGCGGCTCGGGCAGGTGCAGACCTCGCCCTGGTTGAGCGCGAACATGGCGAAGCCTTCGAGCGCCTTGTCGAAGAACTCGTCGTCCTGCTCCATCACGTCGGCGAAGAAGATGTTGGGCGACTTGCCGCCGAGCTCCAGCGTGACCGGAATGATGTTCTCGGACGCGTACTGCATGATGAGGCGGCCCGTCGTCGTCTCGCCGGTGAAGGCGATCTTCGCGATGCGCTTGCTCTGGGCGAGCGGCTTGCCGGCCTCGAGGCCGAACCCGTTGACGACGTTGAGGACGCCAGCGGGCAGAAGATCGCCGATCAGTTCCAACAGCGCCAGAATGCCGAGCGGGGTCTGTTCGGCCGGCTTGAGGACGACGCAATTGCCGGCGGCGATCGCGGGGCAGAGTTTCCAAACCGCCATCAGCAGCGGGAAGTTCCAGGGGATGATCTGGCCGACGACGCCGAGCGGCTCATGGTAGTGATAGGCGACCGTGTCGTGGTCGATCTCGCCGAGTGAGCCTTCCTGCGCGCGCAGCGCGCCGGCGAAATAGCGCCAGTGATCGACGCAGAGCGGCAGGTCGGCGTAGGTCGTCTCGCGGATCGGCTTGCCGTTGTCGAGCGTCTCGACCAGCGCCAGAAGATCGAGGTTCTGCTCCATGCGATCGGCGATCCGTGAGCATGACGTTGGAGCGGTCGGCGACCGACGTCCGGGCCCAGCCGTCCTTGGCCGCGTGGGCGGCGTCGAGCGCGAGCTCGATGTCGGCGGCCGAGGAGCGCGGGATCGAGCACAGCCGCTTGCCGGTGATCGGGCTCGGATTGTCGAAATAGCGCCCCTCGACCGGGGCGACCCACTTGCCGCCAATGAAGTTGCCGTACTTGTCGCGGATGAGGCCGCGCGCCGCAATCTTGTCAATCGCCGCTTGATACATGGAGTTCCTCCTGTGAAGGGCGCCGACGGTGGCGGCGCTGAAGGAGAGGATTGCCCGAGCATGCACTTTAAGCATAGCGGGTATGCGCTGAGGTCGACCGTGAACTGTCGCAACTGTGCGACACTTCTTTTCGGCTTCGGCCTCAGCGATACAGGCCGAGCTGTTTCATCCTCCGGTGCAGAGTGGCGCGCAACAGGTTGAGGTCCTTCGGCGTGGGGGCGACCTGCGCCCCCGGCTGGCCATTGGCGTCAAAGCGGCTCTCGCGGCCACGGCCTGCAGCAGACATCATGGACCGCGCCTGCCTTCGAGACATTTCCCGCCGCGCGCGCGAGCGCGCGGCAACACGGCCCGCTCTGCGGCGTCGATGTCGTCGGCTGCGGCATAGCGCGGACGACGCGCCCGGCCAGCTCCAGATCGCGCAGCGGCGCATTATCGCGGACCGCGAACCGAAGCGTGACGCCGACACGCGATGGGCGAGAATGGCGAAAGGCGTTGGTCAGCGCCTCCTGGACGACGCGGCGGACCATAAGGCTCGCCGGCACTCCGCGCGCGCCGACGCTGGATTTGCCCCGAGTACGCCTGCGCTTGCATCTTCGGGCGCTTCGCGAGCGGCGCGAAGCGCCCGCGGCTGAGCCCGCATCCCCGCATATCAGTCGTGCAACACCGCACCGACGATCTGCCAGCTCGTCCCGTCGAACCTCAGGAGCTGCAACTGGCGGATCGGGCTGAAATTGTCGGGCGACGTGTCGACGGTAATGCCAGGGATCAGCATTGGCGCCGCGAACGCCTTCAGGTTCGCCGCCTGCCGCATCATCCCTCGTGCGCCTTTGACTGTCGCAACGGGTGCTCAGTGTGCCAAACTTCAGGTTGCCTAACCATCGCGGTCGCGTCGTCATAGATAGCTGCCTTCGTTTTTCCCTATAGCTAGCTTCGACCAAGCCGTCGTGGTCCTATTCGATCTGCCCTTCTAGTTTGGGGCCAACGCCCGCCAAGATCGATTATACGAGAGTTTGAGTCATGACCGACAAGGTCTTCATTGGAACCGTCGTCCTCCCCGATCGGATCCTTGAAAATGGGCATGTTCTCGTCGCCGACGGCGTCGTCCATCGTGTGGGCGGGGGAGCCCCGCCGGCAGGCGAACGCCATGGCGGCTCGGGCTTTCTTTTGCTTCCCGGCGCGATCGATGGACAGGTCCACAGCCGCAGTCAGGCTGGGCAGGAGGATTTTGTCTGGTCGACCCGCAGCGCCGCGTCCGGCGGCGTGACGACGATCGTCGACATGCCCTATGACGACAATTGCTTGATCGCCTCTGCTGAGCGCTTTCGCGCCAAGGCGGAGAGCGCCGGGCGACAGGCGCGGGTGGATTTCGCGCTTTACGCCACAATCGATCCAAAAGAAGGCGCCGTGCGGGTCGATGAACTGGCCGACGTCGGGGCGGCGGCTTTCAAGTTCTCTACCTTCGGCACGCATCCAAAGCGCTTTCCGCGCATTCCGCCCAAGGTTCTTTTCGACACCTTTCGCGCGGTCGGTCAGCGAGGTCTCATCTCTGGCATCCATAACGAAAACGACGAGATGGTTCGCGCCTACATGGCTGAGGTCGAGGCCGGGAACCTCACCGACTATAGGGCGCATGGCCTGTCGCGGCCTCCGATCACGGAAACGCTCGCCATCGCCGAGGTCTACGAGCTTGGCGCCGGCGCCGGCTGTCCGGTTCATATCGTCCACTGCTCGATCGGGCGGGGCTACGAGCTGATGGCCGCGTATCGCGCGCAAGGCTTCGACGCCACGATGGAAGCCTGCATCCATTACCTCACGCTGGACGAGGAGACCGACGTCAAGCGGCTCGGCGGGAAGGCTAAGATCAATCCGCCGATCCGACCGCGTGCGGAATTGGATTCGCTCTGGCGGCATCTCGCCGCCGGCAACGTGACGATCGTGTCGACCGATCACGTGAGCTGGTCCGAGGGCCGCAAGACGGACCCGAACATGCTCGAGAACGCCTCGGGCGTACCCGGACTCGAGGCGCTTTATCCCCTGCTCCTGAAGGGACTCGACGAACGCCAGCTTCCCTTCACTCACGCCGCGCGGTTGCTCGCCCACAATCCCGCCGCGCTCTTCCGTATCGCGCAAGTCAAGGGCGCGCTGGCCGTCGGCCGCGACGCCGACATTGTGCTCGTTCGGCGCGATCCCTATCGCTACGATGCCGGAGCAAGCGGAAACAATTTCGTGTCGTGGAGCCCCTATCAAGGCGTCGAGCTTCCGTATCGCGTGGCCGAAACATGGCTGCGGGGCGAATGCGTCGCCGCTGATGGCCGCGTTCTCGCCGAGCCTGGGAACGGCCGCTTTGTGCGGCCGCGAGCCGCGGCCTGAGGGCGCTTCGCATGGGCCGCAATCTTCCGGTCGATGCCGATCGCCTGTGGGACGACGTCATGGCGCTCGCCGCCATCACAGACCCGGAGCGCCCCTATACGCGCCGGTCCTTCAGCGCTTTGTTCCTGAAGGGACGCGAATGGCTGGCCCATCGCTTCGAGGAGGCTGGACTCGACGTCCGAGTCGATACGGCGGGCAATCTCATCGGCCGGCGCGAAGGCGTCGAGCCAGGGCTGAAGACCATCATGCTCGGGTCCCACTCCGACACGGTTCCTTCCGGCGGCCGCTTCGACGGAATTGCCGGCGTCATCGCCGCGCTCGAGACTGCGCGCTCGCTGAAGAACGCTGATGTCGCGCTGCGACATCCACTCGAAGTGGTGGACTTTCTTGCCGAGGAGCCGAGCGAATATGGTCTCTCGTGCGTCGGCAGCCGCGGAATGGTCGGCGCGCTCGCACAGGACATGCTGGCGCTGAAGGGTCCGAACGGCGAGCCGCTGGCGTCCGCGCTTCGCCGTGTCGGCGGCGACCCCGAGAAACTTGCGGAGTCCAAGAGGGAGGATATCGACGCCTTCCTTGAGATGCATATCGAACAGGGCGTCGTGCTCGAGTCCGAGGGCGTCGATATCGGCCTCGTGACATCCATCGTCGGCATCCGCCGCATTGAGATCGCATTCGAGGGCGAGGCCGACCACGCCGGCACGACTCCGATGGGTCTCCGCCGCGACGCGCTCGTCGCCGCTGCGCGCACCGTGGATTCAGTCAGGCGCGCCGCCGAGGCGCTCGCCGCCGAGGGCGCGGATTACTTCGTGGCGACGGTCGGCATTCTCGATGTTTCGCCCTCGGCCTCCAATGTGGTGCCCGGCCGCTGTCGCCTGATCGTCGACGCGCGCTCGACGTCATCGGACATGACGAAGCGCTTCGCCGAGCGGATCGACCGCGAGAGCGCGGACCATGCCGGAGAAGCGCGTGTGAGGCGAACGGCCTTTTCGGTTCTCTCCGACGGGCCGCCGGCAGCCTGCGATTCTGCGCTGCGCGTAGAACTCTGCCGCGCCGCGAACCGGCTCGGCTTCAGCGTTCGGGAGCTCGCGAGCGGCGCCGGACACGATGCGGCCTTCCTGACGCGCGTCTGCCGGGCCGCTATGGTCTTCACCCCCTGCCGCGCGGGCAAGAGCCACGCACCCGAGGAATGGGCGGATCGCGACGCCCTCGCCGCGGGCGCTTCGGTGATGTTCGAGACCGTCCGCGCGCTCGATCGAGTCTCATAGGGAAAGAACGATGGGTCGCATTCTGACCATGGACGATGTCGAGGCGGCTATCCGCGGCGGCTCGGTGTTCGCGGCCGGCGGGGGCGGCTGGGCCGAGCACGGACGCATGCTCGGAACGGCCGCGGTCAACGCCGCGCGACCGGAGCTCGTGTCGATCGAGGAAGCGCCCGACGACGCCTTCATCGCGACCGCTGCGGCGATTGGCGCGCCAGCCGGAACGACGGAATGGCAGATGCTTGGCGTCGACTATGTCAAGGCGGTGCAGATGATGCAGGACGCGCTCGGCGCGCCCGTCTGGGGGCTGATGATCGGCCAGAACGGCATGTCGAGCACGCTGAACGCCTGGCTTCCGTCGGCGCTGCTTGGCACGAAAGTGGTGGACGCCGTTGGCGACATCCGGGCCCATCCGACTGGCGACATGGGCTCGATCGGCATGGCGGCCAGTCCTGAGGCGACCATCCAGACGGCGGTCGGCGGACACCGCTCGAGCCATTCCTATATCGAGCTGGTTGTCCGCGGCGCGACCGCCAAGGTTTCGCCGATCCTGCGCAAGGCCGCCGACATGTCGGGCGGATTCATCGCCAGCTGCCGCAATCCTGTGCGCGCATCGTACGTCCGGACCCACGCGGCGCTCGGCGGCATTTCACGGGCGTTGGCGCTCGGCCGCGCAATCCTGGAGGCGGAGCCGAACGGCGGCGAGAGCGTCGTGGAGGCGATCTGCTCTTCTACGTCCGGCGAGATTGTCGGGAGTGGCCGCGTCACGAGGAAAGGCGTGGCCTACACCGACGCCGCTTTCGATATCGGGACGATCACGGTCCGCTGCGGCCCTCGCGATCTCGTGCTACACGTGATGAACGAATATATGGCGATCGAGGACGGCGATGGACGCCGCCTCGCCACGTTTCCGGACGTGATCACCACTCTCGATCCGGATGGCCGTCCGGTCAGCGTCGGGAAGCTGCGGGAAGGCGACGAAGTGTCGGTCTTCCACATCGCCAAGGCGCATCTGCCGCTGAGCGCATCGGTGAAGGACCCGTCGGTCTATCCGGGCTGCGAAGCGGCCCTCGGCATCGAGATCGCCAAATATGCGCTTGAGTAACTCGCGATGACGCGACGCTTCCCGATTCCTTCTGGTTCGAACCTGCGATGTCGCGGCTGGCGACAGGAAGGGCTCTTGCGCCTGCTCGAAAACGTGCTCGCCGTCGGCGAGGATCCGAGCAATCTCGTGGTCTATGCCGCGCTCGGAAAGGCCGCGCGCGACTGGCCGTCGCACGACAAGATCGTGGAGACGCTGCGCACGATGGGCGAAGATGAGACGCTGATCGTTCAGTCCGGCAAGCCGATCGGTCTCATCCGCACGCACGAACGGGCGCCCATCGTGATCATGGCCAACTGCAACATCGTCGGCCAATGGGCGAAGGCCGAGACCTTCTATGACTTGCAGAAGAAAGGGCTGATCTGCTGGGGAGGTTTGACCGCGGGCGACTGGCAGTACATCGGCTCTCAGGGGGTCATTCAGGGCACCTACGAAATCTTCATGCGCATCGCCGAGCGCCATTTCGGCGGCTCGCTTGCGGGCCGCTTCATTCTGACCGCGGGCCTGGGCGGAATGGGCGGCGCCCAGCCGCTTGCCGGGCGCATGGCGTGCGCCGCCATCCTGTGCGCTGAAATTGATCCGCAGCGCATCGAGAAGCGCCTTGCCAATGGATTTCTCGACCGCCGGGCGGCCGATCTCGACGAAGCCTTGATGATGATCGAGGCCGCGCGCCGGGAGGGAAGGGCCCTTTCGGTCGGCCTCATTGGCAACGCCGCCGACGTCTATGAGACGATGCTTGCGCGCGGCGTCGTCCCCGATATCGTCACCGACCAGACTTCGGCGCACGATCTCGTCTACGGCTACGCGCCCTCAGGACGAAGCCTCGAAGACATCCGCCGCCTGCGCGACGAAGATCCCGCGACCCTGATGCGCGAGGGCCGCGCCACTATCGTCCGTCATGTTCGTGCGATGCTGGGTTTCCGGCGCCACGGCGCAATCGTCTTCGACAACGGAAACTTGATTCGCACCCAGGCTTTCGAGGGCGGAGTCGTCGACGCCTTCGACATCCCGATCTTCACCGAGGCCTATCTGCGGCCGCTGTTCGCGCAGGCGATCGGGCCGTTCCGCTGGATCTCGCTCACCGACAGCGAGGACGACATTCGGCGTATCGACGATCATCTCCTTGAAGCTTTTCCGGACAATAAAATCCTTTCCAACTGGATTGCGCTTGCCCGCCGCCATGTGCCGTTCGAAGGGCTGCCGGCCCGTATCGCCTGGCTCGGCCACGGTGAACGCACGTCCCTGACGCTCGCGGTCAATCAGATGGTGCGCGACGGTTTGTTGTCTGGACCGATCGCCTTCACGCGCGATCATCTCGACGCGGGCGCGATGGCGCATCCGAACATCATGACCGAGCGCATGCGCGACGGATCCGACGCGATCGCCGACTGGCCGCTGCTGGACGCCATGGCGATGTGCGCTTCGCAGGCCGATCTCGTCGCCATTCACTCCGGCGGGGGCGGATATTCCGGCTATATGACGAGCGCTGGGGTCACCGTCATTGCCGACGGGACTCGCGAGGCTGACGAGCGCCTGGCGCTTTCCATGACCAATGACACGAGCCTCGGCGTGATGCGCTACGCCGACGCGGGATACCCGGAATCGTTCGAGGCGATCCGCCGTGGCGGCGTACGGCATTTCCGCCTGTGAGAGGAGCGCTCAGGGCTTTGCCAAAAGGCATCTGCGCAGCGCGTTGACGAGGTCGCGTTCCGGCGGGCTCAGCGCGCGATCGCCGGAATAAATGAGGAAGAGCCGGCGTGATACGGCCGGCTCCACGATCGGATGCACGACGAGATCGCCGTTTGCCACCTCATTGGCGATGGCCGACGGCGGCAGAACGGTGCAGACCGGCATTCGCGCGAGCAGCGTTACCGCCATCGGAAGCGCGTCGATTTCCAGAACCGGCCGCATTTTGAGGTTGCGCGCCTCCGCCGCCGCGTCGAGCAACTGTCGGAGGCCGGAACGGGTCGTCGGCAGGACGAGCTTCTGGCGCGTAAGCTCCGCAAGCGTGACCGGGCCCTTCGGCAGCAACCCATGCGCGGGATGCGCGACGGCCGCGAGCTCCTCCGAGGAGGCGAGCGGCAGCCGGGGCATGTGCGGAAGCGCCGTCTCGACGATTGCGACGCCGACGAGGTCGCGCATCACCCAATCCTGAAGAGCGCCATTTGGCCCCTCCTGAACGACGACCTTCAGTCCGGGATGACGCGCCTGCATACTGACGATCGCGTCGGTGATGCGGTTGACGAGGAATCCATGCTGGCTGACCGACGGCAATATGCCAATTGCGATCCGCCGCCCCTGCGCCGGCGCGCCTTTCTCCCCTTCGGAGATGAGACGGGATCGCGTCTCGATGAAAGCAGCGACTTCGGCAAAACGTTCGCCGCGTGCAGTCGGAATCACGCCATCGCCTCGGCGTTCGAAAAGAGCGCCGCCGAGCGCGTCCTCGATCTTGTGGATTTGCTGGCTGAGCGCCGGCTGGCTCATGTTGCCGGCGCGGGCGGCCGAGGCGATGCGCCTCAGGCGCTGGACAAAGGCGGTGTAGCGAATCTGCCGCAGGGTAATGAGGGTCCGCTCGACATGCGTTTCGCCTTCAGAGAGCGCGCGGCGCAGATGCTCGGCGAAAAGCTCGGACAGGGACCCTGGCCCAAGCGGTCGTGCGGTAAGCCTGAGCCTCAGCGGCTCGTCCGGCTCGACCGTCGTGATCCTGGCGAGGCCGAGGCGGGCCGTGGTGACGGTGCGCGGCACGAAAAACGCTGCGTCTGGGCGCTCTTCGATGAGGCGCGGCAACTCGACCGGGTGATCGTCGACAAAGCGCACATTGGGAAATCGATGACGGGAGAGGTAGCGGTCGGCCTGGTCGATCAGCGTCGGCGACAGGAGCGGCACGATCAGCCTGCCAGCGGCAAACTCTCCGGCCCGCGGCGGCGCCCGGGTGCCGGCGGGCAGCCGGCTCGCAAATACCCAAGGATCGTTCAGAAGTTCGATCTCCCCCCGCAAAGTGCGGCCTTCGCTGGCGCCGATCCCGATCCGCAGCACAGAGCGGACGATCTGACGGTCGGACTCGGTCAAAGGCGGAATTGACGGCCGGTCCCGTTCGTCGATCCAGACCGGATCGATGAGCACGTCGGGCCGCTCGGCGCCGAACGTTTCGGCCGCCCGGCGCAAGGCGGCCGCCACTCCGCCGATGGTGTGACTGAGGGCGATCTCGACCCGCAAAATCTTCAGACCTGCGCGCGGAGAGGCTTGGAGCCACCGGCGCGCGAACTGCTCAGCCATCAGCAGGGGCTCGGTCGCGCGGATCAGCGCAACCGCTGCGGCGTTCGGATAGAGCGCGTTGTTGCGCCGATGGAACAGGACGACATTGGTGTCATCCTCGACGCTTTTCAGGACGGCGCTCAGAGTCGAAACGGCGATGCCGAGCCGGCTGGCGCCGTGGGCGAGGCTGAGAGACCGGCAAGCGGTGACAAAATAGGCGAGCGCGCGCAATTCCAAGGCGGCCTCCGCATTCAAGGCATGATCGTTCAGTTTAGCCTATAGGCTGCTTCGCGAGCGAGTATCGTGGACTGGCGCAGGTCGGCCGATATGATTTGCCGTGCGGACGACGGTGGCCCGCGAGTGAATATGAGGTTCCTTCCGCGTGCCTGCGAAGGCTGAGGCGAACCGGTCCGTCAGTGAATCTCCCCAATCGATGCGTGCCTTTCTGGCCCGCCTCGACCAAGGCGGGGAATTGCTGACCTTGGGGGCGCCGGTCGAGGCGGATTTCGAGATCGCCGCCTGCCTAGCAGAGACGCGCGACGGTCCTGCGCTCTGTTTTCGCCGGCCGGTCCGCGACGGAAACGCGTTCGAGGGCCCGATCGTCGGGAACCTCGTCAATAGCCTGCCCCGTTTGGCCGCCGGCCTCGATTGTGCTCCCAACGATGTCCAGAAGCGGCTGATCGCGGCGATCGAAAGTCCGCTGCCGCATCATGTTCTGGACGCAGCGCCGTGCCAGGAGACGGTTGTCGAAAGTCCCGATATCGAGCGCCTTCTGCCCGTCCCGCGCTTTTTTGAAAGGGAAAGCGGGCGCTACATCACGGCAGGCGCGATCATCGCCCGTGACGCCGCCTCGGGCGTAACGAACCTTTCGATCGCTCGCGTCATGCCGCTTGGAGGCTCGCGGGCCTTCGTCGGCATTGCGCCCAACCATCATCTCGCAGTCATGGCGCGCGCGGCCCGGACGCGGGGCGACAAGCTTAATATTGCCGTCTCTATCGGCAATCATCCCGCTGTCTTGATCGCGGCCTGTCTCTATCTCGGCCTTGGCGACGATGAGCTTCCGATCGCCGGCGCCCTCTTCGGCGCGCCTCTCGATGTGGCGAAATGCGTCGGCTCCGATCTGCTCGTTCCGGCTCACAGCGAATTCGTGCTCGAGGGGGAGCTTGACGCAGGCGAGCCTCACGAAGAGGGGCTGGTAAGCGAATATCACGGCATGTATGAAGCTTATGGCGCCGGGATTGTCGCAACCTTCTCGCGCCTCACACGACGTCGCGATGCGATATTCCAGGTCATCCTGCCGGGCTATCATCCAGAGCACTGTCTCCTGGGGGGCGTGGCCATCGCCGCCGGTCTCGCGCGCGCGGCGCGCACGGCCGTTCCGGGGCTGTCCGAAGTCGCCGTCGGACTTGGGGGCGCCGGCCGGCTGCATGCGGTCGTCTCGATCAATTCGCCCCGGCCCGGGGAAGCTCGCAAGGCGATGTTCGCAATCTGGGCGGCTGTCAATCTCGTGAAGCAAGTGGTGGTGGTCGACGCGGACATCGACCCCTGGGACGCAATTCAGGTGGAATGGGCCATTGCGACCCGGATGCGAGCGGACGAGGATCTGGTTGTCGTTCCGGGCGTTCGCACCGACCGGTCCGATCCGCTGGAGCGGGGCGGGGTGATCGCCAAGCTTGGACTCGACGCGACGCGAAAGGCGGCCAATCGCAGTGACTGGACTAAGGCGGAGCCGCCGCAGGCCGCGGCGGCGCGGGCGCGGGACTTGCTTGCGCCGATCCTTGGCAGCGTCCGCTCGGGCGCGAGGCTATGAAGATCTGTAAGGTTTAAGGGAGAAGGCCATGTCCAAAGGAACTCGATTGCTGCGGTCCCGGATCGCGCTCGTCCTCGCGGGAGCGCTCGCGTTGGGTGTTTGCTCGCTGAGCCCAGCCTTTGCCGACATCAAGATCGGCTTCCAGGCCCCGCTGACCGGGCCGGCCGCGACCGATGGGAAATCGGCTGCGATCGCCGCGCAGATGGCGGTCGACGACATCAACGCCGCTGGCGGCGTGCTCGGCCAGAAGGTCGCGCTGGTCAGCTACGACGACCAGGCCAAGCCCGACCAGGCCATCTTCACCGCCAACAAGCTGATCGGCGAGGACGGCGTGAAACTCGTCGTCAATGGCAGCTATTCGGCCTCCGGCCGCGCGGCCGCGCCGGTGTTCCAGCAGGCCGGCGTCGTGATGATCTCGGCCTACGGCGTGCATCCCGACATCACCCGCGCCGGCGATTACATGTTCCGCCTCGTCCACCTCGGGCCGCCCCAGGGCGCTGCGACAGCGCTCTATATCGGCAAGACGCTCGGCTTGAAGACAGTCTCGGCCATCACGATGGACAACGACTACGGCCAGGCGACGATGGACGGTTTTCTGGCGGCGGCTCCGAAATACGGCATTCAGATCCTGAACAAGTACAGTTATTCGCTGAAGGACCGACAGTTCGGTTCGATCGTCGCGAGCGTCAAGCGCGACAACCCGGACGCGGTCTACGCGACCGGATATTTCTTCACCGCCGGTCCGCTTGTCGCTCAGCTGCGTGCGGCTGGCGTGACCGCCCCGATCATCGGCTCGCAGGCCTTCGATTCGGAGAAATTCATCGACATCGCCGGCCCTGCGGCCGAAGGCGTGACGATCATCGACAGCTTCAACCGCCAGCGCAACGACGCGGCTTTGAAGACCTTCTTCGCAGGTTTCAAGGCGAAGGCGGGATATGACCCCGAAGGGGTCGCCGCCATCACCTATTCCGCGGTCAGGCTGATGGCGGACGCGATCCAACGCGCCGGCAGCGCGGACCCGGCCAAAGTGAGGGACGCGCTTGCCGCGACCAAAGACTTCCAGACGTTCGACGGAACGCTGCACAGTTTCAACAAGCTGCACGAGATCATCATGCCGATCAGCATCAACGTCATCAAAGACGGCAAGTTCACGCCGGCTGGCGAGATCACCGATCTCGACGCGTTCGCGCCGCCCGAGAAATAGGACGCCGGCCAGGCCGCGCGCTCCAGGAACATAGACGTGTATTATGTGGACCTTGCCGTGACTGGGGTCAGTTTCGGCTGCATGTATGCGATGATGTCGGTCGGATTGACGCTCGTCTACGGCCTCTTGCGCATCCTCCACATTGCCCACGCCGCCGTATTCGCGCTTGGCGCCTACGTTACGGTTCTGGTCGCCAACGCGACCGGAAGCCTGACGCTTGGCTTTCTCGCAGCGCTGGCGACCGCGCCCTTGTTCGGAATGGCGGTGTATCGACTGCTTTACGAGCCCCTGCTGAACTTTCGACCCGATGTTCCGATGGTCGCCTCTGTCGGACTGCTCATCTTCATGCAGGACGCATTCCGCATCCTGTTCGGGGAGCAGGGCGTAACGTTCAAGAACGACGCCGTCGCGTTCAGGACTGTCGATATTGGCGGGTTGCGGATCGGGGTGGTGCAAGTCGCGCTCATTGTCTCTGCGGCGGTCGTGTTCGTCGGGCTGCATGTCCTGACGACCCGCACTCGCGTCGGCGTCGGCTGGCGGGCGACCGTCTCGCGGCCGAAGATCGCGGCCTCTTTCGGCGTCGATCCGATCCGCGTGCGCTATCTCGTCTTCGCGTTGGGTTCATCGCTGGCCGCGCTCGCCGGCGGCCTCGTCGCGCTGATGGACAATCTCGTCGATCCCGGGATCGGATTTGTGGTGAGCTACAAGGCGCTCGCGATCATCGTGCTCGGGGGCCTCGGCAATGTGCGCGGAACTTTGCTGGCGAGCCTCGCGCTGGGTCTGATTAAATCCTACGGCACAATCTTCATCGGCGGTTGGCTCGATCGTGACGCCATCGCCTTTCTTGCGGTTATTGCGCTCCTGATGATCCGTCCGCAGGGGTTCACAGGGGCCCGAGCGGCATGAGCGCATACGAGATCAGCATCGCCTCGGTCATCGGCATTAACGTCATCCTCGCGATCAGCCTCAATCTCATCAGCGGATTTTGCGGGCAGATCAGCCTTGGCCATGGCGCATTTTTCGGGGCGGGGGCGTACGCGGCGGCGGTGGTGATGACAAGGGTCGGAAGCGCGCCGCTGGCGGTGGCGGCGGCGGTGGTCGCCGCGAGCCTGCTCGGAACCGTCGTCGGCTTTGCGTCGCTTCGCGTGCGCAGCGACTTCCTCGCCGTGACGACGATTGGCGTCAATTTCCTGTTCGTCGGCTTCGTCCGCAAACAATCGTGGCTCGGCGGCGAGATGGGGATCAGCGGCATCCCGCCCTCAGGGCTCGGCGCGCTCGGCAACCTCTGGCTCATCCTGTTTTGCGCCTGTGCGACAGTCGCGTTCAGCGCCTATGTCAACCGGTCCTGGATGGGGTTTGCGTTTCGCGCGGTCGGCGAGGACGAGGGCGCTGCGCGCACGCTTGGGATCGATCCGGGCGCCTACAAGCTCGCAGCCTTCGCGATCGGTACGGCGCTCGCCGGTCTGGCGGGCGCTTTCTACACGTTCTTCACCCAATTCATCACCCCGGATGCGTTCGACTTCATCTTTTCGGTCATGCTGATGGCGATGGTCGTGATCGGCGGCGTCGGCTCGACCCTCGGCGTCCTTGCGGCGGCAATCGGCCTGACATTGCTTCCGGAGGCCATCCGGTTCGTCAACGATTATCGCCTGCTCGTCTTCGGCGGACTGCTGATCCTTGTTATTCGCCTCGCGCCCGGCGGCCTTGCGGGTTTGGCGCGCGCTTTCTTTCTGCACGCGAGGCCGACATGAGCGTCGCGCTTCGCCTCGATGGCCTGGCGATCCAATTCGGTGGCGTGATGGCCGTCAATGACGTGTCGCTGGATATCTCGAGCGGCGAATTTGTCGGCCTTATCGGGCCGAATGGGGCCGGAAAGACGACGCTCGTCCGCATCGTCGCGGGAATGCTGCGGCCGAACCGCGGGCGCGTTTTTCTCGGCGATCACGACGTCACGGATCTCCCGACCCAGGCGCGCGTACGCCTGGGGCTCGCGTTGACCCATCAGATCGTGCGGCCGTTCCGCGAGATGACTGCGTTGGACAATGTCGTGCTCGCAGCCGGATATCGGACAACGTCTTCTCCCTTGCACTCGCTGTCGCGCGTGGGCCGGCGCGCTGAGACAGAGCGGGCCGGCGACATCCTTGCGCGCGTCGGCCTCGCGGGCGCGGAGCGCAAGCTTGCGGGCGCGCTGCCCCTCGGATTGCTGAAGCGCCTCGAAGTCGCTCGCGCGCTCGCCCTTGATCCGAAGATCATCCTGCTCGACGAACCGCTCGCCGGACTCAATCAGGCGGAAGCGTCCAAGCAGATTGATACGATCCTCGAAGTCAACGCGAGCGGCGTGACGATCGCGCTGGTCGAGCATAATCTGGAGGAGGTCCTGCGGGTGTGCCGAAGGCTGGTCGTGCTGAACAACGGCGCGATCATCGCCGACGGAGGTCCGGCCGAGGTCATGGCCGATCCGGTCGTGCGCGAGGCCTATATCGGCGCCGGGACGAACCGACATGCTGCGGCTTGAAGGACTCGCCTGCGGCTACGGCGCGGTCGAAGCCGTGCACAACCTCAGTCTGCAGGTCGAGCGGGGAACGATCTTCGCCCTATTGGGGCCCAATGGCGCGGGAAAGACCTCGACGATTATGGCCATCATGGGCCATGTCGACATTCATGCGGGACGCGTTCTGCTTGAGGGCCAGGACATCTCACGGCGGCGCGCCACCGAACGCGCCCGGCTGGGAGTCGCTGTGGTGCCCGAGGGCAGGCAGCTCTTCTCGGATCTTACGGTGGACGAGAATTTGACCGTTGGCGGTTACGCTCGTTCGGCGCCAGACGACGCTCGGAACCGGGAGCGCGTGTTCGCGACTTTTCCGCGCCTGCGCGATCGGCGCCGCCAAATTGCCGGTTCGCTCTCCGGCGGCGAGCAGCAGATGCTGGCGATCAGTCGCGCGCTCATGGCGGAGCCGCGACTCCTGTTGGTCGATGAATTGTCGCTGGGTCTGATGCCGAAAATGGTCGACCTGTGTCTCGGTGCGCTCGTGCGCCTCCAGCGCGAGGGGCTTACGATGATCCTTGTCGAACAGAACACCGCGCGGGCGTTGGATGTCGCCAACCGCGTCTGCGTGCTGGCGTCGGGGGTCGCCGTCTATCAGGGCGACGCTTCCGAAGCGAAGGCTGCGGGCTCGCTCTTTGCAACGTTTCTCGGTCAGTCGGCGACATTGTAGCGCCTGCTTGCGTAGGGAGAAATCGGATGGCGCGCATACTGACCCTGGACGACGTGGAGGCGGGCGTCGTCGGCGGCCTCTTCCTCTCCGCCGGCGGAAGCGGGCGGAACGCGGTCGAGAAAAACCGTAGCCTCGGGCGCATGGCGCTCGATTATGGCGGGGTGCGGCTCATCGGGATCGATGAACTCGATCCGCACGATCTTGTCATCACGGCGACCGCCGTCGGCGCGCCCGGTTTCGCCAATTGGGCGATCCGGCCGCGCGACGCGATCAACGCCGCGCGTCGGCTGGTCGAACGGATGGACCGGCCCCCACGGGGGGTCATCTGCGGCCACGTGCCCGGCTTCAACGCCTGGCTCGTTGGCGCCGCGCTGGGGCTTGATTATGTCGATCTCGCCTCGAATGGCCGAGGCCATCCGACGGTCAAGATGGGCGGCATGGGTCTCGCTTCACGGCCCGAACTCTCCATCACACAGATCGCGGTCAGCGGTTCTCGGGCCGATGCGAATGAATTCGCGGTTTGCGTCGAGGGCGACATCGTTCGCACGTCCAATGTCCTGCGGCAGGCCGCCGTACTCAACGGCGGTTTGATCTACGCGGCGCGAGGACCGCTCACAGCAGCGTTCATCCAGGCAAATGGCGCGCCGGGCGCGATCTCCTTTCAACTCGCTCTCGGCCGCGCCATGCTCGCGGCAAACGGCGGCGACCGCGTCGGCGCGACGATCGATTGTCTCGGCGGCGAGCTTCTGATCGAAGGCGAGGTTGTAACCAACGATGTGACCTACGGCGGCGGGTTTGACCTCGGCCGAATGGTCGTCCGCGGCGCAAAAGGGGAAGCGACGCTGGGCGTCTACAATGAATTCATGACGGCGGACGTCGGCGGTAAGCGTAGAGCGACCTTTCCGGACATGATTGGAACGCTCGACCCGAAAACCGGCGACGTGGTGTCGATCTCGGAATTGAAGGTCGGCGCCCGCGTCGCCGTCATCATTGCGCATCGGACACAATTCCCGGTCGGCAAGGGCGCGCTCGATCCGGCCGTCTTCCCCGAAGTGGAGCAAGCGATGGGCGTCGACTTGCGCTCATATCTGTGAAGGGAGAGACGCGATTGTATCGACTGTTCGACAGTAGGCTTTCGGGCAACGCCTGGAAGGTGCGAATCCTGTTGCGCCAGCTTGGACTGCCCTTCGAACGCGTCACCCTCAATCTCGCAAAGGGCGCAACCGCCGATCCCGCCTTTCGCGACAAGAGCCGCTTCGCGCGGGTCCCCGTGCTCGAACTCGAGGATGGGCGGACGATTGTCGAATCCGACGCCATTCTGCTCTATCTCGCAGAAAGGTCGCCCTTTCTGCCGGACGACCGGTTCCTGCGGGCAGAGGTCTTGAGCTGGCTCTTCTTCGAGCAGGCCGATCTTTTGCGTCCGCTGGCGTTGCCTCGCTTCTACCATCTGATCGGCAAGACCGCGGAGATGGAGCGCCGCATCGCTGAATTTCACGAGGTCGGCTATCCGGCGCTCGGCAAGCTCGACCGATGGCTGTCGGGGCGAGACTGGCTCGTCGCCGACCGCTATTCGATCGCCGATCTCGGGGTCTTTCCCTATGTCGAGATGGCGCCGCAGGGCGGATACGATATGGAGCGTTTCCCTGCGATCGCAGCATGGCTTGCGCGCGTCGAGGCGATGCCCGGTTGGGTTCCTTTGGTCGAGGAGGCTTAGCATGACCATCCCGGTGCGGCGCGGGCGCGAAGTGAGGGCGGCGCGCGGAACCGAGCTTCGCTGCCGAGGCTGGCGGCAGGAGGCGATCCTGCGTCTCTTGGAAAACAACCTCGAGAACGCCGAAGATCCCGACAATCTGGTCATCTACATGTCGATCGCTCGGGCGGCGCGCAACTGGGAAAGTTTCGACCGGATTGTTGCGGCGCTCGCCACGATGCGGGAGGACCAGACGCTCGTCATGCAGTCGGGCAAGCCGATCGGGATCTTTCCCGGACAGGCGACGACGCCGCTCGTGATCATGGCCAACGGCAACATTGTCGGCGAGTGGACGGCCGAAGAGAGCCGCCGCCGACTCGACGACATGGGGCTCACGATCATGCCCGGCATGACGGCGGCGGCGTGGCAATATATCGGGAGCCAGGGCATCCTGCAGGGGACCTATGAGACCTTCATGGCGATCGCCCGTCGGCATTTCGGCGGATCGCTCGCCGGCCGTCTGCTGCTGACCTCCGGCTGCGGCGGGATGAGCGGCGCGCAGCCGCTTGCCGGCAAGCTTGCCGGAGCTTCGACCCTGGTGGTCGAGGTGGACGAGGCCCGCATCGACCGTCGCATCTCAACCGGCTATTGCGACCAAAAGTCGGACGATCTGGACGAGGCTTTGCGCCTGTGGATCGAGGCGCGTGACAAAGGCGAGCCGCTCGCGCTCGCGCTTTGCGCCAATGCGGCGGCGGTCCTGCCCGAGATCGCGCGGCGCGGCATTGCGCCGGACATCGTGACCGATCAGACGTTTCCGGACCCGCTGAAGGGCTATATCCCTGTCGAACTTTCGCTCGACGAAGCGCGCGCCATGCGAAAGAGCGATCCCGAGCGGCTGATCGCGCTCGCGCGCCGCTCGCTCGCCGTCCACATGCGCGCGATGCTCGGCTTCATGGACCGCGGCGCGGTCGTCTTCGAATATGGCAACGGGCTTCGGGCCGAGGCGCGGACGGCCGGCGTTGCGGACGCGTTCCGCATGCGCTCCTTCGTCGATCTCTATATCCGTCCGCTGTTCTGCCAGGGGATCGGTCCGTTTCGCTGGATCGCGGTCTCCGGCGATCCGCAGGACATTTACACGATCGACGACATGATTCTTGAAGCGTTCTCGCACAACCATCCGATCGCGTCCTGGATCGCCAAGGCCCGCGAGCACGTGCGGTTCACCGGCCTGCCGGCGCGGATCGGCTGGCTTGGCTACGGCGAGCGCAGCAAGCTCGCGCTGCTGGTGAACGACGCAGTCGCCTCCGGACGGATCTCCGCGCCGATCGCCTTCACGCGGGATCATCTCGATTCGGGCTCGGCGGCGCTGCCCTATCGGGAAACCGAGAACATGAAGGACGGATCGGACGCAATCGCCGACTGGCCTATCCTCAACGCGCTGCTCAACTGCTCCTCCGGCGCAGACCTCGTGGCGGTCCATGGCCTGGGTGGACGCGGCGTCAGCGCTGGCTTCACCATCGTTGCCGACGGCGCTCCCGCGACGGCCGAGCGCCTGAAGCGCGTGCTCGACGGCGATCCGGGCATCGGCGTACTTCGTCACGCGGACGCCGGCTACGAGGCCGCGATCGAGCATGCAGAAAGTGTCGGGCTTTCGGCGACAATTCCCAAGGCTCTTTGATTGGAAGGCGCCGCCATGGAAAATCGAAGCGCCGGGCAGGACAGGCTGATCATCGGCATTTCCGGCGCATCGGGAGTTGCCTACGGCTATCGCGCGCTGCAATTGCTGCGCAACTCCGGTGTTGAAACGCATCTTGTCATGACGCGGGCCGCCGAACTCACACTCGCGTACGAGACCACCCTTAAGGTCGCCGACGTGCGCTCGGCCGCGATGTGCGTGCACGAGATCGATGATATGTCGGCGCCGATCGCGAGCGGTTCGTATCTCACTTCCGGTATGATCGTGGCGCCGTGTTCGATCCGCTCAATGTCGGAGATTGCGACGGGCGCGACGTCCAACCTTCTGACCCGCGCTGCGGATGTCACCCTGAAGGAGCGCCGCCGGCTCGTCCTGATGGTCCGAGAAACGCCCCTGCATACGGGCCATCTGCGCACGATGACTGCGCTGTCGGAGATGGGCGCGATCATCGCCCCGCCCGTCCCGGCCTTTTATGCCAAGCCACAAACGCTGGAGGATATGGTGGACTTCACGATTGGCCGTGTTCTGGATCTTTTCGCGATTTCTGGACCGCCGATTCGGCGGTGGGGCGAAGATGCCGATCTCAAGCGACGGCCATGTCCGGGTGACCAGACATGAAATGCGTTGCCTTCTGCATGATGCAAGACGCTCGGGCCTCTCTTCCATACGGCAGTTCGCAAGAACGATGGCCCGCGACCTCGACGCCGTGAGGCAATTTTGGACGCCGATAGGGGGCCACTTTGCACGTCGATGACGCCCCTTAGGGGGTCAATTTTGCACGCCGAAACACAGACGAGGCGACTGGAGCGCCGCTTGCGGGCCTCCGCTCGACGGAGTTTCTACGCGACGACGGTGGCTGCGGCGGATTTGGGACCCCTTTTAACTTGACGCGGTCTCTCGACGAGCCCGCCGGGCCTGCCGCCGTCTGTGGGTTCCGGACATCCGCGCAGGCCGCCCTGCTATATCGTCAGGCGAGCCGCGACTATATGCTTGTTCACGCCGACCCGGATATCGCGCGCCACGCGGGCTTCGACCGTCCGATCTCGCATGGCCTCAATACGTTCGGCCTCGCCTACCGGGCAGTCCTCAAGCGGTTCGCGCCCCGTCGTCCGGAAGCGATCGCCGCAATGGCGACGCGTTCTGCGGCGCCGGCCTTTCCCGGCGATATGATCCGGATTGGGATGTTCGAAACGCCAAAAGGCTTGCGGTTCCGAGGCGTTGCGCTTGAGCGCTCCGTCCTGGTGCTGGATCGGGGCGAGGTGGAGTTCCGCTGACTCTTCATGCCGGACCCGCCGGCCTCAAGCCGCGTCGGAATCCTCGACGTCCTCGCTCTCGTCGATCATCGCAAGGAGGTTTTCCTTCATGCCGCGAAGCGCACGGACCGTCACCTTAAGGTCCTCCGGTTCGATCTTTTCCAGGATTTCCCTTTCGGTCACGCTCACGTTGTCCCGGATCTGCGCGATCAGCGCATGGCTGCGCTTGGTCAGATAGACGCGCTTCACGCGCCGGTCTTCTTCGTCAGGTCTGCGCGATATGAACCCCGTCTTTTCCAGCCGGTCGATCAACTGACCGAGGGCCACCTTTCCGAGATCGAGTTCGTCCGCCAGTGCAACCTGAGACATCCCGTCGGATCGCGACAGGAAGGCGAGCACCCACCATTGGGAACGCGTTACGCCCAAGGGCTTCAGCGCCCGGTCGACCACGCGCCGCCGCAGCCGCGAAACGTCGTGGAGGAGAAAACCGAGCCGGAGCTCCCAATTCAGATCTGGCGCCATCTTGGCCTCGTTCGGGAGCCGAGCGGCTCGCCGGGGGATCGTACGCTAGAACACGACTGGTCATTGGGCCAGCCCACGCGCGCCCGCAAGCGCTCGCCCGGCGATTTGGGGTCTCATGCGACTAATTCCTCAGATCTTTTGCTCGCGTCCCGCCCACCACGGATCCCGGAGGACGCCCTTGCGCACCTTGCCGACCGAGGTCACCGGAAGCGGCTCCGAGCGGAATTCATAAGATCGAGGGACCTTGTAGCCACCGATGTGCTTGCGGCAGTGCGCGGTCAGTTCCTTGGGCGTTACGCTGGCGCCGTCCTTGGGCACGATCACCGCATGCCCCGTCTCGCCCCATTGCTCGCTCGGGACGCCGATCACGGCCGCCTCGCGAACGGCCGGATGCAGAAACAGGACCCGCTCGACCTCGATCGAGTACACGTTCTCGCCCCCCCTGTGACGACCTTCGAGCAACGAGCCAGCGCCCGAAGCTCATCCGCCCCGACCGAATAGCGAACCCGATCCCGAATATATAATGCTCTCGCAACTTCACCGCTGATGGCATGATGCGAATCCTCCGCGCCAAAAGAGTCAGAAAACCAACGCCAAGGAAATCCCCCAATGAGTCAGCCAGCGCGGCCGTCGTATTATGTCCGTCCCAACGCTGGTTAGCCTCCAGCTTCGTTGGGGTCGATCACGAGCAAGAGCTGTCCGTTCTGGACAACCTCCCCGGCCCGACAAGCGATCTCCGCGACGGCGCTGCTGACTCCGGCCGGCAGCGTCATGAAAAGCTTAATGGATTCGAGGACAACAACTTCGTCGCCCGTGGCGACAAGATCGCCGGCGGAGACCTTCACCGCGCTGATGACGCCGGGCATGGGCGAACGTAGCTCGCTTGAACCGCCGCCAGACGCGTGGAGGGCCGTCTCCGCCTCGGTCGAAGACAACCCATCTACGACATAAGACCTGTCGGCGAACTGCAAGTAGACCCGTCGATCCGATCGACAGAGCGACTCCGCGCAGAATTGTCCCGGCGTGGGCGACTTCGAGATCGTCGCCGTCGCGGCGTACAGCAACCTGCACAGACCCGGCGCCTTGTCTGACGCACGGCGCCGGCTCTATCCTCCGGCCAGAGCGGACGAGGAGCCATAGAGCGCGCCGGATCCGCCGGGAGGACGCCGCACAGTGGACGCGCTGCTATCGCGATGGGAAGGGCGTTGCGCGAAGACGCCGGTCCTGCGTTTTGTAGACATCAACCTGCGCGGATTCGGGCAGGTGATGTTTCAGGACAATCCGCTGACCGGCCTCATCTTCCTCGTCGCGGTTGCGTGGGGCGCGGTCGCCGCCGGCGCCCGGCGGTGTTCATTGCCGGCGTTCTCGGCGTGGTCGCGGCGACCCTGACGGCGATCTGGCGCGGAGCGGACCGCGCAGCGCTCAGGGCCGGGCTCTACGGTTATAACGGCGCTCTGGTCGGGCTGGCGCTGGCGACCTTTCTGGCTCCTGGGCCGGCGCTCTGGGTCTATGTCGCGCTCGGCGGGTCGGTCTCGACGGTCGCGACGCTCGGGACCGCGGGCGCCTTGAAGCCGCTCGGCGCGCCGGCGTTGACCTTCCCCTTCGTTGCGGTGACCTGGATCCTGCTGCTGGCGACCTATGGCTTCGCCGGCCTCTCGGGCGCCGGGTTGCCGGCTGCGGGCGTCGTGGCCCCGTTCGAGCCGGCCACGACCCTTGCCGCCGGACCCGGCGCTTTCGTTCACGGCGTGGTCCTGTCGATCGGCCAGGTCTTTCTCAAGGCGAGCGTCGTGTCCGGGCTGCTCCTGCTCCTCGGCCTCGCCGTCAGCTCTGTTCCGGCCGCGCTGCTGGCGCTCGGCGGGGCGATCCTGGCGGTGGCCGCCGCGCACGCATTCGGCGCGGAAAGCGATGTGGTGACGCAAGGGTTGCTCGGCTTCAGCCCGGTGCTGACCGCGGTCGCGCTCGGCGCGACCTTCCGAAAGCCCGGACTCGAGGCGACCCTCTATGCGGCGCTCGGAGTTGTCTTCACCGTTGTCGCCCAGGCGGCGCTCGACGTCGCGCTGCGTCCGTTCGCCATCCCGGCGCTGACTGCGCCGTTCATCCTCGTCTCCTGGATGTTTTTGCTGCCGGGCGAGCGCGCGCAGAAGCCAAAGACTGCGTGAGCCGGCGTCAAATCTTCCGGGCGGCCTCGGCGTCGAGATCGTCGCGGTAGCCGAAGCCGGCGCGCAGGGCGACGATTACCGGGACGAGGACCGAGGCGACGATGCCGGCGGCGAAGCCATTGTTGTAGAGGTTCAAGCCCGCGTGCAGCGGCCCGACCGTCAGGGCCGCCGAGGAGTGGATGAACCCGGCCACGATTCCCCAGCCGAAGCCGAAGCGGCCGGCGATCGGCGCGAGCGTGGTGCCGAACAGGGCCGCGAGCGTCAGCGACGGATCGGCCGGACTGGAAAAGCGCGAGAGCGCGCCGAGGAAGACCCCAATCATCACCGGCGCCACGTTGCGCGGATGCTTGCCGAAGGCGGCGAAGCCGACGATCGTCAGGATCGCGCCGATGCTCGGGCCGTTGAGGTCGCCGCCGGTCGCGGTCACGTAGGCGACGCCCAGCGCGCCGGCGAGCCCCATGTTGGCGAGCGTCGCGCCAAAGCCGGCGAGCGCGATGAAATCGGTCGGCGATCGGCCGGGCGCCCTGAGGATGATGGCGAGGCGCTGGACCACGCGGCGGTCGAACGCATAGCCGGTGGCGACCATCGAGGCGAAGACGAGGGCGAGAAAGACGGACAGGAGGAAGTTCGCCCCCTTCGTCCAGATGAAGACCGGGTTCGGCACGTAGCCGAACGCCGTGTACATCGCCACGACCAGCGTGCCGACGATCCCCGCGGTGAACCCCATGTTGTAGAGGCTGAAGCCCATATGGGCGCGGAAGAGGTGCGCAGCCGCGGGCGGCAGGATGAAGCCGACCGCGAGCCCAGTCGCGAGCGCCAGCGGCACGCTCGCGACGGGCGTGAGCGTGGTCGAGAACAGGATCTCGGAGACGATCGGAGCGAGCGCCGCGCCAAAGAAGGCGGTGTTGAGGTGGGCGCGGAACGGCTCGCCGCGAAACCGGGCGTAGAGCGCGACGCCGGCGACGATCGGCCAGACATTGAGCAGGTTCTTGCCGAACAGCCCGAAGCCGAGCACCAGGAAGAGACAGGCGACCGCAGCGCCGGTCATCGGCGCGCGGGCGCGCCAGTAGACGAACGCCGCCGCGAGCGTGAGCAAGCCGGCGCTGACGCAACCGCCGCCAATGCCGCCGACGCCGAAATAATCGGTGAGCAGCGCATCTCGGGTGGTGAGGATCGCCTCGAGGCCGCGCAGAATGTCCGCCGGCGGCTGGACGATCAGGCCGAACGCCACGAAGGCTGCGGCGTAAGCTGCGACGACGCCGAGGATGAGGCCGTCGGACGCGGGTCGAGGCGCCCGTTCATTGGTCGAGATCGTCATGCCGTTTCCTCCGCGGCGATCCTAGCCGAGTTTTTTCGGCGCCCGCGCTTCGCTGACTTCAGAACGGGCGGCTCAGATAGGGCGATCCATTGAGGCCGAAGCGCCAGGGGGTATCGGCGCCCTTGGTGATCCCGATGCGCCGGCCCGCAGCGAGGCTCTTGCCGCCCCAGGCGCGGCTCAGCGCGAAAGGCGGCTCATCGAGCGGCAAGCCGTTGTGGCTGGCGCGCGTTATGGCGAGCGCCTGACAGAGGCGGCCGGGTCCGGCGCAAAGCTTCGTGAGGTCCGTCGTTCCCCGGCGCGCCGACATGATCTCGACGCCATCGGTCGGCTCCAGCGCGCGGATCAGCGCGGCCGCGCCGGGCTCGGGGCCGCAAACGAAGTTGAGGCACCAGTGAATGCCGTAGCTGTGGTAGACATAGGCGTGGGCCGGCGGCCCGAACATCGCGGCGTTCCTCAAGGTCGGCCCGCGGAAGGCATGCGAGGCGGGGTCCGTGCGATCGTAAGCCTCGGTCTCGACGATGACGCCGCCGACCCCGTCGACCGTCAGCCGGACACCGATCAGGTCGCGCGCCACTTCGGTGGAATGGCGTCGAAAAAAGGCGCTGTCGAGCGCATGCCGATCCAGCGCCGTGGTCGCCGAGAGTTCGTCCGAGGCCATTCTGGGTCCGTCTATTGAAGGACGCCCACCTTATCCGGTGCGGCGGCTCTCTGCGCAATCCGGCGCGCTGGACGAAACGTCAGGCGAGACGGCGCCTTACCACGGCCGCCGAGGCGAGCGCCGCGAACCCGACGCCGATCAGCGCCCATGTCCGCGGCTCGGGAATGGCCGCTTGCGGAGTTGCGCCCTCGAACCGGTACGACCGGATGGGGATCCATTTGGCGTTAAGAGATGCATCCGGATGGAGCGCTTCCCAGGCATGCATTCCGACGTTGTCGAAGACCTGTTCGCCGCCGACCTCCCAAGCCGATGTCACGCCAAAATCCTGAAAGTCGTCCGGCGTTGCGCGCTCGATGGTCACGACGCCGCTCACGCCCAGAGCGTGTCCGTTGATGTCGATCACCCGGTTGGGCGAGGCGTCCGCCGCCGTGGAGGTGAAAAGCTCGGCGCGGCGAAACTCCCGCCTGCAGGATCGCAACCGCTCGGGACAACCCAGCGCCCCCGACCACAGCAGGGGCACGAAAGATTGCGTCCCGCGCGGGGCGCCGCCGATCCAAGCGTCGTCCCGGACGGCATAATGCGTGCCCGGCTGGGACGATCCGACTGCGCCACCGTTCGCCGCCGGAGCGACGACCGTCGCCGCCGCCAGCAGCATCACTGCAAGTCCCCCCGTCATGACTTAAGGTCCACCACCCGCCCTCGCTTCCAATCTATGAACGAAATGTTAACATGCAACAACACGCGCGTGCATTGCAGGCATGCGATTTTCGCATAGGAGAGGGAAACGGAGTTCTTGCCATCGGCCACGCGGGAATGGAAGGCCGGCGACGCCTTGCAACCGGCTGCGGCCGGTCTCGCGCCCGGTTCCGCCCGCCTGTTGTTTGCGCCTGATCCGACCTGATAACGACCTGTTCGGCGCCGGTTTTGCCCTGTTAAGTTCCCTGTTCCGCGCCCGATCCAGCCGCCAACTGGCGGGTTGTAAATCTAGCAACACCATGACATAGCATGGCTTTCAGGATCGGAGCGCCGGCCGTGGAGCAAAGAATTGCCTGCTGGCAGGCTACCGGATCGTCGCAACAGCGCCTTAGACGACCTCGTCCGGGGCAAGCGGGCAAGCGAGCTCGGGATCGGTTTCGATCTGCAGGGTCGGATGGCCGATGCGGAACCGCCTGGCAAGCTCGGCCGCAAGCTTATGCAGGAAGGCGTCGCCCGGATGGCCTTCGGGCATGACGAGGTGGCAGGTCAGCGCCGTCTCGGTGGTGCTGATCGGCCAGACGTGCAGGTCGTGCACCGCCGCCACGCCCGGACGCGCCAGCAGGAACGCGCGCAGCCTTGCCGGGTCGACGCTGGTGGGCACGGCGGCCATCGACATGCCAAGCGAATCGCGCAGGAGTCCCCAGGTTCCCCAAATGATGACGAAGTTCACCGCGAGGCTGGTCAGCGGATCGAGCCAGAGCCAGCCGGTCGCGAGGATGACGAACCCCGACGCCACCACGCCTGCCGACACGAGCGCGTCGGACGCCATGTGCAGGAAAGCGCCGCGCAGATTGATATCGTCCTTCTGGCCCGAAGCGAACAGCCAGGCTGTGACGCCGTTGACGACGATGCCGATCGCGGCGACGACCATGACGATTTTGCCGGCCACCGGGGCGGGATTGGCGAAGCGCAGGATCGCCTCCCAGGAGATCGCTCCGACCGTCAACAGCAGAAAGACGGCGTTAAACAGCGCCGCGAGGATCGACGAGCCGCGCAATCCGTAGGTGAAGCGGGCGGAGGGCGCGCGCCGGACGAGCCGGCTGGCGAGCCACGCCGCCGAGAGTCCCAGCACATCGCCGAGATTATGGCCCGCGTCGGAGAGCAGCGCGACCGAGCCGGCGATCAGGCCGTAGGTCGCCTCGATTGCGACAAACCCGATATTGAGGGCGATGCCGATGGCGAAGGCCGCGCCGAAATCGGCCGGCGCATGCGCGTGATCGTGGCCGCCGTGATCGTGCGCCGCCGCGCCGTGGACCTCGGGGTCATGGTCGTGATCGTCTGCGCGTCCGTTCCCGCTCATAACCCGCTCGCTGACAAGAGGTTCAGGATTGTCCGGCGACCGCGTCGTCGAGCCGCTGGTCGGCGATGCCGTGCGGTTCGACATGCGCTGTCGCCTCGACCGTTCCCGGCAGCAGCCTTCGCACCGCCTCTTCGGTCGCGTCGCCGATCGCGTGCCCGACGTCGACCGTCAGGCCGGAATCGACTTCCAGGTGATACTCGACGAAGGTCCGGTCGCCGGAAAACCGGGTGCGCAGGTCGTGGATGTCGCGGACGCCGGCGCAGGCGCGCACCGCCTCCTTGATCTTGCGCCGCTCCTCGCGCGGCAACTCCTGGTCGAGCAGCTGCTGCAACGCTGCGCCGGCGATGCCGTTGGCGTTCAGGAGCATGTAGCCGGAGATGGCGAGCGCGAACGCCGGATCGGCCCGCGTCCATCCGGTGAACTTGGTCACCGCGAGCGCGGCGAGCACCGCGACGTTGAGCGCGATGTCGGTCAGGTAATGCGCCCGGTCGGCGGAGATCGCGGTCGATCCGGTCCGGCGGACGACCCAACTCTGCATCGCTACAAGTCCCGTCGCCACGACGAGGCTGCCGGCGATCAGCGCAACGCCGATTTCGAGCGCATCGAGCGGCGTCGGCGACACCAGGCGTTCGAGCGACTGGAAGGCGAGCACCGCGGCGGCCCCGGCCAGAAAGGTCGCCTGGGTGAAAGCCGCGACCGCTTCGCCCTTGCCATGGCCAAAACGATGGTCGCGATCGGGCGGGCGTTGCGCGTAGCGAACGCCGAGCAAGGTCACGACGCTCGCGCCAGTGTCGACCAGCGCGTCGACCGCGGAGGCTAGGAGCGCGATCGATCCCGTCATCACCCATCCGGCGGTCTTGGCGACGACCAGGACGAGCGCGACGGCGAGCGTCACATGGGTCGACAACGACTTCAGCGCCTGCGCCCGGGCGTCGTGTTCGGGAACGGAAATGGCTCTCATCGGCGGTCAGACGGGTCCTGCGCTTCACCGGCTCCACGACGACGGCCGTCGGGAGGGATTGTCCTGATGGAGCCCGCTTCTACTCGGGCTTCGTATCCGTTTCGAGGCGGACTTTGCGGAATGTCCGTCCGCGCCAAGGCGGCCGGCGTGGCCGGCCGGCTTTCGCAGATCGCCGCCCCTCAGGGGCAGGCGTCCCAGAAGCCCTGGGTGCGGCTCGGGTCGGTGTAGTACCAGCACAGGCCCTGCTGCGGCGGCGTGCCCGCCCAGCTCGCCGCCGCCGCCGCGGTCACGAAGCCGATCGCCGCGCCGGCTGCGATCGCGCCGCCGGGGTTCCACCGATACCAGCCCGGACGGCCGACCCAAACCGTGCGGGGAGCGACGACGACCGGCCGAGGTCGAACAACCGGCCTGGCGCCCGGCCGATGCACCGGCGGGCGAACTCCCGGACGGTTCACCGGCGGACGATGGCCGGGGCGGTGGACCGGCGGACGGTGGGCGGGTGGTCGATGCACGCCGCCCGGGCGATGAACCGGCCGGTGTCCGCCGCCGGGCGGACGATGGACGCCTCCGGGACGGCGCGCGCCGCCGCCGCCGTGGCGCACGTTGCGGACCGGGGTCAGCCAGCCGTCGCTGATCTGCCCGGGGACCTGCGCCCCGCCCACGATTTCGACCGCGTCGACAGGCGGCGCACCGAAACCCGCCAAAGCGAGCGCGAGCAGCGCGTTTCGCACGAACCGCGACCAAGCCATGGCGCAACCCCTCATTTTGGCGAATGTCCCGGCGGCCCGATGTCGCGCCGCGTCCGCCCTATCCCCGAGACAAACCACGACGGCGGCGGCCTTGGCAAGGCGCTCGCGTCGAACTCCGCTTCCTGCCTGTCGTCGGCGGGCCACCGCCGAAGTTTCGCGAAGATTCTGGCAAAGACGTTGAGGGCGTTATTGTCCAGCGCCTGAATAGGGCGTAAGACGGCGCCCGCAAACGCCAGGGCCTCGAAAAATGACCGCCCGCGACGCTCGCGCTTCGGGCGGCCTAACGGCCCGACGGGAGGAGTCCATCAATGACAAAGACGTCTCAAAGCATCGCCATGCGCATCAGCCTGACCCGGCGCAGGTTCGCCGTCGCCGGCGTGCTTGGCTCGGCCGCGGTTCTAAGCGGAGGCCTGCGATCGGCGCTCGCCGCGGACAAGCCGAAAATCGGCCTGGTGCAGAAGTCGCTCGCCAACGAATTCTTCAAGCAGATGCAGGCTGGCGCGGAGAAATATGCGGCCGCGAATACCGACAAGTTCGAGTTCAAGGCGGTCGGCATGAAGGACGAGCGCGACTTTGCCGCGCAGGTCGACGCGATCGAAAACTTCGTCACCCAGAAATTTGACATCATCGTCGTCGCCCCGGCCGACTCGAAAGCGATGGTCACCCCGATCGCCAAGGCGCTGAAGGCGGGCGTCAAGGTGATCAACATCGATGTCGAGCTCGACAAGGACGCCAAGAAGGCCGCCGGCATCGACCTCGCCTTTTTCGGCCCCGACAATCGCGCCGGCGCCAAGATGGCGGGCGACGCACTCGCCACGGCCCTCGGGTCCGGCGGCAAGGTGGTGATCCTGGAGGGCAATCCCGAGGCGGACAACGCCGTACAGCGCAAGCTCGGCTTCATGGACGCGGTCAACGAGGGCAAGCTGACGCTGCTCGACAGCAAGACCGCGCATTGGGAGACGGAAGAGGCCAACACGCTGATGACCAACTTCCTGACCCAGTATCACGACATCCAGGGCGTGATGGCGGCCAACGACTCGATGGCGCTCGGCGTCGTCAAGGCGCTCGACGCCGCGGGCATGAGCGGCAAGATCAAGGTCGTCGGCTTCGATAACATCCCGGCGGTGCAGCCCCTGATCAAGAACGGCAAGATGCTCGCCACCATCGAGCAGTACGGCGCCGACATGGCCGTGCTCGGCATCAACTACGGCCTCAAAGAGATGGGCGGCCAGACCTTTAGCGGATGGGTCAAGACGCCGATCAAGCTGATCGAGGCCAAAGACCTGACATAGTTTGGCTCCGCCATTGCGAGGAGCGAAGCGACGAAGCAATCCAGAATCGTAGAGCGCCCACGACGCAACGGATTGTTTCGCTTCGCTCGCCATGACGGAATGGAAGGACATTCCGCTCCAATAGAGACTTGTGCATGGGGGCGCGGGCACAGGCCCGCGCTCCTTCATGTTGTGAACCCTCTTCAGTGAGCCGGCGGCACGAGCGCATGACTCCTCCCATCCTGACTTTGACGGGCGTAGGCAAGCGCTTCCCCGGCGTGGTCGCGTTGCGTAACGTGACTCTCGAGGTGGCGCGAGGCGAGGGCCATGTGCTGCTCGGCGAGAACGGCGCCGGCAAATCGACGCTGATCAACCTGCTCGCCGGCGTCTATCGCGCCGACGACGGCGAGATCGTCTTCGACGGCAGGCCCTATCGTCCCGCAGCCCCGACCGACGCGTTCCGCGCCGGCATCCGCGTCGTGCACCAGGAACTGTCGATGCTCACCGAGATGACGGTGGCCGAGAATCTGATGTTCGAGCGTCTGCCGCAGCGACGCGGCGTCGTTGATTATCGCGAGATGAACCGGCGCGCGACCGAGCTTCTCGAGGAGGTCGGCCTCGACGTTCGGCCGACAACTCCGGTCGCGCGCCTCGGCGTCGCGCAGATGCAGCTGATCGAGATCGCCAAGACGCTCGTGTTCGAGAGCAAGCTGCTCATTCTCGACGAACCGACCGCGACCTTGACCGCCAAGGAGGTCGATCGGCTGTTCGACATTCTGCGTCGCCTCAAGACGCGCGGCGTAACCATCCTCTACATCTCCCACCGCCTGCAGGAGATCGGCGAGGTCGGCGACCGGGTGACCGTGTTGCGCGACGGCCAGCTCGTCGCCACCCGCCCGCTCGCCGGTCTGACGATCCCGGACATCGTGCGGATGATGGTGGGCAGGAGCGTCACCGACGAGCGCGCCTTCCGCCCGGACGTCGCCGTTGCGGGCGAGGCGCTCCGGGTCGCGGGCCTGAGGCGCGACGTACAGGGCTCCGAGGTGTCGTTCAGCGTGGGAAGGGGTGAGATCGTCGGGGTCGCCGGGCTCGTCGGCAGCGGGCGGACGGAGACGGCGCGGGCGATCTTCGGCGCGGACCGCAAGATCGCCGGCGAGATCTATGTCGAAGGCGAGCGCGTGAGGGTCGAGTCGCCGCGCGACGCGGTTGAGAGCGGCCTCTGCCTGATGACCGAGGACCGCAAGGGGCAGGGCCTGCTGCTCGGCATGTCCTGCGCGCAGAACATCACGATCACCGACCTCGCGAAAATCTCGCGCTACGGCCTGATCGAGCGCGACGAGGAGCGCGACGCAGCGACCCGCCTGGTGACCGACCTGCGCATCAAGACGCCCTCGATCGATCAGCTCGTGCGCAATTTCTCGGGCGGCAACCAGCAGAAGGTGGTGATCGCCAAATGGCTCTTCCGCGGCTCGAAAGTGCTCATCTGCGACGAGCCGACCCGCGGCATCGACGTCGGCGCGCGGGCGGAAATCTATGATCTCTTGTGGACGCTCGCCGCCGAGGGCAAGGGCGTGCTGTTCATCTCGTCCGACCTGCCGGAATTGATCGCCATCTGCCACCGCATTCTCGTGTTCGCCAAGGGCCGGGTGGTCGGCGAGGTCGCGCGCGCCGATTTCGATCAACATCGCATTTTATCCATGGCCTACGAGGAATACGGGACGTGAGCGATCAGGCTGTCGGAGGGCGAAAGCCCCCTCCACCATGCCATAGGGCGTTCCTTCGGACGCCCGTCTTTCGACGGGCTATGGCATGGTCCCCCTCCCGCGCCTTCGGCAGGGGAGGAGACGCGCCGGCTCCTTCCTCCCCCGTGGAGCGACAGCGGAACAGGGGACCGTCCGAAGGACGGTGGAGGGGGTACGCCCCCGGAGCATGCAGGCTGAAAGCCGGGAGGCTCTCGTGAGCGAAGCCACTGAGCCTGCGGGCGGCCGGCGCGCCGCCGCCATCTGGAACGACCTCCTGCGCTTCGGACTGCGCGAAGCGGGGGTTGCGGTGGCGCTCGTCCTGATCGTGGTCTTCTTCTCCCTGACCGCGCCCTATTTCGCCACGCCCGAGAATTTTCTAAAGATCTTCGTCCAGATCGGCATCAACACGGTGCTCGCCTCCGGCATGACCTTCGTCATCCTGACCGGCGGCATCGACCTCTCGGTCGGCTCGGTGCTCGCCCTCTGCACGGTGGTCGGCGCGCTCATCATGACCAACGCCAGCCTGCCGTTCGTGGTCTCGATTCCGCTCGCGCTCGTCGGCTGCATGGGCGTCGGCGGCCTATGCGGCTTCGTCAACGGCTTCGTCGTCGAGCAGTGGAAGGTGCCGTCCTTCATCGTCACGCTCGGCATGCTCAATGTCGCCAGCGGCGCGGCCCGCGTCGTCAGCGACAACGCGACCATCACCGGCCTGCCGCAGCCGTTCATCGACTTCGGCAACCTGATCGTGTTCGGCGTCTTTCCCTCGATCTTTCTCGTCGCCATCGGCGTCATCCTGATCGGCTGGTTCGTCCTTCGCTACACAGTGTTCGGCCGGTTCATCTACGCGATCGGCACCAACGAGGAGGCGGTGCGGCTCTCGGGCCACAATCCGCGCACCTTCAAGGTGGCCGCCTTCGTCATCAGCGGACTGACCGCGGGGGTCGCTGCGATGGTCTACCTGTTGCGGCTCAACGTCGGCAGCCCGATCGCCGGAGTGGGCTACGAACTGAACGCGATTGCGGCGGTGATCATCGGCGGAACGAGCCTTTCCGGCGGCAAGGGGTCGATCATCGGGACGCTGGTCGGCGCCTGCATCATCCAGGTTCTCTCGACCGGGCTGCAGCTGTTCGGGGTCGGCGACAACGTCAAGCCGATCGTCATCGGCACGGTGATCGTGCTGGCGGTCGTGCTCGACGCCTACCGCGATCGCTACCTGAGGGTGATCGAGTTCCCGGTGACGCGGGGCCTCGGCTGATTGTGGGGAATGGGAAATGCCAGCGGACAACGCAAAGACCGTCGTCATCACCGGCGCGAGCAGCGGCATCGGCAAGGCGGCCGCGCGGCTCTTTCACGAAAGGGGCTGGAACGTCGTCGCCACGATGCGCCGCCCCGAGGCGGAGACCGACTTGCGGCCGTCCGAGCGGATGAAGCTGGTCGCGCTCGACGTGCAGGACCCGGAGGGCCCTGCGCACAGCCGTCGCGGACGCGATCGCGGCGTTCGAGCGGATCGACGTCTGGCTCAACAACGCCGGCTACGGGGCGTTCGGGCCGGTGGAGGCGGGCACGCGCGAGCAGATTGCGCGCCAGTTCGACGTCAACGTGTTCGGGTTGATCGCCTGCGTGCAGGCGGTCGCGCCGCATTTCCGCGAGCGCCGCTCCGGGACGCTGATCAACGTCTCGTCGGTCGGCGGGATCATGACGCTGCCGGCCTTCAGCGTCTACAACGCGACCAAATTCGCCGTCGAAGGCCTTTCGGAAGGGCTGTGGTACGAACTCGGCAGCTTCGGCGTCCGCGTGAAGCTCGTCGAACCCGGCGCGATCAAGACCGAGTTCGGCGGCCGGTCCGCCGACGTCTGGGACATTTCCCGCGTGCCCGAGTATGCCGGCTTCATGCAGAAGGTGAAGGCGGCGCGGGAGAAGTACACCCGGAATTCGAGCTCGCCCGAACTCGTCGCCGAGGTGATCTACGCGGCGGCGGTCGACCCGAGCGACCGGCTGCGCTACCTCGCCGGACCGGACGCCAGCCGCTTCGTTCCGCTGAGGCGCCTCCTCGGCGCGCCCACGATGATGCGCATGGTGCGCAAGAGGTTCGGGCTGTAGGTCGCCTCACACGGCGAGGCGGATCAGCCGCTTGCCCTTGTTGTCGCCGCGGTAAAGTCCGGCGAGGGCGTCGGGGCAGAATTCGATCCCGTCGAGGATGTCCTCCTCGTAGCGCAGGCTTCCGGCCCGAACCCAGCCGGCAAGCTCAGCGACCGAAGCGTCCCACCGGTCGCGGTAGTCGAAGACAATGAAGCCCTGGGCGCGGGCGCGTTTGACGAGCAACCAGCGCTCGATACGGGGCCCGGTCGGCCAGGGGCTCCAGGACGGGATCGAGGCTGTGCCGCAGATGACGATTCGCGCCCCGACCGCGAGGCGGGGATAGACGGCGTCGCTGATCGCGCCCGACGTGTTGTCGAAATAGACGTTGACGCCGTCGGGGCAGGCTGCGCCGAGCGCCTCGGCGAGACCGGGCGCGCGATAGTCGACGGCGGCGTCGTAACCAAAGGTCTCCCGGCACTGCGCAACCTTGTCCGGGCCGCCGGCGATCCCGACCGTGCGGCAGCCGAGAATCTTGGCGATCTGCCCGACCGCCGAGCCGACGGCGCCCGCGGCGGTCGAGACCACGACGGTCTCGCCGCCCCTCGGCTCGCCAATGACGGTCAGGCCGATGAGCGCGGTCACGCCGTTGATCCCGAGGACCCCAAGGGCGAGCGAGTGCGGTAGCCCGGTTTCGGACACCCGGCGCAGAATCGCGTCCGGTTCGACAGCGGCCCATTCCTGCCAGCCGAACCAGCCGGTGACGACGTCGCCGGCGCGCCAGTCGGGATGCCGGGATTCCGCGACGGTTCCGACGGCGAGCGCGCGCATCGTCGAACCGATCGGGACAGGGGCGGAATAGTTGCCGACGTCGGCGATCCAGCCGCGCATCGCCGGTTCGACCGACAGGAATTCGTTGCGCACGAGCACGCTCCCCTCGGCGAGCGGCTCGGTCGGAACCTCGCGGATGGCGAAATTCTCCGACTGAGCGACGCCGGAAGGACGCGAGGCGAGGATGACCTGACGGTTGTTCATGGGGCAATTCCTCGAAGACCCTCTTCAGCATAGGGCTTGCGAGCGGCAAACCAAACGCTTGGCGCCCCCAACGCGTCGCTTGCAATGCCCGGGTTGGACCCGCTGTCGCCGTTGCCGGTGGGCCGGGAGCGAGCGGCGACCACGGAAAGCTGCATCAGGCTGAAAGCGACAGACGCGCCAGGTGCGGCCGTTCTTGAGTTGGCCGTGGCGACGAACGCGACGGGTAGCCAGAACGTCGACATTCCGACAGGAACCTACCAACTGCTATTCCTCGACAGTTCGGGAGGTTATGCGCCGGACCTGATTTATGCTCTCGCCGCGGGCGCCGCTGCGACTAGGGGCGCCAAAGGAACCTTCCAGTTCGTGATTGCCTCGGCGCCCGAACCTTCGACCTGGGCGATGCTGCTGCTGGGCTTCGTGGGCCTCGGCTACGCTGGCTTTCGACGCTCTATGATCTCAAACGGGTAAAGTCGTGCAGTTCGCGGCCCGGTCGAAACACGATGGCAGTCGGCGCCGGCTGGCCAAGGAGCCACGCAGCGCGTTCGAATGAAAAGGTCCCGCCCGCCGCGCACGTTCAGGGCGGCAGGCGGGTATTCGCGCTCGCCGCGGCGGAGATCCCCTCAGCGCTGTCGGCGATATTTCGTTCGCGGCTCCTAACCGACCTGCCGCTAGGCAGATAATTATCAATCCACGCTGGGTGTACACCCTAACAAAGGCCGGCGGTTGGTGGTGGCGCTCGTCAACCGCAGCCACGGCGCGAGCCACAAGGTCGAAGCGCCGGCCGACGACCGCTCTGAGTTGATTGCGCGCGACGCGGCCAACCTGCTTGTGCATCCCGCCATCGAACGCGCCGATGCGATGGGCTTCCGCTAATCTAGGCGCCGCCGCAGGAATGCTCGGAATCGGGAAGCGTCCAGGTCCCGCGGGTGCGCAAGTTCATGGCCCGGTACATCCGGCCTCGCTTGTCTCCTGGGGGACACCTCTCTGGAACGGACACTAGGCACACCTTCACCGGATCTCCGGGTTTCGACCGATCGACGGCCTGCTCCTGATCGTATGAGACCTGGTAGCCACCGTTTTCGAATTCGATCGCGCTGCCCGACCCCAACATCGGTTGGTTGGTCGACCCGTCGACCAGGCGCGTCTCGACTTTCTTGACCTTGGTGGTCACGCACTGCCCGATGCGCTTCGGCATTCCGTCGGCAAGCGCCGGCGACGCGATCGCCAGAATAAGAATACCGGCGAGACCATAGAGTTTCATGAGACCCCCCATTTGCCGCTGGGTCCGCCAGCGGCGCTGCGGACGGCTATTATCACTCTCGTCTCGTCGTTTACAGTCCTATTGCTGTCGCGCCGCAAAGCCGCTGCAGATCAAGAACCAGCAGGCGTCCTTGTCTGCGCTCTCCTGCCATCCCGCGAGACAGAGGACGACGCGGTGGAATTTGGCGTTGCAGAGGCCATGATTGGCCAGCAAACGCGGGTCATTGTAGAAATATGGCCGGATCGCCGGGTCCCGGGTCCAGGCGGGAACCGCAGCCCAATCGGCCTCGCCTCCGCTCTCGCTCAGCGGTCCGATCGCGCACGCGTTCCAGTTTGAAAGACGGATCGCCTGGTCGCAAGCTTCCGCCGGCGCCGCCGCGACGAAGCCCATGATCGCCAGCCCCCAAAGCTTCACCGTCATTGCTCCTTGTTTCGCGCTATTGTCGGCCGAACGACGTCCGATCGCCATTATCGATCTTGCGAGTCGGGCCGTCATCCGGAGGCTTGCAAAGCCATCGATGGCGAAGGACCGAATGGCGGTGAAGGGGGTGAGGGCGACGTCCGCAGCGTCGGCTATGCGGGCTGCGGCAGTTTCGCCACCGGGTAGGTAAACTTCTGACCGGGCGCGACGTCCGCCAACAGCCGCAAATTCGCTTGCGAGGCGGAAATCAGTTCCCATTGGGGGACGCCATAACCGGGCGGATAGTCGGGGTGCGGCGCCTTGGCATCGGTCGGCACGCCTTCCGGGGTCTGGGAATATCCGCTCAGCCGGAATTGCGCGGCGCTCGGCAGGGGCGTGACCAGAAAGACGCTCGCGCCTGCCGCGAGCTTCGAGCCGACGCGAAAGCCGACCGTGGCCTCCATCTCGGCGGGCGTGCGGCCGACGACGTATTTGAAGGTCGTGCAGTAGCCGATCGTCCTGTCCTTGTTGGGCGTGCGGCCGAGCGGAACGACTTTCACCAGCGTATCCATCCCGCCCTTGCGCCAGAGCGCGATCGCCATGTCCTTGAGCTTGTTTTCGTCGAACTGTGGAGGCGTCATTGGGAACCCCCTATCCTCTTTTCCGCCATTATCCACCGCCCGCCCCGGCGCGCAAATTCCGGTCAGGGGCCGCTAATCGAGGGCCGCCCGCAATTGCGAGCGACCCCCGAAATTACGGCGATGGGCCCTGGAATAGCGGCTTGGTGAAGGCGCGAAGGGAAAAGGTAAAGACGGTCGAGTCACCGCGATACGTAATTCGTCGTTCCGATCGGGTCTGTCATTTTCCGCTTGCCGGGTTATCGACAGCGATGGCGCCGGAAATCCGATCCGGACCCGAAAGGCAATCGAGGGCCAAACCGGCCGCATCAACTTGAGCGTGATAGTTTTCCGCCTTGGCCGCGTCGGCGGCGCATTTGGCGGCGGCAGTGGCAATCGTCTGAAACGGAGCGCCGAAGGCAATTTGGGTCGCCGCCGCAAGCAAGGAAAAAGTCTTCACGCTCGGGGCCTCATGAGGGTCTTCGGAATGACCTGACCACGCCCAGCCCTTTGACCCGATAATCACCCATGAGGTGGCGCCGCTAAGATTGCCATTCAGATCCGTGCATCCGATATTCATACTGTCAATGGCGGGATGCCGCAGCGTTATTGAAGGATCCAACTCGTTCTTCCGCTCCAGCGTCGCGCCGGTCGCTTGAGCGACTGCAGCGGCGACGGAGTCGCACTGATCTGCGATCGCGCTGGTCGAAACAAAAAACAAACTGATCAAGAGAAACATCTTGGCATTGGCTCTTATCGTCATCGGCAACATTCCCTTTCGTCCGTTTTGCCATCCTTGGATGTATCAATCAGCCTGCTCGACCCTTCTCGTGGCGCCCAGTGCAGCAGTGCGTTGATCTGCTGCCGATAGCCGCGCACGTCGCTGTCCCTCTTGTCGCCGTTTTGATGACGCCGCTCCGCAACGAAGTCATGCGAACGCAGCGATCCCGCATAGCACAAGGTCGCGGCGCAGCAGCCGTAGGATGGAGACGTGCGGCTTGCCGATGCGGTTTCCCGACGCTGTGACCGTGCGACGCACCAAGTGTCCAAGCTCCCTGCGAAATCGCTTCGCGTTGTCTGTCTCACAATCCGCGTCGGCAAGGGGCCGACTCATGGGATGCTGGTCGCGCCTGCGTCATTTCCATTCTCTCGACCGGCGCAGCCGCTCGGGGTCGGCGACGCCATCAAGCCGATCGTCATCGGCACGGCGATCGCGCCAGTGGATCGGATCAAACGCTTGGCGCCGACCGGCAAGGGCGCAAAGGGCGGAGAGCGCGCCTACGAGGGTCGCCTTGGGAAGGACCGCAGCCGACTCCAAAGCCCGCATTCCGCTGCGAGCCCGGACTAGGCCTTCCGCCGACTGTCGAGGCGTCAACTTGGCGGTGGTCATAATTTCGGACTGTGGCCTAGCCCCTTTCACTGATGAGCGTTCTAATTGGCGTGTCGCCATGCTGAAACGCAGCCACGTTGCCGCGCAAAAAGGCGCCCTATTCAATTTCATCGTCGATGCGAGCGACGAAAGACGGCGACAGCGTAATGCCAAGCGCCCGAGCAGTGGCGGGATTGATCGACAACCGGAACAGATAGGGCTGATCGATCGGCAAATCACCCGGCTTTGCGCCTTTAAGGATTTTGTCGACAAAGCCGGCAAGGCTCCGTGTCATGTTCGGATACTCGGCGGAATACGCCATTAGACCGCCAGCCTTGGTGAACCACTGGCCCCAGGCCATTGTCGGCAGGCGATGCAACAGCGCCACTCTGCCTACTCGCTCCGCTTGGTCGGCCAGCATCAGGTCGGGCAGAACAAATACGGCGCCCGCCCCCTCGTTTTGCATTTGCTCGATTGCGCTATCGATATCTGCGGGCTCGCTGACGTGGTGGATCACGACCGCTAAGCCGAGAGCCGCTGCCGATCGGAGAGTGTCGTTTTCGAACGGGAGATAGGAGACGACGGGATTCGCCAGGACGCCAACTTTGGAGAGGTTCGGAACGGCCTCGCGAAGGAGCTCCAATCGCTTTGCAGTAAGTTCGGTCGCATAGTAAGTCAGCCCGGTGACGTTCCCGCCCGGATGGCCGAGGCTCTTGACCAATCCCGCACCGATTGGGTCGCCGCTTGCAATCATCACGATTGGAATCGTCTGTGTGGCGTCATGCGCCGCCTGCGCCGTCGGCTGGCTTGTCGCGACGATTACATCCACGTTGAGCTTGACCAGTTCCGCGGCGGCCATCGGCAGCCGCTCGTATCGGCGATCTGCGCTGCGGCAGTCGATGACGACGCTGGTCCCCGGAATATATCCGAGATCTCTGAGACCGTTCTCCAACGATGATGCATCGCAGTTCGGCCAGAAATCGAGCCAGCCAATATGTGGAACTTTTGATGCAGGCTGGCCCGACGCCGAACCGCTAAGAAAGAGCGTCAGCAGCAGGGCCATGGACCCGTGCCCGATCGGACGATTTCCAAGACGCTCGAGCAACGCTTTCGGCATGATCGACCCCAAACTCTGGTCTGCTTCAATTCGGGGCCCGCGATCTCGACCACAATCCTTGCGGGACCTGAGGAGGTTCGTTTTGGCTACGTCCGGCCAGTTGACGGAACTCATTCTCGTAATCACGATCTTTGACAGAACTATGTGCAACCTCAACGGCCGGAGCATTGGAGTTGCTTGTGCGTCCGAGACAGGCGTCCCGCCAGGCCAGTTATTCGTCCGGCGGCTTGGACCTGCTCAGGCTTTGCAATGGCGCCGGTGACCGTTGAGATTCTCGCCCGGCCGTGCGCTTTGCCGCGAACACCGGCACCGGCTCAGAGAACCCCTTCATCGGCCGGCCCCCCGACGTCTTCAAGGCAGATCATCGGGTCCGCCGCTGCGGCCGCAGCCGTCTGACGATCGACGAGTACCTGACCATCGCGCGCGGCTGAGCAGAATTCGCGAGGCTAGCGTAAGCGAGAGACCCCCCGGCTATGCCGGGGTGGCAGTAGAAGTTTGACGAATTCCAGCAGTCCACCGACGGATTTCCAACGTGAGCAGCCACGCCACGAAAGGAACTCCGCCGATGGACGAGTACGAAAGCCTAAGCCACACGACCTGGGACTGCAAATACCACGTTGTCTTCATTCCGAAATGTCGACGCAAAACGCTGTATCTGGAATTGCGCCGACATCTGGGCGAGGTGTTCCGCAAGCTCGCGCTTCAGAAGGAAGCGCGGATCGAAGAAGGGCATTTGATGCCCGACCATGTGCACATGCTTCTTTCGATTCCGCCGAAATACGCGGTGTCACAGGTTGTTGGGTTCATCAAGGGCAAGAGCGCAATCCACCTGGCTCGGGTCTATGGAGAGCGCAAACGGAGCTTTGTGGGACAGCATTTTTGGGCCAGAGGGTTCTTCGTCAACACAGTGGGTCGAGATGAGGAAGCTATCCGGGCCTATATCCGCAACCAGGAGAAAGAGGATCAACGGTTGGATCAAATGAACCTCTGGCGGTGATACGCCCCTTTGGGGCTTCAAGTTTCAAGGGGCCGCGTCAGCGTCACCACGCTTCCGATCGCCGTATAGTCGATGCGGCCTTCGTAGCCGATGCGGCCGACGATCGCTTCGCCGGTCGCGATGCCGATGCCAAAGCCGATGGCATGACCGCGGGATCGCCATGTCATGATCAGCGCCTGCACGGTTGCCTGCATTCCGAGCGCCATGTTCACTGCGCGCAGCGCTGGGTCGGGACAGTGAAGCGGCGCATTGAAAAGCAGCATCAGACCGTCGCCCATGAAGCAGGTCAATGTCGCCTCATACTGCATGATGATCGCGCCGAGGGCCTCATAGTATTCGCCGAGCAACCCAATCACTTCGTCCGGTTCGACTCCGGTCGAAAAGGTGGTGAACCCGCGAAGGTCGCAGAAAACGACAGCGACCTCAGCGCGGCGGCTATCGAGAAGACCCTCCCGGCCGGCCCCCTCAACGAGTTCGGCAACCTGCGGCGCGAGGAAGCGCTTGAGCCGAGCGATACGCTCCGATCGCTCCTGCGACAAGGCAAGTTCACCGGCCATCTCGTTGAATCGCGACGCTAGACCCTCGAGTTCGTCGCCGGTGTGAACGTCGATCTTATGGTCAAAACGTCCTGCGCCGATAAGTCCAGCGCCTTTCTCGAGCAGCTTGATCGGTTCGATCATGCGTCGCGCAAAAAGATAGGCGAGCGCACCGGCAAAGGCGGCGCCGGCGACCAGCAGATAGGATGTTCGCCACAACGCAGCGCGAATCGGGCCATAGGCCTCGGCGATCGGCTGCTCAGCGAAGGCCGTCCAGTCGGGACCGACGATTTGCGCCGCGGCCGCCAACACCGCCCGATGTTGCGCATCCTCGCCGCTAACAACATCGTTGCCGTGTGCCGCTACTTGAAGCGCGCGCAGGGAGGCAACCGAGGTATTGTTTTCACCGGCCAGCATCAGACTGATATCCGAGTGCGCGACGAGCCGGCCGGAGCCGTCCAGAACAAAGGCGTCGCCGGTCTTGCCAACATGGATCGCGGAGATGACTTCCCAGATCAGCTTCAGGTTGATCTCGGCGACGGTGACGCCGGCGCTCGACCTCGCGCCGGCCACCGCGACAGTCATGAACGGCTCGGAACCTCGATGCAGGGTCAGCGCGCCAAACCATATGTGTGAGGCGCGCGCGCCGATGACCGCCGGGTCCGTGGAACGATCGATGCCGCTCATCGCGACATCGGGATCGGTGCGCGAAACGCGTAGGCGCTCGACGCCATTGCCGTCGACCAACGTTACAGCCGTGATTGCCGGCGCTTGGCGCATGAGGCGAAGGACGTCAAAGCGGTGGCGTTCATCGGCTCCCTCTGCCCAAGGCAGTTGGACGGTCCATTCCAGCTGGCTACGAACCTGGTCCAGAAAGCCCTGGATGCGGGCAGCCGCCGCGCGCGCTTCGGCGCGCAGGCGCAAGCTCAAATTGGCCCTCTGATCGCCGTATCCGAACCACGCCTCGCTGGCGCCGCTAGCGAGCAGCGGAACGACAACGGCGGCGAAAAGGACAACAAAATACTTTCGGAACAGCGGGCGGCGCACCCGGGCGCTCGAAGGCGGCGCCTCGTCTAGCGTCATCCGATCACTTGGTCTGCGTGCACGGAAGTCGCGTCCGGAATTGTCATGATGATCTTATACGCCGGGGACTGTATATTTGGAATGTGTCGGTATTCGAGTCGAAGATGGACCTTTTCGCCCTATCGTGGTGTGATTTATGTACCATCCTGGACTCTGCGATCTTCTAAGACCGCTTTCTTGCGCTCCTCGCCCTTTCGTCGGACTGCCGTAGAAAGGCGGCAACAGGGTCAACTCCGGCTGTCTGCCGACCGGACCGACAGGGCGTTCAGCGAAGGAGTCACATCCGGTCGGGCTCGCCGCCTACCGTGACCGCGACTTGAGGGCGACCGAGTTGCGGTAAGGGGTCGCTGAGGGCGACGCTCGAAGGGTCGGCTATGCGGGCTGCGGCAGTTTCGCGACGGGGTAGGTAAACTTCTGACCGGGCGCTACGTCCGCCAACAGGCGCAAATTCGCCTGCGAGGCGGAAGTCAGGTCCCATTGAGGGACGCCATAACCGGGCGGATAGTCGGGGTGCGGCTGCTTGATGTCGGTCGGCACGCCTTCCGGGGTCTTGCGAGTATCCGCTGAGCCGCAATTGCGCGGCGCTGGGCAGGAACCTGACAAGAAAGACGCTCGCGCCTCCCGCGAGCTTCGAGTCGACGCGAAAGCCGACCGTGGCCTCCATCTCGGCGGGCGTGCGGCCGACGACGTATTTGAAGGTCGTGCAGCGCGCCTGTAGCAATCGGTCCTTGACATGTCCTCGTTTTCATCTATTGAATTCAGTATGCTGAATTCAATAGAATTGATCATCGCGCCGAACCTGATCGATCAAGTTCACACGCGGCTGGTAGACGCCATTGCGGAAGGGATACTGGCTCCAGGCGAACGGCTTACACAGGAGCAGGTTGCAGAACGGCTCAGCGTCTCCCGCCAGCCGGTGAGCCACGCTTTGCAACTCCTGAAACGTCAGGGTCTCGCTGTTGAACACGGTCGTCGCGGGCTCTCGGTGGCGCCCATTGATCCGGAAAGGATGCGCGACCTGTATCAGCTGCGCGCCGCCATCGATGGGCTAGCCTGCCGGCTCGCCGCGGAGCGCGTGGCCTGGGGGCAGGCGCCGGTAGTGGAGATTGATGGGCTTAGGGAACGGCTTTCCGCCGGCGATTTGCCAACCGAAGCGCCCATCCACGACTGGATCGTCGCCGACGTCGCTTTCCATCAAAGCATCTATCTCTTGTCCGGCAATGTCGCGCTCGCTGAGACCGTTTCCGAGCGGTGGCCTCACTTCAAGCGCTGCATGGGCACGTCGCTGTCGACCCCAATGGTCCGCGCGGGCATCTGGGCGGAACACGCTGCAATCGCCGATGCCATCCTTTCAGGCGCATCGCGCGCCGCCGAGGGCGCCGCAACCCACCATGCCGAGAAGGCCGGTTCCGCGCTCTACCAACGTTTGAAAGAGGAAGACGCCGGCCAGGCGCTGGCCCATCGCGCCTAGTCAGTTTCGGGAGGAATCCATGATGTTGAGCCAGGACCAGCTGACGAACTTCGATCGCGAAGGCTACCTTTTTCTCCCCGACAGCTTCGCCGAGGGGGAGATCGCCATTCTCCGGTCGGAAGCCGAACTGATCTACGCTACTGATCGCAAGGAGGTTTGGCGGGAAAAATCCGGCGCCCCTCGGACAGCCTTTGCAGCTCACACTTACAATGACGCCTTTTGCCGCCTTGGCGCCCATCCGCGACTGATCAAGCCTGTCGAGCAGCTCTTGGGCGAGGCAGTCTACGTTCACCAGTTCAAGATCAACGCCAAGGCGCCTTTCGATGGCGAATTGTGGCAATGGCATCAGGACTATGGCGTGTGGGCGCGCGAGGACGGCATGCCGGAGCCGCGTGCAATGAACATTTCCGTCTTTCTCGACGAAGTTATGCCGTTCAATGGGCCGTTGATGCTCATTCCAAGGAGCCACAAGTCCGGCGTTCTAGCAGCGGGCCACGATTCGACGACGACCTCCTATCCAATTTGGTCGCTCGATAACGCGACGGTTGCTCGTTTGAGTGCGGAAGGCGGAATTGTCGCCCCGACGGGGAGGCCGGGGAGCGTGCTGATGTTCCACGCCAATCTGCGTGCATGCGAGTCCGCCAAACATGACGCCTTATCCGCGCAAGATCGTCTATCTGACGCTTTGCGCCGTCTCTAATCACATCACAAAATTCACACGCCCAGATTGGATCGCTCACCGCGACTTCTCGCCAATCGCAGCGCTCGAGGACGACACATTGCGGAAGCTGGCCCAAAAAGGGCGTCGGTGAAGGCGCGGGCTCACTGGAAGAGAAGGTTGGGATGCACCCTACCTGAATCGAAACAGGAAGGTGGGCTTTTGATTGGCGCCAGCCCCTATCGCCAATTCCGCCGCTATCCACCGGCCGCCCCTGCGCGCGAATTCTAGTCGGCGACCGCTCTCATCGCGCTTCGGACTCCACACGGGCCGCGGCCGGCTGGCGCCGTTCGAAAAATCCGGCCATATCGGCGGCGATGCTCAAGACCTTCTCCTCCGACGGCGTCCACATCGCCTATATCGACATACCCCCCGAGGGGACGGATCGCGGCGAGCCGATCCTGCTGATCCCCGGCTTCGCCTCCAACCATCGCGTCACCTGGGTCAACCCGCGCTGGGTTCAGCCCCTTGCCAGGGCCGGGCGGCGGGTGGTCGAACTCTCGGTCCGCTATCGGATCTCGTGTCGCGCACGCCTCGCGCCCAGTTTCGCGACCAGGTTGACGCCGACCCCGGGTCGGCTGAACGGACAGACGGCGAGGCAGATCGCGCAGCTCATCGCTTCGTTGAAGTAGGGAAGGCACTTGTCGAAGTCGACGTACCAGCGCCGCTCTCCCCGCACCATTGTCTTTTGCGGATGGATGGCGTCGGGCGGACAGGCGTCCGAGCAGACACGGCAGTGGAGACAGAATTCGTCGGCGCCGAAAGACGTCGCGGACGTCGGCGACAAGCGGCGCGTCGGTCAGGACGCAGGCCAATCGGAAGTTCGCGCCAAACCTCGGATGAATTATCGATCCGTGCTTGCCGAGTTCGCCAAGCCCCGCCTCGATCGCCGCCGGGATCAGCAGAAACGAGCCAGCCATCGGTCCGCCGTAGGGAAAGGCCGCAAAGCCCTCGGCGCGCAGCCGATTGGCGAGCCCCTTGGCCGCGCGCGTGCCGCGCGCATACTGCCTGGTGACCTCGACCAGCGCGCGCATTGACGGGGCTTCCGCCATGGCGTCGTAGCTCTGTTCGACCGCGAGGACGATCATCCAAGGAAAATTCGGCACGTCGTGACCGGCGAAGACATAGTCGGGGCGCATCGGCGTGACGCCCACGTCATCGGCGCCGCATTGCGCCGCCGCCGTCTTCACCGCCTCGGTCATCGCCGTCGCGTCAACCTGGACCCGTTCCGCAGCGACGGGAACGAGCGGCTCGTCGATCGCCTGCTGCCGCTCGCGACGCGCTTCCGCCAACGTCTCGTCGCTTCCGGTGCGTTGGTAGAACCAGCTCTGCAGCGGTCCGTGCGGAATCGTTTCCGGGGGATGCCAGTAGATAGGCGACGGTCGACGCGACGTTTCTTCTCCAACGCCATTGATCGCGTTGCCCGACACAGGGGGCCAATGGCGCATCTGTTCCTGGCTCGGCCGCCAGACCGGGTTTCGCCTTGGCATCGTCCCTCCATTGCCTGTCACCTGCGTCAGTCCAATGGAAGACGTACTCCTTCCCCCCTTGTGGGGGAAGGCAGGGATGGGGGGCTCGCTGGCCTTGCGAATCGAGGGTCCGGCTCCTGGCGATGACAGGACAGGGCGATCCCCGTCCCCGACCCTCCCCCACAAGGGAGGAATGTCGCGTCCTTTCAATTGGCGTTACGGGGACAGGCGCTGATCGACGCTGTTGACCCGCAGCGGCTCAATGACGGCGCGAAGGGCGCCGACGCAGTCGCGGCAGGGCGGGCAGAGAAACCGTCAAGACGGTCGAGCCGCCGGGATTCGCAATTCGTCGTTCCGATCGGGTCTGTCATTTTCCGCCTGCCGGGTTATCGACAGCGATGGCGCCGGAAATCCGATCCGGACCCGAAAGGCAATCGAGGGCCAAACCGGCCGCATCGACTTGAGCGTGATAGTTTTCCGCCTTGGCGGCGTCGGCGGCGCATTTGGCGGCGGCAGTGGCAATCGTCTGAAACGGAGCGCCGAAGGCAATTTGGGTCGCCGCCGCAAGCAAGGAAAAAGTCTTCACGCTCGGGGCCTCATGAGGGTCTTCGGAATGACCTGACCACGCCCAGCCCTTTGACCCGATAATCACCCATGAGGTGGCGCCGTTAGGATTGCCATTCTGATCCGTGCATCCGATATTCATACTGTCAATGGCCGGATGCCGCAGTGTTATTGAAGAATCCAACTCACTTTTGGGCTCCAGCGTCGCGCCCGTCGCTTGAGCGACTGCAGCGGCGACCAAGTCGCACTGATCCGCGATCGCGGTGGTCGAAACAAAAAACAAACTGATCAAGAGAAACATCTTGGTATTGGCTCTTATAGTCATCGGCAACACTCGCCTTTCGCCTTTTCGCAATCCTTGGATGTATCAATCAGCCTGCTCGACCCTTCTCGTGGCGCCCAGTGCAGCAAAGCGTTGACCCGCTCCCGATAGCCGCGCACGTCGCTGTCCCTCTTGTCGCCGTTTTGATGACGCCGCTCGGCAACGAAGTCATGCGAACGCAGCGATCCCGCATAGCACAAGGTCGCGGCGCAGCAGCCGTAGGATGGAGACGTGCGGCTTGCCGATGCGGTTTCCCGACGCTGTGACCGTGCGACGCACCATGTGTCCAAGCTCCCTGCGAAATCACTTCGCGTTGTCTGTCTCACAATCCGCGTCGGCAAGGGGCCGACTCATGGGATGCTGGTCGGCGCCTGCGTCATTCCCGTTATCTCGACCGGGCTGCAGCCGCTCGGGGTCGGCGAAACCATCAAGCCGATCGTCATCGGCACGGCGATCGTGGGGGCGGTTCGCATTTAACGCTTGGTGGCCACCCGGCGAAGAATCGCGCTCGGTTCGACCGCGACCCATTCCTGCCAGCCGAACCAGCCGGTGACGACGTCGCCGGCGCGCCACTCGGGATGGCGGGATTCAGCGATGGCTCCGACGGCGAGCGCGCGCATCGTCGAACCGATCGGGACGGGCGCGGAATAGTTGCCGACGTCGGCGATCCAGCCTTGCATGGCGGGCTCGACCGACAGGAATTCGTTGCGCACGAGCACTTGCCTCTCCAGCAAGGGCTCGGTGGAGGCCTCGCGGATTTCGAAATTTCCCGCCTGCGCGACGCCCGACGGGCGCGAGACGAGGATGACCTGACGGTTGTTCATGGCGTTTCCCGAAGCCGGCCTTTGGCTTGAACTGGCTGGCGTCGATCCGAAAAACCAACTACACAACTAGAAAAACATTGTCCTACAGTGATTTATGGACTGCGCAGTCCACACATTTTACTGCATTCTCGTGTAATCGCGGACACATTGCGACGGCGAGATACCCGCCGAGGGCGGAAGCCAAGATGAGATTGCTATCGATCGCACGGTGGTTGTTACCGGTAGCTGCGCGGGGTCCAGCCTTCCCGCCAGCGCTTCTGCATTGATCGGCCACGTATTCAAGTAGAAGCGCATTGGAAGGTGCGGGACCGGCGTGGGGTGTCCTTTCCTCGCGAATATGAGGTCGCCGTCAACGAACCATCTCACCCCAGTCGGGTCCCACTCGATGGCGTAGTGGTGGAAAGCCGCACTCGCGTCGAAGCCCAAGTCGATCAGCGCGGGCGTGCCGCGCACCCCGTAGTTGCATTGATCGCCCTCGCCGCCCGGATTGTAAAAGACGTTGATCAGCAGGTGGCCGGGCCTCGCTCCCAGAAATTCAAGGTCGATCTCCTGCCACGGATCGCGTCGATAGAGGAACATGCCGGTCAAGACCCCGTCCGCGCGGGCTGGCTTAATCTCCGCTTCGAACCGACCATATGTGAAAAGTCGTGCACGCTCAGCCGGCGATGCGACAGCGCCGGACGTTACCGATCGGTTCTGACACTTCTCGGCTTGCAGGAGAAGCTTCAGCCCGTCCTTTTGGGTGACGGACACGTTGCCAGGGCGGAAAACTGCGAGATTCCCCTTGAAGGTGTCGTCAAGCGTGACCCACAGATGCTCGTCAAATCGCTGAAGTCTGTCGGTGAAGAGCGGGGTAAAGGAGCCCACGCGGGTTTCGGCTACTTGTTCAACCTCATCCTCAGTCGATTTTGGACACTCCTTCGCTTTCTCGATCCACGGGTAAACGTCATGCTGGAGCAACTGCACCCCACCGTGATGCGCCGCAAGAGGTTCGGTGCGATCGTCGCCCACCGGGCTCCGTGCGGCAAGCGGATCCACATGCGGAAATGGCTGGGTCGGCTCAGGACAGTTCAGGAACGAACATAGTTTCGACCAACCGTCCCCTCCACATATGTCCATCACGAGAAGCTTGTCGGGCTTGTCCTTGAAGTAACGCAGCACGGCCTCGTGATGCATGATCCGTTCCGTGCGCCACGCAGCTGGGTCGACAACTGTCCAGGTGTGCCGGACGCGTCCTGAGGCCGCGTTCTCGGCTCGGTTCAGGCCCACGTGGCGCGCTCTACTGGCCAGCCAGTCGTCGAGGTTCCGCACAGTAAGAATGAACGCCGCCGAGGGAAAACGCCGGTCGAGTTCATGGTATCGCTCGACGATGCTTGCAACATCGGTGTAGGCCTCGAACTGGAGCGGACCCCCAGCGTCGATCAACGCACTTGTCGTTTCTGAGAACTCGTCTCCCAGCCAATGGCACGATCTGTATCCAAGCGTACGGAGCGCCTCATGCAGACTTGTCGTACCGGTCTTGTTCAGACCGATAGCGAACACAGGGACTTCTACGTCGAGCTGATGGTCCGCGGGCCGTTAAGGTGGAATTGAGCCCGGCCTGCGTGGACTTCGCCAGCTCTGGAGAGCCGCCCGCCGACGTTGCTGCCCTGAGGCTTTGTAGCACTGGAGTGATCGAGTACGCGTTGTCAGACTTCAATTGCCGGCGCTGGACGATCAGCGGTGTTGATGACGCATAGACGTCGAGCCTCCCAAATTGGTGGTTCATCCACTGATCCACAGGGCCCTTGATAGGGAGCGCGTCCAGGAGTTTCTTCGCGCCGCGCGGCGTGAGCACGTATCCCGATAGCCACCAAAGTCCCCTGATGGGTCGAAAGAGCGACTCCAAGTAGGTTGTCTTGTGCATGCCGCTTTCTACTGCGCGGTAAGACAGGTAAAGGAGGTCGAAAGTCGGTCCGCTTGCGCGGCTATCATGAAGTTCTGCGCAGATCCGTGCAATTCGGCAGTCGAAGTCGTGGAGGAATTGCGCGTCGTCCTCAACGACAAGTGTCGTCACTCCGTCGTCCGCCACCCGCCTCCAAGCATTGAGGTGCGACTGAGCGACGGCCATTTCCTGGGGGACTCAGTGACGGTAAGTCGGCCTCTGTTCGGGAGTTGTGAAAGCATCGGCTGGGGGTCGACAAAGTAAAAGTCCTCCAGAGAGTAGGTGGCGTTGATCTCGCTCGGAAGGAACGAACCGATGGGGGTAGTCAGCCCGTCAACGGCTGCGAGCCGCTCGCAATGATCGAGGAGACTTCCACCTTTGCCTAGCCCGTGTCGTCTCGCCTCGCTTTCGAACAGCTTCCAGCGCCCCACCTGTCTTTCGAGGTTGAGGACGATTATGCGTCCTAGGCCGCCGCCATGACCGAACGTTTCGAACGGCTTTGAGACCTCTGAAGATCCGAGTAGGGGCCGCTGGTCGCGATGGAACCAGAATCAAATCGCCGAGCTTTCGCCGGTACCAAGTTCGTTCATGGGAGACAGTACCTAAGGCTCTGTTGCAATGGCGCGTCCACCCCGAAAACTGCCCTGCCCTAGTCGCCCTTTCAAGCAGCAAGAAGCAATAGTGGGATCACAAAACGCACTTCTCCGACGGTACCGGTTTGTGGCGGCACTTGCTTCAATTTCCTATTCCAGGCTCGATTGGTATCTTAGATCGCGCTTATGCAAAATAGGCAATTAAAACAAGTGGCAACTTAATCTCAGCGTAATCTGCGCGACGCCCGACGGGTGCGAGACGAGGATGACCTGACGGTTGTTCATGGCGTATCCTGAGGGCTCGCCCCAGCCTGATCTTGCTGGCATCGATCCCAAAAACCGGCCATATCGGCCCCGATGCTCAAGACGTTCTCCTCCGACGGCGTTCACCTCGCCTATATCGACGTTCCGCCCGAAGGCACGGACCGCGGCGAGCCGATCCTGCTGATCCACGGCTTCGCCTCCAACCATCGCATCAACTGGGTCAATCCGCGCTGGGTGCAGACCCTGACCAGGGCCGGGCGGCGGGTCGTAGCGCTCGACAATCGCGGCCATGGCGCGAGCCAGAAGCTCTACGCGCCGGCCGACTACCGCTCGGACCTGATGGCGCGCGATGCGGCCAATCTGCTTCAGCACCTCGCCATCGAACGCGCCGACGTAATGGGCTATTCGATGGGCGCGCGGATTGCGGCCTTCCTGGCGCTGGGGCGGCCGCAACGCGTCCGCTCGCTCATTTTCGGCGGCCTCGGCGACCGGCTGGTCAACGGCGTCGGCCTGCCGGTCGGGATCGCCGACGCTATGGAGGCGCCGTCGCTCTCCGACCTCTCCGACCCGATGCAGCGCATGTTCCGCGCCTTCGCCGATCAGACGAAGAGCGATTTGAGGGCGCTCGCCGCCTGCATCCGCGGCTCGCGCCAGACCGTCAGCGCAAAGGGCATGGCGACGATCGCCGTCCCCGCCCTCGTTGCGGTCGGCACGCGCGACGAGGTCGCCGGCGATGCGCATAAACTCGCGGCCATGATGCCGAACGCCGAGGCGCTCGACATTCCCGGCCGCGACCACAACCTCGCGGTCGGCGACAAGGTCTACAAAGGCGGCGTGCTGGCCTTTCTGGAGCGACGATAGAGCAAGAGCGCGGCTGCGCGCTCCTTCATGCGCGGAATGTCGGCAGCGCCGGCGACTTGCGATATTGCTGTCGGCGACTTCCCCTCAGGGCTCCGCCGCGAACAGGCGCCACTCTCCGGGGACGCCCTTGAGAACGTGTTCGCCCCTGTCTCGAAAGTGCAGCCCGGAGCCGGCGACGAGATCCTTGACGGTTCCGGACACGAGAACCTCATTGGGTCCGGCGAGCGCTGCGACCCGCGCGCCGATGTGGACGGCGATGCCGCCGAGATCGTCGCCGATCATTTCGCATTCGCCGGTGTGAAGTCCGGCGCGGATCTCGACGCCCAACGCCCTGGTGTCGGCGGCAATGGCGACGGCGCAACGGACGCCGCGCGCCGGCCCGTCGAACGCGGCCAGAAACCCGTCGCCGGTCGTCTTGACTTCGCGGCCCCGGAAACGGTCGAGATTACGCCGAACCGCCCCGTAGTGCGTGGTCAGGAGGTCGCGCCAGCGCCGATCGCCGAGCGCGACGGCTTGTCGGGTCGAAGTCCACAATGTCGGTGAAAAGGACCGTCGCGAGGACCCTGTCCACGGGGACAGGGGCGCGGGATCCGGTCAGGAATTCCTCGATGGCGTCGGCGATCGCGTCCGCATTCTCGCCCACATAAAAGAAATGATCGATCCCTGGAAGCTCGAGCAGGCGGGCCCCGGGAATTCGGGCGGCCATGTCGCGTCCGCCCGCCACGTTGACGGTCCTGTCCTCGGTTCTGTGGATGACCAGCGTCGGCGCGCGAACCGAGGGCAGAATGCCGGTGACGTCGATCTGGCTGTTCATCTGCATGAGGGCGGTGACGGCGGAAGGGCTCGCGCCGAGGCGTTCATTGCGCCCCCACCACTGTTGGAAGGCTGCGTCGCGGGCGCGCGAAGGCGCAAATCTCGTCACGCTTTTGCCTGTGCCCCATGCCGTCTGGACATATTCGAAGAAAGCCGCGAGGGCCTCGGGAGTCGGGAACCAGTCGGAGAAACGCGAGAAGCTGCCGTAGAGCGCCAAGGCGCGACAGCGCGCCGGATAGGTGGCGGCGAACATGACGCTGAGGGACGCCCCCTCGGAGATCCCCAGAAGCGCCGCCTGATCCATGCCGGCGGCGTCCATAACCGCCCGGAGGTCGTCCATCCGCTGATCGAGTCCGGGGAGTTCGGCGACACGGTCCGACATTCCGGTGCCTCGCTTGTCGAAGGTCACGACGCGAGCGTAGCGGGCCGCACGCGTAAGAAAGCGGGCGAGGTCAGGCTGGTCCCAATAGTTCTCAACATTCGACACGAACCCCGGAACGATCACCAGATCGATGAGACCATCGCCGAACTTTTGATAGGCGATGTGAATCTCGCCGCTCTTGGCATAGTGAGTGACCGGCTGCATGGCGGGGTCCTCGCTTCCATGGGCGCCAAGATTGCTACGGCGGTTCGGTCGCCGCAAGCTTTGTCCGTTGTCCTGACCGGGGCGCGACGCCGCTACAAAGCAGGTGACAAGCGCGCCGGAAACTTGGATGCCGCCGGCCGGCGCGAAAGAGGCCCAACGTCTCGACTCGGGGTTCGGAATTCATCTCGCGCCTCCCCCCGCGTCATGCTGCGACAGCGCGGCTTGCGCAAGATGCGCGCCTTTCCTCCCCTGGGCGATGGCGCGGGGAAGGGACCGTCCCAAGGACGGTGGTGGGAGCGCTGGCCGCAAGGCGAACGCGCTGGCGCTCGCCTCGGCGCCCCAACCTCCGCGTAACCCCTTGAAAACATTGAGTCGTAGGACGCAGATTCGCCGATTTCACCCCTTAAGTCATTGAAATCGTTTGGACTTGGTCGGAAAATCGCGGTCAGCGGCCGGGCGGCAGCCGGTCGGTCCGCCTCTCCCGCGGTTGGCGACAAGCTCTATAAGTGTCGGGTTCCGGCCTTTCCGGAGCGCCGTCCCCGATCGGCCGACGCCTTCAATAAAGCGCGTGACAAGGGCGCCGGAAACTTGGATGGTGCCGGCCGGAGTTGGCTGAAAAACCGGCGAGAGGGAACGGAAGGTCCATGGAGCTGGCCGAGGCGAAAGCCAAGACCGGAAGGGAAAGCGATAGGGCTTTTCCGCTGCTCGCGGTCGACGGCGTCTCGATTCGCTTCGGGGGCGTGACCGCGCTGCAGGACGTCAGCTTCAGCGTCGCGGGCGGCGCGATCTGCGGATTGATCGGCCCGAACGGCGCGGGCAAGACGACCCTCTTCAACTGCATCTCCCGGCTCTATGAGCCGCACTCGGGCGCGATCCTGTTCGACGGCCGCCCGGTCGCCAGCTTCGCACGGCACGAGATGGCCAAGCTCGGGGTCGCGCGCACGTTCCAGAACGTCGCGCTGTTTTCGACGATGACCACGCGCGACAACGTCCGGGTCGGCGCGCATGCGCTGGCGCGCGGCGGCTTTCTCGCCAACGCGCTGGCCTTGCCGTTCACCGTGCGCGAGGGTCGGCGGGTCGCGGAACGGGCGGACACGCTGATCGAGGAGTTCGGCCTCGAACCCGTCGCCGACCGTCCGGTCGGCGAGTTGCCGTTCGGGGTGCGAAAGCGCGTCGAACTCGCCCGGGCGCTCGCGATCGAACCCAAGCTCCTGCTGCTCGACGAGCCGGCCGCCGGGCTCAATCACGAGGAGGTCGATTCGCTGGCCGACGAAATCCGCGCCATCCGCGACCGCCGCGGCGTCGCCATCCTGCTGGTCGAGCATCATATGAACCTCGTCATGCGCGTGTCGGATCAGGTCGTTGCGCTCGAATTCGGGCGCGTCATCGCCGACGGGACGCCCGAGAGGGTGCGCTCGGACCCCGAGGTGGTGCGCGCCTATCTGGGGAGCGCGGCGTGAGCGGCGCGATTCTCGAGGTCAGCGGCCTCAACGCCTTCTATGGGTCGATCCAGGCCCTGTTCGGCCTCGACTTCGCGGTGGAGGAGGGGGGGGTGACGGCGCTGCTCGGCGCGAACGGCGCCGGCAAGACGACGACGCTCCGGGCGCTCTCCGGACTCATCCGTCGCGACGGCGACGTCCGGCTCAAGGGCCGTCCGATCGTCGGCCTCTCCACCGAGATGATCGCCCGTCTCGGCGTCGCGCACGTGCCCGACGGGCGCGGCACCTTCACCGATCTGACGGTCGAGGAGAATCTGCGCCTCGGCGCCTATGTTCGCTCGGACCGGCGCGCCGTGCGGCAGGACTTCGACCGGGTGTTCAGCTATTTCCCGCGGCTTGCCGAACGGCGGCGCCAGCAGGCCGGCACCCTCTCGGGCGGCGAACAGCAGATGCTCGCCATCAGCCGCGGGCTCCTCATGCGGCCGTCGCTTCTGATGCTGGACGAACCGTCGTTCGGCCTCGCGCCGAAGGTGGTGGCGGAGATCTTCCGGATTCTGGCGGCGATCAACCGGGACGAGGGCGTGAGCATGCTGATCGTCGAGCAGAACGCCTCGCTGGCTCTCGACCTCGCCGGTCAGGCGGTTCTGATCGAGACGGGACGGGCGGCGATGAGCGGTCCCTCGCACGCCATCGGCTCCGACGACGCGGTGCGCCGCGCCTACCTCGGCTATTGAAAGGCGGCGTGCGTGAACGCGTTTCTTCAGCAGGTGGGGTCGGGTCTGGCGCTGGGCGGGGTCTACGCCATCATGGCGCTGGCGCTGGTGATGATCTACCAGGCCACCCAACTGGTGAACTTCGCCCAGGGCGAGATGGCGATGTTCTCGACCTACTTCGCTTGGAAGCTGACCGACCTCGGCTGGCCGTACTGGCGGGCCTTCGCCGTCACCGTCGTCGTTTCGTTCCTCGGCGGGGTCGCGATCGAGCGCGTGGTCGTGCGCCCCTTCGCCAAGGCGCCGGTGCTCGCCTCCGTCATCGTGTTCATCGGCCTCGCGCTGATCTTCAACGCGCTCGCCGGCTGGCTCTATGGCTATTCGGTCACCGATTTTCCGACGCCGTTTGACGGACGGCCGTGGTTCGGACAGCGCTACATGTCGGCGCACGAGTTTGGCGCTGTGCTCGTCAGCCTCGTCGTTCTGGCTGTCGTCTTCGCCTTCTTCCGCTTCACCCCGCTCGGCCTCGCCATGCGTGCGGCAGCGCAGAACCCAACCTCGAGCCGGCTCGTCGGCATCAGGGTCGGCTGGATGCTGGCGATCGGCTGGGGGCTTGCGGCGGCGATCGGCGCGATCGCCGGCATGATGGCGGCGCCGATCGTCTATCTCGATCCGAACATGATGGCGGGCGTGCTTCTTTACGCGTTCGCCGGCGCGGTGCTCGGAGGCATCGACAATCCGTTCGGAGCGGCGTTCGGCGGCTTTGCGGTCGGCGTGCTGGAGAACCTGATGGGCGCCTACGTGGTCGGCTCGGAGGTGAAGCTCTCGGTCGCCCTGGCGATCATCGTCGGCGTGCTCGTCTGGCGTCCGTCGGGCCTGTTCGGCCGGCGGATCGCGGCGAGGGTCTGACCATGCGGGGTTCGATCGCGCCGAGGACGGTCCTGACGATCGCCGCATTCGCAGCGGCGCTGGCCTTTCCGTTCGTGGCTTCCGGCTATCACCTCTACCAGGGCGCGCAGGTGCTGATCCTGGCTATCGCCCTCATCGGCCTCAACTTGCTCACCGGCTTTAACGGCCAGATCTCGCTGGGTCACGGCGCCTTCTTCGCCATTGGCGGCTACGGCGCGGCGATCCTGACAGCAAAACTCGGCGTTCCCTATTATCTCGCCATCCCGCTCGCGAGCCTCGTCTGCTTCGGCGCCGGCTTCCTGTTCGGCTTTCCGGCGCTGCGCTTCGGCGGCCTCTACTTGGCGCTCGCCACCTTCGCGCTCGCCGTCGCCACCCCGCAGATCCTGGCCTTCAAGGGCTTCGACGCCTGGACGGGCGGATCGAGCGGCGTGTCGCTGATGAAGCCGCATGCGCCGTTGGGCATGCCGCTGAACTCGGACCAGTGGCTCTATCTTGTCTGTCTTGTCTTCGCGGCGATCCTCTACCTTGCGGCGCGGAACCTGGTCACGAGCCGCATCGGGCGGGCGCTGATCGCACTGCGGGACCAGCCGATCGCAGCGGAGGCGATGGGTGTCAACGCAGCGTTCTACAAGACGGCCTGCTTTGGGATCAGCGCGCTCTACGCCGGCGTCGCGGGCGGCCTGAGCGCGATCGCGGTCGGATTCGTGTCGCCGGAAAGCTTTGGCCTGGCGCTGTCGCTGTCGTTCCTGGTCGGCATCGTCGTCGGCGGACTCGCCTCGCTCGGTGGAATGCTGTTCGGGGCTTTGTTCATCGAGTTCGTGCCCAATCTCGCCGATCAGCTATCTGTCAGCTTCGGCGAAAGCGCCAAGGCGTTGCCTGGGGCGATCTACGGCGCGCTTCTCATTCTGGCAATGGCGGTGATGCCGGGCGGAGTCGCGGGCGCGCTGCGGGCGGCGACGAAGTTCGTGGCGCGCTCGCGTTGAACGGCGGCGGCGGGCCGTTCGCCGCCGCAAACAAGGGAGGACCACCGATGATCACTCGACGTTCGCTTCTGCAATCCGGCGCCGCCGCAATCGCTTTCGCGGCGGGGCCGCTCGCCGCCCGGGCCGAGACGCCGGGCATCACCGCCACGGAGATCAAGATTGGCCAGACGATGCCTTACAGCGGCCCCGCGTCGGCCTATGGCGTCATCGGCCGAACCGAGGCCGCCTATTTTAAGATGATCAACGAGAAGGGCGGCGTGAACGGGCGGAAGATCAACCTGATCAGCCTCGACGACGCCTATAGCCCGCCCAAGACCGTCGAGCAGGTGCGACGGCTGGTCGAGGACGAGAAGGTCGCGTTTCTGTTCCAGACGCTCGGCACTGCGCCGAATCTGGCGATCCGCCAGTATCTCAACGACAACAAGGTTCCGCAGCTCTTCGTCGCGACCGGCGCGAGCGTGTTCGCCGACCCGGCGCATTACTACTGGACGATCGGCTACAACCCGAACTACCAGACTGAGGCGCGCATCTACGGCAAGCATATCCTTGCCAACTCGCCGAACGGCAAGATCGGCGTCCTCTATCAGAACGACGGCTTCGGCAAGGACTACCTGATTGGCCTCAAGGACGCGCTCGGCGACAAGGCCGGCGCGATGATCGTCAAGGAAGCATCCTACGAGACGAGCGAGCCGACCGTCGACTCGCAGGTCGTCACACTGCAAGGCTCCGGCGCCGACATCTTCATCATCGCCGCGACGCCGAAGTTCGCCGCGCAGGCGATCCGCAAGTCCTACGATCTCGGCTGGAACGCCGTGCGATATCTCAGCAACGTTTCGCCCTCGATCGCGACCGTCTTGAAGCCCGCCGGGCTCGAGAAGTCGAAGGGTCTGATCACCGCTTATTATGGAAAGGACCCGACCGACGCGAAATGGAAGGACGATGCCGGCATGATGGAGTGGAAGGCCTTCTGCGACAAGTACATGTCGCAGACCGAGTTCCTCGACGCCAATGCGACCTACGCGTTCGGCGCGGCCGGGACAATGATCCAGGTGCTCAAGCAGTGCGGCAATGACCTGTCGCGCGACAACGTCATGAAGCAGGCGACGAACATCAAGGACCTGGAGTTGCCCGCGTTGCTGCCCGGCATGCGGATCAATACGTCGCCGACGAACTACAGCCCGATTCGGCAGATGCAGCTCGCCAGTTTCGACGGGCAGAGCTGGCAGCTTTTTGGTGAGTTGTTGATGGGCTGACCGCTGTTGGCCGAGGACCTGCTTAAGCGCGATGAGTTCTGAACGGATTGCGCCGCAAACTCTCATCCGACCGCTTACGCGGCCACCCCCGGGTCTTCGCCCGGGGGCAGGCTCTTCCCCCGAGGGGGAAGGGGCGCTCCTCTCCTTTAGGGAGAGAGAAGCCGCGAAGCGGCAGGGTGAGGGTTCGCTGGCGCGAGCTCATTTCATCATGCTCCGAGGAGCTTGGTCAGGATCGGCCTTCCAATACTGCGGCCTCGTCTTCATCCATCGGCGCGAGAAAGTCTGGCCCTTCACCAAGCGAGCCCGCCGGGAGAACGCCGAACCTGAAGTTGCCCTGAACGATGGGAACGAGCCGGACAACCGGCTTCTCGCCCTTCGCGATCACACCTCCTCACCGGCCAACGCGGCCTCGATCAGCCGAGCGAGTTGGAGGCGCCCTTCCACAGCAATGACGGCAACGAGGCGACTCGAATCGATCGCCGTCAGGTCCACGCCTTCAGCGACCCAAACCGCACGAATTTCTTCGAGAAATGCCGGTCCATCCGGGCGAGCACGTCGCGCAGGAAGGCCACGCCCTCGGCGAGATAGGGGCCCTTATTGAGCATCACGCATTCGGCCCCCTGGGCGGTGGCCGCGTCGGTCATCTCGGCCCGGCTCGCCACGCCGTCGCGCACGTAATTGTCGAGCACCTGGGTCGCCCAGACGACCGGCGTGTGCGCCGCCTCGCAGAGCCACAAGATCTCTTCCTGCATCTCGGTCAGCCGGGCGAAGCCGAGCTCGACCGCGAGGTCGCCGCGCGCGATCATCACCGCGGTCGGATTGTGGGCGGCCGATTGCAGGATGAGGCGCGGCAGGTTGCGCACCGCAAGCGGCGTCTCGATCTTCAAGACGATCCCGTGCGGGTCGCGCTTGGGCGCGCGCGCCACCAGGTGGTCCTGCAGAAGCTCGATGTCGTCAACCCGCTGCACGAAGGAGAAGCCGATGAGATCGGCGTGCTCGGCGACGAAGTCGAGGTCGCGAAAGTCCTTGGAGGTCAGCGGCGGCAGCTCGAGCTCGGTCGAGGGGAAGTTGACGCCCTTGCCGGGCTTCAGCCGCACGCCCTTCTCGCGCGCGGCGTAGACCTCGATCTCGGCGCGGCCGGGCGTCTTGGAGACGACCCGGGCGGCCGCCTTGCCGTCGTCGATGAACACCTCGGCGCCGATGGAGAGCTGGTCGACGAGCTCAGGGAAGTTGAGTGAGAAGGCGATCGGGTCTTTCGTCTTCTCCTTGATCTCGTCGATCAACGTGGCGCGGTCGCCGCGTATGAGACGCGTCTTCGGCGGCGCCTTGACGCGCAGGATGCGGCACTTCGGGCCGCCGAGGTCCATCAGGATCTTGCATGGCCGCTCCTGCCGCGCCGACGCCTCGCGCACGTGGTCGACCATCCGCCCCCACGCCTCTGCGTCATCGTGGGCGCAGTTGATCCGGGCGCAATCCATGCCGGCGGCGATCAGGTTGTCGACCATTTCGGCCTGGGTCGCGGCTTCCGGCGGCAGGGTCGCCATCACCCGCACCCGCGGCGCCCCGCGCAGCCGCTTGCCAAACAGGCGGTCGGCCTCGGCCTCGAGTTCGGAGGCGCTCGAACGGGCGACGGCGGGAGCGGGGTAGGGGACGTTCGTCTCGCCGGTGAGACGCCTGAGCGTGACGATCAGCGCGTCGAGCGTTGCCGCCACCTTGGCTTCGCTGCGGCCGAGCGAAGAGAGGCCGCGGGCGGCGAGCTTGAGCTGCAACTCGGTGAGGTCGTGACTGCGCAGCGCGATGTAATGCGACAGGTTGACCGCCCGTGACGACGGCAGGCCAGACGCCGGACCCCATTCGCGCTTCAGCTCGTCGCCCTTCTCATCGATATCGCCGCGAAGCGCCTGCACTTCGGCGAGAAGAGCGCGAAGCTCTTCGGAGTCTTTTCCGGTCTTGTTGGCCATGGACGGCGACGCCTCGCGCGCGACCGCTCCGAACGGAATCAGATTTCGTCACGCCTCGCTGGTGTTTGACGCGCCAATATGACGCCTGTGCAACAGCGTGTCGCCCGGAATCGGCCGACCGTCCCGCGTCATCGACGTTCAGGCGCGGGACCGCCACGGACCAGCCCTTCGCCGCCGGCGCCGGCGAACATCAGTCGCCTTGCGCCTCCGCAACGCCGATCGTAAAGCCGTAAACTGGGCGAGTGCGAAGGGAAAGCCATGAGCATCGATTTTAACGGGCGGGTCGCCATCGTCACCGGCGCAGGCGCCGGTCTCGGTCGCTGTCACGCGCTCGGCCTCGCCGCGCGCGGCGCGAAGGTCGTCGTCAACGATCTCGGCCGCAACGGCGCGACGCCGGAAAGCGCCCTCGCGGTTGTCGAGGAGATCCGCGCCGCGGGTGGCGTCGCCATGGCCGACCCGGGGGACGTCGGCGACTTCGAGCAGGTTTCGGCGATGGCGGCGCGCGCGGAAAGGGAATGGGGGCGGGTCGACATTCTGGTCAACAACGCGGGCATGCTGCGCGACAAAACCTTTGCCAAAATGGACATGCCGGACTTCGAGGCCGTTGTCCACGTGCACTTGATCGGCTCGGCCAACTGCGCCCGAGCCGTCTGGAACGGCATGCGCGAGCGCAGCTACGGCCGCATCGTGCTGACCGCGTCGGCCTCGGGCATCTATGGCAACTTCGGTCAGTCGAACTACGGCGCGGCCAAGGCCGGCATGATCGGCCTGATGAACGTGCTGGCCTTGGAGGGGGCGAAGACCGACATCCGCGTCAATATTCTCGCGCCGACCGCGCGCACCGCGATGACGGAGGGGTTGCTGCCGGCCGCCGCCGCCGACCTGCTCGGACCCGAGACGGTGACGCCCGCGGTGCTGTTTCTGGCGAGCGAAGACGCGCCGTCGCGCGTCATATTGGGCGCCGGCGCCGGGACCTTCGCCGTCACCTACATCGCCGAGACGGCAGGCGTCTACCTCGACGATGCGGACCGGACGCCGGAGACGATCGCGGCCAGGTGGCTCGAGATTTCCGACGTCTCGACCGCCAAGCCGCTGCAGGACGCCTATTCCCAGACCCGTAAATTCGTCGCCGCGGCGGCGAAGGCGAAGGGCGTCCCGGTCGACTGGTAGGACGCTCGCCGGACGCCGCTGGCGCGGGCGCTGCGCCCGAGCCCGTTTCTAGGCTTTTCAAGGACTTGCGACGACTTTTCCGGGCAGATGCGACGGCTTCCCGCCGCCAGAGGCCGTCCTCTGTCCTTCCGAAATCCCTTGCGCTGGCGTTGCCTGCATAGGAAACGCGTGGCTCCTATTTCCTCCCGCGGGGCGAGTTCTCGCCCGCCCCTTCAGCCGCCCCCTTTTTGGCCCGAGCCCATTTCGAGGCTTTTCAAAGGCTTGTGGCGACTTTGCCGGGCGGATGTCGCCCTAGCCGCCTCGCGGCGCCCCCCACCGCCCGACTTCGGGGCGCGCCTCAGGCCGCGCGCACAAAGTTTTGCACACGTGCGATTTCAACGGCTTGGTTGCTCCTTTGCGCGACTCTGCGGCCAACCGGGCCAGTCGCGGCTGGGGAGCGGGCCTCGACGCGGTCATCGCGAGGAGCCGGAAGGGCGACATGGCGATCCCGGGGGAACGAGGGCGCTCACCGCTTCTCTGGGTCGCCGCCCCCGGGCTCTTCGACCCGGGCGTCGTTCGCGACGACGGCGTGTCAAGTCCTGCTTTGGCGTCCCGGCTCGGCAGATATCGAGCCCGACCGCTCCATCCGATCCGGGACCGGCGTCGGCAACGAGTTCCAAACGGCGACCGATGGATGAACTGCATGACGAGCATGCGTCAACGCGCTCCTGGGCGGCATTGCATTCGACCAATTAGAAACTCTATCATGATTTCTGGAAATCAGCAAGAGGCGCCATGCGGTTTTTCCGCCCGTCGCGCCATTGCCGGGCGGTCCCCGAGCGTCTGATGTCGGCTCTTCGCTCGAGGCTCATTGCCAAGGGGCGGCAAATAAGGCGTCGACCTCATTCTCGTGTCGCGAAGACCGCAGCTGATGTCTTCCGACCGCGACGCATACGGCCGCGGTCGGGCGTTCGCCACGCGCATTCGAGGCTCGCGACGACAACGGCGGGTGACAGCCGCGGTTCAATCCTCGGGCCAAAGAGAGAGGCCGACCGCCGGAGCTCTAACCTGCGCGCGCGACCTTCATCCTCAAGCCACTGACGGTCTCTTCGCCGGCCTCGCTCTCGAGCCAGGCGCTCGCCTCTCTCTGGTTGGAAAAGGAGCGTTGAGCGATGCGAGGCGAGAGCTTTCCACGAACGGGGACGACGACACGCCAGTCTCCCCCGCGAAATTCCGCAACATAGGCCGACGGATGTCCTTCCGTTTGCTTCATCTTCGTTCCCAAGACGATAGGAGGATATTCGGGGCGCGCCCTCGAGCCCGGGCGGTCCCAGCGGATGACGTTTCGTCAGTTCGGAAGCATGAAATCCAAAAGTATAGAAATGGTTGACGCGGCTAAAGCAGCCGAGCGTCGAGCGCGAAGGGCTCAGCGAGGGCGATCCGGATTTGCGAGGCCGAGGGATGGCGATGGCTGACCAGGATGTTCATGTCGGGCGAGCCGTCCAAAGGCACGATGGCTGAAGGAACGCGCAGGAGAGGAGCCTTTGCGGACTCGTGCCAAAGGTCGCCTCGCTCCTGGGTCCAGCTCTCCTCCGCACGCCAGGCTTTCGGCAAGTCGGCGAGCGCGATGAAGTCGACATCGAGCGTATCGGGAACGTCGTAGCGCAGCATCACGAGCGGGGGCATCAGCGCGGGGTCTTCAATATGGACGAGCTTCTCGAGGACGCACAGGGAGGGAGACGTCGCGCAGTACGTAACGGCATGTCCAGCTGTGTTCCATCGCCCATCGAACAAGAGTTCATAGCCTCCGTCGAAGGTTTGCGCGTGAGCGACGCCGGACAAGCGCCAAAGCCGCATCAGGCGGCGGCGCCCCAGGCGATTTTCGCGAGAATGGTCTCAATGACGCGAGCGCCCGCCTCGGTCTCGGCAACCGCGAGGGGGGATTCTCCGCCGAGTTCCGAAAGCGGACGACGCAGCCAGACGGCGGCCTTTCCCCTGTCCTGGAACGTTTCTTCGGCGACGGTCTGAATCCGCAACAGACGCACGGCCCGATCGGATTCTTCGACCGTCAGCCGCTGCTTTTTCTCCGCTCTATGGCGGCGCGTGCGCGAGGGAATGACGAAGCGCTCGATCTCGCCTTCGCTCAGTCCCGCCTCGGCGAGACCGTCGAGTGACAGGCGCCGGCGCACCGCCTCGGCGAGTTCCACCTGGGAGCGAACCGGCGCTCCGAGCACCGAAGGTCCACCGAGCTTGCGCGCGACCGCTTCGGCAATTGCGGACATCTGCTAGCATTCTGTTGCGGTCAACTGTTCAGCAGTATGTTGTCAATTGGCGTTAAACATTAACTCTCATCGATTTGACGCCAAGTTCAGCGATCCGCTTCAGAGGTTCTTCTTTACATCGCTAGAGTCTGGTTCATCTTTGGCCGGAACGCCTGGAACGTTAATGCTATTTCTAAGCGGTATTAAGGTCGAAATCATACTTGCTAATCCTACGAGCGGAAATCCTATATGATAAATAAGAGTGGAGATGCCCCCTAGTACAGTAATAGACGCGGCTTTGCCTGCCCTCTCCGCAAAATCTTTTTTAAAGCTTTGGTATGTCTGCGAGCTCACATCGCGTACCTCTCCAGTGGCAATCTTTCCCCCTCTCGAAGGTATCGCACTCCGGCTCGAATGAAATTATCAATGTCGAGAATGTGATAAGCTATCTGTTTGGATTGCTCTGCCAAGGGCCGAACAGAATCAATGCTGACACTCGTCTCACCAAGCGCATCCTTTGCCTCGTCAGTAGCTGCATCAGACGTCATTATCTGTGAAACTAGATCGGTCGTCAAAGATAGAACTTGCTCAAGGCTATCCCGATCTAGAGGAATACTCAATGAGACTGCTTCAGCTTCAATCTCCCTGGATTTTGGAAAGGTAGCCGCCAAATCGCGAACTGTCCTGCAAAGATCATCAAGCATCAAATAGTTATCTGTAGTTATTTCTACCCTTCCAACGTCGGATTCAAAAAATTCTCTATACGACTCCAAGCTTCGAAGTGAGGATAGCACCAAGCCCGGTCTTAGCGTGCCTTCTAAACGGCTTATAAACCGTTTAACGTCCTCCTTCAGAATAGGACTGGCGTTTGTTTTCTCAATTCTTTCGGAAAATCCAATCGCTTTGCGACGTGATTCAGAAGCGAGGTCGTCAGTCGTGCTTTCGTCAATAGAGACCGCGTTCTCCTTCGCTACATCAATGATACCATCCACTACTCGGAAATCGAAAGCGGCGGGCCTCGGATCAAGCGGTTCGGATAGGTCTCTCGCCAAAGGATCGGGAGGCCCGGACCTACGGAGGTTATCGAGGCCACTCGACAATTGATTCAATAGCAATCGCTCTAGCAAAGTTTCCATTTGCGATACGTCGACAGTGCCCGATTCCCAAGCGCGATCAGCGGACTCAAGTGCATCAAAGTACGGTTGCCTGTTAGCAACTATTTGATCGGGAATTGTCTTTGTTCCAGGCAAAATATAGCCAAGCCTTACGCTGAGGACGACATACGAAAAGATACGAGACGTCCGCCCGTTGCCATCGGAAAATGGATGAATCCAATTGAGACGCCACATTGTGTAAGCTGACAGATGAATTGCTGACTTGTCGCTCATGTGGTCGTTTAGGTAATCACAAAGCTCTTCAACGCGCTCGGGAACTAGGCTTGCAGCAACTGGATGATGTCTGCTGCCTGCAATAGACACCCCCGCAGGGCGCCAATTACCCGCAAACTCGCTAAGTCCGTGCAGCGCGTCGCGATGAAGGGCTTGTATGAGAGACGGCCTCCACCGAAAAGAGGTCCCAGACTGGATCGCCTGTTCGATGATAGCAATACCGTGGTCAAACTGACGGAGCCCGTTACGCGCCTCCTCTTCTGCACGCGACCGCGGGTCGCCAATTATCTCGGCCGCTTCGGGGATGCTGTGGCGTCGTGGGCTGTTATCGGGGGGATTTGTCACGGGACTCCCGAGTGGCAAGCCGTTTTGCTTCTTCTTTGACCATCTCACGTGTAATGCGCGGATTTTCGAACGCGGTGTTGCCGTAAGCGAAGCTCAACCTCTGTCCCTCCTTTTCCGTGGGCGACATGGTAACGTTTCGGCTTTCTTCAACTAGGCGTTGTAGTTCTTTTCCCATGTGCCTCGCTCGCTCCAGAGATTCGAAGTGACAATACTCGATCAAGATGGGGTCATAAAGTCGGATGTCATCCCTTCGCCTCGCGCTTCCGCCGCTTCGCCAGCGTCCTCAGCCTCAGCGCGTTGAGTTTGATGAAGCCGGCCGCGTCGTTGTGGTCGTAGGCGACCGCGCCTTCCTCGAAGGTGACGAGCTCCTGGTCGTAGAGCGAGTGCGGGCTGTCGCGGCCGATCACGTATGCGCCCCCCTTGTAGAGCTTGAGGCGCACCCGCCCGGCGACGAGCTCCTGGCTCTTGTCGATCAGCGTCTGCAAAAGCTCGCGCTCGGGCGCGAACCAGAAGCCGTTGTAGATCAGCTCGGCGTATTTCGGCATCAGCTCGTCTTTGAGATGCGCCGCGCCGCGGTCGAGCGTGATCGAACTCGATGGCGCGGTGAGCGATGAGCAGGATGGCGCCGCCGGGCGTCTCGTACATGCCGCGCGACTTCATGCCGACGTAGCGGTTCTCGACCAGGTCGAGCCGGCCGATGCCGTTGTCATGGCCATAGGCGTTGAGCGCGGCGAGCAGAGTGGCCGGGCTCATGGCCTCGCCGTTGATGCTGACCGGGTCGCCCCGCTCGAAGCCGATCTCGATCACGGTCGGCGCATCGGGCGCGGTCTCGGGATCGATCGTGCGCGAATAGACGTATCCGGGCGTCTCCTCGGCCGGGTCCTCGAGCACCTTGCCCTCGGAGGACGTATGCAGAAGGTTGGCGTCGGTCGAGAACGGAGCCTCGCCGCGCTTGTCCTTGGGGATCGGGATCTGGTGTTTCTCGGCGTAGTCGATCAGCGCGGTGCGCGAGGCGAAGCTCCATTCGCGCCAGGGCGCGATCACCTTGATGTCGGGCTCGAGCGCGTAAGCCGAAAGCTCGAACCGCACCTGGTCATTACCCTTGCCGGTCGCGCCGTGGGAGATGGCGTCGGCCCCGACTTCGCGCGCGATCTCGACCAGGCGCTTGGCGATCAAGGGCCGCGCGATCGAGGTGCCGAGCAGGTAAAGGCCCTCGTACTGCGCATTGGCGCGGAACATCGGAAACACGAAGTCGCGCACGAACTCCTCGCGCAGGTCCTCGATGAAGATGTGCTCGGGCTTGATGCCGAGCATCTCGGCCTTCGCGCGCGCCGGCGCCAGCTCTCCGCCCTGGCCGAGGTCCGCGGTAAAGGTGACCACCTCCGCGCCGTAAGTCTCCTGCAGCCATTTGAGGATGATCGAGGTATCGAGGCCGCCGGAATAGGCGAGGACGACGCGCTTGATCTTGGACTTGGCGGTGGACATGAACGACACTCTACTCGTGAAATTTCAACGCCGTCATGGCCGGGCTTGTCCCGGCCATCCACGCCGCTGGCTCATCAGCATTCGTCGGCAGGGGGCAGGACCGGCGCCGATGCGCTGGCGTTCCGCACGCGCCGCCCGACTGTGCGACCCCGGCCGCCGACAGCAGCAGCGGAACCGCGTGGATGGCCGGGACAAGCCCGGCCATGACGGGCAGAGCGTGATGACCGCCGCCCTGCCAGCGTCTAACGGACTTATAGACACGCCTGCGAAGGGCGCAACCCGCGCGTTCCTGCAGCCAGAGTCACGGGGCCGCGGGTCTAGCGGCGCCGGGCCGCGCTCGGCCGCCCGCGCGACGCCATCGCCCTCTCCACCACCTCGGCCGCGGTCTGGCCGCCTCCCCCGACCGGGGCGGAGGGGTCTTCGCCGGGTGGCCAGATGAGCATGCGGGCGATCTCGATGACGATCAGCGTCACCAGGCCGCCGAGCAGCACATCGGAGAGGTAGTGGCCGCCGAAAGCCATCCGCAGCAGGCTCGCGCCGACGCCGAAAGCGAAGGCGGCGATAATCGCCGGCCCGCGGGCCGGCGGCGGCAAGACGCTTGCCGGCGCGACCATCCAGAATCCGGTCGCCGCCTCGCCCGAGACGAACGAGCAGTTCTTCTTGCATTCGCCCCGATCGTCGTACCAGGGCATGAACGGCTCCCTGCCGTTGAACTCCTGGGTCTGGATCGGCCGCGGCCGGTGCCAGTGATCCTTCAGGCTGAGGTTGACGACGACGCCCGGACCGATGGCGATGGTGGCGATAAGGAAGATCATCGCCCGGCCGCTCGGCGCCCAGCCGCGCCAGCGCCCGGCGCGGCTTGCGAGCCACAAGGCGGCATAGGCCGCGAGGACCACGAACGGCGTCACGCGAAAGACGTCACGGCCGAACCTGGCAAGCCCGTCGCGGCCGATGAAGCCGCCGCCATCATAGAAAAGATGCGCAACGGCAAGGTCGAGATCGGGCCAGAGCCCGAAAATCGCAAGCGTCAGCCCCGCCAGCGCGACGTAGACAGGAAACGCCTTCATCGAACGGTCAGACCACCCGATAGGTCCGGCCGGTCTCGAGCCCTTCCACGCTGCGGCTGAAGGCGCGCGCCGCGCGGGCGACCGGCACGGGATCGTGGCCACGGAAAAACGGTCCGTAGGCGGCCATCGATTCCTCGAACACCTCGGGACTTACGGCGTTGATGCGCAGACCGCGCGGCATTTCGACCGCCGCGGCCATCACGAACGCTTCGACCGCCGCGTTGACCATGCTGGCCGAGGAGCCCGCGGCGATCGGCGTCTGAGACAGGACGCCGGCGATCAGGGTGATCCAGCCGCCGTCGCGCAGCCGGTCGCGCGCCGCCAGCGCCAGATTGACCTGGCCCATCAGCTTGTCGGCGAGGCCGAGGCCATAGGACGACTGATCGATGCGGGCGGGAGCGATCGCCGAGAGCGGCGCGAAATTCACCCGTCCGGCGGCGCAGGCGACCGCGTCGAGTGGTCCGGCCGCAGTAAGACCCGCCTCGATGCTGGCCGGGTCGGCGATGTCGATTCGGATGTCGCCCGACTTCGATCCGGCGGTGACTATGTCGTGACGCGGGGCGAGTTCGGCGGCGACGGCGCGGCCGAGCACGCCCGAGGCGCCGATGAGGAGGATGCGGAGACGGTCGGCCATAACTGTCGAAATCCGTGTCGGTCTGCGTCGGAACGCCGCTGAGTAGGGTTTTCCTAGCGTCTTGAACGGCCTCGCGCTAGCCTTAGACCCCGTTGCCACGCCGCGTCGTCGAATTATAGTCGGCGAGGCCGCACGGCGGAGGGCCCGAATGACTCGTCTCGATGAAAAGCTCGCGCGGATCCGCGCCGGCTCCGACAAACGCACCGATTTCATTATCGCCGACGCCAAGGATCCTGACATGGGTCCCGGCCTGCACGCAGTCGGCCCGGCCCGCCAATGCGAGGGAGCGGCCCCGCGCCTGCAAACGCGCGAAGAATTTTTGAAGTCGATCGAGGAGGTCATCACCCAGGACGTGGTTGACATCATGCTGACCTCGGTCAGCAACCTCGAGAGGCTCGTCGAACGCAAGGCCTTCGCCAACTCGAAGGTGGCGCCCGCCATCCGCGCCAACGACACGACCGACATCTGGCGCCATCGGGGCGCGACCTTCCATCACCATCCGTCGCGCTCGTTCCGCACCGCATCGCTCCAGCGCGCCAAGACGCTGACCAACCTCGGCCTCTATTCGATCACCTTCACCAACGACCTCGACGCCGATCTCGCTTCGCTCGAAGCGTTCTGCGCATTCCGCGAGGACGCCGCGGCGAACGGCTTTTCGTATTTTCTCGAAGTGTTCAATCCGAACGTCGACGCCGGTATCGAGCCGGAATTGGTTCCGGCGTTCGTCAACGACGCCATCGTCCGCTGCCTCGCCGGCCTCACGGAGGCCGAGCGGCCCAAATTCCTCAAGATCGCCTATAATGGTCCCAAGGCGTTAGACGAACTGGTCTCGTACGATCCGGGCGTGGTGGTCGGCGTGCTCGGCGGCGGGGCGGGGACGACGCGCGACTGTTTCGAACTCATCCATCAGGCGCAGAAGTACGGCGCCCGGGTCGCCCTGTTCGGGCGCAAGATCAACCTCGCCGAATCGCCGCTCGACATCGTGCGGCTGATGCGCGCGGTGTCGGACGGCGCGCTGACGCCTTCCGAGGGGGTTGAGGACTATCACGACACGCTCATCCGCAAGGGCCTGAAGCCGTCGCGCGATTTCGCCGACGATCGTGAGATCACCGAGCCGGTTCTGCTGCATGGGTAGAGGGAAATGAGCGCGCTGAGGGGGGTGCTGTCGGCCGGATCGTTCTGCGTCGATTTCAACAAGTCGATCGCGCGCTGGCCGGAGCAGGATACAGTCACCGAGGTGGTGCGGATCGACCGCCAGGGCGGCGGGGCCGGCTACAACATGGCGATCGACCTCAAGCGGCTCGATCCGGGCTTTCCGGTCGAGGCGATGGGCGTCATCGGCGCGGACGACCTCGGCCGCTTCCTGATCGGCGAATGCGAAGCGCGCGGCATCCTTTGCGACGGGCTCAGGGCGCTGCCGGACGGCGCGACGATGAGCGTCGACGCGATCAACGTGCTCGACACCGGCCGCCGCACGCACTTCTTTCATGCAGGCGTCGCCGCGGCGATGTCGCCCGCCCATTTCAACTTCGCGTCGACCCGGGCCCGGATTCTCCACCTCGGCCTGCCGGGGGCGCACGCTGCGATGGACGCTCCATGGCGGACGGACGCGAATGGCTGGGTCGCGGTCTTGAAGGCGGCGAGACACGCGGGTCTCGAGACCAATCTGGAGATGATGACCACATCGGCGGAGCGCCTGGCCGAGCTTGGACGACCCTGTCTGCCGCATCTCGACTATCTCATCGTCAACGACTTCGAGATCGGCGCGCTCGCCGGCGTCGCCACGCGGCGCGCCGACGGCTCGACCGATGTCGCTGCGGTCCGGCGGGCCATCGCCAAAGCGCTGGAAATCGGCGCGATGCGCTGGGTCGTCGCCCATTTCCCCGAGGGCGCCGTCGCCGGCGGCCGCGATGGGACCACTGCGAGCCTCGGCTCGGTCGCGGCGCCGCTGAACGTAATCGCCGGCGTCAACGGGGCCGGTGACGCCTTCGCCGCCGGCATGATCTATGGCCTGCACGAGGCGTGGCCGATCGCCGACTGCCTGCGGCTCGCTCACAGCGCCGCCGCCGCCTCGATGCGGGCCGTCTCGACCACGGAGGGCGTCGTCCCGGTCGCCGAATGCCTGGCGCTCGCCGAGAAGTGGGGGCTGCGGCCGGCGCCGGCGTGAGCCGTCCGGCCGCCGCTTGATCCCCGCGTCGCCCTTCGGCTTTTTTGAGATGACGGCATTCGTTTCCCGGCGTCGTGGCCGCTGAATGACGCTGTTCCGAGCCGCGAGCCACGCCCGGATAGCTCGACGCCGCCCGTCCCGATGCCCGGGTCAGGATGCTATTGGGGGGCGGCTCTGAGGCTGGGGGGCGGCTCTGAGGCGTGACCACGATTTTCGGACGGGAGTCCAATAAAATCAATGAGTTAAGCGGCGAATCGGGCGATTTCAGAGCGAGCGATCCAATGATTTCAAAGGGTTACGGGAATGTTGGCGGGCGCGCCGACGCTTGAGCCGCGACTTGCCGCTCCGCAGCCGGGCGACATCAGCGATTGCCAGCGGCGGGGCGGGGAGCGCGACGGCCGGCTTCGCGACGCCAGGCAGGCTTGCGGCGGCTCAGCGGACGCGCCGCCGGGCCCATGATTGCATCTGGCGGAGCCCGCGCGGCGACCCCGCTCCGGCCGCGAAGACAACACGCGGGTCAGCCCGAACCGTCGGACTGGGCGGTCTTTGTGCCGAGAGGCTCGGACTTGAACGCGCGCTGTTCGATCAATTGCCGCCGTACGCACGTCGGCCGCTTCCCGCCGTTTGAGGTGTCCAAGGCTGCGGGTCGGGAATACGGACGACTGTGGCTTGACCGTCCTGACGATAATGCCGCATGCCAATATCCCTATGCGCGGACGGCCGGGCATTCGCCAGATCCGAAGCCGCCCCGCACGGCACGCCTGCAAAGGGGACGGGATGATTCCGAAGACGTGAAGCGGCCGGCGGTTCCCTCTCTGCTCGCTGGCGTTACGATGTTACGGTGACGCGCGCCCAATGCGTTTCAGTGAAGCCCGCATAAAATCCCCTTTCGAGGAGCGGCTGTGCTCTCTTCCGGCCCGCGATTTGGCGACGGGATGTCGGAGCCTGGAGTTTTGGTAAAGACGGTCGTGTCACCTAATTCCCCAACTCCCCAAAACGCTCAGTCGCGTCGCAACGAAGGGCTGAGCCCTCGGTCGCGTCGTCGGCAAAGGACCAGATGCGGGGCGCCGAAAGACTACAAGTCGTATCGGCTAAATCCAATGGTCTGGTGCGCGAAATCAGCAAGTTATCTCAGTGGAAAATGTCGAAAACGACCCAAGGTCACGATCACACAGGAACGCCCGTTTTAGAGATGCCTCCTTTGGTGACAACTCGCAACGAGCTCTCCAAGGCGATGACCACGGCGTCGATGTCTTCCCGGCTCGTACGGTGGTTGACGATCGCGCAGCGGATCACTGGCTCATTATTCAGAATTGTCAGTGAGGGCGCAGCCGTCCCGGTTACGTGAAGATGTTCCACGATTGCGCGGTTCAACGTACCAGCTTCAGCCCCCCTTGCGCCAAAGCATACAATATTCAGGGTCACGGGGGCTTTGAGTTCGAACAGATCGTTCTCTCCGACGCGTTCCGCGAGATAAACCGCCAAATCGCAGGACTTTTCAATGCTGCGACCGAGCGCCTGAGCCCCGAAAACGCGAATCGTGAACCAGGTCTTAAGCGCTTGAAAGCTCCGCGACAAATCTGGTCCATAATCGCACGGCCAAGCGTCGCCCGCGGCGAGCCCGGAGGCGGCGCGCGTCAGATAGCCGTTGGCGCTTGCGAAGGTCCGCCGTTGCACTTCGCCGTCTCGCACGAGGAGGAAGCCGGCTGAATAAGGGACCTGGCCCCATTTGTGGAAATCGAACGCGATGGAATCAGCGCGCTCGATTCCACTGATCAACGGTGCGAGGCGCCGGGAGAAGGCGGCAAGAGCGCCAAAAGCGCCGTCGACATGGAACCAGAGTCCTTCTTCCGTCGCCAGCTCAGCAAGTTCGCCGAGCCGGTCGACCGCGCCAAGGTTGACCGAGCCCGCGGAGCCAACCAGCAGAAAGGGCGTCGCACCGTTGCTCCGGTCCTGCGCGATCATCGCCCGCAAAGCCTCGATTCGCACCGCGCCGTCGGGATGGCAAGGGGCGCGCCGCAAGTTTTCAGAGCCGAGGCCGGCCAATTCCATGGCCTGCGCGATGCAGCCGTGCGCCGCGTCCGACGTATAGGCTCGTAACGCGATCGTGGAAGGCACGCCAGCGCGACGCACTTCATCGCCGAGCAGGTGATGACGCGCCACGACCAGCGCGAGGAAATTGGCGATCGATGTCCCCGTGACAAAGAGCCCGGCGGCCGTTTCAGGAAAGCCAAAGGCCTGCCGCATCCATCGTGTGATTTGTCGCTCGACCTCGATGCCGATGTGATTGCGCCCGCCGCAATTGGCGTTGAGGCCGGCGGCGAGCATTTCCGCAACCATTCCCACCGGCGTGCCCGCGCCATGCACCCAGCCCATGAACGCAGGATGTCCGTTCCCGGTCGCATAGGGTTTGATTGTCCGATCAAACTCTTCGAGCGCCTCGTCGAGGGAGCAGCCTTCTTCAGGCAAATTTCTCTCGAAACAGGCACGGATTTCCGGCGGGGCGGCGACCCATACAGGCCTCTCCCGTAATGTGCTCAGATGATCAATCATGCCGTCCAGCGCAGTGCGCGCTTGGGCGCGAAATGTGGCCCAATCGTCTGGATCAAGATCCGAATCTCGTGTCACGACGCCGCCCTAATTTGGGTCTCCGGCGCGGCGGTCGCGCTTGACCGAGGCGAATTCACGCAACCGGGGATCGCGTCCGCCTTCCGTCGCAGCATCGATTCGAAGGCGACGAAGATTTTTTCCATATGTCTCAGCTTGTAGGGGAAAATGTCCACGGGATCGAGCGAATGGACGATCATTGCCGTCCCGGCCTCAAAAATCAGGAGATCTCCTCCCGCCGTTTCGGCGCAATCGAGCAGAACATAATCCAGACCGGTCCGCTGACGCACAGCGCGGAAGGCTTCGGCGTGTCGTAGCGCGAAGTCGATTTCGAACGCCTCCATGAACGCTGCCTCCTGGCGTCGATTGGCCTCGTTGTTCGTCATATCGGCGTTGAGGTAATGGACCATCCATTGGTGCGAAATCGCCATGTGGACGGCGAATGGCGCGTCCTCGATCAGGACAATCCGATATTTCCGGAAAAGCCCATCAGCGTTGCTGTAATCCACAAACGGCGTGATGTAATAGTGATCGCACTTGACCTCATTGAGATAAGGTTCGAGGTCGGAAGCGCCGTCGATTTTCTTCAATCCTTCGCCGGCGTGAGAGCCAACCGGGCGCGCTATGATCGGATAATCGAATCCGGCGGCGACTGCGCCGGCCGCCGATAGGTCGATCATCCGAAGGTCGTTTCGATTGATCCGCCGCACGGGAGGAACGACGACGCCCGGCGCGCCTTGCATCAGCTTGGCGAAACCGTCGCGCGTCAAACCGGCGATCAATCCGGGGGCGTTGATCAAGGGGCGCGGCCAATGGGCGGCCGATGCGGCGAGACGGTCTAGTAAGGGACGATTCTCGTCCGATTCCGCGACCGCGACAAAGGCCACGTCATGATCCGGCAGTGAAGACGGAAGGGGATCCTGCGCCGATAGATAAAATGAACTCGAGAGCGACGCTGCTACCTTCGAGCAGGAATTCGAGCGGGGTGTTCGCCATGAAGTCGCCAGGCGCCATCAAAGCAAGGAGGCGCAGAGGCTCGGCGCCAAGGATTGTTTTTGAATGGGTAAAATGCCGGGCGCGGTTCAACGCGTTGGATTGAAGCGCATTGCGGTTCGCGCGATCGCCCTGAATTTGCAACATCGTCGAGAGATCCAGCCAGGCGGCGGCGTCGGCTTCGTCATTTTGAAGGCGCGCGATCATTTCCGATTTCAACGGGGCAAAGCCGACGCCACCTAAAGCAAGGCGGGTTATTTTCGCCAAGCCGACCAGAGGTTCCGCCGCCGTTGCGACGCCGCAATCGGAAATTGCAAAGTGCATTTGAGTCTCCTTCGCCTTGGGTCTGTTGTTGCGGCCGCTCGGCGCTAGTTGATCAGGCGCTTCCATTTCGCGAACAGAGACGCGACGTTTTCCGCCAGTGGCGCGATAGCTTTGTCGAGCACGGCGCCTGCCGAACATGTCTGCGCGATGTCGGTAATCATCGGCGCGCTGAGACAAACACGAAGCGCCTGCTCCGGCCCGACTGGCACGGGCTGACCAACGTGGAAGATTTCGTTGGCGAGTCCGGCCTCGGGGGCGGATGGCCGTCGCAACCCTCTTTGCAGCGCGGAAGCCTGTTCCGCTGAATAGGGCCTGCCGTGCGTATCGCGGGCGGCGATCGACACAATCGTGGACGCCCAATCCGATAGCCCGCCCTCCCGGCAGAGGATCGTCAGTCCGGCATCGCGCGCGCGCCTCCCGACCTCCCTTTGAAAGCTTTGTGCAATAGCCAATGCGAGCGGTTCGGGCACAGCCCGGAACCGATCCATTTCGCAAAGCGCTGCCTCCCATCGGAGGCCAAGTCCGATGTTCATATGACCCGCGAAACGTGCGGCGATCTTGCTTCGAAGCGCCGACGGCCAGTCGTAGAGCGCCGAATGCGCCGCCAGGCCCTCTGGCAAATGCAAGCGATCCAACCGGGCGACAAGGCTGTCCGGGACGAGCAGCGCGCCCGAGAACGGGGGGCCGGAATAGAATTTCGAACCGGTCGCCGCGATCATGAACCCGGATTCGAGCAAGCCACGCAGGCGTGACGCAGGCGATCGCATCTGGCAACAATCCGCGAGAACGAGAACGCGGTCCGGCGCGTGGTTGTGGATTTCTTCCGCGGCTGCGTGGGTCAAAGCGGTGAGGCCGGTCTTCGAAACGTCAAGGAGGTGAGCGATGACTCCGCGACCCTTCGCCAGCGCAGAGTCCGCCTTTGCCCTAACTTCTGCGTCGATGTCGCTGGACGAACGCGGCTTGCCGTCCGGCGTTCGTATCTCGACCGTTTCGACGACCACGTCCTCGCGTTCCCATCCCGCGATACGAATGCCGGGAATATGGTTGCCGCCGAACGGAGTCGAAGACAGGAAGTGTCGACCCGCCGCCGCCAAGGCGACGCCACGGCCTGTTTCGCCAGGGCCGACAACGATGTTCGTGATTGGCCGCGCGATGACCGCGCTGGCGATGGCAAGCGCGAGACTCTCCGTGTCGGTCCCGGACGCCGACAGGATCACCGAGGCCTTGCATCCGGCGTGGTTCGCCACCCGGCTTCGAATTCTTTCGAACCAGCGGCCTATGCCGAGCGCGGTGTCAGCCCTTTCCGAGGAAAGGCGCCGCCAGGCCACCCCGGCCGCCTCCCATCCCTCGGGGCTGATCGCCGACGCCGTGGATGAGGAGAAAGACACCTCGCCTTGCGCCGGGGAAGGCAAGAGCCCATATCGATTGCGGCCGCTATCTGGATCAATAGCGATGCGCTCGTCGCCTCCCGAAACGAGGAATGCGCCCAAACAGGCGCTGTGGGAGCGCTCGGAATTGCGCCCCGAGGTCATTTCAACCGCCGGGCTGGAAAGCATCGTCACCCTGATCGAATTCAACGCGCCGCGGTACATCGGAGCTCTTTCAGCCACAGAAGAGCGCGAATGACTTGTGTCAGGCTGATCGTGGCTGCGGCTACCGGCGCCGCTATCAATTTGCGCTCATGTGCAGGTTTTTGGACGCCGGCATTACGAGCAGCGCCACTTGCTTCGGCGGCCGGCTCCAAAACGCGCCAGGGCACGAAGTCGCGGGAAGTTTGGGCGCCGTGCGGGGGCCGGCGCTATGGGGATCGCGGTGGTGGCGCCGAGCGTATCGACGGGCGATCGGCTCGTTGATTGGCGGGGTTGCGCCGAGAGAGATCGCCGCCAGCGTGAGGCCAAGCTCAACGGAACGGGAAAGCGGAGGCGCTAGGCGGTCCGGCTCATCGGGTCGAGCTCATGATGTGTCGTTTGTGCTCGGGGTTGGCCGCCATCTTGGCTCGCAGCCGCGCGGAGACTTCGATGCCGCATCGCGGGCATCGGCAGCGCAGCGCGCGCGGCGCGCCCGGTGCGACCTCCGGCTGCGGGTCGGCGGCAGGCGGGTTGGCGCCGAGCAGCGCGCGGGCTTTTGCGATGGTCTCGGCGCGGTTGGCGTTGGCGAAGAGCCCGTAGTGGCGTATGCGGTCGAAGCCCCTGGGCAGCACGTGCATGAGAAAGCGCCGGATGAACTCGTGGGGGTGAAGCCGCATCGTCTTCCAGCGTCCCGGCCCGTCGATGCGACAGTCTTTCCAGCGGAACGCGACGCCGGGGTCGTCGGCGGCAATGAGGCGGCAGTTCGAGATCGCGACCCGGTGTGTGTAACGGGAAAGATAGCGCAGCACTTGCTTCGGTCCAGCGAACGGCGCCTTGCAATAGACGACCCTTGCGACAGGGAAAGCTCAGGGAGTTTCTACACCCGCGATCCCGCCCCTTCCCGCCGTCCCGTCCGCGCCTGCTTCGCATTAGGCGCGGGCATTCGCGGCGGCGGGGCGGCTCATGACCGTCGCGCAGATTGGGTCGGGGGATCGACTGGGGACGTCTGCGGTCGGGTCAGATCCTGCTCAAGGTTGCCGGCGAAGAGGCGCGCCTTTAGTGGTCACTCCCAGCCTCGCCGCTCCCGCCTCCTCTTCGTCGCGCGACGGATCGCCGCGCGCTCCCTCGGCTACCGCTCCCGGATCGAGGCCGCTGCGTCGATCAGATTGACCGGATGGACCCGCACGAAGCCGTTGTGCGGGCCCTCGACGTCGGCAATCAGCAAAATGGCGAGTGACGCGGTCAGGGGCAGAATGGCATGGGTCGTCCACGACAGCCGTTCCGCGCCGAAGCCGATCAGGACGTTGCATGAGGCCGCGACGAGGATCAGCAGCATCCAGACCTCCGGCGGCAGGCGGTTGCGCCAGGCCGCCACCGTGTAGCCGTAGGAATTGAGCACGTCGTTCATGCCCGCGGCGACGAGCGCCGTGACCGCCGTCGGGGCCGCCCTGGTCGCGGGCGCGATCGCGGTCCAGAGCGCGTTCGCGGTGTCGGCCGTGGCGGCCGCGTTGTTCGCCAGTTCGTCGGAATTCATCAGCGCATAGAAGGCGATGCGCTCGTCGGCATAGGTCCGCAGCAGCGCGCGCGCCTTCGCGGCCACATCGGCCGGCATGAGGTCGAGCCGGAGGAATTCCGTGCCAATGGCGTTCGCCTCGGATTCCTCGAGGCTCTTGCGCAGGTCGTAGCGGCTGACCGCCATTGCGATGGCGAAGCCGATCAGGAGGCCGAGCAGGGTGAACATGGCGTTGCGGACAAGGTCGAATTCGGCCCGCTCGGCTGGGGTCAATTTATGGCCATGGAGGCGCACCAGCACTCCCATCCGCGTGCTGCCGAGAAACAGGGCCAGCGTCACGGCGAAGAACAGAAGCGGATGATCGACCAGCCAGAGCATCTTGAATAGGCATCCATCTCAGGCTGCCGCCCACGCGGCCTTCGTCTTGCATACGGCCTCGGGCGGGGAGGAGGTCTCGAGCGCCGCCTGCGCCGCCCCCTTGCCTTCGGGCCGTTGGGTAAAGCAAATCGGCCCGCAATCAAGCCTGTTCTCCAAAGAGGTCCTTGTCTTTGTCCTCCTTTCCCCATCGCCTCATTTTCGTGCGCCACGGCGAGACGCCCTACAACGCCGAGAACCGGCTGCAGGGTCAGCGCGACATTCCGCTCGGGGCGCGCGGGCGCGATCAGGCGCGCACGGTCGGGCGGACGCTGCGCGCCCGCATCGGGTCCGAGATCGACCGGCTCGAGGCGGCGGACGCCTTCGTCGCCTCGCCGCTCCTTCGGACCCGAGAAACGATGGAGTTCGCCCGTGACGCCATGGGCCTTCCGCCTGGCCGCTACCGGCTCGATCCCGCGCTGCAAGAGCTCACCTTCGGCGACTGGGAGGGCCTGACCTGGCCGGAGATTTACGCGCGCGACCCCAAAGGCTGCATGGCGCGACGCGCCGACAAATGGGACTTCGTGCCGCCGAACGGGGAGAGCTACGCCATGCTCGCCGGCCGCCTCAAGCGGTGGCTGGAGACGCTCGCCGCCGACGTCTTCGTCGTCTCGCACGGCGGCGTCGCCCGCGCGCTGATGACGCTGATCGCCGGCGTTCCCGCCAAAGCAGCGGCCGACGCCCCGATCGTCCAGGGCCGGGCGCTGGTCTTCGAGAACGGCGGGTGCGCGTGGATCGACTGACGCCTGCACAGAGGGGCGCCTGCGTAACAGAGCCGCCTCGGGAGCCTGGGATTTCCGGCGCGACCATCTTCCTGCTCGCCGCAGCCTGCGGGCTCGTCGTCGCCAACATCTATTACGCGCAGCCGCTCGCCGGTCCGATCGCCGCGGCGCTCGGCCTCGCGCCGGGCGCAGCGGGGCTGATCGTGACCTTGACGCAGATCGGCTACGGCCTCGGGCTCATTGTCATCGTGCCGCTCGGCGACCGGCTCGAGAACCGGCGGCTGGTCGTTGTCTGCGTCGCGGCGAGCGCGCTGGCGCTGGGGCTCGCGGCGAATGCGACCTCGGCGGCGGCCTTTCTCGTGGCGATGGGCGCGGTCGGCCTGGCCTCGGTCGCGGTGCAGATTCTGGTTCCGCTTGCCGCTCACCTCGCTCCGGAGGCGATCCGCGGACAGGTGGTCGGGCTGGTGTCGAGCGGCGTGATGATCGGCATCATGGCGGCGCGGCCGGTCGCGAGCTTCATCGCCTCGGCCTCCTCGTGGCGCACCGTGTTCGCGGCCTCGGCGGCGCTGATGATCGCGCTCGCGCTGCTGTTGTCGCGCACGCTCCCGGTGCGCAGGCCCGACACGCGGCTGAGCTACGCCGCGCTGATCGGATCGATGGCGCGGCTCGTCGCCGCGACCCCCGTCTTGCGCCTGCGCGCCTTTTACCAGGCGTGTCTGTTCAGCGCCTTCAGCCTGTTCTGGACCACGGCGCCGCTCCTGCTTGCGGGTTCCCACTACGGCTTCACCCAGCGCGGCATCGCGCTGTTCGGCGTGGCGGGCGTCTCGGGCGCCGTCGCCGCGCCGATCGCCGGACGGCTTGCCGACCGCGGCCTGACCGGGGCGGCGACGGCCGGCGCGATCGGGCTGGTCGCGACGGGGTTCCTCCTCACACGCCTTGCGCCGCAAGGCTCGACGGCGGCGCTCGCGCTGCTCGTCGTCGCCGCCATCGCCATTGATTTCGGCGTCCAGACCAATCTGGTGCTGGGGTTCCGCGCCCTGTTCGTGCTGGCGCCGGAGGCGCGCGGCCGGCTCAACGCCGCCTATTTCGCCACCTTCTTCCTGGCTGGCGCGATCGGCTCGGCGGCCGGCGCCTGGGCCTATGCGCGCGGAGGCTGGCCGCTCGCGAGCGCTCTCGGGCTCACGCTTCCTCTCGCGGCCATGGCGCGCCTCCTTTGGCGGGCGGTGCGCCGGCGCTGAAGTGGGCTCTGCGAGTCCTGATTTCCGTCGAGACGCGCTTCCGACGGAGACCTCTATCTTTGAATGGCCTTGGCAAAGCGACCGCCTTGCGCAAATTCCGGCCGTTCGCCGGCAGTCTTGCGAACTGGTCCTGTCCGCCCATGTGCTTTCGTCGCTCGAGCGCCCGTGGCCTCGCGCAGACACGTCAGCCGCGGCGTTGGATGAAGTCAATCGGACGCAGCCGCGACGCCGCGGGCTCCCTCTCGACTTCGCGAATGTCGCCGCTCCGCGGCCGCGCGCAACAGTGCAGCGGCCCGAAAGGGCGCGTGCAAACTCTTGCCGGTGGGCAAGCCGACAAGAAGTCCGAAAACGACACTGATATGAAAGACGAGCAGTGGTCCCATGGCGGCGGTCTCGCGCACGGCGAGCACGGCGAGGCCGCTCAACGCCGCGACCCCGAGAACGACCAAGAAAGCGACGTTAAGAGCGGCTTCGCCGCGCTCGGACGGCTCCCGATCCGAACGCGCTTCGAGGGCGAGAAGCCCGGCCACTCCGACGGATATGGCGAGACCGCCGATCACGCCGGCGCAGACGGGAAGGCTCTCAAGCGGATAAGGCGGCATGCGACCGAAAACGTCCTGATCCACGGTTGCCGCAAGCGTCGCCGCGAAATCGACGATGACGCCCCCCGCCATCATATGATGGCAGACGCGGCGTCGGCGGGAGAAGCGGATGTCGGCGTCATTGCAGCCCGGTCCGCCGCCGTCCAGATGCCGAAGGGTGACAATGTCACGCAAAGCGGGCCCGAGACCGAACCGCAAGGCGCGAAGGGGAACGTCGCGGAAGATCGCGCGCCAGAACCGATATGTGGAGGCCGACACACTGACGACCGCCCATGCGAACGATGCGCCGGCCAGACTGGCCATCACCTCCCATGGCGAAACGGAGTAGAACGATCCTGGGCCTGCGCGGGCGACGCAGAGCGCCGCCAGCGAACCCTTCGCGGCCACGAGGACGAGCATCGCAATCAACGCCGCGGCAACGATAAACGCGGCGCCAAGCGCCGGCCGACGGAAAGCGGGACCGAGGCAGCGCGGCCAAACGTGGTCGGCGTACGACTGCCGGCGGAGGCCGGCGAGGGTGGCCGGGACGTTGACGGCGAAGGGATGCGGCGGCGCATATTGGCAGGCATACCAGCAGGCGCGGCAATTGTGACAAAGGTTGGCGAGATAGCTGAGGTCCACGGGCGTATAGGCGTGCTTGCCTGAAAGAGCAGGAAAAACCGGGCAATACCCGTCGCAGTACATGCACGCGCCACAGATCCGCAGCACGCGTTCGGCCTCTTCCGCGATGCTATCCGAGCACATGACGGGCGGCCGCCTCCCCCGCGCGTCGTCCGGAAATGGCGGCAAGCGTCAACCCGAAACCGGCGAGATAGCCGCGGCGGAGAATGTTGGCCGCCATGCTCATGCCGGCCGCAAAGAGCGTCTCAACTCTTCGTCCATCGCGCATCGAAACGCGCATCTGAACGTCGACCGCCAGCCCGTAATGAACGAAGGTCAGTCCCGGTCTGAGCGGAAGCGCTGAGAAGGGCGGGGTCGCGATGGGCCGGCGACGCGAAGGGCGCTCGGCGTTCGAGAGGTCGATGGCCTCCGCGAGCCCGGCGCTGTCGAGTTCGAGAGCGCCCGCCAGAGCGGGAATTGTTTCCGCGCGGATCGGCGGCAGCGCGATCGGTCCGGCGCGGTTCAGCCCTTCGGCGTCCAGGATCAGAAACGCGACGCCGCCGGGGCTGCGCGCGATCCTGGCTCCCCATCGCGCGTATTGCGAACGCGCCGCCTCGCCGCCCACGACATCGATGCGCGCGCCGTTGCGGTCGACAACGAGGCCGTAGGGCATTGCGGTGATACGCGTCACGATTCCGCCGTCGAACCGGGGCCCGCGGGCGTCGACCGCCACGGTGTGACAGGTTGCCGGATCGCCGACGGTTCGAGCGCCGGCCTCGATCAGCATTTGCATCGCGCGGCCGCTCGAATACGAACCGCCGCGAATGCAATAAGCTTCTGCGGCCGGGCCGAAGCGCGCCCGCAACCATTCCGGGTCGGCGCCGGCGCCGCCGGCGCCGACCACGACGCAGCGCGCAGCGATCCGCTGCCTGTCGGCGAACCTGGCGACCTCGACGCTCCACGCGTCGTCCGGTTCCGGGGTTAGGGCGACAGCCTCGCTGTCATAGGTAATCACGACCCCAAGCTTCGCCGCCTTTTCGTAAAGAGCGTTCAGCATGGCTTTTCCCCCGCCCAGCAGAAAAGCGGTGCGTCGGGAAAAGGGGACAACCCCAACCTGCGGATCCTGCAGGCGCACGCCGCAGCCGACAAGCCAAGATGCGAGATTTGTCGTGTCGCCGATCAGCAAAGACGCGAGCGCTTCGTCGCCTTCGTCGCCTGAGATCCTGTGCAGTTCGGACATAAATTCGTCCGTCGTATAGACACCGGGCGAATACCGGGTCGGTGTGGAATGCGCGGCGCGAAAGTTGCGAGCGTGGCGCGCGTTCCCACCGCGAAGCGCGTAGGGAGCGCTCTCGACCAGGCGCACCGAAGCTCCGCGCCCACGCGCTGCGATCGCCGCACAAAGACCGGCCAATCCTCCGCCGATCACCACTACGTCCCACATTCTCCGGCTCATATCGTAGGCGGCTGAATCAGATAGCGCCTAGCGTAACCATAGCACCCACTGAGCCTGTCTCCGCGAGGGGCGCCCACCTGCCCATTGTTGAGCTTGCGCTTCGGGCGGAGACCGCGCCTTGAGGCAACGCCAGCTTACCTGCCCACTTGCGACATTCGCGGTCTCGATTTGCCAGGGCAGCAATACGTCGATTCGCCCATCGGCGGTTGGAATTCTCACAAGCAAAATGCCCCTAGGACGGGCCGAGACGCTCTGTAGCCGCGGTCGTTGACCGCGGTCGCATTTCGTCTCCCGCGGGCGAGCGCGGCTGCAATCGCGGCCCCTCTCTGCGAGCACGGCTACAATTGGCCGCGTGCGCCAGCCTTTGCCGGGGTAAGGCCAAGCCACTTGAGCGCGAACGGCGCCGTCAGACCCTGGACGATCACCGAGAACGCCACCACCGCGAACGCGACGATCAGGATATCGGCGCGTTGCGCGAGATCGTAGGGCAGGGCGAGCGCCAGCGCGAGCGCCAGCGCGCCGCGCAAGCCTCCCCACCACAAGAGGTGCTGCTCATTGAGCGGGACGGCCCAGCGCGTCGGGGCCAGCGCAAGGCCCACGGGATAGACGGCGACCGCCCGTCCGGCGAGGGCGAAGAGCACGGCGAGCGCCAAGGCTCGCCAGCCTTCGCGCGAAAAGTCGATCGTCGCCATCGCCGATCCGATCAACAGGAAAACCAGCGAGTTGGCGAGAAACGCGGCGAATTCCCAGAACTGAAGCACGAACGTGCGGCCGTGGGCGGTCAGCGCCAGGCCGAATCCCGTCTTCGATCCTGTGAGGACGCCGAGATTGCCCATGACGATCCCGGCCGTCACGGTCGCGAGCACCCCCGAGGCGCCGATCCGCTCGGCGACCAGGAGCGAACCGAAGGCGGCGACCGCGGTCACGGCCGTTTCGACCAGGTAGTCGTCCGAGGTTCCCGCCACCGCCACAGCCGCGAGGCCGCTGACGAGCCCGACCGCGACGCCGCCTCCGGCGATCTTGATCAGCGCCTCGACAACGCCGAAGGGGCTGCCCGCCGCGCCGGAAGGGTGGGCGGCCCAGGCGAGGACAAGCGAGAAGAGGAGAGCGGCCACGCCGTCGTTGACGAGACTTTCGGCTTCGATGATCAGCCTCAGCCGCCCCGTGACGCCGGTCTCGCGCAGAAGCGCGATCACCGCGATCGGATCGGTGGCGGCGATCAGCGCTCCAAAAGCCAGCGCCGGCTCGACCCGCCAGCCGAGGACATAAATCAGCGCCGCAGCCACGACCGAGGCGCCGAGCAGCACCCCGACCGATGCGAGGCTGAGAACCGGGACCAGGTCGCGCTTGAGATCGAGCCAGCGGATGTTCAGCGCCGCTTCGAACAGCAGCGGCGGCAGGACGACGTCGAAGATGAGATCGTGCGTCAGCGCGAGGCCGGCGTCGACCCGGAAAAGGGCGAGCGACGCCCCGGCGAGGACGAGGCCGACGGTGTAGGGCAGCCTCAGCCGCCGCGCGGCGAGCGCGACGAGAATGGCCAGTCCGAGAAGGCCGAGGGCGCGAAACAGCAGGACGTCCATAAGAACGTGTGTATCCGCGCAAGGCGCCCGAGGGAAACCTCGAGCGCTTTACGGCGCGGCGGCCATCCGCCTGCCGGCCTGAAGAAAGCGTTCCGGGTCAACCGCTTCGCCGTCGATTCTCACCTCGTAGTGCAGATGAGGCCCGGTCGCGCGGCCCGTCGAGCCGAGCTGTTCCGACGACCGCGCCCTGCTCGACTGCATCGCCCTCGCCGACCAGAATCTCCGACAGATGGGCGTATCGGCTCGACAGACCGTCGCCGTGGTCGATCTCGACCATCAGGCCATAGCCGACGACAGGACCCGCCTGCACGATATGGCCGGCGCCGGTCGCCCGGATCTCGGCGCCGTAGGGCTGGACGAGATCGACGCCCGTGTGCAGGGCGGGCCGGCCGATAAAGGGGTCGATGCGGTAGCCGAACGGGGAGGCGACGCGCGTCTCGCCCTCGAGCGGTTGGCCCAGCGGCACATAGGCCATCAGCGCCCGAAGCTTTGCGGCGAACCCGACGTCGTGGGCGGCTCGGGCCAGGGCGCGATCGAAGCCGGATGCGGCGGGACCGACGTCGAGCGGGACGAAAGGGCCGCCGACATCGGGCGTCGGACCGCGCGCCACGAGCTTTGCGGCGTCGAGCCCGGCGTCGGCGAGGATCGCCCGATCGCGGTTCGCGGCTTCGGTCGCGACATGGTCGACTGCGGCGAGCGACGTCATCTGGCCGCTCTCGATCCGGTCGAGGGAGCGATCGACGAAGGCGAGCCGGGTGGACGGATCGAGATTGGGGTTCGCCGCCAGGCCCCCGAATTGTCGGGCCAAGCCGTGGTCCTGGCGGCCGAGCGTATTGGCGGGCGGACGGGGCTCAGCAGGCCGGGACGGAAGCGCGGGCGCAGGGGGGGCGTACGCGCGCGCCGCACCGTCGTCCAGCGCGGCCGCCGGAGCGGACGAGCCCAAGGTCTTCGGTGCGAGAATCCGGATGGCGCCAACCGCGTCGGGCGCGGACCGAACGGACGATCGGCTCGGCGCCTCGCGCACGGCGACCTGCGCCAGTGCGCTGACAGCGGCGGCGCGCTTCTCGAGGCCGATCTCGCGGTCGATAACGCCCCTGAGCCGCGTTTCGAGCGCGTCGGCATCTGCGGTGGCCCGCGCCTCGGTCTCCTCCGTCCGCGGATTGGCGACAGTCTCGGCGACGGGCGAGGCGACGACGGCCGCGAAGCGGTCAGCGGAGGCGAGTTCGAACGCGCCGGCGAGGCCGAATCCGAGCGAAGCGGGCAGAAGGGCGACGAGCATCCAGAACGCCAGGGGCGTCAGCGTAGCGGTGCGAATGGCGTCGCCGCGCGACACCGAAACGAAATAATGCGTGGTCGGCAAGCCGAGCCCGCGACCGCAACCCGGCAACGTCATCAATCGGCGCTCCGTCGCCTGAAGCGAATCAGGCGACCTTGACGCCATAGGCGATCATTAGGGTTAACATCGCCCAAAGGAACGCAGCCGAGTCGACACGCGGGCCATGCCGGTCGGGTCGAGTCCCGCTACAGCGCCTTTACCGCCGCCAGCACCGCCTCTGCATGTTTTGGCACCTTGACCTTGCGCCAGATGCTGGCAATTCGGCCGTCCGGGCCGATCAGGAAGGTGGTGCGCTCGACACCGAAATACTTGCGCCCGTACATGCTCTTTTCCTTCCAGACGCCGTAGGCGTCGATCGCCGTGCGACCGGGGTCGGCGCCGAGCGCGATCGCGAGCTGATGCTTGACTTTGAACTTGTCGTGGCTGGCGGCGCTGTCGGGCGAGACGCCGAGGACGGCGGCCCCGGCCGCCTCGAATTCGGGCTTGAGCCCGCTGAACGCAATGGCCTCGGCGGTGCAGCCGGAGGTGTCGTCCTTGGGGTAGAAGTAGAGGACGACGGGCTTGCCGCGGAAGTCCGCGAGCCGCGCCTCCCCGCCGCCGTCGGTTGTCAGCGTGAAGTCCGGGGCAGGGTCGCCCTGTTCGAGTTCTTTTGCCATGTCGCCCTCGATTTGTCTCATTGTCGATTCAATGCCAACGGCGCGTCCGTTGCGCCCATCAGGTTGACCCGCGGGCCGGCGCGTTTCAAGCGTACGTCGGCGCCGGCCTGGGGACGGCGGGCCAAGCCGCTGCCGACTCCGGGTCGGGGGGGCGCTTACAGCCGGCCGCGCCGGCAGGAGAGGATCGTCGTCGCTTGGTGAGCTGGTTCGGGGTTGGACACCGCGCGCACGCAAAGGCCGCCATGCAGCGCATGGTGGACGCCGCCGAGGGCGCGCGCCTGCGCAATCGCGGCGCTGGCCGCGCGCGCCGCGTTCGCCACGTCTGCATCCACGTCGCCGAGGCTATGGGGCTTGTCGCGCTCGCGGCCGTTGCGCTCTTGGCGTTCAGGCTGTCCAGCGGCCCGATCTATCTCGCCTGGTTGCACGACCGGGTCGCCTCGGGTCTGCAGGAACGGCTCGGCGGCGCCTATGTCGTCGAGCTCGGTCCGACCTATGTCATGCACGACTCCTGGGGCGTCGGACTGGGCTTCCGCAACTTGAGGCTTCTGGACCGCAAGGGCCGCACGGTGCTCTCGGCCCCGCGCGGCAAGATCGGCCTCGCGCCGTTCGCCGCCTTGATCGGCGACGTCGAGGTGCGCCGGGTCGAATTCGACGATCTTGGTCTGCGGCTCCGGGTGGCGGGCGACGGATCGCTGTCGATTGCCGCCGGCGGGAGCGATTCCGCCGCCCCGATCGCGTTGCCGAGCAAGGATTCGGGCCTCGAGAGCCTGAACGTAGCCGCCCTGATCCGGGCCGGCGCGGATGCGATGGCCGGCGCGAGCCACGCCCTGGACCGGCTGACGCTCGCCAACGCCCGCTTCGAGATCGACAACGAAGCGCTCGGACGCTCGGTGGTCTATCGGGACTTCAACCTCGACTTCAATCGCGCCGGCGACGAAGGCCAAGCCCGAATCGCAGCGACCGGGCCGGCAGGCCGCTGGACGATCACGGCGCGCGCCGGGGTCGGCGGCCAGACCACGCTCGCGCTCGAAGCCCGCGACATCAGCCTCGCTGACCTCGAAACCTTCGCCAAGAAGCCCCCGCCCCTGTTCGCGGAAGGACCGATCGCCTTCAGGCTCGACTCTCGGCTCGCGCCGGACGGCGCGATCCAGTCGCTGTCGGGCCGGTTCGCGTTGGGCGCCGGGACCGTTCGGATCAACAATCCGGACGCGCTGCCCTTCCTGATCGACGAGGCGTCCGGCGGCATAACGTGGGACGACGCGCAGAAGAGGCTCGACCTCGACAGACTGACAATCCTCGCAGGAGAGACGTCCTTGAGCGCCTCCGGCTGGGTCGCGCCGCCCGCCGATGCGTCAGGAGCGTGGACCACGCGGCTCGAGGCGAAGGACGCGCGCTTCGGACCGGAGCGGCCGGGCGAAAATCCGGTCAAGCTGGACTTGATCGTAGCCGAGATGAGGTTCCTGCCGCGCGAGTTCGCGTTTTTTCATCGACAATCTTTCCGCCAAGGGTCCCACGTTCGACGGCACGCTCTCCGCCGAGGTCGACCCGGAAGGTCAGCGCGAGTCGCTAAAATTGCGGCTCGACCTGAGGCCGAGCGTGACGCAGGACGCCGTTCGGTTGTGGCCCCAGTTCATCAATCCGGACGTTCGCGACTGGGCCTCGCACAACATGCGCGGCGGCAAGCTCGAGGGCGTCATGGTCGCGAACTGGACGGCCGACGATCTCGACGCGATGGACCACAAGCGCGCTGTTGCGCCCGACAGCGTGCACGGCGCGTTCTCGACCCATGGCGTCGGCGTCGACCTCCTGCCGGGCCTGCCGCCGATGATCTCGGCCTCTGGAACCGGATCGTTCACCGGCCACGTCTTCAGGGTTGCGGCCGACCGCGCCACAATGGACCTGTCGCCGATCCGGAGGATCTTTGCCGACAATCTCGTGTTCGAGATCCCCGACACGTCGCCGCGCCCGATCGTCGACGCCCATGCCAAGGCGCACCTGACCGGAACCGCGGACTCGCTCGCGGACCTGCTCAACCGCGAGCCTTTACGCAAGGAGGCCGGCGTCCAGATCGACCCCGCCACCGTCAAGGGACAGGCCGAGGGCGACCTCGCTCTGGATCTCAAGCTCGGCAAGACCGCCAAGCCCGAGGACTTCTCAATTCCACGCCTCGGGCTCGCTGTCGAACCTGACGCTCGACAAATTCGTCGGCCCGGAGAAGCTGGATCAGGGCAGCATGACGTTCGTGGCGGACCGCAATACCCTGGAGATGAACGGGGACGGGGAGTTGTTCGGCTCAGCTGCCCATATCGACGCCCTCCGCGCGCCGGGCGAGGACGGATTGGCCACGCTGACCGCGACGCTCGCTGAGGCCACGCGCGTCAAGCGCGGACTCAATCTCGGCTGGCTGACCGGGCCGCTGCCGATCAAGCTCAAGGCGCCGCTCTCGCGCGCCAGCGCCGACGTCGAGATCGATCTGACGCCGGCTGGCGTCGACAACCCGATCCCCGGCGTCGTGAAGCCGGCCGGCAAGCCCGGCAAGGCGACGTTCGAAATCAAGCCGTCGCCGGAGGGCGCGTCGGTCAGCAACCTCGCCATCGACTTCGGGACCGTCTCAGTGCGCGGCTCGGCCGAGGTCGCCGTGGACGGCGCCATCCAATCCGCCCGGATCACGCAGGCGCGACTGTCGCCGGGGGACAGCGTCCAGGCCGAGGTGGTCAACACGGCGACCGGCGTCAAGGCGACCGTTCACGGAGCCTCGCTCGACGCGCGGCCCATGATCAAGGCGGCTACCGACGAGCGCGCGCCGTCGCGAGCGCCCGGCAAGGACTTCGACCTCGACGTGAAGATCAACGCCGTGAGCGGCGCCAACAGGCAGTCGATCAGCGGTCTCGAACTCAACCTGTCGCAGCGGGACGGCGAGGACCGGTTGGCCTACCTCAAGGGACGCCTCGGACAGGGGACCCTGGCGGCTGGCCGCGGCTCCGACGGACTCCTGCGCCTGACGGCGAGCGACGCGGGAGCGCTTGCCAAATTCACCGATCTCTATACGCGCCTGGAGGGCGGCAATCTCGATCTCACCTTGCAGACCGGCGGCGAGACGAACTCTGGCGAGGCCACGGTCACCAACTTCGCCCTGCGCGACGAACCGGCGTTCCGGCAGCTTGTCGCAGCCGCCCCGGCGGCGGTTCCTGGCCGTCCCGTCGACGCGCAACTGGCCCAGTTCGAGAAGGCCAAGATCGCGTTCGTCCACTCGCGCGGGGCGCTCGATATAAAGGACGCCGTCATCTACAATCCGTACATGGGCCTGACGACCGAGGGGACAGTCGATTTCGCCCGCAACGCCATCGACGTTTCCGGCACGTTCATTCCGGCCTATGCGGTCAACAATCTGCTCGGCAGGATCCCGCTGGTCGGCGTCCTCTTGGGCGGCGGCAAGAACGAGGGTCTGTTCGCCATCTCGTATCGGGCCCAAGGGTCGTTGAGCAACCCGAAGCTGACGGTCAACCCGCTGTCGGCGATCGCCCCGGGAATCTTGCGCAAGATTCTGGGCGCCGTCGACGGCACGGGCGGCAGAGCCCTGTCCGGCGAGGCGGCGGCCGCGCCGATGTCGCCTTCGGGGCGTTCGCCGATGCGTTGACGGAGTCGGAGCCGGTAGGAAGACGCGCTTATCGGGAGCCACGCCCTTGCCGCTTCCTTCACGCGCAGCCGCTCCATCCGTGGAAAAGCTCAAAAAGTGTAACGGGCCCCGACCGTCGGAGCAACGTTGTTGTTGTAGTAGTAGGGGACGCCGGGTTCGTGAGGAATGGCGATGGCCAGCCCGCCGGTAACCTGACGGAATACGCAATGCCGGCATAAACGTCGAATTTCTTGAAGATGTGATAGTCGACGAAGCCCGAAACCTCGTCGAGCGTGCCCGAGCAGGCGCTGACGATACCCGGCGGCGTACGAGCAGGTGGAGGGAACACGGAAGTTGTTCTGCAATTCATGATAATACGATAGAATGATGTCCGTTTTCTCGTTGTAAGAGTATCTCAATCCCGTCCAGAATACCTGCACGATCTTGGCAGAGTTGAGGTTGTCATTTTCTACGCCGCTCAATTTGTAACCGCCCTGGGCCGTGGCGCCCACACCCAACGGGTTTGACGGATTATGATACAGGATGTGTTCGTAGCCGCCGTAGAACTTGAATTGATTCCAGGTATATTTCCCGGCGACCATAATAGCGGTGTTGTCGGTCACGATGCCATATTCGGTATTGCCCATTCCGATCAGATTGGGGCCGGTGATGGGGTTTGTGTTGATGCTGTTGGTGGTCGACTGATAGGGCTGCGTCGGACTCGTAGGCCCCAGCAAAGGATTGAGGACACTGATCGCCTGGTTGACGTTCTGGATGACGACGTCACCGGCGAAGTTGTTGTAGACTCCTCCCAAATCCAATCCATAGGCGGTATTATGCGGGTCTTCCGGCGTACAGCTGAAGGCCGTCCAGTGGGCGGAGTCGGAGAAGCAGCCGCCCTCGCCGCTGGCGAATTTGTACATCGCGCCGAGATGGAACGGGCCGTAGGCGATGCGATATTTCAGAGAGTAGTCCCACCGGGTATCCTGCGTGTCGCCGCCCCCGGCCATCAGGCCGTTGTAGCCGATGAACGAAAAGGAATAGGCGCCGATGGCCGGATCGTAAGCGAGCATCGTATCGGTGCCGAGAGAGCGCTGACGACCGAAGGTCAGCGTGCCGAAATTTTCTGACGATAACCCGGCGAAGAGTTCGTCATTGAAGATTTGGCCCGCGCGCGCGCCATCGCCGGCGAAAGAATATTGGCTCCTGGGGAGGCCGTTGTTGATGATGTTGGTGGCCGCCAGGTTGGCGATGTCGCCGGTCGGATTGAGGCCGGTCGAGGCATTGAACACAACGGACAAACCGGGCAGAATCGGTTCAATTGCCTTCAGGCCCAGACCCGTCTGCGACAGGTTGTTCGGCGCGACGAGGAATTGAGAATGGTTGCCGTTCCGATTGACGAGCGATTTGCCTTCATAGTTATAGCCGTTTATCGGCATGCCGTGGCTAACCCAACCCACGCCGACGTCTATAGCGCCGTACAAGGTAATGCCGCGCCAGCTCAGCGGGCAATCGTTGACGACGTAATCCTGCACCGTCGAGCAGGCCGCGACAACGGGTGAAGCAGCCGGAACCGGCTGGGCGGATGGAAGGTCGGCGGCGCGCGCCGATGCTGTAACCGCAACCATCGCCGTGCAAGTCAATAGGATACACGTCACCGTTTTCATTGGTCAGCCCGCCCATGAAATCCTTGGTCGGAAACGCGGCCCGACACGCTATATCCATGGAAGCATAACGACTGCCAAATTGCTGTAGCATTTTTGCCACATTTGAAAAATTGTCTTAACTATTTTTGCTTTGGCGCCAACTGTTGATCGTCGCGGGATCCCAAGCGCTTCCCTTGTGAGAGTCCGACCTCCGCCTACGCGCTACGGGATGCACACATCTTTTAGCAGGCGTGCGCCGCTCAATGGCGGCTAGCGTCCCCGCCCCCCTTGTGGGGGCGGGACAGGGTGGGGGGTCGCGCCGACCTCTCATTCGGGGGAAATGGCGCCAAGTTTTCGAAGTTCGGCGCGACCCCCCTCCTCAATCCTCCCCCACAAGGGGTGAGGAAGCCGCCCTCCGCGGGTCGGGCACGCCGGCAGCGAGCCGCGAGAGATGTGTGCATCCCGTAGCGCCTACGCGGAGGCAGTGGCCGGCTGACAATCGCGGCGTCCAACCCGGCCTTCCTGTCGAAATGGGCGAGGACCGGGCGCCGGGATGACCTATCCGCGTCACCAGATGGCGAGCGGCCGTGATCGGCACCCGCCTTCTGGCCAGCTCCGCGCGGAGGCGTCCGTCACGGGTGTTCGATGCCGACCATCACGTCGGACGCCTTGATCACCGCATAGGCCTTCTGGCCGGTGGCGAGCTTGAGCTGGTCGACGGCTTCGTTGGTGATGGAAGCGGTAATCACGGTGCCGCCGCCGACGTCGATCTCGACATGGGCGGTGGTCGCGCCCTTGTGGATCTGCTTGATCGTGCCGCCGATCTGGTTGCGCGCGCTGAGCTTCATGAGAATGCACCGTTGTTGACGATCAAGACCGGCCGAGCCGCGTATTGTTTGGAAGACATCGGCAGCCGTTCGGACGATAGGCCCGCGGCTGGCGGCGGGCAAGGGCGATGGCGGGTTGCGACATCGAGCGCTGGCGGCAGGCGCCCGACGAAAGCGGCGCGCCGGTCTGCCTTGACCCGAACCCGAAGCCGGACAAAACTGCCGAAATATTGCCTCATTTATATTGCGTCGGCGAGCGGGGAAGCTTCGATGCCAAGACGTCTCTGGGGGCCTCTTCTGCTTGCCGTCGCCCTGGCGTCTTCGGCCCGGGCGGCAGACCTCCCGCCCACGAAATCGCAGGGTACGGCGCCTGCCAAACCGTCCTGCTTCGATAGTCTGTGGGATTACCTGAAGTCTTCGATTCGGGATTGCCCTCTCCGCTACGGGCCATTCACCCTCTACGGCACGCTCGACGGCGGCTACGGCTATGAGCAATGGGGTACACGGGTCGGCGCCTATGCAGACAAACCGAACTACGCCATCCAGAGAAACAGCGGCGACACCCATTGGCTATGGTCGGCGAACGCGCTCAGCACTTCGACCATCGGCGTCAGCCTGTCGCAAAAGATCAGCGAGGACTGGGAGATCGTCGGCGCCGTCGAGGCCGGCTTCAATCCCTTTACCCTTCGCCTCGTCAACGGGCCGCAATCGCAGGCCGACAACAATTTCTACACGCCTCCCAACCAGAGGACCGCCTTCAATTCCGCCCGCGCCGGCACATGGGACAACGGGCAGGCGTTCATCGGCCTGAGCAATCCGACGTTCGGAACGCTGACCTTCGGAAGAACGCTCTTGCTGTCGCAGTCGGCCCTCGGCGCCTATGATCCCGTGGCGTCGGTCGGCTTTTCCCAACTCGGCTTCAGCGCGTTTTACGCGACCTTCGGCGCCAGCGCGACCTCCCGCATCAACACCGGGTTTACCTACCGTCTGACCTATCAGAACGTTCGGGCGGCCGCCCAGGCGCAGGTCGGCGGCTACGACCAGGACAATGCGGCGACCGAGCAATATCAGGCGCAGATCGGAACCGACTTCGGCGCCTTCTCGTTCGATGCGATCGCTGGCTATGCCAAGAACGCGCTGTCGTTCGCAAGCTTCGCCGGCGCCACAATGCCGATCGGCTACAATCCGTACGCCATCGTTCGGGCGACCGCGGTGAACTCGGGCGGCGTCGAACTGCTCGGCCGCTATGAATGGGACAAATTCAAGTTTTACCTGGGCTACATTCACTCGGTCACGGTCAATCCGAGCAATCCCTATTACCCCTATGGCGTCCCTTCGATCGCGCCGGGCATCATCGTTCCGCCGGGATTCGTCACCGTCAACACCTACACGGTCCCGCGCGTGCTCGACACAGTCTGGACCGGCGTGCGCTACGCGATGTGGTCCAATCTCGACCTCGCCGCGGGCCTCTATTCGGAGTCCCAGAGCGACTTCCTCGCGGCCCCCGCGGTCTGCACGGGCTCGGGCGTCGCGACCAGCAGCCACCGATGCGCCGGCGGCCGCTGGTCCTACTCTCTTCTGGCCGAGTACCGGCCGCTCCCGCGCGTCAGCCTTTTCGCCGGCCTTCTGGTGTCGACCGTCTACGGCGGCGTGGCGAGCGCGTTCGAACACACGCAAAATATCGCCCCGACCGCCGGCCTTCGGGTTCGGTTCTGACGCTCAGCCGGGGTTTCCGCCGATGCATCCCTTCATGCAATCGTCCGGGTCGCGGCTGATCCCGTCGTCATCGCCTACTCCCGGATGGGCATATGGCTTGAATATTGATCCTTCGGATGGCGGGGTCTGTACCGGAACGGGTTGTTGGACGGCAGTTGGCTGCGCCGGATGGTGGGAATGATGGTGGGCGGGATGGTGAGAATGGAGCGGTTTGACCGGCTCGTGGGCGAAGGCGACTGAAGCCGCCGCCACGCTGGCCCCGATTGCGAATGCGAAAGAAAGAAGTCTGGTCATTTGCGCTTCTGTTTTCAGATACAGGTTCACTAGAATAGGACGATGATACACGACAAGCCATAGCCTGAAAAGAATAAAACTTTGCGCTAGCGACGTTCGCGAGCGTGTGGCGACGAGGCGCGCCATGCACGACTCCATCTAGACTTGATTTCGGAGTTCACGATGTCCGAGGAACTCCTCAAGGTGCAATGAACATTACCGCGGCTGCGTGTCAGACAGAGTGCGTGTCTTTGATGGCTGGGACGTTGTCAGAACCGAGAAAGGCTTCGGGCATCGTCGATCAATCGGATGTTCGATGCCAGGCGACCTTAATGCAAATCCCTTGGGGGTCGATGTATTCGATGATACGGGACGGATCCTGCGCCCGGGAAAGTGGGGGTAACATGAAATTCGGGATGATTGCGGCCGCCTTTTGTCTCTTTGTCGGAGGCCTCACTACGCCCGTCGAGGCAGCTCAGACGCGTGTGGCGGTCGCGGCCAATTTCGGCGAGCCGGCGCGAGAGATTGCTGCGCTGTTCAAGCAGAAGACCGGAAACGAAGCGATCCTCATCACCGGCGCCTCCGGCGCGTTCTACACCCAGATCACCCATGGCGCGCCTTTCGACGTTTTCCTCTCGGCCGACGAGGAGCGGCCGCGGCTCGCCGTCGAGAACGGCTTCGCCGTTCCGGAAAGCCGCTTCACCTATGCCGTGGGCAAGCTCGTGTTGTGGAGCCGCGTCGTCGATGTGTCCAGGGGCGATGAGGCTCTGAAAGCGGGGAACTTCAGGCGGATCTCGATCGCCAATCCGACCTCGGCGCCTTATGGCGCCGCCGCGGTCGAGACAATGAAGGCCCTCGGCGTTTGGGACGCGCTTCAGCCCAAAATTGTTCAGGGCAACAGCATCGCGCAGGCGTTCCAGTTCGTCGACACGCGCAACGCCGAACTCGGGTTCGTGGCGCTGGCGCAGCTCTACGGGATCACGGACGGGACGCGCTGGCTGGTGCCGGAATCGCTGCATTCGCCGATCCGGCAAGACGCGGCGCTGTTGAAGGCAGGCGCCGACAGCGAAGCCTCGAAGGCGTTCCTGGCCTTCCTGAAGGGCCCGGAAGCGCGCGCGGTCATCGAACGCTTCGGCTACGCGCTCAAGTAAGCGTGAATGGAGACCTTCGACAATCTTTGGCCGCCGGTCGAGCTGACGCTGCAACTGGCGACCGTCTCGACGCTTTGCCTCCTGGCGATCGCGACCCCTTTAGCCTGGTGGCTGGCGCGCTCCAAGGCGAAGTGGCGGGAGATCGTGGCGACCATCGTCTCGTTGCCGCTGGTGCTGCCGCCGACGGTGCTCGGGTTCTACCTCCTGCTGGCGGTTGGGCCTGACGGTCCGGGCGGCTGGGTCGCCAGTCTGTGGGGCGCGCGCACGCTTGCCTTCACCTTCACCGGCCTTGTGATCGGCTCGGTCATCTCGGCCTTGCCGACCGTCGTGCAGCCGATCCGCAACGCTTTCCAAAGCGTGGGCGATCGTCCGCTCGAGGCGGCTGCGACGTTGCGGGCCTCGCCGTGGCAGGCGTTCTGGCGCGTGGCCGTGCCGCTTGCAAGCCCCGGCTTTCTTTCGGCGGCAGTGCTGGGGTTTGCCCACACGGTTGGCAATTTCGGCGTGGTGCTGATGATCGGCGGCAACATTCCCGGCCGCACCCGGGTCATGTCGACCGCGATCTTCGATTACGTGGAAACCATGCGGTGGGGGCAGGCGAACATTCTTGCCGGGATTATGGTGGTCTTCGCGTTTGTCGTGATCCTGTCGATGATCTCGATCCAGAAGCGTTTCGTACGGGGCGGAGGATGACGGAGCCCCAGCGCATCCGGGCCGAGTTTCACAGCACCCTCGGCCATTTCACCCTCGATTCGACCTTTGAGGTTCCAGCCAAAGGCGTCACCGCATTGTTCGGCCCGTCCGGTTGCGGCAAGACGACGGTGCTCCGGTGCATCGCCGGGCTGATCCGGGTCAAGAATGGCTATTTCGCCATCGACGGGGAGATCTGGCAGGATCGGGACCGGGCGTTCTTGCCGACCTACAGGCGCCCCCTGGGCTACGTCTTTCAGGAAGCGAGCCTCTTTCCGCACATGTCGGTGCGGCGGAACCTGCTTTTCGGCGCGCCCGCCAAGCCGCCGACCGATCGCCCCGCCATCGACTTCGACGAGGTGGTGGACCTGCTTGGCATCCGAGCGCTGCTGGATCGATCGCCGAACACCCTCTCCGGCGGCGAGCGTCAGCGTGTCGGCATCGGCCGCGCCCTCATGACCCAGCCCAAACTCCTGCTGATGGATGAGCCGCTGTCGGCGCTCGACCGCAAGACGAAGGGCGAGATTTTGCCGTTCATCGAGAAACTGCGCGATCACTTCTCCGTGCCGATCTTCTACATCACCCACGACCTTACCGAGGTCGAGCGGCTGGCGGACACGATGGTCCTGCTGGAGAAGGGCCATATCGTCGCCTCCGGCCCGCTTGCCGACCTGCAGAGCGACCCATCGCTGCCGCTGGCGACGGGCCGCGATGCGGCCGTCACGCTGGAAGCGACCGTCGAGGCCTACGACGCCGACTACGGCCTTCTGACGCTGACTGTCCGCGGCGGTCGCTTCACCGCTCCTTCCGCGGCGGCGCCGACGGGCGAACATCGGCGCATCGATATCGTCGCCGGCGACGTGAGTCTTGCCCGCGAGCCGCCCGGCCCCAGTTCGATCCTCAATATCCAGCCCGGACGCATCGTCGGCGCCAGGCTTGTCGGGGAGAACGCGATGATCGCGGTCGTGGCCCTCGGCGCGGATGGCGCCGGCGCGCGCCTCCTGTCGCGACTGACGCGCAGATCCTGGGACCAGCTTGGGCTCGCCGTGGGCGTCCCTGTTTACGCTCAGGTCAAGGCCGTCGCGCTGGCGGCGGGCCGGGGCGAATTCGATGGATAGCCCTGAGCAGCATGATTTCTGACCGATCGCGCGGCCACCCTCATCCGGCCCTTCGGGCCACCCCCGGGTCTTCGCCCGGGGGCAGGCTCTTCCCCCAAAAGGGGAAGGGGCGGCCCTCTCCGGCCGGGAGAGGGAAGCCGCCAAAGGCGTCCCTGAGGACGCCCGTCTTTTTGACGGGCTATGGCGGCAGGGTGAGGGTGTGCTGGCGCAGGCCGGGATGGGCGGGGTAAGCTTGAGCGCGAAGGCCGCGACCCGCGGCGGCTTGAGGACGGCGCATGCCCGCACGACGATGTTACGCCCACTTGGCCGCCGCGCTGCTGGCGCTCGGCTATGCCGCGGACGCGGGCGCGGCGGAGCGGCTCGGCGCCCTGCCGGTCGATCCCGCGCAGGTCTCGGTCGCCGGCCTTTCGTCCGGCGCCTTCATGGCGAATCAGATCCACATTGCCCATTCCGCCGACGTGATGGGAGCGGCGATGATCGCGGGCGGGCTTTACGGCTGCGCGGTCGAGGATGTGGAATCCGACGGCGTGCTCGCGCTCGCCGCGCAGGCGGTCAGCGCCTGCATGACGGTCCCGTTCCTGCTCGACGACGCGAAGGCCTACAAGAAGACGGTCGACAAGCTCGCGGCGAAGGGCTGGATCGATCCGCCGTCGAACGTCAGCCGCGCAAGACTCTACTTCTTCACCGGCGCCTCGGATTCCGTCGTCAACTCGGCCACGATCGAGACGGCGGAGGCGCTCTACCTCGCCCTCGGGGTCCCGGCGGCCAACATCGTGTTCGAGGATCGCAGCGGCCCGGCCGCCAACGCCGGCCATTCGTGGGTGACGACCAACTATGGCGGCGCCTGCTCCGCCAACGCCTCGCCCTACATCGACAATTGCGGCTACGACCAGTCCGGCGCCGAGCTGAAGGCGATCTATGGGGCCGGCCTCATGCCGCCCGTCGCGGCGGCGACCGGCCGCATCGTCGCTTTCGACCAGACCGAGTTCGTCGCCGACAAAGCCACAGCCGCGAACGGCCTTTCCAAGACGGGGTACCTTTACGTTCCGAAGGCTTGCGAGGCCGGGGCGGCTCAGCCCTGCCGGCTGCAGGTGGCGCTGCACGGATGCACGCAGTCCGCCGAAACGCTCGGCGACCGTTTCTATACAAGAATCGGCCTCAACCAATGGGCGGACGCCAACCGGATCGTGATCCTTTATCCGCAGGCGCATGCGACGAACCTGTCGGAAATCCCTTCGAGCCTCTGGCTGACCGGCGCGAGCGCGCTCAATCCCGAAGGGTGCTGGAACTGGTGGGGCTACAGCGGCGACTCCCAGTACCTGACCAAAAAAGGCGTCCAGGTCGACGCGATCTGGCGAATGATCCAGCGTCTCGAAGGAAAGTAACGAAGAAAAGTAAACAACGGTGCTTTCCAAGCAAGGTTAATGCCGGGTTCAGATTGACTGCGCCCGTCGATTTTTATATTTCAATAACCGAACAAAACTCATTCCGGCCCTAGCCGGACAGACAATTTTAACAAGGTGTGCGCCGTTATGAAACGCTTTGCTCTTCTCGCGGCCCTCGCCCCGGTGGTCCTGTTCGCCGCCTCGGCTGACGCCGGAACCATTTATGCCGGACCGACCGGGGCTTTGGCGACCGACACCTCGTTCGCCGTCGATTTTCAGTCGTCGGCCGCCAAACTGACGACGCTGTCCTTCACCGTGGACGGCTATCTCAGCCTCGACGGCGACAATGCCTACGAGGACGATTTCAGCCTGACGCTGAACGGAAGCTCGATCTACACGGCGACCTTCAATCTCGGCGGCGGCGCCTCGACGGCGCAGAGCGTGCCGATCTCAAATCCCTACGGCGCGAGCGCGACCAACCCCACGGCCAACGGGACCGGGACGGGTTGGAACGGCGGCCAGGAGGTCGTCACATTCGGCAATATCCTGCCGCTCCAGTCGGGCCTCAATACGCTTGTCTTCGCCTATACGAGCCTTCCGGCGCCCAACCATGCCGGCTTCCAGGGCCTTGGCGACGAGGGCTGGGGCATCGAGAAGGTCCAGGTCGGCGGGGTTCCCGAGCCCTCGACCTGGGCCATGCTCGGCCTCGGCTTCTTGGGGCTTGCCTATGCCGGCGCCGCGCGCGGCCGCCGTAATCGCCTCGCCGGCGTCCTCGCGTAACCGCTATTCCAGGTTGCCAGGGGTACGCTGGCGCTCCCGGGGAAGGGAGGGGAGGGCCGCCATTGCGCGGCCCTCCTTGTTTGGCGTGACGGGTCGGCGACGCGCTGCTTACGGAAGTCCCCGCCGCCGCCCGGCCCGGAACTTCCGTGTAAGCTTGTGGAAGAATGATCCAGTGAGGAGCGGGGTTTTCGTGCGCGTGAGATGGCGGTCGATCGCGTATTCGCTTGTCGCGTGCTAGCGTCGGTCCCGTTCCTGGGCCCGGCCGTGGCCCTCCGACGCGGATGGGATGGGAGGGTGTCGCAATGCTTCCGAAGGCGGAATCGGCCTGTTTCGCGATCGCCGACATCTCCGGCTACACCCACTTCGTGTCCGGGGTTGAGCTTGACCACGCCCAGGACATCATCGCCGACATTATGGATACGCTCGTCAGGGCGCTCCGCCCGCCGTTCCGCCTCGCCAAGTTCGAAGGCGACGCCGCTTTCGTTTATGCGCTCGCCGACAAGGTCGATGGGTCGCTGGTGCAGGATTCGATCGAGCAGGCCTATTTTGCCTTCCGCAAGCGGCTCCGCAACGTCAAACAGGCGAGCAGCTGCGAGTGCCAGGCCTGCAGCCGCATGCAGAGCCTCGACGTCAAGTTCGTTGTTCACCACGGCGAGTTCATCCGGCAGCGAATGTCCGGCCGGGATGAGCTCGCCGGACGGGACGTGATCCTGGTCCATCGCCTGCTCAAGAACGACGTCGGCAAGAAATTCGGCCCGCACGCCTATGCGCTCTATTCCGACGCCTGCGTTCGGGCCTTGGGGATCGATCCCGGGGCACAGGGCCTCGTCGAGCACACTGAGGCGATCGAGCATATCGGCGAAACGAAGTGCTGGGTGCGCGACCTCGACGAGGCGTGGAAGCGGGAAAGCGGAACGGCGCGGAATGTGGTCCTGCGCGCCGACGCCTTCGCCGTGATCGAGAGGGATTATGCGGCGCCCCGGCAGGCGGTGTGGGAGCATGTCACGCTGCCCGCGCATCACCTCCGCTGGCAGAGAAGCGACGGCTTCGTCGAAAACGCTGTCAAGGGCCGGCGCGGGGCCGGCACGCAGAACCACTGCAAGCACGGCAAGGACGCGATCATCGAGGACATCCTCGACTGGCGTCCGTTCGACTATGTGACCCAGACCGCCCTTCTGCCGATCCCGGGCGCCCCCAAAATCCTGTTGACCTACGCGTTCGACGAACGGGACGACGGCGGCACGCACTTCGAGTTCCGCGTCGCCAAGCCGAAGCCGAAGGACCTGCCGTTCCTCGAGCAAGTCTGGCCGACCGTGCAAAAGAATTACGACGTTGGCTTAGAGATTCTGCGATCGATGCTGGCGGAACGGGCGGAGGCTTCGTCCGGCGTGGACGAACCGCCCCTCCCCATTTCGCGCGAACGCTTCCTCACCGGCCCTGTCCAAGCTCGCTAGCGGCGGAAAGGGACTGGCGGTCTGAGTCTGGCGTCTACCCGTTGGCCGCGCAGTGGGGGTGGCCGGTATTTAGGCACGGTGGACGGGCGGAGCCGACGTGTTGCGGGCATCGCGGGTCGCGACCGCGAACGTCGCAGGTGCGACAGCAAGCGGACCTTTATGCACCTGATTTCTGCACCACGTAACTTATTGATTTAATTGATATCGATTCGAGGTGCAGAATGCGCAATTGCTTGGGCGGAGAGCTGTCGAGGCTAACGCAAGCCGATTGCTCGGCCTTCTCATCGACGTCACGATCACTTTCTATTCCGTTGGTCTTGTTGCTAGACACTGACCCCCGGCCCGTGCGGGCCGCACAAGGAGAACGCACAACATGGCTGGGATATCGACTCTGATCGCTCGCTTCGCTCTGCCCGCGCTGCTCATCGCGGCGCTCGCCTGCGGCGCGCCCAGTGCGGCGCGCGCAGCCGACTCGATCAGCGAACAGGACGCGCATGCCATCGGCGTGCAGGCTTACCTGTACTTCTACCCGCTGGTCACAACGGACCTGACGCGGAAGCAGCTCACCAACGTCGTGAAATCTGAAGGCATTCATGCGCCGGCGAACACGTTCGCCAACATCTTGGAATACCCCCCTGCTGACATGAAGGTGGTGGTCCGGCCGAACTTCGATACTCTCTATTCCAGCGCCTGGCTCGACCTGAGCAAGGAGCCGATGATCGTATCGGTTCCCGATACGCATGGGCGTTATTACCTGCTGCCGATGCTCGACATGTGGACCGACGTTTTCGCGTCCCCGGGCTGGCGCACGACCGGAACCCAGGCCGGCGACTATGGCGTGACGCCGCCGGGCTGGAGCGGCTCGCTGCCGGCAGGCGTCGTTCGCATAGACGCGCCCACGCCCTATGTCTGGATCATCGGCCGCACCAAGACCGACGGACCGGCCGACTACGCCGCCGTGAATAAGATCCAGGCCGCATTTAAGATCACGCCGCTGTCGAGCTGGGGCAAGGCCGCCGAGCCGGTGGCGGGCGCCGTCGATCCCGGCATCGACATGAAGACGCCGCCGAAGATCACGGTCGATACCATGCCGGCCGCCAAGTTCTTCGCCACCGCCGCCGAAATCCTCAAGTTGCAGCCGCCACACATTACCGATCAACCGATCCTGGCGCTCATGCAGCGGATCGGAATCGAGCGCGGCAAGAGCTTCGATATCGACAAGGTCGATCCGGCGATCAAGGCCGGACTGGAGACGGCGCCCGAGGACGCCTTGAAGTTGATGGCGTGGAAGGTGGCCACCGTGGCACGCGTCGTGAACGGCTGGTCGATGAACACCGACACGGTGGGGGTCTATGGCAACTATTACCTGAAGCGCGCGATCTTCACCCAGTTGGGTCTCGGCGCGAACCTTCCGGAGGACGCGATCTACCCGATCAACCTCGCAGACGAGACAGGAAAGCCGCTGGATGGCGGCAGCGCCTATGTCCTCCATTTCGACAAGGGGACGACGCCGCCAGTCAATGCCTTCTGGTCGATCACGCTCTATGACGCTCAGGGCTACCAGGTGGCGAACAGCCTGAACCGGTTCGCCGTCAGCAACTGGATGCCGTTCAAATACAATTCGGACGGCTCGCTGGACCTCTACTTCCAGAACGCCAGCCCCGGCGCGGACAAGGAGGCGAACTGGCTGCCCGCGCCGAAGGGTGGGTTCAACCTCACCATGCGGCTCTACGCGCCGAAGAGCGACGCTCTGACCGGGAAGTGGAACCCGCCGCCGGTGATGAAAGAAGCCCAGCCGACGCTATTGCCGGCGCAATAGCCTTCGCTGCACAGCCAAGCCGCACGCAGCCGGGTTCGCAGGGGTTCAAGGAACCCCTGCGGTCGCCGCACTCCATCACGTCAAATCACGTGCATCTCGGCGATGTGCGGAGCCCGTGATTTCTGTGCGATCGCGAAAGTCCGGTCAGGACCCGATTTGACCCGTTCGCCGCGTCCTCGGCGAATGACCGTATTGCCGCCGTCCAACTCGTGGCAATCGTCGAGGTCGCTATCCCCAAGGCTCCATCAATCGGGCGCCAAGCACGAGGATCCTGAATACGGTGCCGCTTGAGACGCCCCGTCGCGGCGCGACTGGAAAGGCGGCGCGCTCGGCCTTATGACCGCTTCGCTGGCGCGCAAGGGCGCGCCGGGCAGGGGCAGGCCAAGAAGGGGCGCCATGGATACGCTGGAGCGGCTCGTCGCCGATCCGTCCGCCTGGGCGGCGCTGGCGACCCTGATCGCCATGGAGGTGGTGCTCGGCGTCGACAACCTGGTCTTCGTCGCCATTCTGGCGAACCGGGTGGATCAGAGCCGCCGGTCGTTCGCCCGTATCCTCGGCCTGTCGCTGGCGCTCGCATTCCGCCTCGTCCTGCTCGCCTTCGCCGCCGAGATCGTCCGCCTGAAGGCGCCGCTGGCCACCGTCCTCGGTCATCCCTTTTCCGCCCGCGACCTGCTGTTGCTGGCGGGTGGCCTGTTTCTCGTCTGGAAGGCGACGGGTGAGATCCACGAGCGCGTCGACCCGAACGCCGAGGAGGACAGCGAATCCGCCGGGCCGCGGCTCGGCGTGGCCGCCGCGCTGGTCCAGATCGTGATCATCGACATCGTCTTTTCGATCGACAGCATCATCACCGCGGTCGGCATGACGAGCGAGTTCCCGATCATGGTGGTCGCTGTCGTCGTCGCCATCGTCCTGATGATGGTCGCCTCCGGGCCGCTCGGCGCCTTCGTGCAACGCAACCCGACCGTCCTGATGCTGGCCTTGAGCTTCCTCCTGATGATCGGCATGACTTTGATCGCCGACGGTTTCGGCTTTCACATCGAAAGGGGCTATGTTTACGCGGCGATGTTCTTTTCGTCGCTGGTCGAAACGCTCAACACGCTCGCCCGACGCAAAACGCGGAAGTCACCATGACGCTCGGTTCGCTCGTTCTGTTCGCCGCCGTCTATTTTGCCGCCGCTGCGACGCCCGGCCCCGGCCTCGCGGCCCTGGTGGCGCGAGTCATCGCCTATGGGCTCGTCGGCGTCGCCCCGTTCATCGCCGGCTATGTGGCCGGCGACATGATTTGGCTCGTCGTTGCCGGAACGGGCCTCGCCGCGCTCGCCAACACCTTCGCCGGGGCCTTTGCGGCCATCAAATATGCGGGCGCGGCCTATCTCCTCACTCTCGCCTGGCGCACCGCCACTGCGCCGGCGGCGCGCGGCGAAGCGCCGCCGGCGGCCTCGCGGGGCTTGCGCGCCTTCTTCGGGTCGCTGTCGCTGACCCTCGGCAATCCGAAGGTGATGGTGTTCTTCCTGTCGATCATGCCGCTGGTGGTCGACGTGAAGAGCCTCACGCCGCTCCGGCTTCTCGAGCTCGCGGCGGTCTGCGCTCCCGTGCTCGCCTCGACGCTTGCGGCCTACGCGCTGGCGGCCAATCGCGCCCGCGCCTTCTTCCGTTCGGCCAGGGCGATGCGGATCGTCCACCGCGCTGCCGGCGGCGTGATGGCCGGGGTCGCGGTCGCGGTGGCGACGCGATGAGCGTGGCCGACCTTCTCGCCATAGGCGAACCGCTGGTCGAGCTCAACCAGGCCGCCGACGGCGCGCCCTTCCTGCAGGGGTTTGGCGGCGACACGTCGAACGCCATGATCGCGGCGGCCCGGCTCGGCGCGGACGCCGCCTATTTCACCGCCGTCGGCGCTGACGCGTTCGGGCAGGCGCTGACCGAGCTGTGGCTGAAGGAGGGGGTGGACGCGAGCCGGGTCGTGGTCAACGGCGGCGCCCATACCGGCCTCTACTTCGTCACCCATGGACCCGATGGACATCAGTTCTCCTATATGCGCGCCGGGTCGGCGGCGAGCCGGATCGCCGAAAGCGACCTCCCGGTCGACCGCATCCGGGCGACGCAGATCCTGCATCTTTCGGGAATCAGCCAAGCGATCTCGTCCTCGGCCGCCGACGCCGTCTTCGCCGCCATCGACATCGCCCATGACGCCAAGCGGCTCGTCGCCTACGATCCGAACCTGCGCTTAAAGCTCTGGCCGCTGAGACGGGCGCGGGCGGTCATCCACGAGGCGATGCGGTCGTGCGACATCGCCTTGCCGGGGCTCGACGACGCCCGGGAGCTTGCCGGCCTCGCCGACCCCGACGCCATCGCCGATTTCTATCTCCGGCTCGGCGCGCGCCTCGTCGTGGTGAAGCTCGGCAAGGCGGGGGCGCTGGCGGCGACCGCGGCGCGGCGCGAGCGCATTGCCCCGCTCGCGGTTACGGCCGTTGACGCGACCGGCGCGGGCGACTGTTTCGACGGCGCCTTCCTCGCCGAGTTCGTCCGCTCCGCCGACCCCTTCGCCGCCGCCCACTTCGCCAACGTCGCCGCGGCGCTGTCGACGCTTGGCTATGGCGCCGTCGCTCCGCTACCCCGTAGGCCAGACGTGGAGGCGGCGCTGGCGCAACGCTTGTGAGCGATCACCATCGCGCCATTGTAAGGGGCAAGCGCCGCGCGTATGCAGGCGGCGGAGCAGGTTTTCCGATTTGCCGATGTTATGCCGGCAGGTGCGAGTGGCCGGGCTGCTGAACGCCTGAGGTCGGGCGCCTGGCGTGAGCGACGACGGGCTGGCGGCGTCAAGGCCTCGAGTTTGGCCACGGGACGGATGAGGTCGCAGACATGAGCGATCCAAAACTGTGGGTCAACAACGATGCCAAGGTCGTGCATCCGGACGCGGCTCGGCGACGGCGGGCCGGGACATTTCCGGTCCGCCACGCCCGTTTGCAGCGGCGACGACCGTGACCCTGGTCTTCCCGACCCTTTCTCGCCCATGGGGCGCAACGTGGTTTTCGATGACCAGCAACAGCAGAAGATCCTGGCCGACGCCGGTGGGTCCGCCGCCCCTCCAGCCCAGGGTCCGGCGATCGCCGTGGCGAACGGCTGGGCGAGTCCCTCGGGCGATCAGGACCGCACGACCGTCGTCGTCACCAAGCTCGGCGCCACAAGCGCCGCCCGGACGCCGTGAACGATGCGAGGGGGGGGAAGGACAGGCCACAACGTTGATTTTGGTCTTGCCGAATCGTACCAAAAAAAATACAACACCCAGGTGAATGATTGAACGTTTGAAGCAGTTACCTTTGGTGTTCTGGAAATCCGCCGCCGGACGCGAGCCGGTGCGGGACTGGCTGAACGAGCTGCCGCGTGAGGATCAACGGACCATCGGGCGCGACATCGCCAAAGTGCAATTGGTTGGCCTATTGGCTTGCCCGTGTGTCGTCCGCTCGGAAATGGGCTTTGGGAAGTGCGTTCGTCATTACCGAGCCGCCGCGAAGGGCGCGGCGTGACCTCTGCGCCAAGCCGGGCGGGTTTTTACCCGCTGCGGTTTGGCAGAGCGGCCCTCTAATGGAGATTGTCATGTTCAAGATGCTTACGGGAATATCGTTGGCGACGATGATCGCAACCTCAGCATACGCTGGTGATCTGGCGCGCATAAGTAATGGACTGGCAGATTTTACCATCACGAGTTTGGAGGATAGCCTGGAAATCAGAGCCGTGACGGTGAACCACGGAAACTGTGGGAACAACGGGCTATGGTTTAGCATTGACGGAGTTTTTTCCAAAAAAGATTTCTTGGCAGACGGCGGGTTTATCATGTATCGGAATCCGTATCCTATAACGCTCAAATTTGGACAGTCGGCTCGGTTCATACCCGGCTGTCGCGCAATCGAACTCATTTTGGATACAGACCAGGGGTCGGAAACATTCACTTTGTTGGACGACTGACAGCATGGTCGAGCCGGCCTACCAAGACCGGTTGCTCCATGCCGCGTCCTGTTCGGCTTCAATGACGGCATACTGATCGCGCTGACCGCCTTCGTCAAGAAGACGCGGACGACGCCAGCCGGTGAGATAGCTTTGGCGCAGCAGCGATTAAAGGAGGCGACGGCATCATGACCACCAAGAATCCGCATGTCGGCTCGACCTTCGAAAGCTGGCTTGACGAAAAGGGCATCCGCGAGGACGTGACCGCCGCCGCCGTCAAGAGCGTCATCGCCGATCAGATCGCCGCCGCTATGAAAGAGCGCGGCCTCACCAAGTCGCGCATGGCCGCCATGATGCACACCAGCCGCGCACAGCTCGACCGGTTGCTCGATCCTTCGAGCGGCAGTGTGACGCTGGAAACCCTGATGACCGCCGCCCGTGTGGTCGGGCGCGAGCTGCGTCTCGAACTCGTTTAAGTTTAAGCCCGCGAGAGCAGCAGCCATCTTCGAAGGATGTTCCCGTCGGCGCGTCCGGCGCATGCCGGAGCGTCCTTCGAAGACGCGTCGTCACACACGGCGCCGCTCCTCGAGGCGCGAGGTGGGCGGCATGCAATTATGCTCTACCGCACCATGAGCCCGATCGCCACGGCGTTGGCGATGTCGATGAAGAAGGCCGAGACCAGCGGCAGGATGATGAAGGCCCGCGCGCAGGCGCCGTGCAGCTTGGTCACCGCGGTCATGTTGGCGATGGCGGTTGGCGTGGCGCCGAGGGTGATGCCGGTGAACCCGGCCGCGATCACCGCCGCCTCGTAATTCCGCCCCATCAGCGGGAAGACGGCGAACACGATATAGGCGACCGCCGCGAGCGTCTGGACCGCGAGCACCGCCACCAGCGCGACACCGAGGCCGCCGAGCGTCCAGAGTTGCATGCTCATCAGCGACATGGCGAGGAACACATTGAGCGACAGGTCGGAGATCAGCGCCAGCGCGCGGGAGCGGGTCGGCCATTGCATCGCCGGCAGGAGCCGCGGGACCGTGTTGGTGACGACGATGCCGACGATCAGGCAGACGACGAACAGCGGCAGCTTGATCGGGCCTTGATCGACGATCTCCTGCAGCGCGAAGCCGATCAGGATCACGACATTGAGAATGAGCACGGTGCGCAGAAGGGTGATGTGGTTGAGGTCCTCGGCGAATTTGTCGGCCGGATCGTCCGGCACGCCGACCACCGGGTCCGGCGCCTTCGGCCCGGTGAGGGCGTGGCGGCGGATGAGGTAGCCGGCGATCGGACCGCCGACGAGGCTCGCGACCACGAGCCCGAGCGTCGCCGTGGCGATGCCGACTTCGAGCGCGGCGCCGAGGCCGAACCGCTCGGCGATGATCGGCGCCCAGGCGATCGTGGTGCCGTGGCCGCCGATCAGCGCGGCCGAGCCGAGCAGAGGCGTCATCCCCTGGGGTAGCCCGAGCGCCGCGACGCTGCCCGCCGCGATCAGGTTCTGCAGCACGAGATAGGCGAGCGTCAGGGCGAGCAGGATCAGGAACGGCCGACCGCCCGAGATCAGGTCGTCGAGCTTGGCGTTGAGGCCGATGCCGGTGAAGAAATAGAGGAGCAGCATGTCGCGGGCGTCGAGCGAGAAGTTCACCTCGACCCGGAAGACGAGATAGGCGACCAGCGTCGCCGCGGCGGCAATGAGGCCGCCCGTCACCGCCTCCGGGATGTTCCAGGCCTGCAGCGGCCTGACCGCGCGGTTGACCCCGGCGCCGACGAAGAACACGACGATGGCGATCGTGAAGCTCAACAGCCCGGGGACCTGAATCGACGTCATTTCCGATTTCCCCTGCGGACATAGGAACGTCCGCTGCGCAATAAATTCTGATCGAACCGCGGCAAACCCCTGTGTCCGCCAAATGCGAGGCGCTGGGCGAACGGGCGGCTGTTGGGCCCGTCGCTGGATCTGAGCCCGTGAAACCCTAAGGCGAATTCTGGGGATGAGCGAAGGACAGGTCCTGTCATGAAGAGCCGCGCATTGTCGGCCTCGATGTCGCAAAGAACAAGGTCGACGCATTCGATGCAATGGGCTGCGTTTTGCGGCGCCGAGAACGCCGGAAGGCGAGGGCGAGTTGGTTTTGTGCTTCGCGCGGCCACCCTTCTCCCGAGGCGGGGGGACGATCCTCTCCCAGCGGGCCCGGCGGCAGAGGGAAGCCGCCATGGGGCAGGGAGGACGCCCGCTTTCGACGGGCCATGGCGGCAGGGCGAGGCTTTAAGTCCAAGTCTTGACCGGCTTCGAGATTTCAGTGTTACTCCATGTTCATGCCGGGTTCAGCGCAATCCGGCATGATGCCATCGGGCCCGGCGAATTGGCCGCGGCGCGACTTCCGGCCTTCGAGTCGAAAAGCTGGGCGACCGGAGAACCCTTAGGGAGTTGAGATGAAGATTCAAACATTGAGAGCCGTGGCGGCCGCGTTTGCGGTCGCGGCGGTCATGGGTCTGGGCGCGACCGGGGCCGCCCGGGCGGAAAGCATCATGAAACAATGCGGCGACGAGTGGAAAGCCGCCAAGGCGGCCGGAACGACGAACGGCCAGACCTGGCAGGAGTTCCTCAAGAGCTGCCGCACCCAGCACGCGAGCGCGCCGGCCGCGGCGCCCGCCGCAGCGCCAATGGCGCCGGCCGCGGCGCCGGCTCCGATGGCGCCCGCGCCGGCGCCGATGCAGACCGCTCAGCCGAAGCCGGTCCCCGCCGCGCCAATGAAGCCGATGAAGCCGATGGCGCAGCCGACCGGCGCCGGCCAGTTCAGCACGGAAGCCGAAGCCAAGGCGCGCTGCCCGAGCGATACGGTGGTGTGGCTCAACACCAAGTCGCGCATCTATCACTACGCCGGCACGCGCAGCTACGGCACGACCAAGCAAGGCGCCTACATGTGCGAAGCCGACGCCGTGCAGGCCGGCGACCGCGCCTCGAAGAGCCGGATCGGCAAGAAGGCCGCGCAGCCGTAAGCTGGCGTCTTCAAGCGCGCGCCTCGGAATTGCGGCGCGCGCCCCTGTCCGCCGCCGCGCGGATCGTTCACTGGCCTGCTGGAGAAGGGGACCGAAGGCTGGATTGGTGTGGCCGGCCGTGTCGGCGCGCGTTGGACCTGCGCGAACGTCGCCGCGCAGGGTCATCGATTTCAGACCTGCTCTCCCCACCCGGCCGTCAGCCGCCAACGTGGCTTGGGAGGGCGAGGCCCGGCGGGCGGCGCGCCCGCCTGCGGCGAGAAATGGTCTCCCGCCGAGGGTCGGCCGGAGACCTTTCCTCGGACCGACCGCACGCGCCTCAACAGCTAAGCTTTTGATATTGCTTATTACACTGATACATATTGTGTAACAAACAAGGCGAGAACGTGGCGAACCGTCGTCGCGGTGCGCCCGCGATTCAGAATCCGGCGGCTAACATCTTGAAATCATGAGATCGGCGGCAAAAAAGGAGCGCCTCCCTCGCCCGGCTCTACCCGCGCAGCCTTTCGTGCGCCGTCGCCGCCCGCAGGAAGTAAAACAGTCCCGTGAGCGCGCCGAGCAGAAAGACCGCCTGGAGCCCATGCGTGATCAGCGGGCCGAGGGCGAACAGGCCGCCGATCGCCCAGCCGGCCGCGGCCGCGGCCCCGATCAATTCGGTGCCGACGAGGATCGCGACGCTGACCAGCGTCGAGACGTTGAGCCAGTTGATCGGCCTTACCGACGCAGTCGCGGCCAAAGCCCGTCTCCTTGTTGTTCCGGCGGATGGGATGTCCAACGTGGGCGGCCGTAGACCATGTCGGGACTGGGCGCAAGTGTCGCGGGCCGAGAGCATTGCCGGTTAACGTCCGCTATGCAGGATGGACTTGTATAAGCGTCCGCCGATGACCCTCGCCGAACCTTCCCGTCACGCCAGCGCCGCCAGGCGCGAGCGCAGCCGTGCGCCCAAAGGGGGCGTGGGAGCGCTGGCGCTCGGCGCCCTCGGGGTTGTCTTCGGGTCGATCGGAACCTCGCCCCTGTACGCGATGGATCTCATTGCCCGGGTCGCGAGATCGCATATGGCTCCGGACGCGGTCGGCGCCGCGTCGCTGGCGTTCTGGTCCCTCACGCTCGTGGTCGCGGTCCAGTATCCGCTGCTGGTGCTGCGGGCGCAAAACGACGGCGAGGGCGGGTTGTTCGCGCTTTACGGCCTCCTGCACGACCGCAAGGATCGCCGGGTCCGCATCATGCTCTGGGCGCTGATCGGCGGCGCCGGTCTGCTGATCGGCGACGGCATGATTACGCCGGCGATCAGCGTTCTGTCCGCGGTCGAAGGCCTGGACGTGGTCCAGCCGGGTCTCACGGCCGTCGTCGCACCCCTGACGATCGGTCTGCTGATCGGCCTGTTCGCAATGCAGTTTAAGGGGGCCTCCCGGATGGGCTCGGTGTTCGGGCCGGTCGCGTTCCTCTGGTTCCTCGTCCTTGCGGCCCTCGGCGCGGCTGAAATCGCCCGCGAACCGCAGATCCTCGCCGCCCTCAACCCTCTGCACGGCCTTCGTCTCCTGGCCCGCGCCGAACTCATCGAGACGCTGGAGTTGCTCGGCGCGGTGATGCTGGTGGTCGCGGGCGGGGAAGCGATGTATGCCGACGTCGGGCATTTTGGCGCGACGCCGATCCGGCTTTCCTGGTACGCCATCGTCTATCCCGCGCTCCTCCTGAACTACCTCGGCCAGGGAGCCTATCTCCTCGGCGGCGCGCCGGTCGCGCAGGACAAGCTCTTCTTCGCGCTCGCCCCGCAGGTTCTGCTGATCCCGATGGTCGTCCTTGCGACAGCTGTCGCCGTCATCGCCTCGCAGTCGCTGATTACCGGTGTCTTCTCGCTCATCTCGCAGGCGATCCGCCTTGGCCTTTTTCCGCGCCTCGACATCGCGCATACCCATCACGCGCACGAGGGGCAGGTCTATATCCCGGTGGTCAATTGGGCGCTGCTGATCGGCTGCGTGACGCTCGTCCTCGCCTTTCGTTCAAGCGCCGCGCTGGCGGCCGCCTATGGCCTGGCCGTTTCCGGCGTGCTGGTGCTCACCTCGATCGCGATGATGCCGATCGCCCTGCGCTATTGGGGCTGGAGTCCGATGCTCACTGCGCTCGTCTGGGCGCCGCTGACCGCGCTGAACACGGCCTTTCTCGCCGCGAGCTCGCTGAAGCTGTTGGAGGGCGGGTACGTGCCGATCGCGGTCGGGGCCGCCGCTTTCGCCATGATGGCGACCTGGCGCTGGGGCCGCAAGGCGACCTACGCCGCCCACAACGCCAAGGCGACGCTGACCCTGTCCGAGATTGTCACGCTGCATCGGAGGAGCAGCGCCTTTCTCGAACGCAATGCGCTCATCATGTCGCCCCGACCGCTGCGCAGGCTCGGCGACCGCGCGCCCTCGCTCATTCGCCTCATCGCCGAACGGACCGGCATGCTGCCGCGCAACCTTATTTTCGTCGAGGTGAGCCATACGAAGGCCCCCTACATCCACGGCAGCCGCTATCAGGTCACCGTGTTCGACCGCTGCCGTGACAAGGGCAGCGTGATCGGCGTCGAGCTGTCCTTTGGCTTCCTCGAGGATCCCAACGTCGAGCAGGCGCTGGAAGACCTTGCCCGGCACGAGGAGATCGACCTCCCGGCCGACCCGCACCAATGGATCGTGCATATCATGCAGGACCACCTGTTGCCGTCGCGTCGGGCCAGCCTGTTCAAACGCCTGCGGCTGAACCTGTTCTTGTTTCTGAGAGCGGTCTCCCGGCCGGCCTATTCGTACTATGGGCTCGGCGACGCGGTGCAACTCACCATCGAGGTCATTCCGGTCCGGCTGCGGTGACGGCGCGTCGGCGCAAACGCTGGACGGCGGCGAGCGACCTGTGAATATCTTTCCCGATGGGCCGTGCTGCTCCAACGATCGTCACGCTCGATCCGGCCCTGTTCGTCCGCGCTCTTGATCGGCTCGCCGAGATCCTTTACGCCTGCGTGCGCGAAGGCGCGAGCGTCGGCTTCGTGCTCCCCTTCTCGCTCGACGAAGCGCGCGCCTTCTGGCGCGACCGGGTCGCTCTGGCGCATGCCGCGGGGAGCAGGATCGTCATCGTCGCGGCGCTTGGCGAAGAGATGGTCCGGACGGCCCAGATCGATTTCGACGGCATGCCGAGCAAGCGGCATCACGCCGAGGTCTCGAAGGTGCTGGTCGACCCGCGCTTCCGACGCTACGGGGTGGCGTGGGCGCTGATGGCCGAGATCGAGCGCCACGCGACCGAGCACGGGCGTTGGCTGCTGGCCCTCGACACCGCCGGGGATGCGGCCGAGACGCTATACCGTTCGCTCGGCTACGCGATCGCCGGAACGATCCCGCTTTACGCCCGCGACGCCTTCGAGGCCGATCGCTTCGACGCCACGCGGATCTTGTACAAGGACCTCAGGGGCGGCGGCTAATAGGGCGAGCCCACGACAGGGCTCCGCCACGGCCGGAGCCCTGTCGCATCGCCGCTTCCGCGCCTTCACGCCTTTGGGAACGAGAAGGCCACGAAGCGGTCGCCGCTGGCTGTCTGAATACGCATCAAAATCGCCTTCTTTCCCTCCTGCTTGGCGGAAGCGATGCTGGACCTCACCTCCTGCGGTGTCGAGACGGACTTGCCGCCGATGTCGAGAATGACGTCGCCGGTGGTCAATCCCTTCTCCGCGGCTATCCCGCCCGGATCGACGCCGACGATCGCGACGCCATTCTTGCTGGCGCCGGCGACTTCGCCCGCCGGAGCGAGTTGGAGGCCGAGCGCCTCCGGCGTGGCCGTGTTCGCGCTCGCCACCTTCTCGGTTTGCTGCGACGAAAGCGACACGCTGGCGGTCTTCTCCTGGCCATTGCGCAAGTAAGTGAGTTCGACATGGTCGCCGGGCTTCATCATGCCGATCGTGTGGGTCAGATCGCCGGCGTCCTTGACGGACTCGCCGTTGACCTTCGTGATGATGTCGCCGCGTTGCAGGCCCGCGTCCGCGGCAGGCGTTCCCGGCATCGTCTGATCGACGATGGCCCCGTTCGCGCTCGTCAGGCCCAGGGCCTGCGCGATATCCGGGCCGACCGGCTGAATCCTGACGCCGAGATAACCGTGCCTGACCACGCCGCCGTGCTCCAGCTCGTCCACCACCTGCTGGACGGCGCCCGATGGAATGGCGAAGCCGATGCCCACGCTTCCGCCGGAGGGCGAATAGATCGCCGTGTTCACGCCGACGACCTGTCCCTCTTCGTTGAAGGTGGGGCCTCCGGAATTGCCCTTGTTGATCGGAGCGTCGATCTGCAGGAACCGGTCGTACGGGCCGTCGCCGATGTCGCGGCCCTTCGCCGAAAGGATTCCGGCTGTGACCGTGTTGCCAAGACCATAGGGATTACCGATCGCGACGACCCAGTCGCCGATCCTCGGGGCCTCATTGGCGAACGACACATAGGGGTAGTTCCCCGCCTGATCGACCTTCAGGAGCGCTAAATCGGTCTTCGGGTCCGTGCCCACGACTTTGGCGTCCAGCGTCCTGCCGTCGTCCATCGTCACGGTGACCGACTTTGCGTCCTGCACCACGTGGTTGTTCGTGACGACATAGCCGTCGGCGGAAATGAAGAACCCTGAACCCTCGCCCCAGACGACGGAGCGAGGATTGGAAGGAACGCTGTCTTGGTTGCCGAACTGTTTGAAGAAACGCTTGATCTCGAGCGGCAGATTACCGAGTTCGCCGCCCATGCCGCTGGTGTCGCTTGCGCTGACGGTCTTTACCCTGATGGAAACGACCGCCGGCTTCACGCGCTCGATCAGCGAAGCGAAGGACGGCAGGTTCTCAGTGGGAAGGTTGGCGGTCGATATGGCGGCCGCGTTGGCGGGCGGGGCGGCGGTGAATGCGCCCTCGCCGATCGCTCCCGCCGCAACGAGCGCGACAGCGGCGGCGCTGGCTAGAACGCGGTTTCGAAGCCGCGAGGTCTCGAGGGGGTTTTGGCTGGACATGGGATTTCCAATCCTGTTGCTGTTTCCTCTTGTCACGGCGCCGCTGGGCGCGGCCGGTACTGTGCGATCCTACCCGTCTTGACGTGTCCGCTCTTTGCTCGGGCCATTACGATTTCTCAATGAAACGAGCGGGTTTGGCGCTTTGGGCCTGCGGACGTCCAACGCGACGCCGCGGCGACCGCCAACCTTCTGCCTCGTTGAGGAAGCTTCATCCGCCGGCCAATTTCTGGAGAGGCGCCGCGGCGCATAAGCGTGAGCGCGGACCGGCCGCCGCCGGTGTGCGGGCGCGCGTGAGATGGCAAGACAAACCCTCGGTCCAAGCGAGATTCTCGAAAAACTTCGCGTGATCGACCTTCTCACGGCGGATGGGAGACCCATCGCTGAGGCGCTTTGGCTCGCCGGGATGCTTCCCTCGGAATACGAAAAGTGGCGCAGCGAATACGCCGGCTTGCTCCGCACGCTCGGTCCTTTGGCCGCCGCGCCGTCCCGGTCAGGCCGGAAATCGCGGCGAAGCCGCTGAGGCGGCCCCGTGCGGCGCTCCTGCTTGATCCTCCCGCGAGGGGCAGAAGAGGGTAGGAAAGCGCCTTTGCGCGTCGCATGGCTCTCACGCGATTGCCTGGCGACCGGGCGTGGCCCTAGCGGGCCGGCGACGCAGCAGGTAAACTGCGCGCATGACTCAGCCGCGACGAATCCTGATCGTGGACGACGACGCCGATTTGCGCAGCGCGCTCGCTGAGCAACTCGCTTTGCATCCCGAGTTCGAGGTCGAGACCGCCTCGACCGCCGAGGAGGCGCTGACAAAGGCGCTGGAGACCAACCCGGACATCATGCTGATGGATGTCGGCCTGCCCGACCGCGACGGTCGGGACGCTGTCCGGGAACTGCGCCGCGACGGTTATCGCCGCCCGATCATCATGCTGACCGCGCACGATGAGGACGCCGACGCGGTGCAGGGCCTCGAACTCGGGCGCGAACGACTATGTCGGCAAGCCGTTCCGCTTCGTCGTCCTGCTGGCCCGGATCCGAGCCCAGCTCAGGCAATACGAGGCCGGCGAGGACAGCGAATTCAAGGTTGGGCCCTACCTGTTCCGGCCGACCTCTAAGAACCTGGTCAACGCGAAGGGCGTCAAACTTCGCCTGACCGAGAAGGAGGCGGCGATCCTGCGCTTCCTGCACCGGGCCGACCAGCAGCCGGTGGCGCGCGAGACGCTGCTGAAGCACGTCTGGGGCTACAATTCCAACGTCACCACCCACACCCTCGAAACGCACATCTACCGCCTCAGGCAGAAGATCGAGGACAATCCCGCGGACGCGCAACTCCTCGTCACCGAGGCCGGCGGCTACAGGCTCGTCGCCGCCTACGAAGGGCGGTCCGGGTGACGCTCGACGCCGACGTCGCACGGCTGGCGCGGACCCGTCCGTTCAGCTTGATGCCGCGCGAGGCGGTGCAGCTCGTCGCTTTTTCCTGCGCGAGACAGCGCCTGCGCGCGGGCGAGACCCTTTTTAGCGCGGGCGACGCGGGCGATGCGGGCTATTTCGTTCAGGCCGGCGCCATCCTGGTGCAGGACGCGAGCGGGGCGCCCAACCGCGGGCGACGGGTGACGACCGGGGCGCTGATCGGCGAGAGCGCGCTCTATGCGCCGGTCGTCCGGCGGGTCGAGGCCCGGGCGGTCGAGGATACCGTGCTCACCCGCATCCCTCGCGAGACGTTCCGACGTGTCCTTGCGGAGTTCCCCGAGGCCGCCGACAAGATTCGCGCCGCGCTCGCCCAGCGCATGTTGCGCCTGGTCGACGGCCTCGACGCCGCACGCGTCCGATCGATCGACGTCGAGCCGCCAGCCGACACGGACGCCGCCATGAGCCCTGCCGAGCCGAGCGCCGTCGGACGCCTTACCGCGCCGGCCCTGGAAGACATCGAGGCGCTGGCTGACGCGGCCTTTCAGCGGCTGCCGGCGCAGTTCCGCGCGTTGTGCGAGGGGCTCGTCATTCAGGTCGTGGATTTTGCCGACGACGACACGCTCGACGAGATGGGGATCGAGAGCGAGTTCGACCTGCTCGGCCTGTTTCGCGGGCAGGGCCTGCCGGACCGCGGCGCGACCGATGAGACGGGGCGCCTGCCCAACATGATCTGGCTCTATCGCCGGCCTCTGCTCGACGCCTGGTGCGACGGCGAAGATCCGCTCGAGGCCGTCGTCACCCATGTGCTGGTGCACGAGATCGGCCACCATTTCGGCCTATCGGACGCCGACATGGAAGCCATCGAGCGTCAGGCGCGATGACCGATTCGCACGCCTGCCTCCGCACGCCGTGGCGAAGCCGTTGAAAAGCCACAAAATCCCGGGCCTTCACAAGGGTGTCACGCTAGCTGTAGAGTAAGGGCGCGGTCGGGTGCGGTCCGGCTTCGTTGCCAATGGAGGTACGGAGCGTTTTCGTGACTGTTCATGTTCAGGCGCTTTCGCCAGGCAACTGCCCGGCTCTTGTGTTGAATGCGGACTTTCGGCCGCTCAGCTACTATCCCCTGTCCATCTGGTGCTGGCAGGACGCGATCAAGGCGGTCTTCCTCGAGCGGGTCAACATTCTTTCCGAATACGAGACGCTGGTCCGCAGCCCGTCGTTCGAGATGCGGCTCCCCTCGGTGGTGTCGCTGAAGAGCTACGTCAAGCCGACCCGCTTCCCGGCCTTCACCCGGTTCAACGTTTTCTTACGCGACCGGTTCACCTGCCAGTACTGCGGCGAGCGGGAGGAACTGACGTTCGACCACGTCATCCCGCGCTCCAAGGGCGGCGTGACGAGTTGGGAGAACGTGGTCGCCGCCTGCTCGGTCTGCAACCTCAGGAAGGCGGACAAGCTGCCTTCGGTGGCGCGGATGTGGCCGGCGACGGAGCCCTATCAGCCGACGGTGCACGACCTGCACCAGAACGGCCGGGCGTTCCCGCCGAACTATTTGCACGAGAGCTGGATGGACTATCTTTACTGGGACAGCGAACTCGAGGAATAGACGTCGCGCTCCGCCCGCCCGCGTTCCCTTTCCTTCAAACGGCTGCCAAAAGCTTCCCTTTCTTTCCGCTGGGGTGTTCCAAAACTCTCCATGGGCTTCAAAAAGTTGCAAAAAATTTCCGCGGATCGAGACTTTATCAATGCGTTACGGCCAGATAATCGGGCTATAATTCGTCATTGCGAAGTTCGACATGTTCGGCTGCGCCAAAGGCGCGGCGACCGGCGCCGGGGCCGGCGGGGCGAGCGGCGCCCCGACGGCGAGCCACGACGGCACGTGGAGCGGCCTCTCCAGCCCGGCTTGCCGCGGGGACGGCCGAGCCCAGCGGTCGGGCGGCGGCGCGGACTGCTGGCCGGCCGCGGGCGCGATGGGCCCGTTCGGCCCCGCGAGCGGCGGGGCAGGCTCAGCCACGGTTGTAGGCGCCGCCGCCGCGACCGGGCTTTCCGGCTCGATCGGCGGCGGCGAGGGCTCAGCCTCGATGACGGGTTCGTGCGCGGCGACCGGGTCGGGCGATGCGGCCGCCGCCGCCGCCATCTCGGCTTTGATGCCGCGCTCGATCCGGTCGACGAGCATCTTGACCACCAGCGCGTCGCCCTCGTGCGACGGCTGCGGCGCGGCCTTGCGGGCGCGCGTCTGGTAGGCGTCGAGCCGGTCGATCGCCTTGATGTAGGGCGCGATCGCCCGGATGTCGCCCTTCGCCAGCGCCTCGCCCGCCATTTTCACGGCGAACTCCAGCCGCTCGACCTGCAGGGCGGCGTGGATGTCCTCGTCGACCGGCTCGAAGCGCCTGACATGCGCGCCGACGATCTGCCGCACCCGCCGCTCCGAAAGGCTCTCCACGCTGGCGACGTCGCGGTAGCTCCAGCCCTCGCGCAGGCAGTCGAGCATGCGCCGCGTCCGCGCCGCCCGGGTGAAGGTGGTGGTGTGTCCCCTCGTCGTCTCGTCCATGCCGTCCTCGCCGGCCGCCGGTGGCGGCCCTCTTTTGCCTAAACGGAAAGAACATAGCATGAACATTGCATTTTCCAAAGCATTTTGTCGCTCTCGACCGAAAAGGTATGATCTGTCAAGGCGTTACGGGAGGCGGAAGCAACGCGGCGAGGGATTGCCGGCGGCGCCGTCGGCTTCACCGCTCGCCGACAGTCGATAAGCCGCACAACGAGAAAAGCGGATGTCGGCCAAACCGCGGGAACAGGCAGAAGTCTTGCCTTCCCGAAGTCTGCCCGGGAACGGCGGGAGTCGACGTAGACCCGCCGTTGCAGATCGCGCCTGAGAACGTCGCAAGTCGGAGGGTAAGCGGTCCGTGCCTCTTGGCGCGGTTTCCGCCCGATGCGGAAGTTCGTCGCGAGCGATTCAGGGGCCGGAGTCAACGTCAAGCGGTCGTCCTAGATCGCTACGGTCGCCGCTCGGCGAGTAAAGCGCCGGCGTTGCGGACGTCGCGGGTGTCTCGCCGCCCTCGATCACGGTGAGGATCGGCTCGCCCGCACGACCACGTTAGGATTGCGCCCTGGCCTTGATCGTGGCCACCAGTTCTAATGCCTCCCCAACTTGCGGAAACTCCGGCGTCGGCGAAAAGCCTTGCAGCGCCGGCCCGAGAACGTCGTGGGCGTCGATCGGGCGGCCAGTGGAGTGGTAGAGCTTGGCGAGCGACAGCGCCGCGCGCAGCGCAAAGCTGCGGGCCTTTTGCCGCTGCGCGACGGCGAGGGCGGCGAGGAAGGCGGCTTCTGCGGTGGCGGGGTTGTGCTTGACGAGGATCTCGCCGCGAATGCGATGGAGTCCGGCGTCGAACCAATGCTCGCCGGTCTCGTCGGAGAGCGCCAGCGCCGCATCGATTTCGGTCAGGGCGACGTCCGGGTCGCCCACCTCCCCTTCGATTTCCGCGAGTAGGCCTCGATAAAACGGCACACTCAGCTTGTTTCCTTGGTCTGAATATCCGGCCACCGCTAGCCGAAACACGGCCGGGCCAGCGTCCTGATCGCGAAGCTTCGCGCGCGCCCAGGCCAAGTTGATCTCTGCAATGGCTCGATAGAGCGTCAGGCCGTGCTCTCGGCCGAGCGCCACAGCGGCTTCTGCAGCGCGCCGGCCCGCTATGGCGTCGTCACGAACCATTTCAAGCAAGCCCTGGCCGCTGTACCTGCTGGCGAGCGTTGGAACATGAACGGATTCGACTGCGCGCGCGACCGCCTCGTTCATCAATTCCCGAGCGCGTTCGACAGCTCCGAGGCGCCAAGTGGCGAGAGCCAGTAACCCGGTTGCGGCAACTGCCGAATCCTGTCCGAAGCGGAACTTGGCTTCGCGGTCTCGCTCGGGGTCGTAAATCCGTAACGTCTGTTCGCAATGCGCCCGTGCCTCCTCGAGATCGCCCTGGAGGAGGCGGGTCCATCCTAAAATGCGATGCCCGACCGCCGCCTCCGTCGGCCGCGCCGCACGTTCCGCTACGCGCAGGAAGCTCTCGGCCGCTTCGCGGGCGGACCCAAACTCGCCGCGCCATATACTGTGCACCCATCGAGCATAACAGGCGTCGAGCGGCGCCTCGGCATCGCCAATCTGCGTCGCGAGCTCTTCGACACGCGCGAAGGCGACCTTCGTCTCCTCGGCGGTGAACCCCTTGGACCACATGATGGCCTGGCCATAGCTGGTGTGCAATTTCAGCCGTTGGCTGGCCAATACGCTCACGACGGCGTCGCGCGGCCTTGCCGCCCCGCCCGCCTTGTTCGAGAGTTCGATCGCCTTGCCCAGATGCGAGATCGCTTCGACGAAAGCGGAGCGGTGCAGGGCGTGGTCGCCGGCCTTGCCCCACCATTTGATCGCGAGGTCGATCTGATCTCCTTGAGTGAAATGATGCGCGAGCGCCTCGGCCTCCGGCGAAGGCGAGGCCAGCAAAACCTCGGCGGCGCGTCGGTGCAGCGTCTGACGACGGCTCTTCAGGAGGCTGTCGTAGGCGGCCTCCTGGATTAGCGCGTGCTTGAAGCGATAGTGCGCGTGCGGCGCGACGCCTTCGACGAACAGCAGTTCGGCGTCCGCGAGCCGGACGAGCGCGGCGCGCAGCGCCGGCTCGTCCAGCCCCGCCACTGCTTGCAGCAGCGCGTGCGAGAAGTCGCGTCCGAGCACGGCGCCGATCTGCGCGATCTCGCGCGCTGCGCCGAGCCGGTCGAGACGGGCGGCGAGCGATTGTTGCAGGGTCGGCGGGATCGCCTGCACGCCGCCCTCGAGCAAGAGCCGCGTCACTTCCTCGACAAACAGCGGCACGCCGCCGCTGCGTTCGAAGACGCCCTCGATCACGTCTTTCGAAAGGGTATGGCGCACCGCGATCTCGCCTACCATGCACACGATGTCGTCAGGGTCGAGCGGCGCGAGCGAGATCACACCGTGGTGCGAGCGCGGTTTCCACGGAGGGCGGAAATCGGGCCGCGTCGTAGCCAGGATCAACAGCGGCGCCTGCGCGCCGCGTTCGGCCAGCGCCTGCAGCACTTCGAGCGAAGTCGGATCGGCCCAGTGCAAGTCCTCAAAAACGAGCACGACTGGCTGGGTCCGAGCGCCGGCGAGCACCCAGGCGACGAGCGCCGCAAGCTGGCGGCTGCGCAATTCCAAGGACGAAAGTTTCGGAATGCGTTCCGGCGGTAGCGGCGCGTCGATCACGGGCGCCAGCAGTGGCGCATATTCGGCGGCGTCGACTCCAACGGAGGCGAGCGCCGCTTCGAGTTCGGCGAGGCGCTTTTCTCCGTCGACTTGGTCGCCGCCGAAGCGGGCGCGGCCCCATTCCGCAATTGGGTGCAGCGGCGTGTTCTGCAACAGTTGTGAGGACGCCCACTCGACCCAGGTGTGCGGCGTCTCAGCGAGCCGGGCGCGGAACTCCTCGATCAGCCGCGACTTGCCAAGGCCGGGCTCGCCGACGATCAGCTTGAGCTGACCATCGCCGCGGCGCGCGCGCTCCCAGCGGCGCTCGAGGATATCGAGCTCCTCGCCGCGGCCGACCAGCGCCGTCGGCGCGCGGTAACCGCCGCGCCGCCCGGCGCCGCTCACGCGCACGATGCGATAGAGCTGCAGCTTGTCGGGCACGCCTTTCAGTTCGTGCTCGCCCTTGTCCTCCGCGACGAACTGGCCCGCGATCTGCCGATGCACCCCCAGCGTAATCCAAACGTCTCCGGGCGTCGCAGCGCTCTGCACGCGCGCGGCGACGTTGAGCGCCTCGCCGTAGACCTCGCCGGCGGAGTCGACTATGACCCGCCCGCTATCGAGCCCGATCCGCGCGGCGAACTCTGGCGCGCCGGTCGCCGGGTTGCGCGCGTCGCGATTCACGAGCGCCCGCTGGATCGCGAGCGCGGCGCGGACGGCGCGCTCGCCGTCGTTTTCCTTAGTGTGCGGAACGCCGAAATAGGCGACGATCTCGCATCCACGCCGCTCCCCGATCACTCCGCCGTATTCGGTCACGGCATTTGCGGCGTGTTGGCGGAACTCGGCGACGATTGCGCTCAGGTCCTCGGGATCGCTCGGCATGCGATTCCCAACTCGAGGAACCAGTTCCGCAGCGAGGGCGGCGACGTAGCGCCGCTCCGGGGCGCGCCCTTCCCCCTCGTCGAACGCGTGCGTCGTTCGCAGTCGCGGCTCGAGCGCACGCTCCCGTTCGACTTCGTCGGGTTCTGCGCGGCGTGCCTCGGCGGCGGTGAGTTGAGCGTCTAGCGCGTTCGCCAGGCGCCTGACGATTTCGTCCTGCATGTCGAAGAGATCGGCGAGCGGTTTGTCGAAGCGCTCGGCCCAGAGATGATTGCCCGTATCGGCGTCGATGAGCTGGACATTAATGCGCATGCGATTTGTGCCGCGCTGGACGCTACCCTCGAGGACATAGCGGACGTTCAACTCGCGGCCGATCTGCTTGGCGTCGAGCGGCTTGCCTTTGTAAGTGAAAGCCGTATTGCGGGCGATTACGACGGCGCCTCGTACCTGAGACAGATCGGTTGTGAGGCTCTCGGTGATCCCGTCGACGAATTGCTCGAGCTCCAGGTCGCCGCCGATATTGGCGAACGGCAAGACGACGATCGAGAGGCGGGGCGGGACAGATTTATCGGGCGCGCCTTCGCGCGATTCGGTGACGACCGGCCCAATGAATCGATAGCCGCGACCGGGCATGGTCTCGATCCAGCGGTCACCGCCCGGGGTCGTGCCGAGCGTCCGGCGCAAGGCCGCAATCTGAACCGTGAGGTTGCTTTCCTCGACGGATTGGCCAGACCACGCGGCTTCGATCAGAGCATCCTTAGAAAGCAATGCGCCAGGCTGCTCTACCAACGCCCGCAACAACGCTATCGCGCGCCGGCCGAGCGCAACGGGCTCCCTTCCGCACAGTAGCAGGCCATCCTGAGTGTCCAGCCGAAATGGTCCCAGCGCATAGATCGTCATGGACAGGTGCACTATCGGTTTGGCGATTCTTCGGAACTTTTTCGGACCAGCTTTAGGACTTTAAGTCGCGCGAGCGGCAAGTTGCAATCCGAAAGGCGCAGGCGCTTCGACTACAACCTAAGTGGGACTTAACTACACGTTATAAGTGGAGGCGGTTGTGTGACTGCGATCACAGACCAGATAGGGATTCAACCTCCGACACACGTTAATAGTTAAATGCGCGCGAAGCTGCCTGTTTGGAGAGACGTCAATGAGTGACCCGAGGTCCCTGCACGAGCCCGCAACACAGCCTTTGTTCCGGTGGCGAGCGGCGATCGTCAGCCGACTGAATGGGCCTGGCGGGTTGTATAATTTCGGCAATGGGCTTGGATTCGGCGCTGGCCTGTGCGTGACGTTTCTCGTCGCAACCGAGTCGACGAACAGCGTCTCGAAAGTTCTGTCGATCGGAATGCGATATATTGCGGGAAGTCCGGCCGCCGTTGCGCTGGCGATCGCAACAGCGATCTTCTTTTGGAGCGGCGAAGCTTATCATCGGGCTTGGTCGAACGGATATCCGCCCGATCAGAAATTGACGGGGCTTGGAGATCTTTTGTCGGGCTTTGGAGCGATCGGGCTTGGCGCGGGCTTGTACCTTCTCAGCAATCCTTTCCTCGCCGCCACCTCGGGGCTGCTGCATGCAGCCGGAAAGTTCGGAAGCGCGTTCGGCGTTCGCGGCGAGCTGTTGCTTCTGGGCCGCAAGATTGACGCCAGCGCGTTGTGCCGCAATATCGTGTTGACCAGTCGCTTTCCCGCCATCATCGCGACGATTGCTGATTTATTATCCACCAAAGCGCACGATGACCGCGTCTTTGCGTTCAACGCAGTGGCGATGCTCGCCTGCTATGTGATCTGGGCGACTGCCGACTCGATGCTGCTTCCGCAGGACAGCGTCGTGATCAGGTTCCTTCGCGGCAACTCGGCTCGCAATAACGCCGCTTGGCGAGATTTGTCCTGAGGCTCCTCAAGACGAGGGTAACCCTATGCGTCTCTGTCTTGCCGCAGTTCTCGTATTCGGCGCCGCTCCGGCCGTCGCCCATGACCAATGGGCGAACGGCAAAGCCGTCCCAGCTTGGATCAAGAAGGCGTGCTGCGGAGCAGCGGATGCGCACCATCTCCGGCCCGAACAGGTCACGTTCAACGCACGCGGCGAATATGTTATCGAAGGCTATCACGCGCCGCTCGGCGTCAAATTTGCGCAGCCGAGTCAGGACGGCGAATACTGGATCTTCTATCGCCAATTTCTCGACGGCTCTCAGTCGGCCGCCTACTGCTTTTTCGCCCCACTGAATTTCTAGGGAGCAAGCATATTGAGCGCTCAAACCCTGCTTCACGTCGTCTGCGCCGGCGCGGGCTTGACGCCAGCTCAGGCCCTGATCCCACCCGGTGGGCAAACTCTCGTAGGCAACGGCTTTCGGATTAGCAACCCTCGCCACTGGCTCGCGGCCTCGCCGATGTCGGAAGCAGACCGGCGACGCGAGCGCGCAATGTCGCTTGGGGTGGGGACGGACGTGCTGCTCTCGACGCCGATTCTTGCCATCGCGATCTGGTCGGGTTCCCTGACGTTGCTGGCCGACGCGATGCGGGCGTGCCTTCTCACCCTGCTGGAACTGTTCGCTTATGTCGTGATGCGTCGCATCCACCGCGGGCGGCTACCGAGCTACCAGTATGGATCCGGCAAGATCGAAAGCTTCCTCAATCTGTTGATCGGCGCAGCGCTCGTGCTGTCCAGCATCTGGATTTTCGCGCTTGGCGTGCTCTCGATGCTGCAGCCGGCGCAGGCCAACCCCGTTGGGTTCGCGGTCGCCACCGCCACCGGCGCGGTCAACACGACCCAGAACGCCTGGATGTTCGTGACCTATCTGCGCGCCCGTCGTTTCGGCGTCTCTGTTCTGATCGACGGACAGGTCAGGACGAGATTGCTGAAGGTGGTGTCTTCAGCTTCGGCGACGCTCGCCATCCTTGTCTCGGTGATGTTCGCCGGCTAGATCAACGGTCGGGTCGCTGACGTGGTCGGCTCGACGGTCGTGGTCCAGATGATGCTCTGGACGGCGTACCAAATGATTGCCGGCGCCTTGCTCGACCTCATGGACAGAATGCTCGATCCCGCGCAGCTCGCGCTGGTCAACCGCGTGCTCCTCTGCAAATTCGACCGCATCGACGCGATTCATCACGTGCGCACCCCGCGCTCCGGCGTGATCAAGTACATCGAGATCGGGATCGGCTTTTCCGCGGACCGGCGCATCGGCGAGATCGACGCGATCAACCAATCCCTGAAAAAGGAGCTGGAGGCCCAAATTCCCGACGCCAAGGTCACCGTGGTCGCGTCGGCGGTACGGCTTTGAAGATGGCCGTGTGTTCAGCGTGCTGCTCAGCGGCGGACGCGCATCATCTCCGGCCCGATGAGGCAATGGGGCCTGCTCGTCATGCCGGGAACGACCGCAGTTGGCACCCTCTTCACGTTGCGAGACCGACCGGGAAGGGCAGCAAAGGGGCGGACAGGACCCCTTCGCCGCACCGTTCGGCAACGCCCGCTATTTGCGCACTCCTGCCGTTCCGGTCGGGCGCCAAGCGATTGATTTTGGCGCCTAGGTCGTCGGTCCGGTCGCCCGGCGTCGCCCAGCTAGGCGGCTCTGCCGAACGCCGTTTGCCTGCAGACCGCAATCGTTGCGACGGCCCGGCCCGTGGTATGGAGCCCCATGCGCATTTCCGACTTCGACGTTCTGATCGTTCCCCGCCTCGGCGGCGCCGACGAGGGCGACTGGCCGAGCCGATGGGCCGCCAAGCTCTCCACCGCCCGCCTGGTGTCGCCGAGCGATGTCCGCGCCACACGGCCTGAAATATGGACAGGGGCCATCGCGGACGCCGTACGCGCGGCCCGGCGGCCGGTGCTGTTCGTCGGCCATGGGTTTGGCGCGGCCGCCATCGCCAGCGCCGCCTTCGGGCTCGGCGGCGCAGACATCCGCGGCGCCTTCCTCGTTTCTCCAACCGACCGCGCTGGGCTCGATCGCGTGACAGGCGGCAGGTGGTCCCTTCCGGGCGCGCCGCTGCCGTGGCCGGCGGTCGTGGTCGCCAGCCGCAACGACGCCGAGGGGGCTTATGACGCCGAGGCGGCGCTCGCCGCCGCATGGGGCGCGGATCTGATCGACGCCGGACATGCCGGCGGCCTCGACGCCGGGAGCGGCCATGGGCCCTGGCCCGAAGGGCTGATGCGCCTCGCCGGGTTCATCAAGAAACTGCCGTGAGGCGGACGGCTATCGACGATAGTCTTTGAGAGCAGCCAACCCGCCTGTCTGCCGGCGGCGTCCTCGACCCTTGTCCGCGGGCAGCGTCCCGGATCAGGTCCGGGGGTCGCATGATCCCCTCCCTTGCGCTGGCGCGCAAGCAAGCGGCGGATTGAGGAAAGGCTGATGCAGGCTTGGGTTCGCGAGCCTTCCCGGAACTAGGCGCCCAGTCGCCCGCTTCAACCAATCGAAGGGAGGCAACTTTCCCTCCCCCCTTGTGGGGGAGGGTCGGGGAGGGGGGTCGCGCCGCCCAATAGTCGCAATGAGCGAGACCCACAATTCCCCCGGTCAGAGCGACCCCCCATCCCTGCCTTCCCCCACAAGGGGGGAAGGAGAACGCCTTCGATTTGACCGAAGCAAACGCAGGGCGCTTCCCCTATCCGCCGCCCCAGGTCAGGAACAGCCCGATATCGCCGATGATGCCGTCGTTGTAGGAGACGATCCGGGCGCTGAGACCGAAGCCCTGCGGCTTGAGTTCCTTGCGCCAGCGGTCGTAGAGGTCGGCGGCCTCGCCGCGCAGGGTCTTCTCCCAGCCCTCCTCGGCGACGTCGATCTCGCGGCCTCCGTCGGTGCAGAGGTCCGAGGGGAATTGCAGCAGCAAGTACTCCGTGTCGCCGCTGGTCGCGGCCAGCGAGGCATGCTCCATCATCTCCCGCCAAAGGTGTTCGTTGACATGGATGTCGACCAGGGCCTTGACCTGGCGGCGGCGCTCGAGGTCGGCCGCTTTGCGCTCCCTCTCCTTTTGGTCGACGGTCCCGGTCTTGAAGGAACTGACCCGGGCGCGAAAGTCGTTGGCCGAAAAGGGCTTGGGCGATTCCGCCGCCGCGGCCTGCGGGGCCGCCGCCTGCGCCTGTCCTGAATGAGCCGACTGCGGCCGGTCGGGGCCGCCGCGCAACGACGAGCCGCCGATCAGCGACTCGAGGAAGCTCAACAGACCCGCGCCGGGCTCCTCTTCCAGACGGACCTTTGGGATGCTTTCGACGACGGCCAGCAGGTCCGTGCGGCTGACGATGCCGACCACCCGCCCGTCCTCGATCACCGGAAGCCGCTTGATCTGATGGGCCAGAAGCGCCTCGGCGATCTCCGGCGCTGTCGTCCTCCGGCCGATGCTGATGAGCGGAGCGGACATGACTTCGCGCACGGGACGGTCGCGGTGCGCGGCGAACGCCTCGTCGGCTCCGGCGCCCTCGACGAGCATGCTCAGCCACCAGGCGCGGCGGCCGTCGTCCCTCACGCGAAACAGCAGATCGCCGTCGCTCACGAAGCCGATCGCCTGGCCCGACGCGTTGACAATGGGCGCCGCGCCGACGTTCTTGGTCAGCATCAGCTCGGCCACCTCTCGGATGGTCGCGGTCTCCTCGGCGACGACGGCGGGCGCGCTCATCAACTCGGCCGCGAGCTTATGCAAAGCGCTGTCGGACTGGGCGTGGGTCATGGTGTCTTCCTGGTGCTTTCGCCGAATTGCCGCAGCGCCGCCGCCAAGCCCTGCGCGCGCAACGCAGGCGCTTACCACGCGTCGCCGACCAGGCGAACCGGCTGTGACCAGTTTAACGCCTCCGGGAGCCGCGATTTCAAAGCGACGTGAAGTCGCAGGCTAGCCAAACGCCGGTATTCTGTCATCCCCGCGTTCGCGCCGCCGCCTCAGCTCCGCTGCCGCTGAAGATTCGACGCGCGATAACGACCAGCGCCGGCGTCGGCTCGGCGCCTGAGCCAGCAATGACGCCGATGGGCGGGACCGAGTCTTGGTCGAACGGCGGGAACGAGCGAGGGCGAGCGTTCAAGGACCGCCGGGTAGGCGCAGTGACCGCCCGGAGACGTTCGCAGCACGGCCCGCCGGTCAGCGAGTTCGAGCCGCCGGACAATCTGGCGAACGGAGAGTTGCAACTCCGGCCCGAAGGATGGCGCCACGGTTTGCGCCGGCGCGGGCAGGGCGGCGGAAACAGCGGCGACGAGCGCCAGGGCGGCTCGGTTCCCCGTCGTTTCCTCCGTTGGCTTGTCTGTCGGTGACGGTCGGCGCTGGTGACGTTCGCACGCGCTATTCGAACGTCACGAGCGCGTTCTCGGCCGGATAGTCGTCGACGAACGGCTTTTGCGGCCCGATCGCGCCGAAGGTGATGGCTTCGGGCGAGGCGACGTCGGCCGCGACCGCGCCGCTCGCGACCCCTTTGGTGAAGGCGAAGGGAACGCCGTCGCCGGCGAGGAACGAAGGCTCGTCGTCGATGTGGAAATGCAGATGCGGCTCCTCCGAGCTGCCCGAATTGCCGACCCGGCCGAGGACGTCGCCCAGATGCACCCGATCGCCGACCTTCACGCGCACCGTCCCGGGGCGCATGTGGGCGTAGAAGGCGTAGCGATGCGGGGCGATCTCAACGACGACGTGATTGCCGCCCGCGTTATCGAAGCCGATCGGGACGGCGTGCTTTCCCGAATGCGGGACGTTCTCGGCCATGCCGTCGCTGGCGTCCACAACCGTCCCGTCGCCGACGCTGTAGATCGGCTGGTCATAGCAGAAGTAGCTGGCGTTCTGGTCCTCCGGCCCCTTCCAGGTCGTGACCTTGCCGTCCACGGTTGGCGCCTGCACCCAGTCGATCGCATAGCGCTGGGCGATAAAGGCGCGTCCGTCGACGACGAGCATCGCCCGGCGATGGGCGGCGTCCTTGCCGTTGCTCAGCGAATCCCCAGCGATCCATGTCCCCCTGAGCGGGGGCGCGACGACGATCGGACTTTCCTGCGAGACGGGCAGGGGAGGGGGGTCGACCTCGTGCGCCTCGCCCTTGTCGTCGATCACGCTGAGGCGATGCGCGATCTGCTCAGGGGCTTTCGCTCCCCCGAGGTCGATGAGGAAGAACACGACGGCGCCGCGGCCGCCTTCGAGGGTCAGCGGATCGGCCGGCGGCTGCGTCCGGCCGCGATCGTCGAAGCGCAGCATCATGGAGGAAAGCGCCGAAGCGCCGAAGGTCGCGCGGCTATCGCCCGCGCGCGTCTCGATCGAGGCGATTCGGTACGGGCTGCCGACGAAGTTCGTCAGCACCATTTCGTAGGCAAGCTTGGTGACGCCGCTCTGTACGATCGGGGCGGGCCGCGACAGGAACGACACCGTGAGCTGGGGCGGGTGCGGATCGGCGGCGAGCGCGGACGACGCGAGCAGAACGAGCGCGGCGACAAGCGCGGGCCGGAACACGTTCAGGGGGATCGCCACGGGCGTTCAGGCCGCCGGCGAGGCGAGACGGCTGTGCAGCTCCGCAGTCATGCTCTCGATGCGTTCGACCAGCGCGTGGACCGTCGCAGTGAGTTCGGTATTCTGGCGCAACAGCCTTTCCACCGTCTCCGTCAAAGCCGTATTCTGCCCCAGCATGTTCAGCATCAGCTCCGACTGTTGCCGCATCTGCTGCTGCCGGTCCTCGTTGACCTGGTGCAACTCCTCGCGGTGCTGCGCGTCGGCGAGGCTCATCGCCTTGTCGCGGTCGGCCTGGCGGGTCTGGGCGAGCAGGATGAGGGGGGCAGCGTACGCGGCTTGCAGCGAGAAGGCGAGGTTCAGGAGAATGAACGGATAGATGTCGAAGCTCGTCCAGCCGGCCACGTTCACCAGGATCCAGACCGCGACGATGATCGACTGGGCGATGAGAAAGGTCGGCGTGCCGAAAAACCGGGCGAAGTCCTCGGCGTGGCGCCCGAACCAGTCGTTGCCGAACGTGGATTCGAGATGAGCGTGCGGCAAGTGAAACCGACGCGCCCGCTCGTGCCTGACCATATCGCCCCCTATGCTCATTCGCCTCTCCTGGTCCGCTCCCGGGACCGCATCGTCGAGTTGGCGCTTCCGTTCCTATCGCGCCGACAATACAAGAGTCTAAGCAGGAAGCGCGAACGGAAATGCAAAGGGAAGGAACGTCCCGCACGGCCGGCCTGCGTCGCGAGCGCCTTGCGCGCCCGGACGCCCCCGGTTATGGTCCACAAAATCTACTGACTTTGTGCATGATAAGAGTCGACTCTCGCCGTTGAGGAGTGAAAAGCGCCTGCGTCCGTCGCATCGACGCTGGGCTTCGTCACAACAGGGGCGCGAGCGCAAGGAAGGAAACAACGCATGTCTCAGAAGCCTGAAACGCTGGCCCTGCACGCCGGATGGCGCGCCGATCCGACGACCGGCGCGGTCGCGGTGCCGATCTACCAGACGACCTCGTACCAGTTTCAGAGCGCCGAACACGCGGCGAACCTGTTCGCGCTCAAGGAACTCGGCAACATCTACACCCGCATCATGAACCCGACCAACGACGTGCTCGAGAAGCGCATCGCCGCGCTCGATGGCGGGGTCGGCGCGCTGGCGCTGGCGAGCGGGCAGGCGGCTTCGGCCTTTGCGCTGCAGAACCTCGCCAGGGCCGGCGACAATGTCGTTTCCTCGACCGACCTTTATGGCGGCACCTGGAACCTGTTCGCCAACACTTTGAAGGACCAGGGCATCGAGGTCCGCTTCGTCGATCCGGACGATCCGGAGAATTTCGCTCGCGCCACCGACGACCGTACCCGCGCCTACTACGCCGAGACGCTGCCGAACCCGAAGCTGATCGTCTTCCCGATCGCGGAAGTGGCGGCGATCGGCCGCCGGTTCGGCATTCCGCTGATCATGGACAATACGGCGGCGCCGATCCTGACGCGGCCGTTCGACCATGGCGCGGCGATTATTGTTTATTCTTCGACCAAGTATCTCGGCGGCCACGGCACGTCGATCGGCGGCCTCCTGGTCGACAGCGGGACTTTCCCCTGGGAGGAGCACAAGGGCCGTCAGCCGGCGCTGAACACGCCCGACCCGAGTTACCACGGGGCGATCTGGTCGGAGGCGGTCAAGCCGCTCGGGCCGATCGCCTACATCATCAAGGCGCGCGTGACGCTGCTGCGCGACCTCGGCGCGGCGATGTCGCCGTTCAACGCCTTCCTGACGCTGCAGGGGATCGAGACGCTGCCGTTGCGCATCGAGCGCCATTCGACCAACGCCCTGGCGGTGGCGAAGTGGCTCGTCAAGCGCCCGGAAGTGACGAAGGTCATCCATCCGTCGCAGCAGCTCGGCGAGGCGCGCCGGCGCGCGGAAAAATACCTGAAGGGCGGGCAGGGCGGCCTCGTCGGCTTCGAGATCAAGGGCGGCAAGGACGCCGGGCGGAAGTTCATCGACGCCCTGAAACTCCTCTACCACGTCGCCAACATCGGCGACGCGCGCTCGCTCGCCATCCACCCGGCGACCACCACGCACTCGCAGCTCTCGGCCGAGGACCAGCTCGCCACCGGCGTGTCGGACAGCTACGTCCGCCTGTCGATCGGCCTCGAGCACATCGACGACATCCTGGCCGACCTCGACCAAGCGTTGAAGGCGGCGGCGTGAGCCGCCGGCGGCGGCGCGCTATTTAAACTCGACGATCAGCACCTCGTGCTGGCGGTCTCCGGCGTTCTCGACCTCATGGGTTGAGGCGCCCCGCCACGAGACGTCTCCAGCCTTCCGCTTGATCGTCTCCGTCTTGCCGCCCTCGGCGCGGACGACGGTTCCCTCATCGAGATAGACGATCAGCCGGTCTCGCCGATGCGCCGACTGAAGTTCGTGGCCGCCGTGCTTGACGCGCGACACTTTCACGCGGTCGTTTTCGAATGCGACTGTTGTTGTCAAGGGACCCTCCCATTGCGCCGCTGGCGGTTCCTTCTCAACGAAACGGCGCCGGCGGCTGCCGCACGATGATGGAGATCGGCCGTCGTGGCCGATCCTTCTCCGCCACGACCGTGATCCGCAGCCGGTCGATCCAGGCGCGGTCGGCAAGCGTCCGCATCTCCGGCTCGCGACTGAAAAACTCCCGGTCTCCGTGCTCGCAATCGAGGACGAAGCCTTCGAAGTCGCCAAATCGATCGAACATCAGTCCAGCCACCTTGCCGGTGAACATCACGCGATCCTCGTCCTCCGGCTTTCCGGGGCGAGCGGGCCCGACGTCGCCGGTCGGAGACGGCGCGATCGTGTTCGGATCGCCGCCGAAGCCGCGGACGCGCCCAGCGATCTGGTCGATGTAGCGCAGAAGCACCGGCCGCCAGCTGCGCGTCGGCGCCATCTTGAGCTCGATCCAGCGCAGCACCGCGAGAAGCCGCTCTTCCGACAACAGGAGCTGCTCTTTCGTGCTGATGACCAGGTCGAACTGGAACGCGCCCATCGCCCGGCGCCATTCGATGACCGCCGGGGCCGCGACAGCGGCGGGCGCCGGCGCGGGGGCGGACATGGCGGCCGGCGCTTTCCGGCCCTTACGCGCCGCGGATTGAATCTGCGGGGGCGGCGGCGGAGGGGGCGGCGGCGGGCGAAACGCCGCCCTCGCCTGCGTCAGCTGGCGGACCAGGATCGTATAGGCGTCGCCCTTCTTGACGCTGGCCGGCAATCCGACGGTCATGAGCCCTGCGGCGGAAGCGCTGCCTGTGGGCAGGGGGATGAGCGACCCCACGCCCGTCGAGCAACCGATCGTGTGGTCGTCGATCACCTGCAATCGATGGTCGCAGTAGCGCAGGTTGGCGAGCCGGAGAATTTCCGCCGCGCTCAGCGAAGGAAAATAGAGCTCCGCCTCGCTTCCTTTGGGAGTGCTTCCCCAAAGGATCATCAGTTCGTCGGGCGCGGTTGCGGACGCAAGAGTTGGGCGCACCTGGATCGGGTGCGGCATCAGGCGCGAGGCGGAGATTCCGGGATTTGGCCCGTCGATCCAGGCGATGTTGCGTTGCGCGAGCTTGTCCGACGTGCCGGTATCGACGCCCGGAGGGATGGGTGTGTCGTCGAAATTGATTTCCGCGATGAGGCACTGATGAGGCGCCGAGACGAACGCCTCCTGGATCGACTGGAGCGTGGCGCCTGGCCATGGGCCGTCGTTTGGATTGGTCGCCGGGACGGAGCTCGGCAGGAATTTCTGGAACGGCTGATTGACGTCCAGCCAGCAGCCGAAGAAGTAGTCGGACTCGCCGGGACTGGAGTTCAGGTCGCGCGCGTTCGGCTTATCCAATTGCGAATCCATCGATTGCGTATGATCCGTCAGATTGACCCGCGCCGTGGCGAAGCAGGGAATGGTGCGGTATTCGCCGTCCTCGATGCCGAGCAGAGGGATCTTGTGGCCGTAATGGACCCCATCCGAATAGGTCTTGTAAGTCGTATTCGCGTTGAAGGTGCTCGCCGTCGTCTGCGCCGCGAACAGCCGGAAGAAGACGCGGACCTGCTTGGCGGTCGCGGCGGTCTTGTCGATCAGGCGGACGCGTGCGACCGCGAAATTGAAGACGAGATTGCCGGCGTTGTCGTGCTGCAGGAATTCGATCTTGGTCGAGTTCCTCGTCCTGGGACAAGCCGTCGAAAATCGCGTTGGTAATATTCGGAAGGGCGCTCGCGATAAAGCCTGGCGCATCGGCCGCGGTTTCGATGCTGCCGCCGTAGAGCTTGACCGGCCCGGTGGCGTTTGGAGGCACCAGCACCTTGAAGAAGCGCAGATCGAAGCTGAGCCAGGTCGGAAACTGGGTCGGCGCCTTTGGATTGACGTCGACGAACCGCGGGTCCTCGCCGGTCGTCAACTGGACCTGACCCGACGCCTGAAGCTTGAGCCCTTTGACAAGCATAGTCGCGGTGACCGTGACGTTCGTCGAGGTGATGTTCGCCGCGAGCATCGCCTGGTAGCCTAAGTTGTTGGCGAAGCTCACCGTGAACGGAAACCAGAAGCCCTGCGGCGCGGCGGGCAGCGCCGGGTCCAGCGGCAGGACCGGTTGCGCGAACGCGGCTTGCAGATTCATGGCGTTGATCGCGCTTGAGACGGCCGAAGGCAGGGTCGGGTCGAGCGCGAACGCAAAGGTCAGCGCGACCGTCGGACTGTTGAGCGGGCCGATATCGGACGGACTGAAGCCGTCGAGCTGCACGTAGCCGGCCTGCGGGAAACTCGGGGCCGGCAAACCGAGGTCGACTTCGTTCTGGCCGAACGTGCTCTGAACGATGATCATAGACAAGGTCGGGGGCACGTTCAGATAGCCGACGACGCTGGTCAGGGCGCCGACAAAGACGCTTTGCGCGGCCGCGACGATGGGCGCGAAATTGGGGCAGTTGTCGCCGATCCCGTTGCCGGCGACCGCGTCAGAATGAAACGCCAGGGCGCCCGAGACGGCGTTGAACGCGTACAGGGTCGGACTCGTGACGATCTTGTTGTCGTTATGGACCACGCCGTCGACGACCCAGACGAGCGCGGCGTTGGTGGTCGGCTCCGAGATGATAAAGGGCGAGCCTGGACCGTCGCCGAACGACAAGCCGGCGTTCCAGGCCGGCACGAGCTTGTTGTTCGCCGCATCGATGGTGAACGCCGCGATGCCCGGCGGGCCGCTGCCGGTCACGTAGACGAAGTCATTACCGCTCGCCGCATCGTGGAAATAGGCCGGCGCCGTCTTGCTTTCCGGGTTGAACAGCCCTCCATTGTTCCGGCTCGTCCACAGTTCGCCGCCGAAGCCCGGCAGCGTCGAACCGAGCAAATAGATGTTGCCGTCCTTCGCCGTGGTGATGACGAACGTCTGTCCGCCGATTGACACCACGAGCGGGCTCGAACCGCCGAAATCCTGATCCTGGTCGTTCATCGTTTTCGCCCAGGTGGGCTGATAGTGGTCCAGGACCTTGAGCGCTGGCGCCCCCGTCAGCTGCACGTGGATGACGCCCTCGAAATCGTCTCCGGCCTGGGGCTGCGGAGGATTTGTGCCCGGCTGGTAAGTCGGGTTGATGCCGTTACCGGTGCTGGCGTAAAGCGTTCCGTCAGGCCCGGCGGCCGCGCCTCCCGGACCCCACATGCCGCCGCCCTTCGTTGCCGTCAGGGTGCTTGGCAGGAATAATTGCTGCGACAGGTTGGTCTGGTTGCAGGCCACGATCCAGCCGTAATAGGTGTCCGCGTCGTATTTCAGAAAGTCGGCGAAGGTCGCGAAGATCCATCCGTTGACGAGGTTGAGTCCGCCCCGCTGATCCAGCTTCGTCGGGTCGAACGTCGGTCGGCCCGGAGCGCCTGCGTCGACCAGCAAGGCCTGATCCAGGACTGCGCCGGTGTTGATGTCGAGCACGAACAGCGTATAGGCGTCGCTCGAGGCGCCGTGCACATAGGCCATGACGTAGATCAGCCCGTTCGGGCGGTCGATCACGGGCGTGCCGCAAATGCCGACCGGCGGAGGAATGTTGCTGCCCGTGCGCGGGCTCGCCGGACCGAGTCCCTGCTGGACCCAGAGCTGCGCGTTCGGGGCGCCGGAGATCAGCAAATTCTCGGAATAGGCGTAGACCCTGTTGTCGGCCGCCGCGATGACGAGCACGTCATGGGTCTGGCCGGAGTTCGGACCCGCGACAAATGTATATTGCGACAGGAATAGAGGCGCGGCGCGCACCGGCGCGCCCGTCGGGATTTCGACGTAGCGCCGCCATGTCCCTCCGACCGGTGCGAAAGGAAACGCCGACTTCAGCCCCGTGCGCGCGCTATCGACATGATAGGTGAGAACGTCGCCCATGGGTTCCCTCCAAAGTCTTTAAATGTTTGCCGGCTGATTTTACAGCCAGAATAATATTGAATAATCTTGAGGAATTCGGCCATGTAATCGCGCCATTGTCAAGGAAAATCAACTGTACGACGACTTTCGCGGAAGTAACGTCGCGGCGCGCCTCGGTCGTCCGCGACCTCCTCTTCCGCTGAGGCCCAGCGCGGCCTTGCGCCACCGGATAAGCCGCGTGATGATGTCTCCGGCGGCGCTCTTGGGAAAAGAGCCGAAGTCTGGCCCGGCCGCCCGGGCGCGCCATTAGACGCCGGTTTCGACAGGGGCAGCGCGCGATGAAGAGGCACGTCGGGGTCGTCCTCGCGGGCGGCCGACCGCAGGAACGCGGCGATTTTGCTCGGAGCGCCGGGCGGTGACTGACGCGCAGTTCGGTCCGGCGCACTATGTCGACATGCTGCACGCGGTGCAGGTCCCGAAGTACACGGGCAGCCCCGACGGCAAGGTGTCGATCGACCGCTACCTCTCGGCGAACACCCATTTTGGCGGCGCGAACCTCGCCCAGGCGTTGCTCGTTCAGTTGCAGCGCCTGGCTCAGGGAACGCCGGATCAGCCGCGTGTCCACACGGCGGCGTTCGGCCGCGTGTTCACCGGCCAGGGCGCGCTCGACGACGTCACATATGCGCTTTCGCTGGTGAACACGTATCAGCAGCAGATCCGGGCGCTGCCGCAGTTCGCGCAGTTTTTCATGGGGCCCAACTTCCTTCAGGCGATGATCGAGGGCTACTGCTTCGGCCTCGATTGCATCGGCTTCGTCGGGACCTATCTCGTCGCCGCCGGCGTTCGCCAACAGTATCTCGGCCGGCCCCCGCTCGACTATCTATACGAATTCAGGCCGGTGCGGGCGCTTTCGGAGATCAAGGACCTTTCCGTCATCGCGCTGACGTCCGGCGAGCACATCCAGATCATCGAGAAGGTCCTCAACCGCACGGAGCATTCCCTGACGGTGGATCTCTGCCAGTCGACCTCGTGGTCACGGCAAATTCCGTTCGATGCGGCGCACGCCAGGGGCCCGCAATACAACCGCGGCGTCCGGATCACCGACAGCGCCGCGAGCGGCGGCGGGAACTATCTACCGGTCTTGGAGTTCCGCGCGGCTATGCGGTCGCCGGAGCGCCGGCAAGAATGGCAGGACGCGCAGCAATCCCTCCCAGCCCCGAAACGCGTCGATTTCGAGACCTATCTGCGCCACCTGATGACCCAGCATCACTATCAGGGGCTCGGCTTCCTGAACGGCGGGCTGTTCAACCTCGCGCACGAAGGCGATCCGGTGAACCCGGTCGGCGGATGGGTCTACATCGGCACGCTACGCGACCTCGCGGTCGCGTCGTCGCCAAGCGGCTCGTCAGCGGCCGGCTGAGGCGGCAGCCCTTCAATTTGACGCGTCCCCCAGGGCGGCGGCCGTCGCCGCAGCGGCGGCGTCTTGCGCGCTTTGTTTTGCGCGGTCCGATATTTCCTTCCAGACGGCGCTCGTCGGGTCGTCGGCGAGATTCATGTCGGCAATGCGCTTCGCCAGCCAGTAGGCCGATTGGGCGTCGCGCCAGTCCTTGGCGTCGGCAAGGGATTTGGCGATGGCGAGCGCATCGTCCCCCTGCGCCTTGATCGCAGCCGGCGGCTTGGCGAGGTCGGCCACGCGCTTCCAGGCCTGAATCGCGTCGCGATAGGCCTCGATCTGCGGAACGCCCTGGCTGCGGTCGCCGAGCGACTTCGCCGTCACGGCGAAACGCATCTCGTCCGGCCCGTTGGTCGGATCGCGGATCGTCAACGCCTTCCTGAGGTCATAAGCCTTCGAAAGGTAGCGGTACGCCTCGTTCTGGCGTTTGAGCTCATCGAGCGTTCTTGAGATCGACTCGTAATTGGGCGCGGCGAAGGCGATCCACTGCGGGTTGCTCGGATCGCTCCGCATCAGCGCGTTTTGCATCTCGACGCCGAGCTTGAGTTTGGCGAGGGCCAGTTCGAGGTCGCCCTTGCTGCTCGCCAGCAGACCCCAGTGATCGTAGGTCGACGCGAGATTCGACCTCACCGTGACGTTTGTTGGGTCCTTGGCGAGGATCGCGAGCTGATCCTGTTCGGCAAGCCGGTATTGTTCCTCGGCCGCGTCCCACTGGCTCTCCTGGCGCAGCGCCTCGGCAATGCGGAAATGGGCGTTGGCGCGGTTGCGCTTGGCGTCGGCGCTGCCTGGGAAGATCGCAGCGGCGTCCTCGCAGATGGCCAGCCCCTTGCGATATTCGGCCAGCGCCTTGTGGGGCTGATGTTCGATTTCATAGATGTCGCCGATCTTCAGATGCGCGTCGCCGAGGGCGCCCTCCGTCTTGTCGGTTGCGCTCTGCCGGGCGAGGTCGTCGGCGACCACAGTGGCGTCCTGATACGTTTTCAGCGCCTGCTGCAGTTTTCCGCTTTCGCCCGGGAACATCGCGAGCGCATTGCCGAAGCGGATCAGCGAGTCGTAGAGCTTCTGCTCGAGTCCCTGATCTTTCGGGTTCGCCGCGACAAGGGGCTGCGCCACGGTCTTGGCTTCTTCGGCAAGCGCGAGCTGCTTTTGCTTGTCTTGAGCGTTTGACTGAAGATCGGATTCGAGGTTGAGCGCATCGATCCAGAGCGGATCTGCGGCATGCGTCGTTTGTCCGCGACGGACCTCACGCAAGAAGTTCTCGGAAACCGAAGCAGAGACTCTTCGCGCCTTCCAGGTTGAGCGTGCCGGCGTTGTAGGCCGCGAGCACGTCACGGAGCATCGCGGCCGCCGAATCCATCGCGCCGCGTTCGATCGCCTCCTGCTGGGCGCGGGCCTTGTCGACCTGGAATTTGACGATCAGGCCGACGAACGCCAGGATCGAGACGACGACGGCGGCGACGGCGAGGATCTTGTTGCGCCGCGACCGTTGCTGGGCGGCGATATTGTCGTCGATCAGCCGTTTCACGGCGTCGAAGCGGCCGCCGTAGCGCTCGGCCCAGGCGGCGGTGCGCGGCAGCGAATCCCACCAGCGCCTGGTTCCCAGCGGGTCCTTGAGCGACGCGTTCTCGTCGTCCGGGGTATCGCCGAGCAGCGAAAGCAGAAGGCGATAGCGCTGGCCGTCGTTGCGCTCCTCGGCCATCCACCCAATCGCAGGACGCCCGGTCGCGGCGTCCAGGATCGCCGGATCGCCCGCGAGTTTCTTCCAGCGACGCAGAAGGGTCTCATGGCTGATGTCGACGCGATCGTCCGGCGCCAGTTTTTGCGCACTCGCCAGCGGCGGAACGACAAAGGAACAGCCGGGCGCGCGAAACCGGTCGAGGACGTCGCGGAGGTCGAGCTCTGCGAGGCCCGCCTCTGCGACGAGTTCGTCGAAGCAGAGCGCCCGGCGGGTCGCTCGCCCGTCGCGGTCGACTTCCGAGAGCGCGCGAAAGACCTGTTCGACGGCGAGGGCCCGGCCGCCGCTGCATTGGGTGAAAATCTCGTCGGCGTGGCGCGACAGGGCCTCGGCCATCCGGCCGATGTCGTCGTAGGTCTGGCGAGTGAGACGGCGAGGAGGCTCCGCGCTTGCCTGGCCTGCGCGGTCCCAGAGCCGCATCAGGCAATGCTGCAGCACGGGAAGCTGGTCGAGCTCGTCGCTGCAGTCGTTGATCAGCCGCTCGACCAACTCGGGCTCGATCGCAGCGCCGGACTTTTCGATTGGCTTCCGGATCACGTTCTCGAGCTGGCTGCGCGTGAGGTTCGGAACCAGATATTGCGTGGCGCTCACCGCCTCCGACAGGCCGTGGAAATAGGCGCAGTCGCCGATGAAGTCCGAGCGCATGGTGATGAGGACATGCACGTCCTTGAGGCGCCGCCGGTCGGCGTCGAGCAGGATCTGCACGAACTGCGCGGCCTCATCGCGCGCTCGCGTCTCTTCGACGCTCGCGCGCCGAAGCGCGAGTCCGGCGAGACCGAAACGGAACAGCTCCTCGAACTGATCGACGATGAGAATAAGCGCCCGTCCGCCCAATCCGCCCGCCGCCTCAAGCGCGCTCTCGAAGCTGAAGCTCGACTGGCGAAGCGTCCACTCGACGCGGTCGCGGCGGCGTGCGGCGTCGTCGGGACCGTCCTTGGCGGCGAGGCTGGCGAGCGCGGCGGCAAGCCGCTTGATCGGAGCGCCGCCAGGACGCATGGCGCGGAAGGCCCAGTTGGGCCCGCTCGTGTCCACCGTCTCGTCCGCAAGCAGACCCTGTAGCCCCGCCAGGACGAGCGAGGACTTGCCGCTGCCGGAGCTTCCGATCACCGCGACGAAGCGCCCGTTCTCGACCAGCCGGTAGAGGGCGAACGCCTGGCGCTCGCGGCCAAAGAAGAAGGCGCGGTCGGCGAAGCCGAACGGTCGCAAGCCCGGAAACGGCCGCTCCGCAGAAACGGTCGCCCCGTCGGCTGCCGGCGGCGACGCCGCAGGAGGTTCGGCGATCGCGGCCTCGCTCATGGCTTGACGGACTGGGCGGAGGTGAGGGGCGCCAATAGTTCAGCGGTCGGCGGCCCCTTCTCGACGAGATCGACGATACGGTCGAATTCGCCGTCCTGGAAAATAAGCGACAGCGCGTTCGCCTTCTTGTGCGCGGCGGGCGGGGGCCCCGCGACAAGGCCGCGGAAGGCGAACTGCTCCTTGCGGCCGAGCGACTGCCAGTCGGAAAGCCGGTCGGCCTCGGAGCGCACCCAGACCTCCGAGGCGTTCGCCCAGCAGAGCGTGACGGCGCCACATTTCGCCAGCAGGTCGCCGTTGAAGCGCCGCGCCTCGGCGTCGGAATCGACGACAGGGATGCGCGGCTTGACGGCTCCGTTGCGCAAAGCTTGGGCGACTGCGTCGACATAATCTTCGTCGGCCGAGTGGTAGGAAAGGTAGATGTCGAGCTTGTTGCCGGCGTCGGCGCTGGCCGGCGGTTTCGGCGCGGTTTCGGCCAGGTACTGGAAGAGAAACTCGACGAACTTGCTCAAAATGTCGCCGTCAATCTTGTCGGTCGCGATCTGTTTGTCGAATTTCTCCAGCGCCTGGAGCGGATCGCGTTCGGCGACAGGGCCTGCGGGGGCGGCTGCGCCGTCGTCGAGGACCTTTGGGGCCCAGACGATCCGGCGCTTCAGCCGATCGGTCGCTCGCCCTTCTGCTGCAGCCGCCTGCTCGCGCGCAAGCGCGAGCTGCAATTTCACCAGCGGATCGAGCCCCGCAGGCGCAAAGCCCGGCTTGTCGCCGACGAGATGGATGAACGCCTCGGCCTTGCCAAGCGCGTCGCCGAAAAAGGCCGCGGCGCTGGCGTCGTCGGGAGGGTCCGCTTCCGGGTCTGGCGCGATGGTGAAGCCTTTGCCGCGAAGCTCGTTGACCAGGCGCCCATAGGCGGCCTTCATGTCGCTCGCCGGCTTCGAAAGAAACACCCTGCGCCCGGTCGGCGCAACAATCGGGGTCGCAGCCGCTGGCGCAGGGGCCGCGGCGGCGCCAGCCTGGATGCGGGAGGCGCGCTGCTGCAGATCCCCGGCGAGCGCGTCGACCTCCTTGTAAAAGCGGTCGTCGCACTTGCCCCGATTGAAGAAGGGGGTCACGGTGTTGACGTCGTCCTGGACGTCGCGCGCATAGAACAGGAATCCATCCTGCCCCTGCAGTTCCGGCGGGCGGGCTTTCCAGTCGACGTAGCCCTTGCCGACCAGCAGCAGGCGGGTGGCGGGGGCGGCGACGCCCGCAGCCTTGCGCAGGGCGAGGAACGAGTTCGAATTCCTTGCGGCAGTAGGGGCGCTGGATCCAGTTGGGCGACATGACGACGATCAGGAGCTCGGCGTTCTTGAGCCCATCGTCGATGATATCTCCGAACTGGTCGCCCTGACTGATGCGTCGCCGGTCACGCCAGACGTTCGCCTGTTGCGCGCCAAGATCCCTGAGCTTCAGACGCAACTGCTGGTCGAGGCAGGCGATAAAGCCCGTCTCGTTCGGGTCCTGCGACAAACTGAGGTCGTCGTCGTGCGCGTATGAGAGGAAAATGACGACATCGTCTGCCATCGACCCGGACCCTCGCGCTGTTTCCAACTGCGGCAAGCCGTGCTCGCTCCTCCCGGCCTAGCGGGGGACCTCCAGCCCGCAACGCGCTTTTTTAGGCGCACTGACGCCAAACGTCTGTGATCGAAGACACAACGGGGAATGAACCGTGTCAAGCGGTGCGCCCGCGAGGGGCGACGTCACAGCCTTGAGATCAAAGGAGGAAGAGGCGGTAGAAGTTCACCGGGCCCCTCCCGACCGGCGGCGGCTCGCTCGCGAGCCATAACCGTCACCTATTCTCAGCTTGGGCCCAAGAGCCGACTCCAGTCCGGCGTAGCCGACGCGCGTCGCTCGCTTGGCGCCGAGACGCGGGCTCGCAATTTGGATTTGCTGCGCCGCTCCGCGGCCTGACAGCGAGGCTCCTCGAATTCGGCCTCAGGCGCGCTTGGATGAATTTGGAATTCCTTGGAATCTCCCGTCAGAATCCAGCCCTTTCAATGGCTTACGCCCAATCCGACAGCCGAAAATATTTTCGCGCGCCTCGCCCTCCGCAAAACATCTCCGACCCGGCCCCAAAGACGCCGGTCGGCGCCGTTCGACGACGACGACGTCCCAAGCGCCGGGGGCGCGGGTCGACGGCGCGGCGAAGTCGGCTCGAACACGGTGACGACCGCCAGGCAACGCGTCGAGCGCGTCCCGGCCCAGCCAACGCGCCAACTCGGCACAGCTCTTGCCGCGTTGCAGCGGCGAATAGCGGCTGCCGCTCGGAGATGGCCTGTCCATGATCGCTGACAATGTCATTGTCAGCGCGCCCGAGCTCGCGACACGGGGGCCCTGCGGCCTTGCGCTTCGGCCGCCTCTGCTTCGCCGGACAGCGAGTTGCGCAAACACAGCCGGTCCGCTGCAAAGGCGCCGGCTCGACCATCATCCTTTGAGACGGCAAGACGAGGAGGACGCCCCGCGCCCGCGCCGCTCGCGAACCTTCACCCCAACAGGCCCGCCACGCCCGAGTAGACGCCGAACACCACGGTGACGGCAATGATCGCGCCGGCGACGACGGCGTAGCGTCCCTGCAGGCGGTAGGGCTGCGGCAGGCGGCGGGCGAGCAGATAGAGGAAGCCGAGCACGATCGGCAGCAGAAGCGCGTTCATCACCTGAACGCCGACGCTGAGCGACACGAGGTTCACCCCCGACGCGATCACGGTGGCGCACCCAATCAACGCCACGGCGTAGGAGCCGTAGAACCAGGGCGCCTCGCGCGGCTCGTCCTCGAGCTTGTGCTTCGCGCCGAGCACTTCGGCGAGCGTGCGCGCCGCCGTCAGGGTCACGACGATCGCTGCGACCGTCGACGCGCCGATCATGCCGAGGCAGAACAGGAGCTTGCCGGCGAAGTTGCCCAGAAACGGGGTAATTGCCCCCACGATCTCCTCGACCGTGTCGAGCGTATGATCGCCGCCCGCCTTGCCGAGCGTCGCGGCCGCCGCGATCAACACGGCGGCCATAATGACCTGGGTGACGACGGCGCCAATCGCCGTATCGAGCTTGGCCGAGCCGAGATCCCGGACCGTCACGCCCTTCTCGACAATCGACGACTGCTGGAAGAACACCATCCACGGCATGATCACGGCGCCGATATTGGCCGAGGCCAGCATCAGGTACTTCGGATCGCCGATCGGGATTGCCGCCGCGCCGGACGCCATCTCGCCAAGGCCCGGATGGGCGAGCATCGCCACCAGAAGAAAGACCAGTTCGAAGGCGCCGACGCCGATCGCGATTCGCTCGACCGTCGCGTAGCCGTTCATCAGCGCCATCGCCAGCATCGCGACGACGACGAGGGCCAACGTCACCGGCGCGGGAACCCCCATGAGCGCGCCGACGCCAGAGAGGCCGGCGAATTCGGTCAGCAGTGCGCCGAGGCAGGTGACGGTCAGCGTCGCGACCGAAAACCACGCCCACCCCACGCCGAAATGTTGTTTGATCAGCGCCGCATGGCCCTTGCCCGTCACGGCGCCGAGGCGGACGGTCAGTTCCTGCACGATATAGAGGATCGGGATCAGGACGAGTTGCAAGAGCAGCAGGCTGTAGCCCCATTGCGCGCCGCTCTGCGCCGCGGTGATGACGCTGCCGGCGTCGGTGTCGGCGAGCATGACGACGATGCCGGGTCCGGCCACGGCGAGAAATCGCCGCCAGTGGAAAGCGGTCGGAGCGATGGCTTCGACGGTCATCAGCGAGGAACCTTGTAAGTGAATAACCCTGTTCGGATTGGTGGACGACCTGGCTCTTTCTAGCAAGTCTATGACGGCAGATCAGAATGATTTCAAAATCCAAGGCGCGACTTTCCGCCGCGCCTCGCGCTTTGACAGACCTTAGAGGAGCGCGCCCTCGGGCCGGCATGGTCTGCCGGCGCGGCTTCGAATCGCAAAGCGGCCGCCGCCGTCACGATCCGCATTCCCGTCTTCGTCCCGCTCATGCTAGAGAGGCGCCGTTCCAGGAGCCCCCATGATCGCCGGTTTGATAGCGCTGACCTTCGCCGCCGCCTTCGCCGGCGCGGCCATCTATGTCAATTGGGTCGAGCAGCCGGCCCGGCTCGCGCTCGACGAGGACGCGCTCCTCTCCGAATGGGGCCCGAGCGACAGCCGCGCCGTCGCTCTCCTCCTGGCTTTCGCGCTCGCCGCCGCCTTTGCCGGCTTCATCGCCTATTTCCAGACGGAGGACGTGCGCTACGTGTTCGGCGCGCTGATCGCCATCGCCAGCTGGCCTTACGCCTTCTTCGTGATGTCGCCGCTGAACAACCAGATTCTTGCGCTGCGCGGCCCCGACGTCGGCGCGGCCCGGGCGCTGGTCCGCCAGTGGGGCTTCATCGAGGCGGGTATCGCCGTGATCGGCGTATTGGCGGTCGCCATGTTCTTGTGGATTTTGTGAGCAGTCCCGGGCGATCCCTCCGACGCGACCTCGCCGACGCGCTACGCTTTTTCACCCGCCTGCCGTTGCCGGCGTCGCCAGACGCGGGCTTCGACATCAATCGCATCGCCTGGGCCGCCCCCTTCGCCGGCGCGGTCGTGGGCTTCGCCGGCGTGCTTGCGCTCGCGGCGGCCGAGGCGCTCGGGCTGCCGCCCCTCGTCAGTGCGACGCTGGCGGTCGGCACGCTGGTCGCGGCGACCGGCGCGCTGCACGAGGACGGCCTTGCCGACGTCGCCGACGGCTTTGGCGGCGGCGCGACCCGGGAGCGCAAGCTTGCGATCATGCGCGACAGCCGCATCGGCGCCTACGGCGCGATCGCCCTGGTCCTGTCGCTCGTCCTCCGGATCGGCGCGCTGTCGGCGGCGCTCCGGCATGGCTTCGGGGAGGCGGCGGGCTCGTTGACGCTCGCCGCCGCGGTCTCCCGGGCAGGCGCGCTCGCCCCCCTTGCCCTGCTCGATCCGGCGCGCCGCAGACGGGGCGGGCGCCGCGGCGGGACGGCTCGAGCCGCAAAACTTCGCCGCCGCCTGCGCAGCGGCCCTGACGATCGCGCTCATCCTCGGGCTGGCGGCGACCGGCCTCGGCCATGCGCTCGCGGGCCTCGCCGGCGCGGCGGTCGGGACAGTCGCGCTGACGGCGCTCGCCCGCCGCCAGATCGGCGGCCAGACCGGCGACGTAGCGGGCGCGGCGCAGCAGGCGGCCGAAATCGCGGCCTGGTGCGGTCTTCTCATCGGGCGGTCGGCCGCTTAAGTGACGGCCATGCCCGCCGCCGCGATCTCCACCCCTTGCGTCCAGATCTGCGTCGTCGACCCGGTGTCGGCGCTCTGCATCGGCTGCGGCCGCACGCTCGGCGAGATCGCCGGCTGGGGCGCCATGAGCGAAGAGGAACGGATCGCGGCGATGGCGACGCTCGAGACCCGCCTCGTCGCCATGCGCTCGCGCAAGGCGCGCAGCGGCCGCGCGGGCGAAGGCCGAGCCGGCTGATGCGGCTCGTCCTTCCGCTCGCCATCCTGGCGGCAGCCGTCGCGGTTCTCGCGCTCATGCCGGCGGATGCGAGGATCGCCGGCCTCGATCAGCGTGAGGTGGCGGCCGTCGCGGCCCTTGTCGCGCTGCTCTCCTATTACCTTGCCAGCGCGAGACGTTCGGACGTCGCCCGGATGGTCAGTTCGCTGGCGGTCTGGGCGATGCTGTTCGCCATGCTCGCTGGCGTCTACGCCTACCGCTACGAAGCGGGCGACTTCATCGACCGGATGACGGCCGAGCTGATGCCGTCCGAGCCCGTCGTCGGCAAGGGCGGCGAGGCCATCGTCGGCCAAAGGTTAGGGGGCGAGTTCGCGGTGACGGCGCATATCAACGGGACGCGGGCGACGCTGATCTTCGACACCGGCGCTTCGATGGTGGTCCTGACCGCCGCCGACGCCCGCCGGGCCGGGATCAATGCAGCCGGCCTCGTCTACGACGTGCCGGTGACGACGGCCAACGGCCGGGCGATGGCCGCCGAGGTCCGTCTCGACGAGGTGGCGGTCGGCCCGATCGTCATGCGCAGGGTGCCGGCATTGGTGGCGAAGCCCGGGGCGCTCACCGAGAGCCTGCTCGGGATGAGCTTTCTCGAGCGGCTGAAGAGTTATTCGGTCGAGCGCGGCAAGCTCATCCTCACGGCGAGGTGAAGCTTTTCCGACCCGGCCGGCCTCGCCGTCGCGGGACCGAGCCCCGGCCCGCCGGACTCGTCCGAAACGGCCTTCAGGCGCGCGCGCCGGTCACCGGCGCCGAGCCGAACATCCCGAGCTTGGCGCTGCCGCTCATCGTGTCGCCGGCGACCGTCACGGCGAAGTCGAGAGTCAATGGCATCGGATTGGTGATATCGGTCGTCCAGGTGAGCGTGTCGCCATCGATTGCGCCCGCAAAGGTCTGTTCTCCGGCCTGCCCGCTCATCGTCCCGTCGAAGGCCGTCGCGGATGTGGTTTTTACGGTCAGCTGGGCTTCCTGCGGCCCCATCGGGGTCTCGAGAACCAGCTTCCAGTCCCCATCAACGCTCATCGATCCATCTCCATCAAAAGAAAAGGCCGCTTCGAGCGCGCCGATCTCCCGCCCACACCCGCAAATGCAGCCCGCCATCGCATACCCCGAATCGTCCGGCTGGCAAAGGCGAAGCGGCGGTTCAACGGGCTGTCTGGAGCAAGGGCCGAGCGGTCCGCCGGCATCGACGCCTCGGCCATCGCGCTGCGCGCTTCCGCCGCACTGTCGTCAGACGGCGTCATGGTAGGCTATCCGCGCGCGTCGGCCGGCGTCAGCATCGGGCACGACCAGGCCTCTCCAACCGTGGACGGCGGCTTCCGGCGCCCCGATTGGCTATTCGTCATGCCTATCCGCCGTAAGTTCAGTATTTTTCGCAGTGCAGCATCTGGCGCCGCAGGACTCTTGTCTTTAAATTCTCGCCGTGTCGTCAGGAGGCCCTCATGATTGCTCGTCCGCGCCGCAGCGTCCTGTATATGCCCGGCTCGAACGCCAAAGCGCTCGCCAAGGCCTCGACCCTGCCCGCCGACGCGCTGATCCTCGACCTCGAGGATTCGGTCGCCCCCGACGCCAAGGAGGCGGCCAGGGCGCAGGTGGTCGCCGCGGCCAAAGGCAATTTCGGCGGCCGCGAAGTCGTCATCCGGGTCAACGGCCAGCATACGCCATGGGGACCTGAGGATCTGATCGCCGCCGCCGGCGCGGGGCCGGACGCGATCCTTTTGCCCAAGGTCGACGGTCCGGGCGCGGTCATGCACGCCGCCCGCGTGTTGCGAGAGAACGGCGCGCCCGACCGCACCCGGCTGTGGGCGATGATGGAGACCCCGAACGCCATTCTCGGCGCCGGCCAGATCGCGGCGGTCGCGGCCGATTCCGCCTCGCGCCTGACCGTAATGGTGATGGGCCTCAACGACCTCGCCAAGGAAACCCGCGCCCGTCTCACCGCCGGGCGGCCGACCATGACCGCCTGGCTCGCCAACTGCGTCGTCGCCGCGCGCGCCCATGGCGTCGACATCATCGACGGCGTCTATAACGACATCAAGGATCTCGACGGCTTCAAGGCGGAGTGCGAGCAAGGCCGCGACATGGGGCTCGACGGCAAGACCCTCATCCACCCAACCCAGATCGACATCTGCAACGAGGTGTTCGCGCCGACGGCGGCCGAGGTCGAGACCGCGCGCGCCATCATCGACGCTTTCTCCCTGCCCGAAAACCAGGGCAAGGGCGTGATCCAGCTCAACGGCAGGATGGTCGAACTGTTGCACGCCGACATGGCGAGCCGCACGCTGGCCATCGCCGCGGGCATCGCGGCCCTGAGCCGGACGGCCGCTTGAGCCGATTCAGAGAGCGCGCTGGGGCCGATACGAGGTCGAATTGGAGTTCGCCATGGGCGCGGAGCATCATTCCCTGTTTCAACTCGGGCCGGACACCACCCCGTACCGCAAGCTGACCGGCGACGGCGTGCGGCTCGAGAAGGCCTTGGGGCGGGAAATCCTGGTGGTTGAGCCGTCGGCGCTGAGCCTTCTCGCCGAGCAGGCGATGATCGACATCAACCACCTGCTGCGCCCGGCCCATCTCGCCCAGCTCGCCAAGATCCTCGACGACCCCGAGGCGACCGGCAACGACAAGTTCGTCGCCTACGACCTGATGAAGAACGCCAACATCTCCGCCGGCGGCGTATTGCCGATGTGCCAGGACACCGGCACCGCTATCGTCGTGGCCAAAAAGGGCCGCAACGTCTGGACCGAGGGCTCGGACGAAGCCGCGCTCGCCGAGGGGGTGCGCGAGGCCTACCGCAAGAAAAACCTGCGCTATAGCCAGCTCGCGCCGCTCTCGACGTTCGAGGAGGCCAACACCGGCGACAACCTGCCGGCCCAGATCGATATCGCCGCCGAGGGCGAGGACGCCTACAAGTTCCTGTTTATGGCCAAGGGCGGCGGCTCGGCCAACAAGACCTTTTTGTTCCAGGCGACCCCGTCGATCCTCACCCACGACCGGATGATCGCCTTTCTCAGGGAGAAGATCCTCACCCTCGGCACAGCCGCCTGCCCGCCCTACCACCTCGCCATCGTGATCGGCGGCCTGAGCGCCGAGCTCAACCTGAAGACAGTGAAGCTCGCCTCGGCCAAATATCTGGACGCGCTGCCGACTTCCGGCGCCTCGGACGCGCGCGCCTTTCGCGACCTCGAACTCGAGGCGGAGATCCTGAAGCTGACCCAGGACCTCGGGGTCGGCGCCCAGTTCGGCGGCAAGTACTTCTGCCACGACGTGCGGGTGATCCGTCTGCCGCGCCACGGCGCCTCGCTGCCGATCGGGCTGGGCGTGTCCTGTTCGGCCGACCGGCAGGCGGTCGGCAAGATCACCCGCGACGGGGTGTTCCTCGAGGAACTCGAGCGCGACCCGGCCCGCTTCCTGCCGGCGGTGGACGAGAGGGCGCTCGGCGGCCAGGTGGTGGAGATCGACCTCAGGCGGCCGATGAAGGACATTCTCGCCGAGCTGACCAAACATCCGATCCGCACCCGCCTCGCGCTGACCGGGCCGATGATCGTGGCGCGCGACCTCGCCCACGCCAAGATCCGCGAGCGGCTCGACCGCGGCGAGCCGATGCCGGACTATCTCAGGAACCATCCGGTCTATTACGCGGGTCCGGCGAAGACGCCGCACGGCATGGCCTCGGGCTCGTTCGGCCCAACCACGGCGGGACGGATGGACTCCTTCGTCGACCAGTTCCAGGCGGCGGGCGGATCCCTGGTGATGCTCGCCAAGGGCAACCGCTCGGCCGCGGTGCGGCAGGCCTGCGCAAAGCACGGCGGCTTCTATCTCGGCTCGATCGGCGGCCCCGCCGCGCGGCTCGCGCAGGACTGCATCAGGAAGGTCGAGACGCTGGAATATCCCGAGCTCGGAATGGAGGCGGTGTGGCGGATCGAGGTCGAGAACTTCCCCGCCTTCATCGTCGTCGACGACAAGGGCAATGACTTCTTCAAGGAGCTGAATTTGAGTTGAGGCGCACGGTCGTCGGCGCCATTCGGCATGCGTTGGGCGCCGCAACAGGCCTTGCATTGGGGGTGAGACACCACACCCTGCGCCGTCATCGCGAGCCCCGAAGGGGCGTGGCGATCCAGGGGAACGCCGGGCGCTCGATGGTCTTCTGGATCGCCACGCTTCGCTCGCGATGACGGCGCTACGGTCGACGACCCCTTGAGAAGCCGCGAATGAGGTCATCGGTGTCCCGGTTTTATTAGAATCTGGCCCGCGCCGAGGATTGACCAGGCCGCTTGGACCAATAATCTCGCGCCATGGCGGACGGCGGCGCCTACGACGTCTTCATCAGCTACGCCCGCAGCGACGGCGACGCCGCCGCGGAGCTGAACGGCTGGCTGCGCGCCAACGGCTTCACCACCTTCTTCGACCGCAGCGAGTTACGCCCCGGCTTGCGCTGGGTCCCGGCGCTCGAAGAGGCGATCAGCCGCGCCCGCGCCGTCGCGATCCTCGTCGGCCGGCATGGGCTCGGCAATACGCAGCAGTACGAGCGCGAGCTGGCGCTCGTCCGGCAGACCGGCGAGCCCGCCTTCCCGGTGATTCCGGTTCTGATGCCCGGCCACGATTCCCCGCCAATCGGTTTTTTGCAGCTTCTGACCTGGGTCGACTTCAGCAAAGGGTCGAACGTCATTCAGCAGACCGACGCTCTCGAAGCCCTTCGCGCCGCGCTGTGCGGCCAGCCAATTGCGGCCTCCGAGGTCCGGGCGTCGATCTGCCCGTATCGGGGCCTGGAGCCTTTCCGGGAGGAGGATGCGGCGTTCTTCTGCGGCCGCGATGACGCTATCCGCGAGCTTGCCGCGCTGACGCGCGCGAACAGCTTTGTCGCTGTCGTCGGCCCCTCGGGCAGCGGCAAGTCGTCGCTCGTGTTCGCGGGCCTGCTTCCAGCGCTGCGCCAAGAACGCCAGACGAGGACGTGGGACGTTGTTTCGCTCCAGCCAGGACAATGGCCATTGCGCTCGCTTGCCGCCGCGTTCGGAAATGCGCCCGAGAACGCCGGTCCGGCCGAGATCGACGCTTACCTTGAAAAGGAAGCTGGCTTCTACCGCGGGGGCGACGCTGAGATGCTTGCGCGCATCGTGAATGACCGCCTCGACGCCGCGCCTGAACAAGAAAAGCAGGATCACCTGCTGATCTATGTCGATCAATGGGAGGAGTTGTACGCCATGGCTCCGCCGGCCGAGGACAAGGAGGGCGTCGAGAAGCACGCGGCCGACGTCGAAAAGTTTATTGCGCTCCTTGTGGCAGCTTCGGCGAAGGCGCGGGCGAGCGTGGTGCTGACCGTACGAGCCGACTTCTACAATCCGCTGATCCGTAATCCGCGGCTCGCCACGCTCCTGCCGAAGCAGCAGGTCAACATTCCGCCGATGAGCCGGGACGACTTGCGCTTGGCGATCGAGACGCCGGCCAAGACGGCAGGACTGTCGTTCGCGCCGCCCCAGCTCATCGACCGCATTCTGTATGACGTTGGATTGGAGGAAGGCCGACTGCCGCTGCTCCAGTTCGCGCTGAAGGAGACATGGCAGGAGCGGGAGGGGGTCAAGCTCACTGCCGAAGGCTATACCGCCGTCGGCGGCGTCGCACGGGCGATCAGGAAAACGGCCGAGGACGAGTACGGGCGGCTGAATACGACACAGAAGGAGGCCGCCCGGCGTCTTTTCCTGCGGCTCGTCACGCCCGGCGAAGGTCAAGCCGACACACGTGCGCGCAGCATCATCCCGGACGACCCGCAGCAGCGCGAGATCGTTGCTCAGTTCTCCAATCCGAAGACGCGGCTTTTGGTGACGGCGCTGCAAGCGACGGGGCAGGCGGGAGGCGAGACCCGAGCGACGGTCGAGGTGGCGCACGAGGCGCTGATCCAGCGCTGGCCCACGCTCCAAGGTTGGGTCAACGATAACCGGGAAAAGCTTCGGGATCGAGCGGCGCTCCTGCGCTTTAAGGCGGAATGGGAGGAAAACGGCGAGAGCCAGAAGTTCTTGCTGGATCCGGGCGTCCAACTCGAGCGCGGGCGCGCCCTGCTTTCGAACCCCGGCGACGTTCCGGTCGATGATATTTACGAATTCATAAATCGCTCTATCGACCGAGAAAAGGAACGGGGCGTCGCTGAGAAGAAAGCTGAAGAGGCAAAGCGGCGTCGGCTGCGCAACGCGTTACTTGCCGTAGTCGTTGTGGCGGGCATATCCCTGTACGAGTACTTTGACGCTTCCCATCAGCTTACTCGCGCGAACCAGGCCTTGGCGGCGTCGATCAATAACGACCTGGGATTTGAGCCGAATGCCGCACTTGGCGCTCGTCAGCGGCGAGCACTCTGGAAGCTTGCGACGTCAGCTCAAGCCGTAAAAGACGAGTACTTATCGATACTATCGGAAAATCCGGAAGAGGACGCTCGTGTTTCGCCAGGGTTTAACCAGGTTTTGCGAGCCTTTGGCCTAAATGGACCGAATTCTGAGCAGGTTAAGCGGCTTATTGGGGCTGCACGTAGGCAATTGAATAGATCAAGCAAGAATGCTGGTTACCTGCTCACTGAGATTAGATTGTTGAGCAAAGCACCAACGTATAGGCAAGAGGCGAGGGTAAATCTTGATGACCTGAAGACAGTTTTGGCTCAATATAATTCCGGAAATCATAAAAACCTATTTGAAGATGTTATTACAAAGATCGATGCGGGTCAGCTAAATATAATGATGATCTACGTGAGCATGCCAAACTTAGGTAGCGCCAAAGACTCTTATGAGCGCCAGCGACTAGAAGATGAAACGCGCGAGAAATCAGCTCTTATCAAATTGATTGAAGAAGATATGGCCAACAAAGCCCTAGAAGAAATCATCAGCAAAGTGCGTACGGCAAGCAACGCTAAAGTACTCTCGATCCTGTTACCAATCCTCGGGGCTCTCGTTCCTGTTTTTTCAGAAGAACAGACATCACACGCGATCGATTCGGTGATCAAGCAAATTGGGGCGGTGCGCGCGCCGAACGAACTGTGGGCCCTGGCTCAGTCGCTTGAAACGCTATCGCCCAGTGTGACTTCTGCACAGGCGCAATTGTTACTCGACCCCCTAATGGGTCAATTCGAACAATCATCCGACCCGTACACCCTTAGGTCTCTCGCACTCACAGTCCAGGCACTTCCTGTCCAGCTTCCCGTTGCACAGACTGCAAAAGCGAAAGAATGGCTTCTTCCACTGCTACTGGAGACAACCAATTCAGAATCGCGGCAGGCGCTCATTGAGGCTTTTCAAGCCCTCGCTGCAAAGTTTGAGGAGGCTCAGGCAAATCAGTCCGAATCCCATCCTGTTCCAGACGGAAATTTCGCTGAATCACTTCAAACTGTCCGCGATATGAAGGATGATTTAAGAAAAATCTATGCGCTTCAGGCGCTCGCAGGAACACTTGCCGATTCCGGCGAAGATAAGAGTAAATTGCAGATTGCGCAGATCTACGACCTCGTTTCTGGCCAAGTGGAGAGAGTGATAGATCCACAACAGCTCCGCGGGCTGGCGATTACGCTTGTAACGCTTGCACCCATGTTGACGGAAGACGTATCACAAAAAGCCTTTGACCTTGCTAAGCGCTCGCTAGCCTGGGCCTCTAGCACCGATGAGGCGGTCGCTTGGGCCAAGGCGCTAGTTGCCCTATCATCTCACACCCCGGATCAAAATCGAATACTACAGTTGGTCTCGGCGGTCACGTATCCAACCGCTGGCGGCCCAGCGACCGAAATCCTGCTTGAGGAACTCAGAACACTGCGTCTGGACGCCCCAGGAAAGTCAGAGGGAACGACCGCGACTCTCGAGTCGCTCGTAACAAACTACCCTCGGATTCTTCAGCAACCTACCTGCCCGGTCCCGCCTCAATCGTACGAACTTTCTGGTCTTAAATGCCCTTGACTAGTCACTCTAAGGGGAGCGTCAATGTGCGGCCTTCGGCCCCGAGACCTGGGATACCGAAGGCGACCGGCGAGCCGCTCGCCATTGTGACTCTGTATTCAAGCGGCGTTCAGCCCCGACGGCCGGCGCGTCGTCACCGGGTCCGCGGACAAGACGGCGCGGCGGTGGGACGCCGACAGCGGCAAGCAGATCGGCCAACCGCTGATAGGCCATGAGGATGCTGTCTGGAGCGCGGCGTTCAGCCCCGACGGCAAGCGCATTGTCACCGCGTCAGAGGACAAGACGGCGCGACTGTGGGACGCCGCCACCGGCAAGCCGATCGGGGAGCCGCTTAAAGGCCATGAGGCTGCTGTGATCGGCGCCGCGTTCAGCCCCGACGGCAAGCGCATCGTCACCGCTTCGCGAGACAACACAGCGCGCATCTGGAACATCTTTCCCGACACCCAGGCGCTGGTGTCGGCCGCCAAGGAGGCCGTCCGGCGTTGCCTCGCCCAAGAGGAGCGCCACGCCTTCTTCCTGTCTCCCGAGCCGCCGGACTGGTGCATCGAGATGGCAAAGTGGCCCTACGACACGCCGGCGTGGAAGCAGTGGCTCGCCGACAAGAGCGCCGGCAAGGCCCCGCCCCTGCCCGAGGGGCCTTAGCCGCAGGGGGGGCACGACGCGCCGTTCGAAGTGCGTCGGGCGGTCCGTCAGCCCCTCATATCCGGACCGCGGCCGGCGCCGCGTCTGGGTTCGTCCGGCAGAGCCGGCCGCATTGGCGAGCCCCTTTGAACTTGGTCTGAGACCAAAGGCGAACGCGATAGGGAGCGACAAATACTTTCCTGAAAAACAATCCTGTGCTAGTCTTTAGATTCTGGTAATCAGGCAAGGCGACAGCTCATGAGGACAGTACGGAACCGGGCCAGACGGCGAGGCGTCTCGTTGCGCTCGAATTTCGCGTCGTCGGGAGGAAAGCGGCCCTTGAAAAAATAAAATGGCTGCGTCTCGCGTGTAACCCTTTGAAAATGCTCAATTCGGACGAGAGAATCCAAGGAAATCCAAGCAATTCCAACCGCCGGAAAACCGAAGATTCTGCGGAGCCCCGCGCTCTCCCTGCGGAGGCCTGAGGAAATCCAAATGTCTCGCGCGACAAACGCGCGCTGCTTTCGAGGTGCACCCGCCAAGCCCTTTGGACGTTATATGCAGTCGCCCGGATATTCCGCCGCAAGCCCTTGAAAAGGCTCAAAACGGGCTCGGGATATCGGTGTCGGTCTACGACGGCTAACCCCCCGCCGGCCGGCGCAGGTCGAGGGTCAGCGGGAACTCCGGATGGGGCGCCTCGGGCGGCGGCTGGTAGAGGCCGGGCGTATGGCCGCGCGGCTCGAACCGGGCCAGGCGCCGCGCCTCGGCCTCGTTGCTGTTGACCGGGAAGGTGTCGTAGCTGCGCCCGCCTGGATGGGCGACGTGATAGACGCAGCCGCCGAGCGCCCGGCCGCTCCAGCTGTCAAAGATGTCGAACACCAGCGGCGCATGGACAGGCACGACCGGGTGCATGGCCGCCGCCGGCTGCCACGCCTTGTAGCGGACGGCCCCCACCGCGACGCCCTCCGTCGCCGTCGCGCGCAAGGGGACCCGACGCCGGTTGCAGGCGACGATGTAACGCTCCGGATCGGCGGTCGCTAGCCTCACCTGCAGGCGTTCGGTCGAGCTGTCGGTGTAGCGGGCGGTGCCGCCGATCGCGCCGGTCTCGCCGAGCACGTGCCAGGGCTCGAGCGCCTGGCGGACTTCGAGCTGAACGCCGTCGTACTCAACCTCGCCGCAGAACGGGAAGCGGAACTCCGCCTGCGCTTCGTACCAGTCGGAGCGGAACGGGAAGCCGTGCGTCTTGAGGTCGGCCAGCACGTCGAGGAAGTCCTCCCAGACATAGTGACGAAGCATGAAGCGGTCGTGCAGCGACGAACCCCAGCGCGGCAGCGGACCGCCGACCGGAGACCGCCATAGCCGGGCGAGGATGGCGCGGACCAGCAGTTGCTGCGCCAAGCTCATGCGCGGGTCCGGCGGCATCTCGAAGCCGCGGAACTCGACGAGCCCGAGTCGTCCGGTCGGGCCGTCGGGCGAATAGAGCTTGTCGATGCAAAGCTCGGCGCGGTGGGTATTGCCGGTCACATCGGTCAGGATGTTGCGCATCAGCCGGTCGATGAGCCAGGGCGGCGGCGCGGCGCCGTCGCCTGGCTTCGGAATCTGGGCGAGCGCGATCTCGAGCTCGTACAGGCTGTCGTGGCGCGCCTCGTCGATCCGCGGCGCCTGGCTGGTCGGGCCGATGAACAGCCCGGAGAAACAGGTAGCTGAGACTCGGCCGCCGCAGCCAGTAGGTGACGAGGCTCTTGAGCAGATCCGGCCGGCGCAGGAACGGACTGTCGAGCGCGGTCGCCCCGCCGACCACCACATGATTGCCGCCACCGGTGCCCGAGTGCTTGCCGTCGATCATGAACTTGTCGGCGCCGAGCCGCGTCTGGCGCGCCTCTGCGTAGAGCGCCTGCGTGTTGGCCACGCATTCGCGCCAGTTTAGCGCCGGATGGACGTTGACCTCGATCACGCCCGGGTCGGGCGCGACCCGGATCACGTTGAGGCGCGGGTCGACGGGCGGCGCATAGCCCTCGATGTGCAGCGGCAGCCCGAGGCTCTCCGCCGCCGTCTCGACCGCGGCGATCAGCTCCAGGTAGTCTTCGAGCCGCTCGACCGGCGGCATGAACACGTTGAGGCGCCCGTCGCGCGCCTCGACCGAGATGGCGGTGCGGACAGCGCCGCTGATGTCGCCGAGCGTCTGTTCGACCCGCTCCTGAGCCGCCTGGCCCGAACTCGGCTGCGGCGAAGGACGCGACCGCCTGGGCGCCGCGCTGAGGCTTCCCGGGTTCCGGCAGCGGCTCGCGCGGGGCGGTCGGATCGGCCGGAACGACATAGGGGAAAGACGTCGGGGGCACGTAAGGCAACGCCCCGAGCGGCAGGCGATAGCCGACCGGACTGTCGCCCGGCACGAGATAAAGGAGGCCCCGGCGCGTCTTCCACTTCTCGCTGCGCCAATGATGTCCGCTCGCCTGGGCTTGCCAGCGCTGGATCGGCAGCACGTATCCGGAAGGCTCCGTGAGCCCCCGCGCAAAGACCCGGGCGATCCGTTGCCGCTCCTCCGGGTCCTTCAGCTTGGAGTTCTCCGGCGTGACGTTCTCGGGAAGGTTGCCTTCCTTGACGATCCACTCGGCCGGGTCTTCGTAAGCCGGGGCGACATAGTCCTGTTCGACGCCAAGCTCCGTCGCGATCCCGCCAAGCAACGCCTGCGCTTGCGGAGCGCCGACCTTGGTGTCTTGGCGCTCTGGCGCGATCAGGGCGGCGTCGCGCCAGGCCGGCTTGCCGTCGCGCCGCCAGTAGAGCGAAAAGGTCCAGCGCGGCAGGCTCTCGCCCGGATACCACTTGCCCTGGCCATAATGCAGGAACCCGCCTGGCGCGAAGCGGTCGCGCAGGCGGCGGATCAGCCGGTCGGCGAGCTCTCGCTTGGTCGGGCCGACGGCGTCGGTGTTCCACTCCGCCGATTCGTAATCGTCGATCGAGACGAAGGTCGGCTCGCCGCCCATCGTGAGGCGCACGTCGTCGGCCTGGAGAATCCGGTCCACCTCGTCGCCGAGCCGGTCGAGCGCCTCCCACGCCTCCTCGGAAAACGGCTTGGTGATGCGCGGATGCTCCGACACCCGCTCGACCCGCATGTCGAATATGAACTCGGAATTGGCGAAGCCGATGTAGCTGCCGACGATCGGGGCGGCGTTGCGGTAATGCGGGGTCGCCGCAAGCGGGATATGGCTCTCGCCGGTCAACAGGCCCGAGGTCGGATCGAGACCGATCCAGCCCGCGCCGGGCAGATAGACTTCCGCCCAGGCGTGCAGGTCGGTGAAGTCGTGGTCGGTGCCCGGCGGCCCGTCAAGCGAGATAAGGTCGGGCTTGAGCTGGATGAGATAGCCGGAGACGAAGCGGGCGGCAAAGCCGAGATGGCGCAGGATCTGGACGAGCAGCCAGCTCGAGTCGCGGCATGAACCCGAGGCCAGCCCAAGCGTCTCCTCCGGCGTCTGGACGCCCGGCGCCATGCGGATCAGGTATTTGACCTCGTGCGAGAGGTGGCGGTTGAGCTCGACGACGAAGTCGACCGTCCGGGTCTGCGAGCGGTCGAGCCTGTCGAGGTACGCCTGGAGAAGCGGACCGGCCGGCTCCGGCGTCCGGTAGATGACGAGGTCGGGCCGCAGGTCCTCGCCATAGTCGAACGGCCAGCGCTCGGCGTTCTCCTCGACGAAGAAGTCGAACGGGTTGTACACCGTCATGTCGGCGACGACGTCGACCTCGATCTTGAACTCGGTGACGAGTTCCGGAAAGACGTAGCGGGCGAGCCAGTTGCCGTACGGGTCCTGCTGGTGGTTCACGAAATGCCCGGCGGGCGACACCTTGAGCGAATGGGAAACGACGCGGGTGCGGCTGTGCGGCGCCGGGCGGAGTTGGATGATCTGGGGACTGAGCGAAACGGGCCGGTCATATTTGTAATGGGTCAGGTGATGGATGGCGGCTCGGATCGACATGGTCGCGCGCAGTCTCCTCGAATATCCCGGCAACCTTTCACAAAGCGCTGCGCTGCACAATGATTGGACCGAAGCTTTCCGAATGCGCGGGGGCGCTTGACGACAGCCGTTCGTCGGCGCGGGATCGACTTCGAGGCTGGCTGCGGAGCCGGACGGGGCGCGAGGCGCCGACCGGCCGGCCTGGACAGCCGACTCCGGCATCCATCTCGCGCAACTGCAAAGCGCAGCGCTGAAGGGGAGCCTGGATCAGCCGAGGGCGTGAGACTTGGGGCTGTCCGTCTCAATCAAGAGCCATTGCCGATAATGAAAACGTAAGCCCGTCACAAAATCCCGAAGCCCTTCCCGATCGCAAGCTTTTGCCAGATCTGCATAATCCATTGCTGCGGAAAGAAGATTTACGGCCTTCCGGATGCGATGTATGAAATGTGGCCGACTGATCCGAAAGTTCGGCTTGATCGCTCGGGATGATCAGGGGATAGCACCGGCGAACAACCCGGGGCCGTGCGGCGTCGTGACGCAACGGCTGTCTCAACCAGCGGACGATGAAACGGAAGAAATCCCATGGCGCGCAACAAGATTGCTTTGATCGGGGCCGGTCAGATTGGCGGGACGCTGGCCCACCTGGCTGCGCTGAAGGAGCTCGGCGACATCGTGATGTTCGACATCGTCGATGGGGTGCCGCAGGGCAAGGCGCTTGACCTCGCCGAATCCGGCCCGGTTGACGGCTTCAACGCCAAGCTCGCCGGCGCGAGCGACTATTCAGCGATCGCCGGGGCGGACGTGGTCATCGTCACCGCGGGCGTGCCGCGCAAGCCCGGCATGAGCCGCGACGATCTCCTTGGCATCAATCTCAAGGTCATGGAGGCGGTCGGCGCCGGCCTCAGGGCGCACGCGCCCGACGCCTTCGTGATTTGCATCACCAACCCGCTCGACGCGATGGTATGGGCGTTGCAGAAGTTTTCGGGTCTGCCGCCGCACAAGGTGGTCGGCATGGCGGGCGTGCTCGATTCCGCCCGTTTTCGCCATTTCCTCGCGGAGGAGTTCAACGTGTCGGTCGAGGACGTGACGGCCTTCGTGCTCGGCGGACACGGAGACGACATGGTGCCGTCGGTGCGCTATTCCACCGTTGCCGGCGTGCCCCTGCCCGATCTCGTCAAGATGGGCTGGACGACGCAGGCGAAGCTCGACGCGATGGTCGATCGCACCCGCAAGGGCGGCGGCGAGATCGTCGGGCTGCTCAAGACCGGTTCGGCCTTCTACGCGCCCGCCGCCTCCGGCATCGCGATGGCCGAATCCTATCTGAAGGACCAGCGACGGGTGCTGCCGTGCGCCGCCCACATGACAGGGCAATACGGTCTCAAGGACACCTATGTCGGCGTGCCCGTCGTGATCGGCGCAAACGGCGTCGAACGGGTGATGGAGATCGCGCTCGACGACGCCGAGAAGGCGATGTTCCAGAAGTCGGTCGCTGCGGTCCAGACTTTGATCGAGGCCTGCAAGGGCATCAATCCCGCGCTCGCGGCCTGACGGTCCCCAACACGCCCGCCTCGAGCGGGCGTTTGCTCCTTCTCGAGGGCGATGTCTCCATGAACATCCATGAATATCAGGCCAAGTCCGTTCTTCGCGCGTTCAGCGCGCCAATCGCCAACGGCTTTCCCGCCTTCACCCCCGAGGAGGCGGTCGAGGCCGCAAAGAAGCTTGGCGGCCCGCTTTGGGTGGTGAAGAGCCAGATCCATGCCGGCGGACGCGGCAAGGGCAAGTTCAAGGAGGCTCACGCCGGCGAAAAGGGCGGCGTCCGGCTCGCGAAGTCGATCGAGGAGGTCGAGACCTTCGCCAAGCAAATGCTCGGGGCGACGCTGGTGACCGTGCAGACTGGCCCGGCGGGCAAGCAGGTCAACCGCCTCTACATCGAGGACGGAGCCAACATCGATAAGGAGTTCTACCTGTCGGCGCTGGTCGACCGAAACACGAGCCGGATTTCCTTCGTCGTCTCGACCGAGGGGGGCGTCAATATCGAAGACGTCGCGCATAACACTCCGGAGAAGATCCACAGCTTTAGCGTCGATCCGGCGACCGGCATCATGCCGCACCATGGCCGCGCGGCGGCCAAGGCGCTCGGCCTGACCGGCGACGGCGCCAAGCAGATCGAGGCCTTGCTGGCGCGGCTTTATACCGCCTTCGTCAACAAGGACATGTCGATGCTGGAAATCAATCCGCTGATCGTCATGACCAACGGACAGTTGCGCGTGCTCGACGCCAAAGTGTCGTTCGACGGCAACGCGCTCTACCGCCACCCCGACATCGTCGCGCTGCGCGACGAGAGCGAAGAGGACGCCAAGGAGATCGAGGCGTCAAAGTACGACCTGAGCTACATCACGCTCGACGGCACGATCGGCTGCATGGTCAACGGCGCCGGACTCGCCATGGCGACGATGGACATCATCAAGCTCTACGGCGAGAGCCCGGCCAACTTCCTCGACGTCGGCGGCGGCGCCTCGAAGGAGAAGGTGACGGCCGCCTTCAAGATCATCACCGCCGACCCGAACGTGAAGGGCATTCTCATCAACATCTTTGGCGGCATCATGCGCTGCGACATCATCGCCGAGGGTGTGATCGCCGCTGTCAAGGACGTCGGCCTCAAGGTGCCGCTGGTTGTGCGCCTCGAAGGCACCAACGTCGATCTCGGCAAGAAGATCATCCGAGAGTTGGGTCTCAATGTCATTTCGGCCGACGACCTCGATGACGCCGCGCAGAAGATCGTCAACGCCGTGAAGGCGGCGGCCTGACGGCAGGCTGCTGAACTTCGCTCACGCCCTCCCTATATCCACCGGCGAAAGTCCGACATGTCCATTCTCGTCAACGCAAACACGAAGGTCGTCACGCAAGGCTTCACCGGCAGGAACGGCACGTTCCATTCGGAGCAGGCGATCGCCTACGGCACCAAGCTCGTCGGCGGCGTCAGCCCCGGCAAGGGCGGCGGCAAGCATCTTGGCCTGCCGGTGTTCGACACGGTCCGCGAGGCGCGCGAAGAGACCGGCGCCGACGCGAGCGTGATCTATGTGCCGCCGCCCGGCGCGGCCGACGCGATCTGCGAGGCGATCGACGCGGAAATCCCGCTCATCGTCTGCATCACCGAGGGCATCCCGGTGCTCGACATGGTGCGGGTCAAGCGCTCGCTGGTCGGTTCGAAGTCGGTGCTGCTCGGCCCGAACTGCCCCGGCGTGCTCACCGCCGGCGAATGCAAGATCGGCATCATGCCCGGCAACATTTTCGCCAAGGGCAGCGTCGGCATCCTGTCCCGCTCCGGCACGCTGACTTACGAAGCCGTGTTCCAGACGACCCAGGTCGGCCTCGGCCAGACGACCGCCGTCGGCATCGGCGGCGATCCGGTCAAGGGCATGGAATTCATCGCCGCGCTCGAGCTCTTCCTGGCCGACCCCGAGACCCGGGCGGTCGTGATGATCGGCGAGATCGGCGGCCAGGCCGAGGAGGATGCGGCCCAGTTCCTCAAGGACGAGGCCAAGAAGGGCCGGTCGAAGCCCGTGGTCGGCTTCATCGCCGGCCGCACCGCTCCTCCCGGCCGTCGCATGGGCCATGCCGGCGCGATCATTGCCGGCGGCAAGGGCGGAGCCGAGGACAAGATTGCCGCGTTGGAATCTGCCGGCGTCCGCGTCTCGCCCTCGCCCGCCCGCCTCGGCAAGACGATGGTCGATCTGCTCAACGGCCAGTCACGACAATAAGGGAACGCGCTTCATGACACGCCAGGACGTCAATCAGGCGTTGCTGCAGACCTCGTTCCTCTATGGCGCCAACAGCGCTTACATCGAGGCTCTGCAGGCGAACTACGAAAAGGACCCGATGTCGGTCGAACCCGGCTGGCGCGACTTTTTCGCGGCGCTTGGGGACGATCCGGCCAGTGTTGCGAAGACGGCTGACGGCGCGTCGTGGAAAAGGCCGCATTGGCCGCAGACGCCGAAAGGCGATCTGATCAACGCGCTCGACGGCGACTGGCCGGCGACCGAAAAGGCGCTCGGCGACAAGATCCGCGCCAAGGCCGCCGAGGCCGCTCCGGCCGCGCCGGCCAGTGAGGGCGAGATTCAGCGCGCCACCCGTGATTTGGTGCGCGCCATCATGATGATCCGCGCCTTCCGCATGCGCGGCCACCTGCACGCCAACCTCGATCCGCTCGGCCTCGAGCCGCAGAAGGACCACGAGGAGTTGCACCCGGCGACTTATGGTTTCGTCGAAGCCGACTATGACCGCAAGATCTTCATCGATCATGTGCTCGGCCTCGAATACGCGACCGTACGCGAGATGCTGGCGATCCTGCGTCGCACCTATTGCGGCACGATCGGCTTCGAGTTCCTCCACATTTCCGATCCGGCTGAGAAGGCGTGGATTCAGGAGCGCGTCGAGGGGCCGGACAAGGAGATCCAGTTCACCCGAGAAGGCAAGCGGGCGATCCTTTCAAAGCTGGTCGAGGCGGAGGGATTCGAGAACTTCTTCGACATCAGGTATCCGGGCGGCAAGCGCTTCGGCCTCGACGGCGGCGAGGCGATGATCCCGGCGCTCGAGCAGATCATCAAGCGCGGCGGCCAACTGGGTCTGCGCGAGATCTGCCTCGGCATGGCGCACCGCGGACGGCTCAACGTGCTTTCGCAGGTGATGGGCAAGCCGCACCGTGTCATCTTCCACGAGTTCAAAGGCGGCTCGGCCTCGCCCGACGAGGTGGAAGGCTCCGGCGACGTCAAGTACCATCTCGGCGCATCGTCGGACCGCGAGTTCGACGGAAACTCCGTGCATCTGTCGCTGACCGCCAATCCGTCGCACCTCGAGATCGTCGATCCGGTGGTGCTCGGCAAGGTTCGGGCCAAGCAGGACCAGCTCAACGACGGCATTGAGCGCTCCAAGGTTCTGGCGATGCTCATCCACGGCGATGCCGCCTTCGCCGGTCAGGGTGTCGTCGCGGAATGCTTCGGCCTCTCCGGCCTGCGCGGCCACCGCACCGGCGGCTCGCTTCATTTCATCGTCAACAACCAGATCGGTTTTACCACCTATCCGCGCTACTCGCGCTCGTCGCCCTATCCTTCCGACGTCGCCAAGCTGGTCGAGGCCCCGATCTTCCACGTCAACGGCGACGATCCGGAAGCGGTTGTGTTCTGCGCCAAGGTCGCGATCGAGTACCGGCAGAAATTCCACAAGCCGGTCGTCATCGACATGTTCTGCTATCGGCGCTTCGGCCACAACGAGGGCGACGAGCCGTCGTTCACCCAGCCGATCATGTACCGGCTGATCCGATCGCATCCGACCACGCTGCAGATCTACACCGACAAGCTGATCGCCCAGGGTCTTGTCACCCAAGGCGAGGTCGACAAGATGCGTGGCGACTGGCGCCAACGGCTCGAGGCGGAGTACGAGGCCGGCCAGGCCTATGCGCCCAACAAGGCCGACTGGCTCGACGGTCGCTGGGTGGGCTTCAAGGCCTCGCAGGACGTTGTGGAAGACGACCGTCGCGGCGACACCGGCTATGACATCGATCGATTGAAGCAGATCGGGGAGCGCATCACTGCGGCGCCTCAGGGCTTTGAAATCCACAAGACCATACTTCGCTTCCTCGATAACCGCCGCAGCGCGATCGCCAGCGGCGAGGGCGTCGATTGGGCGACCGCCGAAGCGCTTGCCTTCGGCGCCCTACTCGACGAGGGTTTCCCGGTCCGTCTATCGGGCCAGGATAGCGAGCGCGGCACCTTCTCGCAGCGCCATTCGGTGCTGATCGATCAGCAGACCGAGGCGCGTTACATCCCCCTGAACCACATCCGCGACGGGCAGGCGCGCTACGAGGTGATCAACTCGATGCTGTCGGAGGAGGCGGTGCTCGGCTTCGAGTACGGCTATACGCTGGCCGAGCCCAACGCGCTCACCGTCTGGGAGGCGCAGTTCGGCGACTTCGCCAATGGCGCGCAGGTCGTGTTCGACCAGTTCATCTCGTCCGGCGAGCGCAAGTGGCTGCGCATGTCGGGCCTCGTTTGCATGCTGCCCCACGGCTACGAAGGCCAGGGGCCGGAGCACTCCTCGGCCCGTCTCGAACGCTATCTGCAGCTCTGCGCCGAAGACAACATGCAGGTCGTCAACATCACGACCCCGGCGAACCTCTTCCACGTGCTGAGAAGGCAGTTGAAGCGGCCGTTCCGCAAGCCGCTGATCCTCATGACGCCGAAGTCGATGCTGCGCAACAAGCGCGCCGTGTCGCCTCTCGACCGCCTCGCGTCGGGCACGGCCTTCCACCGAATCCTGCTCGACAAGGCCGAGACTTGGAAGAACGAAAAGATCAAGCTCGCCAAGGACGACAAGATCCGCCGCGTCGTGATCTCGTCCGGCAAGGTCTACTGGGACCTCTACGACGAGCGCGAGAAACGCGGAATCGACGACATCTACCTGCTGCGCTGCGAGCAGCTCTATCCTTTCCCGCTCAAGCAGCTGGTCCGGCACCTGTCCCGTTTCAAGAGCGCCGAGGTCGTCTGGTGCCAGGAGGAGCCCAAGAACATGGGCGCCTGGTTCTTTGTCGAGCCTTACCTGGAATGGGTGCTCGGACAAGTGAGCGGCAAGTCGAAACGGGCGCGCTACGCCGGGCGTCCGGCCGCGGCGGCGACGGCGACCGGCCTCATGCCAAAACACCTCGCACAGCTCAAGGCCTTCCTCGACGAGTGCTTCGGCTGAGCCAGACGAGCGGTCCGATGTCGCATTTCCTGTGCAAACTGACGCCGCCGCGGCCGACGTTCCTGACCGACATGTCGCCGGAGGAGGCGCTGGTGATGCGTCGGCATCGCGAATACTGGACGCCGAGGGTCGAGATCGGCGTGGTGATCGCCATGGGTCCCGTTGCCGATCCGGCCGGGGCCTACGGCGTCGCCATCGTTGCAGCGCCGTCGCGTCCTGCGCTCGAGGCCATGTTGGCCTCTGACCCCGCCATCCTTTCGAAGCGCGGCTTCGCCTACGAGGTCTTTCCGATGCCTGCGATCGCGGTGCGGCCGAGTTTGCCGCTGGCCCCGATCAATTCCGTCACCCCCTGATGAAGAAGGGCGCTTTGCGGCGCGACAAGAATGGCGATTGAAATCCGTGTCCCGACGCTTGGCGAATCGATCACCGAGGCGACCGTCGGCAAGTGGTTCAAGAAGGCGGGAGAGGCGGTGCGGGCGGACGAGCCGCTCGTCGAGCTTGAGACCGACAAGGTCACGCTCGAAGTCAACGCCCCCGACGCCGGGGTGCTGAGCGAGATCGCGGCCGAGACGGGACAGACGGTGTCGATCGGCGCGCTTCTCGGTCAGCTCAGCGGCGGCGCGGCGGCTTCGCCCGCGGCGCCTGCGCCGGCCGCAGCGGCGAAGGCCGCGCCTGCCGCCGCCGCCCATGCCGCCTTCGCCGTCCGCCGGCAAGATCGCCGCCGAGCAGAAGATCGACATTTCCGGCGTCGCGGGCAGCGGCAAACGCGGCCAGGTGCTCAAGGGCGACGTGCTAGCCTTCGCCGCTCCGGCGCCCGCGCCCACGGCGGCGCCCGCTCCCATGGCCGCGCGCGCGCCCGCTGCGCCCGTCCCCATGCCGGCCCCCGCCCCAGCGCCACGCGTTTCGACGCCGGACGACGGCGCGCGCGAGGAGCGCGTGCGCATGACCAAGCTGCGCCAGACGATCGCGCGCCGCCTCAAGGACGCTCAGAACACCGCGGCGATGCTCACGACCTTCAACGAGGTCGACATGACCGAGGTCATGGCCATGCGCGTCCGCTACAAGGACGCGTTCGAAAAGAAGCACGGCGCCAAGCTCGGTTTCATGGGCTTCTTCGTCAAGGCCTGTGTTCAGGCGCTCAAGGAGATCCCGGCGGTCAACGCGGAGATCGATGGCGCGGACCTCGTCTACAAGAATTATTATCACCTCGGCATCGCGGTCGGCACCGACAAGGGCCTGATCGTGCCAGTGGTGCGCGACTGCGACAAGCTCTCGGTCGCCGGGATCGAGAAGGCGATCGCCGACCTCGGCAAGCGCGCCCGCGACGGGCAACTCAAGCTCGAGGATTTGCAGGGCGGCACCTTCACCATCACCAACGGCGGCATCTACGGCTCGCTGATGTCGACGCCGATCCTCAACGCGCCGCAATCGGGCATCCTCGGCATGCACAAGATCCAGGACCGTCCGGTCGCGATCGGCGGCAAGATCGAGATCCGCCCGATGATGTATCTGGCGCTGAGCTACGACCACCGCGTCGTCGACGGCAAGGAGGCGGTGACGTTTTTGGTCCGGGTCAAGGAGGCGCTGGAGGATCCGGCGCGGCTCGTGCTGGATTTGTGATGCGCTCGGGATGGTAGTGTCTCAGTTTGAAATTCGCCGCTCTTGACGCGCCTCGTTCGCGCCCCAGGTCCCGTGTTATGCTTGGCGCAAGGCATGGAGGCTGCGCATGGGACTCACGGACGCGAAAGAGGCTGAGTTGCGGAGACGAGCGTCCCGAAATTCAAACTGAGCCACTACCCCGGGATGCGTGGCTTGCGGGCGCCGGCCCAGCGGTATATCTTACTCCGATCTTACCAGGTCGCGCGGCTGTCATGACCCTCGCCAAGATGTCTACCACGGTCCTCTCGACAAAAGGGCAGGTCATCCTGCCCAAGGGGATTCGCGACGAGAAAAACTGGTCGCCCGGCGCCCGCCTCGTCGTCGAGTCGACCCCTGAGGGCGTGCTCCTCCGGCCGGAGCGTCAATTCCCCGCGACCAAATTCGAGGACGTCCGCGGATGCTTGTCCGGGAAGGTCAAGAAGGCGCTGAGCCTCGAGGAGATCGAACTCGGCGCTGCGGACGGCCGCGAAGCGCCGCCATGCTCGCGGTTGATACGAATGTCGTCGTTCGTTACGTGATCGGCGACGGCGGCGATCAGTTTGGGCGCGCCGTTCATATCATCGAAAACAATGATGTCTCGATCTCCCCGACGGTCGTGCTCGAGACGGAATGGGTTCTGCGCGACGCCTACGAGTTCGACCGCCAAGACGTGCTCGCCGCGCTTGAGAAGGTCTTCGGCTTGCCGACGGTGACGATCAGGGATGGAGATATCGTCACGACTGCGATGAATCTTGCGGCTTCGGGGCTCGATTTCGCAGACGCCCTGCATCTTGCACAGTCGGCCGCGTGCGAGGCCTTCGTGACCTTCGACAGGCGGTTAATCCGCAAAGCCAAAGGTTTGATCGACACTCCGGTCAAGTCGGCGTAGACGGCGCCCGATCGCTTTGGGGACGGGAATGAGCGAGCTGACGTGTCTGGAGCTGAGCGTCCTTCTGTGGGCTCGCACACCTGCGTGCTCGTGCAGCGCTGGCGCAGTTGAACGCGTATTCCCTTCAAGTGGCTCGTGAGCTCGCGCGACAACCCGAGCAACGCCGAAAGGCGCTGCTCTGCCGGGCGCGCCGAGCGGGCGTTCACCAACTATGTCGAGAATTTCGCCGCGTTCGCCGCTCTCGACCTGGCGCTCATCGCGACGCACCAGTCCGGCGGAGTGGGGGCCGACGGTCTGGATCGTCGCACGCTTCCTCTATCTGCCCCTCTATCTGTTCAACGTCATCTATGTCCGCACAATCGCTTGGGCCATTGCGCTGATCGGCCTCCTGATGATGCTGATCCGGCTGGCGCTCGGCTAAGTCGCCGCAAGCGAGGTCGCCGTCGGCCGAACACGGCCAAAACAAAGTGAGAAACCTATGACTTATGATCTCGTCGTCATCGGCGCCGGCCCCGGGGGGTACGTCTGCGCCATCCGCGCGGCCCAGCTTGGCCTGAAAGTGGCTGTGGTCGAGAAGCGCAAGACGCTCGGCGGGACCTGCCTCAACATCGGCTGCATCCCCTCGAAGGCGCTGCTGCACGCCTCAGAAATGTTCGAGGAGGCGGCCCATGGGCTTGGCGCCCTCGGCGTCGTGGTCGGCCCGCCGAAGCTCGACCACGCGGCCCTGATGAAGCACAAGGACGAGACCGTCGCCGCCAACGTCAACGGCGTCGCCTTTCTGTTCAAGAAGAACAAGATCGACGCGGTGTTCGGAGAGGGCAGCGTCCGCTCGCCGGGCAAGGTCGTGGTCAAGGGCGAGGACGGCGCCGAGAAGCTCCTCGAAACCAAGGCGATCGTCATCGCCACCGGCTCCGACGTGGCGAGGCTGCCCGGCGTCGAGATCGACGAACAGACGGTTGTCTCCTCGACCGGCGCTTTGAGCCTGCCCAAGGTCCCCAAGAAACTGATCGTGGTCGGCGCCGGCGTGATCGGGCTCGAACTCGGCTCGGTCTGGCGCCGGCTCGGCGCGGAGGTGACGGTGGTCGAGTTCCTCGACCGCATCCTGCCCGGCATGGACGGCGAGGTCGCCAAGCAGTTCCAGCGGATGCTCGAGAAGCAGGGCTTTGGGTTCCACCTCGCCCACAAGGTGACCAAGGTCGAGAAGGCGGGCGCCGGCGTCAAGGCGACCATCGAGCCGGCCGCCGGCGGCGAAGCGAAGGTTCTCGACGCCGATGTGGTGCTGGTTGCGATCGGGCGGCGGCCCTTTACCCAGAACCTCGGCCTCGAGGCGCAGGGCGTGGCGATGGACCGCGGCATGGTCGTGGTCGACTCGCATTTCGCCACCAACGTTCCCGGCATCTACGCCATCGGCGACGTGATCCGCGGGCCGATGCTCGCCCACAAGGCGGAGGACGAGGGCGTCGCGCTCGCCGAGATCCTTACCGGGCAGGCGGGGCATGTGAACTACGACGTCATCCCGGGCGTCGTCTACACCAGCCCCGAGATCGCCTCGGTCGGCAAAACGGAGGAGGAGCTCGAGGCCGAAGGCCGCGCCTACAAGGTCGGCAGGTTCCCGTTCACCGCCAACGGCCGGGCGCGGGCGATGCGCCATACCGAAGGGTTCGTGAAGATCCTCGCCGACGCGGCGACCGACCGGGTGCTCGGCGCCCATATCGTCGGCTTCGGGGCCGGCGAGATGATCCACGAAGCCTGCGTGCTGATGGAGTTCGGCGGCGCGGCGGAGGACCTCGCCCGCACCTGCCACGCCCATCCGACGATGTCGGAAGCAGTCAAGGAGGCGGCGATGGCGGTCGACAAGCGGGCGATCCACGTGTGAGGGCTGGGCCTTGTGGCCTGGCGGCCTCGCTTCTTGCCGCAATTCGCCATGCTGTCGGCCCGCTTCGAATCGCGATCCGCGCCGCGTGGCGTCTGCGCCGCGCCATGATCGGGGCGTGCCTTTGCGCCTCGACCGGCGCAGCCTCGACGCTGCGGCGTCCTCGCGAGCCTTGCTGAATTGCCCATAATTTTGTCTTATAGAATCCTATGACAATCACTTGCCGAATAATAGAAAATGGGGTAGAGTGTCTTCATCGCCGGAAACCCAACCCGACCTCTCCATGTCCCTTTCGACCCTATCCGCGCCTCCTCAGCCGAGCGAACTTGCGTGACCGTAAAACGCCGCGGTGATTGTGGCGACAGGCGGTTTGGTCGCGCCGTCGAACTGCCAAACGCGCCGTAATACGGCTTAAATGCGGCAATCGGGGCCTTTGTCGGGGTCGCGAGTCAAAATATCGAGCGTAAGCGTTTGAAATCACTTAGTCCCTTGCAATAAATTGCCGCCCTCGAAGGCCCTCCATGGGCCCATTCCGAGCCGAAAGCCTCGGGAATCGGGCCCAAACCGACAGGAATCGCGAACGAATCTGCGGCTCTCGCGCACGAATCCCGAACTTTCGCCCCTTTAGAAATGTGGCAGAACAGCGGTGACGGACCCGCGCCCGACCTTGCGGCTCGGATCAGATCAGCCGCAGGCCCTTGAGCGAGGCGTGGCCGTCGCGGCCGACGATGATGTGGTCGTGCACGGCGAGGCCGAGCGGCTTGGCGATCGCGATGATGTCGAGGGTCATCTTCACGTCCTGGCTGGACGGGGTCGGGTCGCCGGAGGGGTGGTTGTGGACGAGCACGATCGCGGTCGCCGAGAGTTCGAGCGCGCGCCGGATCACTTCGCGCGGATAGACCGGGGTGTGGTCGACGGTGCCGGCGCCCTGGACTTCGTCGGCGATGAGCCCGTTCTTCCGGTCGAGGAACAGGATGCGGAAGATCTCGCGGCTCTCGAACGCCATGGCGGTGCGGCAATAGTCCAGCACCTCGTTCCACGACCCCATCGGCAGGCGCTTGCGCATCTTGCCCCTGGCGAAGCGTTCGGCGGCGGCCTCGACGATCTTGAACTCGGCGATCGCCCGGTCCCTGACGCCCTTGACCTCGGCCAGACGCTCGGGCGCCGCCGCGATCGTCTCGGCGAACGAGCCGAACCTCTCGACCAGCGCCTTGGCGAGCGGCTTCACGTCGCGCTGGGGAATGGCGTTGAAGAGAATGAGCTCGACGAGCTCGTAGTCCGCCAGGGCCGCGGCGCCGGCCTCGAGGAACCGTTTCCTCAGGCGCTCGCGGTGCCCATGAAAATGCGGCTTTTCCGCTTCGCCCGGCTCCGTCGCCGGCGACTCGCGGGGCGCCTCAGGCGCCATGCCTCCGGCCTCGTTCAGATGAGGGCGTCCCCGCCCGCGCCGCCCCTGATCCGACCCGGCGCGGCGCTCGCCGGCGCCCCCGGTCACGGGATGGGCGCGCGATCGGCGCCCGTCGGCGAGAGCGTGAAGATCTCGCACCCGGTCTCGGTCACGCCGACGGTATGCTCGTATTGCGCTGACAGCGACCGGTCGCGGGTTACCGCCGTCCAGCCGTCCGACAGGATCTTTACGCCGTAGCCGCCGAGGTTGATCATCGGCTCGACGGTGAAGAACATGCCGGCCTTGAGCGGCACGCCTTCGCCCTTGCGCCCGATATGGAGGATGTTCGGCTCGTCGTGGAACAGCCGGCCGAGACCGTGGCCGCAGAAGTCGCGCACGACCGAGCAGCGCTCGCCTTCGGCGTAGATCTGGATGGCGTGGCCGATGTCGCCGGTGGTCGCGCCCGGCCTGATCGCGGCGACGCCGCGCATCAGCGCCTCGTAGGTGACGTCCATCAGCCGCTGCGCCCGCCGGGGCGGCTCGCCGGCGGCGAACATGCGGCTCGCGTCGCCGTGCCAGCCCTCGACGATCAGGGTCACGTCGATATTGAGGATGTCCCCGCCGCGCAACGGCTTGTCGTCCGGCGCGCCGTGGCAGACGACGTGGTTGATCGAGGTGCAGATGGACTTGCGATAGCCGCGATAGTTGAGCGGGGCCGGATAGGCGCCATGGTCGCGGGCGAACTCGAAAACGAACTTGTCGAGGGCGGCGGTCGTGACGCCGGGCTTGACCAGCGGCCCGACGAGGTCGAGGGCCTGTGCGGTCAGCGCGCCCGCCTTGCGCATGCCGGCAAAGTCCTCGGGTCCGTGCAACCGGATCTGCCCGCTGCGGCGGGCGATCCCATCCGTGGCCGGCACAAAAATCGTCGACGTCGTCACCACGCTTCCTTTTGCCGTTTGTCCTCTTCGCCATTACACATATGCTCGCCGCCGCCTTTCAGACAAGGCGCTGCGGGCGCTTTCCCGTCTTGGGCCCCCCGGGAAGGGCGGCGGGCGCGATGGAGACACACGATGGCCGCACCGATCGCCGTGACCGCCGCCGTCCTGGTGATCGGCGACGAAATCCTGTCGGGCCGGACCAAGGACCAGAACATCGGCTACATCGCGGAATATCTTGGCCGGATCGGTGTCGACCTGCACGAGGCGCGTGTCGTCCCCGACGTCGAGGAGGAGATCGTGGCGGCGCTGAACGCGCTCAGGAGCCGTTACGATTATGTGATCACCACCGGCGGCATCGGCCCAACTCACGACGACATCACCGCCGACGCCGTCGGACGCGCCTTCGGCGCGCCTGTCATCGAGGACCCGCGGGCGATCGCGATCATGCTCGAGCGGTACGTCCCGGCCGACCTGACCCCGGCGCGGCGACGGATGGCGCGGATGCCGGAAGGCTCGACGCTGATCGACAATCCGATCTCCCGCGCGCCCGGCTTTCAGATCGGCAACGTGTTCGTGCTCGCCGGCGTCCCCTCGGTGATGCAGGCGATGCTCGACGGCGCGGCCAAGGCGATGCGGACCGGCGCGGTCATGCAGGTCGCGTCGATCGAAGCGGGCGGCCTGCCGGAGGGACGGTACGGCGACGCGCTCGGCCGGATCGCTAAGGCCAATCCGGCTGTGTCGATCGGCTCCTACCCGTCTTTCAAGGATGGGCGGTTCAACAATCAGATCGTCGTGCGCGGCAAGGACGGAGCGGCGGTCGCGGCCGCCTTGGCTGCGGTCGAGGCGATGCTCGCGGGGATGCGAGGGGACGGCAAGCCGCTCTGAAAGCTGTTGACGGTCGTCCGAACGCTCGCGCACGCCCCGAACGCTTGCTAAGAGACGCTTCGATCTGCGCCAAGGAGCCCCTATGTCCGCCCCCCGTGAAAAGGCCTTTCCGGTTTCCTGGGACCAGTTTCACCGCGACGCCCGCGCGCTCGCCTGGCGGCTCGCCGGGTCCGGGCCGTTCGACGCGCTGGTCGCGATCACCCGCGGCGGCCTGGTGCCCGCCGCAATCGTGGCGCGCGAGCTCGAACTGCGGCTGATCGAGACCGTCTGTGTGGCCTCCTACCACGACTACAAAAACCAAGGCGGCCTCAAGGTTTTGAAGCCGATCGCCCCGGAGGTCGCGAGGCTCGACGCCGACGCGCGGATCCTGGTGGTCGACGACCTCGTCGACACCGGGGCGACGATGAAGATCGTCCGCGAGATGCTGCCGAAGGCCCATGTCGCCACTGTCTACGCCAAGCCGCTCGGCCGGCCGCTGGTCGACACGTTCATCACCGAAGTGTCGCAGGACACCTGGATCTATTTCCCGTGGGACATGGGCCTCGCCTTCCAACCGCCGATCGCCAACGACGGAGCCTGAGGCGCGCATCGCAAAAAGGGCGCGGAGAAATCCTTCTGACCATGGTGTGGTGCGGACGGCGGGGGTCGAACCCGCACGGCTGTGAGGCCGAGGGATTTTAAGTCCCTTGCGTCTACCGGTTCCGCCACGTCCGCGCCGCGGCGATCCATGTCACACCGGCGGCGAAGACGCAAAACCCGTGCAGTGCGGGCAGGGCGGGATTGTCGGTATCCTGCGCGCTGTTGTCGTGGCGGCGCACGCCATCGACCTCGCGTCTCGAGGAGCGGCGCCGTAGGCGAAACGTCTTGGAGGACGCTCAGCCAACGGCAGCGCCGACTGGATCATCCTTCGAGACGCGGCGCTGCGCATCGCTGCTTGGGGCATGAGCGTCCTGGGAACGCCCTCGGCGGTTACGATCGACGGCGGCGAAGCGCGCGCGGGCCTCGGGGCCGGCCGTTCGGATTCATTCACTCATGCTCGCCTCATCCGCCGCCATTGAGCGACAACGAGGAGTCCGGCCAACAGCGCGGGCAGGAAGGCGTGCGGCAGTTCGATCATGGCGCTTCCCTCCGCGCCCGCACCCAGCCCCACGCGAGATAGGCGCAGGTGGCGAAGGCGCTGATCGCGCCGTAGGACACAAGAACCGGCTCGACCATCGTCATCCCTCCATTCGGCCGAAACGGGGCGCTCGGCCCGATATCGGCTGCAACACGAAGGACGGTGCCCCTTCCCGATAAGAACCCTCTTAAAGGAAATGGTCGAAATTCTCCGTATCGACGATGACGCGGCGCCACTCGTCGAAACAACACTTTGACAGCTTAACGACAACTGATATCAAGAATAGACATTTATGCTTGTTTTACTAAAAGCGGCGGTTCTCACTGCTCATTTCAATGAGGTCGCGTAGGCGGGTTTTTGCCCAATCGCGCTCCGCCGTTGAGGCGACCCGGCTGTGCGAGGCGCCAGCGGCGCATCGACATGAGGCCTTCCGTCTTGAACGCGCGCCAGAGCGGAGTGCTGGGGCGTCAGGATCGCTTGCGCGCGGAGTTCGCGTTCCTGCGCGCTTCCCTCGCTAAAGCTGACAGGGCAAGTGAACTCCAGTTCACCGATCCTGACATATCCTGTCAGCGAACCGTCATCGATTTCCCCTAATCATGCGAGGGCCAAAACCATATTTGGGGAGTTCATCTGATGTCCTATCGCATAACGCCCGCGCGCCGCGCGGCGCTCGTCACTGGCTGCAGCGCGCTTGCGCTCTCGGCCGCCGTCGGCGCGGCGCACGCCGGCAATCTCATCAACAAAGATTCGCTGCTCGTGTCGATGACGACTTATCAGGATGTCGGCCAGGTCTTCGGGCTTATTCCGGGCGTCACCCAAATTCCGGGCGGCGCAGCCAATGCGAATGGCAACGTCAACAACGTCTGGAACAATTCCAGCGTCGACGGGCAGTTCGGCGTCACCTCGCCGCTTCAGTTCCAGGATCTCAGCGCGACGACCGGCGCTCTCCTCGCGGCCACATCCCTCGATCCGAGCCAGGTGGTCGCCAGCTTCAGCTCCAAGTCGGAGCTCGGGCTGAGCATCACCTCGACGAAGAACGGCCCGGTAGCGACAGTCATGGCCTATACGCCGGCCGGGGCGGGCTATCCTTCTACGGCGGCCGGCATGCTCGACGTCTCGAACGCCAACAACCCCTACTATAACGATCAAACCAACGTCGCTTCGCAGTTCTACAAGGGATCCTACACGGATTACGCCTTCAACCGGTCGGTGATCGCGGTCAGCGCCAACGGCTCCTTCACCGTTACCCCGACCAAGGCCTACGGCGGCGACAACAGCCGCGCGGCGGTGCTCGCGCCGAACGGCCTTTACTACACGGTAGGGAATTCCAACAGCGGCACGACCACCGCGCCCCAGCTTACGCAGAACACCGGCCTCGAGGTCGTGACGCCGGGTTCGACGCCGAACTCGACGATGATCGATCCGAGCTTCAATACCTATCCGACCTATCAGAACTACTCGAAGGACAAGGCGGGCAAGACCAACAACTACCGCGGCGTAACTTACTACAACGGCAATCTCTATTTCACCAAGGGTAGCGGCGGCAACGGCATCGACACCGTGTACACCGTGAGCAATCCCAACAGCAAGCTGCCCACCGCGTCGACCGCCGCGAGCGCGCAGATCTCGATCCTGCCGGGCTTCCCGACCGATTCGGCGAAGCAGACCGGGGCGGACTACACTCCCTTCGGCCTGTTCTTCGCCAATTCGACGACTCTCTATGTCGCCGACGAGGGCAGCGGCAACAGCACCGACGCGTTCCAGCACTCTGGTCTCGAGAAGTGGACGCTGTCGAACGGGACCTGGAGCCTCGATTACACACTCCAGTCCGACCTCATCAATCAAACCTACGACGTTGCGGGCTGGAATTACGCCGAGACAGTCGGCGGCCTGCGCAACCTGACCGGCGAGGTCAACGCCGACGGCACGGTGACCCTCTGGGCGACCACCGCGACCACGAGCGGCTCGGGCGACAACGGCGCCGATCCGAACCAGATCGTCAAGATCACCGACATGCTTTCGGCCATGTCTTTGCCGACGAACGAGTCCTTCTCGGTCTTCGATCCGGCGCAACTCGGCGTCCGCTACGGCGGCGTCGCTTTCGCCGCTGCGCCGGAGCCCTCGACCTGGGCGATGATGGCGCTCGGCTTCGTCGGCCTCGGCTGGGCCGCTCGTCGCAGCGCCAAGGGGCGCCTCGCCGCGGCGTGATCGTCCTTGCAACTGAAGGCCGCCCTGTCCGGGCGGCCTTCTCGTTGCGCACTCGATCCCATGGAACCGGGGCGCCGGCGCCTAATCAGACGCTGCGCCGACGTTGCGTTCATGCCAACTCTTTGCAAGAGCTGCCCATTCGAATCTTCGATATTTTCAAAAGGTTGCGGCAGATAGAAAGGGGCGCCGTCATCTTGGGCGCCGACCGCTGCCGCCCGCAGACGTTACGGAGGGGCGGCGAAGAATCTGTGGATGGACGTCGCCGCTAGGCGCGCAACCGCAGCCGAAGGCTCATATTTCGCTTTTCGAATCGATAGGGAGTCTTCCGTTGAACAGCGCCCCCCCGAACGCAAAGGTCTTGACCAAGTCACAGGCCGCTTGTCTCATGGTCCTTCGCAATCCGGGCTTCTCCCAGAGACGGATCGCGGGCGCGGCGAAGCTCGACCTCAAAAGAACTGAGGCGGCCCTTCACAAACTTGCGGAGTTGGGCCTCGCCAGACGAAGCGACGCGAAACTGTGGTCCGCCACATCCATCGGCGAGGCCTGCGAGTTCGACACCGTCGCCGATCCGCACATCAAAAAGGGCCGGCCGCCTGGGCCCAACGCGCAGCTCCGTTTCGAGGCGGCGGATCAGGAGCTTGAACATACGCAGCCCGGACCCAGCGGCCGGCGGCTGCTCGACTTGCTCGACAGGCCGAAGAGCGCCTCTGCGCTGGCGCACGAGTTGGGATTGACGCGCGAGAGGGTCGGCCAGTTGCTCATCCGTCTCCACGCGCTCGGACATATCGTTTTTGTCGATCCGGATCATCCGTCCTGGCTGATCAAGCGGGCGGACGACGACAGCGTCGTCCTGGACCGCGACGAGGCGCGGGTGCTTTCAGCGGTCCCGGCGGAGCGGTCGGCGAATTTTTCAAGCCTGATGAGGGTAAAGGCGCTGGCGCGATGCGATGTCGAACGGGCTCTCGGCAGATTGATCGACGGCGGGTTGGTCGAGGTTGTCGCGAGCCCGAGCGGCCCGCCGGCTTTCCGGCTCAGCCAAGCCGGCCTGGAACATCCTCAGTACGTTCCGCCGAAACGCCCCGGTCCGCGGTCGCATCTGCCGGTGCGCTCGGACCGCATCCGACTGGTGCTGCAGACGATCGCCGGCGCGGGTGCGTTGCGGATCCGGGACGTGAAGTATGAGACGAAGATCCCGCAGAATTCGATCAATGCGCTCATGCAGTATCTGAAGCGCAAGAAGCTGGTGGCGAAGCCCGGACCCGGGTTCGAGGCGCCCTATTCGCTCACCGATCAGGGCCGCCTTGTGCTCACCGAAATGGCCCTCCGCCAAGCGGCCTGACCTCTCTCCGGCTGGAGCCGCCGACCGAGCGCGGATTGTAGCCGCCGTCGGCGACCGCGGCGGCTGCCTCGGCGTCGAGCGAGGCCCAAGAACACGGGGGAGCGTCCGGGCGCGAAGCGCGATGCAACCTGGATCGGCTTCGGTTTCGGGCTCGCCTGTTATTGCCTGTTATTGCATGTTTTGCCCTGTTCCGAGCCGAATTTGCCCTGAATTGGCGCCTGTATTTGACCTGTTCCCGTGGCTTCGCCGCCCGGGTTGTAAACTCAGTAACACACTGCAATCATACGCAATTTTCGTATGGCGCCCGCAGGACCAGCGCAAAAATCGCCTGCTAGCAGGCGCCTTGCGAAGCGAGGCGATTGCCCGCCCGCTCAGTCCCTCGCCAGCTTCGGCGAAAGCTGGGCGGTGGGCGGCAGCTGATCGGTGAAGCGCTGGCGGTAGATGGCGAGGTTCTCGCTCACCCGCTCGACGTAGTCGCGCGTCTCCTCGAACGGGATGCGCTCGACCCAGTCGACCCTGTCGGCGTCCTTGCGCGGATCGCCGTAGGCGGCGATCCAGCGCGCCACCCGTCCGGGGCCGGCGTTGTAGGCGGCAAAGGCGAGTTCCGGCGAGCCGTTGAGGTCTTCCATCACCTGACCGAGGAACGCCGCCCCGAGCTGGGTGTTGAAGGCGGGATCGACCAGCAGGCGCTGGAAGTCGTAGTCCACCCCCGCCCGGCGCGCGGTCATGGCCGCAGTCGAGGGCAAAATCTGCATCAGCCCCTTGGCGCCGGCGCCCGACGAGGCTCGCCAGACGAATTCGCTCTCCTGCCGCGCCACCGCATAGACGCTGGCGAGATCGGCAGAATGGGCGAGCGGCAGGAAGGCCGGGACGCCGGAAGCGGGGAAGGCCATGGCGTCGAAGGCGTAGCCGCGCAGCATGGCGAGCTTGCCGAACTGCACCTGGGTCGCCGCGTCGTCGTGCTGCTGGACGACCGCGGCCATCGCGGCGATCTGCGCCTCGTCGCACCAGGTCCGCGCGGCCTCGTAGGCGAGCCCCTCCGCCACGTCGGCGAGCCCCTCGGCGTAGAGCGCCTCGGCGGCGCGGACCGCGTCGTTGCGCTGAGAGCCCTCTGCCGTTCGCACCGGCGCCCTGAGGGCGAGCCGCTTCATGCCGAGGCGTTCGGCGGCGAGCTGGCCGTAATAGGCGACGGGCTCGGTCGCCGCATTCTCATAGTGCAAGGTCGCCTCGTCGGCCTCGCCCATCGCCTCGGCGGCGCGGCCGCGCCAGTATTCGGCCCTGGCGATCGACAGCGGCGTGTCGGCGGCGACCGCGGCGAGAGCGAAATGTTTCGCCGCCTCCGGCGCGTCGCCGAGGAAGCGCAAGGCGATCCAGCCGGCGTGGAACTGGCGATCGACTTCGGCCGACGATTGCCGGGGCGTCGCCGCCCGGACGCAGAGGTCGAACGCCAGCCTCGGCTCGTCGAGATCGAGAAGCTGGCGCGCCACCATGCGCCGCTCGTCCCACCAGCGGTCCGGATCGATCAGCGCGTCGCGATCGGTCGGCGCGAGGCCGAGCAGGGTCGCCGCCTCGTAGGTCCGGCCGGCGCGGCGCGCGTCTTGGACGCGGGCGAAGAGTAGTCCCGGATCGCCCTTCAATCCGTTCGGCACAGCCGTGACCAGGGACGCAGACAGCGGTCCGTGCGCCGCGACGGCGCGCGCAGCCGCGAGCTTCGTCTCGTCCGGGCCGGCAAGCGCGGCCGCCCGGCTGGCGGCGCCCCAGCTCTCCGCATAGAGCAGGCGGTCGGCGCGATATTTGTGGTCGGCGAGCGTCAGCGCCGGCCCAAAATCGCGCAGGATCGCCGCCTCGGTCCAGGAGTTGAAATTGCCGTCGCGCCACAGCTTCCGAATCGTGTCGATCGCATCGCCGACCCTGCCGGACGCGCCGAGCGCGCGGGCGAGCGCCAACTTGCCGGCGCTCGACTTCGGCCCGGATGCGGCGAAAAAGGCGATGACGTCGGCCGGGGGGCGCGGGTGGACGACGAGGTCCGCCTCCTCGCGAGACTGAAGATAGCCCTCGGCTGGCCAGCTTGGATGAGCGGCGGCAAAAGCCCGCAGCGCGGCCGCGCCCGGCTGCGGGTCGGCCCTGAGCGCCGCCCATTCGAGCGCCAAACGCCGGTCGGGGTCGGTTTCGGCCCTGGCCAGGGCGGCGAGGCGCGCGACGTCGCCCTTGCGGTAGGCGACCACGGCGGGCGAGAGCGGCGGCGGCGAGTTCTGCTGCGGCGCGTCGGCAAATGGCGCGTCGGCAAACGGCGCGAAGGCGCGTCGAAGAAGCGCGGCGACGTCCTCAGCCAGGGTCTCGGGCGGCGGCTCGGCCTGCCCCAAGCCTGGAGCCGCCGCCTCCGGCGTTCGTTCGAGGCTGCCGGTCATCGCCGGCTCGTTCTGGCCGAGGCCGGGCCGGGACAGCGACGGCGGATCCTGCGCGACCCTTCTGGCGCCCACGGGCGCGCCGGGCCGCGCGGCCTCCGGACGCTTGGCGATTTCCTCTCGCTCGAGCGGCGCGGCCAGAACGACGGCGGCGATGGAGACGCTCACCCAAACCGCGGCGGGCCAGATCCTCATGCGCTCGATCCTCCAGCGCGAGGATGGATCGACTGTGTTGACGAGAGGTTAACCCCGCCGCAGGCGCCGCTTTCCTCTTTTCCCTGCACGCCGGCGGGTCTATGTGTCCTCACCCGGCCGGCGCCTCGCCGCGCGGCCGAGCCATCGACGGAAAGAGCGAAATGAGAGAACGGGCGAAGTTCCACGGATCGATGCCGGCGCTGGTGACGCCCTTCAAAGACGGCGAGGTCGACGAGCAGGCGTTTCGCGCCCTGATCGACCTGCAGATCACGTCCGGCTCGCATGGGCTGGTGCCGTGCGGCACCACCGGCGAGAGCCCGACCCTCACCCACGAGGAACACCGCCGCGTGATCGACATGTGCGTCGACGAGGCGCGCGGACGCGTGCCGGTCATCGCCGGCGCGGGCTCCAACAATACGGTCGAAGCGGTCTCCCTCGCCAGGCATGCCGAACGCGTCGGGGCGGACGCCGTCCTGGTCGTCACCCCCTATTACAACAAGCCGACCCAGGAAGGCCTTTACCTGCACTTCAAGGCCATCAACGACGCCATCGGCATTCCAATCATCATCTACAATATCCCTCCCCGCAGCGTGATCGACATGTCGATCGAGACGATGAAGCGGCTTGCGGAACTGCCCAATATTGTCGGCGTCAAGGACGCGACAGGCGACGTCGGCCGGGTGTCGCGCCAGCGCCACGCGATCGGGGCCGACTTTATTCAGCTTTCCGGCGAAGATATGACTGCGCTCGCCGCGATGGCGGCCGGGGGCCACGGCTGCATCTCGGTAACCGCCAATGTCGCCCCCGAGCTTTGCTCCGAGCAGATGGAGGCGGTGTTCCGGGGCGATTGGGACCAAGCGCTGAAGCTGCAGGACCGGCTGGCGCCCCTGCACGCGGCGATCTTCGCCGAGCCGGGGGTCAACGGGACCAAATATGCGATGAGCGTCCTTGGCCGGGCGCGCAACGAGACGCGCCTGCCGCTCGTTCCGGTGAAGGAGGCGACAGAACTCCTCATCCGCCGCGCGATGGTGCATGCCGGACTCTTGAATGCGTAGGACGCGGGCGAGCGGCGCGGCGGCGTTGGAGTAGCGCACCATGGCCGAGAAGGACAAACCCAATTTCAAGGTCGTGGCGGACAACCGCCGCGCCCGGTACGACTACGAGCTCGGCGAGACGTTCGAAGCGGGCCTCATGCTGACCGGCCCGGAGGTGAAGTCGCTGCGCACCGGCAAGGCGACGGTCGCTGAGAGCTACGCCGCGGTCGACCGCAACGGCGAGGTGATCCTCTATAACGCCAACATTCCCGAGTATCTGCAGGCCAACCGCTTCAACCACGAGCCGAAGAGACCGCGGAAACTCCTTCTGCACGCGAAGGAAATCGTGCGGCTCGCCAAGGGCGTCGAGCGCGAGGGCATGACGATCGTGCCGCTGAGAGTTCTACTTTAACGCCAAGGGCCGCGCCAAGATCGCCATCGCGCTCGGCCGCGGCAAGAAGCTGCACGACAAGCGCGAGACCGAAAAAGCGCGCGACTGGAACCGCGACAAGTCGCGGCTGATGCGGGATAGAGGGTAGAACTCGCTGGGGTAAGGTCGCGCCGGGTCACCAACCTGGCCGCCATAGCCCGTCGAAAGACAGGCGTCCTCCCGGACGCCACCGTCCCGTCCCCCTCGGGGGGAAGGTGGCCGCATTAGCGGTCGGATGAGCAACTGTGAAGGTTCGGGTAGCCCGGTGCTCGGCCGGGCTCAAGGCTGGCGCTTCGCGCCCCCGCCTCCGGCGGCTTCGGCCTTGACCCCGTCCGCCCACCGGTCGTTTTGGCCAGCAAGCGGTCGGCGCGATGCGCCGACCGTCGGCCTCGCGACGTGCTCACGGGGCGGCGCATGCTGGCGGGTTCCAGGTCTGATCGCGCGCGAGCATGGTGTTGAGGATCACGATCAGCTTGCGCATGCAGGCGATGATGGCGACTTTGGGTTCCTTACCCTTGGCGATCAGGCGCTGATAGTAGGCCTTGAGCACTGGGTTGTGTTGGGTGGCGGCGCCCATGACCGGCATGTAGAGCAGATTGCGAAGCTTGCGGCGCCCGCCCTTGATGCAGCGGACGCCTTTGCGGTCGCCGCTGTCGTCGTCGTAGGGCGCGGCCCCGACGAGCGCCGCGGCGGCCTCGTTGCTGATATGTCCGAGCTCGGGCATCCAGGCGATCACGCCGGCGACCGTCTGATCGGCAAGGCCGGGCACGCTCGTGATGAGCTCGGCGCGGCGGGCGAAGCCCGGGTTGGCCTTGATCTTGGCGGCGATCGCGGCGTCGAGCTTGCGCCGCTCGGCCCGCATGACCTTGGCGACCGCGCGCAGCGCGTTGACGACAAGGGACGGGGGCTGATGCTCGCCCTGCTGCTTGGTCCAATCTTCCATGTCTTTGAAGGCGGTTCGCGCCTGAACCAGCCGATCAACCTCCTCGCGCGCGCGATCCTGCGGCTGAGCATGGGCGACGGGAAACGTCTCTCCGAACCAGGCGATCGTCTCGGCGTCGATCCGATCGTTCTTGGCAACCCGTCCGGCCGCCTTGGCGAAATGACGGATCCGCTTCGGATCGACAATGACGACTTCGATCCCGGCCGTGCGCAGGATGTCCGCCCAGCTTCGCTCGTAGCCCCCGCTCGCCTCCATCACCGCGCGGCCAACCCCGTTCGCTCGAACCCACAAAACCAACTCGGCCTCGCCTTCCGGCGTTCTCGGCGCCGTAAAGCGCAGCCCAAGGCATCGAATGCAGGCGTCGACCTTGTTCTTTGCGACATCGAGGCCGACAATGCGTGTCTGCTGTGGCATACTTCCGATCCCTTCCTTGCTCGTACGGGCTCTCACGCCCATGCAACTGTTCGGGTTGAAGGAAGACGCCGGACCTGTCCCTCGCTCATCCTCAGGGTTCGCCTTAGGGTTTCACGGGCTCAGATCCAGCGACGGGCGGCTGCTCCAACAGCCGCCCGTTCGCCCAATATCTCACATTTGGCGGACACAAGGGTCCTCGGCACAAATGGATCGGATAAGTCGTTCGAGAAAATGCAATCCTGAGCGCGGACAACGGGGAGGCGCGGCTTGACGGCGCAGGAACTTCTGGCGCGTGCTTTCGGCGCCGTGCCTGATCTGATCCGCGCGCACGCGAGGGAACGACCCGATCATCCCGCCCTGATCGAAGGCGACGAGACGCTGACCTAAGGCGCGAGCGATACGTC
>CAVYON010000066.1:0-119551 GCA_963770035.1 uncultured Alphaproteobacteria bacterium | reverse complement strand
ATCAAGACATTCAACGCCAGAAGCTTGGAGACTTACCAAGGCCTGGCGAGGCAATCAAGCCGGAAGTCCAACGTCTTACCTATAATGATTTGATAGCGCCTTCGGATCGAATACTCCGGAAGACAATGGAAGATCTCCTAGACAAGATTGTTATTAGCAATTCCAACGTAACCCGCAGAGAAGAACAGCTCGATCAACTCTGCAATCTTCTGCTCTTGAACCTTGAGAGCGACAAGCAAGGTAAAAGCCAACCAACGGCTCCCATGTTCTTCCGACCCCTAGAATCGAACGCCCGTACTACGACGGAAATTCGCGAGCGATTTAATTCATTTTTCGACGTCTACCCGGAAATATTCATTACAGAACAAGACGAGCAAATCCGCTTTTCTGCGGAAACGATTACGCATTGCGTCGAAGAACTTGCTGGACTTAGTTAATCGATCTCAGTGTATCGACTATTTCTCTAGCGTTCCAAGTGCTACGCAGTGAGGCCCTAAAACAAGGGGAAGGACAATATTTTACCCATAAGCGTTTATTTTACCGCCGGCGTGCGGCTTATGGAAATTAAGCTCTCTGACATCGTGCTCGATCCCGCCTGCGGAACTGGAGGCTTCCTAGTAGAAGCGCTTCTCGATTTGCAACGCACCTTACCTTCGATGCCCGCTGCTGAACTCTCGCGTTGGGCACAAACCCACGTGTTTGGCATCGATAAAGATGCGATTGGGGTAAAGCTGACTAAGGCGATTATGCAAATCGCCGGTGACGGCTCCGCACATGTCGTACGAGGTGACTCAATCCGCACTCACAATTGGAGTCGCGATTTTTCTCATCTAACCCACCTTTATTGGAAAGATGGGCGCTTTACCGTCATAGTTACGAACCCGCCGTTTGGCAAAAACCTTAAAGTGACCGCCGCTGACAGTCGCCTCTCCGGTCTTGAGTTGGCAAAGAAGGGTGGGAACAAGATACGCAGATCTTGAAATCGGGCTCTTATTTCTCGAACGCGCGCATGGTTGGCTCAAGAAAGGTGGGCGTCTTCAGGCATTGTTCTACCAGAAACGTACTTTTTCTCAACCAACTATCTTTTTCTGTTCGAGTGGATGAAGCCGCGGTTTAAGCCGGTCGTTGTGGCAAACATTCCAATGGAAGCGTTCCAGGGCTTTTGTCGTGCCAAAACCAATTTCTACGTCTTTGAAAAGATAGGCTGAGGCTCTACATATGACAAAAGTTGTCTTTCTAAATCCAAAAACCTTGCGGCATCTATAAAGATTGGTGGTGCGCGCTTTAAGACCGACCCTGCAACGGGCTTACGGACGGATGAAATTGACAATGAGCTTATCGAGCACGTGACAACCTATTTGAACAAGAAGCGCCTTCCGGCGGGTGCAGCATCTATTCAGCTTGAGCAGATATTTGCAAAACGTGTTTTGGCCCCTACCTACTACGACGAACGTTACAATGGAAGAATCAAGGAACTTCTCTCGGCCGAGCACCTTACTGGAGTCACACTTGGAGAGCTCTCTGAAGGTCACATAGAGGTGTTTGGGGGTCACGGTAGCCCGGGAAACGACCAGCGATCGGGGCACATCCCGTATGTTAAGGTTTCGGACATTCTGGCTGCGAATCAACACTAATCCACCGACCAACCTTGTCTCGCAGAGCGTCGCGCAACGTTTTCGGGGCGGCGACGACAGCGGATTGAAAGCGTGGGATCTAATAACTCCAAATCGTGCTAGTAGCAATATTGGCGAATTCGCCATTCTCCTCCCGGGCGAAGAGCAGGTATTATTGACGAAAGAAGTCTTCGTCATTCGCGTTGCTAAACTTGAATTGTATGACCCATTCTATTTGCTTTGGGCGTTGTCACTGAGGGCGGTTCGTGAGCAGTGGCGTCGGGTTACCCTAATGCAGACCAATCGCGAGGATTGTGGACAACGTTATCGAGAAATCATTCTTCCAAAGCTTAAGAGCAAGGTATGGGCTAAAACAACATCGGCGGCATTCAGAGAATACTTTGAGACCACTGCGACTGCAAAAATTGCTTTCGTTGAAAAGGTCAAAACAAGCAAATTCGAGCATGTCGCGAATGTACTTTCGGCAGCTCCAATCGAACCATCTGAAAGAAGGATACGGATGACGTGGATGCTTAGCCTCCATTCGGCAAAGACGAATAAATCACCATGAATTCTCTTCGAGCAGGCTGGCCCAAATAGCGCGTGCGTAGACCGCACAAGTTAACACGTCGAAGTAAGTGATATCTATTTTCACTCGAATCCGGTTTGTACTGGACACAACTGGGGCCTGATTTTAACGAGAAATTGCCAGGCAGCGCGGAACCGATAAGAGCGCCACCACTGGCGCTTCTTACTGTCATTATTCCACATTCGCGCTGCCGTAAAGATTTGTCTGCCCTCGCGCTGGATCAAGCACCATATGCTTCGATGCGTTAGCGATGTCAGTTATGATTTTTAAGCTTTTGTCGATTGTGTTCAGACATAGCTGTAGTTGTTTAGCCGATTTCAAATCACCCTGGTTCTTTCCCTGCTACGACCATGGCTTGTTATGGTGTGTCTTAACGATCCAATCACGCAACTCAAAAGGGAGACGCAGGCGTGATAGGCTCGCCGAAGATCGGTCGGCTCTTCAACAAAATCTTTCACATCAAGGTCAACAACATAGTCAAAATACTCTCGCGGAGTCTTCAATTTCACGACCGTCACATCCAATTTCCTCACTTCTAGAATGTCCAAAAAATGAACTCCTGTCTGGGCGTGAATGCACCGCCCGACGGGGTCACGAACGATCATCTTCTTTTACGCGCGAAGATGTGGACAACGGCGCGACGAAGTCAAGGTCGATGCTACGATGTCTTACATGGACATCGACCTGTCGCGGCAAGCGCGACCAGCCCCGACAGCGATACACCCTCACCATCGACGGGCGTTGAGCGCTACGTCGCGCGGGCTTCCCGGACCCCTCGCAGCGTCCAGCGCTATTGCGCCAAGGTCATCTCGATTGCCGGCCATCGACACCTCTTCGGCGAAAAGTATCTCATTTCCCCGACTCGTCGCGAAGCACATCGCCTATATCGAGGAGGTTCACCCGTCCGCGACAAGTCACGACGTGTCGCGACAAGTCGGCGCAGACGCCGGCCTTGAAACTGGGCACGACATAGCGCGACAGCACGTTCCGACCAGTCCCGACATGTCGCGACAGGACGCGACAGGTGTCGCCGCTGAAAACGAAGACAACCGGCAGCGACAGCCTACATCGACAAGCGACGACGCGCCGCGACAAGTCGCGACAACCCCGACCTCGCCCACCTCGAACCACAATCGACGGAGCAATTAGATGACGTTAGCGCTATGCGCGGAGCACCGCAATTAATCAATCTCCTCAGTAATTCTCGTTATGGAAATTGGCTAATTATTCACGGCCATCGCCATAGGTCCAATTTATATTGCAGCGGTACAAACACAGGTGGACCGCTAGTGTTATCAGCCCGGAAGTTTTGGTGCTACGCGCGAGGACGATTACGACAATCCATCTCCAAACCAATTTCACGTTCTTAATATCAATTTGTCACCGCCTGCGGACCTTAACCCCCTCCTTGTCGGAAACGTTTTGTCGTGGACCTGGAGCCCACCGATCGGTTGGGTAAAGGCCATATTCGGTACCGGCCTACCCGCGCTCGCAGGCTTCGGGTTTAGAGAGCAGATTCCCATGCTCGCCGTAAAGGTGGCAGAGCTTGTCTCCGATGTCCCGCAAAAATGGGCGGACCTGACTGCCCGCATGCCACAACTTGGGTACCTAATCCCAAATGATCTACACGCCTTGCTTGACAATCTGCGCGATCGCCACCTTCTGGTAGCCGAGGTGTCTGCAAGCGGAGTGCCACTTGAACTGGCTCGCCGCGAGGGAGACGGCGCAAATGTTTGAGGAAAAATCTATCTTCGATAGTTTCAACGCCCGCCACCTAACAGCGGAGCAAATCGCAGAGACGTTTGTCCCCCCGTTAGACACTTTCTCAGAATTGACCTCGGTGTCCAATCATCTCGTTACGGGGCCACGAGGCAGCGGAAAGACAACCCTTCTTCGAATGCTAACAATTCCGGCCCTCTTGAACTGGCATCACGTTGAAGCAGCCCAGTTCTTGAATAGAATTGGGTTTATTGGTGTCTTTATACCAGCTGACCGTAATTGGCATGGGCAATTGAAAACACTGTCGCAATACGACCTCGATGCGAGTGTTGTAAAAACTCTTGGTGAGTCTGCGTTTACCTCGCATATACTGAAAGCGCTCATTACGACGTTTCAAGATTTGAACTTGGCGACTTTCGGTCCTCAGACTTTCCAATTCATCGCGACATTGTTAAACTGGACCCTAATGATGAGCAGGATAGTGCGACAGATCGCGACAGCTTGGAGGCTAGAACCGGCAATTCCCACGTTTCTTGGATTGCAGACTGCGTTGAGCTCTCGACTGATCGACATTGGGATGCTTAGGCGGGCAGTTGACAAGCGGCATGACGTTAATTTGAAGCAAGGGCGATATGAGTACCTCCTCTTGGATCACAGGGAATGCGTTCGGTTCGCAATAGAACTCCACAATAACGTTTCAAACCGGCCGTCAAGACGGTTCTGCCTGATGTTCGATGAATTAGAGATTGCACCGTCGACGATTCAGCAAGCATTGTTGGCGGATTTGCGCGGAGGCGCAGACCAAAATATTTGCGTGTTCAAACTTGCGTTGGCACCGTTCAACAAGCACTTCTATAGAGAATTTAATGAAATTCAGCCCACTCCAAAGAATGACTTCGTTCACATAGATCTTACATACGCTAGAAAGGAATATGGATACGACTTCTCAGGGCAACTGGTTAAGTCCATGTTGCAGCACAACAATTTGCCTCAGGACGACGCTAGGTCTCTACTCGGAGAGTCCGGCTTCAACTCTTGGGATGCGGACGCAAGCCCATCGCCTTACGACGCGAGTGGCAACGTTACCTTTCCGTACATAAACTTACTGCTGAAAATATCCGTGGCCAGGGAGACGAGGTAAATCGTGCCCAGTATTTTCGCAAAATAAGGTCAATTGTAATAGTGCGTGATCACTTTACTCGACCATCCCGCGAGGAGATCGACTCCGGCGGCGTAATTCCGGAGCCACTTACAAGTAGAAGCCGGAAATCATATATTCCATTTACAGGATTTCCTTCAATGCTAGCTTTGGCTGAAGGAAACCCCCGCTGGCTACTGGGTTTATTTCGACCCCTCATTAGGGAATTGGGGTTGGTTAGACAATCAAGCGCGAAAGGGCGCATAGACAAAGCGGTTCAAGCACGAGAAATTCAGGAGGCCATTAAAGCCTTCAGGTCACTACTGCGAACTATTCCATACAAGGGCGACGATTTGGGGAATAGGGGCCTGTTGAGGTTCTTGGACACAATTGGTGCATATTTTTATTTTGAGTGCGTGATGGGACCATTTAAGGCTCAACCACCACTAACCTTTACCGTTGATTCCGACACCGGAGATGACGTGCTATCCGCGGTGGGTCGCGCGTTGAATGTGGGAGCGCTCGTGTACGTGCCTGATCACGAATCCGACAAAATAATCTCGAATATCAAGGGAAAGCGTTTTCGATTGTGTTATCTGTTGTCAGCGTATTACAAGCTACCGATTATTCTTAACACGTCAATTTCTCTGGGACGGATACTCGGTACGGCGCAGCAATCTAATCGCGGAGAAAGCGATGCCTCTCAACCTCTCCTCCCCTTTGGAAATTGAACAGCTTCGGGTTGTAAACAGTGAAGTTGGGTTTTTGAGTGAGCGGTACGACTTGTTTATCTACCCGATAGGCTACGAGCAAAGATCCAGTCACATCGCGCGTAAGACGGTTGGAAGGTGGGAGGTAGGCGTCGGGTACGTATTTAAAGGCGGCCATATATTTAGTTTCGATGACAACGTACGCTTTGCTGAGAGTAGTGGGATCGTGGTTTTTGGTGCCAGAGGTGCGGCCACGTTAGTCGAGGCAATAAAGGGGGCGACCGAGCTTGAATCATTTTCCGGGAGGAGAGTTCTATTTGATGTTTCGTCTTTTAATAGAAGGCTAATCGCGGAGTTGACAGAATCGTTGCTGTTGAATGAATTCTTTGAACAATGCAGCGTCACATTTGTCTATTCACTGGCCAAATTTCGTGAACCCCCTAAGAACCCCGTGCCGTTTCTTGATTTCTCACCGATTTTTGGCCTTGAAGGATGGACTGCACATCCGGAGCGCCCAACGGTTCTGATTGCAGGAATTGGCTACGACGAGGACCAGGCTATCGGTGCGGTTGAGTATCTCGATCCGAGTGCAACTTTTTGCTTTCTTCCAAACGGTGAGGAAGCGAAATTCCGCGATGCGGTGGAACGGAACAACAAGGCTTTATTTGACTTGCTGAATCATAAGAATATGCATGAGTACAAGATAATGTTCCCGTACCAAACTTTTTGGGAACTTAAGATTCTTGTTGAAATCTAAGCAAGATGACGAGGGTTGTTATTGTGCCAATGGGTCCTAAAATATTTTGTAGTCTATCTATATTAGTGAAGATGGTGGTAGGAGAGGAGGTGGCGATTTGGCGAGCGAGCGGACACGACTTGAGCCACGCCACTGACGTCACGGCGACTGGATCGATTTGCGGATATACGGTGGTTAGAAGCAGATGATCTAGGGGAACACCATGTATGTTCGGCGACCGATCCGATTAAACCTACACTGCCCCCGCGGTGATCTGTGTCGCGGCGGTTCCGGAAGTCGCGCATTCCTTATTGGCGATTTGAAACGACGCATGACGATCGAGCGCGTGGCGGAAGATCACTCGACTAGCCTCTTGAGCCAAACTCTTGGGTATGCATGCTTTCGCAATGCGCGTGCGGATCGATCGCGAGCGCGAGGAGCGCAAGATCGCCACGGGATGGTTCGCCAGAGACCCGCATTCCGGCATATTGCCTCTCGCTCACCGTCCACTTCACCGAGGAGGAGCGATACCTCATTCGGCACACCGGCATCGGCCGCTACGTATTTTTTCACGCCCCCATTCCGCCCGACGTGACCGATCCAGAGAAAATCAAGAAACTCAAATCCGAGGACGTCGGTCTGTTCCTCGTTCGCGACTTGCTCGGCTTCGGCGTGAAGACCTTGCTCGCCGTCTGGCCTGACCTCATCGCCGCCGACGAAGGCGAGGCTGCCGCCCGGCTCAAAGCTCGAAGAACTCGCCGAACAATTAGCGCGCGCCGCAGGGACGACGGAGACCTCCGTCGTGTACGAGCTGTGACCCTCTGGGAAAATGTCTGGCAGCAAGTCGCCAAGGAAATGCCGCGTCATGATCCCGCGCCCGAAGACCCTGGGCGGCTTCATCGGCGCGACCCTCGCCGCCCTTGTCATCATCGCGATCTGGTTTCCGATCCGCCTCATCCACGAACTCTTGAAGTCGATCGATCTCTCCGAGAAGCCCGATCATACGAAAGAGGCGCAGGAACTTTTCCGCGAGGCCTATTCCCTCTCGCTCGATCTTCCCACCAAGAGCGAATTCGCCACCTCGGTCTTAGAGCGCGTCGATCTTCCGCGCCCGCTTCACGACGCTTTCTTCGAAGCGTTCCGAAATCTGTATGCCGAAAACATGATGCTCACCGTGCCGCCAATCCCGGCCGACTTGGAACATCTCGACGGCATACGCTGGCGCGATCGGATGCGGCGCGAGATCGCGCGCATGAGGGGCGACGCGCTCTCTCAGATGCGCCGCGCCTGCCGTGTGGCCGTCGAAAAGTCGACTGCCAATTTGCCGAAGCTCCCCGGTGACGGCGAAATCACGTCGCCGCTTTCAACGCTCGTCAATCCCGGCCGCTTTGTCGAAAGCCTCGTTCGACCGCTTGAGCGCAGACCTCTTCCCCATCTTCGCCGAGCGCTACCTCGACAACACATATCGCGTCTCAGGCGTTGCGCGCGGCAAGTATGCGAAGCCGCCGAAACTCGACGAGCCGCATCACCTCGACGACCCTTCGCCGTTTCTCGACGGAACGCCGTTTGCCGGCATTCTCGCGACACCGCTCCCCGTTGAAATTCCGGCGGCGTCCCGCACATCCCATCACTGGATCGTCGCGGGCACCGGCGCGGGCAAAACGACCGCCCTGCAATATTTCATCGCCAAGGATTTGGAGCGCGCGGTACGCGGCGAATGCTCGATCGTCATTCTCGACAGTCAGCGGCAATTGGTCGAAGAACTCTGGAGCCTGAAGCTCTTCGCACCCGGCCAACCGCTCGACGGCAAGCTCTGCATCCTCGACGCCGCCGACATCGAGTATCCGATCGCCGTCAATCTCTTCGACATGCACCTCGATCGGCTCGCATTCCCTCTCGCCGCTCGACCGCGAGCGGCTGACCAACAGCGCGCTCGAGATGTACGACTTCATCATCGGATCGCTGTTGCAAGCGGAAATGACGAGCCGTCAATCGACGCTCTTTCGTTTCGTCACCCGCGCGATGTTCGCGATCCCGAATGCGACGATCCACACCTTCCATGACATTCTCAAAGATGGCCCCGCAAAATATCAGCAGTTCATCGACACGCTCGACGACACCGCACGCCGCTTCTTCGCAACCGATTTCAACAGCAATGCGCAATTCAAACAGCCGCGCGAACAGGTCACCGCCCGCCTCTGGGCCGTGCTCGGAAACCAGACATTTCTGAAAATGTTTTCGAGCCCGCGCTCAAAGGTCGACTTCTTCACCGAGATCAACACGCCCGGCAAAGTCATCCTCATCAACGCCGAGAAGGGATTGCTCAAAGAGGATGGAACGGAACTCTTCGGCCGCTTCTTTCTCGCCCTCATCAATCAGGCGGCGGCGCAGCGATCCACCATTGCCCGCGGAGAAGCGTCTCCCCTGCTACGTCTATGTCGACGAATGCCACAACTACATCAAGAACGATCCGAAGATTCAGGTCATCCTCGCCGAGGCGCGCCAGCAAAAAGTCGGCGTCATTCTCGCCCATCAATTTCTCGGACAGATCGATCCGCCGGTTCGCGCGGCGCTCAGCGCGAACACCGGCATCAAGATGGCGGCGCGCCTCGACGCCGGCGACCGCAGTGCGATGGCGCGCGACATGAATACCGTGCCCGATTTCATTCGCGATCAAACAGTGGGATCATTTGCGGTCTTCATTCGCGATCCAATCCCAACCGCACTGTCGATGCGCTTCCCTCCCAATCCCCTCTCGCGCTTCACGCACATGCGCGCGGACGAGCGAGATGATCGTACGAGATCGCAATCGCGAACTGTATGCGCGACACATCCCCGCTTCCGACACGCCCCGCGATCCGCCGAACAATCCCGAGACGCCACCACCGCGGAGGCAACGAGAGGAACGGCTCGCGATCCGGACGCGATGTAGCGACAGCTCGCGACGCGTCGCGCCGTGTCGCGACAAGCCGCGACGCCGCGCGACATGCAGCGACCGGCCGCGACAGGATGCGGTGTCGGGGGCTGGTATAATATTTTTTCCGTGTTCACTGCGGAGCGCTGCGGAACATGCCGGAAGATTCGACCGCATGCGGCACGTTTACACGCCGATTTCAACCGATTATTTCATTGTGTATGCAGACCGCAATTCAACAGAAACGCCGTTCGCATCTCTCGCGCCGCGTACCCGAAAAGGGCATCCGGATAACCGACGCGGACATCCGCGACATCTTCGAACCGCTCGCACGCCACTGTCGATTGACGACGCGCCAGCTCGTCGCGTTTGGCGCGCGCCATCCAATCCTCACCAAGGCGCGCCTTGGGGCACTGTGGCATGGCACCGAGGGCGAGCGCTCGCATTGGCTCCACCGCGCCAACGAAGACATCGTCTTCGCCAACCACCTCACCGTCGAAGACTTGCATGGGCTCGGCGCAGAGGCAGAGGCGCTTCTGATTCAGAAGGGCGTGATCCCTGCCGGAGGAATGGGTCGCCAATAGCCGCATCGGCGGCAAGAGCGCCGCGCCGTCGAAGATCATGCGGCTCGCGCACGATCACATGGCGTCCGACATCACGATCGACATCGAGATCGGCGCGCGCAAGGCCGGCGTCCCGTTCAAGAGCCACATCGACATTCTGAGTGCCGCGCCGCTCTCGACGCGCATGCAGAAGAAGCCGCTGAAAATTCCCGTCACGCTCAATGGCGAGCGCACCTTCGTCGAACCCGACGCGCTCTTTTCGATTGGCGAGCGCGTCTTCGCGCTCGAAGCCGACAAGGGCACCGAGACCGGTGAAGTCGACCATCGTGCAGAAGATTCTCGCGTATCGCGAGATCGTCGCCTCGGGGATCATCGACGAGTATCTCGGGATCGATAACTTGCGGGTGCTCTTCGCGACGACGAGCAGGAAGCGCATGCACCACGTCATGGACGAACTCGCGAAGATCGCGCGCAACGGCAAGAGCACCATGTTTGGATTTCGTGTCGATGACGCCTTCGACGACTTTCTGAAATCGCCCATGCCGACCGGCCGCTTGTTCACCGCGCCCTGGGAGCGCGTCGGACATCCCGACATGATCCTCGCCGAGGCAACGACGAAGTAGAGCATTCAAACCGGGCGTCTCCTCAAAGAGTGGAGGTCATAAAGTATAATATATTCAGTCACATAGAGGAGACTGACGTGCAGACAGAAGCATTTCGCATCGACTTCGACGAGATCAAACGAAGCGTCCCGATGGATCAGGTCGTCGCCTTTCTTGGCATTTCCGGATTGCGGGCGAGGAGCGCGCGGCAATGGAAAGGGCCGTGTCCTTTCTGCAAGGGCGTCGATTGCTTCGTCGTCAGCAATGACGGCGGCCGGGAGAAGACCGGCGCGTTCAATTGCTTCAAGTGCCCGGCCGGCGGCGATCAGATCGAACTCGTGTCGCTTTCGCGCGGCCATGCCCGCAAGGATCGACAGGGAGCCTTCGACGCCGCCAAGGAATTGCACGAGAGGTTCCTCGGGTCGAAGGCGGGCGGGAGACAGCAACCGTTCTTCGAACAGTACCCCCCAGCCCAGCAAGGAGAGGCGGACAGGCTTCGACCCGGAAGCCTACGCGAAGAGCCTCGATCCCGCCCATGAGGCGCTGGCGGGCCTTGGGGTCGATCCTGGAGACCTTCCGGCAGTGGAAGGCGGGCTATGCGAACTCCGGCGTCAATCGCGGCCGGCTCGCGTTGCCGATCGCCGACCAGCGACGGAACGATCATCGGCTATTTCGGCAGGGCGACGAAGGGCGAGAGCCCGACGTTGACCTTCCCCAATGGCCTCAATCCGCAGGAGCACATTTTCGGAGCCGATCGCGTCACCAGCGAGCCGTCTATCTCGTGCGCGATCCCGATCGACGTGCTTAAGGCGTTCGAGTCCGGCTGCGGCAACGCGGTTTGCTTCCTCACCGAGGACATCGCCCCGATCCAGCTCGAAGCGCTCGCCGCCCTCATGGACGAGCGCAAATGCGAGTCGCTGTCGTTCTTTTGAAACCCCGAGCCTCGCGTCATGCGAGGCTCGCTTTTCTTTAGCGTCGCCCTTGACCGGTTCGACGGATTGGAATTGTCTATAGCGAGGGAACGCTTTGGGGGCTGCCATGCTGCGGATCGTCGCGCTTATTTCAGTGTTCATTTCGCTGTGCCTGTCTGTCGCCGGCATTCGCCCAGGTGACGCAGCAGGACGAAAGCCTGCAAGAGCAATTCGTTCCCGAGAGCTTCAAAATCGAAGCGTCGGCCGTCGCATCGAAATTCAATTGGCTGTGGAACACGACGATCTCCTACACGATCACCAACAATTCCGGGATGAACCTCTATCTCGGCGTCATGCAAGGCGGCGTCACGATCGGCAATTGCACGGACGCCGAAGAGATACGCGGGTCGCTGCAATTCCTGCCGAACCCGCACGCGACCGCCTATAGCATCAACCCGATGCAGGGGCCGCCGCGCGGCGCATTCGTTCCCGCCGGAGGGCGCGCCGCCGGCGCGATCGTCGTCTCCAACTGCCCCGCCCCCAATCCGGGATTTCCGACCGCGCCCTTGTCGATTTCGCTCATGGTCGGAAAGACGCAATCGTTCAAGACGATGACGACCTTCCCGCTTTCAGTCGACGCGCCGATTCGTCAATTGCAATCGGAATAGCCGTCGTCGGAGGAGGCTCACCGATTGCGCGATCCGTATGACATTCTCGGCGTCAAGCGCGGCGCAAGCCTCGACGAGGTAAAGGCCGCATATCGTCGCGCGTGCAAAGAGCGCCATCCCGACCTCGGCGGCTCGCACGAGGCGATGGTCGAACTCAATACCGCCTATGCCTTCATCCTCAACGAGCTGAAGCACGGCTACCAACAGCAGCAGGAAGAAGAGCAGGCAAGAACAGAGCGCCGGAGCGGGCGAGGAGGCCTGGCACGATGTCGGCGCAGGCGTCGCGCGACGACAAGCGCGACAATCGTTGGCGCGACATCTATCGCGACATCGACGAAGAGCTCGAAGACGATGCGCCGCGCCGCCGAGCAATACGACGAACAGCTTCGCACCATGCGCCGCGCGGCATGGCAGACCGGCCATCGCGCTCGACTGGGCGAAACTCACCTGGGACGATCTTCTCGGCTTCCTCAGACGGACGGCGCGCAGCGGCATCAAAGGGCATCGCGCTTCTCTTCGCCGCGCTTGGTCGGCGTCGGCAGCGTCCTTGTCGAAGCGAATTTCGTCAGCGCGTTGATCCTTCTCGGCTCCGGCATTGGCTTCGCGTTCTCGCTCGCCTTGAAAAGCGACAAGGGCGGCATGCTGAGCGCCGCCTTCTTGCTCTTCGGCATCATGACGATCTGGCTGCCGCCGGTGCGCGGCGCGCTCGTCCTCTATCCCGCTGGCGACGATATGCGTGCTGATTCTGCTCGCGCTGATTTTCAAATTCGCGCAGGCCGGCGGCACGGTCGGCTTGATGACCGGCGGCGTGCTCGCGCTCTATGTCATAGGCGTGATCGTCAGCGACACGACGCGCGAGCCACCGAGCGTCGCAACCGTTCCGCCGCAAACACCGCCGTCCTCGCAGGCACCCATAGCGACACAAGCCGCGCGACCGAGACCTACTCCCGCGCCGTCGCCTTCGATTGCGCGCGTCGCGCCGAACGCCGCACCGCCGCCGCCCGTCGCGCAGCCCGCCCCCACTCCTCCCGAGCCCCGGACGCTCCTCGCCGCCGACGGCGCGATCCTCAAATTCGTTGCCGGCGTCCCGTACCACCTGAAAGTGCGAACCGGCCGATCGACCTCGCTACGAGCGACCCACGGCACCGTGAAGCTCGTCTCGGGAGAGGACGGAAGCGGCGCTTGCGTCGAATTCCGTAGACTTCCCCCTTGAGACCGGCGCTGGCCCATGGCGAGAGATCGAACATATGCTGCGCGCGTGCGGCGACAATTCAATTATGACGGTACGGGTCGCGCCATGACTTTGCGCGCGTTTGTGCCGACATCCTCAGAGGGGCGGCGGCGAATTTCTCCTTAAGCTAATTGTTGTTGGTCACGTTATAAAATGCTAGCAGTGGGTCCAGTCGCCTTCTGAGATTTTGAAAGTTTCCTTGCCACGGCTGCCACATACGCAAGCTGCTAATAAACGAGTAGATATCTTCAACAGCAGGCGGTGATTTTAGCTTCACACCAGGTCGACCGTCAAACATTTGAAAATTCTTGCCTACCAACCAGCTTTGAAACGGGCCCTGGTTTGACATCGTGCGATTTAGAGACGCAATAAAATATGCGCACAAAATCAGGCATTCTTTGGTTCCGAAACTTAGAACGGGCCACCGTTTCGGAGGCGACATTTTCGGCGACCAATAGGTTGCCGCGCCGTTAATCATGCTTATCAAAAGAGAACACATAGACCGCGCCCACATCCCGTCCAAAACATCTATCGTAGCTTTAGAGTTCAGCAAAATACTATTAACTACGGATAGATCACTTTGCGTAAGTAATATCTTTGCATGCTTACTTTGTGCGTTCAAATAAATACGCGTGCTTGTCGCGTCATTAAGAGTTCCAGTCGCTACAGCTTGCATGAGCATTGTCTTGAACGCAACTCTGCCAGAGGGATTAGTAGACATATCAAACTGGCACACCCCAAAAGATAAAGCCGACCCTCCTTTAACATCCGCAAAACTCGCTTTATACCGTACATCAACGCTTACCCCTGGGGCGGAATACCATGTACCTTCTGAGGCTCCGAGAATAGCAAGTGTCTTTGTTAAATCAAGCAAGATCCACTCCATTTAAGTTATTCAACAATTAACTTTAGATTGTACATTCTAAAAGTCGTTCCTTGTTTTATCGGTGACACTGCAAAGAGATTGCCGATTTGGATTGCAAAAGAATCGACATTCCGCATCGACCGCATAGCCAATTGTTTCCTGCCAATCCTGTCTGGCTGGTAGAAATCGAGCAGGAACTGGCGACGTAGTCTGCGGAATTATCTGCACGTTCAGACACTTCGTCCCACCATTTCTCAGTATAATCAAATTTTCGCCTGACACGTTATCGACCCATGTAAAATTATTGCTGACTACGAACACACTAGGTGTTCCAGCCAATGGATCAGCAAAAGTTGCATTTATGTCTGAGCCAGCTAGTGGGATCGATATGGTTCTGTTCGTCGAAGTTGGAGTATTTACTTGGTCGTAATAACACGTTATAATACCAACTAGTTGACCTGACGCAATTTTTAGTTAGGTCTGGTCCAGGCGACCTGTTCCACATTTACCATCAAATACTTGTGGTAAAAATGAAGATCGAGAATTCATCGGTTGCGCGTGAGTTGGACGTCGAATACAATACTGCACCGCAGAGCAGTACTATTAGGGCAATTATACCGGCAATAGGTTTTGCACTTTTTAACATAGCTTCGGGTATCCAGTCCCGCAGCAGATCGGACGAACCTCTGCTTTTCGCCGCCCATGCCATGGGTGAAAGTCAACACATCTTATCAACAAACTTTCGATGTATCAACGGTGAAAGTCAAGTCGCACCTCCTCATGTCGGACCCTGCCCCACGGCACCGTGAAGCTTGTCTCGGGAGAGGACGGAAGCGGCGCTTGCGTCGATTCCGTAGACTTCCCCCTTGCAAGAGGCACTGGCCCTTGGCGCGAGATCGAGCGTACTGCTGCGCGCATGCGGCGACGATGCGATCATGACGGTACAGGTGTCACCATAGCTTTCCGCAGCGCAACGCCCGCGCGATTTGTTCAACCGAAAGTTGCCGATCAGGAACCGAACCACCGCCATTTGGGAATGCGGACTCGATGGGGGGCACGATTTTTTCATATGAAAATTCGTTCAACTATTTCAATTACATCGATAGCAAATTCGATTCCGCCCCTGGCACCACTTGCCGGCTCTTTTTCCCCGTAGGCTTTCGGCCACCTCAAAGCTCCAATATCGCGGGTACAGCAAGGCGGCCTCACATCGCAAGCTTCCCAAAAATCTGCCTCGCCGCGAATTCGCCCAGATTGCTTCGTTGCATCGCCGTAAATCGACCCCAAGGTGTCAACGATGCCATTGTGCAATGGCCGAGAGATCAGCCTGCCGCTACATCCTAGGCGTCGAACCGAGCCCCGAGTTTAGATTACGTCACCTTCTTCAGCGCCGTAGGACAGACTGCGCCCGTCCGGCCCCGGGCGATGAACTGATCACTCCCGGTGCGATCTAGAGCGTAGTTGGACCCCAGCGGAACGATGGGGTCCACCCCCGAGATCCTGATCGCTAGCTCGAACGATTTGCGCGAGAACCCAATGACCGGATTGAAAGATAGCGCTCCCCGCGAGCTGGCTTTGACGCTGCCGTCATCCGCGGACGCTCTGCTGAGGCGTTTTGAGCGTGTGCGCGCGATTTCGGTCGCGCTCGTGGCCGGGCTATCTGACGCGGACGCAAGCGTCCAATCGATGCCTGACGCCTCGCCCAGTAAGTGGCACCTGGCGCACACGACGTGGTTCTTCGAGACGTTCGTGTTGCGCGACTTCGTCCGCGGTTACCGGCCGTTCAATTCCGCGTTCGCCTTCCTCTACAACAGCTATTACGAAGCGGAAGGAGACCGCGTCGCGAGGCCTTCCCGCGGCATGCTGACCCGCCCGTCGCTCGACGAGGTTCTGGCGTATCGCCGGCATGTCGACATTGCCATAAAGCGGGCGCTCGACGATCTGCCGGCGCCGGCGCGGGGCTTGATCCTGCTGGGGTGCAATCACGAGGAGCAACATCAGGAACTGCTTCTTACGGACCTCCTTCATCTGTTCGCCCAGAACCCTCTCCTTCCGCAAGCCTACGTGCGGGGCAATCGTCCTGTCGGCGCCGCCACCGACGCCGTGCGCTGGGTCGAGGGGCGTCAAGGTCCGGTCGATATCGGGCACGATGACCATGACTTCGCTTTCGATTGCGAAGGGCCGCGCCATACAACGTGGCTCGCGCCGCATGCGCTTGCAGATCGCCTGATTACCAATGGCGAATGGCGCGACTTCATCGACGACCGGGGCTACGGCACGGCGAGCCTGTGGCTGTCGGATGGCTGGGCATGGGTGCGACAGAACCGGATCGAGGCGCCTTTGTACTGGCGTCGCGACGACAGCGGCGCCTGGACCGGGCATTTCGGGCTCGGCGGTCTCGAGCCGATCGATCCTGCCGCTCCGGTGCAGCACATCAGTTACTACGAGGCTGATGCCTTCGCGCGGTGGGCCGGCGCCCGGTTGCCGACCGAAGGCGAGTGGGAAAGCGCCGCTGACGGCCTGAACGCCGAACAGGGAACCTTTTTGGATCGTCCTGGCGCGATCCGACCCGCATCCGCGCCCGCCAGGGACGGAATTCGTCAGCTATTCGGCGACCTGTGGGAGTGGACGGCCTCCGCGTTCCTTCCGTATCCCGGCTTTCGCCCGGCGGCCGGCGCAGTTGGCGAGTACAATGGAAAGTTCATGTCCGGGCAGTTCGTCCTGAGAGGCGGGAGCTGCGCCACGCCGCGGGGGCACGTGCGTGCGAGCTATCGCAACTTTTTCTATCCGCACCAACGCTGGCAATTCACCGGCGTCCGTCTCGCAAAGGATATCTGATCGATGCTCCGCACAGACGACCAGGCCATGCTTCGGACGGACGATCGTCCGTCGCTCGCCGCGGATCCCGCTTTTCGACGTGACGTCGTGGAAGGCCTGGCGGCGCGACCGAGGACGATCCCGCCGCGCTGGTTTTACGATCGTATCGGCTCGGCGTTGTTCGAAGAGATCACGACATTGCCTGAATATTATCTGACCCGGACCGAGCGATCGCTCCTGCAAGGCGCGGCCGCCGAAATCGCCTCGCTTGTCGGGCCCGGGCGCGCAGTCGTCGAATTCGGCTCCGGCTCCTCTTCCAAGACGCCCATTTTGCTGACCGCGCTCAATCCGGCGGCCTATGTGCCGATCGATATTTCAGGCGACATGCTCAGGGAATCGGCGACGAAACTTTCGGCTATGTTTCGCGGGTTGCCGATATGCCCGATCGAGGGAGACTTTACCCACGCCGTACGGCTTCCGCCGGCGGTCGAGCGGCGGCCTCGGCTTGGGTTCTTTCCTGGCTCCACCATTGGCAACCTGCTGGTTCCGGACGCCGTGAACTTGCTGCGGGCGATGGCGTCGACCTTGGGCGGCGGTTCGATGCTGTTGATCGGCGTCGATCGGATCAAGGACGAAAGCATTCTCTTGCCCGCGTACGACGACGCGGCGGGGATCACGGCCGCATTCAATCGCAACATCCTGCATCGGATCAACCGGGAGTTGCGGGGATCGATTCCCGTCGAGGCCTTTCGCCATCTGGCGCTTTGGAATGACCAGGAGGCGCGGATCGAAATGCATCTCAAGGCGGAACGCGACGTCGAGTTCCGGGTAGACGGCAATGTCATTCGGATGGCCGAGGGCGAGACGATCCATACGGAAAACAGCTTGAAATACGGGCTGCGGGACGCCCAGGTTCTGCTTCGCGCCGGCGGCTGGTCGCCCATGACGACGTGGACGGATCGAGACGAGCTTTTCGCCGTCATTTTGGCGCAAGCGGCCGCCCCATAGCGGGCTCGTCGCCATTCCTTTCCGGCGCTCGCGGCGACCATCTTCCATCCTGCGATCCGCGCGAGCGACCCGTCGTCGACGATCTGGTTTGCCTGCTAGCAGGCGGTTGGTTTGCGGCGTGGTCGGCGTTCTCATCCAAAAAGCCCTGCAATGACATGGTGTTGTTGGCCTTGCAACCCGACAGTTGCGGGCGCGGAACAGGTGACTTAACAGGACCGGAACAATGGTCAAAACTGCGCTTATCAGGGTCAAAACGCGCAAAACAGGCGGTGCGAAACGGGCGCGAGACCAGGCGCGGCCGGGTTGCAAGGCGCGGCCCGACGTCCCTTTCCAACCGAGCCGGATTGCGGAGACTGGGCGACGGCAAACGCTCTCCTCGACTCAAGCCTCGCCGGCGTCGGACCCGTGCCGGGCCTGGCGGGCTTGAATGATCGCTATGCCGAACAACGACAACGCGATGACCGCGAAAGAAACGCCGGTCGTCGCCGTGCCGAGCGCATAAATCTCGGGGGTCGTCACCGTCGTCGTCAGCGCCTGCAGTTCCATCGGCAACGTGTTGTGCTCTCCCATGGCCTGACTTGAACGCGCGATCTCGTCCCACGAAAGCGTAAACCCAAAGAGGCCAACGCCGATCACCGACGGCAGGATGATCGGCAGGACGACGTGCCGCAACGTCTGCCACGAGGAGGCGCCGAGGTCGCGCGCCGCCTCCTCGTAACGACCGTCGAAACGATTGAAGATCGCAAACATGACGAGGAGGCCGAACGGCAACGTCCATGTGAGGTGGGCGCCGAGGCCGGAGGTGAAAGTTCCCATCGTCGTCGTCAGGTTTGCGGCCAGCCAGCTGGGGCCGTGGGCCTTCAGAAAGTCGTCGAGCAGCCGGAATTCCAGCGCTATGCCCAAGGATGTCACGATCGAGGGCACAATCAGGCTGGCCACCGCCACGAAAAACAGCAGATCCGAGCCGGCGAACCGCTTTCGAAAGGCAAGGCCGGCGCTCAAAGACAGCAGAACCGTAAGAACCATCACGACCAGGCCGAGCTTCAGGGAGCGCTCGAAAGCGCCGCTGATGTCGACGATGCCGCCGCCGTGCCAGAGGCGTTCGAACCAATGAAACGACAAGCCGTTCAGAGGGAACGTCAGACCGCCGGTCGGACCCTGGAACGACAAGATGAAGATGACGATCATCGGCCCATACAGAAACAGCACAAAGGCCGCGAAAAAAGCCGCCAGGCAGTAGAATGAGAAAGACCGATCGCCCATCTTACAACTCTTTGCGCACGTCGACGATGCGGTTCAGGCCGGTGATAATCAGCAACGTGACCGCAAGGAGAATGACTGCGTTTGCTGCGGCTGGCGGGAATTGCAGGGCGTTCAGGCGCGTCTCCACGACTTTGCCCGCCGAAGCGATTTGTTCGCCCCCCATGACGTCGAACGTAATGAAATCGCCCATGACGATGGTCACGACGAATATGGAGCCGATGACGATGCCGGGCTTGGACAGGGGAATGATCAGGTTCCACAGCGTTTGCCAGCCGGAAGCGCCGGAATCATAGGCGGCTTCGATAAGCCGGCGGTCGATGCGCATCATCGAATTGAAGATCGGCACCACCATGAAGAAGGTGAATAGGTGCGTGAAAGCGAGGGCGACCGAGAATGGCGAATAGAGCAGCCATTCGACCGGCGCATCGACGACGTGGGCGTGGGTGAGGGCGACGTTGACGAGGCCGTTGCGGCCGAGCAGCGGAATCCACGAGATCATGCGGATGACGTTCGACGTCCAAAAAGGAATCGTGCAAAGCAGAAACAGGACCATCTGCATGGTGACGGTCCGAACATGAAAGGCGAGGAAGTAGGCGACCGTGAACCCGATGATCAGCGTCGTCAGCCAAACAATGAAACAGAATTTCGCCGTCGATATATAGGTCTTCAGAATGGTGCACAGGTCAGGAAGATTGGCGAGGCAGCCCTCGAAATTCTCGGTGTAGCTGCGCGTGGTAAAAGACGGCAGCATTTCGTAGTCGTTGTAATCCCAAAAACTGACGATCACGACCAGGATGAGAGGGATGACGAAAAAGAACAGAAAAACCAGCCCGAACGGCACGGCCTGAAGCCAGCCGGGCACGCCCGTCCCTTCGATGGCGCTCTTGGTGGACATCAGTCGAATCCGAAGAGGGTGTCCCCATCCCCTCTCTCATGCGAGGGAGGGGACGGGTGACAGGTTTGACGCTTCCCGTCTCACGCGGTGGGACGGGCTTCGGCGTCAGGACGCGATGAACTCATTCCATTTGCGGACCATGTAGTCGTTCTCGTCCATCACCGCGTTCCAGCAGGCGACATTGCCCATTCGATCGTCATAGGACCCGCCATCTCGAACGGCGCCGGCTTTTTCGAGCAGCGACCCGTCCGGCCCGTGGATGTCCTTTCTCGGCCGGCTTGCCCTCCATCCAGTAGGCCCACTCGTACGGCTCCATATTGGCCTTGGCCGTGGAGAGGACCGCGGAATAATAGCCTTGCCGATTGAGATAGGCGCCCGCCCAGCCCGACAGGTACCAATTGACGAACTCGTAGACCATGTCGGCCTGCTTCGGAGTCACGCCCTTCGACATGCAGAAGCCCGACGCCCAGGAGCGATAGCCTTCCTTCAGCGGCTGGAACACGCAGGGGATGCCCTTGGTCCGCACCGCAGTTACCGCCGGCGACCACATCGACTGAATGACGGTCTCGCCAGAGGCCATCAGGTTGACGCTTTCGTTGAAGTCCTTCCAGAAGGCGCGGAACTGACCGGCCTTCTTGGCCTCGGTCAGCACGCCCATCGTCATGTCGATCTCGGGCTTCGTCATGTTGCCCTTGTCGGGATATTTGTACTTGCCGAGCGACTCGACCACCATTGCGGCGTCCATGATGCCGATCGAAGGGATGTTGAGAATCGCGGCCTTGCCCTTGAACTCGGGGTTGAGCAATTCCGACCAATGTTCGATCGGCCGCTTGATAAGGTCCGGTCGGATTCCGAGGGTGTCGGCGTTGTAGACCGTCGGGATCAGGGTGACCCACTCGGTCGGCGTCTTGGAGAATTTGGTCGAGTGCTCGCCTTCGAGGAACATGACTTTCTTGGGCGCGGTCCCCTGGTCGCCAATGACCTTGCCGTTGGGCAGCTGGCCCTTGGTGAACACCGGCGTGATGTTGTCGAACTCCTTGATCTTCCTCGCGTCCATCGCGAGAATATTTCCCGACGGCACGAGCTTTTTCAAGCTGAAGTACTCGGTGTCCAAGATGTCGAAAGAGTTCGGCTGGGTAATCACCCGCTTGGTCACATCGTCGGTGGTCGCGACGATATTCTGGATCGTGATCCCGGTCTCGGCCTTCACCTTCTTTGTAATGTCGTCCGACTGGTTGACCGCGGTGCCCAGGTAGCGCAGCACCTTGTCTTCCTGAGACCAAACGGCCGGAAAGCCGGTGATGGCTCCCGAACCCGCGGCCGCTCCGGCAAGTCCGGCCGCTCCTTTGAGAACAGCGCGACGGGACAGCCCCTTCGTCGTCTTCACATGCTTCATCGACATCGCATTACCCTCCTTGGTTGCTCCCCGAAGCGTCACGGCGCCGGGGCTAGCGCGTGAACGTCCTTGTCGGCCCAGAGAACGGAAACATTGTCGCCGACATTGAGCGGCTCGTCGGAGAACTGTTCGTCGCTCACCAGCGCGACAAGCTCGGAATGGCTGGGATGGTCGAGCGCGACTTGATAGTGCGCGCCCTGGTATTCGATGGCGCGAACTGCGGCGACAAACCGCACGTCATTGGCGCGCTCGCCGGCCCCGTTGAGTCGGACCGACATTCGATCGGCGCGGACCGCAATCGGGCCAACGGATGTCGCAATCACGTTGTGGCCCCCGAGAAAGCGGGCGATGAACTCCGTCGCGGGCCTCTCGAACAATTCGCGCGGCGTGGCGGTCTGTTCGATCCGGCCTTTGTTCATGACGACCACGAGGTCGGCGAGCGCGAGGGCTTCGTCCTGCCCGTGGGTGACATGGATGAAGGGAATCTTCAGCTGACTTTGCAGGCGGCGGAGTTCGGCTCGCATCCGAACACGCAGAAAGGGATCAAGAGCTGAGAGCGGCTCGTCTAGCAAAAGCACTTGTGGATTGGTGACGAGGGCTCTGGCGAGGGCTACGCGCTGCTGCTGGCCGCCGGACAATTGCGCGGGGACGCGCTGGGCGTATGGCTCCATCGCGACGAGTTCCAGGAACTCCATCGCTTTTTTCCGCCGCGTCGCCTTGTCGACGCCCTTCATTTTCAGCGAAAAGGCGACGTTGTCGACGCACGACAAATGGGGGAACAGCGCGTAACTCTGGAACATCATCGCGGTGCCGCGTTTAGCCGGCGGCAGGTCCGTGACGTTTACAGAGCCGATCAGAATATCCCCTTCGGTCGCGGTTTCGTGCCCGGCGATCATCCGAAGCGTTGACGTCTTGCCGCAGCCGGACGGACCAAGAAGACAGCAATAACCGCCCGCCGGAATTCTGAGATCGATGCAATCGACCGCGGTTGCTGCGCCATAGCGTTTTGTGAGGTGAATGAGTTCGAGATCGGCCGGCTCCAACAGGTCCTCTCGACAGCATGTCCGTCTTCGGTCGTTGTTGTGCAACGCTCGTGCCAGACTTGCGCGTTGCCGATCAGACGACTGAATGCGGCGCTTTCTGTCGCTTCCATCGAACCCGCCTGAGCCGGCAGCCGCCAAATTGGGCGCCGTTGGCCGCGATGGTGGCGAACCTGTCTATAAAATGGCGCGGCTTAGTCTGCCCGTCGGGCAGCGAGCGACAACTTTTCGCGTCTGGCTTATTTTTCCCGCCTGACGTACGAAAGCGAAGACAACCTCGCCCGCAATCCCGGCCCTCGAGTGGCCTGCGGAACGCGCAGCCGAACACCGGTGGACCGATCCGCGGAGATATGCCTTAATCGCCTCCAATGGAATGCCGGAGGGGAGCGATGACCTTGGACGCCCACCAGTTGCTCGGCAAGTCTCAGTCGGAGCTCGATGCGCTGTTCAGCGCCCACGAGGCTGGCCCCATCCCGGACGGAGAGGCTGTGGGCACGGCGATCATCGCGCCGGGGACACCGTTCAGCCCGGAAATCGCGGCGCTCATCAATATTTTCGCCTGGAAGGGCAAAGTCTTCGATGCGAAAGCGGGATTCCTGCGCAACGAGATCCTGACCTTCGGGGTCAAAGCGATCGTCGCCCGAGTCTATAAGGCCCCAAGTTGGCTCGACGGCAAGGAATGCATCGTCCTCGACTATTCGGAGACGTCTCTGGTCGCCGAACACGTTCGCGACGAGATCCGCCTCGTCGACACCGGCTTCTACCTCGGCAAAGTCTATTGGGACTCGAAGCGGCTGATCGATTTCGCGCTGGACTTCCGCGAGGCGGGCGCCGCAGCTTAAGTTCGCCGCGCGCCGCCTGAGCGAGCGGGTCGGAGGCGGGAGGGGAACCATGAGGCTTGGCGGGGGGCCATGACGCCCCAAGACCATCTCATCGTCGTTTCGGCGGTCGCCGCGGATCGCGTCGCGGACCTTCGCGCCTTTCTCGCGACCCTGACCCTGCCGGGATTGCCAGGCGCGGCCGATCCCGCCAACCCAATACTCCCCTTCGGCGGGTTCGATACGATCCATTTCGCCCGCCTTATCGTGCTCGAGGACAACACGCTCGGCGACCGCGCCGTCTACCCAAACCTGCCGACGACCGAGCCCGTCTATCTCTGCCTGATGATCGACTGCGACGGCGATGCGAACGAACTCCTGCAGCGGATCGCGCGCGATTGCCCCGGGCTGAGGCGGGCGTTCGAATTCTGCGTGGATTTCGCCGCCGACGCCGACCTCGAGCGCTGGATGGAGGCGCATCGGATCCGATCGTCCGCTTCCTACGTCAACTGGGTCGGCCGCACGGTTGTCCAGGTGCGTGAGGAGGCGCGCCTGAGGACGCTCCTGCGCGAGGCGCTGCCGAAGCTCGAGGCGGGCGAGCCGCAGCTCATGCTCGAGCGCCTGCGCGCCGTGGTCGGACCCCATGTCTCGCTGACGCAGCCTCTTCCGACCCCGTCCGCTTGGCGCAACGCCAACCTGGTTCGCCTGCTCACGCCGATGGTGGTCGTCGTCGCGCTCCTCGTCTTCGTCCCTCTGGCGACCATCGTCGTCGCCATCGTCGGCTTGATCCTCGTCCTGATCGTGCTGAGGCGCCGGGAGCTGACCGATCCGATCGTCGACAACCCCTACGATCCAACTTGGGTCGCCAAGCTGCGCCTTGGCGAGGATCACGACGTCACCAACCAGTACACCGCGATGGGCTCGATCAAGCCCGGCCGGTTCCGGCTCGGACTGGAACTCGTTATCCTCTTCGTGATCGACTGGGCGGCCCGGCACGTTTTCACCCGCGGCAATCTCGGCCGCATCGGCACGATCCACTTCGCCCACTGGGTCCTCATCGACGGCCGGAGGCGCGCCTTCTTCTGCAGCAATTACGACGGCGGTCACGAGGCCTATATGGACGATTTCATCAACAAGGCCGGCTTCGGACTCAATCTGTCGTTTTCGAGCGCGATCGCCTACCCGCAGACCGATTGGCTGATCAAGAAGGGCGCGTGGCGGGAGATGGACTTCAAGCGTTTCCAGCGCCGGCACCAGATCCCGACCGACGTCTGGTACAAGGCCTATCCGGGTCTGACCGCGCGCGATCTCGAGCGCAACGCGCGTATCCGCAACGGCTTCGAGAAGCCGGCGATGAGCGACGACGAGATCCGCCGCTGGCTGTTGGAAATCTGAGGGGCCCATGTTTCGCCGCGACGTCGACCGCCCCGACATCCAGGCCCTCGCTTATACCGCCTTCGGCTCGCTGACGGGCGCGGCGTATCTCCTCCTCCGGGTGGTCGACGCGCCGGCGGCGCGGCGCTTTCTCGGCGCGCTGAGGCTCGCCTCCGTCGCGGACCTCGAACAGGCGTCGCTCGCGGAGGCGACCCAATGCGCGCTCACGGCGGCGGGCTTGAGGGCGCTTGGCGTGACGGAAGCCGTCGTCCAGCGGTTCGATCCGGAGTTCGTCGAGGGCATGGCCGGCGACCCGAACCGGTCGCTGCGCCTCGGCGACACGGGCGCCAATGCGCCGGAGCGTTGGGCTTGGGGCGTCGGCAACCGCGAGCCGCATGTCGTCCTGATGCTGTTTGCCGACCCCGCGCGGCTCAGCGACCTCGAGCGCGCCACACGCGATACCGCGGAGCAGAGCGGTTTCGCCGTGATTGGTGCGCTGCCGACCACCGATATGGGCGGCATCGAACCGTTCGGCTTCACCGACGGCGTGTCGCAGCCGACGTTCGACTGGGACGCAGCGCGCCGGCCCGGGACGAAGGCCGATCGCGCCTTCACCAACCGGATCGCGCTCGGCGAGATTCTGCTCGGCTACTACAACGAGTACGGCTTTCGCGCCAATTCGCCAAAGCTGGACCCTGACGATCCGAACGCGGCTGTCCTCGTTCCAGCCGCCGGCGCCGCGGGGGGGCACGACCTCGGCCGCAACGGCTCCTATCTCGTCTTTCGCCAGCTTGCCCAGGACGTGCGCGGCTTCTGGCGGTGGATCGCCGGTGAAGCCGGGCGAGCCGGCGTCGACCCCAGCGCGCTTGCCGAGGCCATGGTCGGACGGCGCATGAACGGCGAGCCGCTGCCCGACTTCGAGACCGGCCTCGACCTGCCCGGCGTCGATCCGGCCGACCGCGGCGTCAACGGCTTCCTGTTCGAGGCCGACCCGGACGGGCTCATGTGCCCGATCGGCGCCCATATCCGGCGCGCCAATCCGCGCACCGGCGACGTCCCGGCAGGCGTCTCCGGCGCCATCGACAATCTTCTCATGACGCTCGGCCTGACGACCCGCCGGCAGCGGGACGCCACTTCCTCCACCCTTCCCTGGGAGAGAAACACAACGGTCTGGCCCACCCTGCGCCACGAGGACGATGCCATCGCCTCGGCCCGCTTTCACCGCATCCTGCGCCGGGGGCGGGAGTACGGGACCCGGATCGACCATACCGCTGCGCTCGATCCCGCAATGCCCGACCCCGAGGCCGGGCTTCAGTTCATCTGCCTCAACGCCAACATCGCCCGCCAGTTCGAGTTCGTGCAGGGCGCCTGGCTCGCCAACGCCAAGTTTGCCGGCCTGACCGGGGAGCAGGACCCGCTTCTCGGCAACCGCGAGCCGTTTCCGGCGCCGCCGGTGAGCGAGTCGCCCCAGCGCACCGACAGCTTCACCCGGCCGGGCGCCGATCCTCGTTGCCGCCGCGCCGTCGCCATGCCGCAGTTCGTTACGGTCAAGGGCGGCGCCTATTTCTTCATGCCGGGACTCGCGGCGCTGAAATGGATCGCGAGCCTTTGAGCTGAGCTATTCCGCGGGCTCGGCGATCCTGACGGCGGCCGCCGCCTGCCCGAAAACTTCGTCGCCGGTCGGCTCGATGTGTTCGACCCCGTTCATCTTTTGCCGAAAGACCGCCATCTCGTCGTACATGCGCTTGCGCGCCCGGCTCTGGTTGCCGAGTGGACGGTGGTCCGGCAGGCAGTGCCACGGGTTGAAGCGCAAGTTGCGGGTGAAGGCGAACTGGTTCGGGTGGTCGAAAGTCTGCGACGGGATGTGCAGCGTCGCGACCGGAACGCGCGGCGACAGGCGCGTCGGCCACATCACCGCGTTGTTCTCGATTGGCATCAGGAAAGGGTCGGTCTGGAGTTGCACGCGCAGCTCGAACTCGACTCCGCCGCGGTCGAGCGTGCGCACCATGTTGTCGCGCAGGTAATTGTCGGCGGGCTTGAACGGTAGGCCCGGAATCGACCGGGAAACCTGGGTCATTGGCCAAAAACTGTATTGCATCGCCTGTCCGAGGCCCATGAGGTAGGGCACGCAGGAGTAATAGGTCTGTCCAAGCGGATTGGTCTGGGTCTCGTTCCATAGCCCCTGCATGATGAAATCGAGCAGATGAGGCGATCTGGGGTCGAAGAAATAGAACACCGGCAGGTGCCGGCGGCTCCAATATTGCAGCCGCGCATTGGCCATGACGTCGGGCGTGACGAAGCTCGGCGTGCAGACGGAAGTAAAATCCTGAGTGTGCTTCTCGTCGTCCCAGATCTTCTCGCCTGGAACGCCCATCGACCTTGACGCTGATGCTGCCGAAGCCGACGTCGTTGATGTCCGGCTCGATATGCGGGCCGGGGCCCGAGAAGCGCACCCAGCAGCGATAGGTCTCGGGCGTCGCAAAGAGCCCCTTGCGCAGCCGTTCGGGCAGGCCGTCGTGGATTCGGAGCTCGCCGCGCACCAGCCCGTGCGTCTTGGTGTTGCCCGCCCGCTCGAAGCCGCCGCGTGGAAAGTCGCGCACCAGGTGCCGGCGCATTTCGTCGATCATCGTCTGCACGGCGTCGTCCTCGCCGGAGAGCGGCGTCTCCTCGGCGAGGCCGACGACTTCCCGGCTGCGGCGGGCGTTGATCAGCCAGGTCGTCGCCAGCGCGATCGGCATGCGAAGGACGGCGTCGAACGCCGGCCGCAGGAACGGCTGTTCGATCCGCCGCTCGAGATGCAGGAAGAGCTCGAGAAGCTTGTGAAGGAGCCTGAGAAGCATGGGCGCCGCTCCCTGATCGCCGGCGCTCGGGCGCGGCGGATCGTTGTCGGGCCACGCCTTCGCCGAGGCCGTGCGCGCGCCCGGACTATTAAGCTGCCACACAAGGCGCGGCGTGGAAAGCGAGCGGCGCGGGTCTCTCCGAGCCTTGCGCAGGGCCTGGAAAGCGGCAAAGATGTGCGCATCGAGGGCCGAACAGGCGCACCGCCGGTGAAAGCGGGAAGCGCCAGCCCCCGATCGGGAGCAGCGACTTCCTCAACAGGAGGCCGGCATGGGGTGGTCAAGGCGCCTAGGCGGAAAAATCCTTCTGTTCGCGTGGGCCCTGGCGGGTGCTGCCGCTCCCGCCCTTGCGGCGCCCGCGCCGGTCGACGAGGCGCAGCGCGCCGGCCGGACCGAGGCGTCGTTGCCGCAGGCCGGCGAGGACGTCTTCCACGCCATGGACAATGGCGTCGCCCTGACGCCGGACGAAGTCAAGGGCCGCAACATGTGGGTCGTGTGGACCGGCGGCGACGACCGCTTCTGGGACCAGGTGACGCAGCGACAGCCTCGCCACCTTCGATCTTCTCAAGATCATCACCTCGCATCCGAGCCAGACCTACTGCGACGGCGCGCGGTGCGACCGCGACTCGCGCTGGCGCTGGCTCGGGGCGGTCAACGAGCCCTGCTTCGAAAAGCCGGCCGGCCCCGATCCGAAGCGGTTCGGTCTCTGGCTCGACGTGCGCGGCGCGAACTGCGCGCCTGATCCGTTCGAGGACGAGAGCAAGTATCCGGGGGTCAAAATCGGCGCCCGCGGGACCGCCTTCAAGGACGGATCGAGCCTGCCGGTCGGCTCCTACTTCGGCGCCGCGACTGGCGTGCTCGGCCTGCGGCTGTTTCCGAACCCCGACTTCGACCAGGTCGCGAAGGACAAGTGGGACCCCGAGCGCTATTACACCGACCCGAGTTACTATCAGGACCCGAACCTTGTGCGGCCCTACCGGGTCGGCATGGCCTGCGGCTTCTGCCACGTCGGTCCGAGCCCGATCCACCCGCCGGCCGACCCTGCTCATCCGCAATGGGCCAATCTCAATTCGACGGTCGGGGCGCAATATCTCTGGATGGACCGCGTCTTCGTCTACGGCGCCGACACCAAGAACTTTCTCTACCAGCTCGTGCATTCCTATCCGCCGGGCACGATGGACACCTCGCTCGTTTCGACCGACTACATCAACAACCCGCGCACCATGAACGCGGTCTACTTGCTCGGACCTCGGCTGGCGGAAGCCAAGCTGTGGGGCAAGGAGACGCTTCAAGGCCCTCAGCTCAACAACAAGCAGCTTTCCGGCTTCTTCGATCCGCCGGCGACTTCGTGGTCGCCGCGCGTCCTCAAGGACGGCTCGGACTCGGTCGGCGTGCTCGCCGCGCTGAACCGCGTCTACATCAACATCGGCCTCTACAGCGAAGACTGGATGCGCCACTTCAATCCGTTCTTCGGCGGCAAGGCGATCGACCCGATCCCGATCGCGACGGCGGAAGCCAACTCCGCCTATTGGCGCGCGACCGAGGCCGGCACGCCGTTCATGGCCGAGTTCCTGCTCAAGGCCGGCCAGCCGGACCGGCTTGCCGACGCGCCGGGCGGCGGCAAATACCTGACTGCGGACGCCGCAACGCTCGACCGCGGCAAGACGGTGTTCGCCAACACTTGCGCGCGCTGTCATTCCAGCAAGCTGCCGGACGAAGCGCGCATGAAGCTCGATCCGGGCGGCTGCTCGGGGCCTGACTACCTCGCCTGCTTTAAGCGTTACTGGGCCTATACCCAGACCGACGACTTCAAGGCCAAAATGCGGGCCATCGTCGCCGCGCCCGACTTTCTCAAGGACAATTATTTGTCCACCGACGCCCGCATCCCTGTGACCCTGCTCAGGACCAACGCCTGCAGCCCGCTCGGCACCAACGCGATCCGCGGCAACATCTGGGACAATTTTTCGTCCGAGACCTACAAGGCCTTGCCCTCGGTCGGGACGGTCACAGTGCAGGACCCGTTCACCGCCGAGAAATGGCCGTTCCGGATGCCGGGCGGGGGGCTCGGGTACACGCGCGTGCCGTCGCTGGTCAGCATCTGGTCGACCGCGCCGTTCCTCGTCAACAACCGGCTCGGGCCCTTCTCCGAAGACCCGTCAGTCGATAGCCGGATGAAAGTGTTCGACGCTTCGATCGAGCAACTCCTGTGGCCCGAGAGGCGTGTGCGCGAGCCCGGCTTCGACGGCTTCATCGTCCGCACCACCGAGCCAAGCGAGGTCCTGATCCCCAAGCGCAGCGTTCCGGTCGAACTCGAGAACCTGATCGGCGCGCTACCGGCGATTCCGTTCCGCAAGGCTTTCGACCAGAACGGCGACTTCAAGTTCGGTCCGATCCCCATGGGCTTCCCGATCGGCGTCGCGGCGAACTTCCAGTCGCGCTTCGACATTCCGCTCGGCAAGCGCCTGGCGCACGACGCCGCCTTCGCCGAACTCGTGTTCGACGTCGCACGCAGCTGGCCGAGCCTTGATCTCAGTGACGACGCCAAGACGCTGTCGTGGGCGGCCAACCTCAGGATGCCGCTGCGCACGCTTCTCAAGTGTCCGGACTTCGTCGTGAACCGCGGACATTATTTTGGCACGGACATGTTCAACGCCACCGAGGGCCTGAGCGACGACGAGAAGGCGTTCGGTGCGGAACCGGTCCTGAGCGAGGACGACAAGCGCGCGCTGATCGCATACCTCAAGACCTTCTGACGATGGCCGAGCCGGGGGACGAGACGGTCGACTACGTCGTCGTCGGCTCGGGCGCGGGCGGCGGCACGGTCGCGGCGCGCCTCGCCGAGGCCGGCATGAGCGTGCTTGTGCTGGAAGCCGGCGCCGATCCTGCGACCCTACGGGCCGAGGGTCTGCCCGAGGACTACGACGTTCCCGCTTTTCATCCGCTCGCCACGGAAAACCCGGCGATCGCGTGGAACTACCGCGTCCACGACTTCGGCGACGACGCGGGGCGCCGGCCCGGCTTCGACGCGGTTGGGCGGCCGGGCGTTCTCTATCCGCGCGCCTCGACGCTCGGCGGCTGCACGGCCCACAACGCCATGATCCTGATGGCGCCGAGCGACTCGGACTGGAACGCGATCGCCGCGCTGACCGGCGATCCGTCGTGGCGCGCCGAGGTCATGCGCGGCTATTTCCGGCGTCTCGAGAACTGCCGCTATCGGCCGCTCTGGCGTTTCATCGCCAGCCTAACCGGCGGTCGGGTCGATCCGACCGGGCACGGCTGGCAGGGCTGGCTCGACGTCGAAGTCCCAACGCCCGTCGAAGCCTTCGGCGACCGCCGCCTGATCAGGACAATCCTTAGCGCGATCGCCGCCGATCTCGACGCCGGGGCTCGCTTCGGACTGCGTCGCCTGGGCGGCGCGATGGAGCGGCTGATCGAACGCACCCGCCGCGCCCTCGACGGCGAGGACGATCCGAACGACAGGCGCCTGCAGGGGCGGCTGGCGGAGGGCCTGGCGCTCGCGCCGCTGTCGACGTCGAAGGGGCGCCGGCGCGGCGCGCGCGAGCGCATCGAGGGCGCGATGAAGGCCCACGGCCTTCGCGTGGTCTTCGAGGCACTCGCGACCCGGGTCCTGTTCGACGACCAGATGCTTGCCGTGGGCGTCGAATATCGTGCGGGCCGCGACCTCTACCGCGCCGGTCCGGCGCCCAGCCGCGAGCCCGGCGTCGCGCGCCGCATCCTCGCGAAGCGGGAGGTGATCCTGGCCGCCGGGGCGTTCAACACGCCTCAGCTCCTGATGCTCTCGGGAGTCGGGCCGCCGGAGGAACTCGCAAGACACGGGATCGAGGCGCGCGTCGCGCTCGACGGCGTCGGACGCAACCTTCAGGACCGCTACGAGGTGGGAGTCGTTCACCGCGCCCATCGCCCTTGGGCCTCTCTCGCCGGCATCGACTTTGCAGTCGGGGACCCGGCCTACCGCGCGTGGAAAAAAGGGGCCGGGATGTATTCGTCGAACGGGGCGGCCGTCGCGTTCACCCTGCGCTCCAAGGCGGCCAGGGCGCGGGGATCGGATCCCGACCTCTTCACGATGGCCTTATTGACCCGGTTCTTCGGCTATTTCACCGGTTACTCCGATATCATCCGCTCAAGTCGCAGCGATCTGACCTTCGCCGTGCTCAAGGCGCACACCAACAATCGCGGCGGGCGGGTGCGTCTGGCGACGTCCGATCCGCGCGATCCGCCGGCGATCGATTTTCGCGGCTTCGAGGAGGGAACCGACGTGAGCGGGGAGGATCTCGACGCCGTGGTCGAAGGCATCGAGCGAATGCGACGGATGGCGGCCAAGATTCCAGAGATTCTCGCGCCCGAGGACACGCCGGGGGCGGAGTTCCGCGGCGCGGAGCCGTTGCGGGATTTCGTCCGGCGTCACGCCTGGGGCCACCACGCCTCGTGCACCTGCCCGATCGGCCGGAAGGAGGGCGGAGGCGTTCTGACAAGCGATTTCCGCGTCCACGGCACGCAGGGCCTTCGGGTCGTCGACGCCAGCGTCTTCCCGAGGATTCCGGGGTTTTTCATCGTCTGCGCGATTTACATGATCGCCGAGAAGGCGGCCGACGTCATTCTCGAGGCGGCGCGGAGAGGGGCCTGACGAGGAGATGGCGCTACGGTCCTGTCTTTCTCCAGGGACTGAGACGCCCGCGGCGATCCACAAACGCGCGTTCGGGCCCCGACCGATAAAGACAACGATGCTGCGTCGATTTCTTCGCCCGGTCGGAACGATCGTCTTCGATGCGGCCCAGGCACAAGTCTGCGAAGGTTCTTGTTGAAGTGGTGCGCCTCCTTCATGGCGGCGGGCATCGCCGTCGCCGGGACGATCTCTCGATATCGTCCGAAGATCCGAAGTTGCTCAAAGTCGCTCCGGTCGGCCATCGAAGTCACCGCCGATTCCAGGGTCGAGGACCGGACGGACTGCGTCGCCTGTCCGTCGGGCTCGCCGACAACACGCCTCAGCCGCTCGTTTGTTGCCATGCGATGCAACTTGTGTTGATCGCAACGGATCAGAACAAACACGAAGACGTCATTGGCGGTCGGCGGCGACCGGGGTTAAGCGTTGCTTCCGGGGGGCGCTGAGGACCCGATGCGCTGCTGGCCTGACTATCGCTTTGGGCTCATTGTCGCTCTGGCGCTCGGGGCGCCTGTATCCGCCAGTCGCGCGGACGACCCGGTTTCCGTCGACGCATCGGTCGTGCTGGCCGCGGACGTTTCGCGCAGCATCGACGACAGCGAGTTCGTCCTCGAGCGTCAAGGCTACGCTGGGGCGATCCGGAGCGGCAAGCTCATGGACGCGATTGCCACCGGCCCGCACGGCGCCATCGCGCTGGCTTATGTCGAATGGGCAGGCGCGAGCGAGCAGAAGGTGGTCGTCGACTGGACCGTCATTCGCAAGCTGGACGACGCAAAGGCCTTCGCCGCCGCCGTGAGCGCCGCGCCGCGCTCTTTCGTGGGACGTACGGCGATCGGCTCGGCCATCGCCTTCGCCTTCGCCCGGTTCGCCTCGACCGCGATCGCGACCGACCGGAAGGTCATCGACGTCTCGGGGGACGGAACGAGCAACCAGGGAGAGTCCGTGACCGTGGCGCGCGACGCGGCGGTCGAAGCGGGCGCGGTCATCAACGGGCTCACGATCTTCAACCGCCGCGCGGCGGCGACGGGAGGCTATCTGGCGCTGCATACCAACCCGCCCGGCGGCCTTGCCCAGTACTACCGCGAAAACGTGATCGGCGGCGCCGGCGCCTTCGTCGTGCCGATCGACGACTTCGGAAGTTTCGGCGACGCGATGCTACGCAAGCTGGTCAGCGAGATCGCCAGCAAGTGAGGGCCCTCTGCGATCAAGGCGACGGATGCTGGCAGGGCGCTTTGCTTGGTCACACGGGCAGCCGGAAAAGCGCCGACCGAAGCCGGCGCGGGGGTTGCCTCTCGCCTCGCAGCGCGTACATCAAGATCCGCTTTTAGCGCCTCCGCGCTCGAGGCGCCTTACGCGCTTTGCGGCGCCCGCTCACCGGCGCCGGGCCGTCTGGAGACTCCGGGATGACAGAGACCAACGAATACACGCCGCCAAAGGTCTGGGCTTGGACCAAGCCGAGCGGCGGCCGATTCGCCGCCATCAACCGGCCTATAGCCGGGTCGACGCACGAGAAAGCGCTGCCGGTCGGGCGTCATCCGTTCCAGCTTTATTCGCTAGCGACGCCCAACGGCCAGAAGGCCACCATCATGCTGGAGGAGCTGCTGGCGCTGGGCTTTGGGGGCGCCGAATACGACGCGTGGCCGATCAGCATCGGCGAGGGCAACCAGTTCGGCAGCGGCTTTGTGGCGATCAACCCCAATTCCAAGATCCCAGCCCTGGTGGACCGCTCAGGCCCCGAGCCCATTCGCGTGTTCGAATCGGGCGCTATTTTGCTCCACCTGGCGGAGAAATTCGGCGCGCTTCTGCCGAGCGAGCCGCGGGGCCACGCGGAATGCCTGTCGTGGCTCTTCTGGCAAATGGGCAGCGCGCCGTTTGTCGGCGGCGGTTTCGGTCACTTCTACGCCTACGCGCCGATGAAGATCGAATACGCCATCGACCGCTATGCCATGGAGACCAAGCGGCTCCTCGACGTTCTCGAACGCCGGCTCCGCGAGAGCCGCTATCTCGCGGGCGACGCCTACACCATCGCCGACATCGCCGCCTTCCCCTGGTACGGCGGCCTCGTCGAGGACGCCCTCTACAACGCCGCCGAATTCCTGTCGGTGCAGGACTATGCAAATGTGAAGCGGTGGGCGCACGAGATTATCGAGCGCCCGGCGGTGAAGCGCGGACGCATGGTCAACCGCACCTGGGGCGATCCCGCCGGCCAGCTTCGCGAGCGCCACGACGCCAGCGACTTCGACACGAAGACGCAGGAGAAGATCGACGCGGGCGCGACAACGTAACCTTCGCCGCTGTAGACGCCACCGTTAATCCACGTCGCGGAGAAAAGGTCATCCCAGTCGCCGCTCAATTGGCTCGTTGAAGCGCCATCCGGTATCGCGCCGGCGCGTTGGCCGTGATTCTGTATTGGAGAATGCGGCCTCCGACGTGTAGCTGAGGGAGCGTGCAACGGCGGAGACCGGACTTCCGCCTACCGTAGCGCCTTCTGAGCCAGGCGCATCCGCCATTCCGTGAGGCCGGTGGGCGGTTGCGACACTGGCGACCGCCCTGAAATGCAGGGCGAACGTGGTCCTCGACATCGCCCAGGCTTTGGCAAACTCGGGTCTGTTCCAGGTGCGCGCGGATTCAGTGTGCATCCGCGATGCGGGGATCGGTGACGGCGCGCACCCATCCGGGTTCAACGTCGCCGATCTGCGCGAGATAGCCGCGCAGGATGTTCGGAATATGAGTTGCGAGAGCCTGGAGCACCCAACGCGCCCGCCGAGCTGCGCGCCGCTATGCTTCTGAATAAGCTGGTCGATCAACTACCGAAGCCGAGCCGATTCCGCATGACCGGTAGGGCTCGATGTAAGCGCTCCCGTCCCGATCAATTGGGGCTGACCCCTCGTTGCACCCGGCCGCCTTTCATTTGATAATTCCGATCTTCTTGCGGTCAATGGTGACAAAAACCGACAGGATCAGCACCAAACCCTTGACGATATTCTGGAAATAGGGGTCGAGGCCGATGATGTTCATGCCGTTGGAAAGAATCGTGATAATCAGAGCGCCGAGGATTGTTCCCTGAATGCTGCCCACGCCGCCCGTGAGCGGCGTACCGCCAACCACCACGGCCGCGATCGCATCGAGTTCGAGACCTTCGCCGAGTTGAGCGGTGGCCGCCATCGAGCGCGCCGCCTGCAACAGACCGGCCATACCGCACAAAAGCCCGACAAGACCGAAGACGACGACTTTCACCCGTTCGACCTTGATGCCGGTGAGAAAGGCGATGCGCTCGCCGCCGCCGATGGCGCGGACCTCGCGACCGAATACGGTCAGGTTCAGCACGACGGCCGCAATCGCTATGAGGGCGATCGCGATCAGAGCCGAATGAGGGATGGAGTAGCTGCGGCCGGAATAGACGTCGAGGAAGGCCTCGTTCTCGATCGAGACTGGGGCGCCGCGCGTGAAATAGAGAACAATCCCTCGATAGACGACCATCGTTCCCAAGGTGACGATGAAGGATGGCACCTTGCCCTTGGCGACAATGGCTCCGTTCACCAAGCCGGCCAGCAGGCCCACCACACAAGCCGGAACGATGGCGAGAACGCCGAGGTTTCCCGATGTTTGAGCGGCCACAAGGGCGGAGAGGGCGACGATGGCTCCCACTGACAAGTCGATCGAGCCTGCGATGATCACGAAGGTCATGCCCAGCGCGGCAACCAGCAGCACCACCGCCTGCTGGGCGACGATCATCATATTGTTGAATTGAAGGAACCTCGACGAGGTGAACGAGAAGGCCGCCGCCAGGACCATGAGCAGCAGGATCGGAAAGAGCCGCCTCGCATCTTCGCGAGTGAAGCGCCGGCGCGCCTCGCCCGACGAGGGCGCTTGAACTTCTGCAGGCGTCATCGCAGGGACCTCATGTCATGTGCCGTATGAGAGCGTCTTCGGAGGCTCCGGACGGGTCATCGATCCGGGCAGTGACAACACCTGCTCGCATCACCAGAATGCGGTCGCTCAGGCCGATAAGTTCGTTAAGGTCTTCGCTCACGAGGACAATAGCGAGTCCCCTCGCGGCGGATTCGCGGAGGGAGCAATAAATTTCCAGCCGCGCCCCTACGTCGACGCCGCGCGTCGGATTGTTGAGCAGCAATATGCGCGGACCGGCGGCCAGACATTTGCCGAGCAACAGTTTCTGAAGATTGCCGCCGCTGAGCGAGTTCGTCGTGTCCCTGACCGACGACGCCTTGATATGCAGCGCGCGGATCATCTCCTCCGCCATGTCGCGCGCCCGACGGCGGTCGAACCATGGGCCATGACGAGGCGGCCGCGCCATGATGAGGTTGTCGAGGACGGTCGCGCTGACAATGAGCCCTTCGGCAGCGCGGTCGCCGGGCAGATAGGCGATACCCTTGGCCCAGCTGTCAGCTGGCGAGCGGGCGGCCAACGGTTCGTCGCCGATGCGGATCTCGCCGCAGCTCACCCGCGCGGCGCCCGCGACGATCTCGAGCAGCCGCTCGCCACCCGCCCCCTTGAGGCCGGCGACGCCTACGATTTCGCCCTGGCGTAACGTGAGCGACAGCGGCGCGAGGCCGGGGCCCGCACCGACTTCCGCGAGCGTGAGCGCTGGCGCGCCCTCGGTCTTGCCACCACGCGGCGGATAAATGCCCTTGGACATGTCGCGGCCAACCATTCGGCTTTGAATCTGTTCGCGATCAAGTTCGTCGGACTCGAAGTCGCCGACCTTGCGGCCGTCCTTGAGGATCGTGAGGCGGTCCGCAACCACACCCACTTCGGCAAGGTGGTGCGATACGAAGGCGACAGCCAGACCCTGCGCCTTCAGCGCCTGCATCGCCTTCAGCACCACGTTGACCTCTCGATGGTTGAGAAACGCGGTCGATTCGTCGAAGAAGATGGCCTGCGGACGCGTGGACAAAGCGCGGGCGACCTCGATGCATTTCCATTGTCCGAGATCGAGGGAGGACAACGACTGTCGCACGGAAATATTCGCATCAAAACTGTCGAGAAGTTCCTGCGCCTCGCGCGCGAGCATCTTCCCGGTCAAGACGCCGCCTCGGCGGAAGCGGCGGAGTCGCCCCGCAAGAATGTTCTCCGCCACCGTCAGCGAGGGATTGATCGTGAGTTCCTGGAAGACGAGGCCGACGCCGCGCGCCACCGCCTCGTTGAGCGAGAGGGGCCTGAAAGGCTCGCCATCGATTGTGATGGCGCCCGAGTCCAGCCGTTCCGCTCCGCCGAGAATCTTGAGGAGGGTCGATTTGCCGGCGCCGTTTTCGCCGACTAGGGCGTGAATTTCACCTCCGCGGAGCGTGATGGACACGTCTACGAGCGCCTTCGTGCTGCCGAAAGCGCGCGAAATGTTCGATGCGACTATCTCCACGGCGCAAGCCTAAGGAATCGGGTGGCTCGTTGCGCCCGCAGCTGGCTGCGGGCGCAAGAGTAGGTCCTACTTACTATACTTCAGCTCGAACGAGGCAGGCAGCGCGGCTGGCGTATAGACACGCGAATGCGCCTTGAAATCATAGGAAGGCACGCCGCCGGGGAAGTCCGCCTCGAACTGCGCGACCTTGTCCTGGGTAAGCGGCAGCAGCTTCAGCTTGACGTTGTCCTGATCCTTCGGGACGGGCTTGCCCTTGATGGCGTCGAAGAGCAACACCTCCGCGAATCCTCCCTGCAGCCAATGCCCGCCGATGTCGAAAAGCAGATCGCCGTTCTTCACCGCTTGCACGTTCTCCTGGTTCAAGTCCATGGCGACCACGACCACGTCTTTGCCCGGCTTCTTTCCCGCGGTCTTCAGCGCGGTCATCACGCCTGTCGCCGTGCCGCCGTTAGCTGCCCAGACGCCCTTGATGTCGGGATGCCCCTGATAAAGGGATTCGAACACCGTCTGCGATGTGTCGCGGACGAAGTTCCCGTCGACCTCTCCAGCCACAACGACTTCCGGATGCTCCTTCAGCGCGTCCTGGAGGCCCTTGCGTCGGTCGATCGCCACCGACGTACCCGCGGTGCCGTTGACCACGCCGATCACCTTCTTGCCGCTGGCGTCCGGCGTCATGGCGGCGAACAGCGCCTCGGCCATCTGCTTGCCCGCATCCTCGTCGCTCGGACCGACAAAGGCCAGATAGTTCGGGAAGCGCGAGGACTGGGGCGGGAAGTCCGCGTAGACATCGGTGAGGATCACCGGGATGTCGGCGTCCTTCGCGAGAGTCAGCCCGCGCGCCGCGGTCGCCCAGTAGGGCGTGAAGATGATTCCGTCGGCCCGACGGGCGACGAGGTCCTCAAGCGACTTCACCATCTGATCCGGCTTGTTGTCGGCGTTCAGCACGATGAGCTCGACGCCAAGATCGGAGGCGCCTTTCTTCATGAAGTCGACGTAGTTATTCCAGAATTGCGCGTCCAGCGTCGGCACGACAACGCCGATTACCGGCTTGTCTTTGGAAGCGAGCGCGGGCCCGGCGCCCAGCAAGAGCGGCGCCGCCAGGGCCGCGAGCATGTAACGAAGACTTCGCGACAACATTGTATTCCTCCATGGCCGGTTGTGAGAGGCTGCAATCGGTCCGGCGCGCCGATTCGCCATAACGTTCTCTAGCGTCGCGCTTCATCTGCGGTTCAGCGCGACGGCGAGAATGATGATTGCGCCCTTGACGACCTCTTGAATGCTGGTTGACAACCCCATGACCAGCAAGCCGAAACCCAGGATGCCGATGAAGATCGCGCCGATCACCGAGCCCATGATATCGCCGACGCCGCCGAACAGGCTCGTGCCGCCAATAATCACCGCCGCGATGACGTCGAGTTCGAGCCCGGAGCCGAGGCTTGGATTGCCCGCTGTCGAGCGTGCAGCGAGCATCATGCCAGCCAGGGACGCTGCGATACCGGAAGCGACGAAGGCGAAGATCTTGACGCGATCGGTCTTAATCCCGGAGAAGCGAGCCGCAACAAGATTGCCGCCGACCGCGTAGGCTTGCCGGCCGAGCACCGTCATCTGCAGAACGTAGTAGCCGACGACGACGGCGACGATCGTCCACCAGATCGGCGCCGGCGCGCCGAACAGGCCGCCGTTCCAGAAGAGGTTGGCAAAAAAGTCGTCGACGATCGGAACGGGCTCGGTGCCAGTAACCGTCAGCGACAGGCCCGAGAACACGCTCAGCATGCCGAGCGTGACGAGAAACGACGGAATTCCGAGCTTCGTCACCAGGAGGCCGTTGACGACCCCGATCGCCGCGCCCATGCCGAGAACAAGGATTGGCGCGAGCCAGCCGGGCGCCCCGCGATCGAGCAGAAGCGCGGCGATCATTCCCGACCAACTCGCGACCGAACCGACCGAAAGATCAATCTCCGCGCAGATGATCACAAACGTCATCCCGATCGCCATGATCGTGACGAGGGCGGTGATACGCAGGATCGCTTCCGCGGTGCTTAAGGTGGCGAAGTTCGGCGCGAACACGATAAAGAACAGCGTGACCGCGGCGAAGATCAAGTAGGTCGGACGGTCCAGAACCACGCGGCGCAGGCTCGCGAGCCAGCCGTTCGAGGCGGCCCTGCGGGGTGTGATTTGACTGGTCACGCCGACCGCTCCTGTTTGATTGCGGCAAGATCCGCTTGAAGAATTGCGCGCAACCTCGCCTCGTCGCCGACGTCAACGAGTTCCCGGGTGATGCGGCCGTCAACCAGCATCAGGTTGCGATCCGCGGCGGCCGTCAGCTCGTCGAGCTCCGACGAAATGAACAAGACGGCAACGCCCGAGTTCGGCTGCGGCGCGAATGATCGCCCGCATGTCCGCCTTTGCGTTGACGTCGACGCCGTTTGTCGGCTCGTCGAGAATCAAGACCCGTGGATTCGTAGCGAGCCACTTGGCGAACACGATCTTCTGTTGATTACCGCCGCTGAGCTCCGAGCCGAGCTGACGGGCTCCGCGCGCCGCGATGCCGAGCTTGGCGCTGTATTCGTCGAACAGACCGCCGATGCGCCGATTGGACACGACGGGCAAGCCGAAGTTGCGCGTAAGTCGGCGCAGGGTCGGTAGGGCGATGTTGCTCGCGAGCGTCGAATTGAGGACGAGGCCCTCGAGGCGGCGGTCCTCGGGAACGAAGGCTAGGCCCGCCTGCATCGCCTTGCGCGGGTCGCCGAGCGCCAGCGGTTTGCCCGCCACGGCGACGCGGCCCGCGGCATCGGGAAGAAGGCCGAAAAGCGACTTGGCCAAGGTCGAGCGACCCGATCCGACCAGACCGGCGACGCCGAGGATCTCGCCTCGGCGCAGCGTGAAGCTGAGGCCTCTCAGTTTATGCTCCGTGCGGAGATCCTCAACCGACAGCGCCGTCTCGTCGCCGGGCTCGCGACGAACGACCGCCGGCGCCGCCACCGCTGCTGAATGGCCGCCGACCTCGTCGGCGACCTTGCTCTTCGACATGAGCTCGGAAACTTGGCGGATGGAGGTCTTGTTCGGATCCAGCGGCCCGATGATGCGGCCGTCTTTGACGATGCTGAGCCGATCGGCCAAACGAAAGATCTCGGCCATGCGATGGCTGATGTAGACCAGCCCCATGCCGCTCGCCTTGAGGTCGTCGACGATCGCGAAGAGCTTCTCCTCCTCGCGCAAGCTGAGCGACGAGGTCGGCTCGTCGAGCACCAGCACCTGCGCTCCGCGCGAGACCGCCTTGAGGATCTCAACCATCTGCCGCTGCGCGAAGCCGAGCTCGCGCACGACCTGCGCGGCCCGCAACGGAAACCGGTACTGATCGATGATCGCCTGCGCCTTGCGTCGTAAGCTTCGGCGGTCGACGATCCAGCCCGGGCGGCGCGGTTCGCGACCGATCAGAATGTTGTCGCCGACAGTCAAGTTGGGCAGGAGGCTGAGCTCCTGAAAGATCATCGCGATGCCATGCGACAGATTGTCCTTCACGGTGTCGCGGACGATGTTGCGCCCCGCAAGCGTCACGGCGCCGGAGTCGGCCTTGTGCACGCCCATGAGCACCTTCATGAGGGTCGACTTGCCGGCGCCGTTCTCGCCGAGTAGGGCGTGAATCTCCCCGGCGCGCACTTCGAAATCGACCTCGCGCAGAACTTGGTTCGGTCCAAACGCCTTCGAGATCCCCCGCATCGCCACAAGGGGCTCGGCCGGGACAGGACTTGGAGAGGACACGTTCAATCCAAGAGCCACGGAGTACCGACCGATCATGGGCTGGGCGTGCCTCAACGGCCGCCCGATCCGGCGCAGTCTGCTCAGAAGCAAGTGTCGTTGCAGAGCTTGATGACCGATTCCGGCGGCTCCTGCTTCGTTACGATCTTGAGCGCGCTGAGGAGGTCGATCTTCTTTACGCGAAGCGTCGCTACCGAGATGTACGGCGGCACGTCCAGGCCGAGCAGAGCATAGGCGGCCGATTTCGCCTCGGCGACGCCCTGGTCGTACGGCCGCTGGGCGCCGACCGCGTAGAACTCTCCCCGAGCGACGTTGAGCGCGCTGTCAGCCGCAAGATCGTTAGTGGTTACTACAATCTTGCGGCCGAGTGTCTTGGCCGCCGCCACGACCTGCTGGGCCGGCGTATCCCAAGCGACGAACACGCCCTTCATGTCGGGATGGGCGGTCAGCATCGCGGTGGCGACGCCGTAGGCCTTTTCGGGCGAGGTAAAGGTGCCGATATCTGCAACCTTGATGTCCGGGTATTCCTTGAACGCCTTCAATGCGCCGACTTTCCGGGCGGCGACCGAGTAATAATAGTCGTAAACGAGGGTGATGATGCCCACCTCACCCTTCTTGCCGATCGTCTCGGCGAGCTCGTGAGCCGCGAACGCTGCGTTCTGCTCGTTGTCGGATGCCGTTACGGAAATGTAGTCCTTCCCCGGCGCCATGCCGACTGGGACGTTGTCCATGAATACCAGCTTGATGCCGGCCGCCGCCGCTTTCTTGTAAGCGGCGGCCTCCGACTGCGGATCGATTGGGATCGAGAAGATCACGTCCGGCTTTCGTGCGATCATCTGTTCGAGATCAGCGATCTGCTGCCCGGGTTGGAACTTGGCATCGGTCACCGCGACTACGTCGACGCCGAAATCCTTCAGAGTGTTAGTGATGCCTTCCACCTGCAACTTTGGCCAGCCCGCGTCCATAGTGTGCAACACGATGCCCGCCGTATAGTGCCCCGCCTTGAGCTTAGCGATCATTTCGGGAGTGAATTTGAAGACATCGGGTGACGTGGCAGGCGGGCCGTCAGGGAAACCAGGAACAGGCTGGCCGCGCGGCGAAAGCGGAGGCGACTTCAACAACTCGATCGCTTCTGGAGGGATCTTGTCTGGCCATTGGTATTGTTGCGCGGTAATCGGTGTAGCTACCAGGGCCAACAATGCGATCGCAGTTACGCCGAGGGAAAGTCTAAAGGCACTCATGGATGCTTCCTCCAAGTTGTAGCTTCTTTGGCGATGGCTACGCTATCGCTAGCCCGTGTTGCTTTCACCACGCGCCGATCATCTTATTTGCCGACGTTCTTCCCTACGCCGCGGAAAGTGGCCATCGTCCTGAGATGTATGAAGCCACTTCTGATTTCATAAGTGAGCATGTTTTTTCATATGTGAAACTAAATCAACTCAGGCCCCTTGTCAACTCCCCCATCCGCAGCGGCGGCCAAGCGGGGTCCCTCCGCACGCTCGCCGCAACTGGCGATAAATCCCGCCTTTGCCGGGGGACTTCGAAGCGCGCCTGAGCCTTGGCGCGGCGCATCAGGGGCGGGGATAGGCGCCGGCGTAGCCCAGCAGGCGCGATACATCGTCGGCGACTTCCAACACCGATTGGACGATGCGATCGAGGGTTACCTGATTCTGGTAAAAGTCGACGTGTCCGGTGACACCCATTGCGCCGACGCAGTGATTGTGGCTGTCCCACACGGCGCCGGCGGCGCAACCGATGCCGCGGGCGAATTCCTCGATGTCGGTGGCGTAGCCCCGTTTGCGTGACAGCGCGATTTCCTTCACGAGTGCGTCGCGGTCGGAAACGGTGTTCTTCGCCTTCTTCTGCAGATTGTCCGGGCCAAGGAAGGTCTTCAGCTCTTCGTCGTTGAGATAACCGCAGAGGATTTTTCCCGCAGCGCTGACGTTGATTGGGATGTGGCTGTGCAGCGGCGCGACGATCGAGACCGGCTCCTTTGGGATAGCCTGTTCGATGTACATCACCGAAACGCCTGTCAGAATAGCAAGCTGGGCCGTCTGGCCGGTTCGCTCGGCCAGGTCTCGGAGGGGCGTACGCGCCACAGATTGTAACGAATGGTTCAGTTGATGGAACTGAACCATCTGGAAGATCTTGTTTCCGGGCAGGTAAAATTGCTGAGAAAGGTCAATTTCCTCAAGATATCCTCGCTGCACCAGCGTCTTCACCAGGCGGAAAGCCGAAGCGGCAGGGATCGACATCGCCTTGGAAATTTCTTTCATCGTGACGGGATGGCTAGCCTCGATCACGTATTCCAGTATGCTTAGTCCGCGATCCAGCGCAGGCGCATCGGACGTGGTTTCCACATTGACGCTCATCGCGTAAGGCTCCTTAGCGCAGCAAGCGCCGGGGCGGGATTTCGCCCAGCATTCCCGTGCCGCCGGTTGGCTTCACGACGCTCTTCGTCGATCCCGTCCTTTGGTCCGCTCCGGGCCACTGCTTTGTCCGAACGCCGCGATGACCCATTCGGGACTTTGTTGCACCCGCGCGGATCTCCAAAAGCTCGTCCAACGAGCGAACTGATTCCCTCCTTGCGTCAAGAGCCGATCGACTCGACGACTCTCAACCGTCCAGGCCGTTTGGTTTCGGGAGGGCGGAACATTGACAGGGCCCGCCGCGGCTTCTACATCATAAATGAAATATCTCTTTCATTAGCGAGAATCAAGCATGGGGACTGGGGACGCCGCGACGCACGGATTTCAGGCTCTAAGCGCAACGCGACGGTCACCCGGCTGTGCCGCAGAACAGCGCCTATCAAATTGCGTGGAGCCGAAGCCGCGTCTGCCGAACCACCGGGCAAAGCCCCAGAGCGATCCCCAAACAGCTTCTGCGGCCTCCAGCGGGCCAACATTCGACGTCGGAGGTTCATCGAATTGTTCGTCGCCGTCACCGCCAAGCCGTCGACCGCGGCCAGTTCCACGGACCGCTCGAAGATCTGCCGGGCGTCGAGAGGTCAGAGCGACATTCTGAACGGCCGCGTGCCGATCGACGCGGCGGAGGACTGGGATGCCGGCGGCATCGCCGCTCTAAATCTTCGCAACGGAGAAACACCATGCAATATAGACAGTTGGGCAATTCTGGACTGAAGATCTCGGAGTTGACCCTGGGAACGATGACGTTCGGCGGCCAGGGGGGCTTCGCCCGGGTCGGAGCCGTTTCGCTCGCCGAGGCGCGGCGGCTCATCGACCGCGCCATCGACGCCGGCGTCAACATGATCGACACCGCCGATATCTATTCGGACGGGCTCGCCGAGGAGATCCTTGGCGAGGCGTTCGGCGGCAGGCGGCCGCCCGGCTTGCTGATCGCCTCCAAAGCGCGCTTCCCTATGGGCTCGGGGCCGAACGACCGCGGCCTATCGCGCTGGCACCTTGTCCGCGCCCTTGAGGCGAGCCTGAAGCGGTTGCATACCGACGTCATCGACCTCTATCAGGTGCACGAATGGGATGGGCTGACGCCACTCGAGGAGACCCTTGAGGCGCTCGATGGGCTCGTGCGTTCGGGCAAGGTGCGCTACGTCGGCTGCTCGAACTATTCCGGCTGGCACGTGATGAAATCGCTCGAAATCGCGCGTCGTGAAGGGCGCATACCGTTCGTGTCGCAGCAGATCCATTACACGCTTCAAGCGCGCGAAGCCGAGTACGAACTGATCCCGATCTCGCTCGACCAAAAGCTCGGCATTCTCGTGTGGAGTTCCGCTCGCGGGCGGCCTGCTCTCCGGCAAGTACCGTCGCAACCATGCCGCACCCGGGGACACAAGGCTGTCGGCGGGCTGGAAGGAGCCACCGATCGCTGACGAGAACAAACTTTGGGACATTGTGGACGAACTTGTCGCCCTCGCCGAGGCGCGCAAGGTCTCGCCGGCGCAGATTACGCTTGCTTGGCTGCTCGGCCGTCCCGGCGTCACCACGGTGATCATCGGCGGACGCACGGAAGCCCAGATTGCGGACAATCTTGGCGCAGCAAACGTCAAGCTCACCACAGAGGAGCGAGGGCGGCTCGACAAGGTCAGCCTGCCGACGCTGCTCTACCCGTACTGGCACCAGGCGCAGACGGCGAACGATCGCCTCGGCCCCGCCGACCTCTCGCTGATCGAGCCGTATCTTTAGACGCTTCGGCGGTCGGCTTAGGATCGCCTTCATCAGAGCAGGGCGTACGCGCTCATTCATCCCCGGGCGCGTCGGCTTGGTTTCTGCAGAGTTGACCTGTGGCGGAAGGCAGGGCCTGGGTCAGAGGGTGTCGCTGGCGGCGCGGCCAGTATGGCTTGAAATACGTCGCCGGAACGCCGAGTCCGATATCGGGCGATAATTACGAGGGCGCGACCAAGCGTCGCAGGACAATCGTTCGTTGGTTCGTCGGGCGAACCGCAACCCTTTGAGTTCTCTTGAGGGAGTGAAGCGGAAGCGTACTGGCGGCTAGGGTCGGGACCGTGACGGTGAGCCTCTGAAGGCCACTCAATTTGACTTTTGTCGGACGCCAATCGACAAAATTGCTTGACGTTTGTCGACCTTGAGCAAACAAATATCGAAACAAGGAAGCGTTGCAGGCGACCTGCGGAGGAAATGTGCCGTCGCTACTGAAGGTCGAAGGGCTCAAGAAGACGTTCGGGGGCGTCATTGCCCTGCGAAGCGCGGACTTCAACCTCGAAGCCGGTACCGTTCATGCCCTGTGTGGCGGCAACGGGGCAGGCAAATCGACCTTTCTTTCCATTCTCATGGGCATTTATCGGCGCGATTCCGGTAAAATCTGGCGCAATGGCCAGGAGGTTGAATTCGGCAGCCCTGCCGAAGCGCTGGCGTCAGGCATCGCCATCATTGAGCAGGAGTTGAGTCCGATCCCGCAGATGACGGTCGCCGAGAACATTTTCCTCGGCCGCGAGCCGTCCGGCCGGTTCGGTGGGGTCAATTTTCGCAGAATGAACGCGGCGGCGCAGACGATCCTTGATGATCTTGGCTTCGCAATCCCTGCCGCGCTACGCATGAGCACTCTCTCGGTCGCACAGATGCAACTGGTCGAGATCGCCAAGGCGTTGAGCCACGACGCGGAAGTCATCTTCATGGACGAGCCGACGTCAGCGATCGGCCATCGCGAAGCGCATCAACTCTTCGCCGTCGTCCGCCGTCTGCGAGCGCAGGGGCGGGGCATCGTTTATGTCTCGCACCGCTTGTCGGAAATCTTCGACATCGCCGATCGGTACACTGTCTTCCGCGATGGCGCTTATGTCGGCTCGGGGTCGCTGGCTGACGTGGACCGAGCAAGCCTCATTCGCATGATCGTCGGGCGCGACATCTCCGACGAATACGCGAAAATCAACACGCCGACCGACGAAGAGGGCCTGGCAGTTGTGGGCCTCACATCGCCGGGCAAGATCGACGACATCAGCTTCACGGTGCGCAAAGGCGAAATCTTCGGCATCTACGGACTCATGGGCTCGGGCCGGAGCGAGATCTTCGACTGCCTCTTCGGTCTCGATCGGCCGTCCAAGGGCGAAGTGAAGTTGTTCGGCGAGCGGCTTTCGGTCGCCAAGCCTGCCCAAGCGATCGCGCAGGGGATCGCGCTGGTCACCGAGGATCGAAAGCTGAGTGGGCTCTATCTTGGCGACAGCGTTCGCCACAATCTCAGCATGGCGAGCCTCAAGGCTCTTAGCCCTCATTTCGTCGTCAACACAGCGCGTGAGACCAAAGCAAGTCGTGAGGCCATCGAGCGGTTCCAGATCCGCGTCGGCCGCGACGCCGATCCCGTCGCCAGCCTCTCTGGCGGCAACCAGCAAAAAGTCGTCTTGGGGAAATGGTTTCTATGCAACCCGCGCGTCCTGCTGCTTGACGAACCGACGCGAGGCGTGGACGTCGGCGCCAAGCGCGAGATCTCGCGGATCGTCGGCAAATTCGCCGCGGCCGGCGGCACAGTCGCGATGATCTCTTCCGAAATCGACGAGCTCCTCGGCGTCGCGGACCGGATAATGGTCATGCGCGATGGCCGGTCGGTCGAGACGCTCGACAGATCGGAAGCGACCGCCGAAAAACTCGTTCACCTCTCGGTGTAGCAAGGGAAATCGAGCGCAAGCCGTGTCGGATCACTTATCAGCCGCCAAAGGTCAGCAAGCCGCGACCTCCGAGACCTTGAGGCGCATCGCGCGGGAATACGGAATCTACTTGGCGTTTATTATTCTCGTCATGGCATTGTCTTTCGCCAACAAATACTTCCTCACGCAGAGCAATATATCGAACGTCTTGTTGCAGACGTCGATAAATGGAGTCCTGGCGTTCGGGATGACTTTCGTCATCATCACGGGCGGCATCGATCTCTCGGTTGGTTCGGTCCTGGCTCTCGCCGGAATTGTATCGGCGAGCTTCGCCACCACGTCGCCGCAGGCGACTGTGACCGGAGGTCCTTACCCCGTCTTCGTCGCGTTGACCGTCGGTGTCCTCGTCGGCGTCGCAAGCGGCGCAATCATTGGACCCATTGTCGCCCGCTTCAACGTTCCTGCGTTCGTCGCAACATTAGGCATGCTGTCGGCCGCCCGCGGCCTGACGCTCATCTACGCGGGCGGCCGCCCCGTGCCGGCTCTGACCCCCGCTTATCGTTGGATCGGAAACGGAAACCTGTTCGGCGTCCCGGCTCCGGTCGTCATCTTCGCCGGTCTCTTCCTCATCTCCTGGTTCGTTCTCGCTCGAACGCGGTTTGGCCGGTACGTCTATGCGGTCGGCGGCAATGCCCGCGCCGCCAAGACTTCGGGCATCAACGTCGTCGGCGTTCGCTTCGCAGTCTATGTCATCAGCGGCGCGTTCGCGGGCATCGCGGGCATGTTGCTCGCGGCGCGTACCGGATCGGCGCTCACACAGGCCGGCATCGGCTACGAACTCGACGCCATCGCCGCGGTCGTGATCGGCGGCATCAGTCTTTCGGGCGGTGTCGGACGCATGAGCGGCGCGCTGATTGGCGCGCTTATCATCGGCGTGATGAACAACGGCCTCGATCTCATGGGCATCGAATCCTACTACCAACAGGTTCTGAAAGGAATGCTGATCGTCGGCGCGGTCATGCTCGATCAGAGAAGAAATCAGGGCGGATAGCCCGGGCAAGGTCGGGGCCACCAGGCCCTGGCGAAGGACGTCGAACGCGGGCTCCGCGGGTCGAGTTCCAACGATGCGGCGCGATCGTGAGCCGCGAAGAGGCGCAGGAGGCACTAGGATGAAACTCATAGGTGGTTTGTTGGCGGCGGTATCGACCGTCACGCTGCTCGGGTCGCCCGCAATGGCGGACAAAATCAAGATTGGCGCCGCGGTCTACGGGCTGAAGGCCGAATATATGCAGCTTTGGTCGGCCGCGCTGAAGGACCATCCTGCGGTCAAGAGCGGCGACGTCGAAGTGACCGTGTTTGACGGCAACTACACGGCACTGACGCAACAGGACCAGTTCAACACTATGATCACTCAGAAATACGATGCGATCATATTCGTGCCGATCGACGCCGAAGCCGGCGCCACGCCGGTGGAAGCCGCACATAACGCCGGCATTCCGGTCATCGGCTCCAATACCCGAGTGCATTCGGACCTCTTGACCTCCTACGTGGGATCCGACGACGTCGTCTCCGGCTACCTCGAGGGCAAGTCCGTTCTCGACCGCATCGGTTGTAAAGGCAATGTTGTGGTCATCGAGGGCCCGATCGGCCAATCGGCGCAGATCTCGCGTCTCGAAGGCAACAAAAAGGCGCTGGCGGAATGCCCGAACGTCAAGGTGATTGAGGACCAGACCGCCAACTGGTCGCGCGCGGAAGCGCAGAAGCTGATGGAGAACTGGCTGACCGCGCACCCTGGCCAGATCAACGGGGTGATCGGACAAAATGACGAAATGGCGCTCGGCGCGATCGAGGCGATAAAGGAAGCCAAGCTCAACCTGAAAGACTTCCCAATCTCTGGGATCGACGGGATCAGCGACGCGCTGCGCGCAGTCAAAGCGGGGGAGATGACGTCAATCCTGCAAGACGCCCACGCGCAGGCCCAAGGCGCCCTCGACCTGGCGATCTTTTACGCGAAGAAAGGCGACTACAAACCGCAATCCGACATTTGGGCGAAATACAAGGACATGCCCTGGGACGGCGGGAAGGACAAAATCTACAATGTGCCGTGGACCCCGGTGACGTCGGCGAACGTCGACGCGCTGCTCGCCGAGCGTTCGAAGTGAGTTGTTAGCGGCGCGGTCGCGCCGAAATGACGGCGTACGCGCCAGCCCTCCCTGGGCGCGTATGCCGGCCCCTCCGAAAGTTCCGAAGGAAACATGACGATGTTCGATGCACCTGCATCACTTGATCTCAATTTTTCGCTGAAAGGAAAGCGCGCGCTGGTGACCGGTGGCGGATCCGGAATAGGAGCGGCAATCTGCGACGCCTTCGCAGCGAAGGGCGCGCGGGTCGCTGTCGTCGACCTCAATGCCACCGCCGCTGAAGCCAAAGCCAAGGCGATCGGCGGCGCAGCGGCGTCCTATGGTTGCGACGTCTCGGACCCCGCCTCTGTGCAGACGACAGTCGACGGAATTCTCGCCGCGTTCGGCGGCGTCGACATCCTTGTCAACAGCGCGGGCGTCGTCTTCCTCGCGCCGGCGGCAGATTTGCCCCTCGACTTTTGGGAAAAGACGATCGCGATTAATCTGAAAGGCACCTTTCTCGTGTCGCAGGCCGTCGGCAAGACGATGATCGCAGCTGGCCGCGGCGGCAAGATCGTGAACCTCGCTTCGCAGGCGGGAACAGTAGCGATTGACCAGCACGTCGCCTATTGCGCTTCGAAATTTGGCGTCATCGGGGTTAGCAAAGTGCTGGCCGCCGAATGGGGGAAGCACCGCATCTGCGTCAACACGATCTCGCCGACCGTCGTGCTGACCGAACTCGGCAAGAAGGCGTGGGACAATCCGAATGGCGAGGCGTTGAAGGCACGCATTCCGTCGGGCCGCTTCGCGCTTCCGGAAGAGATCGCGGCTGCCGCGGTATTCCTGGCGTCCAACGGCGCCGACATGATCAATGGCGCAGATCTGCTCGTCGATGGCGGATACACGATTATCTAGCCGGTCGCATTGGATCAGAAGGGCAAAAAGGACTTGCGCTCATGCAACGCTTTATTAATGATCCAGATCTCGTCGTCGAGGATACTGTGCGTGGCTTCGTCAAGGCGCACAGTGATCTCGTCAAGCTCGGCGAGAACCCAAGGGTCGTGGCCTACGCGCAGGCGCCGGTCCGCGGCAAGGTCGGCGTCGTCACGGGCGGTGGCTCCGGCCACGAGCCCGCGTTCATCGGTTATGTCGGTCGAAACATGCTCGACGCCGTTGCCGTCGGCGAGATCTTCTCCTCGCCGACGGCAAAGAGCTTTCACGATGCGATCAGGATCGCCGACGGCGGCTGCGGCGTGGTCTGCCTTTACGGCAACTACGCCGGCGACAACATGAACGTCAAAATGGCGGTCAAGCTCGCCGCCACGGACGGCATCGAGGTGCAGACCGTTGTCGCCAACGACGACGTGTGCTCCGCGTCCCTTGCTGAACGCGAAAAGCGGCGGGGGGTTGCAGGCGAAATCCTGATGTGGAAGGTCGGCGGCGCCAAGGCGGCGTTGGGCGGCAGCCTGCAGGAGGTCCGCGCCACGGCGCAGAAGGCGATCGACAATTGCCGCTCAATCGGCGTCGGGCTTGGGCCGTGTACTTTGCCCGCGGTCGGCCACCCGAACTTCAAGATCGAATTGGGCACGATGGAAGTCGGCATCGGCCATCATGGCGAGCCGGGCACGCGGATCGAGCCACTGAAGAAGGCGGCGGACGTGGCGCGCGAGATGGCGGCGGCCGTGCTCGATGATCATCAGCTACCGGCGGGCGCTGAAGTCGCCGTCCTCATCTCAGGGCTCGGGGCGACCCCGACCAATGAACTGTACATCCTCAACGATACGGTCGAGGAGGAAATCCGCGCCCGCGGCCTCAAGGTCACCCGCACCTATGTCGGCAACTACTTCACGTCGCTCGAGATGGTGGGCGCGACTTTGACGGTCATGGCGCTCGATGGTGAGCTCAAGGAATTGCTCGCCGTCGACGTGGCCTGCCCTGCGCCTCTGTGAGTGAGGATGTCATGGAAAGCTTCTCTAACGCGGGCGGCGGGGACATCGTCCTGGCGATCGCGGGACGTATCATCGAGAATCGGGCCTATCTGAGCGAAATCGACGGTTTGATCGGCGACGGCGACCACGGCGTCAACATGGCAAAGGGGTTTTCGCTTGCGGCGGAGCGGCTGCGTGGCGAAGCGCTGTCGCTCTCCGCTTCCCTGGGGACGCTCGGCGACGTGCTGATGACGGAGATCGGGGGGTCGATGGGCCCGCTCTACGGTGTGATGTTCTCCGGGTTCGCCAATACGCTCAACGGCGTCGAAGAGATCGACGCCATCGCGTTCGAGGGGATGCTTCGCAATGGCCTGGAAGAGGTGCAGTCGATCGGGGACGCCAAAGTCGGCGACAAGACCCTGATCGACGCTTATGTGCCGGCATTGCAGGCCTTCTCCGCCGCCACAGCGAACCGCGGGCGTTTCATCGACGCGCTCGACGCCCTGATTGTCGCCGCCGAGAACGGGCGCGACAGTACGATTGACCTCGTCGCCAAGATCGGCCGCGCAAGCAGGCTCGGCGAGCGTTCGCGTGGCGTGCTCGATCCGGGCGCCACCTCTTGCGCAATCATCCTGAAGGCTTTCGCCGAGGGCGCGAAGATGAAACTCGGCGCGTCGGCGTCGAGGAATTCGAGCGAGGCATAATCATATGAGAGTAGCCCTGGGCGCGGATAGCGCCGGAAAGCCTCTGCTGGACGTGATCGCCACGCACCTCGCCCGGCGGTCCGACCTGACGGTTACCGACCTGAGTGAACCGGGCTTCTACGCCGATGTGGCGGCGAAGGTCGCCCATGCTCTGGTTGGCGGAGAACACGAGCGTGGCATCCTCTTTTGCGGCACGGGCATCGGCGTTTGCATTTCCGCCAATAAGGTGCCGGGCGTTCGCGCAGCGCTGACCCACGACACTTATTCGGCCGAACGGGCGGCGAAGTCGAACAACGCCCAGATCATTACCATGGGCGCGCGAGTTATCGGTCCGGAACTAGCCAAGGCGATCGTCGATGTTTGGCTCGCCTCGACGTTCGACCCCTCCGGCCCTTCGGCGGCCAATGTGGCGGCGATCGACCGGCTGGAGTCCGGCAAGCGCTCGGGCTGATCGGTCGCCCTAGTCCTGGTCGTTAACCTCCAGATCAAAGCGCTACACTGGTCGTTGTCGCCGGGGGCGGCAGGGCAGTCGCGTCCGCGCGAACGCGCTCGACACATGTGACATTGACCCTCTATCTTCGACGCACCGACGCCGCGTTGACCCGGGAGGGTGTCTTTGTGACGAACAGCGAGAGCGGGCTACGCAGGAGCGCGCGACCGCCAAGCGATACCGGCGGAGCCACGCCGCTGCGCTACGGCGACGACCCATACGTTTGGGCGAGTTGGCTCTACTACCAGGAAGGGATGACGCAGAACGACATCGCCCAGACGATGGGCATTTCCCGTGCGACAGTAATCACCTACCTCAACGAGGCGCGCGAGCGCGGCATCGTCAACATCGCGATCGAGCCCGCGCGTCTCGCTTCGCTGACAATCGCCCAATCGCTGAAGAGCCATTTCAGCCTGCGCGACTGCCTCGTCGTTCCGAACGGCGCGGACGATCAAGCGCTTGGCGACCGGTTGGGCGCTGCAGGCGCGATGGCTGTGCGTAAGTTCCTCAAATCGGGCGACACGCTCGCCGTCGCCGGCGGTCGTACCGTGATGGCGGTTGGCGATAATCTCAGAGTCACCGGCTTGCAGGATGTGACCGTCGTTCAGGCGATCGGCGGCGCCATAGCCAGAAACCCCGCCTCTCCCTCGCAGTGCGCCTCGACGATCGCTTCGGCCGTGAATGCGACATGCGTCAATCTATCTGCGCCGGCTGTCGCCTCGAGCGTCGCGGCTCGTTCGGTCATGATCGCCGAGCCGCTCGTCGCCGAGCAGATGAGCATCTTGTTGCGCGCCAACAAGGCGCTTTTCGGCGTGGCCTCGCTGCGGCCGAACGCCTCCCTCTATAGTGAGGGCGTCTTCGAAGCCGCGGAGCTGCAGAGCTACATCGACGGCGACGCGGTCGGCGTCCTGGCGGCGCGCTTCATCGACGCCTGGGGGCAGTCGGTCGCTGGGGCCCTCGACGACCGGGTGATCGGATTGTCGCTCAACGACCTCCTGCGAGTTGATCTGCGCATCTGCGTGGCGGGTGGCTTCGACAAGGTGCCGGCGATTCTCGCCGCGCTACGCCGCGGTTACGCAAATGTCCTTGTCACCGACGCCGCAACAGCGCGCGGCGTCTTGAGAGCCGATGGCGGCGTTGAGCTTGATCGGCGCCCGGGCGATAGACAGGTTGTGAGGGAGCATGTTCGTGAATCTCGGCAATTCGTCAAGAAGTTCATCAACGAGCCCGACTTCGTTGTGGAGGAGATGCTAGACGGGGCCGTTCGCGCGCATCGCGCGTTCATACGGCCGCTCGCGTCCTCGCCTCGCGCGCTCATCGCGCTGGACGGGCCCCGCCAAGGCAAGGTCGGCCTTGTCGTCGGTGGCGGATCGGGCCACGAACCATGTTTTCTCGGCTACGTGGGCAAGGGACTTGCCGATGCCGTCGCGGTCGGCAACATATTTTCGACGCCGCCGCCCGACCCGATCTTTCAGTGCGCGCAAGCCGTTTCTGGGGGCTCCGGCGTTCTGTTCGTCTACGGCAACTACGTCGGTGACGTGATGAATTTCGACATGGCAGCGGAGATCGCGCGCGACCACGGGATCGAGACGCGATCAATCATGACTACCGACGACGTCGCCTCATCGCCGCGCGAGAATCGCGATTCACGGCGTGGCGTCGCCGGCAACATTTTCGTCTTCAAGATCGCCGGGGCAGCGTGTGAAAAGGGCTGGAGCTTGGATGCTTGCGAAGGCGTCACCCGCAAAGCGAATGCGCGCACCTACACCGTCGGCGTTGCCCTGGAACCGTGCTCGTTGCCGCAGACCCGACGCTACAATTTTGAAATTGGTCCCGACGAAATCGAGATTGGCATGGGGATCCACGGTGAGCCGGGCGTGATGCGCGGCGCGCTTGTGCAGGCCGATGCGGTTGTCGACAATATCCTTGACCAGATCTTCTCGGAAATGCGTCCGGCCTTCGGCGACAAGGTCGCCGTCCTGGTCAATTCTCTCGGCGGAACCCCGCTGATGGAATTGTACATCCTTTATCGTCGCGTGGAACAGCGGCTGGCCGCCAAAGGCATAGACGTCGATATGAGCTTCGTCGGTCACTACTGCACCTCGATTGACATGGTCGGCGCGTCGGTTTCGCTCCTGCACCTCGATCGAGAGCTGCAGGAGCTACTTCATCACCCATGCCGAACCGCGTTCCTGCAGGTGAGCTGATTCAGGCGGTCTCTGAGCGGAGAAATCCAATGGTCGAGCCCCTTTCCCGTTCCCTGAGTCGTATGTTCCACAACATCTCCGATTCGATCGAGAATACGAAGGATCAGCTTTCGGCGCTCGATGGCGCGATCGGCGACGCCGATCACGGCGTGACGATGTCGATCGGTTTCCAGGCGGTTAAGGCCGAACTGTCGCGGCGCGACATCGATGCGATGGCTCCGACAGATCTCATGAACACCGCGGCCATGGCGTTCCTCAATTCCGTCGGAGCATCGACAGGGCCGCTCTACGCCACCGGGTTGCGTCGCGCGGCGCAAGCGCTTGCGGGCGCGACCGACGCAACGCTCGAAATCCAGGCCGCCATCGTCAAGGGAATCACAGACGGCGTGCGCGAGCGCGGCAAAGGACAGCGCGGGGACAAGACGATGCTGGACGCCTGGATCCCGGCGGCGGAGGCTGGCGCCGTTGCGGTTCGTCGGTCAGAGACTGCCACGCAGATGTGGCAGGAAATCGTCGCCGCCGCCGAGGCGGGCGCGGCCTCGACACGCTCGATGGTGGCGTCCAAGGGACGAGCCGCGCGGCTGGGCGAACGGGCGCTTGGACACGTCGATCCCGGCGCGACCAGCGCCGTCGTCATTCTCAGGGCGATGGCGCTGACCTTCTGCGAAGACGACGCCGGCACCGTGAACAACCTCGGAGTCCGCGTATCGCCGCGCATCCGCAGGGCAGAAAGTTAACCCGTCTTCGCGGATTCGACCATTTTGAGGGTAGTGGCATCAAGGAAAACAATGCCTTGAGCGAAAGGTCTTCACTACAGGTAACTGCCAAGCTGGGGTGAGTCCGAAATGTCACATCCGACGCACGATTGATTTCGGGGCTTCGATTTTGCGAGACAGGGCCGGGGACTTGTGAACTCAAGGGTCGGATGGTTGTTCCGCCCGAAGCCGTGGAGTTGATCGACTCGCTCAGACGCGAGATCGAGGCGCTTCGGGCCGAGAACGCCGAGCTTCGGCGACGCTTGAACCTGGACAGTTCCAACGGCTCCAAGCCGCCGTCGAGCGACGGGCTGAAGAAGAAGCCTCGGGTCTTGAAGAGCCTGCGCACGCGCACGGGCAAGCCGAGCGGAGGGCAACGCGGCCACGACGGCGACACGCTGCGCCAAGTCGCCGAGCCCGACGCGATCGTCGAGCACGCGGCCGAGGTCTGCGCGCATTGTCGGGCGCTGCTCCCGGCGGATTCGAAGGTCGCCGAGGAGAGACGTCAGGTGTTCGATCTTCCGGAGAAGCCGCTGATCGTGACCGAGCACCGCGCAGCGGTTCACGACTGCCCGGCCTGCCGTGGGCGCACCCGCGCCACCTTTCCGGAGGGCGTGGTTTCGCCGGCCCAGTACGGCGAGCGCGTCAGGGCGGCGGCGGTCTATCTCAACGCCCAGCAACTCGTGCCCGAGGAACGGACCGCGCAGGTCCTGCAGGACCTGTTCGGGGCGGCGGCGGCCTGCGGCGCGAGCGTGGCGGCCTGGGTTCGCCGCAAGGCCGAGGCGCTGGAGCCGGTCTGGCGCGGCATCGGCGCGTGCGTCGCGGTGGCGCCGGTGCGCTGCCTCGACGAAACGGGCTTCCGCATCGCCGGCGCGACCCGCTGGCTGCACACCGCCTCGACGCTGACCCACACGTTCTATCGCGCCGGCGAGCCCCGCTCGGCCGTGCCCGAGTTCGAGGGCGGCGTTGTGGTCCACGACCACTGGCGCGCCTACTACGCCCTCGAAAACGTCCTTCACGCCTTCTGCAACGCCCATCTCCTGCGCGAACTTCAGGCGGTCAGCGAGCTCGACAAGGAGCCTTGGGCCGAGGCCCTGCGCGCGACGCTTCTGGACGCCAACGAGGCCGTGCAAGCGGCCAAGGCGCAGGGCGCCTCGGCGCTCCCCGCCCAAACCATCAAGGCGTTCGAGGACCGGTACTGGACCGCCGTCCGGGAAGGCCTCGCCCTGCACAGGAGCCTGCCGGCCTTCGATCCCTCGACAAACCCGAAAAAGCGCAAGAAGCAGCGGCCCGCCCACAATCTCCTCATCCGGTTCAAGACCTTCAAGGAGGCGACCCTCAGGTTCCTTACCGACTTCACGGTTCCCTTCACCAACAACCTCGCCGAGCGCGACTTGAGGATGATGAAGGTGAAGATCAAAATCTCCGGCGGATTCCGAACCCTGCAGGGCGCCGCCGACTTCGCGAGCCTGCGCTCCGTGATCTCGTCGGCCCGAAAGCAGGGCCTCGACATCCTCAAAGCCCTCACTCTCGACCGCGACCGACTCACCGTCGAACTGAAGCTCTGACCCACCAACTCCGCTTCCCCTCCACTCGAAGAAGGACGCCCAGCGCCGGCCAAAAGTCGACCGGGGGTAGGTGGCTTGGCAGTTACCACTACAGGAGGTGTTAGCCCGACTTTCTCAACCGAGGTAGCGCGCGAGCGGAAAGGCGCGTGGAATCAAGGGTAGGCTGCCGAAGGTCTCCACTACATGGGGCGCAACGGGAGCTGCGCCGCCGGACCGGGAACGGCGATTCGCGGCGGCGGCTGCGGCGGCAGGGCGAGGCCGAGTTGTTGCAGGAGAAGCTTCTGGTCGACATTCGGCTCGGTGTGTCGGCACATGATCAGCGTTCGGCCGTCGGTGGTGGGGAAGTGGACGTCGAGCATTTGTATGCCGGCGAGCTTGTCGAGCACGGCGCGCGGGGTGAGGCCGGCGGCCATCGGCCGGAGCCGGGCGCGCAGCGTGACGTGCAGGCAATAGGCGAGGAAGGCCACGAAGATGTGCGCCTCGACGCGGCTCTCGAGCTGGTGGTAGATCGGCCGGAGTTGCAGATCGTCCTTGAGGTTCTTGAAGGCCGCCTCGACTTCGACGAGTTGAATGTAGAACCGCCACAGGTCGGCGGGATCGCGCCCAGACATGTTGGTGCGCAAAAGGTAGCGGCCTTCGCGCCGGCGCGCCTGGCGCAGCTTCTTGCGGTTGAGCGCGTAAGTGAAGGCGGCGGTGTGGGGATCGACCTTGATGTCGAGGAGGCGCCACGCCGCGGGCGCCTTGGCTTTGGCGGCGCCGAGCTTCATCAGTAGGCTCTCGCGGGTGAGGTCCATCAGCGCCAGCTTCGCCAGGCGCGCCCACAGCCATTTCAACCGCCGCTTCCGCATGGCGCGCTCCTTGTCGATGCGCGCCCGGCTCTGGGCGAACACGTAAAGCTCGTCGTCCTCGGCCAAGAGCTTCACTTCGACGCCCGGCCGCACCTCATGCCACGGCAGGCCGACGAGAGACTTCTCCAGCTTGCCGAGGCGTCCCTTCGGGGTCCCCACCAGATAGGCGACCGGCGGATCGGATTGCCGCATTTCGGCGAGCACGTCCTCGGTGGGGATGCCGCGGTCCATCACCCAGATGCGCTCCGCCTTGCCGTACTGCGCCTCGATCTTCGAAAGGAAGGCGCGCAGCGTCGTCTTGTCGGAAGTATTGCCGGGGAGAACCTCGTAGGCGAGCGGAAAGCCGTCGGGTGTCACCACGAGCGCAATGACCACCTGCACGCAGTCCGGACGCTTGTCGCGGCTGTAGCCGTAGCGGCGTTTGTCGCTGTCGTCGTCCGGCGGGTCGGATTCGAAGTACGTGCTGGTCAGATCATAGAGAAGGACGTCGAAGCGGGCGCCGAACAGATCCTGCCACCGCCGGCGCAGGTGCGTGAACAGCGCCGGCTTGTGCTCGACGAGCTTGTCGAGGCAACGATAGAGCGCGTTCTTCTCGACCAGCGCGAAATCTTCGCCGAGCAGATCGCCCATGGCGCTTTGCTCGAACCACAGCCGGTGTAAACGCCATTCGCTGCCCGGATCGATGAGCCGGTAACACGCCAGCGTCTGGAGAATGTGCCGCCAGCAGGTTCCTTCGCGGAAATTGGGCAGACGGGCCGCCCAGAAGCGGTCGAGTTCCAGTTGCTCGTAGAGCTGGCAGGCGAGCCAGCACGCGCCCCATTGCCGCGGCCGGTGTAGTTGCATGGCCCCGAGCCGGATCTGCACGCCGTGGTCCTCGGCGTGTTCGGGCAGCGGCCGATCGGCGGGGAACAGGGCCAATTGGGTCGGCTGTCGCGCCTCCTCGTCGAAAGCTTCGATCACCCGGCACCACGCCTCCTCCTGGCTGTCGTTGATCTCGCCAAGATAAAGCACCTGGCGCTGCACCACCTTGCCGCCGGCGCAGCGCTTGCTCTCGACAATGCTCCAGTAGCAGTGCTCCTTGCCGTCCTTGAGACGGCGATTCGGTCGCAAATACATGGCGACCCCAGTCTACGCCAAACGCGCAATCTGAAAAGATACTAGGTCTCCACTACACGGCTATTTCAAAACCCGGCCATTGATCCGACTCGTCTTTTGCTCCTTCCCAGCCCCAAAATTCGTTCCCAGCCTGCTCCGGTTGAGAAAGTCGGGCTAAAAGCCCTTGGCAATGGTCAATCTCGCCAACCCGACGGTCTTCGTCGATCTGACGCGCCGCGTTACGCCGTGGCTGGCGGCGGCGACCGCCGCGCTGTTCGCCGTCGGCCTGACGCTGGCCTTCCTGGCTCCGCCCGACTATCAGCAGGGCGAGAGCGCCAAGATCATGTATCTGCACGTCCCGGCGGCCTGGATGTCGAGCTTCGTCTATGGCGTGATGGCGGTCGCCGCGCTGGGCACGCTGGTCTGGCGCCATCCGCTGGCGGATGCGGCGCAGAAGGCCGCGGCCCCGCTCGGGGCGGGCTTCACCTTCCTCTGTCTCGTCACCGGCTCGCTGTGGGGCAAGCCGATGTGGGGAACCTATTGGGTGTGGGACGCGCGGCTGACCTCGGTGCTGGCGCTGTTCCTCCTCTATCTCGGCCTGATCGCGCTGTGGCGCGCGATCGACGATCCGGGCCGGGCGGCGCGGGCGGCTGCGATCCTGACCCTGGTCGGCTGCGTGAACCTGCCGATCATCAAGTTCTCGGTCGACTGGTGGAACACGCTGCATCAGCCGGCCTCGGTGTTCCGTCTCGGCGGCCCGGCCATCGCCGCCTCGCTGCTGTGGCCGTTGATCGTCATGTCGCTCGCCTTCACCTTCCTCTTTCTGACCCTGCACCTCCTGTCGGTGCGCAACGAGATCCTGCGCCGCCGCATCGCCCGCGTGACCATGCTGGCGGCGGCCGAGGGCGACCGTCTCGCGGCCCCGGCCTTCGCGACCGAAGGCGTGTGAGGCGATGCTCGGCGACCCGCATATCGGCTTCGTCATCGCCGCCTATGCGGTGACGTTCGTCGTCATCGCCGGCATGATCGGCGCGGTCGTCCTCGACAGCCGCCGGCTCAACGCCCATCTCGACAAGGCCAACCGCGCTCTCGACGCCGCGCGCCGCGCCAAAGGCCAGCCGCGATGAGCGCGGCCTCGGAGGCGGCGCGCCGCCCGCGCCGCTGGCTGGCGTTTCTGCCGCTCATCGCCTTCGCCCTGCTCGCGGCGCTCCTGTTCGTTCGCCTCTACGCCGGCGACCCGTCGAAGCTGCCCTCGGCGCTGATCGGCGAGAGCGCGCCGCCGCTGACTCTGCCCGGGCTCGACGGCGGGGCGGGCCTCGCCGACGCCGATCTGCGCCAAGGCCACGTCAGCGTCGTCAATGTGTTCGCCTCCTGGTGCGAACCGTGCCGGCTCGAACACCCGAACCTGATGGCGCTCGCCGCCGACGACGCGCTCAAGCGGCGGGGCGTGGCCGTGTACGGCGTGGCGCAGAAGGACTCGGCCGAGAACATCCGCCGCTTCCTCGGCGCGCTCGGCGACCCTTACGCCAAGGTCGGCCTCGACGTTGACGGGCGGGCGGGGATCGACTGGGGCGTCTACGGCGTGCCGGAGACGTTCGTCGTGCGCGGCGACGGAACCATCGCCTACAAGTTCGTCGGCCCGATGACCGCCGAAGCCCTCGCCGCCGAGGTCAAGCCGCAGATCCTCAAGGCGATGGCGCCGCCGCGGTCGTAGCGTCTCGACGCGGCCGCCGGCTTGCGTGGGGCCGCGCACGGATTTTTCCGCGCGGCCGATTTCAACGGCTTAGGCGCCAAACCGTGCAACATTCGACGCGGACGAAGCAAAGGCGGTCGCGCAGTCCGGCCGCCGCAAAATTCTTAGTATTTACATCATGCTAATGTTTTATACGACCGTCCTCAATTGCTCTTCTTCACCGGCGCTGAGTGCGGCAGCTTCGATGGTCGGGCAGACGATCAGCCCGGCGAGAAGCGCCAAGGCCGCGCTCTTCATCGTCAACCTCTCGCCGCCGCTACCGCCGCCGCGGCGGCCCGAACCGGCGCGCCGAAGCGGAGGCGCCGGTCGGCAAGCGACAGCGCGCCGCCGAACGCCATCAGGCAGGCGCCAAGCCAGATCAGCGTCACCAGCGGTTTCCAGTAGAGTCGCGCCGGGACGAGCCCGCTGCCGTCCGGATCCGACATCGAAACATAGAGTTGCCCCAGGTTTATCGTGACGATGCCCGCCTGCGTCGTCGCCGTCTGGCGCGCGGCGAACTGACGGCGCGCGGGCTCGACCACGGCGACCACGCCGTGCGCGTTGCGGACCGTCATCGTTGCGACCTGCTCGCTGTAATTCGGGCCGCCGCGCGTGACGACGCGGTCCAGGACCACCTGATAGGGCCCGACCTCGACCGGCGCGCCGACGCGCATGGTGACGATTTTCTCCGCGCCGAAGCCGGTCGCCGCAAGGCCAAGAAGAACCACGCCGACGCCGAAATGAGCGGACGCGCCTCCCCAAAATGACAAGGGCAGACCGCGGGCACGCGTGATCGCGGCCGAGAGGACGAAACCTCCCCGCGAAACCCGGGCGAACGCCTCGCTGAGCGTCCCCAGCATGACAACGACGGCGATGGCCGCTGCGATCGGCGCCAGAACCGGGCCGCCGCGGAAGAGCGCGAGGAGCGCGACCAGAACCACCAGACCGCCGGCGAGCGCGACCGCAAGCCGCTGAACGACGCCGAGGAGATCGCCGCGCTTCCAGGCGAGCGAGAAGCCGAACGGCGTCGCGAACGACAGCGCGAGCAGCAGCACCCCGCAGGTCATGTTGAAGAACGGCGCGCCGACCGTGATCTTCTGACCTGTGAGCTGCTCGAGGCCGAGGGGGTAAAGCGTGCCGAACAGCACGGTGGCGCAGGACGTGCTGAGCAGCAGGTTATTCAGCACGAGCGCGCCTTCGCGCGAGATCGGCGCGAAAATTCCGCCCTGTTTCAACATCGGCGCCCGCCAGGCGAACAGGCCGAGCGACCCGACAATGAAGACGGCGAGAATGGCGAGAATGAACACGCCGCGGCTCGGGTCGCTGGCGAAGGCGTGCACCGAGGTCAGGACGCCGGACCGCACCAGGAAGGTTCCCAGGAGCGACAAGGAAAAGGCCAGAATGGCGAGGAACATCGTCCACACCTTCAGGGCGTCGCGCTTCTCCATCACCGCGACCGAATGGACGAACGCGGTTCCCGCCAGCCATGGCATCAACGACGCGTTCTCGACCGGATCCCAGAACCAGAAGCCGCCCCACCCCAGCGTATAGTAGGCCCAGTACGATCCCATCGCGATACCGAGGGTGAGGAACCCCCAGGCGATCAACGAGAAAGGCCGCACGAATCGCGCCCAGGCGGCGTCGATCCGGCCTTCGATCAGCGCCGCCGCCGCGAACGAGAACACGATCGAGAAGCCGACGTAACCGAGATAGAGCAGCGGCGGATGGATCGCGAGGCCAGGATCCTGAAGGATCGGATTGAGATCCTGGCCTTCGAACGGCGCCGGGCTGAGCCGCTGGAACGGGTTGGAGGTCACAAGAATGAAGGTCAGAAACGCGGCGCCGATCAGCCCCTGCACGGCAAGCGAGTCGGCGCGCAGCCGGTTCGGCAGTCCTGCGCCGAAAACCGCGACCACGCCACCGAAGATCGCGAGGATCAGAACCCACAGCAGCATCGAGCCTTCGTGATTGCCCCAGAGGCCGGAGAACCGGTAGATCGCCGGCAGCGCGCTGTTCGAGTTCTCGGCGACGTTCAAGACCGAGAAGTCGGACGTGAGATGGGCGGTCGCCAGCGCGAAGAACGCAGCGCCGACGAACAGCAACTGCGCAATGGCGGCGCTGTCCCCGACCCGCATGAGCGCGAGATCGTTGCGACGAGCGCCCCAGAACGGCAGGACGGTCTGGATGATGGCGAGCGCAAGGGCCAAGGTGAGCGCGTAGTGACCCGCCTCGACGATCATGGGTTGGCTCCGAGAAGGCTCATTGGCTTCCGACCTTCAGTTCCTTGGCCAGGGATTCGAGCGACGCGCTGCCACTGGCGTCGCCGGCCAGCGCTTTGCGGGCGGACGCGAGCGCGTCCTTGGCCTTGTCCGGTTCGTTGAGCACGGAATAGGAGCGCACCAACCGGGTCCAGTCCTCCGCGTTGCCGCCATTCTGCGACAACCGGTCGGCGAGCCGCGTCACCATGCCGCGAATCATGTCTTGCTGGCCGCCTTCGGGCGCGGGCGTCGCAGCGCCGGCAGCGGCGCTGTCGGCGCGGCGCTGTCGGCTGGGGCGTCCTTGGCCGCTCCGTCGAGCGAAGCGAGGGCGTTCGGGTCGCCGGCCAACGCCTTGCGCGCGGACGCGAGCGCGTCCCGCGCCTTGTCCGGCTCGTTGAGCACGGAATAGGAGCGCACGAGGCGGCTCCACTCTTCGGCGCTGCCGCCTTTCTGCGCCAACCGCTCGGCGAGCCTCGCGACCATGCCGCGGATCATGTCCTGCTGGCCGCCTGCGGGGGCGCCGGCGCCGGCCCGGCCGTCGGCCGCCGGCGGGGGGACGCTCGCCTCGTTTGACGCGGACGCCAGCGGTCTCGGCGCGGGCTCGCCCTTGAGCGCCGCGAGCTTCCCTCGCACCACCTCCTGCCAGTACGGATGGTCGGCGACTTGGTCGAGCACCGATTGATAGATGCCGATCGCCTTCTGCTTGTCGCCCTCCTGCTCCGCCGCGAGGCCGAGATAGAAGCGCGCCATTGGCAGACCCGGCGCCTCGACAAGGGCCTTGTCGATGGAAGCCCGCGCTTCGGCGGTCACAAGTCCGCCGGCCGCCGCCACCTGAGCCTCGCCGAGCGCGGCGCGCGCCTCGGCGTCCTCGCCTTTAATGCGGAGCACCTGCTTCCACGCACTGACCGCGTCCCCGTAACGGCCGAGGCGCATGTAGACTGGCGCGAGCGCCGACCAGGCCTTCAGGTTGTCGGGCGAGGCGGCCGCTTCCGCCTCGACATGCGCGACCGCCGCCTCGATATCGTCCTCAGCATTGGAATCAGGCGTCCGCGAGGCGAGCGGAGCGTCGGGCAGGTTCGGCGAGCCGAATTGAAGATAGAGGCCGATGGCGACGACCGGGACGACAAGCGCGCCGAGAACCGCCGCGACCAATTGCCCCCGGCGGCCGCCGGCCCCCGGCCGGGCTTCGACCGGGTCCGCTGCAATGAGGCGGCGCGCCGTTTCGGCGCGGGCTGCGGCGGCCTCCGACGGCAGCAATTGACCGCGCTCCACATCGCGGCCGATCTCGGCCAGTTGCGACCGATAGAAGGCGACCTCGCTCGGCGAATTGCCGGTTCGCCGGCGGCCGGACACGATCGGCCAAAGCGCGATCACGACGGCGACCGCCGTCATGGCGGCCAAGACGAACCAAATCATCCATCGACCTTTCGAGAGCCGGGCCTGTCGGCATAGGGCGTCGGACGCTGTTAGAGCACCGCGTCGCGTCCCGCAATCAGTCCTCATCGGGTAGGCAACGGCGCCAGTGAAGGGACACGCGTCCGCCAAGATCCGCTCGGCAGATTGACCCGATTCTTTCGTAATACGGAAATCGCGCCGCATGAGGGACGCGAGATCGCATCGCCATCGGAAGCGTCCGCGGCGGGGCATAAATCGCGCAATGGATTGAATATCTTAAGCGGGGGGACACGCGGAGATTGCGTCAGGCCGCCCCTCTGATTGTCATACATTCGGCAACAATGTGTTGCCGGGAATGAATAATTATGGTCATGCGATCTATGCGCAGGTCTAGACCTGCGCTGTTTTGCCGCTGATTTCTGTTGAAAAATCGCCTTGCGGAGAGTTTCGCCCTCGGCAAGATGTCGCCAACATTTCGACCTGTTGCTGTGGCTAAAATGTGACGGTCTGAATCAAAGTGCAACCTTGGCTGGCTTAAGCATTGTTCGGCGCTTGAAAGCCGCTAACCTCCGGCCAAAAGGGCAAGCCGATTCCAAGCGGCGAGTGCGGTCGGCGGCGAGAAAATAACGAGGCGGGGATGAGTGGGAAATTTCGAAAAGCGCTGGACCTGCTCCTTCTCCCGCCATCGAGCCGAAAGTTCTTCAGGCGCGTTCGCCGCGCCGCCGCAGCCAAGACCGTACCCACGTTGGCGCTCACCGCGCGGCTCCTGATTGCCACGGCGTTCGTGCTTGGCCAACCCGTCTTCGCCGAGCCGACTCAAGATCTTCCCGTCCGCGCCAGTTCGGACGTTTTCAACGCGCTGCAGGACTTCGTGCAGACGCAGCGCGTGGTGTCCATCGCTCTCACGGTCTCGCCGGGCGCGGAGACGGCGCCCGTGGCCAAACGTGTGCCGGGACGCGATCCCTACGCCGTGCTGCACGACTTCGTCCGGGTCGCCGACTTGTCGGGAACCGTTCCGCTGCCGCCGCAGGCCACCGCGCCCGATGATGCGATTCATGCGGGTATGCGCGCCGTCGCCGCTTCGCCGGCGGACGCCTATTCCGTGCTGAAGGCCTTCGTCCAAGGCGCCGACGCCCCGGCTTCACCTCAGGGTTCCGCGCCCGACGACGCCGTTCACGCGCGTTTGCGGGCATCGTCGACGTCTCAGGGGCCCGCTCCGGACGACGCCATCCATGCGGGACTGCACGGCTCGGCGACCTCCCGGGGTTCCGCCCCGGACGACGCCATCCACGCGGGGCTGCACGGCTCGATGGCGACTGTCGATGCGGCCGCGCCGGCGCGAGCCGCGCCAGCCGACGCAATCCATGCCTCCGCTGCCTCGAGGCCAGCCGCCAAGGACGCCTATTCGACGCTGTCGAACTTCGCCCAGGGCAACAGCGAGGCGAAGCCGATCGTGCTCGCCGCCGCATCCTCGGAGGCGACGAAGACCAAGAAGGCGGACGCCGCGACCGACACGGGGCCGGCGACCTATGTCGGAAACCAGGTCTGCTTGAAGTGCCACCGCAGCCAGTACGGCAATTTCGAGCAGACGCTGCACGGCGAGATCTTCCTGCACCATCCGCGCGACTCGCAGGAGAAGGAAGGCTGCGAGAGCTGCCATGGCCCCGGGTCGAAGCACGCCAAGACCAAGGCGGACGACAGCGGCGCGCCGGGCGACATCATCTCGTTCGGAAAGGACTCCCCGCGCCCGGTCGCGGAGCGGAACGCCATCTGCCTAAGCTGCCACGAGCGCGGCCAGCGGACCTATTGGGACGGCAGCGTCCATCAGACCCGCGACCTCGCCTGCACCAACTGCCACCAGATCATGGAAAAGGTGTCGGTCAAGTTCCAGCTTCTCAAGAGCACCGAGCCCGAGGTCTGCTTCCAGTGTCACAAGGACATCCGCGCGAAGATGGTCAACTCTTCGCACATGCCGCTGATGAACGGGACGATCGTCTGCTCCTCGTGCCACAACCCGCATGGCAGCGCGACGGACAAGATGCTTATCGAAGCCTCGGTCAACGAGACTTGCTACAAGTGCCATGCGGACAAGCGCGGCCCGTTCCTTTGGGAGCATGAGCCGGTCCGCGAAAACTGCCTCAATTGCCACAACCCGCACGGCTCGACGAACGAGTACATGCTGATCATGCAGCGTCCTCGCCTTTGCCAGAACTGTCACATGGGCCCCGGCCACGGAAATCCAGGCAACCCGATGACGGTCCAGTCGATCAACCGGTCGTGCCAAAACTGCCACACCTTTGTGCACGGCTCGAATTCACCGGCTGGCGAGCTGTTCCAGAGGTGATTGGTCAGGCGTTACGGTCGCGAATGGTAAAGTAAGAACTCAATTCGGCCGCCGGCACTGCGACACCCGAGGGGGACGCTTTGTGGGCGAGGGCAGGGCAAAATGAGAACTTTGCGACATCTGTTTCTAACCGGGACGGCGGCGGCGGCCAGCATGGCGGTCATTTCGGCGGCCCACGCCGACGATCTCCCGGTCCTCCCGGCCTTGAGTCCCTCGGGTTGGACGATGAACCACGCCTCCGCCGAATTCGGCGGCCAGGCCTTCATTGAAAAGCCCGGCACGACGCCCAACAACAGCGCCGCAAAGTTCAACCAATTCGGCACGCTGACCAACCCGGTTTTCCTCAATTTCTTCGACCTCGGCGCCCAGGGGTATGACTACAAATACACGTTCGAGGCGCTCGGGCAGAACGTCGGCACCGACAATCAGGCCTACGAGGTCGATCTCAACCAGCCGGGCCAGCAATATCTGACCTTTGGCTATTATTCCGTGCCGGACCTGCGCAGCAACACGGCGGAGACGCCCTACTACGGGGTGGGCTCCGGGAACCTGTGGATGCCGCCGACCGTCGTCCAGCAGCTCTACAGAGGGATCTTCAACGGCGGAACGTTTGCGACCGGCGCCGGTAACAACTCGACCGTGCCGGTGCTGAACTGGTATCCGGGTCAGACGGCCTCGTCCGCCACCAAGCAGCCGCTCGGCTGTTACTTGCCCGGTCAGACCGGAACGCTCGCCTGCAAACCCGGCGTAACGCCGGTCCAGACGACCGTTCAGGATAATGTCCATCGCATCAACGTCGGCATCCAGCGCGACACCGGCGAAGTCGACTATCGCTGGACGCCGTCGCCGGCCTGGGACTTCCAGGCCGGTTACACCGACGAACATCGCTACGGCGTGCAGGAAGAGGGCATGCTGTTCAGTTCGAGCACCACGACGCCATTGGCGGCGGTGGCGATGCCCGTCAACGACTACACCCAGAACGCCTTCATCTCCGGCGAATATTATGGGACTTCCCCCTGGGGCATGAAATGGAACGGCTTGGTGAAGTACGCCGCGTCAATCTACACCGACGAATACAATTCCTTCAGCGCGATGAATCCGTTCGGCGGCCCCGGCAGCCCGGTCAGCGGCGTGCCGAACTGTCCGGTCGCCAATGCCGGAACCAAGCCCAATTGTTACGGCATGGGTTCGTCGGGGACGGAGCCGAACAACGCTTCCAACATGGTCACCGCCCAGGTCGGCGTCGACCTCCCGGGGTTCGTTCGCAACCGCTACATGGGGACGTTCAGCTACAATTACATGACGCAGAACCAGTCGTTCATCCCCATGACGATCAACGGCGCGGGCGTGACCGGCTTCTATCCCTTGACGTTGAACTCGAACGGGACCATCGCGACGGGCCAGTACTTGTCTCCCATTCAGCGGTCGAGCCTGAACGGGCAGATCGAGACGTTTTTGTCCAACAACGTCATCACCACCCAGCTCCTGCCCAACCTGCAGAACAAGCTGACCTACCGGTATTATTCCAATCAGAACAACACGCCGCCGCTGACGCTGGCCAACTGGATGGTCAACGACTCTGCGATCGCCTCATCCAGCCCGAGCAGCGTCGGCGGCGGCAGCTACGCGCCGCACACCACCCTGTTTCAGTCCTATACCAAGCAGGACGCGTCCGAGCAGCTAACATGGAATCCGGCAAGCTGGGCCACGATGGGCGGCAGCATCGGCTGGGAGCAGTATGACTATTCCGAAACCGCGGCCAACCAGACCAATGAATTCCAGGCTAAGTTTTTCGCTACCGGCCATCCGACCGAGTGGCTCGCGATCCGTTTCAACGAGATGCTGGCCTGGCGGAGTTACCAAAATTACAACTGGCAGCAATTCGTCGGCAACGTGATGTCAGCGGGCGTGCCGATCGACGGCCACGGGCATGGTCGAGAATCCCGTATCTGCAGGATTTCGACCTCGCCAATCGGAACCGCAACGCCGGCACCCTCTATTTCGACATCACGACGCCGATCTCCGGCCTGACCGTGACGCCAAACTTCGGCTGGCGATATGACAGTTACCCGGGCGACCTGGCTCTCTATGCGACCAGCAACGGGCTCGGCCTGAACACCGACAACCACCTTAACGCCGGCATTGAGGTCGACTGGGCATTCAACCCGAACGTATCGTTCACCGGCGCCTATAGTATCGAGAACATTCTGCAGATGATGACCGGCACGTCGACGTCCAGCATCGCGCTGAGCTCGCTGACCCTGTACAACAGCCGGATGAGCGAGAACGTCAACACCTGGATGCTCGGCTCGACCTTCCAGCTCATCCCGGATCGCCTGTCGCTCAAGGTGAGCGGAACCTACGAACTCGCCCAGGGCGCCTGGCTGACGGGACCTGAGCAGGGCTGTCTGGCGATCAATTCGACGGGGATATCCTGCGGTGTCGCGAGCGCGGGCAATCCGGCCTATCCGGACACCAATACGACTTTCGCCCATGCCGACGTCGCGCTCACCTACAAGGTGGACCCGACGTACCTCAGCCAGTTCGGAAAGGCCGAGGTTTATCTGCAGCTCAAGTACATGTTCGAGCGCAACAATGTGACGAACTGGCAGACGACGGGCATGACTCCCTACATGTACTCGGCGCTGAACGCGAGCACCGTGGCGTTCAAGGACATGATCTTCATGGCGGGCGACAATCCGAACTATACCGCGCAGGCGATCATGGCGAGCCTGTTGGTCAAGTGGTGAGCGCAGCGGGGAAGGCGGAACTCCGATGACCGGTCAAAGCGGCACGTCAAGACGTGCGGAACAACGGGAGCAGGGACGAACGATGAGGCTAGCTCTGGCGTTCGGCGCCGCCGCGGCGCTTCTGGTTGCGACGGCCGGCTATTCCTCGGCGACCGTGCAGTTCGGCAGTCCCGACTACTCGAATTTTCTGTCGCGGCCGAAGACGGTGACGTGCGACTGGCAATACGAGAATTACTTCCGCGCCTGTCCGACCCCCCATCCTCCGCCAAAGCCGAGCGAGCCTCCGACGCACAAGACCGGGCAGTCGTGATGCGGCGGAAGGTCGCGAGTGTGTGGGACGCCGCAATCCGAACGCCTTTGACATCGACGATGCGCAGGACCTCGTTCCTCGCGCAGGCGTCTCGGCGTCCAGCGTTGCAAGGCTAGATTTTTGCGGATGTATGGAATGGCCTTCGTTCAAAGCGCGCTGCGCTTTTTCGCGGTCTGCGGCGCCGGCTTCGTGCTTTCGCTTTTGGGCGCCTCCGCTCAGGCCCCGCTTGCGCCGGCCGATGAAATGCGTCCGCTTTACGCAACCAGCGACGACATCCGGGACGGCAAGGAACTCGCCGATACGACCTGCTCGAAGTGCCATGGTCCGGCGGGAATCAGCTCGACGCCCGGCATCCCCGATCTCGCCGGCCAGCGTCCGTCCTACGTCTATCGCCAACTGAGGGCTTTTCAGGTGGGTGACCGGCCGGGGGGCGGCGACCCGGTCCACAATATGAACCTGATGAAGTTCTTCAGCGAGCAAGCGTTGGCGAAGGTGGCCGCCTATTACGCAAGCCTGGATCCGGGGCCCGAGCCCGAGGGACCGGCGCCGACCTACGACGACCCGGTCGCCGCCGGCAAAGCCGCCTCGGCGCCCTGCGCGAGATGCCATGGGGACAATGGGGTCAGCCACAAGGAAGGTGTGCCGAGTCTGGTCGGAATCAATCCGAAATATCTGTTTGAAACCATGCAGGCCTATAAGCAGGGCGACCGGCCGGTCGACGACAAGAACGCCGACATGAAGAAGGCGCTGGACGCCCTGAGCGATCAGGATCTCAAGCGCGTCGCCCTCTATTACGCCCTGCAGAGCGACAACCTGACGCGCGCGCAGACGCCAAGCCCACCCGTAGCGCCGATCGCCAAGGACGCGCTCGCCGTCTGCGCCAAGTGCCACGGGGAAACGGGCGTCTCCTCGAGCGCCGCGACGCCGAGTCTGGCGGGGCAGGACGCGTCCTACATGATCAAGGCGCTGCGCGCCTATAAGGACGGAACGCGCGACGACGACACCATGAGCCCGAAGGCGAAGAAACTCGACGATGTCGAGATGGCGAACTTTGCCGCTTATTTCGCTGCCCAGGGTCCGAAGCCGGTCAATGTCCCGAAGCCGCTGAGTCCTGTCGAGTGGGCCGACAAATGCGACCGCTGCCACGGCGTCAACGGCAACAGCGCGCGTCCCGATGTGCCGGCCCTCGCTGGCCAGCGGCTCGACTATCTCGAGAAGGTCCTCAAGGCCTATCGGAAGGGCGATCGCAAGGGCCCTGAAATGGACGCGATGGCGGCGATTCTCACCGACGCGGACATCGAGGGGATCGCAGCGTACTACGCCTATCAGAAGAGCCGCCCGGCGATTTTCATAGCCGTACCGGGTAAATGAGATGGGACTCTGGAGGCAGCGCTTGTTGGTCCCGACGCATCGGCGCTCCCAGCGAGTCGCACGGTGGGCGTCGAACCCGGCGGGACGCACACGCGTCAGCCGAGGCATGACGCCAGTAATCAAGTCCGGTTGGGACAGCGTCCTGGGGCGCGATCAATGGATTGAAGTATGCTAGAAACAACCCCTCCTCCGCACGCGCTCTACCGCCATTATTCCGAGCTACCCTACAGTCTGCGGGTGCTGTTCACCTGCATGCTGCTGATTCTCGGATTCGGCTATCTGTTCGCGCTCCTGAACATCTATTTTACCTACGCCGGCCGGGCGGGCGGCAATTCCAAGATGCTGACCTACGAGGACATCGTCGCCGGCTATTCGGGCACCGGAAAAGGGTCGATTCTGGAAGGCGCGCTGAGCGGCCCCATGTCGGGCATGCTGCCGAACGACGAACGCTCGCTCATCATTCGGTGGGCGCGGGCCGGCGCGTCGGAGCCAGACTACGATATGAACATCAAGCCGATTGTCGAGAAGCGTTGCTTCACATGCCACGACGGCCGCAATCCGCACCTGCCGAACTTCACCAGCTTTGAGGGCGTCAAGAAAGTGACGACCCAGGACACCGGCGCTTCGATCGCCACGCTGGTCCGGGTTTCGCACATTCACCTTTTCGGCATCACGTTCATCTTCTTCATCGTCGGGCTGGCCTTCAGCCACGCCTATGTTCGCCCGGTCTGGTTCAAGTGCAGCGTTATCGCCCTTCCATTCCTGGCGATCATGATCGACGTCATGTCCTGGTATCTGATCAAGCTTTACCATCCGTTCGCGTGGGCCGAGATTGGCGCAGGCATGCTGATGGCTGCGTGCTTCGCGTTCATGTGGCTCGTGACGCTCTACCAGATGTGGTTCATGACGCCGCCGGAGGCGATTTTGCGTCGGATGGGCGGAGATATTCCGCTCACGTGAGCGACATTCAGCATATGCCACGACCTTCGGCCGTGGCGTGATCAACCGTTACCTGTCCGGCCGCAAGCCGGATCACTTGTGAAGAGGAGAACCCAGAGATGGCCAAGATACGGCTCTATTCGGCGGAGGTTTCCCGCCGCGGACTGCTGCACGGCGCCGCATGCGCGGCCGCCGGCGTCGCGATCGCCGGAGCGTCCGGCCGCGCATTTGCGGCGAAGAAGAAGAAGGCTCAGGCGGACGTCGCCTATCAAGACACGCCGCACGGCAATGAGAAATGCTCCAATTGCGAGCCCTTCATTCCGCCGAACCAGTGCCGGACGGTCGAAGGCCCGGTCGCCGCCAACGGATGGTGCAACATCTACTCGGCGAAGTAGAGACTGCTCCGCGGGCCGCTTGCAGAAAGCGCGGCCTCGACACGAATGGCGTTGGCTCGCGCGTCATCGCGGCCGACGCCAATTCGACGTGGAACGCACCCATCAGAAAGGCAGACCATGGACTATGAGCGGCGCTTTTCGGATGCGATCGACCGCCTGAAGGCGGAAGAGCGCTACCGGACCTTCGCCAATCTCGAACGCGACGCCAGTCGGTTCCCGACGGCGCTGTGGCGTCCGGAGGGCGAAGAAGACAAGCCGCGCGAAGTCACCGTCTGGTGCTCGAACGACTATCTCGGCATGGGCCTCCACCCCGCGGTGATCGAGGCCTCCGTCCAGGCGGCGCGCGCCCACGGCGCCGGCGCCGGCGGCACCCGCAACATTTCCGGCACCCATCACCCGATCGTGCGGCTCGAGGCCGAACTCGCCGACCTGCACGGCAAACCCGCGGCGCTCGCCTTCACCTCCGGTTGGATCTCCAATCTGGCCGGGATCTCGACGATCGCCAGCCTGTTGCCGAACTGCCTGATCCTCAGCGATGCGCTGAACCACAATTCGATGATCGAGGGCGTCCGGCGCGCCGGCTGCGAGAAGAAGGTGTGGCGCCACAACGACGTCGCTCATCTCGAGGAATTGCTCGCCGCCGAACCCATCGATCGCGCCAAGCTCGTGGTGTTCGAGAGCCTCTATTCGATGGACGGCGACATCGCGCCGATCAAGGAGATCCTCGACGTCTGCGAGCAATACCAGGCGATGAGCTATATCGACGAAGTGCACGCGGTCGGCCTCTATGGGCCGCGCGGCGGGGGCGTGAGCGACCGCGAGGGGCTCGCCCATCGCATCGATGTGATCGAGGGCACGCTGGCCAAGGGCTTCGGCTCGCTCGGCGGCTATATTGCGGCCAGCGCCGCGGTGGTCGACGCGGTGCGCAGCTACGCGCCGCAGTTCATCTTCACCTCGACCCTGCCGCCCAGCGTCGCAGCGAGCGCCGCGGCGGCGGTGCGCCACCTCAAGGCCTCGAACGTCGAGCGTGAGCGGCATCAGCACATGGCGCGGCTCACTAAGCATGCGCTGAAGGCGGCCGGCATTCCGGTAATGGACAACCCCTCGCATATCGTGCCGGTGTTCGTCGGCGATGCGAAGAAGTGCAAGGCGGCGAGCGCCATGCTGCTCGACCGGCACGCCATCTACATCCAGCCGATCAACTATCCGACCGTCGCCAAGGGCGCCGAGCGCCTGCGCATCACCCCGACCCCGGCCCACAACGAGGCGCAGGTGGCGGAACTGGTCGAGGCGCTGGTCGACGTGTGGACCACGCTGGGCCTCCCGTTCGAAGAGGCCAAGATCATCCCGCTGCATCGCCCGGCCGCCAAGGAGATGGCGCCCTGCGTCTATCCCGAGATGAAGAAGGCGGCCGAGTAGCGGCCGCTTGCTGTGAAAGCAGGGTTCGCAATCAATCGTTACAGGACCGCCTGTGCCGCCCCGGGAATTTCCGCTATGTGCGGAGCCCGCGCCTAGCCCGACTTCACCAACTGGGGGTATGCGGCGAGGCGAACACATTGGAATCGCTGAGGGGCGAGTCCAAAGGTCGGCACTACAGGGGGTGAGAGTTCAGGCGGCTTTGGCGTCGGTCGCGGCGGCGATTTTCGGCGGCGGCTGCGCGGGGAGCTCGAGTTTGAGGCGTTGCAGCAGAAGCAGGTGATCGGTCTCCGGCTCGGTATGGCGGGACAGGAGGACGGTTCGGCCGTCGGTCGTGGGTAGTTCGACGTCGATCATCTGGATCGCGGCGAGCTTTTCGAGCACGGCTTTGGGCGTCAGTCCCGGCGCCAGCGCCTTCAACCGTTGTTTGAGCGTGACCATCAGGCAGTAAGCCAGAAACGCCACGAAAATATGGGCTTCGATGCGGGTTTCGAGTTGGTGATGGATGGGGCGGACCGAGAGGTCGTTCTTCAGTTCCTTGAAGGCCTGCTCGATTTCGACCAGTTGCAGATAGAGCCGCCAGAGATGGCCGGGATCGTCGCCGTTGATGTTGGTGCGCAGGAGATAGCCGCCCTCGCGGCGCCGCGCCGCCCGAAGCTTCTTGCGATTGATCGCGAAATGGAAGGTTTGCGGCGTGACCGGCTGGTCCTTCGTCGGCGTGTGGATCGTCATCAGGCCATAGGCCTTGCCGGCTTCTTTCTTGGCCGCGCCGAGTTTGAGCAATAGCTCGTCGCGCGTCAGGTCTTGCGCCTGGAGTTCGCGGAGACGCTTGATCAGCTTGCGTAAGCGGCGACGGCGCATCGCCTGTTCCTTCTCGCGCCGGGCTTCGCTCCGGGCGAACACGTAGGTCTCTACCCCGTCTTCGATCAATTTGACCCGCACGCTCTCGCGCACGTTTTCCCACGGCTTGACCGCGAGCGCCTTTTCCAACTTGGTCAGCCGCCCGCGCGGCGTGCCCACGAGATAATGGATCGGCGTCGACGAGCCCCGCATCTCGGCCAGGACCTCCTCGGTCGGAACGCCGCGATCCATCACCCAGGTGGGTTTGGCGGCGCCGTATTGCGCCTCGATCTTGGCTAAAAACGCCTTCAGCGTCGTCTTGTCCGAGGTGTTGCCGTCCATGACCTCGTAGGCCAACGGAAAGCCGTCCGGTGTGACGATCAGCGCGATCACCACCTGCACGCAATCGGAACGCTTGTCGCGGCTGTAGCCAAACTTCCGCTTGCCCTCTTCTGGCGGATCGCATTCGAAATAGGGGCTCGTCAGATCATACAGCAGCACCTCGAAATCGGCCTGAAACAGGTCCTTCCAGCGCTCGCGCAGAAACGTGAACAGCGCTTTCTTGTGCTCCGCCAGCTTGTCCAGGCAACGATAGAGAGTGTTGGGCAGTGCGAGGGCGGCATCCTCGCCGAGCAGATCGCCCATCGCGCTCTCATCGAACCATTGCCGATGCAGCCGCCACTCGCTGCCCGGCGAGATCAGCTGATAGCTCGCCAGCGTCTTCAGAATGTTCAACCAGCTCGTTCCCTCGCGCGAGGGCGGCAGCGCTGGCCGCCAGAAATCGTCCAGTCGCAATTGCTCCCAAAGCTCCATCGCCAGCCAGCACGCGCCCCATTGGCGCGGCCGGCGCAACCGCATCTCGCTCAACCGGATCGAAACCACGTCGCAGTCGAGGGCCGGCGCGACGCGGTCCTCGGGGAAAAGCGCGATCTCGGTCGAGCGTCCGCCTTCGTCGAACGCCTCGATCGCCCGGCTCCAACCCGCGCGCTGGCTGTCGTTGATCTCTCCGAGATAGAGCACCTGCCGTTGAACGACCCGCCCACCCTCGACGCGCCGATTCTCCACCACCGACCAGGCCCGATGCTCCTTGCCGTCCTTGCGGCGAATCTTGTGGCGCAAAAACATGCCCGAGACTCGCGCCGCCCCGAACGCCGCGCAAGGGCCTTGGTCGGCACTACAGACAATTCTCGGACACTCGGCCCAATACAATCAATGACTTGGCGCGCTCGCATACCCCGAAAATCGCAAAAATCGGCGCGAGTTGGTGAAGTCGGGCTAGCAACCTGTCGGACTGGGGAAAATCGCGCAATTATCTGCGAGCTTCAGCGATAGCAGTAGCATATCATTACGCAAGGCGCGTCGATTTCGGATAAGTCTTTCATTTTTTTCTGATTTTGTTCTTAAGTCCGACAGGCTCCTAGAAGCAAGGTCCGCTTACCTGCCCAAATGCGCCGCCCCGGTGCAAAGCCTTCGCGCGGCTTCAATCCCGTAAAGCGCGATCGGGTCACGCGTATAGTCGGACGACGCCTCCCCAGGCGAGCACAGACGCCCGTCGTCGAGCGCGGCGAGCAGGGCCGTCGAGAGCCCACGGATAGAGGCAAGCCAAGCCTCTTCGAGCGTGGAAGTGAAGGGTGTATATCCGCGCTCTTTGGCATAGCGAATGATCCGCGCGGTAAGCCAATGCTCGCTAGAGCGGCTTCCGATCAATCCGTATCGTATCCGCAGGCCTTGAAATAATTCCCGCATTCGCCGGGTTTGAAGATTTCAGCGCAGGCTTCGAGCGCGTTCAAGAGGCCTGTGACGGTTCGCTCGGCGATTTTGCGCAGGAAGGCCTTGAGCTTGGAGTAGGCTTTTTCGATTGGATTCATGTCCGGGCTGTAGGGCGGCAGATAGAGCAACTCGGCTCCGGCGGCTTTGATGAGTTGCTCGACCCTTGCTCCCTTGTGGCTCGACAGATTGTCCATGACGACGACGTCGCCTTGCGAGAGCGTGGGAGCGAGGCATTTCTCCACCCAGTCCTCGAACGTGGCCGCGTTCATCGGCCGGTCGTAGGCCTTTTGCGCCACGAGACCGGAAAGGCGTAGGCCGGCGACGAGCGTGATGGTCTTGTAATGGCCATGCGGAATGCCGACCCGCAGTCGTCGACCGCGCCGGCATCGTCCGCCCTTGCGCGCCAGATTGGTGGAAGCCCCCGTTTCGTCAATGAACACGAGCTTCCTCGGATCGAGATCGAGTTGCGCCCCAAACCACTCCTGGCGCCGCTTCAAAACATCGGGGCGCTGCTGTTCCTCGGCATGCGCGGTTTTTTTTTGAATGTGATCTCGTGCCGATCGAAGAAGCGCCAGATCACCGACAAAGAAAAGCGCTCGCTGCAGTTGGCGATCAACCGCTCCTGGATTTCCAACAACGTGATGTCCGGCTGACGACGAATGAGGCCAAGCAGATAATCGCCATGCGCCTCAATCCGGTCCGAGCGTCGATCCCCGCCCGTCGGCGCCGGGGAAATCTCGCCGGTGGCCTGGAAGCGCCAAACCCAACGGATGGCGCTGGCGATGCTGACCCCGAAACGCTTGGCCGCCGCGTTGCGCGACAGGCCGCCGGCCACAACAGCCTCCACCACACGTGTGCGAAGATCTTCGGATAGCGCCATCCCCGCCGCCTCCTTCACGCGGCGGAGCCCATGAATCATGAACAGCCCTGATTCGGGAATCCCCCGCGATTCATTTCGCTGGGAAACCGCTCTAGCGGCAATGAGGTTGCGCAGTTGCTGCGTCTTGGACATTTGTCGTTGTTCTAGTCTAGGTTTAGGCGACGCCCAACAATGAGTGAATTGGCCCGGGTTGGGTAGCCGGTTATTTCGCCGCGGTGGATTCCGGCGCGGACTCGATCCGGATAGAACTCGGTGAATGATCGATCCATCAGCGATTCGCGAGCGGTTTGCGGCGGTTGGTCGCGGGCTGAACGAGCGCACGCGCCGGCTGTTCGCGGCGGTGGAAGCTCGGACGGCGGGCTACGGCGGGATTGAGGCAGCGTCGCAGGCGACGGGGATCGCGCGAAGCACCATCGGCCGTGGTCTGAAGGACCTGAACGACCCCGCCTCACTGTGGGGCGAAGTGCGCCGGCCTGGCAGCGGTCGGCCAGCACTGACGGAGACAGATGCGACACTGTTGGAAGACTTGCGTCAGTTGCTGGAACCGGCGACCAAGGGCGACCCGATGCGGCCGCTGCGGTGGGTCTCGAAGAGCCACGCCAAGCTGGCAGCGGCGCTGTGCGCGATGGGGCATCAGGTCAGCAAGAGCACCATCCCCAAACTGTTGGGGTCGCTGCAATACTGCCGGCAGGTGAATCGCAAGACGCTGGAAAGCGTCCGCAATCCCGACCGTGATGCGCAGTTCGAGCATATCAACGCCGCGGCGCTGACGATGCAGGCGGCCGGCAAGCCGGTGATCTCGATCGACACGAAGAAGAAAGAGCCAATCGGCCCCTACAAGAACGCTGGTAGCGACTACCGGCCGAAAGGCTGTCCCGACCCGGTAAAGGTGCATGACTTCGTCGACGCCGAACTCGGCAAGGTCGTACCTTATGGCGTGTATGACATCGCCGCCAACGCCGGCTGTGTGAGCGTTGGCATCGACAATGATACGGCGCAATTCTCGGTCAACTCGATCCGCCGCTGGCTGGACCTGATGGGTCGGGACAGGTACCCGAACACCGACCAAATCATGATCACCGCCGATGGCGGCGGTTCCAACGGATCGCGCGTACGGCTTTGGAAGCTGGAGCTTCAGAAACTCGCCGACGAGACCGGGCTTGCCCTGCACGTTCTTCACTATCCGCCGGGAACGTCGAAGTGGAACAACCCCCGGGCTTGACTCTGGCTGTGACCCGGGGGGAGCACCGGCTGTTCTGCCACATCACCGAGAACTGGCGGGGAACACCCCTGACCAGCCGCTTGGCGGTGGTCGAACTCATCGCCTCCACCACGACCAAGACCGGCCTGACGGTACGGTGCGAGCTCGACACGCGGACTTACCCAAAGGGGATCAAAGTAAGTGAGGAGGAAATGGCAAGCCTCAACATCAAAGGCGACACCTTCCACCCGGAGTGGAATTATACCATTTCCCCCAGGGCCACCTTGAAGCGGTAATTGTTGGGCGTCGCCTAACTGTTTCCGCGCCTCCTAAACGGCCAAAGCGTCATTGCACAAGCATCTTCGGCGCCGCTCGGTTCGCCACGGCTCGCGAGATCTCCAACCTCAATTCGGGCCTCGAGCTCGGAATCGCCCCCAAAACCGGTCGCCCCGTGCAAATTCAAGTCACAGGAACCCTCCTCTCGATCGCGCCGCCCCGGAAAGGCAAGACGTCCGGTCTGATCACCCCCAACCTGTTATTTCCCGAAACGTCGGCTTACAGCGGTCCAGTGGTCGTCATCGATCCGAAGGGGATAACGGCGCAGCCTCCCCCATCGGCTCCGCAGAGATCGTTACCATCTCAAATCTGAGCTCGGCTGACCCGCACGAGGCGGAGTACTGGTCAAAAGCTTTGGGTAATTACACCGGGCTCGTCGAAACATATCAGGACGCCGAGAAGGGCAAGCCCCGCACGACGTCCACTCCCCCGCAAAGGATCAAGCTGATGGAGGAAGACGCGTTGACCTCCATGCCCGAAAATCAAATGATCGTCGTCCCGAACAGCAAGCGCGCGGCTCGACATCCCATCATCTTGACGAAATCAGTCGCACACGAAGATGCTGTAGAAGCTGTGCAGAACATGAGTCGCCCGGCCCGACTTGGTCTCGGTGATCTCGAACGCGTTGGCGAGCGGCAGGCCGAGGAAATCCTGGTAGAATTTCCGCGTCTCCTCCGAATCCCGGCAGCGATACGCGTTGTGATGCAGCCCCTTGATCATGGCGCGCCTCCTCGTGGCGTCGATTCTTTATCCGCAGACGCCCCGAAAGAGGTGCTGACAGTCGCCGACCGCTCGATGTTAGTCGATCGCCGCGAGGAGTCCCACCGTGCGGGAAGGAGCTCGCTCCTGACAGATTACGCTACGGCGAGATGAAGCAGGTCCGTTCACCGGTCCGTCGGGAACGGCCGCTATTATGAAGGGTTTCGGATGCCGGCCCTGACGCGATCGTAGGGGCGGGCCGGAGGGCCGGCGTCCGAAAGCCTCAAGGGGAGGAAACCGCGGGACGGTGAGCGTCCGGCGCCGCCGGGCCGCTATGGGGATTTGGCCCTCGGTGGCGCCGCGCGGTACGGCCGCAGCGGGGCTTTTGCGGAGGGCGCGAGGGCGACGGACGAGCCCAGGATCAGCCGAGTAGCATAGGCGCGCCTTTCGGCGGCGCGGAGGCGCGCGAGGTTGGACGCGGCCGTCGGCTCGGGCGCGAACGGAGCGGCGCCGGGGAAGGTCCTCGTTGAGCAAAGGTCGGGGATGGCGCGGGCCGGGGCGGGGGTCATGAGGAGTTGATTCCGGCGGGTTCGGCGGTGAAGCTGCGAGGACGAGCGCCACGGGCGAACATCTCGATGATGCGCATGCGACCGCCGCAGCAGGGACAGATCCTGGCCATGTCTTGCGTCGTGGCGGGTTCGGGGCCGGTCGTGGCGCCGCTTGCGTCGGTTTCGGGGCGAGGCCGAGCGGTCGCGTTGGAGGCCGCGATCAGGTCCCGCAGGCGCCCGATGGTTGCGGCGCGTCCGGGGCTGGCGAGGAAGCCGTAGTGGCGGATGCGGTGGAAGCCGCTGGGCAGCACGTGGAGAAGGAAGCGGCGGATGAACTCGCCGGCCGCGAGCGTCATCGGCTTGATCCAGGCTTTGCCGGGGACCTCGCCGCGGGCGCGATAATCCTTCCAGCGGAAGGTGACGCCCTTCTCGTCGAGCGCGATGAGCCTGGAGTTCGAGATCGCGACGCGGTGGGTGTAGCGCGACAGGTAGGCGAGGACGGCCTTCGGCCCGGCGAACGGCCTCTTGGCGTAGACAACCCATTCCGAGCGGCGCAATGGCGCGAGGACGGCGTCGAAGGCGGCTTTATTGGCGAGCGCGGCAAGGTTGCCGAAGAAGACGAGGCGTCCGGCCGCATGCAGGGCTGCGAGCCCTTCGAGGAAGAGCCGACGGAACAGGCGGGAGAGCACCCGCACCGGCAGAAAGAAGCCGCGCTTGCAGGCGACCCAGCGCGACCCGTCCGGCGAAACACCGCCGCCGGGAACGATCACGTGGACGTGGGGATGGTGGGTCATCGCCGAGCCCCAGGTGTGCAGTACGGCGGTCAGGCCGATGCGCGCGCCCAGATGCTTCGGGTCGGCGGCGATGGTGGTCAGCGTCTCCGCGGCGGTCCTGAACAGGAGGTCGTAGACGGCCGCCTTGTTCTGGGACGCGATCGTGCCGATCGCGGCCGGCAGGGTGAAGACGACGTGATAGTACGGAGCCGGCAGAAGCTCGGCCTCACGGTCTTCGAGCCATCGCCGTGCGGCGGCCGCCTGGCACTTCGGGCAATGCCGGTTGCGACAGGAATTGTAGGCGATCCGCTCGTGCGCGCAGTCCTCGCAGCGCTCGACGTGTCCGCCGAGCGCGGCTGTGCGACAGGTCTCGATCGCCGACATGACCTTCAACTGGGCGAGGCTCACGTGACCGGCGTTGGCCTCGCGCCACGCCGCCCCGTGGGCGCGAAAGACGTCGGCGACCTCGAGGCGAGGCCGCGCCACGCGGCCGTGGTCAGGCGGGCGGCGTTTTCTTCGTCAGCTTGATGTCCAGCCGGTCCAGCGGACTCTTGATATCGCGGACCGTGCTGATGGCGACGCGGGTGTAGAGCGCGGTCGTCTCGAGCTTCGCGTGCCCCAACAACACCTGGATCACGCGAATATCGACGCCCTGTTCGAGCAGGTGGGTCGCAAAGCTGTGCCGCAGCGTATGAGGAGAAACGCGCTTGGAGATTCCAGCCAGGTCTTTGGCGGCGGTGACGGCGCGGTTGAGCTGACGCGCGGTCACCGGATTGATCGGGTTCTGGCCGGGAAACAGCCAGACCTGCGGCCGCGCCGCCTTCCACCATTCGCGCAGGAGTTGGAGCAGTTGGGGCGACAGCATCACATCGCGGTCCCGCTGTCCCTTGCCCTGCTCGACCCGGAGCATCATGCGCCCACTGTCGATGTCGGACACCTTCAGGTTCGCGACCTCGGACACCCGCAGGCCCGCGCCATAGGCGACGCTGAGCGCGGCCTTGTACTTGAGGCCCGGCGCGGCCTGGAGGAGACGCGCCACCTCCTCCGGGCTCAGCACGATCGGCGCCCTTCGCGGCTCGTTCACGAGCCTCAGAGGACGAACGAGGTCGGGCCGTTCGAGCGTCTCGGTGAAGAAGAACCGCAACGCGGAGATGGCGGAATTGATGGTCGGCGCGCCGATCTGCTGCTGGGCCATGTGCAGTTGAAAGCGGCGAAGGTCCTCGCTCGTCGCCGTATCCGGAGAACGGCCGAGGAACTCCGTGAAGGTCCTCACGTGCCGGACGTAGTCCTTCTGAACCTTCTCCTTGAACCGCCGCGCCGTCATGTCCTCGATCATGCGCTGCCGCAGCTGGCTGATGGAATTGTCGGACATCGAAAGCTCCTGTCTCGCATGGGGTTGAACCCCACGATCTTGAGACAGGGCCGCGTCTTCCCGTTGTCCTTACCCGTACACCCTCTCCGCTCGCTCGCCGCCCCTACCGCGCGAGCGGTTTAGTCCTCTTACGTATTCCAGCCGTCCGAAGAGATGGCTTCCAGTGACTACAATTCGTCCCTTGAGGCCCTGTGGCTCGGGTGCCAGATCTTTGATTTTGGCGATTGGCGGCGCATGGGTCCGGTCCCGTGGGCCGCGCGAGGACCTGTCGCCCGAGTGAAATCGCCTCGCCGGCGCTATTTCCGCCCGAAGATTGAATTGCCGCGGCGATACGCCCATACTGGCATGCCAGCGCGCCGCACCGATGCGTTGCGGCCCGGAGAAAAGGTTCGACAATGGCAAACAAGCCCAAGACCGACGGCGAAACAGGCGGGACGAAGCGCCCGCTGCGCTCACGGCTGTGGTTCGATAACCCCGACAATCCGGGCATGACGGCCCTCTACATCGAGCGCTACCTCAACTACGGCCTCACACCCGCGGAATTGCGCTCCGGCAAGCCGATCATCGGCATCGCCCAGACCGGCTCGGACCTCGTGCCCTGCAACCGCCATCACCTCGACCTCGCCAAGCGCGTGCGCGACGGGATCGTCGCCGCCGGCGGGATCCCGTTCGAGTTTCCCGTCCATCCGCTGCAGGAGACCGGCAAGCGGCCCACGGCCGCGCTCGACCGCAATCTCGCCTATCTCGGCCTGGTCGAGATCTTGATGGGCTATTTCATCGACGGCGTCGTGTTGACCACCGGCTGCGACAAGACAACCCCGTCCTGCATCATGGCGGCGGCGACGGTGAATATTCCCGCGATCGTGCTGTCGGGCGGCCCGATGCTGAATGGATGGCGTCACGGCGAACGAACCGGGTCTGGGACCGTGGTCTGGCAGGCTCGCTCCGATCTCGCCGAGGGCAAGATCGACTACGAGGAGTTCATGGCGCTCGTCACCTCCTCGGCGCCCTCGACCGGCCATTGCAACACCATGGGAACCGCCTCGACGATGAACGCCCTCGCCGAGGCGCTCGGCATGAGCCTGCCCGGTTGCGCGGCGATCCCTGCGCCCTACCGCGAGCGGGGCCAGATCGCCTACGACACCGGCCGGCGCATCGTCGACATGGTGTGGGAGGACCTGAAGCCGTCCGATATCCTGACGCGCGAGGCGTTCGAGAACGCCATCGTCGTCAACAGCGCCATCGGCGGCTCGACCAACGCCCCGATCCATATCAACGCCATCGCCCGCCACATCGGGGTCGACCTCACCGTCGCCGACTGGGAGACGATCGGCCGCCGCGTTCCGCTGCTGGTCAACATGCAGCCGGCGGGCAAGTACCTTGGCGAGGAGTTTTATCGCGCCGGCGGGGTTCCGGCCGTGGTGCATGAACTTATGAAGCGGAAGCTGGTTCGCGAGGGCGCCGTGACCGCCAATGGGCGGACAATCGGCGAGAATTGTGCCGCGGCCGTCGCGGAGGACGCGGACGTCATTTTCCCGATCGAGAAGCCGATGAAGGAGGAGGCGGGGTTCGTCGTGCTGTCGGGCAACCTGTTCGACGACGCGATCATGAAGACGAGCGTGATCGACGCGGAATTCCGCAAACGCTTCCTCTCGAACCCCGCCGATCCGGACGCCTTCGAGGGTCGCGCCATCGTGTTCGACGGGCCGGAGGACTATCACCACCGCATCGACGATCCGACGCTCGCCATCGACGAGAACTCAATCCTGTTCATCCGCGGAACCGGGCCGATCGGCTATCCGGGCGGGGCGGAAGTGGTCAACATGCAGCCGCCGGCGGCGCTGATCAAGAAGGGCGTGCACGCGCTACCCTGCATCGGCGACGGGCGCCAGTCGGGCACGTCGGGTTCGCCCTCGATCCTCAACGCTTCGCCCGAGGCGGCGGCCGGCGGCGGCCTGGCGCTGGTCAAGACCGGCGACCGGGTGCGGATCGATCTTCTGAAGCACGAGGCCAACATGCTCGTGTCCGCGGATGAGTTGAACCTGCGCCGCGCCGACCTTCAAAAGCACGGCGGCTTCGCCTATCCGAAGAGCCAGACCCCGTGGCAGGAGATCCAGCGGTCGATGGTGGCGCAGTTCGACGAGGGCATGGTGCTGAAGCCGGCGGTCGAATATCAGCGCCTAGCGCAGACGGCGGGCGTCCCGCGCGACAATCATTGACCGAGACGGAGCTTCGTATATACTGAACCGACATATTTGTATATACGGAGCCCGCCATGGGCATCAGCATCCGCGATCCCGAAGTCGGCGCGCTCGCCCGAGCGCTCGCCCGGTTGCGCAAGACCAACATGACCGAAGCCATCGCTTACGCGCTGAGGGCCGAGCTCAAGCGCGAGCGCGATAAGCGGCCGCTCGAGGAGAGGCTGGAAGAGCTCGCCGATGAGACGTTGGCGATGGCGAAGCCGGGCGGCCATGTCATGACGAAAGAAGAGATCGACGCGCTGTGGGGGCAATAGCGTTCATCGACACGTCGGTCGTTGTCGCCATTCTGGCGAAGGAGCCCGACTGGCGAGAATTCTCGGATATGGTTGGTCAGGCCACGCGACGCCTGACATCGCCCGTCGTCCGCCTGGAGACATCGATCGTGCTGGCCGCCCGGTTGCTGATCTCGCCGCGCGAGGCTGAGGGCCAGTTTGAGAAGTTTCTCGACGAGGCCGACGTTTCGGAAGTCGGACTCGACGCCGACGTTGGAAAGGCGGCCGTCACATGCTTTGAACAATTCGGCAAGGGGCGACACCCCGCCCGATTGAACTTCGCCGATTGCTTAACCTATGCCTGCGCCAAGGTTCATGGCGCGACGCTCGTCTTCAAGGGCGACGATTTTTCGAAGACGGACATCAATGACCAGCATGCCTGACCAGACGTCGAACGCCGAGGAGCCTCGTCAGCCCATCGGTCCCGAGGTCGACTCGCATCCCGCCGAGCGGCCGCAGCGCGTAACCCTCAAGGGACGCTATGTGACGCTCGCCCCGCTCGACACCCATAAGCACGTCGTTTCGCTGTACGACGGCTCGAACGGCGAGCTTCCGCGGGAACGTGTCTGGACCTACCTCGGCGACGGGCCCTACGCGACCCTGCAAGACTTCCGCGCGAGCGTTGACGCGAAAGCGCGCTCGGAGGACCCGCTGTTCTTCGCCGTGGTCGACCAAGCCACGGGGCGGGCGCTCGGCCACCAGACCCTCATGCGCATCGATCCGGCCAACCGCGTCATCGAAGTCGGCAACGTCATGTACACGCCCGCCCTGCAGCGGACAGCGGGCGCGACCGAGGCGCAATATCTCTTCGCTTCCTATGTTTTCGACACACTCGGCTACCGGCGCTACGAGTGGAAATGCAATGCGCTGAATGCGCCTTCGCGGCGCGCCGCCGAACGGCTCGGCTTCACGTTCGAGGGCGTCTTCCGCCAGCACATGATCGTCAAGGGCCGCAGCCGCGACACCGCCTGGTTTTCGTTGCTCGACAGCGAGTGGCCTGCGCGCAAGTTGGCCTTCGAGCGCTGGCTCCGGCGCGAAAATTTCGACGCCGACGGGCGACAGAAGGAGAGCCTTTCACGTCTGACGCCGCGTGACGCTGCCGGATGAGCGCAATTGGGTCGATCGCGCACGCGCTGTTCAGCATCGGCGCGAGCTACGTCGTCGTTTCGGTCGTCGCCAACGCCATCCACCGCTGGCCCGCGCATGATCCGCGCTGGAAGGAGGCGCGGGGCGTCGTCTGGCCGTTGGGCGAGATCTTTCGCCGGCACGCCCTGCATCACCAGGCGTTTCCGCGCTTCGACCGGCCCGCGCACGATGACAAGACGCTTTACGCCCTCGACATCGACGCGCGGGTCACCGCAGCGATGGTCGTCCTGCTCGCAGGCCCGCCCCTCTGGATCGACTGGGTCTCGGGGCTGGCGATGGCTGCGGCAGTCGTGCTGCACAACCACATCTACAACGAGGTTCATTTCGAGACGCACGCGTCAAGTGGGCGATGGTTCGGCCGGACCGCGCTCTTCCGCTATTATGCCTGGTATCATTTCCTGCATCACCGGCATCCGACGACGCGCTTCGACTCGGCCTTCCCGCTCGCCGACTGGCTGCTCGGCACGCTGGGGAGGGCGACCGAGGCCGACCGAAAAATGTTCGCGGCGATGGCGACCGCAAGCTCGGTGAGGAGGCTCCCCCTGACACGGATCGACGGATAAGCCGCACGGTCGGCTCCGGAATGGGCTCGGCGGCCGGGTCGAGGGCGCTTACGAATTCGCGGCCGCGCCCTCGATCGGGGTCCTGGTCGGCTCGCGGTTCAGCGTTTCATCGATGTCGAGGGTGCTCTCGACGCCGATCGAGTGGTAGTGCCGCTCGAGCCAAGCCTTCGCGTCGGTCCGGCCAAGGTCGCGGAGCCGTTGGAGAAACGGCCATGACACGTCGAACTTGGTCGAGGCCGGGAAGTTTTCGAGCCGGCCCGCCCCACCGATCCGGTGCAGCCGTTCGAGCCGGTAACTCTCGCTCTGCAGCACGCCAGACCGGATCAGCCGGGCGACGAAGTCGGCCGCGCGCAACTCGCCAAGAAGGCTGGCGTTGAAGGTAATCTCGTTCAGCCGATTCATGATGCCCTCGGGCGTGCGCGGAACGTCGGCGCGTTCAATCGGATTGATCTGAACGATGATCACATCCCGGCAGGCCGTCTCGTAGAACAGCGGCCAAAGGGGCGGATTGCCGGCGTAGCCGCCGTCCCAATAGGCCTCCTTGCCGATCTCCACCGCCTGGAAGAGCTCCGGCAGGCAGGCCGAGGCCATGACGTGATCGGCGGTCAGAATGCTGCGGCGAAAAATCTCGCCGCGGCCGGTTCTGACGTTGGTCGCTGCGATGAATAGCTGCGGCGTGTCAAAAGCGCGCAGGCGCTCGAAGTCGACGAACGCCGCCAGATGGTCGAGCAGCGGATTGAAGTTGAACGGGTTCAGCGCGTACGGGCTGGCGAATTGCGCCAGCGCCTCCACCCAGGCGCCGACAAAGGCCGTCCCGGGCCAGACCGCGCCCCAGGGCCGCAGACAGGCGTCGATCAGCGTGCGCTGGGCGGGGGCAAGCGAGCCCTCCGTCGAGACGGAAAGCCAGAACTTTTCCAGCTTCTCCCGCGCCCCGGCGCGTCCGCCCTCTGCGAGACCCGCCGCATAGACCACGGCGTTGAAGGCGCCGGCGCTCGCGCCGCTGATCGCGCCGATCTCGATCCGATCGTCCTCTATCAGCGCGTCGAGTACGCCCCAGCCGTAAGCGCCATGCGACCCCCCGCCTTGCAGCGCGAGGTTGATCGCCTTGCCGTCGTCCTCCTCCGGACCTTCGCCACTGCTCACGCGGCCGTCCAGCCACCATCGATCGATATGTTGGCACCAGTAATCTGTGAGGCGGCGTCGGAACAGAGATAGATGGCCATGGCGGCGATCTGGTCGACGGTGACGAACTGCTTGGTCGGCTGTGCGACCAGCATCACGTCATTGATAACCTGGTCGCGTGTCAGATTGCGGGCCTTCATCGTATCGGGGATCTGGTTCTCGACCAGAGGCGTCCAGACGTAGCCCGGCGAGATGCAGTTGCAGGTGACGCCAAAGGTTGCGAGTTCGAGCGCGACCGTCTTGGTCAGGCCGGCGATCCCGTGCTTGGCCGAGACGTAGGCCGACTTGAACGGCGAGGCGACGAGCGAATGGGCCGAGGCGGTGTTGATGATGCGGCCCCACTTCTGCGCCTTCATGCCCGGGACCGCCGCGTGGATCGAATGGAAAGCCGACACCAGGTTGATGGCGATGATCGCATGCCATTTCTCCGCGGGGAAATCCTCGATGGGCGAGACGAACTGGATGCCGGCGTTGTTGACCAGGATATCCACTGTGCCGAGTTTTCGGCCGCGTCCTTGATCATCGCCTCCACCTCGTCGCCCCTGGACATGTCCGCGCCGTTGTAGACGCACTTGACCTTGAATTCGCGCTCAATCCCGGCGCGCTCTGCCTCGATCGCCTTCGGGTCGCCGAAGCCGTTGATCATCACGTTCGCGCCTTCCTTGGCGAGCCCCCGGGCGACGGCGAGGCCGATCCCACTCGTGGAGCCCGTTACGACGGCATGATGGTTTGCGAGCGACATAGTGGCGATCCTCCAGAAAATGCCGCCGGACGCCGGGCGCCGGACGGACGCTGACTGCGTAAATTGGTCATATTGCAATGCGATGAAGCGGGCGAGAGGGCGAAGCGTCGCGGATGACATTTCCGCCGTCCGGACCTACATATTCGTCGATCAGCAAGGCGTGGTTTTCGGCGCCTAAGGGACATGCAGATGAACTCTTCCTGCGCCGAACCGGCGTCTGGCCCGAGCGCGCGCCGCGCCACCGTTGCGGTAAAAATTGGCGAGGGTGCGGCGGCCGTCACAGTCGGCGGCGGCGCCCCGATCGTCGTCCAGTCGATGACCAATACGGATACTGCCGACGTCGAGGCGACGGCGCGGCAGATCGCGGCGTTGGCTCGCGCCGGATCAGAGCTGGTGAGGCTGACCGTCGACCGGGACGAAGCGGCCGCCGCGGTGCCGCGAATCCGCGACCGCCTCGCGAAGATGGGCGTGAACGTTCCCCTGATCGGCGACTTTCATTACATCGGCCACAAGCTGCTCGCCGATTATCCGGCTTGCGCCAAGGCGCTCGACAAATACCGCATAAATCCGGGCAACGTCGGTTTCCGGGCGAAGCGCGACCTGCAGTTCGGGCAGATTGTCGAAATCGCCATTCGCAATGGCAAGACGGTGCGGATCGGGGCGAACTGGGGCTCGCTCGATCAGGAGTTGCTGACCCATCTCATGGACGAAAACGCCGCGAGCGCTAAGCCGCTTGATACGCGCGCGGTGACGCGAGAGGCGATGGTGCAATCCGCGCTCCTAGCGGCCGAACGGGCCGAGGGAATAGGACTGCCGCGCGAGCGCGTCATCTTGTCGGCCAAGGTTTCGGCGGTCCAAGACCTGATCACGGTCTATCGCATGCTGGCGGCGCGCTCGGACTATGCCCTCCACCTCGGCCTGACCGAGGCCGGCATGGGATCGAAGGGAATCGTCGCCTCCTCGGCGGCGCTCGGGGTGCTCTTGCAGGAGGGGATCGGCGACACGATCCGCATCTCGTTGACCCCCGAGCCGGGCGGCGACCGGACGCAGGAGGTGCGGGTCGCCCAGGAGCTCTTGCAGACCATGGGTTTTCGCGTCTTTGCCCCCCAGGTCGCGGCATGCCCCGGCTGCGGGCGTACGACCTCGACCGTTTTCCAGGAGCTTGCCCGCGACATCCAGGCCCATCTCGCGGCCTCCATGCCGGAGTGGGGCGCTCGCTATCCGGGCGTCGAGCGGTTGAACGTCGCGGTAATGGGCTGCATCGTCAACGGACCGGGAGAGAGCAAGCACGCCGACATCGGCATCTCGTTGCCCGGCACAGGCGAAACACCGGCGGCGCCGGTGTTCGTCGACGGCGCCAAGACCGTGACGCTGCGGGGTCCGCGCATCGCCGAGGAGTTCAGGGCGCTTGTCGAGGCCTATGTCGTCAGGCGCTTCGGCGGCGTCGACCAGGCCGCGGAGTAAGGAAGCAGATGTACGAGCCGCCGCTCCACCGCGAGGACGACCTTGGGCGGCAGCACGCGCTGATCGAGGCGCGCACGATCGGCCTCCTGATCAGCCATGGACCGCAGGGCCTGATCGCCAACGCCGTGCCCTTCCTCCTCGACCCTGCGGCGTCGAAGCTCGGCACGCTCAAAGCGCATGTGGCGCGCGCCAACCTGCAGTGGCGCAATCTCGCGGAGAGCCCAGAGGCGCTCGTCGTCTTCCAAGGGCCGGACCATTACGTGTCGCCGTCTTGGTACCCAACGAAACAGGAGACGCACAAGGTCGTGCCGACCTGGAACTACGTCATGGTTCAGGCGCGTGGCCTGGCCTGGGTGATCGAGGACGACGAATGGCTTCAACGCCAGATCGCAGCGCTGACGCTGAAGCAGGAGGCTTCTCGCGATACCCCCTGGGCGGTCAACGACGCCCCGCCCGATTTCATCGCGCTTCAGCGCAAGGCTATCGTCGGGATCGAGATAGAGATCGCGGACATCCGGGGCAAGTGGAAGACCAGCCAGAACCGCAGCGCCGCTGATCGCGCCGGTGTGGTCAACGGTCTCGAAGCGATCGGCGACGAGCCCGCGCGCGCAATGGCCGAATTGATCAGGCCCGACGGCTGAACGGGGCCGTCGCGCAGGCCACATCGCTCTTCGATGACTCTGGAGCCGTTCGATGGTGGGCGCACAAGGGCTCGAACCTTGGACCCGCTGATTAAGAGTAAGCGCTATCAACGCGACAGAAAACGACAATAGCTGCGCGGACCCGACAAAAACCCTTGATTTTCCTATGCATTTTCGTGCATACCCACTGACTTGAGGCGACACGAAGCGTCTCAATAGGTCCGCTGGAGGGGTCCGCAGGAGGTCCGCGGACCCGGAGCGGACCCGGCTAAAACGAGGGGCGATTCGATGAAGCTCACACAGCGCAGGATCGAGACCCTCGAATGCCCGCCCGGGACGAAGGACACGCTTGTCTTCGACGACGAGCAAGCGCGGCCTCGGCGTCCGCGTCACCGCCAGCGGCAGCAAGACCTTTCTGGCGCAATTCAGCCATTGGCGGGCAGAAGCGCCGCATCCCGCTCGGCTCATGCTCCGCAATTTCGCTCGCCGCCGCGCGCGACGCCGCGCGGGCGATCCTTGGCGACGTCGCCAAGGGCCGCGACCCGGCCGCCGAGCGCAAGGCAGCGGCGCAGCGAGGCGCAGCCGGAAGGCCGCCCATGAAGCGCTGACGCTCGACGCGCTGCTTGGAGCAATGGGAAACGTTGCGCCTCGCCGACAAGCGCGAGCGCTACGCCGCCGAGGCCGTTCGAGCCCTCACGCTACGCCTTCGCCAAGCATCTGAGCGCGCCCGCCGCCGATCTGGACCGCGCCGCCGTTGTTCGCGTGCTCGATAACCTCGCCAAAGACGGAAAGACCGCGATGGCGAGCCGGACAGCCGCCTACGGCCGCGCCTGCTATCATTGGGCGGTCAAGCGCGGCTCGCTCGCCGCGAACCCGTTCCAAGACCTTCCGCTTGCGCCCGTCGCGAAGCGCGAGCGCGTGCTGACCGACGAGGAGTTGCGCGCGGTCTGGCAGGCGACGAACGGCGTCCGGATCGTTCAACGCGATCGTGCGGATGCTGATGCTGACCGGCCAGCGGCGCGAGGAAGTCGACCGCGCATGACTTGGGACGAGATCGCGCCGGACCTCTCGACATGGACCATCCCGGCCAGCCGGCGCAAAGAACGGCGTCGCCCATGTCGTGCCGCTGTCGCCGCAGGCGCAGGCGATCTTGCGGGCCGCGCCCCGAATTGACGCGAGAGCGACCGCCGCCGACCGGACAAGGCCGGAGCTTGTGTTTCCCGGCCAGCGCGGGCGCGTTCAATGGGTTCAGCAAAGCCAAGGCGGCGCTCGACAAGGACAGCGGCGTCAAGGATTGGCGCTTGCACGACCTTCGCCGGACGATGGCGACCGGGCTGCAAAGGCTCGGCGTCCGCCTCGAAGTGACGGAGGCCGTTTTGAACCACGTGGCGGGAAGCCGCGCCGGATCATCGGCGTCTACCAGCGGCACACATGGGCCGATGAGAAGCGGGCGGCGCTGAACGCATGGGGCGAGCATGTCGCCGCCATCGTCGAGGGCCGCGAGACGGGCCGGGCAACGTGACGCCGTTGCGCGCCCGGAGCGCGTAGGGAGACCAACGATGCGGTCTGCGCGAGGATTGCCACCGTGATGTGTCGCAAGGCAGACATGGGTGTCGCATCGAAAGTGTCTAACTTGCCTATGCGGAATGGCGAGGGCTCGGCGCATGGCGGCTAATCGAGCCATCGATTACCGGCTCGATGACGAGCAGCGCGCGCGCGTCCGAGACTGCCTGAAAAAAGAAGGGCTGTCGCTGGCGCAGGATAGCCTCGAAATTTTCATTTACGGGATCGAGGCAACTATTGTCCGTTTCCGATCCGAGGCGCCCAGGGGAACCTTCCGGGGCGCGCACGACGCCATTCGGCGGCTCTTTAACCTAAGCCACGACGACGAGCCTGCGGTTGCGCTGATACGAGCGCGGATACAGAGCCTCCCAAGAGAGGCCGTCGAATATGTAGACCGGCGCGCCCCAATCGTCAGTGAGCGGCTTTTTCCAGGCGAACCGTCAATCACCCGATTTCAGGAGTGGGCGCGCGATGCCAATTTCGGCAAAGCTGATACGAATGACGCAAGTGTTAAGCGCGGAAGGCCAGCGAGTCGTCGAAGGCCGCAGCCGGGGCGACGGCAAGCGTTCGACTAACCACTGGGAGCCGGTGATCATGGGTGGGGTCCGCGGCGCCGGCGTTTGGGATCGTCGGGGTGGCAGGCCGCTAAGCGATGCCGAACACGAACTTGTGATGCTTCTCGCGATCGACTGGCTGCACGCTACAGGCGACAAACCAAAGCCCGGCCGCAGCGACAACACCGGCTTTGGCGATCTCGCTCACTCGGTGTTCCAATGGCTCCGCCTGCCGGAAGGGCGCGCCACCTACGCTCTGCGCCGGTATTGGACTGACGAAAGGCGGTCCCAGACGCGGCCAAGCTTGGAGGATTTTCAGAAGCGCCACGACGAAGAACTCTGATTCAGAGGGTGGCGTCGGGTTTTCGCCAGCGCCGTCGCGGGACTTGGTTTTTACCCTGACGCATCAAACGTCAGGGAATGCCAATGATTCTCATAACCCGCAAAGAAGCGGCGATCCGCGCCGCGATTTCCCTTCGCCACCTTGAGCGACTGATCGGCAATGGCGAAGGCCCGCCGATCGTTCGGCTTGGCGCGCGTCGCGTCGCCATCGCCGAAGCCGATCTTGACCAATGGCTGGCTTCGCGCCGCCACGTTCCTCCCGGCTTCAAGGAAGCCGCGCCTAGCGATGCAGCTTGAGCGATAGCACCTAAACGAAACCCGGCCCCGTTGTCGGCGGGCCGGGCTCCGAAAGGGTTCTGCTTGGCGGCTAAACAATCCGAAGGTAGCCCATCGCCTCTACAGATTCAAGTGTCGCGACCCGCCGATGACAATATCGTCGGAACAATTCTCGATGTCCGCGCGGCGCTTCTGCGTGATTTCGTGTACAGAAGCTGGCACCCGTCGAAAGCGACAGCGCCGCCGCCCGCCTGTGCCTCAGAACGATGACGACGCCGGCGCCCGCTATCACCTCAAGCGCGTTGTCGAGTGCGTCAAGGCGGCGGCCTCGACCTTCCGCGAGCTTGAAGCGCTGATCGGGAGGACCGGCGGATGAACGGCTATCCCTACCCGGAAGGCTTCCATCAGTGGCCGAAAGCGGCGAGCGTCCATGACGCGCGAAAGCGACGTATTCCGCCAGTGACCTTGCGGGTGCCCAGCACTGGCCGGAGCCGAAACCGCTCCCTGATGGCCTCTCTGCGGTCCATCCGTTCGATATCGCCTTCCTTCCCGCAAGCATCGCGCCTTGGGTCGCCGACATCGCCGATCGGATGCAATGCCCGCCCGATTTCGTCGCCGTCCCTGCCATGGTCGCGCTCGGCGCGGTTCTAGGCCGCAAGATCGACTGTTCGCCCCCAACGGCAAACCGATTGGATTGAAGTTCCTAATCTCTGGGGCTGCATCGTCGGCCGCCCCGGCATGATGAAGAGCCCAGCCATGAGCGAGGCGCTCAAACCCTTGCATCGCCTCGAAAACGCTCGCCCGCGAAGCGCACTCGAAGGCATTGCGGTCGCATGCGCGCGATGTTGAGCTTCTCAAGTTCGAAGTAAGCGATGCGAGCCCGCGGGAGGCACTGCGCTAAAACCATCAGGCGAGGCGCGTCCGATCGATATCGAAGAGCCGCAAGAGCCGAATGCCCGGCGTTACGTCGTCAACGATACTTCTTATGAAGCGCTCGGTGAAATTCTCGCCGACAATCCCAACGGCGTGCTCGCCTTCCGTGACGAGCTCGTTTCCTTGCTCAAAACTCTTGACCGCGAAGAAAATGTAGCCGGGCGCGGCTTCTTTCTGACTGCCTGGAATGGACGACGAGCTACACCTTCGACCGCATCTTCCGCGGCAAGACATATATCGAGGCCGCTTGTCTCTCGCTGCTCGGCTCAACCCAACCCGGACGCCTCGCTGAATACATCCGCCGCGCGGTCTCGGGCGGTGCCGGCGATGACGGGCTCATTCAGCGGTTCAGCTTGTTCGTTTGGCCGGATCAAGACCCAGAATGGCAAGAGAGCGACCGCTACCCGAACAGCTAGGCGCGCGCGAAACCGTGGGAGACATTCGAACTTCTCGATAACCTCGAGCCGAATGCCATCGGAGCAGAACACGATCAATTCGAGCCGTTACCTTTCCTTCGCTTTGACGATCAAGCCCAAGGCCTTTTTGCCGAGTGGCGCGCCGATTTCGAGAAACGCATCCGCGGCCCAGAGCTAGCACCCGCCTTCGAAAGCCATCTCGCGAAATATCGCAAGCTCGTCCCCGCGTTCGCGCTCGTCAACCACCTCGCCGATGGCGAAGCAGGGCTCATTTCCCAAAAGGCGCTCATCCGTGCGCTCGCTTTCGCCGAATACCTCGAAAACCATGCTTGCCGCGCTTACGGTGCCGGAAAGGCAGGCGAAGCGGCGGCGGCGCAACTCATCTTGTCACGCGTTCGCTAAGGCGACCTTCTAGGCGGCTTCACGGCGCGGGATATTCAGCGCAAGGCATGGTCCGGGCTGACCGATAACGAAGCGATCAAGGGCGGACTCTAGTTGCTCGCCGATCTCGACTGGATCGAACCAAAGACGACCGATACGGGGGCCGACCGCGCGTCACTTATGCGATCAACCCTTGGACGCTGCATCGTAGTTATCTGTCGCGGCTCAAGCGCTGGCTCGCCAGAAGAGAGCTCACCCGACAAACTAACGAAGCTGACAGAAGCCGCTTCTGTCAGTTTTGTAGTGATCAAGGTAGCCCTCTTTGCGGCAATGAAGCAGCTATCGTAGAGCGCGCCGCGATCGCCGCCGATTCGGTTCGGACAGGGAATAGTGAGCGCCCATGCTTTGTCTGCGGCCAGCCCGCCAGCTTCGGCTTGGGGTTTTCAGGACAGGGCATAGAAGGACGATGGACTTGCGCCGCTCATCGGCCGCACGGTGAGGGGCGGGCATGGAGGCTCCGGATCCAGAAATCCAGGCTCTTCACACCCTAACAGCCGTGCGGATGCGCAGACACCGAGAGAGTCAGAGGGCCTCCGCTGTCTCTCGATTGGAATCCGGACACGGAGATCGAGACGCTCGTCCGCAAAGGATGCTGCCTTCCGAGATGCGTAACAGCCCGCGAGCCGTCATTGAAGCGTTGTATGTGTTTCTCGACGAACCTTGGAGCTGCACGTGACACGTAACGCGCGCCGCAAACAGATGACAATAGAGAGCTGGCCGGCGATGCCTCGACGTTCGCGAGCTTCGACGCTCCACATGTTGATGAAGACTAGCTCACGTACAGCGACCCTTTCCGATAGCCAAAGATCGTAGACTGACGATAGCCAGACACTTGATCCGGTGGAGCTGCACAGCCAAGCGTACGCAAATATGCGCGTCTCATGGCTAAGTTCACTTAGCCGCGAGCGCCGTGATGCATTGCCCGCGTTTTGCGAGAGCGTTCGCGAAGCTGTCTCAGGGGTTCACCGCTACTTTTGCCGCGCCTGCCTCGCAATCCGCCCTACGCCAGCCAAACAAAGAGCGCTCAAGAGCGCCTTCATTTCCGAGTCGTGCAAGCTGCGCCTAGGCTTGACGCGAGCTTTCCTCACAAAGCAATTCCCCGCCGACGCGCAGATGCACCGCGAACATATGAGAGCTTAAGCGACGGAATGACGCTGGAGCCATTCTGTCGAGCGCGAAAAGCAAGCCCCACTATCCGAATTTAGTTGCGCACGTCCCGTAGCGTTTTCCAATTGATTTAGCGATGTGTCTCTCGCCGGAAAACGCAGACCATGATTGAGCCAGCCGTTTCACAGTGCCAAGTCTTTTCTGGCGCCTTGACAGCCTGAATAATGGCATTCCGTTGACGCCTCACCAGACCAGCGAGCTCCAATGTGTGTTTCAGCGTCCACGTTCACCATTATCGCCGCTGTCTGTGCGTTGGATCGCGTTGCCCATTCGCGCACGCCCCGACCTACGTTGCAAAAGACGTTAGCGCCTGCCGTAGCACCCTTAACCACGCCTCCCCAGCATCAATAGTTCTGACCAGTAGTAGGATACAGCGTCGTCAGCGTATCTACTACGCCACCGATGGAGTAATAGCACAGTTATCAACCTAGCGCGCTGCCGAAGCGCGACAGCGTGCCACGCTATCAACAATGCCGACAGATGTTAGATACAGTGCGCTGTTGTCCTCGTGACTGTCACGCTACCGAATAGAACAAGACTGCTGTCAATCTCGCGCATTGGGGAACCACAGATAGCGCTGCTTTGGTATAAATAACGCCGACAGTGTTGGTTCAGCTATACTCTCGCCAACAACGAGTACGCTACACTATGGAGTGCGCGCGATCACCGACCTCGGAGCTCAAATAGCCAAGCATGTCTATAAACAGCTCCGACAGATAGTGGAACAGCTCTTTGACCATGCTCGAACGTTCTGAACAGCAAGTGAACATTGACCTTGCACTTTGCGCACGAAAAGCTGTCGCTGTAGCCATCAATAATGCCGAACGCGTAGCACTAGCAGCGTTCACGCACACTGCCAATCAAGCGACATGTGAGCGCCAGGCCATCACCGCCTCAAAGAGTGTCAGAAGCATCGTAGCGAGCTACGCCGTCAATGCTAGCCAGATCGTACGCCCGAGTATGTCCCTATCCCGTGCGCCCGAGGCCCCAACACGCAGTCATATGTTGCGTGTTGGCCAGACTCAACAACTTCTGCGCCAACAGCGCTTTGTTTCTTACGCGCAAAGCCATCAACATGTCGGGCAGATCGTCGGAGAGGCCATAACTCCATCCGGCCAGTATACGCCTTCCTCTTGACCCCTGTCCCTGAGGCTTCGACCTAGGAATGCTCTTGTTCGTCTTCGCCGTCTAGGCTTCGCTGGGTTGTCGCGAAGGCAAGGGCGCGCCTCGTTTCGCCGCCTCATCGTCTAGGCTAAGGTTAATCCACCAGCACTTCGACGCGATTATCGCGTCTGCAACGAGGCGATTTGAGGGCGCGGGCGGACAATCGAAGGGTGGGCGGGTATGGTAAGCGCATGAAAGCGTTGGAGAGCAGATGCCCAAATCACTGGCAACAATTGGCTTGATAGCGGCGTTTGCGTCTAGTTCAGCGCACGCTGAACCTTACACGGGACAGAGACATTCGTTGACGGCCTGTCGATCTTCGGAATCGATCGCCGGCGCGCTGGCGACATCGCGCAGCAAGGGCAGCAGCAGCAGTTTCAGGAAATGGCGGATTGGGCCAACCGCTGCGCCCAGCGCGATCTACAGGCCGTGGTGAACGGCGTGAATACCGACAGCGACGTTCAGAAATCTTGAGCTGCTTGTGAAAAACGGCGACGTCGCGCGGCGTGTGATGCGCAAGTGTGTGGGGAAAGAGCTGGTTGATGCCGGGGTAGGCATCAAGGATGTGCAGGACAGGATTGTCATCCCCAGTTTGAATGCTTGGATCGCGAAGCGTAACGCTTTTGTCGAGAAGCAGAACGAGGCGCAACGCGCTCCGACGGACTCCGAGCGATCCCAAGTTGCCACCACTAATAATATGGAACTTAACTGCCCAGCACCAGTCGTGCTCGTCGGCGATCCCGATCCTGGTAAAGACCCGGTCGTGTCGGTTCACGTCTATCGGTATGGGGATATAGGGGATTGGTATGTTACAGTATCGCCTTAGCCGCGGTGCCACCGTCTCACGCGGCAACCAATACGATATGAGGACGGTTCCTTACGGCCCCACGTCGTATTGGGCCGGTACCCTCAAGAGCGATCCGACTATTGTCAATACGGGAGCTATCTTCGGCCCCTCGGCCACCGGGGGGTACACTTATCACGAAACCATCCGCAAGGACGGTCAAATCATCGTCGAAATGGAAGCTCGTCCGTGTGTGCGGGTTGGCAATACCCCTCCTATGGTTGCTACGCAACGTCTGCAGGAGGAGCCGGCTGGCGAGGAGCAAAAGGCGAAATGGGAAAGACGGGTCGCACTTGAAGGTCAACGCAGTGCTGACGATGCCTACGTGAAATGCCTACACGATAACACAGGCACGTTCGCCATTGTCTCAAACGAACCGGCCGAAACTGTCGTTAAGGCTGCCATCGGAGCTTGCTTTGAGGCCAAACAGGCCCTGACGGACGCCTCCCAAAAAGCGGGAGCCGGATTGGACGATCCAATGGTTCGCCGGACTACATCAAGCCCTCTCAAATCAACTTATCGCCTACGTCCTGGAAATGCGCGCCGCTGCGGCGCTCGAACGCGCCAAGAACGCGCCAGAAACCAAGCCTGACACGGACGTAAAATGGAAATAATAGCCTACGGTCCATGCCAAGGCATCGCCACTTCCGCGATAACGATCACGAGCTCTTCAAATGCGTGATAGGGAAGTCGCCTTCGCAGCCGCGAATTTGATGCAGATTACGCGGCTCGAAGTTAGCCAAGCCCGGCGACCGTAGGCGGGTTCTGGGCGGAGGCGCGGCGGTCCTGCGCAATGCTTAACCGCGGGTTCGAAGTTGCAATCTCAGCGCGTAGCGAAATCTTCGCCCAGAAGGTCCGCTGTGGGTCCGCAGCGAGATTGGCATCACCAATCGCCACGTCGGCTCAGCCGAATTTTTGAGTTATTTCAAGGCCGTTCGATGGTGGGCGCACAAGGGCTCGAACCTTGGACCCGCTGATTAAGAGTCAGCTGCTCTACCAACTGAGCTATGCGCCCATCGAACTCACGAACCCTCAGGTTCGTGAGGGCCGGCATGTAGCAAAGCCGCGGAAGGCTGTCCAGCGCAATTCGGACCCCGTCGCAGCAAGGGTTTTCGCCCCCGCCGAGATGTGGTCGCCGGCTCAGTTCTTGTCCTTGTCGACCAGCTTGTTCTTCCCGATCCATGGCATCATGGCGCGCAATTTCGCGCCGACGTCCTCGATCGGGTGCGCGTTGGCGCGGGCGCGCAACGCCTTGAACGACGTCTGGTTGACCCTGTTCTCCAGTATCCAGTCGCGGGTGAACCGGCCCGACTGAATGTCATCGAGTACACGCTTCATCTCCATCTTTGTCGCCGGCGTAATGATTCTCGGCCCGCTGACGTACTCGCCATATTCGGCGGTGTTCGAGATCGAGTAGTTCATGTTGGCGATGCCGCCCTCATAGATAAGGTCGACGATCAGCTTCACCTCGTGCAGGCACTCGAAGTAGGCCATCTCGGCCGCATAGCCGCCCTCGACCAGGGTCTCGTAGCCCGTCCGGATCAGCTCGACGAGGCCGCCGCACAACACCACCTGTTCGCCGAAGAGATCGGTTTCGCACTCCTCCCTGAACGTCGTCTCGATCACGCCTGCGCGCCCGCCGCCGATCGCGGAGGCGTAGGAAAGCCCAAGATCGTGGGCGTTTCCGCTCGCGTCCCGATGAATGGCGATCAGGCACGGAACGCCGCCGCCGCGCTTGTATTCCGAGCGAACGGTATGCCCGGGTCCTTTCGGCGCGACCATCAGAACGTCGAGATCGGCGCGCGGCTCGATCAGGTTGAAATGGACGTTGAGGCCGTGGGCGAACATCAGGGCGGCGCCCTGCTTCATGTTCGGGGCGAGTTCGGCCTTGTAGATGTCCGCCTGGAGTTCGTCCGGGGTCAACATCATGACGATATCCGCCCATTTCGCGGCGCTGGGGACGTCCAGGACCTTAATCCCTTCGGCTTCGGCCTTCTTGGCCGAAGCCGAGCCCGGCCGGAGCGCCACGGCGATCTCCTTGACGCCGCTGTCGCGCATGTTGAGCAGGTGAGCGTGGCCTTGACTGCCGTAGCCGACGACGGCGACCTTCTTGCCCTTGATTAGATTGAGGTCGGAATCCCGGTCGTAGTAGACGCGCATCGTAGCTCCTTATCGCCCGTTCGAAGTGGTCGGCGTTTCTAGTGAATGCGGAGTTGGCGATCAAGCGTGGACGTGCGGCCGGAACAGGCTCTAATCGGTTGCGACAATTTGGACGGATGGCATTTGATCCGAATCAAAGGAAGAACGACCGTGGGTCGGTCAATACCCCGCGGGCGCATCCGCGTCCGCAGGATCCGTGGAAGGCGATGACGATGTGGCGGGTTGTGGTTTTGTGCTGGGTGTTCCTGGCCCCGACGCTGGCGGGCGTGCTGATTCTCGTGACGTTGCTGATCCCGGCGCTCGCCCCCGGCCTTGGCCACTGGATAATCTACGCGGCCCTGGCCGGCGCGGTCATTGCTATTCCCGCCTCGTTCGCGTTCGCCAAGACCCAGGCGCGCGGATTGCCCTGAGTACGGAGGGGGGCGTCCATCGCCGATGCGCGACCTGCGGGCGTAGCGAGCAGGAGCCGCGCCGCCCTTGGCGAAGGGGAGAGCGGGCCACTATACTGCCGGCCGCGGACCGCTAGGCATGCAGTCCGGATATTGGGGTACTGCCGTGACTCTCCTTTCTCGTTTGCGTTCGCTCGTCCTTTTGACGCTCATCGCGCTATCGCTTTCGGGCTGCGGCTACAACGTCATCCCGACCAAGGAGGAGGCCGCCAAGGCTCAGTGGGCCGAGGTCCAGAACCAGTATCAGCGACGGGCTGACCTGGTGCCGAATCTGGTCGCGACCGTCCAGGGCTACGCCAAGCAGGAAAAGGACGTGCTGACCGCCGTCACCGAGGCCCGCGCCAAGGCGACGGCGATCAACCTCACCGCCGACGACCTGACCGATCCGGATAAGGTCAAGGCGTTGCAGCAGGCGCAGGCCCAGCTTTCGGGCGCGCTCGGGCGCCTCCTCGCCGTCAGCGAAAACTACCCGGACCTCAAGTCGAACCAGAACTTCCTCGCCCTGCAGTCGCAGCTTGAGGGGACCGAGAACCGCATCGCGGTCGCCCGCAAGGATTACATCGCGTCGGTGCAGGACTTCAACACGGCGCTCAGGACCTTCCCGACCGTGTTGTGGGCCAACACCGTGTTCCGCTCGGTCAAGCCGCTCGTCCCGTTCGCGGCGGAGGCTGAGGCGCAGGCGGCTCCGAAGGTGAAGTTCTAGGCGCGGGGCGCCGCCATGCTCCGCTCCGGCCCGCGCGTGCTCGTCGCCCTCCTCGTCACGGCGCTGTGGATCGGCGCGGCCTTTGCCGCGGCGAACTTTCCGGCCCTCACTGGCCGGGTCGTCGACGCGGCGAAGATCCTGTCCCCGGTCACGATCGCGGACCTCGAGCGCAAGCTCGCCGACCTCGAGCAGAAGTCGGGCATCCAACTCGAGGTCGCCACCGTGCCCACCCTCGAGGGCGAGGAAATCGAACCGTACGCCAACGACCTCTTCCGCGTCTGGAAGCTTGGCGAGGCCAAGAAAGACAACGGGGTCCTGCTGTTGATCGCGCCCAAGGAGCGCAGGGTGCGCATCGAAGTCGGCTACGGTCTCGAAGGCACGCTGACCGACGCGATCTCCAGCCTGATCATCGCCAACGCCATCGCGCCGCGCTTCAAGGCCGGCGACTTCAACGGCGGCGTGACGCGCGGCGTCGACGACATCATCACCACGCTGACGACCGACTCGGCCGAGTGGAAGCCGAAAAAGCCCGACATGCGGGCCGAGCAGGATTCAACGCTGTTCGACGCCATCGCGCCTTTCCTGATCATCCTGTTCATTCTGTTCGTCTTCAGCCGCGTCAGCCGAAGGGGCGGCGGCAACGTTGTCGTCATTCCGATGGGCGGCGGCGGGTTCGGCGGCGGCTTCGGCCGCGGCAGCGGATTTGGCGGGGGCGGCTTCTCGGGCGGGGGCGGCTTCTCCGGCGGCGGCGGGTCGTCGGGCGGCGGCGGCGCGTCGGGGGGCTGGTGATGATCGACCCGGCCGAGGCGGCGCGCGTTGAAGCGGCCTTCGACGAGGCCCAGACGCGAACCCGGGCGCCGCTCGCCTGCGTGCTGGCGCACGCCTCGGCCTCGTGGGACGCCGAGTTCCTGCTGGCCGCCTGCATCCTGGCGCTGGCGACGCCCTTGCCGCTCCTTCTGTTCACCGAGATGTCCGCGCACCGCATTTATGTGGCGCAGCTCCTGGTCGCGATCCTCGTCGCCGTGCTCGGCGCCGCGCCCTGGCTGCGCCGGACGCTCGTTCCGGCCCGCGCGGCCCGCTCCGCCTGCCATAGGGCGGCGCTGGCGCAGTTCGTTCTGCGCGGACTCGACCGCTCACAGTGCGGCGTGCTCGTCTACGTGTCGCTTGCCGAGCATTACATCCGCATCGTCACGGCCGAGCAGGCCGCGGCGGCGTCGCGCAAGAGCAATGGCAGACGCTGGTCGATCAGGCGCTCGGCCCGCTCGCCGATGGCGCAATCGCGACGGCCCTGACCGACCTCGCCAACGGTTGCGCCGACCGGCTCTCCGGACCGTTTCCGCCGACGACGCCATGGGAGCCGCCGTCCCGCCAACGCTTTCACGTGCTGTGAGGCGGGGAAGCGGCTGGCCGCACGGTTTTCCCTGCACGTTTGTTTTCAGAGGCTTAGGCGCCAAAACGTGCAACTTTGGCAGGGAGCGTAACCGCGTGCCTTCCGGGCGGCTGAGACTCAGATTAAACCGTTTAACTATGTATAATATCGGAAAATCGAACTGGCGCATTTGACCCGGAAACCCTCAAATGCACGGCTTCCGGCCCATCAGCGAAAGCGCCAATCCAACACGCATCGCCATCGCCACGAGTTGAAGCCGTCCGCGGGTCACGCCTTCTCCGACCTCTCTCGTCAAGAATTCAGGAGGTGATAGAGTCCAACCAAAAATACCGTCATCAAGAATAAGCATATCGCCGCAATTCTTCCCGTATTCTTCCAGAAGGCGAGTTCGTCCTCCTTCGCCTCATCCAGGACGGTCCGAGGGCGACGCCTTGGAAACCGGACGCGTCCAAGGATGGACATGGCGTCGAGCCGCCGCCGCCACGTCGGCTGCAGATCCGTCATCGGACGCTTTGCCTGCCCGGCCTCAGCGTCCGCGTTCTGCCGGCTCCCCTCCTGGTTCGCCTTCACCTCGGCGAGGATGTCGAGCACGTCGGCGAGGATGTCCTCCAGGGCTCGCAATTCCGCTTCCGTGGCGGCGACGCGAGTGAACAGGGAGGACTGCAAAGCTACAGCTCCGCTCTCGTCGAGAACCAGACAAGCAGCGCCTCGTACGCCATGCGCGACCTCCACTCAGCGCGGCCAACCCGACCACCATGACGAAAGAAAGTTAGCGTAAGGTAACTACGCTTTTCCCCCAGGCATGGCTGGGGGAAAGTGGGCCCTGCGGGGCAGTTGCGCCGCGTTGAGACGGCGCCTCATTTCACGAAATGCCCGCTGTAGGCGGTATGCTGGCGTGTGATGGATGCGGCGCTCGGCGTCGCCTCTGGAGAACGGGCCATGGCAGACTGATCTTCGACAGTTGGAGCATGGGTGCGGTGTGTAACCCATTGATATGATTTGATGCGGTGGGTGCCGAGCGTGAAAATGTAGTGCCACGTTTTGTGCGGATTTTCGTTGATTTTTGTGGAGGCAAAGCGGATTCTGTGCGCACCATCATCGAGTTCGGCGCCAGGCTTTCCGCCATGTATTTCCGAAAAAAAGACCTCGGGCGGCCGCGCCTACCTGCAGATCGTCGAGAGCCGGCGCGAGGGCGCGACGGTGCGCCAGCAGGTTATCGCCACCCTCGGGCGGATCGACGAGCTGCGGGAGAGCGGGCAACTGGAGCGGCTTCTGCGCTCGGGGGCGCGCTTCGCCGACAAGGCGATCGTGCTCGACCCGCTCGACCGCGGCGAGGCGACGACGATCTCGGCGCGCCGCATCGGTCCGGCGCTCGCCTTCGAGCGGGTGTGGGAGGAGACCGGCTGCCGGGCCGTGATCGAGCGCCTGGCCAGCGCGCGCAACCACGAGTTCCCGCTGGAGCGCGCGGCGTTCCTGACCGTGCTGCACCGCCTCGTCTGCGGCGGCTCGGACCGCGCCGCCGACCGCTGGCGCGAGGATTACCGCATCGACGGCGTCGACGGGATCGAGCTGCATCACCTTTATCGCACGATGGCGTGGCTGGGCGAGGAGCTTCCGAAAGACCAGCAGGACGCCGCGACGCCGTTTGCGCCGCGCTGCGTGAAGGACGTCCTGGAGGAGGAGCTGTTCGCCGCCCGGCGCGACCTCCTGACCACGCTCGACATCGTGTTCATGGACACCACCAGCCCCCGGATCGAGTTCCGGGGGCGCGGGCGGTGAGAGGCTCGGGCGGCGCGGCTTCTCGAAAGATCACCGGCCGGACCTCAACCAGATGATCCTGGCCGTTCTGCTCGACGGCGACGGCCGCCCCGTGTGCACCGAGATGTGGCCGGGCAACACCGCCGACGTGACCAGCCTGATCCCGGCGATCAATCGCCTGCAGCGCCGCTTCCGCATCAACCGCGTCTGCGTCGTCGCCGACCGCGGCATGATCAGCGCCGAGACGATCGCCGAGCTCGAGGCCCGCAAGCTCCTCTATGTTCTGGGCGTGCGCGAGCGGACCGACAAGTTGGTCCGCGACCTCGTGCTCAGCGATCCCGCGCCGTTCGTTCCTTTCGGCCTGACGAAGCCGAGACGCGAGGTCGACTACGAGGCCAAGGCCGTGACGCTCGCCGGGCGGCGCTACGTCGTCTGCCGCAACCTCGACGAGATGAAAAAGGACGCCGCCAACCGCGCGACCATCGTCGCCGCGCTGGAGCGGCAGCTGAAGAAGGGCGACAAGAGCCTCGTCGGCAACAAGGGCTACCGCCGCTTTCTCAAGGACCCGGAGGGCGAGGGCTTCGCCATCGACCGCGCCAGGGTCGAGGAGGACGCAAAATTCGACGGCGTGTTCGTGCTGCAGACCAACGCGAACCTCTCGGCGCTGGAGGCGATGCTCGTATACAAACAACGCTGGACAGTGGAACGAACGTTTCGAACGACCAAAAGCCTGCTCGAGACCCGGCCGACCCCCGGGCTCGTATGGGGAAGTGATTGTCAAGGGGTCCATTCGGGATCGGTTCAGATTGAGGACGGCTCCTGGTTTCATGGATGCGCAACGCCTGAGCCGCGCGCAGCGGTCAACCCTCGCGTCAGCGACCGCGAAGCGGCGGCTCGCGTCAGCGAGGCGGGGTTGACGGCGAGCACGGCTCAGGCCCTCGCCGCCGTCGGACCGCGGACATGCCGGAGGCGGGGAAGGTCCCGCTCCGTGGAGGTGTTCCAGTCGACGTCGGGCGAAACGTGCGGTTGCGCAAGGCCGTTCCAAGGCGGCTCCCCTTTGCTTAAGGCCGCGTGCGGCCTCGCAAGCTCGTATCCGGCGGCGCTCGTAAGGGCGAGCGCCAGACCATGATGCCCTTTTCGCTGGGGCCGAATGGGGAGCCAAGGGGGCAGGACCAATCTTGACGGCGGCGTGTTGCAGCCATAGCCCGGCACGGCGCCCTGCCCACCTTGGACGGTTGCAGACGTCAGCATCGCTCTGTCGCCTGGTTGTTCGTTTCTCGTCGTTTCTCGTCGGATCGGTTCGGTTGACCTTACGCCGCCGCCAGACGCACGCCCTGGGGAATGACGCCGGTCTCGACATAGCGCCACAGCGCCACCAAGAGCTTGCGCGCCAAGGCGACGGCCATGATCTTCTTCATCCGGCCCTTGGCGCCGCCGGTGCGCGCGACGAACCACTGGGCGAGCGCGCTTTGCGGCTGAAACATCAGCCAGCGCCACATCAGCTGGGTGAGGATCCTGCGCACCCGCGGATTGCCGTTCTTGCTCAGGCCCTGCTCGCGCCTCGACCCGCCGCTGTCGTAGGGCGTGCCGGTCATGCCGACGAAACCCGCCAGCGCCTTGCGGTCGCGGAAGCGCCGCGAAAAGACTTCGTGAACCAGCGTCGTGGCCGTCTCCACCCCGACGCCGACGAGGCCGGCCAAGAGCTGGATCATTCTCTCGATCCGGTCGGGATCGGCGACGGCGACGACCCGCTCGCGGGCCGTCTCGATCTCCTTCAGTTGCTCGGACAGGAGCCGATGTTGCGCCATCAGGCGATCGAGGCTCGCCTTGGTGTTCGGCGGCAGCGGCCGTCCATCGAACGTGCGCAGCTTTTCCAGATGCTCGGGCGCCTTCTTCAGACGCGGCCGAAAATCGGCGACGCCGAAGCGGGCGAGCAGGCTGCGCATCTGGTTTTCGACCTTCAGACGCGCCACGGTCAGGGCCTCGCGCCGACGTCCCGGCTCGCGCATGTCCTCCTCCGCCTCGCTCGGAATGGGCGCCATCGTGCAGTGGCGCGGTTCTCCCCGCAGCCAGCCGAGAAGCGCCCGCAAAAGAATGTCGACGTCGATGCGGTCGGTCTTGGCGCGCCGGCCGCGACGCTCAACCGAAATGCTCGCCGGATGCATGACACATAGACCTCGATCCCGTGCTCACTCAGGGCGCGCGCGATCCAGAAGCCGTCGAGGCCCGCCTCATACCCCACGACCACGCGCCTCACTTCATGGCCGGCCTTCATCGCCTCGCTCTTCCATTGCTCGATCGCTCTCAGCACGCCGCCAATGTCCCCGGCCTCAAATTGGCGTGAGGGACGACGCGACACGCCCGGCACGATCGCCCCTGCCCGCCACGACTTGCCGCTCAGTTCCAGAACGGCCACGAGGGTGCTAGCCTGGTCAAAGGCGGTCGCGGATTTGCGCGGATCGAAAGCTTCGCTCATCGGAGGCTCCTGCTCACGTGTTGGAGAACCGTCAGGATACCCGATCTCGCGGCCGCCAACCCCCATAGCATCTTGACCCTGGGCTTGACCCGGGCGCGATCCGCGGCCACGTCGCCTGCAGCTTTCTCGCGCTCGTTCTGAAGAAGGCGTTCGAGGACCGCCTCGCCGCCGCCGACAAGGGCGCCAAGGCCTCCTGGCCGGCCGTCATCGCCGATCTCAACTCGCTCACCGAGACCGAGGTCGACCAGGACGGCAAGCGCTTCCTCCTGCGCTCGTCGCCACGCCCCGGCGCCAGCCTCGCTCTCTCCGCCCTCGGCGTCGCCTGCCGCCGACGCTCCGCCAGATCGCCGACGCCTGATTTACGCAGCGGTTTAGTTTTGTAGTGCCACGCCCGCCCCGCAGCGCAATTCTGCCCGCGCGATCAATAACTTGATAAAACGTACTGTCGAAGATCAGTGAAAAGATACTAGGTCTCCACTACACGCCTATTTCAAAGCCCGGTCATTGATCCAACTCGTCTTTTGCTCGTTCCCAGCCTCAAATTTCGTTCAAAGCCTGCTCCGGTTGAGAAAGTCGGGCTAGCAGGGAACCGTTCCGCGCCGCAGTCAACTCACCGCTCGACAAAATCCTGCTATTTCATGGTGTTACCGGCTTCGCCGCCCACGGGTTGCGGGCCGGGGCGGGCGCGAAACAGGCGAGTTAACAGGGTCAAAATAGCGACGAACAGGTCGCTATCAGGTCGGATCAGCCAAAGAACAAGTCGGCGAGACGGGGCTCGGGACCGTGTGCGACCAGGTCGCAGGGCGCGGCCGGGAGTCCCTTCCCCGCGGTGGAAGAACCGCTCTTGCGAGCGGTCGGGGGGAGGCGGCGCGATCCCTCCGCCGTTCACCGCTCAAACAGGCCGACGAGCGACGTCTCGGCGATGACGTGCTTGCGCGCCTCCCGCTCGACGTCCCGGCAGTTCGGATCCGCATGGACGCCGAGCCTGTCGACCGAGAGCGCGAGCAGGCTGAAGCGGTAGTGGTGCGACCCGTCGCCTTTGGGCGGACATGGGCCGCGATAGCCCACGCTGCCGAAATCGTTGACCGCGTGCTTGGGATGCTCGCGCCCCGTCGGACGCCCGGCGCCCCGAGCGAGGCGCGACCACGCGTGAGGAATGTCGTAGGCCGCCCAGTGCCGCCACACGCCGTCCGCCGCATCGGGGTCGTTGCAGAGGAGGACGAAGCTCCGGGCCGCCGGCGGCGCGTCGGTCCATTGCAATGCCGGCGACAGGTCCTCGCCCTCGCAGGTGCAGACGCTCGGGATCCTGCCGTCATCGGAAAAGTCGGTCGAGGTGAGGCGCATCCCTTGTTCTCCTTCTTTTTTGCGATTGGACCCTCGATCGTAGCCCCATAAGTGGGCCTCGCGCCACGCCAACGCTTCGTCTCATTTGCAAGGAGTTGATCCAGCCGAGGCCGGGAGAACGGGCACGGTCGGCGTCTGCTGGGACAGTGACTATCGCCAGGAAGGCCGGGCGTGCCGATTGACGGGCAATCCCGGACACGGTAAGTAGCCCCCGGCAAAGCCGGGGGCTTTAGAATTGGAGCCGCTCGAAGCGGCAGAAGGGGTCGCTGACGCGGCCCCTTGAAATTGCAGCCGCCCAAGGCGGCTTTTCAGCGCCAGAGGTTCATCTGCTCCAACCTCTGATCTTCCTTCTCCTGATTGCGGATGTAGGCGCGGATGGCTTCTTCGTCACGCCCCACCGTGTTGACGAAGAATCCCCAGGCCCAAAAATGCTGCCCCACAAAATTGCGTTTGCGCTCTCCGTAAACCCGGGCCATGTGGATCGCGCTCTTGCCCCCTTCTTCTGATGAACACCGCACCATCCTGCCGTCGATGGCACCGTCCGTGACTTTCGCAGCGCCGCGATCGCATAGCAGCATGTGCATCGATCGATCGGGCGATCAGATGCCAACTGTCGTTCGACCTTCGATTCCGTTCTGAAGCGCCAAGTCGCTGCGGAAACTTAGCTTGCCCGCCCAAATGCGCGATGTCGGCCACCGTCTCCTGCCCATACAAACGTCGTTGCCAGCAGCGACACCTCTTCGGCGGATGAAGACCTTAACATGATATTTGCAAGTCCTCAAGTACGTGTGGCTTAGTCGCTTTCCGTGACTCGTCCATCGGCGGAGTTCCCTTTCGTCGTCGAGTGGCTGCTCCAGGCGTTGAGAACTTCGCTGATGGACTGCAAGACGAACGTCACGAACTGCTTCTGCCGATTCCCCGGCATAGGCCGGGCGTGCCGATTGACGGGCAATCCCGCTTACGCTAGGGACCGGGAAAAATCTGCCCCTTGCTTCCGCTTACGGTTGGCTCGGCACGAAAGCACAGCGCCAGGAGGCGGCCATCCGTGAAAGACGCTTCGAACGCATCAGTTCGCGCGCCTCATTTGTTCCAAGCCCATTGAACGCTGCAAATCGGCGTCAAGTCGCCGTCGCGGGTTACCGGCGGTGGACCGCCAACGTTCGTCATCGTCGGTAAGCCTGCCAATATGGGTTCGTATGCCCGTGCGGCCCGAGCGCGCGAGGCGCCGCCATGCGCACCGGCTGACTGACCGGCAAATAGACTTTGACCTGTGTCAGTGCTTTGTTGGCGGATCCCCGGGGCCGCGCAAGGGCGCTCATGAAGACCAAAATGGATATTGTCGTGCGGGGGTTGTTCGCAACCCCGGTCGCCGCCCTGGAAGTCCCCAACGCGGCGGAGCGCAATTCGGCGCTGGTCGAGACGATCCTCCGCAAGCGGAATGAGACACCCTCCGTTCAGGCGTCAAACGCCGGCGGATGGCATTCGGATCGCGAAATCCTGACCTGGGGCGGCAGGCCTGTCGTTGAAATTGTGGAATTCGCCAAGGAGATCGCTAACCGGCTAACGGCCGATCGGCAAAGCAAGCCGTCTCCCCAAGCATGGAAAGTGATGGCCTGGGCGAACGTCAATGGACCAGGGGACGCGAATATCTGCCACTACCATCCGGGCGCCTTTTGGTCCGGAGCGTATTATGTGGAGGACAGCGGATGCGCCGCTGTTCCGAGCTTGGGCGGCGAATTCGAGGTGCTTGACCCACGCGGCGCTGGGCCGGGCATGTATGCTCCAGCTCTTCAGTTCGTTGGCGATGACGGAGCATCTGTGGGCGCCGCCGAGACAATTCGCCCGCGCCCCGGATTGTTGTTTATGTTTCCCTCGTGGCTGTTTCACCAAGTGCGCCCATACCGAGGGTCCTCACTCGGCATTTCGATCGCCTTCAATCTCAGCCTTTAGAAGCGATCAGAGCACAGGGCATGGCCACTTCTCCGTCTTCGCGCGCTTCGACCAGCCGTCAGTCGCAAATTGTCGCCCTGTTGCGCCAATCCGGACGCGTCGAGGTCGAGGATCTCGCTTCGCAATTCGGTGTGGCGGTCCAGACCATTCGGCGAGACCTCAACGAGCTCAGTGAGGCGCGCCGGGTGGTGCGCGTGCACGGTGGCGCGATCGTCGCCTCGGGCGTCGAGAACCTATCCTACGAGGCGCGCCAACACGTCGCGCATCCGCACAAGAGGTTGATTGGAGAGGCCGCCGCTCGGCTTATTCCGGACAACTCATCGCTACTCATCAATATCGGCACCACAACCGAGGAAGTCGCCAAAGCCCTTGTCGGGCACTCCGGCCTTCTGGTGATTACCAACAATCTGCATGTTGCGAACGAACTCTATCGCAACAAGGCCATCGAGGTGTTTTTAACTGGCGGAACGGTTCGTCAAAGTGACGGCGGCATCGTCGGTGCGGTAACGGTGTCGCAGATCGAGCAGTTCCGTGTCGATATCGCGGTCATCGGAACTTCGGCCATCGATCTGAACGGTACGCTCCTGGATTTTGACATTCGTGAAGTCGAAATTTCTCGCGCGATCATCGAACACGCCCGAAAGGTGTTTTTGGTCTCCGACAGCAGCAAGTTTTCGCGCGCGGCGCCGGTCCGAATCGCACACTTGTCCGAAATCGACGTCTTCATCACCGATTGCCTGCCTTCGCGCGCTGTCGTGGAAATGTGCGAGGCGTGCGAGGTCAAAGTCATCGAGACGGGCGGGCCAGTGGAGGCCGATCCGCGCGGACATCACGCCAATAGCGCGGTGTAATGTTCGTTTTTTTCGCTTGTAAATCGCTTTGCGTTCGCCATAGGGTGCGCTAGGTCAGAAGGAGGGCTCGGACCCTCATTCGCATATTCCTGCGGAACGCACCGAGTGACGATGGGCCAATCCACCGCGCTCTTTGATGTCGCGATCGTCGGCGGCGGCGTAAACGGCTGCGGAATTGCGCGCGATGCGGCAGGACGCGGGTGGTCGGTATTCCTTTGCGACAAAGGGGATCTTGCGGGCGCGACTTCGAGCGCATCAACCAAGCTTATCCACGGCGGCCTCCGTTATCTTGAGTATTACGAGTTTCGTTTGGTTCGAGAAGCGCTCGTTGAGCGCGAGATCCTATGGCGGATCGCGCCGCACATCATTTGGCCGGTCCGCTTCGTGCTGCCGCATCACAAAGGATTGCGACCGGCCTGGCTGCTGCGGCTGGGACTCTTTCTCTACGATCACCTGGGCGGCCGGCGCCTGCTGCCGCCGACCAGGGCGGTGCGTCTCGATCGCGAACCGACAGGGCAGCCGCTGAAGCCTGAGTTTGTCCGCGGATTCGAATATTCGGATTGCTGGGTTGAAAACTCACGTCTCGTCGTTCTGAACGCGATCGAAGCTTTTGAGCAGGGGGCTACGATCGCGCCGCGGACGCGGTGCCTGACGGGGAGGCGAGAAAGCGGCGTCTGGCGACTGACCCTTCGAGACGAGGCTGCGTCACGCGTCTTCGAAATCAAAGCGCGCACGCTGGTCAACGCTGCCGGGCCCTGGGCCGGCGAGGTCTTGACGACAACGTTAGCTTGCGAGGCGCCGGCTGCAGTCCGCCTCGTCAAGGGCAGTCATATCGTCGTGCCCAGGCTCTATGCACACGATCGGTGCTATATCTTTCAGAACCCTGACGGCCGGGTCTTCTTTGCGATCCCGTTCGAAACCAATTTCACGCTGATCGGCACGACTGACCTCGATTACACGGGCGACCCGGATCGCGTTCACGCGACACCTGATGAGATCTCGTACCTCTGCGACGCCGCAAGCGAATATTTCAAGACGCCGATTCAGCCCGGTCAGGTCAAGTGGACTTATTCGGGCGTCCGCCCACTCTATGACGATGGAGCGTCTGACGCGCAGGCCGCGACGCGGGACTATGTTCTTAATCTTGACGTCAAGGCTGGTGAGGCGCCGCTGATCACAATCTTCGGAGGCAAGATCACAACTTATCGCCGCTTGGCGGAATCCGCTCTGGGAATGCTCGCGCCGCATTTGCCTCCGGCGCTTCGCCCGAGCGGATGGACGGCGCAAAGCCCTCTGCCAGGAGGGGATTTTCCGATGCAGGAATATGACGCATTATCCGAGCGGACCCAACAACGCTATCCCTTCCTGGGGGAGCCGACCGTTCGACGGCTTGTGCGCGCCTATGGGACGCGCGTGACGAAGATACTGAACGACGCCAAGTCCGCGGCGGACCTTGGCAAGACCTTCGGAGCCGACCTGAGCGAAGCGGAAGTTCGATATCTTGCGCAGGCCGAATGGGCGACCTCTGCGGACGACATCCTGTGGCGGCGGAGCAAGCTGGGATTGCGGTTTTCGCCGGATGAGGTCGCCGAACTTGACGATTTTTTGAATCCACAGGCGCGATCGCCCCTGGCGACGCAATAAATTCGGGGGTGGCGCCGGGTGACGCTTGTTCTCGATCATGTCGGACTGTCGGTGGGCGACACGTCCGTGATCACCGACGTCTCCCTGACGCTGGACAAGGGGACGATGAACATCCTGCTGGGCCCGACACTCTAGGGCAAGACCAGCTTGATGCGGTTTGATGGCGGGCCTCGACAAGCCGACGGCCGGGCGGATTGTCTCAAATGGCGTCGACGTGACCGGCGTTCCCGTGCGCCGCCGGTCGGTCGCGATGGTCTATCAGCAATTCGTCAATTACCCATCGCTCACAGTTTGCGAAAATATCGCCTCTCCGTTGCGCGTTGCGGGACTTTCTCGCGCAGAAATTGGAGCCCACGTCGGCGAGGCCGCGCGCTTTCTGCGCCTCGAACAGATGTTGAAACGCTTGCCCGGCGAGCTTTCCGGCGGACAGCAGCAGCGTACGGCCATTGTCCGAGCGTTGGTCAAGCACGCCGAGCTGGTGCTCCTCGACGAACCTTTGGCCAATCTCGACTACAAGTTGCGCGAGGAAATGCGTGAGGAGCTGCCGAAAATTTTTGCCAAATCCGGGGCGATCCTGGTTTACGCGACGACCGAGCCGATGGAGGCGCTTCTGCTCGGCGGCGTCACGATCGCCTTGCATGAAGGGCGGGTGACTCAGGTTGGGCCCACTTCTCATGTCTATCGTCGGCCCGACAATATCGAAACTGCTCGTGTCTTTTCTGATCCGCCACTGAACGAGCTTGCGATTGAAAAGCGTGGCGGCCTTGTGACGCTTGAAACCGGCCGGCAACTGCCCGCGGCGGCCGCCCTATCGCGGTTGCCCGATGGCGTGTACCGGCTTGGTTTTCGCGCCGACGCCGTCGCCATTGGCGAGGGCCCGTCCGCGGGTTTGGTATTTCCAGGCAGGGTGGCGGTCACGGAACTCAGTTGTTCCCGAGAGCTTCGTTCATGTCGATATCGGCCTCGGAATTTGGGTTTGCCTCGTGACGGGGGTGCATGACTAGTGGCTTGTCCCGAAGATTATCCTCGTCACCTATCTCGTTGTGCTGATGCTGCCTGTCCATCGGCTCATCAACATGAGCTTGCGGACCAATTCAGACATCGTGTGGGGGCTGGAGCTGTGGCCGGGTCATCCGACATTTCAGAAATATATCGACATTTTGAATGATCCGTCTTGAGTGCATGCGTTTGGCGCTTCGCTGACCTATGTTGCGATCAATACGATCATTTCAGTGACCGTCCCGTTGCCGGCTGCTTACGCGTTCAACCGCTATGCTTTCGTCGGCGACAAGCATCTGTTCTTTTGGCTGCTGACCAACCTGATGGCGCCAGCCGCCATTTTCGCGATGCCGTTCTTCCAGCTCTATTACGCGACTGGCTTGTTCGACACGGTCTGGGCCGTGGCGCTCGCCCATTGCCTTTTCAATATTCCCTTGGCGGTCTGGATCCTCGAGGGGTTCATCGGCGGCGTCCCGCGCGAGATCGACGAGACCGCGGCGATCGACGGCTATTCCTTCCCGAGATTTTTCATCTTCATTTTTCTGCCGCTGATCGCCAACGGCGTCGGCGTGACGGCGTTCTTCTGCTTCATGTTCTCATGGATCTAGGAATTGCTGGCGACAACTCTGATGTCAGCCAGCGCGCTTCCCTTCGCCGCCGTAATGACCCGCGCCTATTCAGTCGCGGGGATGGACCGGTCGCTTTTGGCGGCGGCCGGCGTCCTGACGATGACCCCGGCGCCGTGGTGATCTGGTTCGTTCGCAACCACATCGCCAAGGGTTTCGCCTTGGGCAGAGTTTAGAGGAGCCGTCGCAATGCTCGCGTGGCAGCTTATTGCGTTGTCCCAGGTTTATCCACATTTGGTGTCGTCGGCACGGTAGCCGCTTGATTTTGGCCGCCATTTTCCGCGCCGCCGATGCTGTCCTGACGCATTCCGGTCGCGGTCTTTCTGCGTCTCGGCGCTCGGCGGGGCGTCGCGGTTCCCTTGCGCGGATTGGCGCGGCCGATGATGTCCCAATAGCTCGCGGGCGCGTGATGCGCCGTGAGGCCGAGCACGGTTTCGAACGAAGCGTGACGATAGAAGCGGCGGTTGTAGCGGAACACGAACTCGTTGAGATAAGTATCGGCGTGCTTGCGGCGCAGTCCGTGATAGGTGCCCAATCCCCACCGCTTCACCAGGGCGAAGACCCTATGAATCCAGGGCAGCACGATGTGCGTGGCCATCTTGCCGACGATGCGCGGATCGTGGCGGTAGTCGGTCAATCCTGGATACGAGGCGTGGCCGTCCGTCAGCAACGTCGCGCCGGGCTTTACATTGGCTCGCACGAAAGCCTCGATCGAGGCCGCCGTGTTGTCGGCGATCACCGCGAGGCGGACGCGGCCTGAACGGGTATCGAGATATTTTGCGTGTTTGCGGCGCGGTTTGGACAGGTGGGTGTCGCGTTCGATCACCTCGACAGCGCCGATGATGAGGATTTTGCCCGCGTCGCCGGGCTCGAAAAACATATCGCCTTCACGGAAAGGGATTTCGGCCTGATCGACTTCGACGACGCCTTCGAGAAGTTCGCGATCCGGATCGACCATCGAGCGCCGCAGTTTCTGCGCCAGCAGCCAAGCTGTTCTGTAGGTGAGGCCGAGTTGATCCTCCAACTGCCGCGCCGACATGCCGTTGGAATGTGTCGCCATCAAATGGGCGGCCCAGAACCACGCCGTCAGCGGCAGCCGCGTGCGGTGCATCGCTGTGCCCGCCGTGATCGAAGTCTGACGACGGCAGCCATAGCACTCGAAGGTGTATGCCCAGCTCTTCAGCGCGGCGGCGCGATTGCCGCCGCAGGAAGGACACACGAAGCCGCTTGGCCAGCGACGGTTGAACAAGAAAGCCGCACAGCTCGCCTCGTCGGGAAACTCCTTCTGGAATTCGGTGAGTGATCGCCCCCTTGCCACAGGCTGTCCCTTCGGAGCCCCGAAGCGCGGCTCAACCAGGACTGGATACCACATTTAGGCGAACCTGGGACAACGCAAGAAGCTGCCTGGCTCCAGCGGCCGGAACTCAAGTCGGCGTTCAAAGCCAAGTATGGCTATAACCTCGGCGTCCCGGTCAATTGGTCAGCCTACGAGGACATCGCCGATTTTTTCACCAATCAGGTAAAGGAGATCGACGGGCAAAAAATCTACGGTCATATGGACTATGGCAAGAAGGATCCGTCGCTCGGCTGGCGCTTTACCGACGCCTGGCTTTCGATGGCCGGCGACGGCGATCGAGGCTTGCCCAATGGAAGGCCGGTCGACGAATGGGGCATTCGCGCGGAAAACGGAATCCCGGTCGGCTCTTCAATCTCTCGCGGCGGAGACGCCAATGGTCCGGCCGCGGTCTACGCTTGCGCCAAATTCGTCGAATGGCTCAAGAAATATGTCCCACCGGAGGCGGCCGGCATGGACTTCCTCGAGGCCGGTGCCGTGCCAGGCCAGGCCAGGGACACGTCGCACAGCAAATCTTCTGGTACAGCGCGTTCACTCGCGCGCTATCGGAACCCAATCTTCCGGTCATGAACGCCGACGGCACACCGAAATGGCGCATGGCGCCGAGCCCGCACGGAGCGTACTGGAAGGAAGGCATGAAGCTCGGCTACCAGGACCAGGGTTGCTGGACGATGCCGAAATATGCGCCCCTGGAACGGATCAAGGCGGGCTGGCTCTACGCCCAGTTCTGCGTGTCGAAGACGGTTACGCTGAAAAAGTCGGTGACGTCGTTGCACCTGATCCGCGAGAGCGACATCTGGAGCGATGCAATGACGGCGATCGCTCCCAAGACTGGCGGCCCGGTTGAATTCTACCGCAGCCCGGCGCGCAAGCTTTGGACGCCGACCGGGGTGAACGTGCCCGGATATGGCAAGCTGGCGCAGGTCTGGTGGCAGAACGTCTCCAAGGCTATCTCCGGCGAGGCGACCCCGCAACAGGCAATGGACGGCTTGGCCCGCGACCAGGACGCGATCATGACCAGGCTCGAGAAGTCCGGCGCCCAAGGCAAGCTAGGGCCGAAAATGAACGAGGAAAAGAGATCCGGAATATTGGTACGCCAAGGCCGAAAAGAACGGAACGCTTGCGCCCCAGCGCAAGCTTGCGAACGAAAAGCCGCTGGGCGAAACCGTCGACTATGACGAGCTTCTCAAGACATGGACCCAGACGGCTCAACCGCCGAAGAAGAAGAAGGGCTGACGATAGTAGGGTTCCACCGGGTCGGGCGTAACGCCCGACCCGACTTGACATCGTATAAGGATTGGCGCCGCATGAAGGGACGCGTTCTCGTCATCGATCAGGGCACGACATCGACGCGGGCCGTCGTCTTTGACGCCGACGCCGCGCCTGTTGCGATGGCGCAGCGAGAATTCCCCCAGATTTTTCCCCGCGAAGGGTGGGTCGAGCACGATCCCGAGGACATCTGGCGAGGCATATTGGAAACGGGGCGCGAGGCGCTGCTCAAATCGGGCAGCGACGCCTCGGATTTCGCTGGCGTCGGCATCGCGAATCAGCGGGAAACGACGCTCGTCTGGAATCGCAAGACCGGCAAGCCGATTCACAACGCCATTGTCTGGCAGGATCGCCGCACCGCGCCTTATTGCGCAAAGCTCAAGGCGGAAGGTTTCGAGGGGCTTGTCGCGGAGCGCACCGGGCTTCTGCTCGACCCGTATTTTTCGGCGACGAAGATCGCCTGGCTGCTCGACAATGTCGAGAACGCGCGCACGATGGCCGAGCGAGGCGATCTCGCGTTTGGCACCGTCGACAGCTTTCTCATCTGGCGATTGACGGGCGGCAGGGCCCACGTCACCGATTCAACCAACGCATCGCGCACGCTTCTGCTCAACATTCACTCGGGCCAATGGGACGAGGAGCTTCTGACGCTGTTTCAGGTTCCGCGCGCCCTGATGCCGGAGGTCTATGATTGCGCAGCGGATTTTGGGATGGCCGAAGCGGAGCATTTTGGCATGGCGCTGCCGATCCGGGGCGTCGCCGGAGATCAGCAGGCCGCCTTGATTGGTCAGGCCTGCATTCGACCGGGCATGGTCAAGGCAACCTACGGCACGGGCTGTTTCGTGCTCCTCAACACCGGCGACAAAGCAATCGCCTCGAACAACAAGCTGCTCACCACAGTCGCCTATCAATGGAAGGGCCGACGGACCTATGCGATCGAAGGCTCGATTTTTTCCGCCGGCGCAACGGTGCAATGGCTTCGCGACGGATTGGGCGTGGTGGCTCATGCGAGCGATACGGGCGACCTGGCGGAGCGCGCCGACCCCGGTCAACGGGTCTATATCGTGCCTGCCTTCACAGGACTTGGCGCTCCGCACTGGAACAGCGAAGCGCGCGCCGCCATCATGGGGCTCACCCGCGGATCGACGCGCAATGAGATCGCCCGCGCGGCGCTCGAGTCTGTGGCCTACCAGACGCGCGACCTGATCGGCGCCATGCGCGCGGACAGCGGAGTTTCGCAAGCCGACCGCGCGCAATCGGTCATTCGCGTCGACGGGGGGATGAGCGCCAGCGACTGGACCATGCAATTCCTCGCCGACATGCTCGACGCCGCGGTTGACCGACCGGACGTCGTCGAGACGACCGCCTTGGGGTCGGCGTTTCTGGCTGGCTGGCAGGCCGGCCTCTTTCCAGGTCCGGAGGAATTCGCGCGCGCGTGGCGAGCGCAGCGTCGGTTCAACCCAATGATGCCTGGCGCGGAGCGCGAAGCTCGCTACCGCGGATGGCGCGACGCGGTGACCCGCGTTGTCGCTCCTTCCTCGGTCCGGGGACAATGAGAGTCGTCTTTCGTTGTGACCGGCAATGCTGGACAGCCTGGCTCGGCCGATGCTCGCGCGACACGCCCTGCCGGATTGGCTGAGGACGATGCCCCGCGCCGTTTTCTCAGACACGCACGGGCAAGAGGTGCGCACCGTCAAACAGTGTCCGCCGTTCGTCGATGCGATGTCGCACGGTTTTGTCATACCGCTGCCGTGCGACGTCCATGTCAACGATGGCGTCCTCTCGTGGGATTGGGATTATCCGCCGCTTTCGGTCGAGTCGCATCCGCGCTCCCCGCTCTGTCAATCGGCGTCCACATGAGACAGCGCTCAGGCGCGGTTCTTGAAGCGCCAGCTTTCGTTCCCGGTCTCGACGATGTCGCAGTGATGGGTGAGGCGATCGAGGAGCGCCGTGGTCATCTTTG
>CAVYON010000065.1:0-91043 GCA_963770035.1 uncultured Alphaproteobacteria bacterium | reverse complement strand
CGGTTCCGCCGATGAACACGGCGTTGCGCTGCTGGGCGATGAAGTCGCCGCCGGCGAGGTCGCGAAACGAGCGCATCGAACTATTCGGGTGCGTGTCGGGAAACACGCAGTCGTCGAGATCCTCGGCGAGCGGGAGTCGGAGGCCGTGATCTGATACTTGATCGACCGTGCCGGCTTCTCCGAGATCTGGCGCGCAGGAGATCGCCGACGAAGCGCTGCGGTCGTGCCGCGCTTGAGCGCGGTCGCGAGCGTCTCGTCGTAGGCGGCCTTCATGCCGTAGAGCTCAGTTCGCCCATCATGTCGAGGACTTCGGTTTGCTCCATCGTCAGGCGCTCCTTAGGGTGTCGTAGCGGGCGCAGTCGGCGACCGGCGCATGGCGCAGGCTGAGCGCGGCGGGGGTGTGGATCTGCGGCGCCGGTCCGGGATCGCGCCGCCGCGCCAGAATGTTGAGGACGACGTCGGCCGAATGAACATTCTCGGCGAGCGCCTGGGCGCAGGCGGCCTCGACCGCCGGCAATCCGTCGAGAGCACCGCGGCGAGATCTTGACGATCTGCCGGTCGCCGTCGTCGGAGCCTGCGAGCTTGCGCTGGATGTGGTCCAGCGCCGCCGGCAGCATCCAGTCCCTGAACGGCGCGCCGTTGCGCAAGGCGCCGGGCCTGCGCGCCAGCACCGGCACGTACTGCCAGGATCGTACTCGATCTTGCCGCGGCCGAACGCGTGCGGGTGTCCGCGACGACCCGCCGGTCCTGGCGGATGACGATGTGGTCGGCGTAGGCGTGGATGTCGACGGACGGCCGACGGCGCTGGCGTTGACCGAAATCGTCGTTGTCGAAGCGGACGAGGCAGGTCCGACACCGAGGCCGGCAGCGCGTGGAATCCGTCGAGCGGACGCCATAGGGAAGGCTTGGCCGCTCCTCCTCAAACCGTCCGAGATCGTCCGCCGCTCTGCTCGGGGTGGGCGAGCGCCTTCGCCCAACCACACTTTGTCGATGAGCCAGGCGTTGACTCGCGGTAGCTTTTGACCCTCAGACGCGGCGTGAGGAAGCGCTCGCGTACCAGCCCGACCTCTTCTCGTGCCTCGCCTTTCTCCCGACCCGCGGCCGGCGTGCAGGGCGACGGGGTCGACGAGGTGGTGCGAGACATCTGAAGGAAACGGCGATTGTACTGGCGGGCCTTGCCGACGAACACCGTTTCCACCGCCGTCTTCATGTTGTCGTAAATTCGGCGCCCGGAGGTCGCCTGAAAGAACGCGAAGGCGCGGTTGTGTGTGTCGAACACGATCTCCTGCGTCTCGCGCGGATAGGCGCGAACAAACATCATGCGGCTCATGCAGAGCCGGACGTGGGCGACTTCACCTCGTCCTGACCCTGTCGATGACGACGATCTCGTGGCTTCAGTCAAACTGCTAGCTTCGCCCGGCGCAAACGTCAGGGGAATGTAGGCTTCGCCGTCGCGCTACTGCTGTCCGCCCCAGCGCCGCGCATAGCGGCGAACAGCGTCGTAGCCGCCCTCGTAGCCGAGAGGCCGCAACGCCGCGTAAATGCGGATCAGCGACAGCCGCTCGCGCGCCGGGGCCTCGCGTTCGCCGTCAGCAACCGGTCGAGCGCCTCCGTCCACGGCCCGAGCTTCGGCCGCGGCTGGACCTCGCGGTCATAGGAATCGTCGTCTTCCCAGACCGCAGGATTCGCCGCACCGTGTTGCGCGACAGATGCAGGGTCCGCGAGATCTCCTTGATCGACTTCCCCTTGCCCAGATGCTCGCGCCGGGTCCGACCAATCGTCTCCACATCAGCATCCCTTACCGCCCGCTTCGCGCCAAAGCAGGAGACGACCAAACCGGAAATCGGGGGGTCAATTTTGCACGCCGATGACGCCCCTCAGGGGGTCAATTTTGCACGCCGAAACACAGACGAGGCAACCATCACCTCAACGGGGAGCATCGCCACGTGCGGCAATACGGATTCTCATCCTGATTGTAGCGCCCGAGCCGTCTTCATGTTGTCGTAGATGCCGCGCTCGCAGCTGTTGCCGGCGGCCAAAATCCGCGCTTATCCGGCGGCTTGCCAGGCCGAGATCGCTGAAGTAGTATGGAGAAGATGCGATGCTGCCACGCCACCGATCTCTTCGGTCGATTTTAGAGCGGTTTCCGATCAATCCGTATCGTATCCGCAGGACCTGAAGTAATTCACGCATTCGCCGGGTTTGAAGATTTCAGCGCAGGCTTCGAGCGCGTTCAAGAGGCCTGTGACGGTTCGCTCGGCGATTTTGCGCAGGAAGGCCTTGAGCTTGGAGTAGGCTTTTTCGATGGGATTCATGTCGGGGCTGTAAGGCGGCAGATAAAGCAACTCGGCTCCGGCGGCTTTGATGAGTTGCTCGACCCTTGCTCCCTTGTGGCTCGACAGATTGTCCATGACGACGACGTCGCCTTGCGAGAGCGTGGGAGCGAGGCATTTCTCCACCCAGTCCTCGAACGTGGCCGCGTTCATCGGCCGGTCGTAGGCCTTTTGCGCCACGAGACCGGAAAGGCGTAGGCCGGCGACGAGCGTGATGGTCTTGTAATGGCCATGCGGAATGCCGACCCGCAGTCGTCGACCGCGCCGGCATCGTCCGCCCTTGCGCGCCAGATTGGTGGAAGCCCCCGTTTCGTCAATGAACACGAGCTTCCTCGGATCGAGATCGAGTTGCGCCCCAAACCACTCCTGGCGCCGCTTCAAAACATCGGGGCGCTGCTGTTCCTCGGCATGCGCGGTTTTTTTTTTGAATGTGATCTCGTGCCGATCGAAGAAGCGCCAGATCACCGACAAAGAAAAGCGCTCGCTGCAGTTGGCGATCAACCGCTCCTGGATTTCCAACAACGTGATGTCCGGCTGACGACGAATGAGGCCAAGCAGATAATCGCCATGCGCCTCAATGCGGTCCGAGCGTCGATCCCCGCCCGTCGGCGCCGGGGAAATCTCGCCGGTGGCCTGGAAGCGCCAAACCCAACGGATGGCGCTGGCGATGCTGACCCCGAAACGCTTGGCCGCCGCGTTGCGCGACAGGCCGCCGGCCACAACAGCCTCCACCACACGTGTGCGAAGATCTTCGGATAGCGCCATCCCCGCCGCCTCCTTCACGCGGCGGAGCCCATAAATCATGAACAGCCCTAATTCGGGAATCCCCCGCAATTCATTTCGCTGGGAAACCGCTCTAGCCCGACTTTCTCAACCGGAGCAGGCTGGGAACGAATTTTGGGGCTGGGAAGGAGCAAAAGACGAGTTGGATCAATGGCCGGGTTTTGAAATAGCCGTGTAGTGGAGACCTAGTATCTTTTCAGATTGCGCGTTTGGCGTAGACTGGGGTCGCCATGTATTTGCGACCGAATCGCCGTCTCAAGGACGGCAAGGAGCACTGCTACTGGAGCATTGTCGAGAGCAAGCGCTGCGCCGGCGGCAAGGTGGTGCAGCGCCAGGTGCTTTATCTTGGCGAGATCAACGACAGCCAGGAGGAGGCGTGGTGCCGGGTGATCGAAGCTTTCGACGAGGAGGCGCGACAGCCGACCCAATTGGCCCTGTTCCCCGCCGATCGGCCGCTGCCCGAACACGCCGAGGACCACGGCGTGCAGATCCGGCTCGGGGCCATGCAACTACACCGGCCGCGGCAATGGGGCGCGTGCTGGCTCGCCTGCCAGCTCTACGAGCAACTGGAACTCGACCGCTTCTGGGCGGCCCGTCTGCCCGATTCCCGCGAAGGAACCTGCTGGCGGCACATTCTCCAGACGCTGGCGTGTTACCGGCTCATCGATCCGGGCAGCGAATGGCGTTTACACCGGCTGTGGTTCGAGCAAAGCGCCATGGGCGATCTGCTCGGCGAAGATTTCGCGCTGGTCGAGAAGAACGCGCTCTATCGTTGCCTCGACAAGCTCGTCGAGCACAAGCCGGCGCTGTTCACGCACCTGCGCCGGCGGTGGCAGGATCTGTTCGGCGCCCGCTTCGACGTCCTTCTCTATGATCTGACCAGCACGTACTTCGAATCCGACCCGCCGGACGACGACAGCGACAAACGCCGCTACGGCTACAGCCGCGACAAGCGTCCGGACTGCGTGCAGGTGGTCATTGCGCTCGTGGTGACACCCGACGGCTTTCCGCTCGCCTACGAGGTTCTCCCCGGCAATACTTCCGACAAGACGACGCTGCGCGCCTTCCTTTCGAAGATCGAGGCGCAGTACGGCAAGGCGGAGCGCATCTGGGTGATGGACCGCGGCATCCCCACCGAGGACGTGCTCGCCGAAATGCGGCAATCCGATCCGCCGGTCGCCTATCTGGTGGGGACCCCGAAGGGACGCCTCGGCAAGCTGGAGAAGTCTCTCGTCGGCCTGCCGTGGCATGAGGTGCGGCCGGGCGTCGAAGTGAAGCTCTTGGCCGAGGACGACGAGCTTTACGTGTTCGCCCAGAGCCGGGCGCGCATCGACAAGGAGCGCGCCATGCGGAAGCGGCGGTTGAAATGGCTGTGGGCGCGCCTGGCGAAGCTGGCGCTGATGGACCTCACCCGCGAGAGCCTACTGATGAAGCTCGGCGCCGCCAAAGCCAAGGCGCCCGCGGCGTGGCGCCTCCTCGACATCAAGGTCGATCCCCACACCGCCGCCTTCACTTACGCGCTCAACCGCAAGAAGCTGCGCCAGGCGCGCCGGCGCGAAGGCCGCTACCTTTTGCGCACCAACATGTCTGGGCGCGATCCCGCCGACCTGTGGCGGTTCTACATTCAACTCGTCGAAGTCGAGGCGGCCTTCAAGAACCTCAAGGACGATCTGCAACTCCGGCCGATCTACCACCAGCTCGAGAGCCGCGTCGAGGCGCACATCTTCGTGGCCTTCCTCGCCTATTGCCTGCACGTCACGCTGCGCGCCCGGCTCCGGCCGATGGCCGCCGGCCTCACCCCGCGCGCCGTGCTCGACAAGCTCGCCGGCATACAAATGCTCGACGTCCACTTCCCCACCACCGACGGCCGAACGCTGATCATGTGCCGACACACCGAGCCGAATGTCGACCAGAAGCTTCTCCTGCAACAACTCGGCCTCGCCCTGCCGCCGCAGCCGCCGCCGCAAATCGCCGTTCCCGGTCCGGCGGCGCAGCTCCCGTTGCGCCCCATGTAGTGGAGACCTTCGGCAGCCTACCCTTGATTCCACGCGCCTTTCCGCTCGCGCGCTACCTCGGTTGAGAAAGTCGGGCTAGCACCCTCGTGGCCGTTCTGGAACTGAGCGGCAAGTCGTGGCGGGCAGGGGCGATCGTGCCGGGCGTGTCGCGTCGTCCCTCACGCCAATTTGAGGCCGGGGACATTGGCGGCGTGCTGAGAGCGATCGAGCAATGGAAGAGCGAGGCGATGAAGGCCGGCCATGAAGTGAGGCGCGTGGTCGTGGGGTATAGTGGGATTCTTCGGACATCCGAAAATCGTTTGACCGAATCAGCAGGATCGATTCCAGTCGCCTGGTGAAGATGAACCGTAGTTTCCTCAGTGCAGCGGACCGGGCTGACCTGGTGAAGATCGCCAGGGACGGGCTGGAGGAGCATCGCATCGCCCGCAGGGCGAACGCGGTGCTGCTGCTCGACAAGCGCTGGTCCTTCGCCGAGGTCGCCGAGGCGTTTTACATCGACGACTCCACCGTCCGCGCCTGGCTCAAGGCATTCCAGGACGGTGGCGTCGAGGCGCTCGTCCTGTTCGATCTGAACGGCGGCGCCTGTGCGCTGTCGCCCCTCCAGATCGATGAATTGCGCGCCTGGGCGACCGAGGCGCTGCCGACGTCGACCACCGAAATCGGACAGTTCATCTTGGAGCGGTTCGGACTGGACTACACCCGCTCCGGACTGATTAAGCTGATGAACCGCATCGGCTTCGACTGGAAGAAGCCGGAATCCGTGCCCGGCAAGATCGACGTGGAAACCCAGCAGAAGTTCATCGACGCGCACGAGGACCTGCGCAATTCGCTCGGCCCGGACGAGGCGGTCGTCTACGTCGACGCCGTCCATCCGACCAACCAGTCCAAGCCCGCGGGACGCTGGCTGCCGCGCGGACAGCGCTGCGCGCTCCCAACGGCGTCCGGACGCGACCGGCTGAACCTGCACGGCGCGATCGACCTGGAGACCGGACGGACCAGCATCATGGACGTTGAAACCGTCGATGCACAAAGCACGATCGCCCTGTTCGAGGCGCTGGAGCAGACCCATTCGACGATGAGCCGTATCCACGTCTTCCTCGACAACGCCCGCTACCATCACGCTAAAGTCGTCCAGGGCTGGATGCAGCGGCCAGGAAGGCGCATCGTTCTGCACTTCGTGCCGTCATACTGTCCGCATCTCAACCCGATCGAGCGGCTGTGGAAGGTGATGCACGAGAACGTCACCCACAACAAATGTTACGCCAAATTCCGCGACTTCGCCGACGCCATCCTCTGCTTCCTGCGCAAGACCGTGCCGCAGCGGTTCGATGAGTTCTCGTCGACCATCACCGACAATTTCCGCGTCATCGACCCGAAGGAATTTCGGATCCTCGCGTGAGGCCGCTATATGAGGCGGGCCTCGACGGCTTCTGGATCGCGCGCGCCCTGAGTGAGCACGGGATCGAGGTCTATGTGTCATGCATCCGGCGAGCATTTCGGTTGAGCGTCGCGGCCGGCGCGCCAAGACCGACCGCATCGACGTCGACATTCTTTTGCGGGCGCTTCTCGGCTGGCTGCGGGGAGAACCGCGCCACTGCACGATGGCGCCCATTCCGAGCGAGGCGGAGGAGGACATGCGCGAGCCGGGACGTCGGCGCGAGGCCCTGACCGTGGCGCGTCTGAAGGTCGAAAACCAGATGCGCAGCCTGCTCGCCCGCTTCGGCGTCGCCGATTTTCGGCCGCGTCTGAAGAAGGCGCCCGAGCATCTGGAAAAGCTGCGCACGTTCGATGGACGGCCGCTGCCGCCGAACACCAAGGCGAGCCTCGATCGCCTGATGGCGCAACATCGGCTCCTGTCCGAGCAACTGAAGGAGATCGAGACGGCCCGCGAGCGGGTCGTCGCCGTCGCCGATCCCGACCGGATCGAGAGAATGATCCAGCTCTTGGCCGGCCTCGTCGGCGTCGGGGTGGAGACGGCCACGACGCTGGTTCACGAAGTCTTTTCGCGGCGCTTCCGCGACCGCAAGGCGCTGGCGGGTTTCGTCGGCATGACCGGCACGCCCTACGACAGCGGCGGGTCGAGGCGCGAGCAGGGCCTGAGCAAGAACGGCAATCCGCGGGTGCGCAGGATCCTCACCCAGCTGATGTGGCGCTGGCTGATGTTTCAGCCGCAAAGCGCGCTCGCCCAGTGGTTCGTCGCGCGCACCGGCGGCGCCAAGGGCCGGATGAAGAAGATCATGGCCGTCGCCTTGGCGCGCAAGCTCTTGGTGGCGCTGTGGCGCTATGTCGAGACCGGCGTCATTCCCCAGGGCGTGCGTCTGGCGGCGGCGTAAGGTCAACCGAACCGATCCGACGAGAAACGAAAAACAACAACCAGGCGACAGAGCGATGCTGACGTCTGCAACCGTCCAAGGTGGGCAGGGCGCCGTGCCGGGCTATGGCTGCAACACGCCGCCGTCAAGATTGGTCCTGCCCCCTTGGCTCCCCATTCGGCCCCAGCGAAAAGGGCATCATGGTCTGGCGCTCGCCCTTACGAGCGCCGCCGGATACGAGCTTGCGAGGCCGCACGCGGCCTTAAGCAAAGGGGAGCCGCCTTGGAACGGCCTTGCGCAACCGCACGTTTCGCCCGACGTCGACTGGAACACCTCCACGGAGCGGGACCTTCCCCGCCTCCGGCATGTCCGCGGTCCGACGGCGGCGAGGGCCTGAGCCGTGCTCGCCGTCAACCCCGCCTCGCTGACGCGAGCCGCCGCTTCGCGGTCGCTGACGCGAGGGTTGACCGCTGCGCGCGGCTCAGGCGTTGCGCATCCATGAAACCAGGAGCCGTCCTCAATCTGAACCGATCCCGAATGGACCCCTTGACAATCACTTCCCCATACGAGCCCGGGGGTCGGCCGGGTCTCGAGCAGGCTTTTGGTCGTTCGAAACGTTCGTTCCACTGTCCAGCGTTGTTTGTATACGAGCATCGCCTCCAGCGCCGAGAGGTTCGCGTTGGTCTGCAGCACGAACACGCCGTCGAATTTTGCGTCCTCCTCGACCCTGGCGCGGTCGATGGCGAAGCCCTCGCCCTCCGGGTCCTTGAGAAAGCGGCGGTAGCCCTTGTTGCCGACGAGGCTCTTGTCGCCCTTCTTCAGCTGCCGCTCCAGCGCGGCGACGATGGTCGCGCGATTGGCGGCGTCCTTTTTCATCTCATCGAGGTTGCGGCAGACGACGTAGCGCCGCCCGGCGAGCGTGACCGCCTTGGCCTCGTAGTCGACCTCGCGTCTCGGCTTCAACAGGCCGAAAGGAACGAACGGCGCGGAATCGCTGAGCACGAGGTCGCGGACCAACTTGTCGGTCCGCTCGCGCACGCCCAGGACATAGAGGAGCTTGCGGGCCTCGAGCTCGGCGATCGTCTCGGCGCTGATCATGCCGCGGTCGGCGACGACGCAGACGCGGTTGATACGGAAGCGACGTTGCAAGCGCTCGATCGCCGGGATCAGGCTGGTCACGTCGGCGGTGTTGCCGGGCCACATCTCCGTGCGCACCGGGCGGCCGTCGCCGTCGAGCAGGACGGCGAGGATCATCTGGTTGAGGTCCGGCCGGTGATCTTTCGAGAAGCCGCGCCGCCCGAGCCTCTCACCGCCCGCGCCCCCCGGACTCGATCCTGAACTCGATCCGGGGGCTGGTGGTGTCCATGAACACGATGTCGAGCGTGGTCAGGAGGTCGCGCCGGGCGGCGAACAGCTCCTCCTCCAGGACGTCCTTCACGCAGCGCGGCGAAAACGGCGTCGCGGCGTCCTGCTGGTCTTTCGGAAGCTCCTCGCCGAGCCACGCCATCGTGCGATAAAGGTGATGCAGCTCGATCCCGTCGACGCCGTCGATGCGGTAATCCTCGCGCCAGCGGTCGGCGGCGCGGTCCGAGCCGCCGCAGACGAGGCGGTGCAGCACGGTCAGGAACGCCGCGCGCTCCAGCGGGAACTCGTGGTTGCGCGCGCTGGCCAGGCGCTCGATCACGGCCCGGCAGCCGGTCTCCTCCCACACCCGCTCGAAGGCGAGCGCCGGACCGATGCGGCGCGCCGAGATCGCCGTCGCCTCGCCGCGGTCGAGCGCGTCGAGCACGATCGCCTTGTCGGCGAAGCGCGCCCCAGAGCGCAAGAGCCGCTCCAGTTGCCCGCTCTCCTGCAGATCCTCGATCCGCCCGAGCGTCGCGATCACCTGCTGGCGCACCGTCGCGCCCTCGCGCCGGCTCTCGACGATCTGCAGGTAGGCGCGGCCGCCCGAGGTCTTTTTTTCGGAAATACATGGCGGAATGCCTGGCGCCGAACTCGATGATGGTGCGCACAGAATCCGCCAAGATTCCAGAACAATCAAGCAAAATCGGCGGAAAACGTGGCACTACATTCTCGCGGCCGCGCACCCTCGCCCACAATCAAATCAACGCCTTACACCCGGCGGGGGCGCTCCAACTGTCGAAGATCAGTTAAGGTCCTCTCGAAACCGACGTCGCGCAAAGCTCTGCTCGCCGCAGTCGCCGAGAGCCTGCAGACCGACGGGGACGCGCGCCGAGAGCTTTGAGACTCCCGGGCGCCTGGCCGGCGCGACCCGCGAAGGGGGGGCGCGTCGGACCGCACGGATGTCGATTGGATGCCGAAGTGGCCGGCTTACGCCGCCTAGGCTTTCGGCTTCAGCCAGCCACGCTTGGCAAGCACCTCGGCGATCTGGACCGCATTCAGGGCTGCGCCCTTGCGCAGGTTGTCGGAGACGCACCACAGATTGAGGCCATTCTCGATCGTCGGATCCTCGCGGATGCGGCTGATGTAGGTGGCGTCTTCGCCCGCCGCTTCATGCGGCGTGATGTACCCGCCGGGTTCGCGCCGGTCGATCACCAGACAGCCCGGCGCCTCACGCAGGATGTCGCGCGCCTCGTCGGCGCTGATCGGGTTCTCGAACTCGATGTTGACCGCCTCGGAATGGCTGATGAACACCGGCACGCGCACGCAGGTCGCGGTCAGCTTGATCTTCGGATCGAGGATCTTCTTGGTCTCGGCGACCATCTTCCATTCTTCCTTGGTCGAACCATCATCCATGAAGACGTCGATGTGGGGAATGAGGTTGAACGCGATACGCTTGGGGAATTTCTTCGGCTCGACCGGATCCGTCATGAAAACCGCGCGGGTCTGGGAGAAAAGCTCGTCCATCGCCTCCTTGCCGGCGCCCGAGACCGACTGGTAGGTCGCCACCACGACGCGCTTGATCGTCGCGCGGTCGTGAAGCGGCTTCAGCGCCACGACGAGCTGGGCGGTGGAGCAGTTCGGGTTCGCAATGATGTACTTGGAGACAAATCCCCGGGCCGCGTCGGCGTTGACCTCGGGCACGACGAGCGGCACCTCCGGGTCCATGCGCCAGGCGGAGGAATTGTCGATCACGACGCAACCCTTGGCCCCGATCTTGGGCGACCATTCCTTGGACACGGAGCCGCCGGCCGACATCAGACAAATGTCGGTGTCGGAAAAGTCGTAATGGTCGAGCGCCTTGCACTTCAGCGTCGTGTCGCCAAAGGAAACTTCCCTGCCGATCGAACGGGAGGAGGCGAGCGCAATCACTTCGGACACCGGGAAGCGACGCTCGGCGAGGATGGAAAGCATCTCGCGGCCGACATTGCCGGTGGCGCCGGCGATCGCGACCTTATAGCCTGACATGGTTCGAATTCCTCTTGGCTCTCAGGCCTCCCCGCGACACGCGTCCAAGTCGATGAAATGTGTCGATTTGGACCTTCACCCGGCGCCCCGCCGGGGGAGGAAACCGGAGCGGAGGCGCAATCAGCCGATCGTCCCGCCTTTGGCGGGGCGCGTTTTGGTCGTCGTTTTGATAGGACGCGGCATAACGAGTTCCGGCGCCGGGCTCGGAGAAAGCGCCGACGGGCGCTTCGCAAACCATGGCTTGCGTTTGTTGTCAATGCGACGAATATCCACCTGCGCGGGGCAAAGCCGTCGGCAGAGAGTTGGTCGCGCCGGGGATTGCGGACGGCGGAAGAACATGTCGGCGGCGGCGCCTGCCCTATACGTCGGCAAGCGGTCATGGCACGATGTTGGACGGCGGCGCTACGGAGGACATCTATGCAAACGGTCGCGTTCAAGGCCGGCGACACCATCATTCGCGAAGGCGACGAGGGCGACACGGCGTTCTTCATCGTCTCCGGCTCGGTCGAGGTTTTGGTCGGCGCGGGCGGGAGGCGGGTCGGCACGCTCGAAACGGGCGAAGTCTTCGGCGAAATGTGCCTGATCGAGCCTGGCCCCCGCTCCGCGACCATCGTAGCCCAGACCGACGTCGAATGTCTCGAGACCTCCTACGAGGAATTCACCGCCTCGATCGAAGACCATCCTCAGCGCGCCATCGCTTTCATGAAGACATTGGTGCGACGGCTCCGTCAGATGAATGAACTGATGGAGAAAATCGATCCCAACCGCCGCGGCCTAAGGGGTTTTGTCCGCGATTGCCAAAAGGCGGTCGCGCCTGCCCCAGTCGATCCAGAGGTTACGAATCTTGCCTGGACAATGCTTTGGTAACCACACGCCTTGCCGACCGAGAGAGTGAGCGAGAAGTCCTGGCCTGGCTAGCGACGCAGGGCCGGGGAGGAGCTTTGACCGTGTAGCAAACGCATGGCGATTGACTGAAGCAACGCGTGACAGTCGCTTGGAACCGGAATCTGTCTCAACCCTCCGAAGGCCTCAGCCTACCACGAGCCCGGCGCGCATTGCGCAGGCGAGCCGGGTGGCTTCCCGGGCGTCCGCGAGGCTGAGCGGCGTCGGACCGCCGCCGCGGACGGCCTCGACGAACGCCCGAGCCTCGTTGAGAAAGGCGTCGCCGAACCGTTCGAAGAAGTCGGCCTGGCCGGCGACGGACCGGCTTCCACCCGATTCCAGCGTCAACGGCAGCCGGGGAATGGCCCGGCCGATCTCGAGGGTCGCCTTGGCGCCGACGAGCGTCATCGACGCCTTGTAGCCCCGGTGCGACGTGCGCGTCACATAAAAGTCGGCAATCGCGCCGCCTTCGAACGTCACGATGGCCGAAGCGGTGTCGACGTCGCCGCAAGCTTCGAGCTCCGGATAAAGAACGCGGCTGCCCACCGCAGCGATCGACCTCGGCTCAGCGCCCCTGAGCATCCACCGGACGAGGTCGATATCGTGGATGCAGCAGTCGAGAAAGATGCCGCCCGAGGTCGGGGCGAAACGGACAAAAAATCCACTGGGATCGATGGGGTCCTCCGAAACGCAGCGGATGGCGAAGACCTGCCCGAGATCGCCCGCCGCGATCCGGCGCTTGGCCTCCGCGTAGGCGGGATCGAAGCGGCGCATGAAGCCGATCATCACGATCTGGCCCGGATGCTCGGCCGCGACTGCGATGGCGCGGTCGCAGTCGGCGGTCTCGAGCGCGAGCGGTTTTTCGCAGAAGACGTGCTTGCCAGCCCGGATCGAGGCAATGACATGATCGGCGTGAAACAACGTCGGCGTGACAATCCAAACGGCGTCGAGGCGGGGATGATCCAAGAGTTCCGTCAGTCCGGAATAGGTCGTGACGCCGCTCAGGCTCGTCTCCGCCCAGGCGCGCTCTTCGGCGACCGGGCTCGCGGCCGCGACGAGTTCTGCGCCGGCGACGCGAAACGCAAGGTTTTCCGCATGGCGCCGGCCGAGCCGGCCGAGGCCAATAACCCCAATGCGAACCGTGGCAGACATATTCCAAGTCCTTCCAATCCGGAGTTTAACTCGAGCCGCTCCTTCGCGCCTCGTCCTCAGCTTGTCGAACGAAGTCCAGAGCTTGGCGATCATGAACGCCGGCCGCTTCGCCGACAGCTCGTCTCCTGCGGCGCGGACAGGACCCGGTAGTATTGGCCCCGCCAATGGCCGTCGCGCAAGCCGCCCTTCGCGGTTACGCGGCCAGCTCGGACACGACCGAGATTTACGGATTTTTTACCATCTGGGCAGCGGAGTTAGGGAATAGGTAACCGGCCTCTCAACCTTAGCATTGGGTTAAGACGCGCCTGAGATCAATCGGGCGGAACGCCTGGGTCGCGATCTCGGTTATCCGGCCGCGGCGCGGACCATCGTCCCAGGAGACGGCAGATCGGAGAGACCACGATGATCGAAGCGCTCGCGCGGATCCGCAACGATTCCATCCTGTCGCGGCCAGTCAAGAAAGCGGTTCGCGGCGGGGGGGCGCTTCGGCGTGCGGCGGCCCGCGCGCTCGCCTTGCCGCCTCGGCTCTATATTGGCGCGATCCTCTCGGCTCTGCTCGCCGGCATCGGCGTGAACGCTCTCGTCTTGCAGCGCGAGCGGCATCCGGCGCCGCTGTTTCAACCGGCGCCAGCAAAAAAAGTCGCCGCACCGGCCCCGGTCGCGCCTGCGCCAATGCCGCCGCCGGCTCCGACCGTCGCGCACGAGGCTGCTGCGGCGCCCGTGCCGGCCGCTCCGATTCCTGCGGCTCCAAGCGGCGGCCAGCGGTCGGACCCGATCGGCGATCTTTTGCGCGGCGAATCCCCGCCGGCCGATGACTCGCATCTGGTCGTTGCGGCGCAGACCGCCCTGGCAAAGCTCGGCTACCCGGTCAAGGCCGATGGCGCCCAGGGCGGCGCGACCGACCAGGCGCTACGCGAGTTCGAGCGAGGCCACGGCCTCCCGATCTCGACCGAAATCACTGCGCATCTTGTCAGGCAGCTGACGGCGGCCGTGCGGGCCGCCGCCCGCTGAGGTGCGCCTGCGGTCCGACATCTGGGTCGCGGCCTATCTGCGCCTCCGCAATGCCGAGAGCTCGGTCGCTGTGCTTCGCCGCCGAGGGGCGGCGGAAGCGGGGGCGATCCTTGTCAAGATCGACCGGTTGGACGGCCGCGTCGCGCTCTACGGACCCGCGCCGCAATCTCTGGCGTCCGAATTCGCCTCCCGGCGTCGACCGGCTGTTTCAGCGCATGCACCAGCCGGAGTGGATCGACCCGGCCGATGCGGAGGCGCGGCTCGCGCGCGAAGTCCGGTTCGACCCCGACCTGTGGATCGTCGAGGTCGAGGATCGCAACGGCGAGCCGCAGATCGACCTAGCGCCCTGATAAGCCGGATGAGAGCCTTCGCGGCTGACGTCAGCGAGGTACCGCAGATTTACGCGGTCATATTAACGCGCCTGAAATCGGTGAAGGATAGTGTCCTTCCGTATCGGTCCCACAAGCCGAAACTTACGTTAGGTTAGAGGCAGAAAAGCAGGAGTGCATTCATGCTTAAAGAGTTCAGAAAGCTTATCCACGACGAATCCGGCGCCACTGCGATTGAATATGCATTGATCGCATCACTGATCTCCGTCGTCGATCATTACTGCAGCCACGACGCGTCGGGACCAGCATCACTAGTGTGTTCAACGCCATCTCCACCAAGCTCACTGCGGCCAACCCGGGTTCGTGAGAACGCAGGCGCCGACGGGCGACTGCTTCGCCGGCGCCTTCGTCCGCGGCCTCGCCGTGCCGTCCCAATCAGGCGACCGCGCCGCAGTCTCTCCCGCGCTGTAGCCGGCTTCCGACTGAACACTCCTTCCGATGTTATCCGCCCTCCTCGTCGCCCTTGTCGCGGCCGTCTTCCCCGGCCTGATGGCGCTGTCGGCGTCGATGGACCTGATGACGATGACCATCCCGAACGCCATTCCGGTGGCGCTGGCGCTCGGCTATCTCGGGTTGTCGGCCGCGCTCGGCTTGCCGGCCGAAACCGTCGTCTTCGGCCTCACCTGCGGTGTCGCGGCGCTCGGCGTCGCACTATTCTTGTACAGCCGAAAGTGGGTCGGCGGCGGCGACGCAAAGCTCGCGGCGGCGATCGCGCTGTGGCTCGGGTGGGACGGAGTTCTTAACTTCGTGGTCACCGCGTCGGTCTTTGGCGGGTTGCTCGCCCTGACGATTCTCGCCGCCCGCACTCGCCTATTGCCCGAGGCGCTCGCGCGCCCGACCTGGATCGCCCGGCTCCGGCGCCGCGGCTCCGGCGTTCCCTACGGAATCGCGTTGGCGGCGGCCGGTGTCATCCAGTTCCCGCACAGTCCCGTCTGGCTGGCGGCGGTCGCCTGAGCGGCCCCGCTGACGCCGCGCCAGCCCTCCATTCGGTCGTCAAGTCTTGAATGAAGCTTGCGTCAAACTTATGCTTTCCCCAACGGAACTAAGACATCGGTATACGGCTGGCTAATTGGAAATCTAACGGTCGATACGCTTCATTAACTGCGTCTTGACGATTTTCAGCTTGATTGTCTCGGCGGGACAGGCTTTCTCAGGGTTGGAGTCGGATGAATAGAAGGCTCGGCATCGTCGTCGCGATCGCGGTTGCGACCTTCGGCGGCGCCTACGCGCTGCTGTCGGGCGGCCAGGGCGCGCGCCCCGCCGCTCCGGTTGTGGCACAGAACCCTGAGCCGCCGGTCGATCAGGTTCTGGTCGCCGCGCAGGATCTGCCGATGGGCGCGGTGGTCGGAGAGGGCTCCTTCGCCTGGCAGCCGTGGCCCAAGACGGACATGTCCGAGAAGATGATCGTCCGCTCCCCGTCCGTCGACGACATTCGCGAGTTGAAGGGGTCGATGGTCCGCGCCGACTTTTTGCGCGGCGAACCGATCCGGCGAGAAAAGCTGGTCAAGGCCGAAGCCGGCGGGTTCATGGCGGCGATCCTGCCGAGCGGCAAACGGGCGGTCGCGATCAAGATCGACAACGGCGGCGACACCTCCGCCGGCGGCTTCATCGTGCCCGGCGACCGGGTGGATGTCGTGCGGCTCGCCCGCGACGACGGGGCGACCCGGGCGCGCGGCGTCGAAGTCGTGACCGCCCAGACGGTTCTCGCCAATGTGCGGGTGCTGGCGATCGGACAGAACGTCGAGGAGCAGAACGGCAAGAAGGTCGTCACCGGCGCCAACGCGACTCTCGAACTCGACCCCGATCAGGTCAACCTGATCGTGCTCGCCCAGCACGCGAGCGCCGGCGGCCTTGCTTTGGTGCTGCGCAGCCTCGCCGACAGCGGCGGCAGCGCGAAGACCGTGGCCGCTCCGGAACACGCCGGGCTGACCGTCATTCGCTTCGGCGCAGCGCAGCAGGCGGCCCCATGACCCAGCGGCGGTCCCTCCTCGGCGCGAGCGCTTGCCCTTGGCCTCGCCGGCGGCGCCTCTGCGGCCTGGCGGCCGGCGTCAGCGCGGCCGAGCCTGACGCTCCGTGCCCGGCGCGGAGCGCGAGCGGCGACGCGGTTCTGCACTGCCAAATGGGCGTCGGGGAGTCGAAGATCTTCAACCTGCCGGAGGAAGCGGCCGAAATTTATGTCGGCGATCCGCGGATCGCCAACGCCATCGTCCGCACGGCGCGGCGGATTTATGTGTCTGCCCTCGCCAACGGTCAGACGACCATCTTTGCGCTCGCCAATGACGGCCGCAAGATCGAAACGATTGAAGTGTCGGTTGGACGCGACGTGGGAGACCTGAAGCGTCTTATCGACGTCGCGATGCCGGGCAACGCCATCCAGGTTCATACGGTCGCCAACTCGATCATCCTGATGGGCACGGTTGCGTCGGCGATCGAGGCTCAGAAGGCGGTCGACCTGGCAAACGGCTTCGTCAACGACACAAAGCAGTCCTCTGGCTCGCCGACGGGAATAAACGGATCTCAAAGCGGCGCTGGCGACAGCAACGAGAAGAGCTCGACCGAAGCGACCGGCAGAGTGATCAACTCGCTGACCATCCGCGGCCTCGACCAGGTGACGCTGCGGGTGACCATCGCGGAAATCCGCCGAGACATTGTCAAGCAACTCGGCGTCAACCTGAGCGGCAACGGACCGAACGGCAGCTTCAACCTCGACAATCCCTTCGCCATCAAGGGCGCGCTGACGGACACCGCGGCGACGCTGATTTGGAAAAAAGGCGCCAGCGAGCTGAACGCCACAATTCGGGCTTTCGAGCGGCAGGGCGTCGCGCATACCCTCGCGGAACCGGATGTGACCGCGGTCTCGGGCGAAAGCGCCAAGTTCATGGCCGGCGGCACTATCCCGATCGCCCAGTCCTGCAACAACAAGCAGTGCCAATGCCAATGCTTGCACGCTCGCCTTCATCCAGCAGCCCTATGGCGTGACCCTCAATTTCACCCCCGTGGTGCTGTCTCCTGGGCGAATCCAGTTGCGGATTGCGACCGAGGTCACCGACGTCGACTATTCGACGCAAATGACGATCCCCATCAGCAACAACGCCAACATTACCATTCCCGGTTTCCGCACCCGCAACAATGTCACGACCGTCGAGCTCCCCTCAGGTGGCTCGATCGCCACCGCCGGCCTCATCTCGACGCAAACCCAGCAGGCGATCAACGGCGTCCCCGGGTTGATGAACCTGCCCATCCTCGGCGCTCTGTTCCGCTCACGCGACTACCAGCGCAACGAGACGGAACTGATGATCGTGGTCACGCCCTACATCGTGCACGCCATTGATCCGAGCCAGGTCGTCAAGCCGGATCAGAATTTCCAGGACGCCAGCGATCCGCAGGCCTGGTTTCTCGGCCGCGTCAACCGGCTCTACTCCACCACTGGCGCGTTGCAGCCCCTACCCGGCTACGCCGGCAAGATCGGCTTCATCACCCAATAGGCACGAGACCCGCCATGCGCGCACCTAAACGTCAACGAATTGCGGGCAAAGAGCGTGCGGAGCGCTTCCGCCTTGTCTTCAAATGCAATGCGAGCCTGGCTGTCCTCCTGCCGCTCGCCGCGGCGCTGGCGGGCTGTGGCGGGGCGCGCTACGCCTCTTCCGATCCGGTCTTCCCCGGCGACTTCGAGGCGCGGCATCCGATCGCCCTGGTCTCCGCGCCTGCGACGGTCGACATCTTCGCGGCGCACGGCCGGCTCGACGGCCGGACGCTCGCCAATCTCCGGGCGTTCGTCGAGCGCTATCGTGCCTTCGGGTCGGGCGAGATCGTCATTCTCATCCCGGCGACGGAGCGCCCGGATCGCGCCGCCGTCGGCGCCGTCCGAGCAGCGCTCGCCAGCGCGGGAGCGGCGAGGGTTGGGGTTTCGACCTATACGCCGAGCCCTCGCGGCGTGGCGCCGATCCGCGTCGCCTTCATGAGCCTCAAGGCCAAGGTCGCGACGCCATGCGGAAACTGGCCCGAGGATCTCGCCTCGGGCTCCTCGCTCGAAGGGTGGCAGAACGAGCCCTACGCCAATTTCGGCTGCGCAAGCCAGGCTGTGCTGGCCGCGCAAGTCGACGATCCGCGCGATTTCGTCCAGCCGCGGGCGCTCAGCCCGTCGGACCCCGTCATGCGGATGCGGGCGATCGAAGCCGTTCGCAAGGGTAAGGATCCGGGCACAAAGTGGAAGACCGATCTCGTCCCGATCGGCGCCGGCGGCGGCATCACGACGAGCAACTCGCCAGACAGCTCGGGCGGTGGGAGCTGACCCATGAGCCTCGCTGGCGTTCACCCCGCGCTCGTCCAGATCGACCCCGTGCCGCGCATCTCGATCCAGGCGTTCTGCGAGTCGATCGAAGCTTCCGCCGTCGTCGCCGAGGCGGTGACCGACCGGCGGATGGCCAAGGCGCAGGTAAAGCAGAACATGGGCGGCGCCGCGGCGGCGCTGGAAGCCTACCGCAATTCCGCGACGCCCAACGTCATCGTGCTGGAGGCGCCGGCCGACCGGGAGGCGCTGATCGCCCATCTTGACGAACTCGCCCACTGTTGCGACTCGGGAACCAAGGTCGTGGTGCTCGGGCGAACCAACGACGTCTCGCTTTATCGCCAGCTGATAGCGCGCGGGGTCAGCGAATATCTCGTGCCGCCGTTCGACGTCGTCGACTTCGTGCAGGCCATCTCGCAGCTCTTCCGCGCGCCCGGCGCAAAACCGCTCGGCCGGATCGTCAGCGTGATCGGGTCGAAGGGCGGCGTCGGCGCTTCGACCGTGGCGCACAATCTCGCATGGTCGCTGGCCTCCATCGCAGACAAGGCGACTATCATCGCCGATTTCGACCTTGCCTTCGGCACGGCCGGGCTCGACTACAACCAGGATCCCGCCCAGGGCGTGGCCGATGCGGTGTTCGCCCCGGAGCGCGTCGACGTTGTGCTGGTCGACCGGCTGCTCGCCAAATGCGGAGACCATCTGAGTCTGCTCGCTGCGCCCGCGACGCTCGATCGTGCGCTCGACTTTTCCGAGTCGGCTTTCGACACGCTGATCGACGCGATGCGCGCCTCGACGCCCTGGATCGTCGTCGACCTGCCGCACCAGTGGAGCGGCTGGGTCCGCCGGACGCTGATCGCCTCCGACGATGTGATCGTAATCGCGGCGCCAGACCTCGCCAACCTGCGCAACGCCAAGAATCTCATCGACCTGCTCAAGGCTGCCCGACCGCACGACCATCCGCCGCGCCTGGTGCTGAATGGCGTGGGCATGCTGCGGCGGCCCGAAATCGCGGCAGCGGAGTTCGCCAAGACGGTGGGAGTCAAGCCGGTCGCCATTTTTCCGCACGACGCCAAACTGTTCGGCGGCGCCGCCAACAACGGCCAGATGATCGCGGAGGTCGAGCCGAAAGGAAAGGCCGCCGAGACTTTCAACGAGCTTGCTGCGTTGGTGGCCGGGTGGAGAGAGACGACGCGGTCGAGGAAAGGCTTTCTCGAGCCGTTGATGTCGGCGCTCGCCTGGGCGCGCGGATGACACGCGCCGTTCGCAGCGCCTAGAGAAAGAGGGCTTTGACGATGTTCGGCAAGCGCGCCAGCTCCGGCGCAGACGTCCTGCCCGCGGAACGCGGCGTTGCGTCGCCGGACCCAGCGCGCACGGACAAGCGGCCTCAGCCGCAGGTGGACGGCAGGTCGGACACCTACTTTCAGACCAAGGCGCTCATCTTCAGCAGCCTGATCGAGGCGATCGATCTCTCCGCCTTGTCCAAGCTCGATCCTGACGACGCCCGCGACGAAATTCGCGACATCGTGCACGAAATCGTAGCGGTCAAGAACCTGATCCTGTCGATCGCCGAGCAGGAGGATTTGCTCGACGACATCTGCAACGACGTGCTTGGCTTCGGACCGCTCGAGCCGCTGCTCGCGCGCGACGACATCGCCGACATCATGGTCAACGGCCCCGCGCGCTGCTTCATCGAGGTGGACGGCAAGATCCAGCTCACCAGCGTGCGCTTCCGAGACAATTCGCAGCTCATGAACATCTGCCAGCGCATCGTCAGCCAGGTCGGGCGCAGGGTCGACGAATCCTCGCCGATCTGCGACGCGCGCCTGCTCGACGGCTCGCGCGTCAACGTCATTGCGCCGCCGCTGGCGATCGACGGCGTCGCCCTCACCATCCGTAAATTCAGGAAGGACAAGCTGACGCTCGACCAGCTCGTGCGCTTCGGTTCGATCTCACCGCCCGGCGCCGAGATCCTCAAGATCATCGGCCGAGTGCGCTGCAATGTGCTCATCTCCGGGGGCACCGGCTCGGGCAAGACGACCCTCCTCAACTGTCTCACCCGCTTCATCGATTCCGACGAACGCATCGTCACTTGCGAGGACGCCGCCGAACTGCAGCTCCAGCAACTCCACGTGGTGCGGCTCGAAACGCGTCCGGCCAACCTCGAGGGCGCCGGGCAGATCACGATGCGCGATCTCGTGCGCAACTGCCTGCGCATGCGGCCGGAGCGGATCATCGTCGGCGAGGTGCGCGGGCCGGAGGCCTTCGACCTCCTGCAGGCGATGAACACCGGCCACGACGGCTCGATGGGCACGCTGCACGCCAACTCGCCGCGCGAGGCGCTGAGCCGGCTCGAATCGATGATCTCCATGGGCGGCTACACGCTGCCCATCAGGACCGTGCGCGACATGATCTCCTCATCGATCGACGTCATCATTCAGGCGGCCCGCCTGCGCGACGGCTCGCGCCGCATCACCCACATCACCGAGGTCGTAGGCATGGAAGGCGAGGTAATCACAACCCAGGACCTCCTCGTGTACGACATTCTTGGCGAAGACGCGAAGGGCAGGCTGAAAGGCCGCCATCGCTCGACCGGAATCGGCCGACCCCGATTCTGGGAACGCGCCCGCGTGTTCGGCGAGGAGCAGCGCCTCGCCGCTGCGCTGGACGCGAGCGAGGCGGACGAGGCGGGCGAGGCGCGCTGATGGGCGGGCGAAGTCAGTTTGCGGGGATGCGCATCTCCGCAACGAGGAACTCAATTATGATCTCGCCGCTCCTTCTTGCCGGCGGCGCCGCGACCGCAGTCGGGGTCCTGGCGGCGCTGCTGCTGGGCGGCGACTCCCGCGCCGATAAGCGGCGCGCGGCGGTTCAACGGCCGGCCGGCAAGACGATCGTGGCCGCAGCGCAGGCCGACAAGGCTCTGCGACGCAAGCAGATGGCCGACGGCCTGCGCGATCTGGAAAAAAGAAACCGCCGGCGAGTCAATCTGCGCAGCCGGATCGAGCAGGCGGGTCTTTCCTGGAGTCCGTCGCAGTTCCTGGCCGTGTGCGCGATCGCGGGTCTTGTGATCGGAGCGGCGACCTGGATCAAGTCCGGCAGCCTCATTGTCGCAGCACCGGCAGCGGTTGCCAGCGGCGTCTGGCCTGCCGCAACTCGCGCTCAAATGGCTGTGCCGGCGCCGGATTGCGAAGTTCATCGCTGGTTTCCCAGCGGCGATCGACGTCATCGTGCGTGGCGTCAGGTCGGGCCTGCCGCTCGGCGACACGATCCGCGTCGGCGCAGAGGAGTGCGACGACCCGGTGCGCGGCGAGTTCCGCAAAATCGTGCAGGCCACGACTGTCGGGCTCACGTTGCCCGAAGCCGTCGAGCGCATGGCGCAGCGCGTTCCCGTGGCCGAAACCAATTTCTTCTCGATTGTGATCTCGATCCAGGGCCAGGCGGGCGGCAACTTGTCCGAGGCGCTCGCCAACCTGTCCCGAGTCCTGCGGGAGCGCAAGAAGATGAAGGCGAAGATCGGAGCCATGTCGATGGAGGCGAAGGCCTCGGCAGTCATTATCGGGCTCGTGCCGTTCCTGGTCGTGGGGGTGCTCTATTTCTCGTCGCCAAAATACGTGTCTCTCCTGTGGACAACCACCCATGGCCGGCTCATCGCCGGCGTCGCGATTGGCTGGATGGCGATCGGCGTGGCGATGATGAAGAAAATGGTCTCTTTCGACATCTGAACGGAGAATGGCGCGATGGGGTACGAGATCCCGGCATTCCTGACCGATCCCCATCGGATCGCACTCCTCTTGGCGGTCGCGGCGGCCGCGGCCGCCGTCGCCGGCGCGCTCGCGTCCCTGACTCAGCCCTGATCCGTTCGCGCGCCGGATCAAGGCGGTTGGCGTCGAGCGCGAGCGCATCCGCGCTCGGGAACGGGAGAAGCTGGCCGCCGCCGATAAGCGGTCGGCGGTGCGGATGAAGCCGGGTCGGCTCGTCAAGCAGTTGGTCGAGCGTCTCGACCTCCAGCGCTGGGTGGGGGCCGAGACGGCCAAAAGACAGCTGGCGATGGCGGGCTTCCGCGGCGCCGGCAGGCGAATACGCCTTTCTCGCCTTCCGGATGGCGGCGCCGATCGCCTTCTTCCTGATCACCCTTGTCTACGTGTTTTTCGTCATCAAGTGGAGCCAGCCCTTCTTCGTCAAGCTCGGCGCGGCGATCGCGGCAGCCTATCTCGGCATGCAGGCGCCGGGGCTGTTCCTCAGAAACACGATCGCCAAGCGCAAGAAGGCGCTCGAGCGCGCCTATCCCAATACGCTCGACCTGCTCTTGATCTGCGTCGAGTCCGGCATGTCGATTGAGCTCGCAGCGCGCAAGGTGAGCGAGGAAATCGGCATCGAAAGCATCCCCATGGCCGAGGAAATGGGCCTGCTGGCCGCCGAAATGTCGTATCTCGCCGAACGGCGGATCGCGTTCGAGAACCTCGCGTCGCGCACAGGGCTCGAATTCGATACGGGCTCTCACCACCGTCCTCGCGCAGGCCGAGCGCTACGGCACGCCGCTCGGCGCCGCCTTGCGCGTGCTCGCGCAGGAGAGTCGCGACCTGCGCATGACCGCAGCGGAAAAGAAGGCCGCGGCGCTGCCGCCAACGCTGACCGTGCCGATGATCCTGTTCTTCCTTCCGGGCCTGTTCGCCGCCATCCTGACGCCCGCGGCGATCCAGATCAACCATTGGAACTAGCCCGTCTTCGCGGATTCGCCTGTGGATAACCTGATTTTGCGGCGTTTCGCGACGCTTATGTATCTGAGTTTATTGATGCGAGCATCGGAAGGAACGCCAAAAACGGCTGTAGTGAAGACCAAGTTTGCGTGAGCAGGATTCCTCGAACTCGGCCGTCCGTGGCACACTGCGTCCTGCCATGTTTCTGCGGAAGACCGAAAGGCGGAAGGACGGGAAGACGCATCTCTACTGGAGCGTCGTCGAAAACCGGCGGCTCGACAGCAGCCGGGTGGTGCAGCGCCATGTCCTCTACCTCGGCGAGATCAATTCTTCCCAGGCTGAAGCCTGGCGCAAGGCGATCGAGGTGTTCGACGAGGACGCCGGCGCGCCCCGTTCGCTGTCCCTGTTTCCCGACGAGCGTTGCGACCTCCCGGCCGCCGACGCCTCGGTCGTGCGTCTGCGCCTGTCGGAGATGCGGCTCTGCCGGCCGCGTCAGTGGGGCGCGTGCTGGCTCGCCGGCGTCCTGTGGCGCGAGCTGCAACTCGACCGTTTCTGGGCCGAACGCCTGCCGAGGAGCCGCAAGGGGACGCGCTCGGATCAGGGGCTGCAAGTGCTGGCGACCTACCGCCTGATCGACCCGGGAAGCGAATGGCGGCTGCATCGCCAATGGTTCCTCGACAGCGCCATGGCGGATCTGCTCGGCGCCGACTTCGGCCTCGCGGAAGCGCACAAGCTCTACGCCTGCCACGACAAGCTGCTCAAACACAAACAGGCGCTGTTCTCGCATCTGACACAGCGTTGGCGCGACCTGTTCAACGCCTCCTTCGACGTGCTGCTCTACGATCTGACCAGCGCCTATTTCGAGGTCAACGCCTCCGACCTACCCGAGGGCTCGAAACGCCGCCACGGCTACAGCCGCGACAAGCGGCCCGATTGCCCGCAACTCGTCATCGCCCTCGTCGTCACCCCCGAAGGCCTGCCGCTCGCCTACGAGGTCCTGCCCGGCAACACGGCCGACAGCACGACCCTGCGGTCGTTCCTCGAAAAGATCGAGAGCCAGTACGGCAAGGCGCGGCGGGTCTGGGTGATGGACCGCGGCGTGCCGACCGAGGAGGTCCTGGCCGAGATGCGCATGGCCGATCCGCCCGTCCAGTATCTGGTCGGAACGCCCAAAGGACGCCTGACCCGCCTCGAAAAGCAGCTCGTCGACAAGCCGTGGCGCAAGGCGCGCGAGGGTGTCGAGGTCAAGCTCCTCGCCCAGGGCGACGAACTCTACGTCTTCGCCCAGAGCGCCGATCGCGTCAGCAAGGAGCGGGCGATGCGCAGGCGGCAGCTCAAGTGGCTGTGGGCGCGGCTGAAGAAACTCGCCGAGATGGACATCTCGCGCGAGGAAAGGCTGATGAAGCTCGGCGCGGCGCGCTCCAAGGCGCCCTCCGCCTGGCGCCTGGTCAAAACCGACGTCGACAAGACCGGCGCGCTCGCCTATGCGCTCGACCGGGACAAGCTGCGCAAGGTCAGACGCCGCGAGGGCCGCTATCTGTTGCGCACCAACCTGACCGACGACGACCCCGCAAACCTCTGGCAGTATTACATACAACTCGTCGCCGTTGAAGAAGCGTTCCGGAACCTGAAGGGCGACCTCGCCATCCGCCCAGTGTTCCATCAAGACGAGAAGCGCATCGAAGCCCACATCTTCATAGCCTTCCTCGCCTATTGCCTGCAGATCACCCTCACCCGCCGCCTGCACAGTCTCGCCCCGGGCCTGACCGCACGCAGTGCGCTGGCGAAGTTCGCCGCCGTGCAGATGATCGACGTGCACCTGCCCACGACCGACGGCCGCGAGATCATCCTCACCCGCACCACCGAACCCGAGCCAGACCTGCGCCTCCTCATCGACCGCATGAAGCTGCAATTGCCAGCCCAGCCGCCCCCCAAAATCGCCGCCGCCAAGCTCCCCGCCCAACACCTCCTGTAGTGAAGACCTTTTTCGTCAAAGCATTGATTTCCTTGATGTCAATACCCGAAATTTGGCCGAATCCGCGAAGACGGGCTAGCAACACCATGACTTTGCAGTGGGTTCTGGAAAGAATTGCCGACCGCGGGGCGGAAAACGACCTGCTAGCAGGCAAACCAACCGTCGGCGGCGCACCGGCAGGCCGGGTCGGCCGCTTATGGCTCCGCGCCGCCTGCCTTGCGCCAGAGCAGGATCGCCGCGGCGAGATCCTCGATCGCTACGCCGACCGACTTGAACAGGGTGATCTCCTCGAGGTTGGTGCGGCCGGCCGCGCCGCTGCAAAGCGCTGGGAGGTCGGCGACGACGGCCGAGCGGTCAATCGCGCCGCCCAAGATCCCGACCGCCACGTCGCCGCCTTCGGCGAGCGCGGCGTCGGTGTCCACATAAATCCGGCTGCGGCGAAGCGCCTCGTCGTCGACCTCACGCATCGCCATGGTGAACGCTCCGACGAGGTCGAGATGTTGGCCCGGCCTCAGCCACTTGCCGGCGATCAGCGGCTCGGTCGCAAGCGTTGCGCAGGAGACGACATCGGCTTCGGCGACTGCGGCTTCAAGATCCTCGGCCGGCTGAGCGGGCAGGCCCCTATCGGCGAGGCGCGCCGCCAGGTTCCGCGCGCCTTCCACATGGCGGTTCCACACCAAGATCTGTTGGTATTCGCGCACGCTCGCATGCGCGCGCGCGAGGAAGGGCGCGAGCGCGCCCGCGCCAACGATCACCAGGCGCTTTGCGTCGATCCGGGCGAGATGGCGGGCCGCAAGCGCAGAGGCAGCCGCGGTGCGCCAGTGGGTCAGGCGCGTTCCGTCGATCGCTGCGAGCGTCTCGCCGGTGCGGCCGGACTGCAGGACATAGAGGCCCTGGACCGCCGGAACGCCGCGGGCCGAATTGCCCGGGAACACATTGACCACCTTGACGCCAAGATAGCGACCGGCGCTCGAGGCGCCTTCGGTCCAGGCGGGCATCAGCAGGTGGGTCGCCTGCGCCTCGCCGGCGCGCTCGATCGGGTGGTGATGGCGATGCGGCGCGTAGAATCCCCCTCGCATCGCCTCGGCCAGCGCGTCAATCAGTGCGGGAAAATCGAGCGTCCTGTCGATGTCCTCGGCGGAGAAGACGCGCATCGCAAGCTTAGCGAGGCAGCGCGGCGGCCGGCCGAGCCGCTTTGAGTTGCTCGGCCTCGGCGCGCAAGCGATCCGCCTCGACGCGGCTCCGGCGGGCCGCTCGACGATGCCGGCCTTGCGACACCCAAGTCGCAGCCGCGCCGGCGACGACGCCGAGCATGGCGGCGGCGATGACGACGACGAAGAGAGGAACCTCGAGCGCGAAGGCGGCGCTGCCGGCCGCGCTGAACGGATCGAACGACACCCTGACCCACTGCATGTTGGCGAAGGCGAACGCCAGCAGGATCACAAAAACAATCGCAACGAAGATGATGCGGAAAAAACGGATCATCGGAGTCCTTCTCGCTCCGTCAGCCCGCAGCGCCATTCGGACGGGAGCGTCATCTCAATCCAGTTCGGCCGCCATGCGGTTGAGACGCTCGCGCATCTCCTTGCCAGTCTTGAAGAACGGCGCAAGCTTTTCCGTCACCGGCACCTTGTCGCCAGTGCGCGGGTTGCGTCCGGTCCGCGCCTGACGCTGCTTGGTCGAAAAGGCGCCGAAGCCTCGCAACTCGACCCGCTCGCCGCGCGCCAGCGCGTCTCCGATTTCTCCGAGGATTGCGTCGATAATGTTCTCGATGTCGCGCTGATAGAGATGCGGATTGCGCGCGGCCATCCGTTGCACGAGTTCAGACTTGATCACTGAACGTCCCCAACTCCAAACCGCCTGAGGCAGCGCCCCAGAGCGTAGATGCCGCAAAAACGCCGTTTTCGATCAACCCGAGCCGGCGTTACGAATTTGAGATGCTAGCCTCTCCTGCGGAAATTACGCAATCTCACGCTGAGCGCTGCAACTCATATTGGCCCGTCTTACGGAAACGCACAAGATAGGAGCCGACTATCGCGTCCACCGCTTGCGGCGCAATACCGAGACCGGCGAGCGTGCGTCCCTCCGCCTCCGCCTCCGGCGAGACAATGTTGTCGATCGCAAGCAGGTCGATCTGGTCGCGATGAACCGTCAGAAGCTTGGGAAAGATGCCAAAGGAAGCCTTTCTTGCGACGGTCGTGGTTGTCGCGATCAAACGGGATGGCGTGAGGGGCAGCCCAACGAGAAGGCGGCGGCGTTCCGTCGCACGCAGCGCGAAGCTGGCGGCTTCGCGCAGCGTCATCACCTGCGGCCCGCCGAGTTCGTAGACGACGCCCGGTTCGGTTTCGCCGGCCAGCGCCGCGACCGCAGCGCGCGCGACATCGCCGACATACACCGGCTGCAGGCGAGTCCGACCGCCCCCAAATAGCGGAATAACCCAAAAGAACCGAGCGAGCGCTCCGAAGCGGTTGAAGAAATCGTCCTCGGGGCCGAACACGACCGAAGGTCGAAGGATCGTCGCGCCAGGGAATTCCAACACCGTCGCCTTCTCTCCCTGGCCCTTGCTGGCGATGTAGGGCGATCCGGAATCGGGATCGGCGCCGATGCCGGAGACATGCGCGTAGGCAGCGACGCCCGCGGCCTTGGCCGCGCGGGCAAGCGCGGCGGCTCCTTCGACATGGACTGCGCGATAGGTCTGAGCTCCGCTCTCGGCCTTAACGCCGGTGACGTTGATCGCCATTTCGGCGCCTTCAAGAGCGGCGGCGACAGAGCCCGGGTAACGCAAGTTCGCCTGGACGGCCTCGATCTGTCCGACGCCGCCGATTGGCTGCAGAAAAAAGGCGAGGTCTGGGCGCCGCACGGCGACTTGCACCCGCCAGCCTCGGCGTACGAGGGCGCGGACGATGTGCCGTCCTAGGAAGCCGGAACCACCGAACACGGTCGCCAACCGGCTACGTTCGAAGGTGGCGTCGGCCATTGTGGTCGTCTCCCGAAAAGGACGCATGGGAACACCAATTCCCGCCACCCCATAAGCGATGGCCGCGCGCCTGTACAGCCGCGATCAAAACGTTTCCAGCGGGGGCGGACTTCACGACGTGGCGTTTCGACGCGTCTCGATAACGTGGTCCGCCGCCTTCCCAGTGAGTTCCGCAAGATGGTCGAACCGGGTCTCGAAGGCGCCCACGCCAGCGGTCGCCGATCTCAGTTCAATGATGAGATCGCCAATCTCCGCTTCGGGGATCAGCGCCCGCAGGGCCTCCCAGCCCTTCCACCCCTCGCGCGCCTCGAAGCCAAGGATCTGGCCGCGGCGGGCGCTGACGAGCGCGCTTGCCCGAGCCAGCGCTTCGGAAGGCACATAGATCGTCACCGAGAGGATCGGCTCCAAGAGCACGGGCCGGGCCTTGGACAGCGCCTCGTCGAGCGCGATCCGGGCGGCGGCGCGAAACGCCATGTCCGAAGAATTGACGGTGTGATAGGAACCGTCAGTCAGCGTCACCGAGACGTCGACGACGGGAAAGCCGAGCGGCCCGCGCGCCATGGCGTCCTTGGCGCCCGCCTCAACCGAAGAGAAGTATTGTCGCGGCACCGTGCCGCCGTGCACCCGTTCGGCGAAGGCGAAGCCCTCGCCGCGACCACGGGGACCGACCTCGACGACAACGTCCCCGAATTGGCCGTGCCCGCCCGACTGCTTTTTATGGCGGCCCCGTACCGTAACCGCGTCGCGGATGGTCTCGCGATAGGCCACAGTCGGCTTGTGGGTATTGATAGTCACGCCGAAACGGTCGGCGAGGCGTTCAGTTGTCACCCTCAGGTGCATCTCGCCTTGGCCGTAGAGCTTCATCTCGGACATTTCGGCGTCCTGCACGAAGGAGAGCGCCGGATCCTCTTCGCATAGTTTTGCGAGCGCAGCCGCCAAGCGCACCTCGTCCTTGCGGTCTTTGACCTTGATCGCGAAGGCTTGGGTCTGCGGTGGAGGCGGCGGAAGGTCCGCGGCTGCGGGAGCGACCTTGCCTTCGGAAAACCGATCGCCGGTGGCGAGGCTTTCGAGCCTCGCGAAGGCTATTGTATCGCCCTCTTCGGCGCGATTGATCTTGGCCGACGAAGCGCCGGTCAAGCGGGCGAGGCCGCCGATGCGCTCCTCAACCCCATGCGAATTGATGACGGTCGCGCCGTCGGCGAAGGCGCCGCGCAGTACGCGCGACAGCGACAATTTGCCGCCATGCGCGGTATGGACCGTGCGGAACACTTGACCGAGCGCAGGGCCGGCGTCTGCGATGCCGAGCCGTTTGCGGGTATGGCCGATGGGCGGCGCCTCATGGCGCACCGCCTTGAGAAGGCGCGTTACGCCGTGACCCTCGGTCGCCGACCCCATCAGCACCGGAACCACGCGGCCTTCGCGCAACTCGCGTCTCAAATCATCGAACACGAGGTCCTTCGGCGGGTCGATGTCGCTGAGAAGCTGCTCCATCAGCGCGTCGTCATAGTCGGCAAGTTTCTCAAGCATCGAATAACGGGCGTGCTTCTCTTCCTGGATGACGCCAGCTGGCATCTCGATGACGACTGACGGCGCGGATTCCCGGTAAAGGAAAGCGCGCTCGAGCGCCAGGTCGACGAAGCCGGTCGCCACTCCATCTTCCGATACTGGGATCTGGCGCAACAGCAGAGGCGTGCGCGAGGCCGGCTGCAGAAGCTCGAGCGTCTCGCGAACGCCAATGTTGCCCTGGTCGATCTTGTTCAGAAACAGGATGCGCGGCAGGGCGAGCTCCTCGAGCTCGCGCAGGATAACTTGCAGCGCCGGAATCTTGCGTGAGTCCGCCTCGCATACCACGATCACCGCGTCGCAGACCGGCAGCGCAGGCCGCATGTCGTGGATGAACTCGATCGATCCGGGGCAGTCGAAAAAGGTGAGCCGGTCTCCCATGTAATCGACGCTGCCGATGTTCGGCTCAACGCTCATCGCGTGGCTGCGGGCCTCCGCGCTCGAATTGCCGATGCTGGTGCCCTCGCGGACCGTCCCTTGTCGCGCCAGCGCCCCGCCGCGCGCCAGTATTCCCTCAAGAAGGCTGGTTTTGCCGCTTTGAAACGGTCCGACAATGGCAACGAGACGAGGACCGGGGACGCGGTGCTCGTTATGGACAGCAGTCAAAATCCAGCTCCCTCAGGCGGCGCCCGCAGCGAATATCCCGTGGCGTTCTCATCGAGACGCGCAAGGCGCAAAAATTCCCGGCGCGGCTATACACGACTGTCGCGCTCTTGTCGTCATCCTGACATGCTCGCAAGAAGCGCTCTGGGACGCAAGACCGTCCGAAGTGCGACAAAACCGCCGGGACGTTATGTTCGATTTGTCGCGCTCCAGCTCGGTTTCCTGTAAGGGACCGCGCTTAAACGGTCATTTGCAAGGGCGAAGCCTCATGGTTCAGGGTAAGCCGGTCGATGCGCGCCGCGTGGCGGCCGCGCTTGGAGGCCGGTCTGTCGTGCTGGTCGGCATGATGGGAGCGGGCAAGACATCGGTCGGCAGGAGGCTGGCGGCGAAACTCGAGTTGCCGTTCGTCGATGCCGACGCGGAGATCGAGGCGGGCGCGCAACTGACGATTCCGGAGATCTTTGAACGGTTTGGCGAGGTCTATTTCCGCGAAGGCGAACGACGAGTGATCGCGCGATTGCTTGCCGGTGGACAGCGCGTGCTGGCGACGGGGGGAGGGGCGTTCATGAACGCCTCTACGCGCGAAGCGATCGCCGCACACGGCGTGTCCATCTGGCTCAAGCCCGACGTCGAGGTCCTGCTCGCCCGCGTGCGCAAGAAATCCAACCGCCCGCTGCTAAAAACAGAGGACCCGGAATCAACGCTGCGCCGCATATTGGCTGAGCGCTCCCCGACCTACGCGCTTGCGGATCTCACCATCGAATCGCGCGATGGCCCACACGACTCGGTAGTCGAAACGACCCTGCAACGCCTGGCGGAAGCGTTTTGCGGCCGGACGGACGCGCCAGCCAATCGTTGCCGGGTGGAGGTTCCGCTTGGCGCACGCGCCTATGTGATTCATGTCGGCGCGGGACTGATCGACGAGACCGGACCGGAAATCGCCAAAATCGCGCCCGGCGCGAAGTGCGCCGTCGTAACGGACGCCAACGTCGCCCCGCTTTATCTCGAGCGCGTCTCCGCGAGTTTGCTGCGCGCAGGTCTCGCCGCAACCGCGATCGTCTGCCCGCCCGGCGAATCCACAAAGTCGTACGCGGAGTTCGCCCGCGTCTCCGACGCGCTAATTGCCGCGCGAATCGAGCGACGCGACATCGTTGTCGCGCTGGGAGGCGGGGTCATCGGCGATCTGGCTGGCTTTTGCGCCGCCTCCCTTCGCCGTGGCGTCCGCCTTGTGCAGATTCCGACGACGCTGCTGTCGCAAGTCGATTCCAGCGTGGGCGGCAAGACGGGTGTCAACTCGCCGCACGGAAAGAACCTCGTCGGCGCCTTTCATCAACCGTCGCTGGTGCTGGCCGACTCCGGCGCCCTCGATACGTTGAGCGCGCGCGAGTTCCGCGCCGGCTACGCCGAGGTGGTCAAATATGGGCTGATTGACGACCGAAAATTCTTTGAAACGCTCGAGGCTCGCTGGCGCGAGGTGTTCTCGGGCGGTCCCGCGCGGGCCGAGGCGATCGCGACGAGTTGCGCCGCCAAGGCGCGGTTTGTCGTTGCTGACGAAACGGAGCAAGGCGAACGGGCGCTGCTCAATCTCGGCCACACCTTCGGCCACGCCTTCGAAAGCCTGACCCATTACGATTCGGCGCGCCTTGTTCACGGCGAGGGAGTGGCGGTGGGCATAGCGTGCGCATTCCGCTTCTCTCGTCAGCTTGGCTTGTGCCCGGGTCAGGACGTCGAGCGGGTCGTGGCGCATCTCGTCGCGGTCGGCCTCCCGACACGCATTCGCGACATCCCCGGGCTCGAGGCGGATGCGGACGCCATACTGTCCGCCATGCGCCAGGACAAGAAGGTCGAGCGTGGCCGGCTGACCTTCATTCTGTCGAAGGGGATCGGCGAGACTTTCATCGCCCGCGATGTCGACGAGGCCGGCGTTCGCGTCTTCCTGAACCAGGATTTGGAGCTTTGATCGGCCTGACCCGGTAGCGCCTGCCGGTCTCACGGCCCGCCGGCGTTTGTGTTAGAGCTTCGCCATGCCGATATCTCTCGACATCGTCGTCATTGTCGTCAGTATCGCTTTCGCGGCGTTCTTCGCCGGTGCGGAGACGGCCCTGACCGCGGCCTCTCGGGCCCGCATGCACGCCCTTGAAATGGCCGGGGAACCGCGCGCGGCGCTGGTGACGCGGCTCATCGGCATGCGCGGGCGGCTGATCAGCGCCATGTTACTCGGCGGCCAGTTCGTCACCATCGGATCCTCGGCGATCGCGACCAGCGTCATGCTCGACCTTTACGGCGAGCGCGGCGTCGCAGCGGCGACAATCGTAATGACTGCGCTGATCGTCATTTTCGGCGAGGTTATGCCAAAGACGATCGCCATCGCCTATCCGGACCGCGTGGCGCTAGCAATCGCGCCCGCCGTGCTTTTTTTCGTTGTTGTGTTCGGCCCAATCGTCAGAATGGTCGAGGCGCTGGCGCGCTTCGTCCTGCGCGTCTGCGGGCTGTCGCTGACAGAAACAGACCCCAGCGTTTCGGGCCACGAGGAGCTGATGGGCGCCGTCGACATCCTGCATCGCGAGGGCGAGGTCGAGCGAAGCGAGCGGGATATGTTCGGCGGCCTCCTCGAACTCGCCGAGGTGCCGGTTTCCGATGTCATGGTGCACCGCACCAAGATCCGGCTGATCGACGCCGACTTGCCGCCGGACGAGGTTGTGCGTGAGGCCATCGAATCGCCCTATACGCGCCTGCCGCTATGGCGAGGCGATCCGGACAACATCATCGGCGTGCTGCACGCCAAGGACTTGTTGCGCGCCTTGGTGGCGGCTGACGGCGACGCGAGCCGCCTCAAGATCGCTGATTTGGCGCTGGAACCCTGGTTTGTGCCTGAATCAACCAGCCTCAGCGACCAACTCCAGGCTTTTCTGCGCCGCAAAACGCACTCGGCGCTGGTCGTCGACGAATATGGCGTCGTACAGGGCCTGGTGACGCTGGAAGACATCATCGAGGAGATTGTCGGAGACATTCGGGACGAGCATGACGAGGCCGTCCTGGGTCTGCGCAAGCAACGTGACGGCTCTGTCGTGGTCGACGGCGGAGTGACGATTCGCGACCTCAACCGGGCGCTGGACTGGAATTTGCCCGACGAGGAAGCCGCGACCATAGCCGGCCTCGTTATCCATGAGGCACGCGCGATTCCCGAGCCTCGGCAGACCTTCTCTTTCTACGGCTTCCGCTTCGAGGTGTTGCGCAAGCAACGTAACCGCATCGCAGCTCTCCGGGTTACACCGCTGACGCCGCGCGAGAAGGACGGGGAGAAGCATGGAAAGCCCCGTGACCGGGAAGGCGAAGTTGCGGCGCGTGAGTAAGAGCGCGCTCCGCGATGGAATGGCTCGTTGCCGCGTGACTGGGCTTGCCTATATAAGCCACTGCGGCGAGGGGCTGGGGGGCGAAGAGGATCGGATGTCCTGGAACAATCAAGGCGGCGGACCCTGGCGCCAGCCGGGGCGGGGTCCGTGGGGACAGGGGCCATCCGGGCCGCCGACCGGCGACCTTGAGGAAATCATTCGTCGCGTTCAGGCTGCGCTTGGGCGGCTCGGACCGGGCGGCAAGGGCTCTTCTGGACCGGGCGGGGGTCTCAGCGGCCGCACGATCGCCTTCGTTATCCTGGCGGCGATACTCGTCTGGTTCGCCTGGGGCACGTTCTATACCGTCCAGCCCAACGAGGTCGGCATCAACCTGGTGTTCGGCCGCTATACCGGCAAGACCGCCGCCGGCCTCAACACCAACTGGCCGTGGCCCATCGGCTCGGTGATCAAGGTCCCCGTCTGGGATCAGCAGATCACCGAGGTCGGTTACCGGAGCGACGCTAACCTTGACGTACCGGAAGAGAGCCAGATGCTCACCGGCGACAAGAACATCGTCAACGTCCATTTCCGGGTGAACTGGCAGATCGATCCCGCCAAGCCCGAGGATTATGTATTCAACATTCTGAGGCCCCGCGAGACGGTCAAGGCGGTGGCCGAAAGCATCATGCGTGAGGTCGTTGGCCTCAAGACGATCGACGGCATCCTGACCACCGACCGCGCCGCGGTCGAAAATGACGTGCAGAAGCGCATGCAGAGCCTGCTCAACGAATATCGCGCGGGCGTGTTGGTCAAGCAGGTGCAACTCCAGTCTGTCGACGCGCCCAGCCAAGTCCTCTCCGCCTACCGCGACGTCACTGCGGCGCAGCAGGACCAGCAGCGGCAGGTCAACGAAGCCGAAACCTACGCCAACAAGGTCGTGCCCGAAGCCGAAGGCGGCGCGTCGCGGATCACCGCGGAAGCCAATGCCTATCGCGAGCAGACGATCCTGGAGGCCAAGGGTCAGACGGCCCGCTACAACCAGATTCACGACCAGTACAAGAAGGCGCCGGGAGTAACGCGCGAACGCATGTATCTTGAAACGATGGAGCGCGTGCTCGGGCCGATGGACAAGACGATCGTCGACACCAACGGGACCAGCCCGCCCGTGCCCTACATTGCGCTTGACGCGCTGCAGCCCAAGGCGGGGGCCGGCAAATGAACCGCCATTTCTCCGGTCTGGCGATCGTCGCGATCGCCGTCGCCGCCATCGTTATCGCATTGATGTCGATGTTCGTCGTCGATCCGACGGAGCAGGCGCTGGTGCTGCGCTTCGGCCAACCGGTCCGGGACCTCATTGGCGCGCCCGGCCTCTACTTCAAGTGGCCCTTTGTCGACACGGTCGTCTATATCGACAAGCGCATCCTCGCGCTCGACAACGAGCGCCAGGAAGTGCTCGTGTCGGACAACCAGCGACTCGAGGTCGACGCGTTCGTCCGCTACAAGATCGCGGATCCGCTGCTCTTCTATCAATCCGTGTTCAACACGCGCGGCGCCGACGCCCAGCTCGGAGGCATGCTGAACTCGGCGCTCCGCCGCACCCTCTCGGGGGCGTCGATCACCGACATCGTGCGCGACAAACGCGATGCGCTGATGGCTGACATCAAGGAACAGATGATCGGCGGCGCCAAGCGTTTCGGCCTCGACGTCGTCGATGTGCGAATCAAGCGGGCCGACCTGCCGGCCGAGAATTCCGAGGCGGTGTTCCGCCGCATGCAGACCGAGCGCCAGCAGCGCGCGGCCTCCTACCGGGCGCAGGGGTCGCAGCAGGCCCAGCAAATTCGAGCCGAAGCGGACCGCAAGGTCACCGTCATCACCGCCCAGGCGCAGCAGAAGGCCGAGCAGATCCGGGGCGAAGGCGACGGCGAACGCAACCGCATCTTTGCCGAGGCTTACGGCGCCGATCCGGAGTTCTTCGCCTTCTATCGTTCGATGCAGGCCTATCAGAACGCCTTCAAGGATGGGCAGACGCGCACGCTGCTCAGCCCGAAATCCGACTTCTTCCGCTATTTCAGTACGCCGACGCCGTCGCCCGAAGGGACGCCGTCTGCGGCGGCTCCTCCGCCGACGGCCAAGGCGGATTGAGATGCGCGACTTCGCGGCCGCGATCGGACTCGTTTTCGCCATAGAAGGAATGCTGATGGCGGGATTCACGGAGCAGATGCGCAAACGCATGGCGGTCGCCGCCCGTGAGGACCCAAACAAGCTCCGCGGCGTCGGCCTCGGGGCCGCGCTGGTCGGCGTCGCGATCGTTTGGGCCTCGCGCTCGCTTCTTTAGCTTATGTACTTGCGGCGGGCTCGCGCCGCGTCTCGGTCTGCTGACGATTTCGAGGAGGATTGCCATGAAACATCCCGCGCGCATTTCGGCGTCGCCCCGCCGGCGCGTACCTTTCGCGCTCGCGGCGACGGCCGCTTCGGCGCTGATCGGCGCGACACTTGCCCTTGCGCCGGCTGGTCCAGCGTTCGCCCAGGCGCGGCCTACCAACCTCGCCGACCTCGCCGAACAGGTCGACGACGCGGTGGTCAATATCTCGGCGACCCAGACGATCGAGGAAAAGGGCGGCAGCGCAATGCCGGACCTTCCCAGGGGCACGCCGTTCGACGAGATGTTCGAGGAGTTCTTCAAGAACCACGGCGGCGTCCCGCATCCACGCGCCCAGAAAGCGCAGTCGCTGGGGTCCGGATTCGTCATCGATCCGAGCGGGATCGTCATCACCAACAACCACGTCATCGGCGACGCCAACGACATTGTCGTCATCTTCACCGACGGCCGCAAGCTGAAAGCCAAGGTGATCGGCAAGGACTCGAAGGTCGACGTCGCCGTCTTGAAAGTGGATAGCGACAAGCCGCTGAAATCGGTCAAGTTCGGCGATAGCGATAAGGCGCGCGTCGGCGACGGAGTGATGGCCGTCGGCAATCCGTTCGGGCTGGGCGAGACGGTGACGGCCGGCATCATTTCGGCCCGCAACCGCAATATCGACAGCGGCCCCTACGACGACTTCCTACAAACCGACGCCTCGATCAACAAGGGGAATTCCGGGGGGCCGCTGTTCAACATGCAGGGCGAAGTGATCGGCATCAACACAGCGATTCTGTCGCCGTCGGGCGGCTCGATCGGCATCGGATTCGCCACGCCGTCTGCGACCGTTCAGCCTGTCATCGCTCAGCTGGAGCAGTTCCATGAGACGCGCCGCGGCTGGCTCGGGGTCCGCATCCAGCCGGTCGACGACACCATCGCAGAAAGCCTGGGGCTCGGAACGGCGCGCGGCGCGCTTGTCGCTGGCGTCGAAGACAAGGGCCCGGCAAAGCCCGCTGGTCTCAAGGCCGGCGACGTGATCGTCAAGTTCGACGGCAAAGACATCAAGGAATCGCGCGACCTGCCACGCCTTGTCGCCTCCACCCCAGTCGGCAAGACGGTCGACGTCGTCGTCGTCCGAAACGGCCAGGAGGTGACGAAATCGGTGACGCTCGGCCGCCTCGAGGACGGCGAGAAGACGGCTGAAGCCACGAGCGAGGACAACAGCGCAGCTTTGGAGAGTCCGGTTCAGAAGGCCCTCGGGATGGAATTCTCCGGCATCACGGATGATGCGCGCAAGACCTACAAGATCAAAGACTCCGTCAAGGGTGTGATCGTCACGTCGGTCGAGCCGGGGTCCCCTGCGGCGGATCGCGGCGTGAGGCCGGGGGACGTGATCGAGGAGGTCAACCATCAGGCGGTGGAGAAGCCGGGCGATCTCGCGAAGGCCATCGATGCGGCCAAGAAGGACAATGCCAAGAAGCCGGCGTTGCTGTTGGTCGCCAACGGCGAAGGCGTAGCGCGCTTCGTCGCCATCCCGCTCGAGTGAGCCGCGCAGGTGGACCAAACCTCGACTGCGCGTTCCGAGCAAGGGAACGACAACGCGATGGCGGTTGCGCGTTCGGTTCTAGAGCGCGCTCCCGTATTTGACGGCCACAACGACCTGCCCTGGGTCATCCGGATCGACAAGACGGCGCGCGGCGATGTCCTTGCTTACGAACTGAACCGGGTGCACGAAAAGGCCGACACGGACATCCCGCGCCTGCGCGAAGGTATGGTCGGAGCGCAATTCTGGGCCGCGTTCCAACCCACCGGCGCACCTCATCCGGCCCGAACGGCGCTTGAGCAGATCGACCTCATCCGCCGGATCGAGGCGGCGCATCCGGACGTTTTCCACCCGGCGCGGAGCGCGGCGGATTACGCCCGGGCCAAGGCCGCCGGGAAGATCGCCTCGTTCATTGCGGTCGAGGGCGGGGTCGGACTGGAAAATTCGCTGAGCCCTCTCCGGATTTGGCATGCGGCCGGAGTCCGGCTGATGACGCTCTGCCACAACGAGACGCTCGACTGGGTCAACTCGGCGACGGACGCCCCCCGCAACGACGGCCTCAACGCTTTCGGCCGCGCCGTGATCGGCGAGCTCAACCGGCTCGGGATCATCATCGACCTCGCCCACGTATCGCATGACGGGATGCGACGCGTGCTCGATGTGACCGAGGCGCCGGTTTCACTTTCGCATTCCAACGCCTTTTCGCTGTGCGATCATCCGCGCAACGCGCCGGACGACGTTCTGAGACGTCTGAAGGCGAACGGCGGTTTGGTCATGGCGACTTTCGTGCCCGGATTCGTGTCGCAGCCGCTGCGCGACTGGCTCAGGCGCGGGCGCGACGCCTACGGCAAGGCTCCGCTCGCGGCGGATCCAAAGGCGCAGTTGGCCCAGCTCGAATCCCAGCACGGCGCGGCGCCGAAGGCGACGCTGGAACAAGTCGCCGACCACATCGAACGGCTCGCGGCGACCGCCGGCGTCGATCATGTCGGGATCGGCTCGGACTATTTCGGCGGCGCCTCGCCCGAGGGTCTGGAGAACGTCAGCCGCTTTCCGCATCTTTTCGCGGAACTGGTACGGCGCGGTTTTTCCGAACGCGATCTCGCGAAAATGGCGTCCGCGAACGTGTTACGCGTGCTGCGCCGCGTTGAGGCGGTCGGCAAGCAAGTCCGGAAAATGCGGCCGCCGGCGATCGGCCGGATCGAGGATTATCCCGGCGCCTAAGCGGCGCTGTCGACGGAAACTGACAGCGCCGCGCCTTAGACTCCCTCCTCTCAAAGACGAGGAGGAGTCAGAATGATCGAAACCGGATGCCGCTGCGGCGCCATCGGACTGAGAATTTCGGGCGAACCCGCGGTGCAGCTCTACTGCCATTGCGACGACTGCCAGGCCGCCCACGGCGCAGCCTACGTCCCCGCGGCGATTTATCCTCGGCAAGCGGTGGAGGTCGCGCACGGTGAGCCCGTCGCGACGGTGGTGAGGACGACTCAGCGGATGCGCTGCGCGGATTGCGGCGCGCATCTCTACGCGGAGCTGCCAAGCGTAGGCATGCGGAGCGTCAGCGCCTACGCTCTCCCCAAAGGCGCGTTCAAGCCCCGGTTCCACACGTCCAATGCGCGAACGCCGTCCTGCCCGTCGCCGACGCCCTGCCCCATTACAAGGGCTTTCCCTTGTCGTTCGGCGGCGCGGAAGCGTTCGTTGACTGGTAGGCCAGCATTCTCGCAACGCCCGGGGCGACCGCCATTTTCGCCAAAGCCCTCGCCCTGCGGACGGACGCCGCAGGCGGCGTGCTTCGACGAAAGCCGGACGCAACGCGGCGATTGCCGGCCGTCACTTCCGTCTCCGGCGGGTCGGCCTCTCAGGCGGGGCGCGCTCGAATGCGAGCGGAGGTCCGATCTCGTTGCCGCCGTTCCCGGAGAAGGCACCAAAGCGTCGGCTTGACCCGTCGTCGTTCGTTGGCGCTAGAGTAGAGGGAGTGAGACCAATGTAGCGGTGAGATGGTTCAATCGCACACTGCAGTGGGGTCGTTATGACGAAAGTGCGCGTTGGAGGCTTTTCGATCTCGCTCGACGGTTTCGGAGCAGGGCCGGAGCAAAGCCTTGAAAATCCCCTCGGCAAGCGCGGGCTGGAGTTGCATCAGTGGCTTTTCGGCACGCGCATGTTCCGGACAATGATTGGCGAGGGTGGCGGTTCGGATGGCGTTGATGAAGCCTACGCACATCGTTCGATGGACGGGTTTGGCGCCTTCATCCTCGGGCGCAACATGTTCGGGCCGATCCGCGGTCCCTGGCCGGATGAAAACTGGAAGGGCTGGTGGGGTACAAACCCGCCTTATCACGCGCCGACCTTCGTCCTGACTCACCATCAGCGCGACCCGATCAAGATGGAAGGCGGCACCACTTTCATCTTCGTGACCGAGGGGATCGAGGCGGCGCTGGATCAGGCGAAACTTGCCGCCAATGGTCGCGACGTGAAGATCGGCGGTGGCGTCGAGACGGTGCGTCAATATCTTCGCGCCGGGCTGATCGACGAACTGCATTTCGCATTGTCCCCGGTCGTGCTCGGGCAAGGCGAAACGATGTTCGCCGGGATCGACCTGCCGGCGCTTGGCTACTGCGTTAGCGAACATCAGGCGACCGAACACGCCACACACTTTGTTCTCAGCCGATAGGGCCGTCGCCACGTCCAAATATTCTCTCCTTCGGGGCGCGACCCGCCTCGACCCGCGCTCGGTCCCGCGCAAGAATGACTTCTAGTCGCGTGACGGACCGTCCGCGCTGGCCGCGAGCGAGGACGCTCGCGCCGAAATGGCCGCGCCGGAGCGCCGGAGATGGCCGAGGGAGGAAACATGTGCCGCATTTTTGCAAGCCAGTCCCCTGACAGCTACGCCTTCGAGACGCGCTCGATCCGGCTCAACGGCCAATGCACGAGCATCCGCCTGGAAAGGATGTTCTGGGGCATCCTCGAGCACATTGCTGCGGGTGAGGGAATGACGGTGCCCCGCTTCATCTCGACCCTGCATCGCGAGGTCCTGCTGATGTGGGGGGAGATTCCGAATTTCACTTCTCATTTGCGCTGCATCTGCCTCGTGGCGATCGAGACGCGGCGAGTTGAGCGCGGTGAGGGGCGCGCCGAAGCGGCCTAGACCACGTAGTATGCCAATAACACCCGCGCTCTGGTGGAGCCATTAGGCTTGCGTCATCATGTCGCAGAAGCGGCGTCCTCCGGCGTGAGAGCGAATGGCGAAGATCATCCACCTGATGGTGCGCGTCCTTGATGAGGTGCGGTCTCTGGCGTTCTACCAGAAGGCCTTCGGGCTCGAGCCGACGCATCGGCTCGATTTCCCGGACTTCACGCTCGTCTATCTCGCGAACGCCCAGTCGCCTTTCGAGGTCGAGCTGACGATCAACAAAGGCCGCGCTGAGCCATACGAGCTCGGCGCTGGCTACGGCCACTTCGCTGTAGTGGTTGACGACCTCGACGCGGAGCACCGCCGTTTCGAGGCGGAGGGGCTCAACCCGCGCAAGATCGTCGAGTTCACCCGCGACGAGACCCTGATCGCGCGTTTCTTCTTCGTGGGAGATCCTGACGGTTACAAAATCGAAGTGCTGCAAAAGCATGGTCACTACCAGTAAGCGGCGGGACAAACCGAAAAAATACAGATTAATAACTTACAAATTGGAGGAGACAGCCATGACGATCGGAGAGTCGACAAGGGGCGCGTTGTCCCGCCGCGGGTTTCTGCAAAGATCGGCCGCGGCCGGCGGATACGCCGCCGCCATCGCGATCACCTCGACGGGAGCGCTGCTCAACATTGGAGAAGCCTGGGGACTCGAGGTCAAGGGCCTGAAGCCGGAGACGATGCGGACCCTGATCCTGGTCGCGCGCGACATCTATCCGCACGACAGGGTCCCGGACCGCAATTACGCAATCGCGGTGAAATCCTATGACGAGAAGGCCGCGGCCGATCCGGCGACGAAAGCCGAAATTGAGGCGTTCGTCGCCGCGCTCGACGGCGCCGCTGGGCCCGGAGGCTATGTCGGGCAGGGCTGGGAAGCCGACCGTGTCGCCCTGCTCAAGGGGCAGGCCCACAATCCGATGTTCGAGACGATCCGCTCCGGCCTCGTCGTGTCGCTCTACAACCAGCAGGAGATCTGGCCGATCTTCGGCTACGAGGGCGAAGTCCTTCTCGAAGGGCGGCTATATCGAGCGCGGCTTCAACGACATCACCTGGCTCTGACGTCGCCAGCAAAACCAGAATCAGGCGAGGAAACGGACATGGCAGCGAAATTCGATCTGAACGACGACAGCGTCGTCGTTATCGTGGGGTCCGGCGCCGGCGGTGGGACGCTCGGCAACGAGCTGGCGCAGAAGGGCGTGAAGGTCGTCGTCATTGAAGCGGGCAAGCGCTACGACTTCCCGGACTTCATCAACGACGAATGGGCGAGCTTCGCCCAACTCGCGTGGACGGACATGCGCACGACCTCGGGCAGCTGGCGGGTGCACAAGAACTTCCCGAACCTGCCCGCCTGGATCGTCAAATCGGTCGGCGGAACGACGACCCACTGGGCGGGCGCTTCGCTCCGGCTCCAGGATCACGAGTTCAAGACGGCCTCGACCTACGGCACTGTTCCGGGCGCGAACCTGCTGGACTGGCCACTGACGCTCGCGGAGCTCGAACCCTATTACGCCAAGGCGGAGGCCAAGATGCGAGTGACCCGCACCGGCGACCTGCCGGGTCTGCCGGGCAACAATAACTTCAAGGTCTTCAAGGCAGGGGCCGACAAGCTCGGTTACAAGGAGTGTCACACGGGGCGGATGGCGATCAATTCTGTCCCGGGCGACGGTCGCGTCGCCTGCCACCAGACGGGTTTCTGCTTCCAGGGCTGCAAGTGGGGTGCGAAGTGGTCGACGCTCTATACCGAGATCCCGAAGGGCGAGGCCACAGGAAACATGGAGGTCCGCCCCGAGTTCGCATGTCGCGCAGATCGAGCACGACGCTTCGGGGAAGGTGACCGGCGTGACCTACTTCGACGCGGAGGGCAAACTGCAGCGGCAGAAGGCGCGGATCGTGGCGGTCGCCGGCAACTCGCTCGAGAGCCCGCGGCTTCTGCTGAATTCCGCGTCGGCGAAATTTCCCGACGGCCTCGCCAATTCCTCGGGCCAGGTCGGCCGCAACTACATGCGCCACACGACTGGATCGGTTTATGCGATCTTCGACAAACCGGTTCACATGTATCGTGGGACGACCATGGCCGGCATCATCCGCGACGAAGCGCGCAACAATTCGAGCCGCGGGTTCGTCGGCGGGTATGAGCTCGAAACGCTCTCGCTCGGCATTCCCTTCATGGCGGCTTTCCTCGATCCGGGCGCCTGGGGCCGGGAGTTCACCACCGCGCTCGACGGCTACTCCAATATGGCCGGGATGTGGATCGTCGGCGAGGACATGCCGCAGGAGACGAACCGGATCACGCTCAGCGACAAGAAGGACAAGTGGGGGCTCCCCGTCGTCGACGTGCATTTCGACGACCACCCCAACGACGCCGCCATGCGAAACCACGCCTTTGCTCAAGGGAAGGCGCTCTACGAGGCGGTCGGAGCTACGCGCACCTTCCCGACGCCGCCCTATCCCTCGACGCACAATCTCGGCACGAACCGGATGAGCGCGAACGCGCGCGACGGCGTGGTGAACAAGCATGGCCAGACCCACGACATCAACAATCTGTTCGTCTCGGACGGCAGCCAGTTCACCACCGGCGGCGCCGAGAATCCGACGCTCACGATTGTGACGCTCGCGATCCGTCAGGCGGACTACATCGCGGATCAAATGAAGTCGAACAGCATTTGACCGCAGAGAATCGGACGAAGGCCGCAGTCACACCGTCCGGCGGGCGGCCCTCGTTGCGCGATGACACGTGTATTATAGTGGGTTTCCGCGCCCTTCCGAAAATCGTTTGACCGAATCAGCAGGATCGATTCCAGTCGCCTGGTGAAGATGAACGGTAGTTTCCTCAGTGCAGTGGACCGGGCCGACCTGGTGAAGATCGCCAGGGACGGGCTGGAGGAGCATCGCATCGCCCGCCGGGCGAACGCGGTGCTGCTGCTTGACAAGGGCTGGTCCTTCGCCGAGGTCGCCGAGGCGTTCTACATCGACGACTCCACCGTCCGCGCCTGGCTCAAGGCATTCCAGGACGGTGGCGTCGAGGCGCTCGTCCTGTTCGATCTGAACGGCGGCGCCTGTGCGCTGTCGCCCCTCCAGATCGACGAATTGCGCGCCTGGGCGACGGAGGTGCTGCCGACGTCGACCACCGAAATCGGGCAATTGATCCTGGATCGGTTCGGGTTCGACTATGGCCGCTCCGGACTGATCAAGCTGATGAACCGCATCGGCTTCGACTGGAAGAAGCCGGAATCCGTGCCTGGCAAGATCGACGTGGAAACCCAGCAGAAGTTCATCGAGGCGCATGAGGACTTGCGCAACGCGCTCGGCCCGGACGAGACGGTCGTCTACGTCGACGCCGTCCATCCGACCCACCAGGCCAAGCCCGCTGGACGCTGGCTGCCGCGCGGACAGCGCTGCGCGCTTCCCGCAGCGTCCGGGCGCGACCGGCTGAACCTGCACGGCGCGATCGACCTGGAGACCGGACAGACCCGCATCATGGATGTCCAGACCGTCGATGCGGCAAGCACGATCGCCTTGTTCGAGGCGCTGGAGCGCTCCCATTCAACGATGAGCCGCATCCATGTTTTCCTCGACAACGCCCGCTACCACCACGCCAAAGTCGTCCAGGGCTGGCTGCAACAGCCAGGCAGGCGCATCGTCCTGCACTTCGTGCCGTCATACTGTCCGCATCTCAACCCAATCGAGCGGCTCTGGAAGGTGATGCACGAGAACGTCACCCACAACAGATGCTACGCCAAATTCCGCGACTTCGCCGAAGCCGTGCTCGGTTTCTTGCGTGAAACCGTGCCTCAGCGGTTCGACGAGTTCTCGTCAACCATCACCGACAATTTCCGCGTCATCAACCCGAAGGATTTTCGGATCCTCGCGTGACGCCGCTATATATAAGAAATAAGTTATTGAGCCGCCCTAAGAGCTTGATATTGTTCATTCGCCGCCAAGATGGAGCGCCCCCAACGCGAGCCGAAGCGACCGCCGGGCTCGCGCCGACAGCCCCGGGAGATCGCAATTTTTTGGACAGTTTTGTGCGCTTAAAGGCTTGATACCGTTGGGTCGCTGCCAAGGGTGCCGGCGGCCGGCTCATCCTCTCCGCAAGCCGCTCGCGCAGGCGCCGACGAGCGTCATGCCGGCCGCCATCCAGAGCGCAATGGACGTCGCGTGCTCGGGCGCGCGCCCGAAGGCGACGGCCATCAGCGCGGCGCCGAGCGACTGGCCGAGGAGCCGGCCGGCCGATTGCAGTCCTGCGGCTCCGCCGCTGCGATCGGCGGGCGCGCTCCCGATGATGAGCCGGTTGTTCGGCGCCTGGAAGAAGCCGAAGCCGAGGCCGCAGATTGCAAGCCGCCAGACGAGGGTCGTCCCGTCCGGATTGCCGACGTTGAGCGCGACGAGAGTGAGGCCGAGGCCCATCAGCAGAAGTCCGGCCGACCCAAGCAGGCCCGGTGCGTACCGGTCCGCGAGGCGCCCGGAAATCGGGGCGATCAGCGCCGTCGCCACCGGCCAGGGTGTCATCAGGAGGCCGGTCGCCGCATCTGAACGGCCGAGGACGTCCTCGAAGTAGAACGGTAGCGCGACCAGGGCGAGGGTCTGCGCGGCGAACGAGGAGATCGAGGTCGCCAGCGACAGGGCAAAAATCGGCCGCTTCAGGAGGTCGACCGGCAGCAGCGGAGCGGCCTGTTTGAGCTGGCTGCGCACGAACAGCGCGCCGAAGGCGCCGGCGGCGATCAACTCGCCGACCGGGACCGCAAGCTCGCGCCTCTGTCCGAGCCCGTCGACGCCCGCGATCATCAGGCCGAAAGTCAGAGCGTTGAGCGCGATGCTGGTCGGATCGAGCGTCCGCTTCGAGCGGGGCGTGTCGGGGAGCGTCCGCACCGCGAGGAACAAGGCGACGAAGCCGATGGGAATGTTGATGAGGAACAGCCATCGCCACGACGCCACCGAAAGGATCGCGGCGGCTACGGTCGGACTGGCGGCCGAGCACACCGCGACCACCACCGCAATGTTGCCAACACCCTGTCCGAGCTTCGACGAAGGATAGATGAACCGGACGAGCGCGATATTCACGCTCATGATCCCCGCCGCGCCGAGTCCCTGCACAGCGCGCGCAACCGTAAGGAACGGAAGCGACGGCGCAAGCGCGCAGGCGAGCGAGGCCAGGGTGAACAGGGCCAACCCGGGCGTATAGACCCGGCGATAGCCGATCGTGTCGCCGAGCGCCGACAGAGGTAGCAACGAGACCGTGACCGCAAGCAGGAACGCATTGACGATCCAGATCGAGTCTGCCGGGCTGATCGCGAGATCGTGCGCCATGGTCGGCAGCGCCACGTTGACGATGGTTCCGTCGAGCACCGACATGGCGATCGCCATCGCTAGCGTCAGAAACGCAAGCAGACGCTCGGGATTGGGCAGGCCCGGGTGCTCGGGCGCGTCTTTGGCTGATGTCATGGGAAGGGGAGATCGGCTTTCGCTCCTGCGCATAGCCGAACTCGGGCCGATCTCACAACGGCGCGGGGTCAGCGCGTCCGGCGATGGCGCCGAAAGTCCTTCACGATCTCGCGAGCCGCATTGCGTCCCGGCAGTCCGCTGACGCCGCCACCCGGGTGGGTTGACGAGCCGCACATATAGAGACCGGGGATCGGCGAGCGGTAGTTGGCGTGGCCGAGAACGGGCCGCGCGGAATAGAGTTGGTCGAGCGACAGGCGCCCATGAAAGATATCTCCGCCGACGAGGCCGAAGTCGCGTTCGAGGTCGAGCGGCGTGAGGATCGCGCGGGCGATGACGGACGCCTTGAAGCCCGGCGCATAGACCTCGACCGCGTCGATCATGACATCGGCGACAATTTCGCGCACCTCGTCCCAGGACCGCCCATGCGGAAGCTCGGGCGCGACGTACTGGCAGAAGAGCGAGGCGACGTGCCGTCCCGGAGGCGCAAGCGAGTCGTCCAGGACCGACGGGATAAGGAGCTCGATGATCGGCGCGGTCGACCAGCCTGTCATGCGGGCGTCGAAAAAGGCGCGCTCCATGTAGGCGAGGCTCGGCGCGATCACGATCCCGGCGCCATGATGCTCCGCGGGATCGCGGCCCGGAAGACACGTGAAGCTCGGTAGCGCCGAGAGCGCGACGTTCATTCGAAACACCCCGGACCCGCTGCGCCATGAAGCGATGCGCGCGCGAAAGTCGGGCGGCAGAATCGCGGGACCGACGAGTTTTTCAAACGTCAGTTTCGGATGGAGACTCGAGACGACGGCGCGCGCCCCAATCCGCTCGCCCTTGTCGGTGACGACGCCGACTGCACGGCCATCGCGGGTCGCGATCTCGCCAATGCCCGTTCCGGTCCGGATCTCGACGCCTCGCGTTTCGCATGCGCGCGCCATCGCTTGCGTAATCGCTCCCATGCCGCCCAAGGCATGCCCCCAGGCGCCTCTGCGGCCATTCGCTTCTCCAAAACAGTGATGAAGCAGCACATAGGCCGTTCCGGCGGCGTAAGGGCTCGCATAAGTTCCGACAATGCCGTCGAAGCCGAGAATAGCTTTGATCGGCTCGCCCTCGAACCATTGATCGAGGACGTCGCCGGCCGAGCGGGTGAAGATCTCGACAAGGTCGCGCTGACCCTCGATCCCAAGCGGCCGCAGGCGGTTCGCGGCCCGCGCCGTCGCAAGCAGTTCGACGAGGCCCGCAATAAGCCCCCGGCCGCTTACGGCATTTGGAGGCGTCTCGAGCGCCAACGCGCGCAGGACGTCGGTCATCCGTTCGAGCCGCGTCTCGTACGCGCAAAACCGCTCCGCGTCGCGCACCGAGAATTTCGCAACTTCGGCTTTGGTGCGTCCAGGCCCGACCTTCAGGTAACGGTCGTCCGGCAGCGGGAGGAAATTCGACAGCGGGCGCTCGACGATCCTGAGCCCGTGCCGGGCGAGATCGAGGTCGCGGGCAATCGACGGGTTGAGGAGCGAAACTGCATAGGCCGCGACCGAATTTCGAAAGCCGGGGTGAAATTCTTCGGTGACGGCCGCGCCCCCGACGATGGGACGACGCTCGGTCACCGTGACTTTGAGCCCGGCCGCCGCAAGATAGGCGGCCGCGACGAGTCCGTTATGGCCGCCGCCGACGATGACGACATCGCGCGGCTCCGTGGGGTGGCTCATTGCGGGCGCAGCAGCGCGGCTGCGCGACGTCCGGTCGCGTTGGCGCAGGCAAATTTTCGTGTTCTCCTCGCTATCGATTGACCGAAAGGCGCGAATGTCGGCGCCCGAGATCCATTCCGAGGGGTTGTGATGACTGGGTTGACGCTAACCAAAGATGTACTCACGGACTTCGGGTACACGATCAAGAGCGAAGTGATCGATCTGTCGAACCAGAACATCGGCGATATCGACATCGACGCTTTCGAAGAGTACGAGCAGGTGACGAAAGTCAACCTCTCGGGTAATCAGATTGAGTTCGTCGACCGCGCCACCTTCGCGCAAAACGCGAAACTCACTGAGCTCATCCTCGCCAACAACAAGCTGCGCTCGTTCAGCGCCGAAGTGTTTGGCTCCGGGTCGGTCGTCGAAAGCCTCGACCTGTCCGGCAACCCACTCGAGACCTTCGACCTATCCCTGACCGAGAGCTTGTGCCTGCAGAGCCTGAACCTCGACAACACAGGTGTCGCGAGCCGCGTCCAGCTCAAGCGCGTCGGGCGTTGCCTGCAGGCGACCATGGCGTAGTCGCTCGCTGTCTTCGTGGCGAGCGACACGATTTCCTCATCGCACGTCGAACTGTACACCCTGAGCCAGCGGCAGCTTCGCCGAATAGTTCACCGTGCTGGTCTGCCGGCGCATGTAGGCCTTCCAGGCGTCCGAGCCGCTCTCCCGACCGCCGCCCGTCTCCTTCTCGCCCCCGAACGCGCCGCCGATCTCGGCCCCGGAGGGGCCGATATTCACGTTGGCGATGCCGCAATCGGAGCCGGTCGCCGACAAAAACGTCTCCGCCTCGCGGACATCGAGAGTGAAGATGCAGGACGACAGACCCTGCGGAACGTCGTTCTGTAGGGCGATCGCTTCGTCGAGGGTTTCATAGCCAAACGTGTAGAGGATGGGGGCGAAGGTTTCCTCGCGCGCGATCGCACTCTGGCCGGGCATCTCGACGATCGCCGGCTCAACATAGGCGCCCCCGTGGGGCACGCCTGAAGCAACGCTTCCGCCGCCGTGAATAAGTCCGCCCTGGTCCTTGGCGCGCGCGAGCGCGGCAGCCATTCGGTCGCGCGCCGGATGGTCGATGAGCGGGCCAACCAGTGTGCGGGCCTCGCGCGGGTCGCCGATCGGCAAGCTGGAAAAGGCCTTGACGAGCCGTCGCGTGAGGTCGGCGCGGATCGAACGATGGACGATGAGACGCCGAAGCGACGTGCAGCGCTGTCCGGCCGTCCCGACCGCCGAAAAGAGGATGGCGCGCACGGCCATGTCGAGGTCAGCCGAGGGCGCCACGATCATGGCATTGTTGCCTCCGAGTTCGAGGATGGCGCGGCCGAAGCGGGCGGCCACCTTGGGCCCGACGCTCGCGCCCATGCGGGTCGAACCCGTCGCCGAAACGAGCGGCGCCTCCTTCGAGGCGACCAGGGCCTCGCCGACCGACGCGCCTCCGATAACGATCTGCGCCAGTCCAGCCGGCGCGTCGGCGCCGAAGCGGGCGAGCGCCCGGTCGAAGTCTAGTCATGGCGGCCAGCGCGCTGAGAGGCGTCTTCTCGGAGGGCTTCCAGATGACCGGGTTTCCGCAGACGAGCGCAAGCGCGGCATTCCAGGCCCATACCGCGACCGGGAAGTTGAAGGCTGAGATGACCGCGCAAGGCCCGAGCGGATGCCAGGTTTCCATCATGCGATGGCCGGGACGCTCCGAGGCGATGGTCAGGCCATAGATCTGGCGCGAGAGTCCGACGGCGAAGTCGCAGACGTCGATCATTTCCTGCACTTCGCCAAGCCCCTCGGAAACGATCTTGCCCGCCTCCAAAGTCACCACCGCCCCCAGATCCTCCTTGGCGGCGCGCAACTCCTCGCTGAACAACCGTACAAGTTCACCCCGGCGGGGCGCCGGAACCTCGCGCCAGGCCAGAAAAGCGTCGCGAGCGCGAGCGAGGATCGTCGGCATTTCGGACAGAGGCGTCTCCGCAATGCGGGCAATCTCAACACCGTCGATCGGCGAGCGGACAGCAAGCGATCCGGCCCAAAGCGCCTCGCCGTTCAATCCCGCGCGTGCGAGAGTCTCACTGCTGGTCATTGGTTTTCCCTTGTTCGGAAGGCGCGCCGCGGCCCGGCGAGATGCGACGTGGATCGCAAAATGCACGCCGGGAGGCAAGGCCTGCTCGGCCTGGCCGGGCGCCTGTCCAAAAGGAGGACGTCGACGCCCGCCGCAATTTGGCCCGTTGCACTCTGTACACACTTTGCGGCGTTATCGACCGAGATGCTATAGAGGCGCTGCGGATCGTCAACCTATGGATGACAACATGGCGCGTTCGGTGAATATGGCGCTGGCATGCGTGGCCATGCTGGCCGCCGCGGCGCTGGCCTTTGTGCTAACGCCGCACCGCCTGATGGCGCGGACGCATGAGGCGTTTAACATCGACGCCCATGTGCCGCGGTCATTTGGCGAATGGGCCGAATTGCCGGGTTTGCAGGCGATCAGGCCTCCCGCGGACGGGCTGGAGGCGCAGATCTACAATCAGGAAGTGGCCCGCGCCTATGTCGACAAGGACGGCCAGGTCGTGATGTTGATGATCGCCTACGGCGAGAGCCAGAGCGATCGGCTGCAAATGCACCACCCCGAGGTCTGCTATACGGCGCAGGGGTTCCGTGTGACGAGGCCGGTGACGACGAAGTTCAGCTGGTCGCCGACCTCCACGCCGATTCCGTTGACCAGCCTCATCGCAACCCGGGAGGGCCGCATCGAGCCGATCAGCTACTGGATGCGGATCGGCTATGACGTCACAAACAGCAACTTGGCGCGCAACGCCTTGAAGCTCCAATACGGCCTGCGGGGGTGGGTTCCGGACGGCGCCTTGTTTCGTGTGTCCACCTTGGGGGTGCCCGTGGACCAGAGCTTGCAGGTCCGTGAGAAGTTCATCCGCGATCTCCTGAACGCCGTGCCGCCGGACACCCGCGCCTTCATGATCGGCGACCCCCAGAAGGCGCTTCTGTAGCCCCTTCGCCTGTCCGCAATTTGACTTTCCGCCCGACCCTATGATCTTATGAACGATCATATGTGAACGATCTCGCGCACACGCGGACGTGATCAGGAGGAAGCGACAGGATGCCGGCGATCGCGTCAAACGTCATCGTCGAAAGCGAGGCGTTTCGCGCCAACCGTGCAGCGCACCTCGAACTCATCGCTCAATTCCGCGCCCTGGAACGTGGGGTTCGCGACGCCTCCGCTCGCGCCGACGACAAATTCCGCTCGCGCGGACAATTGCCGCCTCGAGAGCGGATCAACTGGCTTCTCGACCGCGATTCGGCCTTTCTCGAGCTCTCGACGCTGTGCGGCCTCAGCATGCACGAGGATGACGGGGCCCGGAACGTCTATGGCGGGGGGCTCATCGCCGGCATCGGCTTCGTTGCGGGCGTGCGCTGCATGGTCGCGGCCAACGATTCCGGGATCAAGGGCGGCGCCGCGCATCCGATGGGGGTGGAGAAGGCGATCCGCGCGCAGGAGATCGCGCTCCGCGAGAAGCTGCCTTACGTCCAGCTGGTTGAGAGCGCCGGCGCCAATCTTCTGCTGCAGGCCGAGATGTTCGTGCGCGGCGGGGCGACCTTCGCCAACATGGCGCGCATTTCGGCGGCGGGAATACCGGTCATCTCGATTGTCCATGGCTCGTCGACCGCTGGCGGCGCCTATCAGACCGGCCTCGCCGACTACGTCGTCATGGTGCGCGGCCGGTCCAAGGTCTTTCTTGCCGGGCCGCCGCTGCTCAAGGCCGCAACCGGCGAGATCGCCACGGACGAGGCGCTCGGCGGCGCGGAGTTGCACGGCGCCACGACAGGCCTCGGCGAATATCTCGCCGAAGACGACGCCGACGCCTTGCGCATCGGCCGGGAGATCCTCGCCCACCTTGGTTGGAGCGCTCCGCCGCCGCGGCGGCGCGCTCCGCCGCCGCTCTACGATCCGGAAGAACTGCTCGGCATCGTGCCGGTCGACTACCGGAAACCCTACGACGTGCGCGAAGTGATCGCGCGGTTCGTCGACGGCTCGGAATTTCTCGACTTCAAGCCGGGTTACGGCCCCGAAACCGTCTGCGGTCACGCCGCCATCGAGGGCCGAGAAGTCGGTCTCCTCGGCAACAACGGTCCGATCGATTCCTCCGGCGCGAGCAAGGCCGGGCAGTTCATCCAGCTCTGTTGCCAGGCGGGGCTCCCGATCGTCTTCCTGCAGAACACCACCGGCTATCTGGTCGGGATCGCGGCGGAGAGCTCAGGCATCGTCAAGCACGGCTCGAAAATGATCCAGGCGGTCACCAACGCCAGCGTCCCGAAGCTGACGCTGCAGATCGGCGGATCGTTCGGGGCCGGACACTACGGCATGTGCGGCAGGAGCTTCGATCCGCGGTTCCTGTTTTCCTGGCCGAACGCCCGCGTCGCCGTGATGGGCGGCGAGCAGGCGGCGAAGGTGATGACCATCGTCGCCGAGGATGCGGCCCGCGCAAGGGGACTTTCGTTCGACGCCGAAGCCATGACGAAGCAAGCTGCGAAGATCGTGACCGGCTACGACCGGCAGTCGACCGCGCTTTTCGCCACGGCGCGCCTCTGGGACGACGGGCTGATCGACCCGCGCGACAGCCGGGCGACGCTCGCCTTCTGCCTCGAGACCTGCGCCGAGAGCGAGGCGCGGGTCCTGCGTCGCAATTCCTTCGGCGTCGCGAGGTTCTGACATGTCCCTCGTCCGCACGCGCCGGACCGGCCGCAGCCTGGTCCTCACTCTGGCCGAGCCGCAGCGCCAGAACGCGCTTTCGGCGGGGATGGTCGCCGAGATCGAGCGCGCGCTGGACGCAGCGCCGCAGGATCTCGCCGCGCTGGTGGTCGAGGGCGAAGGCGGCGTATTCAGCGCCGGCGCCGACCTCAAAGCGCTGTCGGCGGCTCTGGCAAGAGAGCCCGCGCCCGGCGAGATCGATCCGCTTCAGGCGCTCAACGCGGCCGGCGGTCGCTTCTTCGCCCGCTTCTCCACGCTGCCGTACGTCACCCTCGCGGTCGTCGACGGCGCGGCGGTCGGCGGCGGCATGGGGCTCGCCGCGGCGGCCGACATCGTCATCGCCACTGAGCGCGCCCGCTTCGCCCTGACCGAGACGAGCCTCGGTCTTCCTCCGGCGCAGATCGCCCCCTACCTCGTCGCCCGGCTTGGCGAGCGCACGGCGCGTCGCCTTGCGCTGACCGGCGGGCGACTCGACGGGCGCGAAGCCGCGGCGGTCGGCCTCGCGGATGTCTTTTGTGACAGCGTCGAGGCGCGCGACGCCGAGGTCGCCGCGCTGATCAAGGCGATCGAGCGCTGTGCGCCGGGCGCCAACGCCGAGACAAAGCGGCTGTTGCGCGCGTGCCGCGTTGAACCGCCCGACGTCTATATCGAAACCGCAGCGCGGAGCTTCGCCGCCGCCCTGCGCAGCCCGGAGGGACGCGAGGGACTCGCGGCCTTCGCGGGCAAGCGCCGGCCCGCCTGGGCGAGCGAGAGGCCATGAGCGCGCGGTTTTCGTCCGTCCTCATCGCCAATCGGGGCGAGATCGCCTGCCGGATCATCCGCGCCGCGCGCGAAGAGGGTCTGACCGCCATCGCCGTCTTTAGCGACGCCGACGCCAAGGCCCTGCACGTTCGCCTCGCTGACAAGGCGATTCGCATCGGTCCGTCTTCGCCGGGGCATTCTTATCTGTCGATCGGCGCGCTGATCGACGCGGCGAAGGCGACCGGCGCCGAAGCGCTTCACCCGGGCTACGGCTTTCTCGCCGAAAACGCCGATCTCGCCGAGGCCTGCGCCTCAGCCGGGCTCGCGTTCGTCGGACCGCCCTCGGCCGCCATCCGCGCCATGGGCGACAAGAGCGCAGCCAAGGCGCGAATGGCGGCGGCCGGCGTGCCCTGCGTTCCGGGCTATCATGGCGACGACCAGTCGCTTGCGCGCTTCGCCGAAGAGGCGGCGCTGATCGGCTATCCCATCATGGTGAAGGCCGCGGCCGGCGGCGGCGGGCGCGGCATGCGCATCGTGCGCGCGCCCGAGGCCCTGGACGGGGCGCTGCGGGCGGCCCGCGCCGAGGCGGAAAGCGCCTTCGGCGACGGCCGCCTGCTGCTCGAGCGGGCGCTGCTCTCTGCGCGCCATGTCGAAGTGCAGGTGTTCGGCGACGAGCACGGCGCGATCGTCCATCTCGGCGAGCGCGACTGCTCGATCCAGCGCCGCCATCAGAAGGTGATCGAGGAGGCGCCGTCGCCGGCGGTCTCGCCGGCGCTGCGCGAGGCGATGGGCTCGGCCGCGGTCAAGGCCGCCGCGTCGGTCGGCTATGTCGGCGCGGGAACGGTCGAGTTCCTGCTCGATCGAGATGAGCGCTTCTACTTCCTCGAAATGAACACCCGCATCCAGGTCGAGCATCCGGTGACGGAATGCGTGACCGGCGTCGACCTTGTCCGGCTGCAGTTCCGTGTCGCTCAGGGCGAGCCGCTGCCTTTCGCCCAGGCCGATGTCGCGCTCAGCGGCCATGCGATCGAGGCGCGGCTTTACGCGGAAGATCCGGCGGCCGACTTCCTGCCGTCGATCGGAACGCTCGCAGCGTGGCGTCCGCCTGCGGGCGAAGGCGTGCGGGTCGACGCCGGCGTCGAACAGGGCTCGGCGGTGACGCCCTTCTACGATTCGATGCTCGCCAAAATCATCGCGCAGGGCGCGACGCGCGAGGAGGCGCGGCTCAGGCTGTTGCGGGCGCTCGACAGAACGTTCGTCGCCGGGGTCGTCACCAATCGCGATTTCCTGATCGAGACGCTGCGTCGGCCGGAATTCGTCGAGGGCCATGCGACGACCGCTTTCGTCGGCGAGGCGCCTTTCGGCCCGGCGGCGCCGAGCCGCAAGGCCATCGCGCTCGCAGCCATTCTTTTCGTCGAGCGCGGAATTCCGCCGTCGCCGACCGCCGGGTGGCGCGCCGCGCCGTTAAGGCTCGCCATCGAGGGCGTTGAGCGCCGCGCTTCCGTGCGCCGGCAGCGTCAGGAAACCCTCGTTGCGATCGACGGCGACGACTTCGCCTTTGAAAGCGTCGCTCTTGGCGACGGCGAGGCGCGCTACGGGATTGACGGCGTCGTCTTCCGCGCAGCTTACGCGCGCGACGGCGACGATCTCTGGCTCGACGTAGACGGCGTCTGTCGCCGCTTTACCGATCGCACCTATGCGCCGCCACGGCTCAAGGAGGCCGACGCCGATGGCGCGGTCCGCTCGCCGGTCAGCGGCGTTGTCGTCTCGGTCGTGGCCGTGGCCGGCGACGCGGTCAAGCGCGGCCAGGCGCTCGCGACCGTCGAGGCGATGAAAATGCAATATGCGATCCTTGCGCCGATCGACGGCGTCGTCGCCGAGGCGCACGCTGTCGCCGGCCGACAGGCCGAGGCGCGCGCGCTTCTGTTCGCCATCGCGCCCAAGGGAGCCTGACGTGAGCGAGGCCAATCTGGACAAAGCCGTCGTCACCTGCGCCCTGACCGGCGTCCTCACCGACCCCGCCGTCTACCCGGCCCCGGTCACGCCGGAAGAGATGGCGCGCGAGGCGAAGCGCGCGTTCGATGAGGGCGCGAGCGTCGTCCACGTCCACTTCCGCCGTCTCGAACCCGGCAAGGGCCATCTTCCGTCGTGGGAGCCCGCGGTGGCCGCCGCCGTCATCGCCGCGATTCGGGACGCCTGCCCGGACATTGTGGTCAACCAGACGACCGGCGTCGTCGGCCCCGACATTTCCGGCCCCGCCGCCTGCCTCCGCGAAGTCAGGCCCGAAATTGCCGCGCTCAACGCCGGGTCGCTGAACTATCTCAAGACGCGCGCTGACGGGACCTGGGCCTGGCCGCCGATGCTGTTCGACAATCCGGTCGAGAAGGTCGCGGCTTTCCTCGCCGTCATGGGCGAATGCGGCATCGAGCCGGAGTTCGAGTGCTTCGACACCGGCATCGTGCGCACAGCCGCGGCGATCGCCCGCAACAACGGCTTTCCGCGACCGCCGAAATACAATTTCGTGATGGGCGTCGAATCCGGCATGCCGGTCGATCCGGAACTGCTGCCGATCCTGACGCGGCTCATCGCGCCCGGCGCGCGCTGGAGCGTGACCGCGATCGGCCGCAGGGAGATCTGGCCGCTGCACCGGCGCGCCGCCGAACTCGGCGGCGACCTGCGCACCGGCCTCGAGGACACGATCTATCTGCCCGACGGTTCGCGTGCGGCTTCGAACGGCGAGTTGGTCGCAGCGCTGGTCGCCGCCGCACGCCGCGCCGGACGCCAGATCGCGTCGCCGTCCGAGGCGCGCGCCGCGCTCGGACTTACCCAAATGTAGCCGCGCTCCATAGCCCGTCAGGAGACGGGCGTCCTGACGGACGCCCTATGGAGCGCGGTGACGCGGCCAGCGACCGCGTCACCAAGAAAAGGAGGCGCGGTCATGACCGCCCACACGTTCGACACCGTCCGCCAGAGCCCGTTCTACACGCCGGAGCACGAAGCCTTCCGGCAGTCCTTGCGCAAGTTCGTTCAGCGCGAGATCGAACCCTACTGCAACGCCTGGGATGAAGCGGGCGAGTTCCCGCGCGAGCTCTATAAGAAAGCGGCCGCCGTCGGCTACATGGGGCTTGGCTTTCCGGAAGCCTACGGCGGCACCGAGGGCGACCGGTTCATGCGCATCATCGCCATGCAGGAGATCGGGCGCGCAGGCTGTGGCGGCGTAGCGGCGGGGCTATTTTCCCACACGATCGGCGCGCCGCCGATTTTCCATCGCGGCTCGGAAGCGATGAAGGCGCGCGTGTTGCCGCAGATCCTGTCGGGCGAGAAGATCTCGGCGCTCGCCATCACCGAGCCTTCCGGCGGCTCCGACGTCGCCAACCTCCGCACGACCGCGAAACGAGACGGCGATCACTTCGTAATCAACGGCTCGAAGACTTTCATCACCTCGGGCATGCGCGCCGATTTCATCACGCTCGCCGCGCGCACCGGCGGTCCCGGCGCGAGCGGCGTCAGCCTCATTCTCGTCGAAGGGCGGCCGGAGGGCCTGCAGCGCACCTCGCTCAAGAAAATGGGCTGGTGGTGCTCGGACACCGCAACGCTCTATTTCGAGAACATGCGGGTCCCGGCCGAGAACCTGATCGGCAAGGAGGGCGAGGGGTTCCGGGCCATCATGCTCAATTTCAACGACGAGCGGCTGCACGGCGCGGCGGGAGCGATCTCGGCGGCGCGGGTCTGCCTCGAGGAGGCGATCGGCTACGCCAAGCAGCGCGTGACCTTCGGCAAGCCGATCATCGAGCACCAGGTCATCCGCCACAAGCTCGTCGACATGGCGATGCGGATCGAGGCCTCGCAAGCGATGCTGGAGCTGCTCACCTGGCGGGTCGAGCAGGGCGAGAATCCGGTCGCGGAGATCTGCATGCTGAAGAACCAGGCGACGACGACGCTCGCCTTCTGCGCCTCCGAGGGCGTGCAGATCTTTGGCGGCGCGGGCTTCCTGCGCGGCGTCAAGGTCGAGCGCATCTATCGCGAGGTAAAGGTCAACGCCATCGGGGCCGGTACGGAGGAGATCATGAAGGACCTCGCCAGCCGCCAGATGGGACTTTGACCTCTCCTGCGGCTATCGCCGGATTTCGTGGCGACCCCTGCTCGGCCGCAAGCAATGACAGCGAACGACCGCCTCTGTCGAATTCAATTGGCGCGCTCCGGGTCGATCTGGGACATCGATAGTCGGACGCTAGCCGACCTTGAAATGGTTATTAAAGTCTGCTTTAATTTGCTTTAGGCTGCCGCCGATTGGAGAAAGGCGGCCAAAGGGAGAGAGCTATGGCTTCCAAGACAAATCCCGCTGAACTTCCTGCTGAACTTTCCGAGGGAGGAGCGGCGACGGGCATCTCCCGTCCTCGTCCGAACCCTGCCGAGCTTCCCATTTTTCGAGGGGCTGCGAATATAATGAACGAGCTCGTGAAGGAGCTCGTGCAAACACGCACGCGCATCCACGAGCTGGAAATCGCGAATCTAATCGCGCGCCTTCGCCCACCGCGCGGGCCAGGGCCGGGGCCGCAGGAGCTTCCCCAATTCGACACTTTCGCCCGCTTTTGGCCGAACGAGCTTCCAGAGGGAGGAGAGGGCGGCGGAGGCGGTGTGATCCCTAGACCCGGTGAGATCAACGAACTGCCGATCGATTTCTCTCGGTTCATTCAAGATATATCTCAAATCGCGGCACGACTGAGCGGCCTGGAGAACGTGATCCAGGCGCAAGCCAAGGAAATTGCAGAACTCAAGGCGCGCAAGGGCTGACATTGAGCGTCGACGCCGACGCCGGTCCCGCAGGCCCTGCGCGCGCGCGGCTACGCCAGCTGCTTCGGTCCGGGGGCATACTCTGGTCCTCCGGCTCCGAGGTCATTCGCGGCCGCGACGGAACGCCTGCCCCTTGGGCCTTCTACAGCTGGGGCGTCTCTCTAACCGCCGAGGGTCTGCGGCTTTCGGCGGCTTGCCTACTCGACAAGCTTGCTACGTTTGAGTTGACGCAACTCGCGTCGATCGGTTACACGGGGCTCCCTCTGCTTGCCGCCTGCGTGCTGCTCGGCGAGGGACGCTATAGCGGCCTTTGCGTGCGGGACAGGCGAAAGGCCTATCTCTCGGGCCGCCAAATCGAAGGCAATTTCGACCGGAGCCGCCCGGTCGTCATTCTCGACGATTCGCTGAGTTCCGGCACGTCGCTGCTCAAGGCCATCCGCGCCATCGAGGGGGCTGGCGGAACCGTCGAGGGCGCAATCGCGCTAACGCTCTTTCCAGGCCGTGGCGGCCTCGAATGGGCGAACGGCGCCGGATATCGAACCGAAGTCATCTTCGACGTCTGGAGTGATCTCGGCATGGCGGCCACTGTTCCCGGTCCGCCTCCTCCGCTCGCGGTCGTTTGGAGCGGAACTTCCACGCCGGACGGGCTCCATCCGGCGTCCCTCGCCCGTTTGACGGCCCGCCAGTGGCTGGAAACCGGGACAGCGCCGATTCCACCGAAAACGCTCGACGCCGACTACGATCCGACCGGGGGCGTCTTCGTGAGCTTCCGCACGCGGAACGACGATATACGTCTTGCGCGGGACGGCTTTTGGCATTTCCCCGGAGAGCCCTCCGCCGCCCCGGCTGACGTGGTCCGGGCGACCGTCGAGACCCTCGTTCGTTCCGGCGGCGCGATTGATGCCCGTCGGTTGGACCGATTGAAGATCGCGGTCTCATTCTTCAGTCCGCTCGAGCTCACGGGTGCGTCCGGTCTTGATTTCAGTCGCTACGGAATTGTCGTCCGTAGCCGGCGATTTCCGGCCAAGACGGGCGGGGCACTGGCGAACACACAGGTTTTCATAAGCGAGATCGAGCAATTGCGGCACGCCTCGCGCGTCAACGCCCGCGTCGACGCCTCAGAGCCCTTCGATCTCTTTCGGCATACCCTACACAAATGCGTCGAGCCTGGGACCGACTGGCTGAGCTACGGACAGGAGGATCGGGAGGCCGGCGCCCGCCGCGATCCCGGTCTGGGCCGCCGCCTGATCCGCGAGGCCCGCGCGGAGCTGTCCAAAGCGCTGAGAGGAGAGCGCGCCGAGGGATCCCGCGTTACGGATCTCGGATTCGCCATCGGAGGCGTTGCCGTTCGGCTCTATCGCGACGGGTTGCGCGGCTACGGGATCGGCGTTGGCGCCGATTTCGGCAGAGCGCTCACTGACGCGGTCGCGGCGCTAACCCGCGATCCGCGTCTGAACGCGATCGGGGCGGCGCTCGACTCCGGCGTCCTCGTCGTGTCCGTGCTGCATAACCCAGAGCGGCTGGGTTTCGCTCCGCTCGAAAAGGTCGCGGAGAAGCTACGACGGGGACTCGACGCACTCGAGATCGAAAACGCGGCCGGCCGAAGCGTGCTGCTTCCATCGGCGCTGACATACAATTCCTGGTCGCGGCGCGCCTTCGTCGAGGCCGCGGCGCGGATTGCCGGCGGAGTGGGACGCTGGACGACCTGGCAGGTCGCAGAATGGCTCGAAGTCGGCGACGAGGCGGCGTCTCTTCAATTCGGCTTTCCGGATCGGTCGGAGGCAGACTGCGACGGCAGGACCTCGCTTGATCTGCTGGCCGGCTACATCGATCGGTCGCTCGATGAGAACGGTCTACCCTGCTATTGGCTCGACCCAATGAATGGCTCGGTCGAGCGCTCCGGCACGGCGGCGCGCGTGATCCATGCGCTGATCATGCTCGATGCGGCGGGTCGACGATCAGGCCGCAGCGACTGGCGCAAGCACGCGCGGCAGGGCCTCGGCTTCTGCCTAGGCCACGCCGAGAGCGGGTCGCTCCACGTTCCCGGACTTCTCGGCGGAGCGATGGCGGAATGCCTGCTCGTCGCGGGAATTGCGCCCTTTCCCGAACTTGCGGCCTCGCCGGCCGGTGACCGCCTCGCGCGCAAAGCGCAGTCGCTGTTCCAGCCGGACGGGCGTATCGCGCTGGGCGCAAAATCACTCGACGCCGTCGATGATCACGACTTTCTTCCCGGCGTCGCGCTCTGGGCGCTGGCCACCTTTGCAAGTGAGACGGGCCGCGATCTTCTGCCCGCCAACCTGGCCCGATTCGCCGATTTTTATCGTTACCGCTTCCGCGCCGTTCCACACTGGGGCGGCGCCGGCTGGCTGCCGCAAGCCTGGGCCGCTGTCAGGCGCGTGCGTGAAACGACGGTCGGCCGAGATTTGGCCTTTCTCGTCTCCGACTGGGCAATTGAGCGTCAGCTCGAAGTCAACGGCGCATTCCTCGAGACCTTCAGCCCGGACGAACCCAGTTTCAACACTGGCTTCATCGCCGAGGGCGTCGCCGCGTCCTGGGCCCTTGCAAGACAAGCAGGCGAGGCGGTCAGGGCGGAGCGCTATGAGAGGTCATGGCGGAAGTCAGCGCGATTCATGAACCGCCTCCTGATCCGCCCGGAGGACACATTCGGAATGTCGGTCGGCGCCGCCGCGATCGGCGGCGTCCGCTGCACGCTCACCCGATCGGACGTCCGAATCGATCAGGTGAGCCACTGGCTGCATGCCCTTCTCAGCGGCGATGCGATAGCGGGCTAACGCTCGTCACATTTCCGGCGCGAGGTTGTTGTCCCGTCGGCGATCGTCTAGCGTAGCCGTTTGACGGGACCGCCGATGGTCGGCCTTCGTGAGGACCACGGGCGATGATCACCCTCTACCATTGCGTCGACGCCCGATCCTTCCGCGCGCTGTGGGCGCTGGAGGAGGTCGGCGTTCCGTTTGACCTGAAGATGCTGCCGTTCCCGCCGCGCTATCTCGCGCGCGAGTATCTCGGGGTCAACCCGCTCGGCACCATCCCGCTGATGATCGACGGCCAGACGCGAATGACGGAATCGGCGGCGATCTGCCAGTACCTCGCCGAGCGCTACGCCGGTCCGCCGCTTGCCGTGCGGCCGGACGAGCCTGGCTACGGCGCCTATCTCAACGCGCTCCATTGCGGCGAGGCGACGCTGACCTTTCCGCAGACGCTTGTCCTTCGTTACTCGCTGCTCGAGCCGCCGGAGCGGCGCCTGCCGCAGGCGGTCGCGGACTATTCGCGCTGGACGCTCGGCCGTTTCGCAGGCTTCGAGAGCCTGATGGACGGGGCCGAATACGCCGCAGCCGGCCGCTTCACGGTCGCGGACATCTCGGTCGGCTACGCGCTGATGATGCTGAGATTCGTCCGCCTCTTCGACCAGGCGCCGGCGTCGCTCAAGGCCTATTACGACCGCCTGAGAGCGCGCCCAGCCTTCCAGCGCGCCAAGGCGGCGCAGAAGACGGCGGCCGTCGAACAGGGCATCGCGCCGCCGCCGGTGAGCGAAGACGCGAGCTAGGCGTTCATCCCTGCGAGGAGCGTGAGCGACAACCAAGGGTGAACCGCGCGTTTGACGTCTCCGTAGCAGGCGTTCATTTTCGTGTGTGAAGAACGCGGCGCACGGGGAGGAACGGATGACGCCCGACATCGGTCTCGCCAACTGGTTCCGTGAGCGAAGCTCACGCACGCCCGAGCGCCGGGCGCTCCATTTCGAAGGCCGCGACTGGACCTACGGCGAGATGCAGCGCGAAATCGAGGCCTGCGCCGGCCGGCTCGCTGCGCTTGGAATCGCGAAGGGCGATCGCGTCGCCTTTCTCGGTCACAACCAGCCGATGTTCCTGTTCGTCCTCTTCGCCTCGGCGCGGCTCGGGGCGATCTTCGTCCCGCTCAACTTCCGCCTGACCGGGCCCGAACTCGCCTTCATGATCGAGGACTGCGCGGCGAAGCTCCTCGTTGTGGACGCCGCCCATCGCGCGGTGGTCGAGCCGCACCTGCCTTGGCTGACGTCGCTCAAGGCGACGCTTGCTGCTGAAGACCAGGCGCGCTGGTTCGACGGACCGTCGCCGGCGACCCTGCCCGTCCAGGCTCGGGAGGACGACGTCGCGCTCATCATGTACACTTCTGGGACCACCGGCCGCCCCAAGGGCGCCATGCTCACGCATGGCAATATCTGGTGGAACAATACGAGCTCGATGCTGACGATCGAGACGAGCTCGGACGACGTGACCCTCGTGCCGGCGCCGTTGTTCCACATCGGCGGCCTCAACGTGACGACGCTGGTGGCGTTCCAGAAAGGCGCGCTCGTGGTGCTGCGCCGCGGCTTCGATCCCGGGCAAGCGCTTGGGGACATCGCGACGCACAAAGTCACGACCATGTTCGGCGTCCCGGCGATGTTTCTGTTCATGGCCCACCATCCGAGCTTTGCTGAAACGGATCTTTCGTCCGTCCGCCTGCTCATCGTTGGCGGCGCGCCCTGCCCCTTGCCGGTGCTCAAGACCTATCTCGCGCGCGGCGTCATGATGCAGCAGGGCTACGGACTGACCGAGACCTCGCCAATGGTGAGCTTTCTCGCCCCGGAATACGCGCTGACAAAGGTCGGGGCGTCGGGGCGGACGCCGATGTTCGTCGAGGTGAAACTCGTGGATTCCGATGGCCACGTGGTCGAGGCTCCCGGCGCCCAGGGCGAGATCCTGGTGCGGGGCCCGAACGTGACCAAGGGCTATTGGGGCCTGCCCGAGGCGACAGCCCAGGCGATCGATCCGGGCGGCTGGTTCCACACCGGAGACGCGGGCTTCTTCGACGAGCAGGGCTTTCTCACCATCAGCGACCGGATCAAGGACATGATCATCAGCGGCGGCGAGAACGTCTATCCGGCCGAGGTCGAGAGCCAGCTCATGCGTCATCCGGCGATCGCCGAGGTTGGCGTGATCGGCGAGCCGGATCCGCAATGGGGCGAGAACGTCGTGGCCGTCGTGGCCCTGAAAGCCGGATGCTCGCTGACCCTCGAAGAGCTGTGCAGCTTCGCCGAGCGGAGCCTCGCCCATTACAAGCTGCCCAAGCGCCTGGAATTCGTGGCCGCGCTGCCGCGCAACGCGACCGGGAAGATCCTCAAGTACCAGCTTCGGCAGACGTTCGCGAAGGCCAGAGAGTCGGCGGGTCAGCAGTGAGGACGCGATCAACGAGGGGCTTCGTCGCAAAGATGACGCGCAGCGTTCGATCTGGTAATATTACGCCATGACGACAGTGGAAGACATTGAAAGCGCGGTCGCCCGATTGCCTGCCGACCAGTTCGCGAAGTTCCGCGCATGGTTCGCTGAGTTCGAGGCGATGCGCTTTGACGTCAGGATCGAAAAGGACGCCGAGGCCGGCAAGCTCGACCGGCTGGCGGAGCAGGCCCTTGCGGACTATCACGGCGGCCGCGCGCGGGAACTGTGAGACATTTCGCCAGCCCGTCGTTCTGGCGCTCCTATGCTGATCTTCCACCGGATATTCGGGCGCTCGCTGACAAGAATTACGCGCTACTGAGGCAGTTGCAAAATTGGGAGTTCGGCCAGAGTTTTCGAATTTTCGGGTGATTTTTCGACGGTTGCGAACCGCTGGCGGCCGGTTTCTGGTATGCTGATTCTGCTAGGAACAACAAGCAGATGCCAGGAGCCGCCGACGATGTCGCTGCGGGAGAGCCTATCCTCGTACTGGGAGAAGTTTCAAGGGGAACTTTTCCCTTTTCTCGAAGAAACTGTGGGTTTCCTGACCGGATCGCATCGAGCGCTGGTCACGGTCGTGGATATGACGCGGCTCGAGGCTTTCGTCCCGCACTGGCATGGACTTCCCGGGCGCCCGTTGGCCGAGCGGGCGGCGTTGGCGAGAGCCTTCGTGGCCAAGGCGGTTTTCAATTTGCCGACCACGCGAATGCTGATCGAACGCGTCCAGGCCGACAAAACGCTTCGGCGTCTGTGCGGTTGGTCGCGTCCGTCCGAGGTTCCCAGCGAATTGACATTCTCGCGCGCCTTCGCCGAATTCGCCCAGAGCGAACTGCCCTCGCGTGTGCACGAGGCCTTGATCCGGCAGACCCACGCCGACCGGTTGGTTGGTCACATCGCGCGCGATTCGACCGCGATCGAAGGCCATGAAAAGCCGCGACGCGCCGAACAGCCCGAACCGACCGCGCCGAAGCCGGCGCCCCGCAAACGCGGGCGTCCGCGCAAGGGCGAGGAACCCCCGCCCAAACCGCCCACGCGCCTGGAACGCCAAGCCGGCATGACCCTGAGCCAAATGCTCGCCGATCTGCCCCGGCCTTGTGACGTCGGCGTCAAGCGCAACGCCAAAGGACATCAAGAGACATGGATCGGCTATAAGCTGCACGTGGATACGGCCGACGGCGACATTCCCGTCAGTTGCGTTCTCACCTCGGCTTCCGTCCATGACAGTCAGGTCGCCATCCCGCTGGCTACGATGACGGCGGAACGCCTGGTCAATCTCTACGATCTCATGGACAGCGCCTACGACGCGGCCGAGATCGAGGCGCACAGCCGCGCGCTCGGCCACGTGCCGATCATCGATGCCAATCCGCGCCGTGACGCCGCCCTCAAACAAGAATTGGCGCGAGAGCAGAGGCGTCAGGCGCTGGCGGGCCATCGCATGGCCGAGGACATCCGTTACAACGAACGCAGCAGCGCCGAACGGGTCAACGCCAACCTCAAAGACAATCACGGCGGTCGAACCGTTGCAGCGCGACAATTACGGAGGCCGCTTAGCGACAATTAGACTGGCCAAATCGGGCAGTCGTCGAGTAGCGGTGCGCAAGATACTACATAGTTGTCGTTTGGCAAGAGGGTGTCTTGGCGACAACTACTTTATTTGTCGCTGACTGTTTTCGGCGGTGGCCCGAGTAATTGTCGTGGGGGGTCCGGTGAGCGGCAATCACCCGCGACGGGTTCTGATGGAAAGCTAACCCGACTTTCTCAACCGAGGTAGCGCGCGAGCGGAAAGGCGCGTGGAATCAAGGGTAGGCTGCCGAAGGTCTCCACTACATGGGGCGCAACGGGAGCTGCGCCGCCGGACCGGGAACGGCGATTCGCGGCGGCGGCTGCGGCGGCAGGGCGAGGCCGAGTCGTTGCAGGAGAAGCTTCTGGTCGACATTCGGCTCGGTGTGTCGGCACATGATCAGCGTTCGGCCGTCGGTGGTGGGGAAGTGGACGTCGAGCATTTGTATGCCGGCGAGCTTGTCGAGCACGGCGCGCGGGGTGAGGCCGGCGGCCATCGGCCGGAGCCGGGCGCGCAGCGTGACGTGCAGGCAATAGGCGAGGAAGGCCACGAAGATGTGCGCCTCGACGCGGCTCTCGAGCTGGTGGTAGATCGGCCGGAGTTGCAGATCGTCCTTGAGGTTCTTGAAGGCCGCCTCGACTTCGACGAGTTGAATGTAGAACCGCCACAGGTCGGCGGGATCGCGCCCAGACATGTTGGTGCGCAAAAGGTAGCGGCCTTCGCGCCGGCGCGCCTGGCGCAGCTTCTTGCGGTTGAGCGCGTAAGTGAAGGCGGCGGTGTGGGGATCGACCTTGATGTCGAGGAGGCGCCACGCCGCGGGCGCCTTGGCTTTGGCGGCGCCGAGCTTCATCAGTAGGCTCTCGCGGGTGAGGTCCATCAGCGCCAGCTTCGCCAGGCGCGCCCACAGCCATTTCAACCGCCGCTTCCGCATGGCGCGCTCCTTGTCGATGCGCGCCCGGCTCTGGGCGAACACGTAAAGCTCGTCGTCCTCGGCCAAGAGCTTCACTTCGACGCCCGGCCGCACCTCATGCCACGGCAGGCCGACGAGAGACTTCTCCAGCTTGCCGAGGCGTCCCTTCGGGGTCCCCACCAGATAGGCGACCGGCGGATCGGATTGCCGCATTTCGGCGAGCACGTCCTCGGTGGGGATGCCGCGGTCCATCACCCAGATGCGCTCCGCCTTGCCGTACTGCGCCTCGATCTTCGAAAGGAAGGCGCGCAGCGTCGTCTTGTCGGAAGTATTGCCGGGGAGAACCTCGTAGGCGAGCGGAAAGCCGTCGGGTGTCACCACGAGCGCAATGACCACCTGCACGCAGTCCGGACGCTTGTCGCGGCTGTAGCCGTAGCGGCGTTTGTCGCTGTCGTCGTCCGGCGGGTCGGATTCGAAGTACGTGCTGGTCAGATCATAGAGAAGGACGTCGAAGCGGGCGCCGAACAGATCCTGCCACCGCCGGCGCAGGTGCGTGAACAGCGCCGGCTTGTGCTCGACGAGCTTGTCGAGGCAACGATAGAGCGCGTTCTTCTCGACCAGCGCGAAATCTTCGCCGAGCAGATCGCCCATGGCGCTTTGCTCGAACCACAGCCGGTGTAAACGCCATTCGCTGCCCGGATCGATGAGCCGGTAACACGCCAGCGTCTGGAGAATGTGCCGCCAGCAGGTTCCTTCGCGGGAATCGGGCAGACGGGCCGCCCAGAAGCGGTCGAGTTCCAGTTGCTCGTAGAGCTGGCAGGCGAGCCAGCACGCGCCCCATTGCCGCGGCCGGTGTAGTTGCATGGCCCCGAGCCGGATCTGCACGCCGTGGTCCTCGGCGTGTTCGGGCAGCGGCCGATCGGCGGGGAACAGGGCCAATTGGGTCGGCTGTCGCGCCTCCTCGTCGAAAGCTTCGATCACCCGGCACCACGCCTCCTCCTGGCTGTCGTTGATCTCGCCAAGATAAAGCACCTGGCGCTGCACCACCTTGCCGCCGGCGCAGCGCTTGCTCTCGACAATGCTCCAGTAGCAGTGCTCCTTGCCGTCCTTGAGACGGCGATTCGGTCGCAAATACATGGCGACCCCAGTCTACGCCAAACGCGCAATCTGAAAAGATACTAGGTCTCCACTACACGGCTATTTCAAAACCCGGCCATTGATCCGACTCGTCTTTTGCTCCTTCCCAGCCCCAAAATTCGTTCCCAGCCTGCTCCGGTTGAGAAAGTCGGGCTAGAGCGGTTTCCCAGCGAAATGAATCGCGGGGGATTCCCGAATCAGGGCTGTTCATGATTCATGGGCTCCGCCGCGTGAAGGAGGCGGCGGGGATGGCGCTATCCGAAGATCTTCGCACACGTGTGGTGGAGGCTGTTGTGGCCGGCGGCCTGTCGCGCAACGCGGCGGCCAAGCGTTTCGGGGTCAGCATCGCCAGCGCCATCCGTTGGGTTTGGCGCTTCCAGGCCACCGGCGAGATTTCCCCGGCGCCGACGGGCGGGGATCGACGCTCGGACCGCATTGAGGCGCATGGCGATTATCTGCTTGGCCTCATTCGTCGTCAGCCGGACATCACGTTGTTGGAAATCCAGGAGCGGTTGATCGCCAACTGCAGCGAGCGCTTTTCTTTGTCGGTGATCTGGCGCTTCTTCGATCGGCACGAGATCACATTCAAAAAAAAACCGCGCATGCCGAGGAACAGCAGCGCCCCGATGTTTTGAAGCGGCGCCAGGAGTGGTTTGGGGCGCAACTCGATCTCGATCCGAGGAAGCTCGTGTTCATTGACGAAACGGGGGCTTCCACCAATCTGGCGCGCAAGGGCGGACGATGCCGGCGCGGTCGACGACTGCGGGTCGGCATTCCGCATGGCCATTACAAGACCATCACGCTCGTCGCCGGCCTACGCCTTTCCGGTCTCGTGGCGCAAAAGGCCTACGACCGGCCGATGAACGCGGCCACGTTCGAGGACTGGGTGGAGAAATGCCTCGCTCCCACGCTCTCGCAAGGCGACGTCGTCGTCATGGACAATCTGTCGAGCCACAAGGGAGCAAGGGTCGAGCAACTCATCAAAGCCGCCGGAGCCGAGTTGCTTTATCTGCCGCCTTACAGCCCCGACATGAATCCCATCGAAAAAGCCTACTCAAAGCTCAAGGCCTTCCTGCGCAAAATCGCCGAGCGAACCGTCACAGGCCTCCTGAACGCACTCGAAGCCTGCGCCGAAATCTTCAAATCTGACGAATGCGTGAATTACTTCAGGTCCTGCGGATACGATACGGATTGATCGGAAACCGCTCTAGTCATCTACGGCGGCTTTCTCGTCATTTTCGCGGCTTTCGCCGTCATTCTTCGCCATGACGGATTCGCGACCCCGTCCAATCTGCTCAACATCGTGCAGCAGACGACGCCCGTCACAATCATGGCGGTGGGCATGACGTTCGTGCTGACCGCCGGCGAAATCGATCTGTCGATCGGCTCGATCGTCGCGGTCGCGGCGCTTCTCGCCGCAGTCGCCTTGCGAGGTATGCCGTGGCCGGTCGGCGTCGCGATCGGCCTCGGGGCAGGCGCAGCGATCGGCGCGGCGAACGGCGCGCTCGTCGCTTACGCGCGGCTGCCGTCGTTTCTGGTTACGCTCGCGACGATGGGTGTGTTTGCCGGCATCGGCCGCCGCCTCACCGATTTGAAGTCAGTGCCGATCGAGAACGACGTCTTCAACGGCTTGTTTGGGTCCGGTTCGTTGTTTGGCGTGCCATCGCTGTTCTGGTGGACGCTCGCCGCGACGGCGCTCGGCTATTACACACTTGCTAGTTCGCGCTTCGGCGCCCACGTGCTGGCGACCGGCGACAACCCGCGCGCCGCGCGCGCGACGGGCATCGAGGTGCCGAACCTGCGGTTCATCGTCATGACGGTCAGCGGAGCACTCGCAGGGCTTGCCGGGCTCCTCTACGCCGGCAGGCTGCACGGCGCGCGCTACACACTGGGCGAAGGCGATCTCCTGACTGTGATCGCGGCTGTCATTGTTGGCGGGACGCGCTTGAACGGGGGTGAGGGTTCGATCCTCGGCGCGCTGATCGGTTCCTGGCTGATGGGCATGCTCAACAACGGCCTTATCCTGATGGGCTATGAACCATCAGACCAGATGATCGCGCGCGGCTTGATCATCCTGGCCGCGGTCGTGCTGACGCTTCGCGACGCCGAACGCTGAGACAAGGGAGGAGCGTGGTGTTTCTGGAACTGACCCTGCGGCGCAATCCGACGCTCGTGGAGCAGGCAATCGCGCTGCATCAGGCGGGCAGAATTCCCGCCAACTGCTACGTCATCGATCTCGATGCGGTCGAGCGCAATGCGGGCGTCATCGCGCGCGAGGCCGCCCGGCATGGTCTGAAGACCTTCGCGATGACCAAGCAAATGGGCCGCAACGGCTCGTTCTGCCGCGCGGTCGCGAGAGGCGGAATTCCCGCGGCCGTCGCCGTGGACATGGAATGCGCTCGCGCCTGTCGCAGGGCCGGGATGACAATCGGGCATCTCGGCCATCTCGTGCAGATTCCGCGCACCGAAGCGGATGCGGCGGCGTTGCTGGCGCCCGACTACTGGACCGTCTTCGCGCCTGAGAAGGCGCAAGAGGCGAGCGACGCAAGCCTCAAACGCCAGCGCGTCCAGCCGACGCTCGCCCGTATCGTTGCGCCAAACGATACGTTTTATCGGGGTCACGAAGGCGGTTTCGCGGCGGCCGATGTCGTCGCCGTCGCCGACGCGATCGACGGAATGCCGGGCCTGAGCTTCGCCGGCGTCACCTCGTTTCCCACCCAACTCTACGATCCCGAGAGACGCAAGGTTCAACCGACCCCGAATCTGCGGACGCTGGCCGTGGCCGCTGAGGCCCTTCGGGCGGCGGGCCGCCAGGGGATCGAGATTAATGCGCCGGGCACGACATCCACGGAAATCCTGCCGATGCTGGCCGCAGCCGGCGCGACACAGATCGAGCCGGGCCACGGTCTCACCGGTACGACGCCGCTGCATGCGGTCGAAGACCTGCCGGAAAGGCCCGCAGTCGTCTATCTCAGCGAAGTGTCGCACCTGATCGGCGGGGAAGCCTTCTGCTTTGGCGGAGGACTTTATATCGATCCGGTGTTCCCCGACTATCCGCTGACCGCGATCGTCTCCCGGGACCCTACGGCGTCATCCAAGGCGTTGAGGCCCGTCGAGATCCCGATCCGCCGCCTCCATCGACTATTACGGCATGATCGACAACACCTCAGAGCCAAGAGCGCGGATCGGCGACAGCGTGGTGTTCGGCTTCCGGCCGCAGGCTTTCGTGACGCGCGCGTATACGGTCGGCATCGCTGGATTGTTGCGCGGTGAACCAGTCGTGGAAACCGTTCACGACGCGTACGGACATGTGACGGAATGGCCGCTGTGACGATGGCTGAGACGCGCCCGCCCGTCCTGTCGCTGCGCGGGATCCACAAGACATTCGGCGGCGTGGTCGCGATCCAGGAATTCTCCCTCGACGTGCTTGCCGGCGAGATCGTCGCGCTGGTCGGCGACAACGGCGCGGGCAAGTCAACGCTCGTCAAGATCGTCGCGGGCGTGCAGCCGTCGTCAAGCGGGGCGATCTTAATCGACGGCGAGGAGGCGCTGCTCAAGGATCCCGGCGCCGCCAGCGAGCGCGGAATTCAGGTCGTCTACCAGGATCTCGCGCTTGCGGAGCGCCAGCCGGTCTACATGAACCTATTTCTCGGCCGGGAGCTCAGCGTTCCCTGGATCGGCAAGCTCAGGCGCAGCCGCATGATCGCGGAGACGGAGAAGCTGATGGGCGAACTCGACGTCCGCATCCCTTCGGCGACCGCGACCGTCAGCGACCTTTCTGGCGGCCAACGGCAGGGTATTGCAATCGCGCGGGCCACGCACTGGGCGTCGAAGCTTGTGCTGATGGACGAGCCGACGGCCGCGCTCGGCATCGCGGAAACCGAGAGCGTCGAGCGCATCATCCTGTCGTTGAAGGCGCGCGATCTGGCGATCGTGATCGTCAGCCACAACCTCGATCAAGTGTTCCGTCTCGCCGACCGCATCTGCGTCTTACGGCGGGGGCGCCAAATTGGCGTTCGCGACTCGCGAACCATCACCCGCAACGAAATCGTGTCGATGATTACGGGTTTGACCAATTGACGCGACTTCGGCCGCTAACAGAGTAAGGGAAAGCTTGCTCCGGCCGCAATCTTTTCGGACCGAAATCGATTAATCGCGATCTCCTCGCGATGTTCTGGCGGAGGCGCCCGCGCTTCCTTCTTGACGCTGGTCGACACTCACTTCAAATCGACGAACAATGTCCCGCGTTGGCGACCGATCCTGGTCGTGCGCGCGGGAGGCGAAAATGAGACGGCTGAAAGAAGGGAGGCCCCTCCGATGAACGATCGGGCGATTGCCGACGAGGTCCTCGCTTCTCTCGGAACGGGGAGCCAAATCGCGCCCCTTACCACTCGCGATTCCGCTTTCAAGATGGCGGACGCCTACCGTATCGCCCGGACCATCCGCGACTTGCGCGCCGCGCGCGGCGAGAGACCGGTCGGGCGCAAGATCGGATTCACCAATCGCGACGCCTGGCCGAAGTTCAAGGCCGATGCGCCGATGTGGGGCTACGTATATGCGAGCTCGGCGCACGAACTGGGGATGGCCTCGCGCGCGTCGGTGGCGGGAGTTGCCGAGCCGCGTATCGAACCTGAGATCGTGTTCGGCCTCGCCACGGCGCCGGCGGCTGATATGGACGACGAGGCGCTCGCCGGATGTCTCGCATGGGTCGCGCACGGCTTCGAGATCGTTCAGTCGATCTATCCCGGCTGGGACTGTCTTGCCGCTGACGCGGTCGCGGGGTTCGGCATGCATGCGGGGCTCTGGATCGGACCGCGCCATTCCGTCGCTGAGCGCAGAAGGGAATGGACCCACGAATTGACGACATGCGAAGCCGAACTCTTCTGCAACGGCGCGTCCGTCGATCGCGGCCATGCGGCCAATGTGCTCGGCGGTCCGCTCAACGCGCTGCGCGCTCTCGTCTCCGTCTTGGCTGTCGACGCGAACAATCCCCCGCTCGCGCCGGGCGACATCGTTTCCACCGGCTCGCTGACGCGCGCTCCGCCGATTTCCCCCGGAGAGGTTTGGACGACGCATTTGACTGGAATTCCGCTCGAAGACGCCCGCCTCGCCCTGACCGAAGGTTAGGCAGGTCGTTCTCCGCGACACGCGGCTTCCGCCCCGACGCCGCCCCTGCCGCGGTTGCCCCTTGCGCGTCGAACGTGCATCCTGGTTCTTACGCGCACGGCGGACGACCGCAGAGAAGCGCCCGCGCGCGTTCGGACTGTCACAGGAACCGGGTCCGCCATGATCGAGGAACCGCCTTCGCTCGTGTTCGCGCCGGCCATCGAGCGGCCGCCGTCCGAGCTGGTCGAGGGACTCCGCGGCGCGTCGACGAGCTTCATCGTCGACGCGATGGGCGGCTCGGGCGCGCTCGACTGGCGCATCAAGCCGATCGTCGGCAATTCTCTCTTCGGTGTCGCGCTGACCTGCGACTGCGGCCCCAACGATAATCTGGCTCTTATCGCCGCCTGCGCCGAGAGCGAGCCGGGCGACGTGCTTGTCGCCGCGACGGGTTTCTTCGCCGGCGCCGCCGTGACCGGCGATCTTCTGCTCGGCGTCGCGCGCAATCGCGGCGTGACCGGCTTCGTCACCGACGGTCTGGTGCGCGACTTCGCCGATCTCGAAGCCTTGAACCTGCCGGTCTATGCAATGGGTGTGAGCCCGAATTCTCCCGGCAAACGTGGCCCGGGCGCCGTTGGCCTACCGATCATCTGCGGCGGTTTGGCGGTCGCGGCGGGCGATGTGGTTGTCGGCGATCGCGACGGAGTTGTCGTCGTGCCGCGCGCGCGCCTGGCCGAAACGCTCGCCAATCTTGACCGTGTGAGGGCTGCGGAAGCCGCGATGCTGAAGCGCGTGCAGGGCGGCTTGAGAGATCTTCCGGTCGCCATCGCGGCGCGACGACCGGGAAGCGCCAGGTGACAGGCGTCGCGGCGCGGCGGTCCTTCGCGACGGGGGTTGGAGGCAATGGGCTATGATCGATTTCCCCATCGTTGACTCCCATATCCATCTCTTGGATCAGAAGCGCTTCAGCTACGGCTGGTCGAACGGGGCGCCGTCGCTCAAACGTGACTGGACGCCTGACGATCTCGCGGCGTCAGCTAAGCCCTATGAGATGGAGGGATTCGTCTTCGTCGAGGTCGACGTCGACATGCCGCAATACCTCGACGAAGCGGATTGGATCGCCGGGCTCGCGAAGAGCGACCGCCGCGTGCTCGGCGCCGTCGCCTGCCTGCCGCTGGAGAGAGGCGCGGCGATCGAGCCGGAAATCGCGCGGATCGCAAAACTCCCGGCGATCCGCGGCGTGCGCCGCCTGATCCAGAATCAGGCTGACCCCGAGTATGTGCTGAAGCCGGGGTTCCTCGAAGCGATGCGGCTGTTGCCGAAATACAACCTGTCTTTCGACATTTGCGTCTTCCATCCGCAGTTGCCGAATGTGCTGAAGATGATGCGTGCGTGCCCCGAGGTCGCGTTCGTCCTCGATCACATCGGCAAGCCGGGAATCAAGGCAGGCATCGCCGATCCCTGGCGGGATCACGTCCGCGACATGGCGGCGCTGCCGAATGTCGTCTGCGAGCTCTCCGGACTGACCACCGAGGCCGATCAAAGAACCTGGAGCCGCGAGCAATTGCGCCCCTATATCGATCATGTCGTCGAGCATTTCGGCCCCGACCGCATCCTCTACGGCGGCGACTGGCCGGTGTCCGAACTGGCCGGCGGCTACCTCCAGTGGCTGACGACACTCGACTGGGCGACCGCAGGCTTTTCCGGGGCCGACAAGCGCAAGCTCTTTCGCGACAACGCCGTCAAGGCCTATCGCCTGAACGTGTGATGGACGCCGCCGCCCTGCAACGCAAAGGCTATAGCGTCGCCGCCCTGCGCGCGCTCGCAAAGAGCAGGTTGCCGCGCATGGTGTTCGACATGGTGGACGGCGCCGCCGGCGACGAGATCACCATGCGGCGCAACGAGGCCGCTCTCGCCGCGATCGAAATCGTCCCGAAGCTGCTTGAAGGAGCGCCGAAGCGCGACCAATCGGTCGAGCTGTTCGGCGTCAAGCTGCCGTCACCCGTCATCATCGGCCCGACTGGCCTCGCCGGCCTCCTGTGGCCGCACGCGGAACTGGCCGCGGCCCGCGCCGCGGCGCGCTTCGGGACGATCTATTCGACCAGCCACGCTTCGACCGCGACGATCGAGGCGATCGGCGCGGCCACGCCGGGGCCGAAATGGATGCAGGTGTTTCTCTACAAGGATCGCGGGCTCACCGCCGAGTTCGCTGCGCGAGCCGCAAGCGCCGGCTACAAGGCGCTGATCCTCACCGTCGACAACCAGGTGACCGCTGGCCGCGACCGCGACGCGCGCAACGGGCTGAGCTTTCCTTTGCGGTGGGGTCCGCGCAGCTTCGTCGACTTCATCAGCCGTCCCGGCTGGCTCATGCGCATGGCAAGCGCGCCGTCGCCGACCTTCGTCAACTACGGCGAGCGGACCTCGATCGGGGCCTTCGGTCCGCTGATGGCCGAGCAGCTCGACCCGGCGGTCAGTTGGAGCGACGTCGAATGGTTGCGACGGCAATGGCGTGGGCCGCTGGTGATCAAGGGCCTTCTGCATCCTGACGATGCCCGGCAAGCGCTGAAGTGCGGCGCGGACGGCGTCGTCGTCTCCAATCACGGCGGGCGGCAGCTCGACGGCGCAATTCCATCGATCGTCGCGCTGCCGGCCATCGTCGACGCAGTTGAGGACGCGATTCCGGTGCTGATCGACGGAGGCTTCCGCCGCGGCGTCGACGTTGTGAAGGCGCTGGCTCTCGGCGCGCGGGCCGTGCTCATCGGCCGGCCGCATCTTTGGGGCGTGGCCTGCGCCGGCGAGGACGGGGCCTATTGGGTGCTCGAGCTCTACCGGCGCGAGATCGACCGAGCCTTGGCGCTCGGAAGCTGGGACAGCATCGCGAAGCTCGATCGGAGCATCATCTTTGTTTCTGAACGGTGAGCCGCCGGACGTTTAGTCCTCGAGTCGCATTGCATTTGCCAAAGTCGCCGGGCGGAGCTTGCACCCATCGGCAAGCGCTGCCGTCTCATGGCGCGCACGTTGAGCGTTCGTTGCGGATCGCGACCGCAAACGTCGCAAATGGGCAGGCGAGCGATCCTTCCCTTTGACACCTATAGGCATGGTCTCCGCCCTCAGGGGCCGTTCAACCGTAAGCGGTACGAGCATACACCTGTCTGCCCAGGCTGCCCGGGCTGCCCGGGCTGCCTGGGCTGCTCCGGCGACTATTTAACCCGGGCGAACCGGCTCGGCATCCAGAACTGGCGCATGGCCTCAACGACGGCCGGAATGTCGCGCCACAACTCGTGAGCGAAGGACGGAGCATCCAGACGGCGCCGGTGGGGGTCGAGAACTGGGCGGCCGGAGGGGGTCGGCGCAGTAGAATAATATTGGCAGCATCAGTCCGTACTCGGCAGCGTTCGGGCTCATCAATCGGGACCACGCGAGCAGCCGCAACTTGATGACCGCGTAGAAGCCCATGCACCAGGCCCGCGCGTCGACCTCGCCGTTTGGCGTGCGCACGAATACAGGTTCGAAGCTTTCCGGTTTCGTGGACGGCGCGTTGACGATCGCGTTGTGTCGCGTGAGCGTGGCGGCGATCGCGGAGAATGTCTCCGTGTCGTGGTTGAAGTCGTCCGGATCGACGCCGAGCAGCGGGCAGACCCATTCCTCGGGCATCATCGAGACCGGCCCGGCGACGACGGCGGCGGCCGCGCCGTCGAGCATAGAAAGGGACGTCGCCTGGGGATGACGAAGCATCGCTGACTTGGCGCGCTCGTCGATCCAACGGCCGAGCCGGTCGAACGACATCGCGTAATCGGCCATGGTCTTGGCGGGCTCGGCGCTCCCAGCCGTCCTTCGTCGCTTTTCCGTCGTCATGCGACGGCCTTTTGCGCCTCGCGCGCGGCCTTCCAGTTCCAGACGAGCAGTTCATGCAATCGGTTGTTCTTCGTCGCGCCGGACACCATGCGTTCGAGGACGTCGGTCAGATAGATCTCGGGATCGACGCCGTGCAGTTTGCAAGTGTTGAGAAGCGACGCAAGAATCGCCCAGGTCTCACCGCCGCCTTCGTTGCCACAGAACAGGCTATTCTTCTTTCCGATGGATATCGGCCGGATCGAACGCTCGACAATGTTCGTGTCCGGCTCCAGCCGCCCGTCCTCCAGGAACAGCGTCAGGCCCGACCAACCGTTCGAGCGCGTAGTCAATCGCCCCGACCAGGGTCGACTTCCGAGATATGCCGTCTTTCGTGGCTTCGAGCCGCGCCTTCAAGGCCTCCATCAGCGGCTTCGTCTCGGCCTGCCGGACCGCGCGGCGTTGGTCGGCATCGAGGCCGCGGATCCGCTTCTCAATCGCGTAGACGGCCGCGATGCGTTCGATGACCTCTTTGGCGAATGGCGAGTTCGTCGTCTTGTGGACGTCGACGAAGTTTCTTCGCGCGTGAACGAGACAAAACGCCAGGCGGATTTTCCTCGACGTCTTCTTGTCGCCCGCCAGCGAGGCATAGGCGGCATAACCGTCGACTTGCAGCACGCCCTCGAACCCGGTCAGTTGGGTAAGGATCTCCTTCTTGCCCCGACCGCCTGCGAAGACATAGGCGACCGCCGGAGGCGCCGGCCCTTTCCATGACCTGTCATCCGTCGCATGCGCCCAGAACTGGCAGACTTTTGTTCGGCCTCGCCCAGGATCGAGCACCCGCACCGGCGTTTCGTCGCAGAACAGGCGGGGATGACTGTGCATGGCCGCGAGTTGCAGGTCATACAGGCCCTTCACCATCCACGCCGCCTGCTTCATCCAGCGCGCCAGCGTCTGGCGGTCGATGGCGAGGCCATCGCCGGCAAGGATCTGCGCCTGGCGATACAGCGTCGAGCCCCAGGCGAACTTCGCCGAGGCAATCCATGCGACGACGGCCGTCGAGACCATGCCGCTCTCGATCAGGCGCGGGCGCGCCTTGGCCTGAACCACCGCGCCCTCGCAGGCCCGACACGCGTATTTTGGGCGGATGGTGCGCAGGATCCGAAGCACCGCGGGAACTCGATCGACCACGTCGTTGACGTCCTCGCCAATGCGGTGCAACGCGCCCGCGCAGCAGGGACACCTCGTCGTCTCCGGCTCGATCATCACATCGACGCAGGGGAGATGCCTGGGCAAGGCCCCGATGTTGCGGTTGCGCTTCTTCCGCGTTTCCGGACCGGTCTTGTTCCCGCGCTCGTCGTCATGGCCGTCGTCATTCGCCGGCGACGAGAGCGCGGCATCCGTCGCGACGTCGCCCAGCCCCAGCGATAATTGCTCCGCGATGATGACGGCGCTCTTTTCCGACCGCGCCCCGAAAATGATCGTCCTCAGCTTCACGATCGTCGCCTGCAAGGACTCGATTTCGCCCTCGCAGGCGAGCACCATCTCGATCAAACGATCGGGGTCGCGAGGGAGGGATTCGGGGCGAAGCGCCATGAAGGAACACTAGCAAAAAACTCCCTAAATCGCCAGCAAAAGCAAGGGTTTCAAGCGATTTTATTGGGCCTTCTCACAGCCTTCTGAGCAACATGGGTCCAGTCCAATCCCGCCACCAGAACCGAGAACTGCGTCGCCGTCAGAACAACCGCGCCGTCTTGAATAGGAGGAAAGGTGAACGCGCTTTCTTCAAGCCATTTTGTCATCAGGACCATCCCGGTCCCGTCCCAGAAGAGCACTTTCAGCCGATCTTTCCGTTTCGACCTGAAGACGAAGATATTGCCGCAGTAGGGATCGGCCCCCAATGCCTGCGCGACCAGCGCAACCAAGCCATGGACCCCGCGGCGGAAATCAATCGGCCGCGACGCCACCAATACCTTCAACTCGCTGCGAACGCCTATCACGACGCGCGACCCAGCGCGGCCAACACAACCGAAAGCGTCTTGGCGTCAACGCCCTCGGGAACATGAACGCGCGCGCCAGCCGTCTCAATCTCAATCATCCGTCGGGGCGACGCCGATGCACGCGCGCCTTCGTTACCGCCCATCTCACTCGGCTTGGCAATCGCTACGGGGACGAACAGTGGCGCCTGCGTCAACGTCGCTTCCAGAGCCTGCGCCCTTGCGCGTTTTCGCCAATAATGTAGCAGGCCGCCGTTGACCCCGTGCCGACGCGCCACCGCTGCGATATTCGCGCCCGGCTCAAAGCTCTCCGCCAAAATTCGAGCCCGCTCCTCATCACTCCTGCGCATATGGCGCGGCGTCCCGGTGATCAACTCAACTCGGCGATAGCGATCATCGCCTGTGCGACTGTCTCTATGAGTGTCACTATGACTGTCATTCTTCACGGCGATATCCGACGCATCCACTGCCCGCTCTGGATGCTATCGGATGCCGTGCGATTTTGTAGGTGCGATCGCCGTGCCGCTTACGCTGCAGCCATACGAGCGCGGAAAGCCAATCCGCTATCGTCCCACCGACCATCTGCTCGCCTTCCTCGACGCGTTGTAGGCTGCTGCAAGACTATGCCGAATGGAAGTGGGACTGGGTTCGCTCCACGCCTTGAAAATCCACGTGCGGCGATCACGCCACCAACCATTCGGCATAGTTCGGCCCTCGGCATAAACATGCAAGCTCAGCGACGTCGACCCGCGCGCCTGGCTCGCTGACGTCCTCGCCAAGCTGCCCGACCATCCCGCCCGTCGCGTCGGCGAACTCCTGCCCTGGGCCTGGAAAGCACGCCTCGACGCCAAAGCGCGCGTCGCCGCCGCCGTCGCCCCATAGCCAGCCTCAGCCCATCACCCTCGCTGCCACCGCCAGCCCGCACCCCGGGTGGATCTCGGAGGCGTACGGCCTAAGAGCGGTGGCCGAGAAAGCGGCGGTCTTGGGGCGTGGCGGAGGGTCACCGGATTGTCGCGGCGGCTCTGACGCCCAGTGCATCGGTTGCGGGCGTGACGCGGGCGAATGGCGTGAGCGCGAACCTGGTCTTCAAATGGATCCGCCGTTCAAGGGAAGGTCGGCCAGATCGGCGCTGCGTCGCGGGCAACGAGGCGCCGGCGGCGACCACCTCGTCGCGAGAGCCGAGCGAAAACGCGAGGTTTGTTCCGATCCGCCTCGCCGCGGAGCAGCGGAGGGCGGCGACGCTGACGTCGGCCGAGCTGGAACGGGCGCCAGGTTTGCGGCATGACCCGCCGAGCGCCTCGCAGCTCGAGGCGATGGAGGTTTGCCTTCCCAAAGGCGCGCAAGTTCGTATCGAAGAAGGCGCCGACGGCGAGGTCCTGCCGGCAACGATCACCGGGGCTGGCGTCTACCGGCCACTCCGGACTTCGCGGCGCCGAGGTGGGCGTCAGCTTGACCAGATCAAGCTTCACCCGCAGTGGCGGTAGCCGACCCCCGTGAATATCTCTCGCACGGTCACGGTAAGGGCTGGGCATGACCACTTACGGGCCACCAAGGTCCAATGCGGCTTAACCAAATCCGCAATTGAATTGCTCAACCAGGCGGATTTGGTCATTTGCGCGAGCCGCGCTTCGGCTGACGCGCAGCGGTTGTTACGTGCAACGGGGCACAACCGAGTAAGACCATCATCGAGAAACAAAGGTTCCGCAGACGCGATGCGGTAAAGAAATATGCCTTCTGTGGGAACAACGGGGTGAAAAACTGCGCTTCCGCAGCGGCAGCGTGGCGGAAATCGTCGCCTAGAGTGGCCTTTGGTCTTTAACCCGATCTTAGAAACTCCCACAGCGCTTGACAACCCGATAGTTGTTATATAACGCTTAGTTATCCTGGACAACAGGATAGGGTGTAAAGATTCCAGTGAGCGTTGTGCGAAATATCACAAGATGCCTCAGTTTTTTAGGGGCAAGGCTATTATTTTCGGGGGATTCCGATGACGGGGGAAGGAGCTTTATGGTTCCGACAGGCTGAGGCTTCGTATGCTGCGTATGCCGAAGATCGACGGAACGATGGCGAGAGTTCGCATTTGCTCCGTCGAACTGGCGCCGGGGAACATGATGTCCCAAACATCGCGGGCAAAGTCATTAGCGTGATCGAAGGGCGCTCCTTCATGAGGGAATGCCTCCGGATCGGTCTGGAATTAGCGTTACGCGCTAATATACGCGCTTATTCAAGCGTTGAAGACTATCAACAGGATAAGGAAAGGGCAAAGTCGAGCGTTGTCTTTCTCTCATGGTCGGAGATGGATGAAGATATTGTCGCAGAATTCTTTTTGCAAATTACTTGAGATTGATTCGAGTGTTCCAATAATAGTCATCGGCCCTTCCAGGTTGGACTTTATTAATGCCGCCGTTTCACGAGGCGCAAAGGGATACGTTCCTCTGACGACAAAATTCGAAGTGGCGGTGGCGGTGACGCAAATTGTTCTTGCGGGGGGGACGTACGTTCCGATGGATTGCCTGCCCAACCATATATCACGCATCGGCGGGAGGATTTCGCCTGAACCGGTCGGCAGACCCTGTGCGCTGCTCACCGCCAGGGAGCTTTCCGTTGTTCGGGCAATCGAGCTAGCCAAGTCAAATAAAGCGATTGCCAAAAGTTTGGACATGACCGAGAACACTGTAAAGGTGCATGTCAGGCACATTATGACGAAGTTGAAAGCAAAAAATCGTACCGAAATTGCCATGATGTCAAAAAAGCATATGTTTGGGACAGCAGATGAGCTGCCTTTGAATTAGATCTGACGTAAAACAGAGTTTTATGCTGGACACCACCCCGCGCTTTGCCGTCTGTTAGCTCCGTTAGGGAAGCTGCGCGTGACGTCGCGCGCTGACGCGAGGCAACGGCTTCGTGCGGGTTGCACTGCGTGAAACGTAAGAATGTTCCGCGAACGCTGTATTGCGTGCGAGCCCGGGCGCAGAACAGCATCGCTAGGCGTCGACTATTGGGTGCAAGCCATTTTTTGCCTGAGTAATTCATAGATTCAGACTTGGGGCGGTAAAGACATGCGATGTGACGATCGGATTTTCGAGGCGCCGTCGCGGATGGTAATCGACCAGCGGCAGGTGGCGGCGAAGCCTGACTTCTCCACTGCCGTATTAGGCTATCCGCTTTCGGAGCCGCTCACGTTCTTCGTTTGGCCGGACGGCGCTGAACCAATCGAGAACCTGCGCCCGCGGATACTCAGTATTCGTCTCGATCCGTCGAGGTGCGGAAGAGCGACGCCTGCGTCCGCCACTCCAAGCCTGGGCAACTGGAGTTTTGCGGCGACACCGGGAGACGGCCTGTCCCGAACACGCATGAAATGGTCGACGAAGCGACGCGCCGAACCGTCGCCGAAAGCCCTTCGTCGCCGGCCGTGTCCGGCTGGGAGCTGGATGCTTAGGCGAACCGGCTTGGCGACTTCAATTTGCGCAAGGAGCCGTTCCCGTGGTTCCGCCCTCCGTTCTCATCGTCAGGCCTGAGCCTGGCTGAAATCGTTTGAGGAGATTCTCCTATGGCGACGACAATTGCGAACATCACGCTCGACGGAACGTTTGCGGACTGGCCGGCGAACGCCATGATCATGACGGCCAACAACGCCGTCGCCGGCTATCAGGTCTACGGCGCATTCCTCAACGATGCCACGCTCGGCAACACCTATGTGATCGGCATCGATGCAACCAATTCCAACGATGCGGTCATCGGCCCCGGCACAATCATCTATTTGAACACCGATCAGAACGACGCGACCGGTTACAGCCCGTTCGGCAATATCGGGGCTGAGTATTACGTCGAGTTCGGTCCCGAACTCGCTGCCCTATCTCTATTCAGTCACCTCTGGCGGCGCGCCGACGCTTCTTAACGGCGGCGCGCCCATCCCGTTTGGCGTGTCGAGCAACGGCGAGAGCGTGGAACTGGCGATTGTGCAATCGCTTCTGACGCCGACCGGCGGTTCCGCTCCGACCTCGATCAATTTCGACGTTCTGCTCAACAATGGAGCGGGCGGGGCTCTGCCTGCCGTCTTCAGCGCCGCCGTACCGCAATTCGTCATATCCGATCCAGCTGCGCAGACGCCAACGACGATCGACAATACGATCAGCCTCGACGGAACATTCACCGACTGGCCGGCCGGCGACACGGTGGTGACGTCAGGAAACGCCGTCGCTGGCTATCAGGTCTTCGGCGCGCTCTTGAGCGATGCGAGCCTCGGCAAGACATATGTGATCGGCATCGACGCGACGAACTCCGCGGACTCACCCATCGGCCCCGGCACCACGATCTATCTCGACACCGATCAGAACAGCGCGACAGGCTACAGCCCGTTCGGCGCCGTCGGCGAGAACGTCGGCGCCGAGTATGAAGTGGTGTTCTCATACGGCTCGAATAGCGAGCTTGAGCCCTTCCTTTACTCGTTGACCTCCAACGGCACGCCAACGCTGGTCAATGGCGGCAACCCGCTTCCTTTCGGCGTGTCGAGCAATGGAGAGAGCATCGAACTCGCGATCCCGCAGTCGGACTTGACGCCAACCGGAGGGACTGCTCCGACCTCCATCAATTTCGACGCCCTAATCAACAACGCCCAGGGTTTGCCGACCGACTTCTCCAGCAATTCCCCATACACGATCGTTGATCCATCAACGCTTGTTTCCATCAATCACCAGATCAAGAAGGTCGCGATCGTCTATTCGTCGACAACTGCCGCGCTTTACGATGGCGGCGGTCCGGCCGGCGAAAGCGCCTACTCCGACCTGTTCATGGCGGCGCAGCAACAGGCGCGAGCGGCCGGAGTCTCCTATGACCTCTTGACGGAAGCCGATCTCACCAACGTCGCGAACCTCTCGCAATACAGCGCTATCATTTTCCCGAGCTTCCAGGACGTCCAGTCGAGCCAAGCCTCTGCGATCGCCAACGCGTTGTCCCAAGTGGTCTACAACTATCACGTGCCGATCATCACGGCCGGCGATTTCATGACCAACGATCAGAACGGCAATGCGTTGCCGGGCAATCCCTACGCCACCATGCAGAACCTGCTCAATCTGGCGAACGGCGGGTTTGGGACGTCGACCTATTCGGTAACACCCGATTCGACGGCGCTCTCGAACAACAATCCGATTCTCGCCGGCTACACGTCTGGGCAATTGATCGGCGGGGCAAGCGGAGAGTTTGCCGGGACGACGCAGGGCTACTACACGGGCACCGGCTATCTAACCTTCACGGGCTACACGCAGCCGGCTACCACGATCGCCGACATCAACATTCAGGGCGGCGCCATATTGCCGGGCGTCGAACAGACGACCACGGGCGGCACGAACACTGAGTTCGCAACCACCAACCTGATGGGCGACAGCAATCTGCTGCAGCACGTCATCCAGAACACTGTATTTGGCACGGCGCCGAGCCTTTCGATCGACATCACGCGGTTCAGCGGCGTCCTGAACTCGCGGACGGACATGGATCAGTCGCAGTTCCCGTCGGACGTTTCGCCCGGCGCCGGCGAGAACGGCATCTACGACGTCCTGCTGAATACGCCGGTAAGTTCAGTAAATTCTGCAGATCAAAGTAATTTGTCGATCCTGGCATATTTGCAGCAGCAATACGACTTTGTCGGCAGCTACTACGTCAACATCGGCGACAACGCCAATCCAGCCAACGAGAACTCCACAAATTGGACCGTCTCCAAACCCTACTACGACCAACTCCTCCAGATGGGCAACGAGATCGGCACGCACTCCTTAACCCATCTCATTGATCCGTCGCAGCCCACCACGCCGGTGACGACGACCACAATTGGCACTACGACAGCCGGCGCCACTCAGGTGAACGTGAGCGCCTTGCCGTCCTACAACGGCGCCACGCTGGGCATGATCGTAACCGACGCCGCCGGCGACCTCGGGTCGGCGACTTTGACGAGTCCCTATTACACCTACATCTCAGGGTATTCCGTCAATCCGGCCGGAGGCTATACTCTGGATCTGACCTATCAGCCAGGGGGATACGGGAGCGCCAACACCGGCGTCATCAACCAGATAGCGTCTGGAACGACGCTTGATTTCGCAGTTCCTGCGGAGAACACCAATTTCTTGTCGACCGGCGCCACCGACACAGCCGGCAGCAATCCTAACTTCACCTACGCCTATGAGTTCGGTCAGTCCGCCTCAACCATAGACCAGCAGCTCGGCATCACGGTCGCCGGCGCGGCGGTACCCGGCGCCAACGACTATCTCCCCGACTCGCAGCAAATCCTGTCTTACTTCCCGTCCACGTCCGGCGGCCTGACCGGCTACGTCAGCGGCGGGTGGACCGGCGTCGGTTCCGGCTCCCCCAACGCGTTCGGCTACGTCACCCCGGGCAATACAAGCTCAGTCTACATTGCCCCGAACATGACGTTCGACTTCTCCGAACTCCAATACGAAGGCAAGACTCCTACGTCCACCCTTGCCGACTGGGAATCGCTCTTCAACCAAGTGTCTTCGAATTCCGCAACGCCGATTATCGTCTGGCCGTGGCATGACTATGGCATTACCGACTGGCCGACGAATGGCCCGGGAACGACGCCTCCCGGCTACTCCGAAGCCTTGTACCAAAGTTTCATCCAGTACGCATACAACGCGGGCTATGAGTTCGTGACCACCGAGGACCTCGCGCAGCGCATCGCCGCCGAGCAGGCCGCCACGATCTCCGAATCGACCAGCGCCAACGCCACTGGCAACGCCGTCATCTCCGCCACGGTCACGCCAAGCGCGGCCGAGCCGGATCTCGGCGCAATGGCGCTGAACGTGGTCAATGGCGCGGCCGGGCAGGTCATCGAGAACGCGGGCGCCTGGTACGCTTACGACACAAACAGCGTCTTCCTCGCAAACGACTCCGCCACCCCCACCACGCCAGAGGCTTTCACCGTCACCCTCGGCGCGACGCAAGACGACGTTACCCACGTTGATTACCTGCCGATGCGCGCCGATCTCCAGTCAGCGACCGGCGATGGCTCGAACCTGACGTTCTCGATCACCGGCGACGGCAATGTCGACGTCCGCATCAAAACGGCCGGCGTCAACTCGAACGTCATCTCGATCCAGACGTCGGCTGTCGGGACCGGCGCGGGCGCGCCGACGGCCACACTGAGCGGAGACGACCTGACGCTGGTTTTCAACGACGGTGCGCTGGCGATCTCTTCGCTTTCGCCGCAGGGCGTACCCGTGTTGCACAATGTCACGATCACGGAAGGCTCGAGCGCCGTCGCCGGCGCGACGTTCATCTTCACCGCACCGGTCGTGGCGATCGGCGGCGTCGGCGGCTTTGTCAATCAGGCAAGCCAGACGATCAGCGGCTCAGTAACGGAGCCGACTGAGAGCCAGGTCGTCGGAACAACCGTGACGCTTTACGACAATGGCTCGACGACGGCGCTGGGCGCGGCGCTGGTTCAGGCGGACGGCAGCTGGTCGACGACGGTGACGCTGTCGGGCGACGGGACGCACACGATCGTCGCCAAGGACACGGATAAGTCCACACTGATCGGCCAGTCAGCACCCGTCGTGTACACCCTGGACACGATTCCGCCGACGGTGACCGCGAGCGAGAGCGTGTCGGGCCTGACGAAGCTGACATCGGACTCGATCACGGGGACGGCGACCGCCGAAGCGGTCGGCGGCGACAGCATCGCCAGCGTCGAGATCTTCAACGGAACGACCGACGTCGGCGCCGCCACGTTCGGCAGCGGCGGGGCCTGGAGCTTCACCGCGAGCGGCTTGGCCGACGGCACATACAATTTCATCGCGAAGGCCACGGATGCGGCGGGCAATGTGGCCTCTGCTCCGCTCGCGCCGGTGTCGGTGGCGACGCAAGCGCCGACGATCAGCGCGACGGAGATTCCGTCGGGTCTAACGAACCTGACCTCAGATGTCATTTCGGTAACGGCGACCGCCGAAGCGGTCGGCGGCGACAGCATTGCCGGAGTCGAGATCTATAACGGAATGACGGACCTCGGTGCGGCGACGCTGGGCGCGGGCGGGATCTGGACGTTCACCGCGGGCGGCCTCGCCGACGGCCAGACCTACAATTTCGTTGGGAAGGCGACCGATACGGTGGGCAATGCCGCGTCTTACGCGCTTGCGCCGGTGACGGTGGCTACCGGAACGCCTCAGGTCATCGCCAGCGGGAGTCTGCCGGTCCTGACGAACCAGACCTCGGACACGATTACCGTCACGGCAACCGCCGAGGCGGGAGTCGGCGACAGCATCAAAACAGTCGAAATCTTCAACGGGACGACGGACCTCGGCGCGGCGACGCTGAACGGCGGGACGTGGAGCTTCAGTGCGAGCGGCCTCGTCGACGGGCAGACCTACAACTTCATCGCCCAGGCAACCGACACGGCTGGCAACATTGGATCGGCGATGCTCGCGCCGGTGTCGGTGGCGACGCAGGCGCCGACGGTGACCGCGAGCGAGACCCTGTCGGGTGCGACGACACAGACCTCGGACATGATCCTGGTGCAGGCGAGCGCCGAGGCGTTCGGCGGCGACAGCATCACCGGGGTTGAGATCTACAACGGCGCGACAGATCTCGGCGCGGCGACGTCGATCGCCGGGGGAAGCTGGAGCTTCACCGCGAGCGGCTTGGTCGACGGCACTTACAATTTCATCGCGACAGCGACGGACGCAGCGGGCAATACGGCCGCCTATTCGCTTGCGCCGGTGACGGTGGCGGAGCAGCCGCCGACCGTGAGCGCGACCGAGAGCGTGTCGGGCCTGACGAACCAGACCTCGGACACGATCACGGTGACGGCAACCCCCGAGGTCGCCGGCGGCGACAGCATTGCCTCAGTGGAGATCTATAACGGAGCGACGGATGTCGGCGCGGCGACTCATAACATCGACGGAACCTGGAGCTTCACGGCGAGCGGCCTGTCCGACGGGCAGACCTACAACTTCGTCGCGAAGGCGAAGGACGCCGCAGGGAACATCGGAACAGCGACGCTTGCGCCGGTGACGGTGGACACGGAGACGCCGGCGGTTGCAATCGCCAACGCGGGCGGTCAGACGAACATTCCATCCCTGACCATCAGCGGCGCCGTGACCGAGAGCGTGGAGGGCAACGTCGTCGGCTCGACGGTGACCCTGTACGACAACGGCTCGACGACGGCGCTCGGTACAGCGCTCGTTGGGGCGGGCGGGAATTGGTCAACGTCGATTTCGCTAGCCGAAGGCTTGAACAGCATCGTGGCGACGGACACGGACCTGGCGGGTAACACCGGATCGTCGAGCGCGGTGGTGTATACGCTCGACACCCAGACTCCAGCGATCGCAATCACGAGCGTTGGCGGCTTGACCAATCAGGCGAGCCAGACGATTGGCGGCACTGTGACCGAAAGTCTGGAGAGCGAGGTCGTCGGGACGACGGTGACGCTCTATGACAACGGCGCGGTGGTGGGAACGGCAACGGTTCAGGCTGACGGGTCGTGGTCAACGGCGACGGCGGTGACTTCTGAACGAAGGCGCGAACGCCATCGTGGCGGTGGATATCGATCTCGTTGGCAATACAGGTTCCTCCAGCCCGATTGGCTACACGGTGGCAACGCAGGCGCCGACGGTGAGCGCGACCGAGACGGCATCGGGCGTAGTCAACCAGACCTCGGACACGATCACCGTGACGGCGACCGCCGAGGCGGTCAGCGGCGACAGCATCAAGAGCGTTGAAATCTACAACGGAGCAGCGGCGTTCGGCGCGGCGACACAGAACGGCGACGGGACGTGGAGCTTCACCGCGAGCGGGCTTGCCGCCGGGCAGACATACGACTTTGTCGCGACAGCGACGGACGCAGCGGGCAATACGGCCGCCTATTCGCTTGCGCCGGTGACGGTGGCGGAGCAGCCGCCGACCGTGAGCGCGACCGAGAGCGTGTCGGGTCTGACGAATCAGACCTCGGACACGATCACGGTGACGGCAACCGCCGAGATCGTCGGCGGCGACAGCATCGCCGGAGTGGAGATCTATAACGGAGCGACGGATCTCGGCGCGGCGACTCATAACATCGACGGAACCTGGAGCTTCACGGCGAGCGGCCTGTCCGACGGGCAGACCTACAACTTCATCGCGAAGGCGAAGGACGCCGCTGGGAACATCGGAACAGCGACGCTTGTGCCGGTGACCGTGGACACGGAAACGCCGGCGGTTGCGATCGCCAACGTGGCTAGCCAGACAAATATACCATCCCTGACGATCAGCGGCACCGTGAGCGAGAGCGTAGGGGGCAACGTCGTCGGTTCGACTGTGACCCTGTACGACAACAATGGCTTGACGGCGCTCGGCGCGGCGATCGTTGGGGCGGGCGGGAATTGGTCAACGTCGATCTCGCTGACCGAAGGCTTGAACAGCATCGTGGCGACGGACACGGACCTTGCGGGCAACACAGGATCATCGAGCGCGGTGGCGTATACGCTCGACACCCAGACTCCAGCGATCGCAATCACGAGCGTCGGCGGCTTGACCAATCAGGCGAGCCAGACGATCGGCGGCACTGTGACCGAAAGTCTGGAGAGCGAGGTCGTCGGGACGACGGTGACGCTCTATGACAACGGCGCGGTGGTGGGAACGGCAACGGTTCAGGCTGACGGGTCGTGGTCAACGGCGACGCCGGTGACTTCTGAACGAAGGCGCGAACGCCATCGTGGCGGTGGATATTGATCTCGTTGGCAATACAGGTTCCTCCAGCCCGATTGGCTACACGGTGGCGACGCAGGCGCCGACGGTGAACGCGACCGAGACGGCGTCAGGCGTAGTCAACCAGACCTCGGACACGATCACGGTGACGGCGACCGCCGAGGCGGTCAGCGGCGACAGCATCAAGAGCGTTGAAATCTACAACGGAGCAACGGCGTTCGGCGCGGCGACACAGAACGGCGACGGGACGTGGAGCTTCACCGCGAGCGGGCTCGCCGCCGGGCAGACATACGACTTTGTCGCGACGGCGAAGGACGCGGCGGGCAATTCGGCCTCTTTCGCGCTGGCGCCGGTGACGGAGGCGGCGCAGGCGCCGACGGTGAGCGCCAGCGAGAGCGTGTCGGGCCTGACAAACCAGACCTTGGACACGATAACCGTGTCGGCGACCGCGATGGGCGGGGCCGGCGACAGCATTGCCGGCGTGGAGATCTATAACGGGACGACGGACCTCGGCGCGGCGACGCTGAGCGGTGGGACCTGGAGCTACACGGCGAACGGCCTGTCCGACGGGCAGACCTACGATTTCGTCGCGAAGGCGACGGACTCGGCAGGCAACACCGGAACGGTGGCGCTTGCGCCGGTGGCGGTGGCGACGCAGGCGCCGACGGTCAGCGCGACCGGAAGCCTGTCGGGCGTGACAAACCAGACCTCAGACACCTTCACCGTGTCGGCGAGCGCCGAGGCGGTCGGCAGCGACAGCATCACCGGCGTCGAGATCTACAATGGAACGACAGCTCTCGGGGCGGCGACGTCGAGCGGCGCCGGCACATGGACCTTCACGGCGAGCGGCCTCGCGGACAGCGCCTACAACTTCGTCGCGAAGGCGACGGACGCGGCGGGCAATTCGGCGTCCTACGCGCTTCCGGCGGTGACGGTGGCGACGAAGGCGCCGACGGTGAGCGCCGCCGAGAGCGTGTCAGGCGTGACGAACCAGACCTCCGACACGTTCACCGTGTCGGCGAGCGCCGAGGCGGTCGGCTCCAACAGCATCACCGCAGTCGAGATCTTCAGCGGCTCGACGGACCTCGGCCAGGCGACCTCGAGCGGCGCGGGAACCTGGGCCTTCACGGCGAACGGCCTCTCCCCCGGGCAGATGTATAATTTCAGCGCGATGGCGATGGATGCGGCGGGGAACACGGCCACGACGTCGCTTGCGCCGGTGACGGTGGTCACGGCCCTGACGGCGATTACCTCAGAGTCCTACTCCGGGGGCCATTGGATCCTGACCGGCACGGCGGCCGCCGGCAGCACGGTTACGCTCTCTAACGGCTCGACCTTGCTGGGGACCACGATTGCGACAGCGGGAGGAACGTGGTCCTTTACGACCGCACTGAACAACAGCGCGATCCGCGTCTTCACCGCGACCGAGACCATCGCTGGGATTACAAGCCCGGCGTCGGCTCCCATTTATCTCGGGACGAATGGGAACGACGTGTTCGCCTTCGCGTCGGAATCGGCTGTATCGGCCGCAGCTCTAATCAACGGGGGGGCCGGAACCGACACGTTGCAGCTGACGTCTCCAGCCACCTTGACGGACGCTGACTTCGCCTACGCTCAATCCACCGAGATCCTGGGCCTGAACGGCGCGAGCGTCGTCACACTGGGTGGGAACGCGTCCAAAGCCGGCATAGGTACTGTGGTGACCGGCAACGGGGCCACCAGCATCACGGACAATAATTCCGGGACGTTGACAGTCAACGCCGCTGCGCTCGGCGCCGGCAACCTGTTGACGCTGGCCGGGCCCACGGCGATGACCGTGACGGGCCTGACAGGTAATCTCAATGCGGCCGGCGACAGCGGCGCGCTGACCGTCACCGCCACCGGCGCAGCGGCGCAGACCATCGCCACCGGGTCGGGGCCGATGTCGATCGCCGACAGCGCTGCGGGCGGCGGCGTCACGGTGGACGCGACGGCGCTCGGAACCGCTACGTTGACGCTGAGCGGCTCGGCGGCGAAGACGGTCAATAACTTGGCAGGCAATCTGGTTGTGAGCGGCGCCGGCGCAGTCAGCGTGACCGCCACGGGGTCCGGCGCGCAGTCCGTGACTACCGGGACCGGCAATACGACGATTGCCGACAACGCCAGCGGCAGCATGTCCGTCAACGCCAACGCAACGGGCGCGGGTAAGACGCTAACGCTGTCGGGCTCGGCCGCGGAGACGGTCACCAATCTGGCCGAGAACATCGTGGCGACCGGGCTGACCGGCGCCCTGACGGTCACGACGAAGACGAGCGCGCTGTCGATCGCCCTCGGCGCAGGCGCGAACACGATCAACGCGGGCGCCATGACAGGCG
>CAVYON010000064.1:0-59302 GCA_963770035.1 uncultured Alphaproteobacteria bacterium | reverse complement strand
GCTGGTTCCCGGAGGAAGATGGTGAACCTCGATGGATAGGCCCAGTTCATCGGCTAATCGCTGCAATTCGAGCTTCCACAATCGCACCCGCGAGCCGTTCGATCCGCCGCCGTCGGCGGTGATGACGAGACGCCGCGCGAGCGGATAACGAATGCGGCCGACCTTCCGCCACCAGCGACGGATCGTCTGAACCGCGAAAGCGGCCGTGTCGTTGTCGACGCCGACCGCGACCCAGCCCGCGTTGGCCGCCATATCATAAATTCCATAAGGCACGGCGCGGCCGAGTTCCTTGATCAGAAAGTCGTGCACGCGCACCTCTTCCGGATCGCCTTGGCGACGCCATTCCCGGCCGGCGTTCTTGAAATCGCCGGCCAATTCCTTCTTCTTGGTATCGACGGATATGACCGGCTGGTTCTCGCCGATGGCCGTTTTCACGGCCTCGTTGACGACCCGGAATTGCGCGTCCCGGTCGGGATTGTCGGCGCCCTCACGCGTCTTGCTGTTGGCCTGCAGGCTGAACTTCTGCTTCTTCAGCAATTCGCCAACCACCGTGTGGCTGATCTTGTGCCCGAGCTTGCCCAGTTCGTCCGCAAGGCGGCGCAGGCTCTTGCATGTCCAGCGCAGCGGCGACATCGGATCGCCGCGCGCGTCGGGCTCGACCAACGCGTTCAAGGCGTCGAGAAGACCGGGATTCGTTTCACTCAGCGATTTGCGGCCCCCGCCAGGCCGACGTACGCGATCAACAGGCGTCGTGGACGGCGCTTCCAGTTCCTTCAACCCCCGTCCGATCGTGCTCGCGGCGACCCCCGTCACCCGCGACACCGCGGCTATGCCGCCATATCCCGCCGCACGAGCTTCAGCCGCGACGAAAAGCCGGCGCTGACGTTCATCCAACTGAGGCGATAGCGCCGAGTGGCGCGTCTCCAGCTTGCGAAGCGACTCTTCATCGATCATCCCACAACGCTACGACGCCACGTCTACAATGGGGATCCCGCTACGCCTCTCCGCCCCAACCCGATTCGCCTATTGGCTGACAGGCCCTTAACACGATCGAAACGAGTCGCCAGATCTCCGCTCGCTCGCGGCGCTTTCGCCTTCGCGACCCGGCCGTGATGGACGTGAACGGCGACGCCTTGCAACCCGACCACGCCGGTCTCGCGCCCCCTTTCGAGTGGAGCGCCCTTTCCATTGCGCCATAGCGGAGCCCGCCGTTATCCACGGCCTTCGCGCCGAGGGTTGGGCGACCCGACCCTCCGCGCGCACGTCGGTTTCAGGATGATGAGGGCCGCTTGCGCAAGCTTTCGCCGGCCAGATTGATGCGATAGGCGTTGTGAATGACGCGGTCGAGGATGCGCAGCTAGCCCGTCTTCGCGGATTAGCCTGTGCATAACCTGAGTTTGCGGCGTCTGGCGACTCGTATGTATTTGAGTTGATTGATCCCACCTCTGGAAAGAACGCGAAAATCGGCTGTAGTGAAGACCAAGTCGGTCTGAGCCGGATTCCTCGACTTGGCCGTCCGTGGCACACTGCGTCCCGCCATGTTTCTGCGGAAGACCGTAGGGCGGAAGGATCAGCTCTCGAGAGCGTCAACACGGCGGCTTGTGCGCGCAGCTTCTTGCGTTGTCCCAGGTTCGCCTAAATGTGGTATCCAGTCCTGGTTGAGCCGCGCTTCGGGGCTCCGAAGGGACAGCCTGTGGCAAGGGGGCGATCACTCACCGAATTCCAGAAGGAGTTTCCCGACGAGGCGAGCTGTGCGGCTTTCTTGTTCAACCGTCGCTGGCCAAGCGGCTTCGTGTGTCCTTCCTGCGGCGGCAATCGCGCCGCCGCGCTGAAGAGCCGGGCATACACCTTCGAGTGCTATGGCTGCCGTCGTCAGACTTCGATCACGGCGGGCACAGCGATGCACCGCACGCGGCTGCCGCTGACGGCGTGGTTCTGGGCCGGCCATTTGATGGCGACACATTCCAACGGCATGTCGGCGCGGCAGTTGGAGGATCAACTCGGCCTCACCTACAGAACAGCTTGGCTGCTGGCGCAGAAACTGCGGCGCTCGATGGTCGATCCGGATCGCGAACTTCTCGAAGGCGTCGTCGAAGTCGATCAGGCCGAAATCCCTTTCCGTGAAGGCGATATGTTTTTCGAGCCCGGCGACGCGGGCAAAATCCTCATCATCGGCGCTGTCGAGGTGATCGAACGCGACACCCACCTGTCCAAACCGCGCCGCAAACACGCAAAATATCTCGATACCCGTTCAGGCCGCGTCCGCCTCGCGGTGATCGCCGACAACACGGCGGCCTCGATCGAGGCTTTCGTGCGAGCCAATGTAAAGCCCGGCGCGACGTTGCTGACGGACGGCCACGCCTCGTATCCAGGATTGACCGACTACCGCCACGATCCGCGCATCGTCGGCAAGATGGCCACGCACATCGTGCTGCCCTGGATTCATAGGGTCTTCGCCCTGGTGAAGCGGTGGGGATTGGGCACCTATCACGGACTGCGCCGCAAGCACGCCGATACTTATAGTGGGATTCCGCGCCCTTCCGAAAATCGTTTGACCGAATCAGCAGGATCGATTCCAGTCGCCTGGTGAAGATGAACGGTAGTTTCCTCAGTGCAGTGGACCGGGCCGACCTGGTGAAGATCGCCAGGGACGGGCTGGAGGAGCATCGCATCGCCCGCCGGGCGAACGCGGTGCTGCTGCTTGACAAGGGCTGGTCCTTCGCCGAGGTCGCCGAGGCGTTCTACATCGACGACTCCACCGTCCGCGCCTGGCTCAAGGCATTCCAGGACGGTGGCGTCGAGGCGCTCGTCCTGTTCGATCTGAACGGCGGCGCCTGTGCGCTGTCGCCCCTCCAGATCGACGAATTGCGCGCCTGGGCGACGGAGGTGCTGCCGACGTCGACCACCGAAATCGGGCAATTGATCCTGGATCGGTTCGGGTTCGACTATGGCCGCTCCGGACTGATCAAGCTGATGAACCGCATCGGCTTCGACTGGAAGAAGCCGGAATCCGTGCCTGGCAAGATCGACGTGGAAACCCAGCAGAAGTTCATCGAGGCGCATGAGGACTTGCGCAACGCGCTCGGCCCGGACGAGACGGTCGTCTACGTCGACGCCGTCCATCCGACCCACCAGGCCAAGCCCGCTGGACGCTGGCTGCCGCGCGGACAGCGCTGCGCGCTTCCCGCAGCGTCCGGGCGCGACCGGCTGAACCTGCACGGCGCGATCGACCTGGAGACCGGACAGACCCGCATCATGGATGTCCAGACCGTCGATGCGGCAAGCACGATCGCCTTGTTCGAGGCGCTGGAGCGCTCCCATTCAACGATGAGCCGCATCCATGTTTTCCTCGACAACGCCCGCTACCACCACGCCAAAGTCGTCCAGGGCTGGCTGCAACAGCCAGGCAGGCGCATCGTCCTGCACTTCGTGCCGTCATACTGTCCGCATCTCAACCCAATCGAGCGGCTCTGGAAGGTGATGCACGAGAACGTCACCCACAACAGATGCTACGCCAAATTCCGCGACTTCGCCGAAGCCGTGCTCGGTTTCTTGCGTGAAACCGTGCCTCAGCGGTTCGACGAGTTCTCGTCAACCATCACCGACAATTTCCGCGTCATCAACCCGAAGGATTTTCGGATCCTCGCGTGACGCCGCTATATCTCAACGAGTTCGTGTTCCGCTACAACCGCCGCTTCTATCGTCACGCTTCGTTCGAAACCGTGCTCGGCCTCACGGCGCATCACGCGCCCGCGAGCTATTGGGACATCATCGGCCGCGCCAATCCGCGCAAGGGAACCGCGACGCCCCGCCGAGCGCCGAGACGCAGAAAGACCGCGACCGGAATGCGTCAGGACAGCATCGGCGGCGCGGAAAATGGCGGCCAAAATCAAGCGGCTACCGCGCCGACGACACCAAATGTGGATAAACCTGGGACAACGCAATAAGCTGCTTGTGCGCGGCGGTGGCTTTGGCGGAAACTGGTTGAGCGCCTCGTTTGCGAGACAGCTCCGTTCGTTAGACGTTCGACCAATCATCGCAGTTCCTCAGGCGCCAGAATTGGCTGACAGGAACGTTCTTGATAATGCGAGGGTTTCCACAAAGCGAGGCCTGTGGACGGGTGTCATGCGAGATTATACTTGCGTTTGCCGAGCGGGGCTGCGCGTCAACGACCGCGCCTACAAAGCGCCAGTCGAAGGAAATCCAGACAGCCCTAAACGGATTTCCTCATCACTATCGGGCACTCGACCTTGATCGGCCGGGGCCGCGCCTCGTGGCCCGCGACCGCGTCGATCAGCCATTCGGCGGCGATCGCACCCATTTCGAAATGCGGCAGCAGCACGGTGGTCAGCGGCGGATGCAGGTGCTGGGCGATCTCGCGGTCGTCGTAGCCGATTACCGCCACGTCATCTGGGATTTTGAGTCCGCGTTCGCGTAGCGCCTCGTAGCAGCCGACCGCCATCATGTCGTTGGCGCAAAAGATCGCGGTCGGCGGCGCCTTGAGCGCCATCAACGACAGGGTCGCGTCATAGCCGGACAGCGGCTGCCAGTTGCCCTCGCGCACGAGGCCGGGATCGAAAGGCAGGTCGGCGGTGGCGAGCGCCTGGCGATAGCCGCGCAAGCGCTGCCGCGCGGCCTCCATGCTTGTCTCGCCATTGATATAGCCAATCCGCTTGTGGCCGGCGCAAATGAGAACATCGGTGGCCGCGTGGCCGCCCGCGACCTCCCCTGGCGCCACCGAGGGGAGGGCGCCGCCGGGCGCGTGGCAGTTGAGCAACACTACCGGCGCCGACGACGCCCATGCCGGAGCTTTGATCAGCCGCGTATTGATGGTTGCATAGACGAGCCCGGCAAGCGGCAACTCGGCGAGTTGAGCAAGCGCCGCCGCCTCCATGTCGGCGTCGCCGCGGGTCGCCATCACCGTCACCGTGAGACCGTGCGCCCAGGCCTTTTCGCGCACGCCGTCGAGTCCGATGGCAGTCCACGGGTCGGTCGAAAGCTCGTCACAGACAAAGCCGATGGTCGTCGCCGTCGAGATCGAAGGGGCGCCGCCGCGACGCACCTGCTGATAGCCGAGCTTCGCCGCCGCCTTGATCACCCGCTCACGTGTTCCAGGCGACAGGCGGGCGCCGTCGGCATGGTTGAGCACCAGCGAGACGGTGGTTTGGGAGACGCGCGCTTCGTTGGCGACGTCGATCATGGTCGGCCGCCGCGCCGGCGCCTTCCGCCGGCGATAGCCACGCTTGCCCAGCGCTTCGCGCTTCTGGCTCCCGGTGGCGTCCCTTTTGTCCAGCATCTCACCCTCGTGCCGGCGGTGCAAATATTATTAGCAGAACAACATCTTGAAAAAACTGCAAAATGTCAAATTATTTCGTTTTCCCATTGACAAGTTTTAGCGCCCCTTTATCCTCCGACCCGCTCGGGGTTCAAGCGCGAAGACACGGCGCGGCCTTATCGCCGCGGGGAACCGCCTCGCGTCCCGAAAACCGAACGGTGAGGAGCGCCGTCACGAAGCGCATGAAGGCGCGTTCGCGAAGGAGGAGGAAATCAATATGCTCATTACACGCAGACACGTGCTGATCGGGACGGCGGGCGCAGCAGCCTTCGGAATCGTCCCAGCCTTTGGACAGGTCCCGCCGCTGAAGAAGAAGGACCATTACAAGGTCGGCTTCGCCCAGACCGAGAGCAACAACCCCTGGCGTCTCGCCCAGACCGCGAGTATGAAGGACGAGGCCGCCAAGCGCGGCGACCAGCTTGTCTACACCGATGCCGCTGGCTCCGCCGCCAAGCAGGTCGCCGACGTCAACAGCATGATCGCCCAAGGCGTCGATTTCATCTTCCTCGCGCCGCGCGAGGAGAAGCCGCTGGCGACGGCCGTGCTGAACTGCAAGAAGGCTGGCATCCCGGTTCTAGCGGTCGACCGCGACCTCGATCAGGCGATCGCCAAGCGCGGCCAGGACTATCTGGCGTTCATCGGCTCCAATTTCATCCTGGAAGGCCAGCGCGTTGCGGACTGGACCATCGAGAAAACGGGCGGCAAGGGCAAGATCATCGAACTCGAAGGCACCATCGGCTCCTCGCCCGCCAACGATCGCAAGAAGGGCTTCGACGACACGATCAAGGCCAAGGCGCCCGGGATGGTCATCCTCGCCAGCCAGTCCGGCGATTTTGCCCGCGACAAGGGCCGGCAGGTGGCGGAGACGCTGTTGCAGGCGCATCCGGACGCCACGATCGTTTACGGCCATAACGACGAGATGTCGCTCGGCGCTATCGCCGCGATCGAAGCCGCCGGAAAAGTACCCGGCAAGGACATTCTGGTGGTTTCGATCGACGGCGAGAAGGACGCCCTGCAGGCGATTGCGGACGGCAAGCTCGGCTGCTCGTGCGAGTGCAACCCGCGCTTCGGGCCGGCGGCCTTCGACATCCTGTACAAGTATGCCGCCGGCGAGACAATTCCGCCGCTGATCATCAACCCCGACCACTTCTACGACGCAAGCAACGTGGCGGCGGCGCTGCCGACCGCCTACTGAGGCGTCCGCCTTTCGCTTGCCGAAACCCCTCCCGCCTGCTTTGCTGCCGGCGGGAGGCCGCGCCGTTTGTTGCAGCCGCGATTGCTGATCGCGGATGACGCGGTCCACAAGGCGTCCAAATAGACGCCCGTCTTTCGACGGGCTAATGGACTGCGTCTACAAGGGCGCAGCTCGCCAAAGAACGAGGGGCCGAAAAAACCATGCCGTCGCCGGCGCCACTGCTTGTCATGCGGGAGATCGAGAAGCGTTTCCAGGGCGTGCACGCGCTCGCAAAGGCCTCGCTCGAGGTCATGCCGGCCGAGGTCATGGCCCTGGTCGGCCAGAACGGCGCTGGCAAGTCGACGCTGATCAAGGTCCTGACGGGCGCCTACACTCGGGACGCGGGCTCGATCGACTTCGCCGGCCGGCCGATCGCCTTCGCCTCGCCGCAGGAGGCGCAGCGCGGCGGCATCAGCACGATCTACCAGGAGATCAATCTCGTTCCCTTCCGGTCGGTGACCGAGAACATTTTCCTTGGCCGCGAACATCGTCGGCTTGGCCTGCTGGACTGGGGCCGGATGAACGCGGAGGCGCAAGAGCTGCTGCGACGGTTCGACGTCATGATCGACGTCCGCCGGCCGTTGATGGACTTTTCGACCGCCATCCAGCAGATGGTCGCCATCGCCCGCGCCGTGTCGTTCAAGGCGCAACTCGTCATTATGGACGAGCCGACGTCCTCGCTCGACGAGCGGGAGGTGGCCGTGCTGTTCGACGTCATGCGACGGCTCAGGTCCGAAGGCGTCGCGGTCATTTTCATTACCCATCGCCTCGATGAACTCTATCAGGTCTGCGACCGGGTGACGGTGATGCGCGATGGGCGCACGATCATGGCGCGTCCGATGGCCGAGATCGACAAGCTCCACCTCATCTCCGCCATGCTCGGCCGCGACGTCGAGACGGTGCGCGGTCACGCGACCGGCTTTTCCGCGGCGAGCGGAAAGGTCGGAGACGAGGTGGCGGCGGCGGAAGGTCTCGAGATTGGCCGCCGCGTTCGCGACGTGCGACTCGAAGTGCGGTCAGGCCAGATCGTCGGCCTGGCGGGTCTTCTGGGTTCCGGCCGCACGGAGACGGCGCGGGCGATTTTCGGCGCCGATCCTCCGGATGCCGGCTCGATCCGGCTGATGGGGCGCGGGGTGACGCCGCGAACGCCGGCCGACGCGATCGCCATGGGCGTTGGCTACTGCAGCGAAGACCGCAAGGCGGACGGAATCGTGCCGGACATGTCGGTGCGCGAGAATCTGACGCTCGCGATCCTGCCGCGGCTCGTCGCCATGGGCGTGGTCGATGAGGGGCGCCAGCGGGCCATCGTGGAAAAGTTCATGAAGCGCCTGGCCATCAAGGCCTCGGGGCCTGAGCAGAAGATCCGTGAACTTTCCGGCGGCAACCAGCAGAAGGTGCTGCTCGCTCGCTGGCTATGCTCCGATCCCAGTCTTCTGATCCTCGACGAACCGACGCGCGGCATCGACGTCGGCGCCAAGGCGGAGATCCAGTCTCTGATCCGTGAGCTCGCCGACCAGGGACTCGGCGTTTTGATGATCTCATCCGAGCTCGAGGAAATCGTCGAGGGCGCCGACCGCGTGTTCGTCCTGAGTGACGGCCGGACGGTCGCGGACCTGCCGCATGCGCAGGCGTCCGCGCAGGCCATCATGGCCGCCATGGCGCACGAGGACGCTGCGGCGACGGGGGAGGTTTCCCGTGGCTGACCCCGCGAAGCTTAGGTCGAGCGAGGAGAAGCAACCAGAAGACGGATTGCAACGCGATTCCTTTTTGGGTTTTGGCTTGAATTTCAGGATGTTTATTTTTCGTTCAAGGGAGAGATACAACTTTTCCCAGCGGACCGACCCACAGCAATCAACCCAAGCAATTACAGACGGTCCGAGTTCCGCGCGCAATAGCTTCGCGTGGAGCGTCCTCGCCTTCCTGCGGCGCTACGCCGCGCTGACCGCGCTGATCGTTCTGCTCGCATTCAATTTCGCGGTGACGCCGCATTTCGCCAGCTTCCAGACCCTCAACGTGAATTTGACCCAGGTCGCCACCATCGTCATCGTCTCGGTCGGCATGACGCTGGTGATCGCGACCGGCGGCATCGACCTTTCGGTCGGTTCGCTAATGGCGATCGCAGGCGCGCTCGCACCGCTGATCTTCCTCAGCCCGTTCGGCGTCGCCCATTCGGCGCTCGGCAACGTGCTTGCCTTCGTTGTTCCCATCGCGGCCGCGGCGCTGCTCGGCATGTTCAACGGCTGGTTCATCACCCGGTTCCAGGTCCAGCCGATCGTCGGCACGCTGGTGATGTTCATCGCCGGGCGCGGCATCGGGCAGGTGCTGACCAACGGCAATCTACAGGTGTTCCACAACCCGACCTTCCAGTTCATTGGACTAGGCCGCGTGCTCGGCGTGCCGTTCCAGGTGATCGTCATGCTCGCTCTCGTGGCCGTCGCGGCCTGGGCTGTCAGGCGGACGCTGTTCGGCCGTCAGATCCTGGCGATCGGCGGCAACGAAAGGGCGGCGCGGCTCGCCGGCGTGCCGGTCAACCGGGTCAAGCGCTGGGTCTACGCCATCAGCGGGCTTTGCGCCGGGATCGCCGGCCTGGTCGTCATCTCGATCAATTCGTCGAGCGACGCCAACCTCGTCGGGCTCGGCATGGAGCTCGACGCGATCGCTGCGGTCGCGGTCGGGGGCACCCCATTTACCGGCGGACAGGCGAGCGTCGTCGGCACGCTGATCGGCGCGCTCTTGATCCAGCTCCTGCGCTACACGCTGCTCGCCAACGGCGTGCCCGACGCCGCCGCGCTGGTCGTCAAGGGCGCCATCATCGCCGGCGCCGTCTGGTCGCAGACGCGGGGGCGCACGGCATGAGCGTTCAGACGGCAACTCCTGCCGGTCCGACGAGGCCGAGCCGCATCGCCTGGGCGGCGCAACAGCGGGTGCTGATCGCGCTCGTCCTGCTGATCGCCTTCGGCGCGCTGCGCTACGATCATTTCCTCGGCGCCTACAATGTGCTGAGCGTGCTGCGCTACAATTCGATGTTCGCGCTGACCAGCCTTGGCATGTGCTTCGTGATCATGACCGCGGGGATCGACCTCTCGGTCGGCACGACGGCGGCTTGCGCGAGCGTCGTCTCGGCGGTCTTGTCCTTCTACGGTCTCTTGCCCGGCCTCCTCGGCGGGCTCGGCGTCGGACTCGCCGTCGGCGTGATCAACGGCTTCATGGTGACGCGCATGCGCATCCTGCCGTTCATCGCGACGCTGTCGGGCATGCTGATGGCGAGCGGAACCGGGCTCCTGCTCGCCCACAACCAGTCGGTCTCCGTCTCCTACGACACCGATTTCACCTGGCTCGGACAGGGCGACTTTCTCGGCTTTCCGGTGCCAGGCTGGATCGCCGGAGCGGCCTACGTCTACGGCTCGATCGTGCTCAACTTCACCAGCTTTGGCCGCTACGTGCTGGCGGTCGGCGGCAACGAGGAGGCCTCGCGCCTGATGGGGCTGCCGGTCGACCGGGTCGTGTTCTGGACCTATGTCCAGTCGGGCGTGTTCGCCAGCCTCGCCGGCGTCATTCTCGCCGCGCAGTTCGGCGCCGGTCAGCCGGCCGAGGGGGTGGGGTGGGAGCTTTTCTCGATCGCCGCCGTGGTGGTCGGGGGCACCCTGCTCACCGGCGGCGTCGGCTCCGTCGTAACCACGCTCGCCGGCGTCCTGCTGCTCGGCCTGATCTTCAACGTGCTCAATTTCGAGAACGGCCTCGGCTGGATCAGCCTCAGCGCCTACTGGCAGTCGGTGGTGCGCGGGGTGTTCCTGATGGTCGTGGTGATGGCCGGCTCGGGCGCGGCGCGGCGCGCGCTCAGGACCGCGTAGGGCGAGCCCGCGCACAGATTCTTCCGAACGGCCGTTTTCAAGGGCTTAGGCGCCAAAGCCTGCAACATTTGCACTCTATTTAACTGTAACATATTGTATAATTCGGCGGCCATGTCCTCCCGGTCCCAGGTCATCAACCGCGCGTGGCCTCAGCGCGCCCGTTGCGCCGTCCGGGCGCAGACCGCCTCGAACTCCGCCTCGGTCGCGAATGACTTCTGCGCCCCGCGCTTCGTCACCGAATCCGCGGCGTAAAGCGTCGCGCTTGCCGAGCGCCGCCTCGAGGTCGAGACTGGCGGCGAAATAGCGGGCGAAGCTGCCGAGGAAGGCGTCGCCCGCTCCGGTCGTGTCGATCGCCTCCACCCTGACCGGAGGGACGCGCTTCAACTCCGCGGGCGTCGCCACCAGCGCGCCGCGCGCCCCGAGCGTCACGATGACCGTCTCGACGCCGTCCGCGATCAGGCTTTTCGCGGCCGTGGCGATCTCGTCCTCCGTCGTGACCGGCAGGCCGGTCAAAATGGCGAGCTCGGTCTCGTTCGGCGCGACGAAGCTCGCGAGCCGCACCTTGTCGCGGTCGAGCGTGCGGAGCGCCGGGGCGGGGTTCAACACGGTCTTCACGCCATGCCGCTTGCCGAATTCGAGCGTCGCGTAGACGGTCTCGAGCGGCACTTCGAGCTGCAACAGGATGAGATCGCAGGTCTTGAGGTCGGCCGCCGCCGCCTCGACGTCGGCCGGAGTCGAGATCACCGTTCGCGCCCTTGACGATCAGGATGAAGTTCTCGCCCGCCGGATTGACCAGAATGGTCGCGGTGCCGGTCGTTTGACCCACGACCCGGCCGACGTGGCTCGCATCGACGCCAAGCGCCGCGAAATTGCCGAGCACGTTCTCGCCGAGCAGGTCGCAGCCGACCTTGGACACCATCACGACGTCGGCGCCGAGCTTCGCCGCGGCGGCCGCCTGGTTGGCGCCCTTGCCGCCAAAGCTCATCTCGAAGCGCGGCGCGGCGATCGTCTCGCCCCAGACCGGCATGCGCTCGATGTAGGTGACCACGTCGACGTTGCTCGACCCGACGATGCCGATGCGGGGACGTTTCTGGGTAGTGGCCATGCTTGCCTTTCCTCGCTGGATCGCGCCGGGTCCAGGCCCCGTGCGAAGGCGCGGAGCCAATTCGATCCTTGTACACCAAGTTTAACGCAAGGCGCCTTTCCGGATCGGTCGCGAGAGGCGGCAGTTGATCCGACAGGAACTTTCGTTGCGACCGATTGAACGTCGCGAATTGACGGAGCAGACTGCGGCTTGGACGCCCCAGGTGGGCGGAGTCCGGTCATTCCGCGAGAACGCCGCGGGGCGAGGTTTCGCCAAATGGCTGAGCCGAGGTTCCGGAATGGAGCTTATGCGACTTTCCGACTTATCAGCGCTATAGTGATCCTCATGACGCTAAACCTACTGATAGATACATGCGTATGGCTCGATCTTGCAAAGGATTATCGAGAACAGCCGGTTATCGGTGCACTGGAAGATTTGATTGCAGCCCAGCAAATCAAGCTTGTGGTTCCGCAGGTCGTCGTGGACGAGTTTGGCCGCAACAAGTCGCGGATCATCGAGGAAGCGCGGCGCAGCCTGCAATCGCATTTCAGGCTGGTACGCGACGCGGTAAGCCGCTTCGGTGACGATGAGTATCGCACCAGCACCCTAAAGGCGCTCAACGAGGTAGACCACAAGATTGTTACGGGCAATGAGGCGGCGCTCTTCTCTATCGAGAAGATTGAAAAGCTCCTGACGGCGAAGCCGCCCCTGCTGGCGACGGACGCCATAAAGTGCCGTGTCACGGAGCGGGCGCTTGCAGGTCTTGCGCCGTATCATCGAGCAAAGAACAGCGTCGCCGACGCCATTTTGGTCGAAGTCTATGCCGAGACGGTCGCTCGCCGTTCGGGCAAGAAGAACCGTTTCGCCTTTGTGACGCACAACAGCAAGGATTTTGCTGAGCCGAACGGCGACCGACGAAAGCCGCACCCTGACATTGCCAGCCTCTTCGCGCCGCCTAGGTCGACCTATTGGGCTTCGCTCGTTGATGTCATCAAGGATGTCGATTCCGATTTACTGGCCGATCACGACAGCGAGTTTAACTCCTCGCAACAGCCACGTCGTTTGTCGGAAATTCTTGAGGCCGAACACCTATTGTTTCGGCAGGTCTGGTACAATAGGCACTGGAATCTACGTATGGAAATCGAGCAAGGAGAACATCAGGTTGTCCCCGAGGCGGAATACTCGCGTGATCCATATTTGCCACACCAAACTGTAGATACAATTTGGGCGGGCGCGTCGGCGGCGGCGAAAAAAACCGAGGAGGAAGTTGGCCTTGAAAACCTAGGCCCGTGGGACGATTTCGAATGGGGAATGCTAAACGGAAAGCTGTCCGCCCTGCGTTGGATTCTCGGCGACGATTGGGACATGCTCGACACTTAACTGTTCAGTCTAGTCATGCTGTCTTCGTTTCATGGCGCGGCCGTGCATAAATCAAGCAGACCGTGCGAAAACTCGTCGAGGTAGATGGACGATTGAGCGTGCTGGTCGGCGCTTTTCTCGCGTTTCGGACTGGAATTACGCCGATGGCCTCTTCGAAGGCATGGGAGGACCGCCATAGGCGGTTTTGCCACGACACAACGCGATTCGGGCCCCTGTCACGCAGCGACGGCCGCCATCATCTTGTCCATGCCGACAATATTGAGCACGCGCCACAAATTGTAGACGAGCGCGGTCAGGCTGAATTCGGCGCGCACTTTTTCCAGGCCGCGCATCAGGAACGCGCCCTGATTCATCCATTGCTTGATGCTGCCGAACGGATGTTCGACCGTCTCGCGACGGCGGTCGAGAATTTCCGGCCTCGCCTTCAGGCGGGCCGCCATGCGGTCGAGCGCGTCCTCGTGCTCGAGACGCGAGACGGCGCGATAGCCGGCGTCCGTGCAGCGCGGGCGTAGCGGGCAATCGCGGCACGCCGCTGGGTTGCCGTAATCGACCTTCGTCATCTCGCGTAACTTGCCATGGCGGAGCGGCCTCAGTTCGTGACCGCCCGGGCAAGCGTATGCGTCCCGCTCCGGATCGTAAGCGAACTCGTCCTTGCGGAAGAAGCCATTGCTGACCGAAGAGCCGCGTTGGGGTCTGGGCACGTAAGGCGTCAGCCCCGCCTTTTCGCAGGCAGCGATGTCTTCCGTCTTGAAATAACCCTTGTCGGCGACGACGTCGATTGTCTCGACTTCGAGGATCTCGCGGGCCGGCTCGGCAGTCGCCTGCAACAGCCCCATGTCGACGACCTGGTTGGTCACTTCCTGTTCGACGATCAGCTTGTGCTTGGCGTCGACCGCGACCTGAATGTTGTAGCCGACGGCGACGCGCGTGTGCGCCGCCATGGCGCGGCTGTCGGGATCGGTCAGGGATATCTGGTCTTCGCCCGTGCGTTCGAGCTGCTTCAGCATGGCGTCGTATTGGCCGCGCTTCTTGAGCAGTCCCTCGATCTTCTCGGCGAGATTGTTCACCCGCGCGCCGCTCGTCGCCTTTTCCGCGGCGTCGCCCTCGTCGAGCCGCTGGAGGTAATCGGCCAGCCGCTCGTCGGCCGCCTTGATGAATTTCTCCAGCGAATTGCGGGTGAAATTTCGATCCTTGTTGTTGACCGCCTTGATGCGGGTCCCGTCCACCGCCAGCAGTTCGCGTCCGAACAGGTCGAGCCGCTTGCACAGCAGCGTGAATTGACGAAACACCGATTTGAAGGCGGCGCGATTGTCGGCGCGGAAATCGGCGATGGTCTTGAAGTCCGGCTTCAGCGTTCGCAACAGCCAGATGACCTCGATGTTGCGATGGCACTCCGCTTCCAGCCGGCGGCTCGACCGCACGCGGTTGAGATAACCGTAGATGTAAAGCTTGAGCAGGTCGCCCGGCGCGTAGCCCGGCCGTCCCGTCGCCTTCGGCTGAACTCGGCCGAAGCCCGCCTCGACGAGATCGAGCCCATCAACGAAGGCGTCGATGAAGCGGACCGGGTTGTCGGAGCCGACGTAATCATCCACCGCTTCGGGTAGCAGCAGGAGTTGGTCGCGTTCGAAGCCGGAAATGTGCGCCATACCCGATTTTAATACGGCGCCGGCTGTTTGTGAATCCCGTCACGCCGAGTTTTCGCACGGTCTGCAAGGTTCCTCGCTGTTCGGAGTGGGTAGCGTGGCTAAGCGGGCAGTCTGAGGTCGAGCTTGCCGGCGAGCAGATAGACCATTGCCTTGAGATTTCGCGTCGACCGGTAGCCGCGCGCTTTGGCCTTGGCGGCCTGGACCAGGCTGTTGATGCCCTCGATTAGCCCGTTGGCGATTTTGCTGTCGAACCAGCGTAGGATGCCGTCCCAGTGGCGCTTGACCGTGCGTGCGGCCTCGATCATCGGTTCGAGCCGGCAGTGGGTGGCCCAGAAGTACCACTTCTTGAGGAACGCGGTGGCCGTCTGGGTGGAGGGCTGTTCGTAGAGGTTCTGGAAGGCCAGCCGGATTTGATAGGCGCGCGCGGTCTTGAGATGATGGGTGGGCAGGCTGTCGAGGGTGGCCTTCTGCCGCTCCGACAAGTTGGCGGGATTGCGCAGCCAGATGTAACGTGTGCCGCGCAGCGCGCCTTGCGTCTTCTGTTCGGCTCGACGCACCTGATCGACAGCCTCATTGATGATCTTGACGGCGTGGAATTTGTCGAAGGTGATGGCGGCCTCGGGCAGGTTGTCGGCGACGCCCTTGATGAAGGCCGGGCTCATGTCGATGCAGACTTCGCCGATGGCCTCGGGCACGCCGCGATGGGCTGTGAGGTCCTGGACGAACGCGGCGACCGTGGCGGCGTCGCGGCCTTCGGTGGCGAACAGCACTCGGGCTTGGTCGATATCGACGAACAGCGAGATATAGTCGTGACCGCGCCGCGCGGCGGTCTCGTCGATGGCGACCCGCGTGACGCTGGCGGCGTCGGCGCGCGCTCGCGCCTGATCGACGTAGTAATGGATCACGCGCCACAGTTTGGTGTCGTGCTCGCCGACGATCCTGGCGACGGCCTTGACCGGCATCGCCGGGACCATGGCCATCACCATCGCCTCGAACAGCAGGGTGAAGCCGCTGTCGGGTCGCGCCCATGGCACGGCGATCTTCTTGACGCCGCATTTCTCGCAGCGCACGCGCGGCACACGGGCGTTCAGATAAGCTTGGTGCTGGAAGAAATTGAGGTGTCGCCAGGTCATCCGCTCGGTGTCGTAGGCCGGGCAGTCCGCCGCGCCGCAGGTCGGGCAGGCGAAGCGGCTGCCTGGCCCGAAGTCGATCTCGACATCCAGGCGATGCGCCTCGGCGTCGAAGTGGGCGCCCACCACGGTCCATGGCGGCGGCAGGCCGAGCGCCTGCTGCATCAGCGTCGTATCGTTCATGCTTGCCTGTGCATCCTCTCTGTGGAGCCGTCCTGATCAAGACTGGCGCCGCGCTCGCCGCCATCAAGGACGCTGCGCGCCGCGCAAGCGCGGTGGCCTTCGGCCATCCTTGACCGCGGCTGCGCGCGGACGCCTTGGGGTCGTCAGGCCGGGACGAAGAAACGGCCCTCTTCGGCCGAACCAAGAAACATCCCAGGTGGCGTGAGCCCTCTCCTCCGGCAAGGGTTAGGAGGCCTCAACCCATGCCAAACGGCGAGGAGGCGTCTGTAAGAATTGTGCACGCGCGGATTCCAGCCAAAAATCTGGGAGTTTTGAGAGATCGTCAGCTGGCCGGAATTTACCCTTTGCCGACACTCGTCGTGAGCGATTGAATGTCGCAGATCGACGTGAAGCGGCCATTGGAGATCGCGACAAGGGCCTCGCTGTTCGGGGAAAGGCGGCCTGACGATGGTCAGTCATAGACCCTATGGCGCGCTTCAGATTGCCGCGGCGAAGGCGTTCTGTGACCGCCGTCAATGCTATCGCTCATCGAGGGCCGACACCAATCAAGGAAGACAAGCTAAAGCACCACCTTGCGGAGGTGAACTTTTGCAAGTTAAGCCCTGCGAGCACTTTGTGTTACCAGCGCAGCACGCCTGAGACACTCTTCCGCAGGGAATGCAGGTTGCCCCTCCCAAGCAGACTAGGCCAGCATTGCAGCTACCGTTTGCATTGCACGCGCACAGTGCTGCCCCCGACGCGGGGCACGCCGGTCGCTGCGGGGGAGAGCCCGGCCTAGATTGCGGGGAAATAAAGAGCTCGTGGATATTATGGTTTGCGTCGACGAAATCGACGTGTTGGTCCCCTGCACTCCCCCAATAGCGGGCAAAGCCGCTACCCGCCGCCGGAGGTGCGTGCGTGACTGCGGTCAAGTCGTCATCTGCCCAAGCGAATTGGCTTTGACTTGGCGGAGCTACAAGCTCATGTACATGCAAATTGCCATCGAAAAAGTTGATGTGCTGCTGTTTGGCCGCGCCGTTCCAGTCGCCAACAATTGCACTGATCGATCCGTGATTGGCTGGGGTACCGTGGAAGGCATTTTGAGTTGCGTCGGTATCAATCCACCCGGGACCGCAGCACACAAAATCATGAACATGTCCGTTTGCATCAATAAAGTCGACATGTTGGTTCTCGCCATCATCATATCGAGCAAGTGGGCTGCCACGGGCAGGAGTTGTCGCGTGCGCTGTCGTTGACGTCAGGTCAGTATCCCTCCAGCGAGATGACTGACCATTAAAAAAGACCAGCTCGTGTAGATGGTTGTTGCCATCGAGAAAGTTGATATGCTGTTGGCTGCTCCGACCCTCCCAATCCGCGGCAAGTGCTGAGCCTGGCGCTGCGGCAGTACCGTTGATCCCTGTTGACGTCAGATCGGTGTCGAACCATTTCGCGCTGGGGGTCTTAAAAAGTTCGTGGATATGGTTGTTGCCATCTACGAAGATCACGTGTTGGTCGCCGCCTGACGAGTAGCCCGTGAGAGCGCTGCCTTTCTTGGCCGGGGTCCCATGGGTGGAGGTTGACGTCAGATCAGTATCCAACCATGGCCCAGAGTCTGTTGAGAACGTGATAAATAGCTCATGGACATGCCCGTTGCCGTCGAAGAAGTTGACGTGCTGATCACTCGAATTTGTCCAATATCTGTGAATTGCACTACCAGGAGCGGCGGCCGTTCCATGCACAGCACCCGCCGTTACGTCTGACGACGTCCAAAACTGGTCCCCGTCCGAGACTTCTTGCTGATTGCCGAGAAGTGACAATAGTTCAGCCACATGCCATTGGTTGTTTACCAGTGTGAAATAATTGACATGTTGCTGGTCGCTGAAAGAGTTTGCGGTAAGCGGGCTGTTCGGTACTGGAAGAATTAGGCGAGAGACGTGTGCCGCTAGAACGCTGAGGTTGTTATCCACCCAACTTTGGGCAAAACCTGGTGGCGTCATTCCGATAAATGCTAGGAGCGCAACTCCGAACCTAGGGAGAAGCTTCGTTCGCAAGGAATCCATTGTCGAGTCCTCCCAAGGCAGAGGTCCCCTACATAAGCGGACGCAATCGAGAGACGGGGCGATACCTCCACGCACAGTAGGTATTGCGCCCCTCTTTGTGTAACCGCCATTGCTCGTGCCCGAGTTGACGGCAATGTACATGCTTTGGTGCAAGAATCAAATCATCTGGGGAAGCCCGATCAGGGCGGCGAGGCATCGAGCGGATCGCCGCCGGACGCTCTGAAAGCACCTCTCAAAACTTCATTCTTGATTCCTACCTCTCAAAAGGTCGCGGAGCCGCGAGTTTCGAGCGGTGCAGAAGTCAAGAATTATGCGATCCGCGTGCGCCCTTGAATTTGCAGGCATATTTTGTCGCAGATTTCAGGTGCAGAAGTTGGCTTAAGTTCCGCGCTGTGAGCGCGCCGGCGTCGGCGGCGATCGGCAGCACAGCGCTGGTCTTCGCGGCGCGCACGCGATGGTCACGAGCGGCTGGCGGACTTTCCAGCAGCGCGAGGATGGACAACGAATCGCGTTCGCAAAGCGTTGGCCGCATGGGCAACGCGCGGCGAGCGCGACGTCGGAGGGGCGCCAGCGGATTCATCGCGGCGTGACCTTTGCTTTGTGCGCCCTGTGCCATGCTCGGAACGCGTTCAGAACCTGATTGAAAAAGCGCGGCGGCAAATAGCCATAGTCGTAGCGATCCGTACTCCGCACCTTGCGCAAATCGTAGCCTGGCCAGACGAATTGATCGCCCTCGCTCACGACGACCCATGAGCGTTCGTCATCGAGGCCAAGATGCCTTTTGACGGCGGGCGGAATCTCGACGGCCGCCGCCGCATCTGCTCGGCGGCCGATGGGTCACCGGCAAAACCGTCACCAGCGTTTGGCCGTCTCGCTGGCGCTCTATCGCGAGGGCGATGACGCAGGGGCGATCTTTGCGGCCCTCTTCTTGTCCGCTTTGCGCTTCGTGATCCCAGACATAGGCGTAGGAGATAACAAGGCCCGGTTCGGGCGCCGGAATCGCCATGCCACCTGCTATTTCGGATCAAGGAGCTTGTTGAGATGGTCGTGGCGCGCGTCCATGCGCGACAATGCGATGCGTTCGGCCTCTTCGTCGGACAACTCCGCTGTCAGGAAGCGCCGGCGCATGCCTTTGAGCTTGTGCAACTCCTCGTACTCGTGCGGCGCGACGAAATAGCCAGCGAGCGTGCCGTTGCTCGAAACGGGAATCGCTTCGCGTTGCGCCAGCAGCTTGTAGCGACCGAAGTTGCGGGCGAACTCGGCGGCCGGAACGGTGTCAGCCATGTTCATGCGTCCTCTCTTTCAGAGCCCGCAATATACGTGTTTTGATCGAAGAACGCAATACCCGCACTTTACGTAAACGTCCGGCGTTTGAACTTTTGCTTCGACGAACTCTGTCTCCATCGCGTGCAGGCTTTCGTCCATCCGGACAACCGCCCGTCTCGCGCGTTGGTCGAGTAGCTCGGATTTCGTCTGGTGGGTCGGCTCCGCGATAACCTACGCGTCGGCGCCGATTGGCGCGACAACATGCTTTATGCGCTCCTCGCGATCGAGCATCACAGGAACCAGGCCCTCGCGCCAGCGGAACGAGCATAACCTTGGCGACTCTCGCCGCCGAACCCTGCGAACGGTGACCCTTTCCTCAAGCGGCTTTGGGCTTCAAAGTCGCCAAGAGTTCATTTGCGTCCGAAGCGTCGGGCGAGGCGCGCGTTGACCTCCTCGACGGAGAACTCCTCCGGGTCGAACTCCTCGTCGAGCCATTCAAGGCGTTCGGCGCGTTCGGGATGGTCGGGGTCTGCGAGGATGTCGAGCATCTCCAGGTAGCCCCAAGGGCCGCCGCAATCCTCCGGGGGACACGCGCGCTTGCCTGCGACGCATGCCGGGTAGCTTGCTCCCTGAGCGGCCGGAAGGGTCTTCTCGATCGAGACGGTGTGCTCCCAGTCGTCGCCGAAGTCATAGGTGTAGCCAAAGCGGGCGACGCCGGATCTGCGCACGCCGCCCAAGGTCAGCCGCTTCTCGTCCGCGACGTCGTCGACGGCAGCGCGGTCGCCGTAACTCCTGCCATCGACGTCGAAGACATGGAGGTGTCCGCCTTGCCAGCCCATCGCCAACTGGATCGCCTCATGCAGGTCGGCGAGAGTCATGGCGTCGGGCGCCAGGAGCCGGCGCCAGATCGGCGGCTTCGTGCCGCGCAGCGTCACTTTGAGGCTGATGACGTTGTTTTCCGCGTCCGTTCCAGGTTTCGCCGCCATGCCCCGTCTCCCCCCGCGCCGGTGATCAGCTGCGGCGGCGCGTCCTCGCTCGACAAGAAATGAGACACTATATTCGTCGCCGTCGTCAACTCGCTTGGGCAAAACCAAACGGGAGCAAACACCGATCTTGCCGCTGGCGGATCCGCCAACTCCTTCAATGCGGCCAAGGCCGCAGCGCTCTTCGAAGCTATCCGCGCCTTCTGGCGGTTCAGGCGGCGGTCGCTTCGAGAAAATCCGTCATCCGATCGTTTTTGGGGGCGACGCCGTTCTTGTGAAGAAGGACGCCGACGTTGCCCCGCTGATAGCTTCCGTGCAGGCACACGTGCAGGATGATCTCGCCGCGCCGCATGCGGAACGGGGCTCCGTTGGTGAAGACGAAATCCACCGGCTGGTCGAAATCGCTTTCCGGTAATGTGTCCACATAGGACGCATACCAGTCGTCGATTTCCCTGACGCTGCCGGCGAGCGCCTCGAAACTCGGCAATTCCTCGGACCTCGGCGCCTCGAAGCCATGCGGCGCCCCCCGCAGGTGTTGCTGATAGATCCGGTCGACGACATGGATATGATCGAGAATCTACAGCAGGATTGCGCCGTCCTGTGTGTCCAACCGGTCGAGATTCTTGCCAACCACGTCATAGAGGCAGTGATCGGCCCATTGTTTGTAGCAAACAAGCTGTGAATAAGGATCGGGCATGAGAGGCGTCCTTCCGTGACTTGATGACCGCGTCGCGCGCGGCAGGTCGGGAACCGGAATGTTCAGGGATTGCCAGCTTTCTGCGCGAGCAGCGAGCGACAGGGCAGAAGCCACAGGAAATCGCGGCCTAGGTCCTCAACCCTCAGGCCTGCCCCCTGCAAGACTTCTGTGTAACGAGACGTGTGCAAGAGATCGAAGATGGCGATGCGACCGCCCGGCTTCAGCACGCGGACAAGTTCGCTGAGCGCCCGGTCGCGCTTCTCACGCGAGGGGATGTTGTGAATCACAGTCATCGAGATGACGGCGTCGAACGACGCGTCGGAGAACGGCAGCCGTGTGATATCTCCAGTTTCCACCTCGACCCGGTCGGCCACGCCTTCCGCGGCCGCGTTGGCCCGCGTCGCTTCCGGATTGTTGTTGGAAAGGTCCTTGGCGGCCCAAAGATCAATGCCGACCGCCTTGCCCGTGGTGAGTTCTCTTGCGCAACCGATGAGCGCCAAGCCATGGCCGCATCCGGCGTCGAGCACGCGCTCGTTTCCCGAAAGGGCAAGCGCTGCAACCAGGCGGTCGCTGACGCGCCTCTTGCCCACAAGGCTCGACCACAACATGACCGCCCCGTAGACGAGAAGAAGGGCGGCGACGGACGCTGTGCCGATACTCAAGGAGAGCGGAACGGGGTTTGGCCGGGGCCAGGCGAGGCCAATCGCCGCTATCAGCGCCAGCGGGATCCCAACAACAAAGTGCGCGCGGACCACCCCGGGAGCGTCGACGCCATATTTTGCGGACCGTTTCATGATGTTCGAAGTCCTGACTTGCTCTTGCCGACCTGCGCTTCGTGGGTTAGCCGGCGCATCATGTTTCGGCGGCCACGGGCGCAGCGCTTTCCTCGATGCTTTCCATGTAGACAAGATACGAGCGATAGCTCACTTTGCATACTCGCATTCTTGGAGCGCGCAGATGGCCCGCCGACCGCAAACAAGCCCCAGAAAATTAGCCTCCCAGAGGCGATCGCGGTTGACTGTCGATGCGCTTGTCGAAGCGACCGCTCGCGTTTTGATCAAGGATGGCTACGATCGGGCGAGCACCAACAAGATCGCGGCCAGGGCCGGCGTCAGCATCGGCTCGCTCTACCAGTACTTCCCGAGCAAGGAAGCGCTGGTCGCGGCCGTGATCGAGCGCCACACCCAGGAGTTATCGCAAGTGGTCCGCAACGCCTTGCTCAAGGTCGCCGCGCGCCCGATCGAGATCGGGGTGCGCGAACTCGTCGCGGCCGCTATCGATGCTCACCGCCTCGACCCGAAGCTTCACCGCGTCCTGGCCGAAGAGGCGCCCCGCACCGGCCGGCTCGAAAATATCGAAGCGGTCGAGCGATACGCTCACGGGTTTTTGCGAGATTATCTCGAGGCCCATCGCAGCGAGATCGACGTTGCCGATCTCGACCTCGCTGCCTTCGTCTTGGTGACGACGGTGGAGGCGCTGACGCATTCCGCGGTCCTGCGCCGCCCGGACATCCTCGCTGACGAAAAGGCTGGAGCGTTTATCGAAGAGGTGACGCGACTTGTGCTCCAGTATCTGCGAACGTCACCGCCGCTGCGCCGACACGTGCGGGCAAGCCCTCAAGAAAGCCGCCGGCTTGACGTCAGACCATCAATCCGGTGAAGACCTCGGCCGCCTTGATCGGCGGGACGACCTTCACGATGGTCCGCCAGCCTTCGATGGCGTCCTGCTCCGGGCGGACTCAGGGGCTCCCCTTCCGGCCGATGATGTTACTCAAGCAACTCGCGGCAACCCAAGTCCTCGATCGCCATCTGGATCCGCTCGAGATTGTTCCACCAGATCACGGTCGGAATATTAGCGCCGGCCTGCCAGACCGGAGTCATAATCTTCCACAGCGGCGATAATCTATAGTCGTCGTCGAGCGCCTGACGGTCGTAGTCTTTGACGCCCTGCGCGAGCGGGACGGAGTGGTAGGCGTCGAGGAGCGGCCGCTCCAGGCGACGGCGCCGATCGGGATACCAGTGCACCGCCATCATGTAGGCGAGGTCGTCGGTCGCGACGCCGGCCGGCGTCAAGTCGGCGTTCGCGCCCTTGACAATCAGGATGAAGTTTTCACCCGCCGGATTGACGAGGATCGTCGCCGTGCCGGTCGTCTGATTGGCGACGCGGCCGACGTGCCGCGTATCGACGCCGAGACGCGAAATTGCCGAGCACGTTTTCGCCGAGCATGTCGTCGCCGACCTTCAACACCTCGCCAGCGCGAAGCTCCTGTGCACTGCGCAGTGATCTGCAGGGCTCTCCCGTCACATTGGCGACGGCCGTCTGCTGCGCGACGAGCGGCAACTGCACAGCGGCGCGGCAAACGCGTCCTTTGGACTGGTCGTCCGCCCTTGATTTGTGCGTCGCCTCTGCCCAAACCCGCCGAGGCCGAGCAGTCCAGTCATCAAGAGCGCCCATGGGGCGGGCTCGGGAACGGCGGCCGTCGATAGTGCGCCCGAGGCGGGATTAAAGCCAGTGATCGTCAACCCCGGAACGTTGTCGGAGAAGCTGACATCCTTAAGGACGCTCGCGCAGCTGAGTTCGCGGCAGAACTGCCCGCCGCCTGTTAGGCCCAGGAACGTGTTGAGGTTGAGGAGGCCGTCCCCGATGAACTGGTCGGCGTTTGCGCCATTGGCGAAGTCGTAGACGAACGCCGTGTCGGAAATGCCAATGGAGAAGCTCGGGTCGAAGTCGAGCGTCGTCTCGAGAAAGCCGCCGTGGCCGTTCGGGTCGATCTCGAAGACGACCTGGCCGCCGGTTTGCGAGAAACTACCCTTGACCGCGAGCGAACCGCCGGGCCCACCGCCGGCTTGCAGGACGCCGCCGGTAATGGTGACCTTCCCATCCATCAAGCCGCTGCCCCCAAAACCACCGCCGTCGACGACGATGTTCGGCGGGTCGAGCACGCCGCCGTTCAGCAACGTCGTCTTACCGCCGGCCTTTTGGGTGAACGCGCCGCCCGCGCCGGCCACATGCATCGTAACCCCGCTGATCGTCAGATTGCCGCTGTTGGTCAGAGAGCCATCGACATAGACGGAGCCGACGTCCGTCAGCTGAGCGGACGACAGGATTTCGAGAGTCTTGGATGTGAGGGAACCCGTCACCGACAGGACGCCGGTCGAGACGGTCGTGTCGCCGAAGGCTGAACTGCCGCCGAGCGTCCAGGTCCCGCTCGCGTCGGCGGTCAGCGTCTGGAAGCTGACAAAATTGTTGCTGGCCGTTCCGTGGCCTTGCAGGACCAGGGCGTTGGCCGCGCCCGAAGCTGTGCTGCCGAAGGCTGTGCCGTTGAGGGCGGAGCCCGTTTGCAGGGTCAGCGTGTTCTTCCCCGACCCGGCGAAGACGACTGACGCGCTTCCCCCGGTGATCGTTCCCGCGTTCGTTACCGCGCCCCCGCCGCTGACATACGCGCCGAAGCTCGCGCCCTTGATCGTCCCGCCGCTCTGGTTGGTCACGCTGCCGCCTGCGCTGAGGTTGACGCCCGCGCTGCCGGTCCCTGTGCCGGTGATCCCGCCCGAGTTCGTTACCGCATTCGTCGCGCCGCCGCCGCCGATGAACACGCCGAAGTTGGCCCCGCTGATCGTTCCGCCACTCTGGTTCGTGACCGTGCCGCCGTTGACGAAGTCGACCCCATCGTGAGCCGTTCCGGATATCGCGCCGGAGTTCGTGACCGCGCCGGCGCCGCCGCCGAGATAGACGCCGACGCCTCCCCCGGTAAGCGTCCCCGTATTGCTCACCGTCCCGCCGCTCTTGAGAACAGCGCCTTTTCCTGACGCCGCCGTGGCGGAGATGTTGGCCGCGTTGATCACCGAGCCGGTCCCGCCCTGGATGTATACGCCGGCTCCGACGCCCTTGATCGTGCCGCCGGTATTGTTGGTCACGCTGCCGCCTGCGCCGAGGTTGACGCCCTGGCCGTTCGTTCCCGTGCCGTAAATCTCGCCCGCGTTCGTCACCGCGTTCCTCGCGCCGCCGCCGCCGATGAATACGCCGAAGTTGGCTCCGCTGATCGTTCCGCCGCTCTGGTTATTGACCGTGCCGCCGAGGGCGAAGCCCACGCCGCCGCGAGTCGTCCCCGTTATCGCGCCTGAGTTTGTGACTGCGCCGGAGCCGCCGCTGATGTTGACGCCAACGCCTCCCCCAGTAATGGTCCGCGTATTGGTTAGCGTCCCGCCGGCCTCAAAATCGACGGCAACGCCGGAGGGCTGAGCATAAATCGCGCCGGCGTTCGTCACCGAGCCCGTCCCGGTTCCAACGAGTACGCCAGCGTTGGCGCCGCTGATCGTCCCCCCGCTCTTGTTGCTGATCGTGGCGCCGGATTGCGCGCTGACCGCCACGCCGCCGGACGCCGTCGCGGTAATTGTCCCGGAGTTCGTGACGGCGCCGCCATTAAACATCCAGACGCCCATGCTATTGTTACCAGTCGAGGATAGGGTCCCGGAATTATTCAGTGTGCCGCCATTGAGGAAATAGACGTTCGCGCTGAAGCTCTGGCTCGTGGTAATCTTCCCGGTGTTGGTCGCCGTGCCGCCGTTCTGGAGATAAACACCCGATGAATATTGTCCCGTCGCAGTAATCGTCCCGGAATTGGTCACCGAGCCGAGTTTCTGGAGAATGACGCCCGTGGCGGTGAGGCCTGTCGCGCCAATCGAGCCCGCGTTGGTCACTGCCCCGCCCGCAGCGCCTACGATGCCGACGCCGAAAATGCCGCCGTTGATGGTTCCGCCGCTCTCGTTGTTGACCGTACCGCCTGTTGACAAAAAGAACTCCTGCGGAGCTGGCGCTGCTGATCGTTCCGCCGCTTTGATTGGTCACCGTGCCGCCGTTTTGGAGGACGACGGCCGCGGTTTGAGTCCCCGCGGCGCTGATCGAGCCGGCGTTCGTGACCGCGCCGGTCGCGCCTGCGATGCTGACTCCCTCGATCTTTCCTCCGCTCTTGTTGGCGACCGAACCGCCGCCCGACAGAAGAACGCTGTAGCCGCCGGCGCTGCTGATCGTACCTCCGCTCTGATTGGTCACGGCGCCACCGTTCTGGAGAACGACGGCCGCGGCTTGAGCCCCCGTTGCGGTGATCGCGCCCGCGTTGGTCACCGCGCCCGACCCGTTATAGACGTTGACTCCGACGCGGCCGCTGATCGATCCCCCGCTCTGGTTAGTCACCGTGCCGCCGCTCTGGAGAAGGACGCCGACACTGCCCGTTCCGCTGATCGCGCCCCAGTTCGTCACCGTGCTGCCCGATGAGGCGAGATCGATTCCGAGGAAGGGCGCCTGGATGGCGCCGTAGTTGGTCACGGTCCAACTCGTACTCGCGCCGCCATAGACGCCAATGTTAGAGGCGTTGATTCTGGTCGCCGCTCCGAACGTGATCGGGTTGAACCTCCCGAGGGTATACATCGATATCTGAACAGGGCTCGTCGTGGCCGCCCCTGCGGCCGCCTCACGAGGCAAAGCGACCCCGAGCGCTAGACCGAGCGAAGACAGGGTAAGCGTTGTTCTGGACGCGCTGTTGAGGAGACCCGCCGCGCCACGAAGACATGGCCGAATCGCGTCCGACCTGCAGTGGGTTCGGCTCCTCCCCCTATCCCCCCGCCGTCCGACGCCCTCGAGAAACTCCGACCAGAGAACCGCCGTCGTCGAGCGGCCTCGCTCATCAAATCACCTGACAAACTTGTATTCCTTCACAGCTTTAGGTCACGATTCGCCTCAAAGGCCAAGGACTATGGTCAGTATTGCGTAGTCGATCCGCCAGAGGGCGCGCGGGTAAGCCGGAAAATCCGATCTATGTCTGGAACGACGCACGGAGCCGAAGACCTGACATAGGCGTCGAGCATGGCAGACCTCATCTGCATGCCTCACTCGACGCTGATTTCCATGCTGGCCTTCCGCGTGCGCTCGCCAACGACACCGAGTTCTACTTACCTATCGCCGCGACGGTACGGACCCTCGCGCTGGCCCCGTCCGTTTCAGGATAAGCTGGGAACCGAGATTGCGGATGAACTCTTGCGCCCGCTTTGCAGATCCGACACGCATTTGAGGTGACGACAAGCGCGGAGGAGACCATATATCCATAATTTCTGACAATTCAGACCTCCCGTTGAGCTGCATAGTTGAAGAAAAATTGACGATAAGCCCATTTATTAGTGGTAGACGCCTTTTCTCACGTCCGCGCTCAGACTGCAACGTGACAAATTGTCTGCTATCTGCAACTCGTATATATCTATAGTTGTAATATTACGATGTAAAAATTGTATGTACAGCGTTCTCTGTCTCTCTATTGGAAGCAACTCTAACGATCGCGCACAGTCGCAGCGCCCCGAGAAGCCGCTGTTTTCTTGAACCATTCAGTCTTGAAGCACGCGTTCACGTCGATAAACGCTAAGGCTTGATATGGGTCGGAGGGGACCGCCGAGACCGGATCAAACCCTGGCGACGGCAGCACGCAAAGCGCCCGGGGCGGATTCCGGGCCTTCCCCACCGACCGCGGGAGGCGCACTTCGTGCGCGTTTGAGACTCATCGGGTCGGGCGGCAATCGTATGATTGTGTCGTCATCCCAGCTCCGCCGACCGCGCCCAGAGGTTGATGCCGGCGTCGACCGCGTAGCTGTCGATCGCCTTCAGCTCCTCGGCCGAGAACTCGAGCTTGTCGAGCGCCTTGACGCTGTCGACCACCTGTTCCGGCCGGCTCGCGCCGATCAGCGCGCTCGTGACGCGCTTGTCGCGCAAGGCCCAGGCGAGCGCCAACTGGGCGAGCGACTGGCCGCGTCTCTCAGCGATGCCATTCAGCGCCCGCACATGCGCGAGCGTCTCGGGCGTCAGAAAGTCCGGCTTGAAGAAATGGGCTTGTGCGGCGCGGCTGTCGGCCGGGACCCCGCTCAGGTACTTGTCGGTCAACAGCCCCTGCGCCAGCGGCGAGAACACGATCGCGCCGATTCCCTCGTCGGCGAGCGTGTCCAAGAGACCATCCGTCTCGATCCAGCGGTTGACCAGCGAATAGCTTGGCTGATGGATCAGGCAGGGCGTCCCGAGACGCTTGAGAATGGCCGCGGCCTCGCGGGTGCGCCGCGAATTGTACGACGAGATCCCGGCATAGAGCGCCTTGCCCTGGCGCACCGCGGCGTCGAGCGCGCCCATCGTTTCCTCGAGCGGCGTGTCGGGGTCGAACCTGTGCGAATAGAAGATGTCGACGGTGTCGAGCCCCATGCGCTTGAGGCTCTGGTCGAGGCTGGCCATCAGGTATTTGCGGCTGCCCCATTCGCCGTAGGGGCCGGGCCACATGTCGTAGCCGGCCTTGGTCGAGATCACGATCTCGTCGCGATGGCCGCGCAGGTCGGTCCGCAAGATCTCGCCGAAGTTGATTTCCGCCGAGCCCGGCGGCGGCCCGTAGTTGTTGGCGAGGTCGAAGTGAGTGACGCCGCAATCGAACGCCGTGCGGCAGATCGCGCGCATCGAATCGAGCGATTTGTTGAAGCCGAAGCTGTGCCATAAGCCGAGCGAGATCGCCGGCAGCTTGAGGCCGCTGCGGCCGCAGCGGTTGTAGCGCATGAACTCGTAGCGGGAGGGGGACGGGAGGAAGGGCATGACCGCTCCATGATCGGCTGGCGTTCTTGTCGGCGGAGCCAGTCTTTATCCGCTCGCCCGGGCCCAAGGCAATGATCAGCGTCGGGTGAAACCGTCCGCGCTCCAATCCTCGCTGCCGACGCCGTGGTGCAGGAAGAAGAGCCCGTCCGGGTCGTATTTGCGCTTGATCGCAAGCAGCCGCGGATAATTGTCGCCCCAGAACGACTCCTGCCAGTTCGGCTCGAAGTAGTCGGTCTCCCAGACGTAGGAGGCCTGCTGCGGCGCGAGCTTGCGCAGTTCGTTCATCGCCGCGGTCACGGCGGCGGCGTCGCGCTTCGCGGCCGCGACGTCCGGTTCGTGGCCTTCAACGCCGGGATAGGCGGGTTGTTCGTAGGCGCCGCCGATGGCGAGCGCAAACGACTGGGTGACTGCCGGGTTCGTCGCCGTATCCTTCGCCGCGGCGATGGCTTCCGCGGACGCTCCGGCGAGCCCCTTGTTGAAATGCAGCTCGACGCCGTGCCTGGCCGCGACGACGAGCGCATCGGCAAGACTTTGTCTTCGGCCGTCCTCGAGGAGCGCCGCCGGAAGCCAGGCGGATTGATAGGCGTGCCAGACCACGCCCGCTTCGCCGAGGTTGCCGGCCCAGAAGATGTTGTCGGGCGACGCGCCCGGCCGGTCATCCGAAATGACTAGGCCCGGAATTTGTCTGAGCACGGCAGGGTCCCAGAAATGGCGCGCCGGCCCGGCCAGGACCTTTGGCGGCGGTTCCATGACAAAATCCTCAGGCGCGCCCGAGACCCAGTCGAACAACGGACGCCACACCGCCTCCGCCTGTTCGCGATCGAGGCCCTGGAACACCATGGTGATCCCCAGGGTGCGATTGGGCAGAAAGGCGATCTGTTCACCCCAGTGCGGATTGAAAAGCGCGTCGCGGTAGAACGCGAGAACCCTCGCCACGAGGCGGCGGTAGGCGTCGTCGGAACTGGCTTTGACGCCCGCGAGCACGACGCCGAAGTCGTTGGGAAGCGCGTGCGTTCGAAGCGTTACGCGGGTGGCGACGCCGAATCCGCCGCCACCGCCTTTCAGGGCCCAAAAGAGGTCGGGGTTCGAGCAGGCGTTGGCGATCCTCACGGCGCCGTCCGCAGTGACGATCTCGGCCTCCAGAAGATTGGCCCCGGCCATGCCGAACGCCTTGGAGAAGCTGCCGAACCCGCCGCCGAGAACCAGCCCCGCGACGCCGACGGTCAGGCATCCGCCGCCCTGGACATAGCGGCCGACCCTGGTCGTCACCTCGTTATACGTGTGACCCCAGATGGCGCCGGGCCCGACCGAAACGGCGGGCTGCGGCTCGGCTTGTCCCTCGCAGCCCGCGCCGACGAAGGCGTCATGCAGCGTGACGTCGTGCATGCGCCGGGTCCACACGAGCAGCGAATCCGCCGCGTTCGAGCTTCCCTGGTAGCTGTGGCCGCCTCCCTTCACGACGAGGCGCAGATTGTGGGTCCGCGCAAAATTGACCGCGGCGACGACGTCGGCGGTCGACTGCGCCGCGACGGCGTAGACGCTCGGCCGCGATGTCCAGGCGCCGACCCAGCCGAGCGACTGGGTGAGGCCGGCCTCGTCGCCGAGATAATACGGGTTCTTGAGCTCCTTGAAGACCTCGGCGCAGGCGCCGGCTGGAGCGCCGACGCAGGCCGTAAGCGGCGATTCGACCTTGATCAATTCGCCCTCAAGCTCGCTGCCGAGCGCCTTCCAAAGATCTTCGGACGGCCAGCCCGGATCGCCCGGACGAACGCGCGAGAATGGGGGCGACGCGGCCTTTGACGAGCCGGCGACGAGCGCGCCCACGAACGGAAGTCCGGCGACGAGCTTCAAGAGGAACCTGCGGTCCATGGCGCGAACCTCCGGCGTGTTCTCGCCCCCCGCCGATCTCGCGCCGACGCTAGCGGGATCGAAGCCGCCGTGCAACGCGCCAGACGATGCGCGTCGGCGGCGAACCTTTACGCGCCGTCCGCGCGGGCGGTTCCCTAAGGTCGGGCGAGCGTGTTATGGCGCGGCCTACCCCATTCCGACGGAGACGAACGCGTGAAGGTGAACGGACGCGCCACCCACACGATCTGGCTCAACGCCGACAAATGGGGCGTCGACGTGATCGACCAGCGCTGGCTGCCGCACGCCTTTCGCGTCGAGACCCTGCGCGATGTCGGCGCAGCGGCGACCGCCATCCGCGACATGTGGGTGCGCGGCGCGCCGCTGATCGGCGTCACCGCGGCCTATGGCGTCGCGCTCGCGATGCGCGCGGACCCGAGCGACGCCAGCCTCGATGCGGCCTGGGAAAGGCTGCATGCGACCCGGCCGACGGCGATCAACCTGCGCTGGGCGCTCGACGCCGTGCGCGCCCACCTGCGCCCGATCGAGCCCGCCCGGCGCGCCGCGGCGGCCTATGCGCAGGCCGCCGAGATCGCTGACGAGGACATCGCCATCAACCGCGCCATCGGCCGCAACGGCCTCGCGATCATCCGGAAAATCGCCGAGACAAAGGCGCCCGGCGCGCCGGTCAACGTCCTCACCCACTGCAACGCCGGCTGGCTCGCCACCGTCGATTACGGCACCGCGACCGCGCCTATCTACCTCGCGATGGAGGATGGCATTCCGGTCCACGTCTATGTCGACGAGACTCGGCCGCGCAATCAGGGCGCGTCGCTGACCGCCTGGGAGTTTGTCAACCACGGAACGCCGCACACCTTGATCGTCGACAACGCCGGCGGCCATCTGATGCAGCATGGGCTCATCGACCTGGTCGTCGTCGGCACCGACCGCACGACGGCGCGCGGCGACGTCTGCAACAAGATCGGCACCTACCTCAAAGCGCTGGCCGCCAAAGACAACGGCGTGCCGTTCTACGTCGCGCTGCCGTCGCCGACGATCGACTGGACGGTCGACGACGGCGTGAACGAGATCCCGATCGAGGAGCGCTCCGCCGACGAGGTGGACTTCGTCCAGGGCCTCGGCGCGGACGGCAAGGTCGCGCGTGTGCGGGTCTCGCCGGCGGGCAGTCATGCGGCGAACCCTGCCTTCGACGTGACCCCGGCGCGGCTCGTGACCGGCCTCATCACCGAGCGCGGCGTCGCGGCGGCGTCCCCCGACGGGCTGAAGGCGCTGTTTCCGGAACGCGGCTAGCCGGGCGGACGCCAATCGTTCTAGACTGAACCATTGCGCCGTTCCTCCGCCAGGGCTTCCCCATGCTGCGTCCGCTCGCCGGCCTGACGATCATCGAGTTCGAGGGCATCGGCCCCGGCCCGCTCGCCGGCCGCATGCTCGCCGACCACGGCGCCGAGGTCACCGCGATCGTCCGGCCGATGAAGGCGGCGATCGGCAATCCCGAATCGACCGGCGGCGCGGACCCGCTGCGGCGCGGCAAGCGCGTCGTCGCGCTCGACCTCAAGCGCCCGGAGGCGGTCGACGAAGCCCTGACCCTCATCGCCGGCGCCGACGCGCTGATCGAGGGCAACCGGCCGGGGGTGATGGAGCGGCTCGGCCTCGGCCCCGCCGACTGCGCCCGGCTGAACCCGAGGCTCGTTTACGGGCGCATGACCGGATGGGGTCAGGATGGGCCGTTGGCGCAAGCGGCCGGCCATGACCTCAATTACGTGGCGTTGACCGGCGCGCTGTCGCTGACGGAGCGCCCCGGCGCGGCGCCGATTCTGCCGCCGACAGTGCTCGGCGACGCCGGCGGCGCGCTCGGGCTCGCTTTCGGCATCGTCAGCGGCGTTTTGTCGGCGCGCGCGAGGGGCCAGGGCTGCGTGGTGGATGCGGCGATCCTCGACACGGTCGCGGCCTTGAGCGGCATCGCGCTCTGGGCGCGTTCGACTCGCCTGCTCGACGGCGGCCGGCCGAGCATTTTCCACGATTCGCCGTTCTACGACGCCTATCGTTGCGCGGACGGCCGCTATGTCACGGTCGGCGCGCTCGAGCCGCAGTTCTATGCGGCTCTTCTCGACAAGCTCGGGTTCGCCGACGTCGATCCGAAAGCGCAATACGAATCGAGCCAATGGCCGGCGCTGAAGGAACGCTTCCGCGCCCTGTTCGTGAGCCGGACGAGCGGCGAATGGCGGGCGTTGCTCGAGGGAACCGACGTGTGCTTCGCTCCGGTCCTCAGTCTCGCCGAGGCGGCGGCGCACCCGCACAACGCCGCGCGCGGCGTCTTTCGCATGAACTCCGACGGCCGGATCGATGCGGCCGAGGCCCCGCGCTTTCAGCCACTTTGAAGTCCTTTCTCCCCGCGTGCGGGCGAAGGTGATTAGGGGCTGCGCCGACGTCAGCCTTTAGCGCAGCCCCCCACCCCGGCCCTCTCCCCGCTCCGCGGGGCGAGCGACCATGGAGCCCTGATGACCCCGCACGTCCTGCCGCAGACGCTCGAGTTTCCCTTTGCCGCGCCGCCGAAGACCGGCGAGGTCGTCGAAGTCCGGCCGGGGATTTTTTGGGCGCGGCTCGCGCTGCCGTTCCGGCTCGACCACGTCAATCTTTATTTCGTCGAGGACGGCGCGGGCCTGGCGCTGATCGACACCGGCATCGACAATCCGCCCTCGCGCGCCGCCTGGGAGGCGCTGATCGACGGGCCGCTCAAGGGGCGCAGGCTGACGCGGCTGATCGCCACCCATTTCCACCCCGATCACATCGGCCTTGCCGGGTGGCTTTGCGAGCGCTTCGACATGCCGCTCGCCATGAGCCAGACCGAATATCTGCTCGGCCTCAACATCCGGCTCGACCCGTCGGCGCTGAAGTCCGAGCCCTATCGCGGCTTCTATCGCTCGCACGGGCTGACCGAGGAGAGCACCGAGATCCTGCTCGGCAACGGCCTGCAATATCTGCGCATGGTCGTCACGCCGCCAAAGACGTTCCAGCGGCTGATGGCGGACGATCGGCTGACGATCGGCGGCCGCAGCTTTGTGGTCCTGACCGGCGGCGGCCATTCGCCCGAGCACGTGATGCTGTATGCGGCCGACGACAATCTTCTGATCGCCGGCGACCAGATCCTGGCCAAGATTTCGCCCAACGTCAGCGTCGAGGCGATGGAGCCGGACGGCGATCCGCTCGGCATCTATCTCCGCTCGCTGGAAAAGCTGAAGGCAAGCGTGCCCGGGGACGCGCTCGTGCTTCCGGGCCATAACCTGCCGTTCATCGGCCTCGACTACGCGCGCCGACGAGCTGATCGCCCATCACGAGGCGCGCTGCGAGGCGATCGTGGAGGCGTGCGGCGTCGGTCCGCGGACGGCGGCCGAGCTCGTGCCGGTCGTCTTCGGCAGGCCGATCGACGATCCGCACCAGCTCGTCTTCGCCTTCGGCGAGGCGCTCGCTCACATCAACACGATGGTCCGCGCCGGCCGCCTGCGCTTCGCTCCCGCCGCCGACGGGCTGGCGCTCGAGGCGGCGTGAAGGCGGCGCCGCCGCCCTAAGGTTCTTGCCGGCGCGAGGAGCGAGAATATCAACGCCGCATAACGTCCGAGCTGTAGCGCGAGGTCGGCAGAGAGCGCGGTCTGTTCGTTGGCCAGCCGCTCGATTCGTGTGCGCAGCACGCGCTTTACTGTTTTCAGCCTTTTGTGACAAACGCTTTGGTAAGCAGCGCATTCGTGCTATGCTTATCCTCATCGGGCGATCAGGCCTCAAAGAGTGCGGCGAAGCGAAGACGAAATGAACGAGGCGAGGAGACTGACAGCGGCGAGCGTGAATTTAAGCCGGGGCGGCGCGGACATGGGCGCGCTGCAGCGCGGCGCCCGTCGGGGCCGCCCGCGGCGATCGGCGCGCTGGCAAGTTTTTCCGCCTCTTAGCGCCCGTAACCCCTTGATAAGTCCAGATTCACGGAAATTTTTTGCAACTTTTGGAAACGGATTGAAATTTATTGAAGCCGCCGCGGAAAGAAATTGAAGCTTTGGGAAGGGAACTGAAGGAAACGGAAGGCCCGCAGCTGGGCGCGTTCGGACTCCGGCAGCGCCGCGGAAGGCGGGCGGCCAGGGCGTCAAAAAATCCGCGCAGGCTTGTGGTAATGGATGAAGGCCGGCAGTTCCTCGGCGGTCGATCCGGCCGCCCTGCGACAGATCGTCCCCGGCCCGTGTCATGGACTTGACTTCCCGGTTGAGCAAACATCACCGACAGAGCTCAGGGAGGGTCCGTCCATGCTCGAACGCCACCTGGCCTCGCTCGGCCCGTCGGGGTTTCACCGCGTCGCCTATGCCGAATGGCCCGGGCCTGCGGGGGCGCCGACGCTCGTCTGCGTCCATGGCCTCAGCCGTAATGCCCATGATTTCGACGTCTTCGCCGAAGCGATGTCGAAGACCCACAGGGTGGTCTGCCCGGACATGCCCGGGCGCGGGCGCAGCGAATGGCTGAAGGATTCCAACGAATACACGTTCCCGACCTATCTCGCTGACTGCGCCGCGCTGATCGCCCGGCTCGACGTCGAGAGCGTCGACTGGGTCGGGACGTCGATGGGGGCAGTCATCGGCTTCCTGCTCGCGGCGCAGCCGGCCGCGCCGGTCCGCAAGCTCGTGGTCAACGACGCCGGCCCGTTCATAGCGAAGGCGGCGCTCGCCTGGCTCGGCACGTTCATCGGCGCAGACCCGACATTCGAATCGATCGACGCGCTGGAGCAGACGATCCGGACGAACAGCGCCGGCTTCGGCCCGCTGACTGACGCCCAGTGGCGGACGATGACGCTCTATCTGTCGCGCCCGAAACCCGGCGGCGGTTACGGCTACGCCTACGATCCGCGGATCGGCGAGCCCTACAAACAGGATCTCCCCGACGTCGACCTCTGGCCTTTTTGGGATCGGGTCGCCTGTCCGACGCTGATTTTGCGCGGCGAATATTCGAACGTCCTGGCGCGGAGCGACGCCGAGGCGATGACGCAGTGCGGCCCCAAGCCGAAGCTCGTCGAGTTTGCGGGCGTCGGCCACGCGCCGGCCCTGCTCACCGAGGATCAGATCGGAGTCGTCCGGGACTTCCTGCTCGACTGACCCGCCGGCGCGGGCGCGCCTTCCCCTTTCGTCCGACTGCCGCTATCCCTCGCGGCTTCGAGACGAGAACCGCCGCATGCCGCCCCCCCTTCTGCATCTGCAAAACATCGCCGTAACGCTCGGCGGCGCGCCTCTGCTCGCGAACGCCGAACTCGCGATTGCGCCCGGCGACCGGATCGCGCTGGTCGGCCGCAATGGATCGGGCAAGTCGACGCTGCTGCGCCTCGCGGCCGGCGAGACCGCTCCGGACCGGGGTACGCGCTTTCAGCAGCCGACCGCGCGTCTCGCCTTCCTGCCGCAGGAGCCCACCATGTCGGGCTTTCGATCGGTGCTCGACTATGTGCTGGCCGGCCTCGGCGAGCATGACGACGTCCACGCGGCCCGGGCGATGATGGGCGACCTCGGCCTCGACCCGGAGGCCGATCCGGCAAATCTCTCGGGCGGCGAAGCGCGGCGGGCGGCGCTCGCGCGCGCACTCGGCGCCAAACCCGACATTCTCCTGCTCGACGAGCCGACCAACCACCTCGACCTGATCGCCATCGAATGGCTGGAGAGTCATTTGGCCGCGAGCCGCTCGGCGCTCGCCCTCGTCAGCCACGACCGCCGGTTGATGGCGGATCTGACCAACGCCACCGTCTGGGTCGACCGCGGCGCGACGCACCGGCTCGACCGCGGCTTTTCCGCCTTCGAGGCGTGGCGCGACTTGAAGCTCGAGGAGGAGGAGGCCGAGCGCCACAAGCTCGACCGGCGCATCGTCGCCGAGGAGCACTGGATGCGCTACGGCGTCACCGCGCGGCGCAAGCGCAACATGCGCCGGGTCGGCGAACTCGCCGACATGCGCCGCGAACGGCGCGAGGCGCGACGGACGATCGGCCTTGCGACCATGGTGGCGCAGGAGGCCAAGGCCTCGGGCGCGCTGGTGATCGAGGCCGAGGGGATCGGCAAGGCCTATGACGGGACGCCGATCGCCCACAATTTCTCGACCCGCATCATGCGCGGCGACCGGATCGGGGTGATTGGGGCCAACGGCGCCGGCAAGACGACGCTGATCAATCTGCTCACTGGCGCGCTCGCGCCGGACGCGGGCGAGGTCCGCATCGGGACCAATGTCGTGATGGCGCGGCTCGACCAGAAGCGCGACGCCCTGCCGCCCACGACCACGCTGGTCGATGCGCTGACCGGCGGCGGCAGCGATTATGTGACGATCAACGGCGAACGCCGGCACGTCATCGGCTACATGCGGGACTTCTTGTTCGGGCCGGAGCAGGCGCGCACGCCGATCGAGAAGCTGTCGGGGGGCGAGCGCGGCCGCCTGATGCTCGCGCGCGCGCTCGCCGCGCCGTCGAATCTGATCGTGCTCGACGAGCCAACCAACGACCTCGACGTCGAGACTCTCGATCTCCTGCAGGAATTGCTCGGCGAATACAAGGGAACGATCCTGATCGTCAGCCACGACCGCGATTTCCTCGATCGCGTCGCGACCTCGGTGATCGTTAGCGAGGGGAGCGGGCGCTGGCTCGAATACGCCGGCGGCTATTCCGACATGGTCGCCCAGCGCGGCTACGGTCTCTCGGGCCCGGCGGCGGCCGCCGCCCCGAAAGCCGAGAAGACCGAGGCGAAGCCCAAGAGCGAGTCGCAGGCGAAGCGCAAGCTGTCGTTCAACGAGAAGCGCGCCCTGGAAGTTTTGCCCGAGCGAATGGATGCGCTCCGCGCCGAGATCGACGCGTTCGAAGCCCAACTTGGCGACGGCGACTTCGCCGGCCGCGAGCCGGCCGCCTTTCAGGCCGCGACCAGCCGATACGGCGCCGCCCGCGAGGCGCTGGCGAAGGCGGAAGACGAGTGGCTGGCGCTCGAAATCCTGCGCGAGGGGCTCGAAGGGCAGGGGTAGCGGCGCGGCTTGCGTTGAAGGCGCCTTGTGTAGCGAGGTCGATGACCGCGCTCAGCCGCGATCAGCGATCGCAGCTACACCGGCGCGCCTCGAGGCGCCTTCATGCTTCGACGCTCGACCTCAGCCACAGCGCGTAAAGCGCGCCTGCGAGGGTCGCGGCGCCGGTCATCACCGCAGCGATCCCGAGCGGCGAGGCGTCGCGATAGAGCGACGCGCCGAGCGCGCCGCCGAGCGCGCCAAACAGCATCTGGCTGGAGAGCAGAACCGCCGAGGCCATGGCGGCGATTTCGGGCAAGGGATGCACCGCTTCATGCATCGCGTTCGGGAAGATGATCCCCATGGCGAGGAAATAGAAGAAGGCCAGTCCGGCGACGAGTCCCGCAGAGCCGAGCCCGGCCAAGCTGGCGCCGAGCAGCGCGACCGCCGCGAGCGCCGTCAGCGACAGGGCGAGGTCCAGCGCCCTCTTCGGCTTCACGCAATGGCGCACCAGCCAGGAATTGACGCTGGCGCCGCCGATGACGCCGAGCGAGGTGAAGGCGAAGAGGCCGGCGAAGGCCGCCTTCGAGACGCCGAAACCCTGCATGAACAGGAGTGGGGAGGTGTTGATGTAGCAGAACATGCCGCCGAAGGAGAGGCCGAGCACGAGCGAGAAGCCGAGGCAGAACCGGTTGGTCAGCGCCCGTCCATAGTTTGCGGCGACGGCGGCCGGCTGCAAGCTCTGGCGGGCGCCGACCGGCTGTGATTCGCGAAACCGCGCGAGGCCGAGAGCGAGCATGACGAAGCCGATCGCGGCGAGGGCGAGGTAGATGGTCCGCCACGGCGCCACATAGAGGATGAGCGCGCCGAGGCTCGGCGCGATCACCGGCGCGACGCCGTTCACTTGCGCAATCGCCGTGAGGAAGAGGCGTGATTCGCGCGCGCCGAACAGGTCGCGCACGATTGCGCGCGGCAGGATCCCGACCGCGCCGGCCCCCGCGCCCTGAATCAGGCGAAGGCCGAGCAGCAGGCCGATCGACGGCGCAAACGTGGCGCCGAGCCCGCACAAGGTGAAGATGAAGAGCCCGACGGCCAACGCCGGCTTGCGGCCGAAGCGGTCGGCGAGCGGCCCGACGAGGAGCGGCGCGGTGGAGAAGCCGGCGAGGAAGATCGCGACCGTGGCGGCCGCCTGCGTCTGGCTCGCGGCGAGATCGGCCTGGACGAGCGCCAGGCTCGGCAGCGCCATGTCGATCGCCAGCGGCGGCAGCGCCGTCATCGCGGACAGAAAAACCAGAAACCCGCGACCATGGATATCGAAAGACGGCACGCCCAACTCCGAACGCGCGCCGCCCCGGTGCGCGCGCCGTTCTTCTAGGATTCGACGCCGGGACGCAACCACACGACGTAGAGGGCGCCGGCGCAGAAGGCCCCGGCGCTCATCACCAGTCCGATCGCCAGTGGCGAGGCGTCGCGATAGAGCGCGGCGGCGAGCGAGCCGCCGATGGCGCCAAATAGCATCTGCGCCGACACCAGTACGGCCGATGCGATCCCGGCGATGTCCGGGAGGGGATGAATGGCTTCGTGCACGGCGTTCGGCATGACGAGGCCGAAGGCGGAGATGTAGATCATCACCGGCACGATCACAAAGACGAGCGAGGGATGGCCGCCGAGGCTGGCGACAAGGACCGTGAGCCCTGCAATCGCCATCGCGCCGAGCGCCGCGTCGAGCACCGCGCGCGGGCTCGTGCGCCGACGCACGAGCCAGGTATTGAGGAGGGAGCCGGCGATAACCCCGGATGCGGTCATCGCAAACAGCCCGCCGAATACGGCTTGGTTCACGCCGTAGCCCTCGATAAACAAAAGCGGCGAGACGTTGACATAAGCAAACAGGCCCGCGAACACGAAGCCAATGATGAGCGAGAAGCCGCCGCACATGCGGTTGGCCAGGGCCCGGCGATATCCGGCGACGATCGTCGCCGGCTTGAGGCTGCGACGCATTGTTTTGTCGTGAGATTCTCCCAGCATCGCCAGCATGAGCGCGCCGAGCGTGACGGCGAGCGCGGCGTGGGTCGCATAGATCAGCCGCCACGGACCGATTGCCAGCAGGCCGGCGCCGAGCGTCGGCCCGATCAGCGGGGCGACGCTGAAGACGATCGACACGGCGGCAAGCTGCAGGCGCGCCTCGCGGCCCTCGAACAGATCACGGATAATCGCGCGCGGCAGGATCGCGACTGCGCCGGCGCCGGCGCCCTGCAGGATGCGCGAGACGATCAGCACGCCGATCGACGGTGCGAGCGCGCAGCCGATCGCGGCGAGGGCGAACAGCGCGAGGCCGCCGAGCATCACCGGCTTGCGCCCGAAGCGGTCGGCGAGCGGACCGACCAGGAGCGGCGCGGTCGAGAAGCCGGCGAGAAACACCGAGATCGCCGAGGCCGCCTCAGCCGGGCCCGCGTGAAAATCGGCCTGCACAAGACTGATGCTGGGCAGCGCCATGTCGGTGGCGAGCGCGGGCAACGCCGAGAGGCCGCCGAGCAACGCCGTCAAACCGAACCCGTCCGCCTTGCTCGTCATGCAGTCAGGCCGGCGCGTGCTTCAAGTGGCCGCAATCGTGCAGCATGCCGAGCATGACCCAGAGCCACCTCATTATGTTAGGGGAATCCACTGGAGGAAGAGAGGCCGTCTTAAACGGCATTCGCGTCGGAGACGCAACCCGGCCGGTCTTCGGCAAAACCGGCCTCGCGCATTTGTGAGCGCGCGCGTCGCGGGTCTTGGCATCAAGCTCCCTGACGGATAGTGTTGACTCATACAACACTGGTGACGACGATGAATCTTGCAGAGGAATTGCGCAGCTTCAACCGGTTCTACACCCGCGAGATCGGGCTTCTGAACCGGCGCCTTCCCGGCGGCGACCTTTCGCTTCCGGAAGCGCGCGTGTTCTACGAGGTCGCGCAGCCAGGCGCGCTCGGGCGTACCGCCGCGGACATCGGTCGTACGTTGCGCATGGACAGGGCGCATCTCAGCCGGATTGTCGCGCGCCTTCGCGCCGATGGCCTGGTCGAAAGCCGGGTTAGCCCCGCTCACGGCAAGCATCGATTGCTCTCGCTGACAGACGCCGGCCGGAAGGTCTTTGCCGCGCTCGAAGCGGGAGCGAGAGAGCAGATTGGGGGAATTCTCGCGCCGATCAGCCCGGCTGGCAAAGCGCGACTGGCCCTCGCCATGGGCGAGATGCGCGCTGTGCTCGAGCGCAGCGAAGCCGATCCTGCCAATTGGCGACTACGGCCGCTTGCTCCGGGCGACGTCGGTTGGATCGCGCATCGCCAAGCCAGGATCTATCACGAGGAATACGGATGGGACTGGACCTACGAGGGGCTGGCTTGCCAGATTCTCGGCGCCTTCGTCCTCGGGTTCGATCCTGCGCGGGAGGACGCATGGGTCGCTGAGCGCGGCGGGGGGACCGTCGGCGCGATCTTCCTGATGAAAAGCGATGATCCTCAGCTCGCCAAACTGCGGCTGCTCCACGTCGAGCGGAGCGCAAGGGGCATCGGGCTCGGCAAAGCGCTGGTCGAGATCTGCATGGCGCGGGCGCGCGAACTCGGATACGTGCGCCTGACGCTGTGGACGCAAGAAAGTCTCCTGGCGGCGCGCCGCATCTATCGGGCGGTTGGGTTCCGCCTTGTCGACAAGGCGCCGCATCGCTCGTTCGGACATGACCTTGTCGGAGAGACCTGGGTTCTCGACCTGACGTAGTGGCCCGACCGAAACCGCTTCAGCCTTAACCCGACTTTGTCAACTGAGGTGGCGCGCGAGCGGAAAGGGGCGTGGAATCAAGGGTAGGCTGCGGAAGGTCTCCACGACATGGGGCGCGACGGGAGCTGCGCCGCCGGCCGGGAACGGCGATGCGCGGCGGCGGCTGCGGCGGCAGGGCGAGGCCGAGGCGTTGCAGGAGGAGGTTGTGGTCGATGTTTGGCTCGGTGTAGCGGCTCATGATCAGGGTTCGGCCGTCGGCGGTGGGAAAGTGGACGTCGAGCATCTGGATGCCGGCGACCCCCGGACTTGATCCCATAGGCGCTAAGTTAAGCATGGGACAGGGATGGCTTGTAGTTTTCGACGTCTCGGTCGTTCGAAGAGTTGTCGACATTTTCGGGCGCAGAGCGCGGCGATCTGTGCCAGCGTCGGGGGCGGCCAGATGATGGCTTTCAAGGCGTCCGCAAGGAGACATGTGCGTCTCCAAAGCGCGGGCGCCGGGTCGGGCGAGGGCGCGGCGAGGGGCGTTTCAGGGTTCGCAGGGGGAAAAAGCGGCCGTTTCGGCCGTCGTGTCTTCGATCAGGAGCGCGAGGAGAAGATGCGCGGCGATCCAGGCTCGGGCGAGCCCAGGGTCCTTAGCGGGCAACCGGTCGAGGCGCAGGATCGATTTCAATCGTTTGAAGGCTAATTCGATTTGCCAGCGAACGCGATAGAGCCAGACGAGCGTTCGCGGCGGGAAGGCGAGGGCGTCGAGCGAGGTGATCAAGATCATGTACCCGGCGGCCTTCAAGGTGCGCGGATCGACATCACGCTGGTCCTTGCGGGCGTTGTGGCGGGCGACATCGCGGGCGCGCTCGGCGTGGTCGGGCGGCTTGGGGGTGATGACGAGGCGCATCGGCAGCGGCTTGAAGCCCCCACGCGCCTTGTGGACCGCAACCGGGATGTCGACATGCCCCAGCGCGTCGGCCTTGGCGAAGGCATCGAGCCAATCGATGGGTTTTTCGGCGCCGTCTCGCAGGTTCAGACTGTTCCACGTCAATCGAACGAGGAGATCGGCGCCGCTGTCGCGAACGGCGCGCATGGCTCTGGGCTGGGGATAGCCGCGATCCGCTATGACGATGTCGCCCGGTTCGAGGCGCACGCGATCCAGCGTTTCGCCTTTGTCGAGCGGGGTGATCGCGAAATCGGCGATCCGCTGGCCCGCGACATCGTAACACAAATGCAGCCGAAAGCAGGTCTTGCCGGGCCCTTCGATCCGCGAGCCGTCGATGACGCGGACCCGATTTTGGCGTGTGGCGTCGCCCGCGGGCGCGTCGCGGTTCGCCAGCAGGTTTTCGCAGAGCGCGATAACCCAATCGCCGCAGCCGCGAAATCGTTCGAGCAGGGCAACGTCGGAAACATCGACTACTCCCGCCGCCGCGGCTTCGGCGGCGAGCCTGCGCAGGGAGCGCCCGCCGGGCGCATAGGCCAACATCAAACGAAGCAAATCCACGGCGCTCTTGATGTGCCGCGCGCGATGAAAAGCGCCGTGTCGACGCGCTAAAACGTCGATCGCCTCTGGTCCGCCCAGTCGAGAAACAAGTCCGGCGTAGGTCTCGAGGGCGATCGAATCAGGCGACGAAACAAGTTGCATCCCAAGCTTGAATCGGAATTGACGAGTTTCGTGAAGATCCCTCCGAAATACCGAGTCAATATGTCGCACCGGACCGCGCGCGAAGCACAATACAAAATCACGCACACGCCATGCTGAACCTTAACTTAGCGCCTATGGGGCTGCGACCCGGGGGACGGCTCGCGGGGTGAGGCCGGCGGCGATCGGCCGGAGCCTCGCGCGCAGCGTGACGTGCAGACAATAGGCGAGGAAGGCCACGAAGATGTGCGCCTCGACGCGGGTCTCGAGCTGGTGGTAGATCGGCCGGAGTTGCAGATCGTCCTTGAGGTTCTTGAAGGCCGCCTCGACTTCGACGAGCTGAATGTAGAATCGCCACAGCTCGGCAGGATCGCGTCCGGACATGTTGGCGCGCAAGAGGTAGCGGCCTTCGCGGCGGCGCGTTTGGCGCAGCTTCTTGCGGTTGAGCGCGTAAGTGAAGGCGGCGGTGTGCGGATCGACCTTTATGTCGAGGAGACGCCACGCCGCGGGGGCCTTGGCTTTGGCGGCGCCGAGCTTCATCAGCAGGCTCTCGCGGGTGAGGTCCATCTGCGCCAGCGTCTCCAGGCGCGCCCACAGCCATTTCAGCCGCCGCTTCCGCATGGCGCGCTCCTTTTCGATGCGCGCCCGGCTCTGCGCGAACACGTAAAGCTCGTCGTCCTCGGCCAAGAGCTTCACTTCGACGCCCGGCCGCACCTCATGCCATGGCAGGCCGACGAGAGACTTTTCCAGTTTGCCGAGGCGTCCCTTCGGGGTTCCCACCAGATAGGCGACCGGCGGATCGGATTGCTGCGGCGCGACAATCAGGATGAGAACCCTTTCCCATCCAGATTGTCGCGCTACAGATTGCCGCATTTCGGCGAGCACGTCTTCGGTGGGGATGCCGCGGTCCATCACCCAGATGCGCTCGGCCTTGCCGAACTGCGCCTCGATCTTCGAAAGGAAGGCGCGCAGCGTCGTCTTGTCGGAGGTGTTGCCGGGGAGAACCTCGTAGGCGAGCGGAAAGCCGTCGGGCGTCACGACGAGCGCAATGACCACCTGCACGCAGTCCGGACGCTTGTCGCGGCTGTAGCCGTAGCGGCGCTTGTCGCTGTCGTCGTCCGGCGGATCGGATTCGAAGTACGTGCTGGTCAGGTCGTAGAGAAGGACGTCGAAGCGCGCGCCGAACAGATCCCGCCAGCGTCGGCGCAGATGCGTGAACAGCGCCGGCTTGTGCTCGACGAGCTTGTCGAGGCAACGATAGAGCGCGTTCTTCTCGACCAGCGCGAAATCCTCGCCGAGCAGATCGCCCATGGCGCTTTGCTCGAACCACAGCCGATGCAGACGCCATTCCCCCCGGGTCTCAGCCCGGGGGCTGGATCGATGAGCCGGTAACAAACCTGCGTCTGGAGAATGTGCCGCCAGCAGGTTCCTTCGCGCGAGTCGGGCAGACGCTCCGCCCAGAAGCGGTCGAGCTCCAGCTGCTCATAGAGCTGGCAGGCCAGCCAGCATGCGCCCCATTGCCGCGGCCGGTGCAGTTGCATGGCCCCGAGCCGGATCTGCACGCCGTGGCCCTCGGCGTATTCGGGTATCGGCCGATCGGCGGGGAACAGGGCCAATTGGGTGGCTTGTTCCGTCTCCTCGTCGAAAGCCTCGATCACCCGACACCAGGCTTCCTGCTGGCTGTCGTTGATTTCGCCGAGCTAAAACACCTGGCGCTGCACCACTTTGCCGCCGGCGCAGCGCTTGCTCTCGACAATGCTCCAGTAGCGGTGCTCCTTGCCGTCCTTGAAGCGTCGATTCGGGCGCAAATACATGGCGACCCCAATCTACGCCAAACACGCAACCTGAAAAGATACTAACCCGTCTTCGCGGATTCGGCCAAATTTCGGGTATTGACATCAAGGAAATCAATGCTTTGACGAAAAAGGTCTTCACTACAGGAGGTGTTGGGCGGGGAGCTTGGCGGCGGCGATTTTGGGGGGCGGCTGGGCTGGCAATTGCAGCTTCATGCGGTCGATGAGGAGGCGCAGGTCTGGCTCGGGTTCGGTGGTGCGGGTGAGGATGATCTCGCGGCCGTCGGTCGTGGGCAGGTGCACGTCGATCATCTGTACGGCGGCGAACTTCGCCAGCGCACTGCGTGCGGTCAGGCCCGGGGCGAGACTGTGCAGGCGGCGGGTGAGGGTGATCTGCAGGCAATAGGCGAGGAAGGCTATGAAGATGTGCGCTTCGATGCGCTTCTCGTCTTGATGGAACACTGGGCGGATGGCGAGGTCGCCCTTCAGGTTCCGGAACGCTTCTTCAACGGCGACGAGTTGTATGTAATACTGCCAGAGGTTTGCGGGGTCGTCGTCGGTCAGGTTGGTGCGCAACAGATAGCGGCCCTCGCGGCGTCTGACCTTGCGCAGCTTGTCCCGGTCGAGCGCATAGGCGAGCGCGCCGGTCTTGTCGACGTCGGTTTTGACCAGGCGCCAGGCGGAGGGCGCCTTGGAGCGCGCCGCGCCGAGCTTCATCAGCCTTTCCTCGCGCGAGATGTCCATCTCGGCGAGTTTCTTCAGCCGCGCCCACAGCCACTTGAGCTGCCGCCTGCGCATCGCCCGCTCCTTGCTGACGCGATCGGCGCTCTGGGCGAAGACGTAGAGTTCGTCGCCCTGGGCGAGGAGCTTGACCTCGACACCCTCGCGCGCCTTGCGCCACGGCTTGTCGACGAGCTGCTTTTCGAGGCGGGTCAGGCGTCCTTTGGGCGTTCCGACCAGATACTGGACGGGCGGATCGGCCATGCGCATCTCGGCCAGGACCTCCTCGGTCGGCACGCCGCGGTCCATCACCCAGACCCGCCGCGCCTTGCCGTACTGGCTCTCGATCTTTTCGAGGAACGACCGCAGGGTCGTGCTGTCGGCCGTGTTGCCGGGCAGGACCTCGTAGGCGAGCGGCAGGCCTTCGGGGGTGACGACGAGGGCGATGACGAGTTGCGGGCAATCGGGCCGCTTGTCGCGGCTGTAGCCGTGGCGGCGTTTCGAGCCCTCGGGCAGGTCGGAGGCGTTGACCTCGAAATAGGCGCTGGTCAGATCGTAGAGCAGCACGTCGAAGGAGGCGTTGAACAGGTCGCGCCAACGCTGTGTCAGATGCGAGAACAGCGCCTGTTTGTGTTTGAGCAGCTTGTCGTGGCAGGCGTAGAGCTTGTGCGCTTCCGCGAGGCCGAAGTCGGCGCCGAGCAGATCCGCCATGGCGCTGTCGAGGAACCATTGGCGATGCAGCCGCCATTCGCTTCCCGGGTCGATCAGGCGGTAGGTCGCCAGCACTTGCAGCCCCTGATCCGAGCGCGTCCCCTTGCGGCTCCTCGGCAGGCGTTCGGCCCAGAAACGGTCGAGTTGCAGCTCGCGCCACAGGACGCCGGCGAGCCAGCACGCGCCCCACTGACGCGGCCGGCAGAGCCGCATCTCCGACAGGCGCAGACGCACGACCGAGGCGTCGGCGGCCGGGAGGTCGCAACGCTCGTCGGGAAACAGGGACAGCGAACGGGGCGCGCCGGCGTCCTCGTCGAACACCTCGATCGCCTTGCGCCAGGCTTCAGCCTGGGAAGAATTGATCTCGCCGAGGTAGAGGACATGGCGCTGCACCACCCGGCTGCTGTCGAGCCGCCGGTTTTCGACGACGCTCCAGTAGAGATGCGTCTTCCCGTCCTTCCGCCTTTCGGTCTTCCGCAGAAACATGGCAGGACGCAGTGTGCCACGGACGGCCGAGTCGAGGAATCCTGCTCACGCAAACTTGGTCTTCACTACAGCCGTTTTTGGCGTTCCTTCCGATGCTCGCATCAATAAACTCAGATACATAAGCGTCGCGAAACGCCGCAAAATCAGGTTATCCACAGGCGAATCCGCGAAGACGGGCTAGGCCTCCACTACACGCCTATTTCAAAGCCCGGTCATTGATCCGACTCGTCTTTTGCTCGTTCCCAGCCTCAAAATTCGTTCAAAGCCTGCTCCGGTTGAGAAAGTCGGGCTAGATCTACTTGGGTCGAGGCCGGATATAGGCGCGCCAACAACGAATGTCGGCGTTGGCGCCAGCCACGCATTCAGCCTCGGCCCGCCTTCTGGCGCATTGCTCGCGTGCTGTCCGCCCCGAAGCGGATGTTCCGGCCCGCCAGCCTGACTACCGTGGCGGGGCAAGCTACAGCACTGCGATCGGGTTTCCGGGCGAACCGGTCGCGCCGACGATCGGGAGCGGCGCAAAGACGTAGGCGAAGACCCAGGCTTGGCGTTCAACAAGGCCCTCGAACGTCATGCCTTCCTGGAGATGGATTCCGCTCTCCATGATGAGATGCTGGTGGCAGGGATGAAACACGTCCGGGTCGACCGGCGGGACAACCTCGACGGCGAAATTGTCGGCGCCGACGATGCAAACGTCCAGGCTCGAAAACCATCGCGCGCATTCGAGGCCGATGCCGGGCGCGCCGTCGTAAAACGTGCTTGTCTCGGTGTACCAGCGCGATCCGTGGCCGGTGCGGACGAAGACTGCGTCCCCCGCCCGAACGATGTCCTGAGCGACGCCCTGGCGCTCCAGACAGGCCTTGAGGTCGGCGAGCCGAATTTCTTCGCCGACGTCGAGCACGCGTCTCTTCAAGCTCTGGACGTCGAAGAGGATCCCGCGAGTGAAGAACGGCGGCGCATTTTCGATACCGAGGCTTTTCAGGCCATACGGAGACCACATGTCGGCAAGCTTGTTGCCGTTGTAGAACAGCATATTGGTCTTGTCGCCGCGCGCGCCGCACATGCAGCCAAGATGGCCAAGCGCGTCCATCTGCGTGCCGATCTGGCCGATCTCGGTGGCGATGAACTCATCGTTCCAGATCGTCTTGCTCTTGCTCCCGTAGGGACCTCCGGTAGGGCCGCCGGGCATGCGCAACGCATAGGCGCGCCCCGGTGCGAGCGGCATGCGAGAATCGTAGGGCATGCCGAGGCTGACGATCTCGCCGGTTTTGATAAGGGTAACCGCTTCGAGCACCTTCTGCGGGGTCATCAAGTTTCCGTTTCCCCGCTGGTCCTCGCGTCCCCAGCGGGAGTTGAACCAGTCCGGGGCGAGAGCCGGGCTCGGGCTCGCCGTATCTTCAGTTTCCTCTGCCATGCGCTCTCCCTTCAGACCCTATTCGACCACGGGGGCTGTCGTCGCGGCTTCAGCAGCCTTGTCCGCTTGTGTTCCGCGGTGCTGGCGCCGTTGCGCCGCCTGCACCGCCAGCCCGACAGCCAGGATCAGCATCGAGCCATTGAAAAGAGGTTCGACGAAGAAGGGCGCACCAAGCTGATTGAGGCCTGCGACCGTGACGGCAAGCACGGCAACCGCGAGCACGGTCCCCCAAACATTCACCCGGCCCGGCCGCACGGACGTCGCTCCAAGAAGCGCGGCCGTGAAGGCCGGCAACAGATATTCCTGACCGACAGAGCTCTGGCCGACCTGGAGTTGCGACTGGAGCACGACGCCGGCGAAGGACGCGAGGGTGCCGGCGGCGACGAAGGCGAGGGTGATGTAGCGCTTCGCAGAAATGCCATTGAGCTCTGCAGCCCGGGGGCTTGCGCCGAGGACATACAAGTACCGACCGAGCGGCAGGTACTCGAACACGACCCAGAGCGTGAGACTGACGGCGAGCGCATAGATCGCGGGGGCTGGAACGATCCACAGGCTTCCGGAAATCGCCAGGAATTCCGGAGGGAGCGAGGCGAGCACCTGCTGACCGCCAGTGTACCAGGCGTTCAGGCCGTAAAGAAGCGTCCCCGTTCCAAGGGTTGCGATGAAGGAGTCGATCTTGATCCGCGTGACCAGGAGGCCGTTCGCGAGCCCCACTGCCGCGCCCATGACGAGTACCGCGGCGACCGCCGCGGGCCACGGCCAACCCTGGCCCTGGAGCCCAATCGCCAGCACCTGCGAAATGCCGACATTGAATCCGGCGGACAGGTCGAACTGGTTCGCCACCATCGGGATGAAGACCGAGAGCGCGACCAGAAGCTGCACCGACTTGTTGCTGAGAATGGAGCGAATGTTGAAGTAGGTCAGGAAAGTGTCGGGCCTGAGCAAAGAGAACGCGATCACGAGGAGTACGAACAAGACGAGCAGCCCCCACACGGAGATAGCGCGTGTCAGGACGGCGCCGAGGGAATGGTCGGAAGTTCGGTTCATGGCGTCGCTCCAAGTCGCTCGGTTGGCGTTCCGCCCGCAGCCATCTGGGTCAGCGCCGCCACCGTCAGGCCTTCGCGTGGGATCTCGGCCACGACGCGGCCTCGGCTGAAGACAAGCGCACGATGGCAGATCCGCTCGACCTCCTCGAAATCAGACGAGATCAGGAGCACGGCGAGGCCCTGGCGGAGCGCGAGCTGCAGGAGATGGTAGATGTCGGCCTTGGCGCCGACGTCGACGCCGATGGTCGGCTCCTCGAGAATGAGGAGCCTGGCGTGCGTCTCCATGCAACGGGCGACCACCGTTTTCTGTTGATTGCCGCCGGACATAGTCGCCGCCGGCTCCTCGACGCTCGCAGCCTTGATGGAAAAGCGCCTCATGGCGGCGTCGGCCAGAGCCAGCTCGTCGGCTTTGGGAACGAATTCGAGGACGCCTTTGCCGCTCGCCGCCGGATTGAGATAGATGTTTTCTCGCACCGAAAGATTTGCGGCGATACCCTCTTCGGCGCGCCGGCTCGATACGAAGCCGACGCCGTTCGCCATCGCCTCGGCCGGGCCTCTCGACGCTATCGAGCCGCCGTCGAGCATAAGACGTCCCAAGGCGACTCTCGTCTCGCCGAAAATCGCCCGGCCGATGGTGTGATGGCCGGCGCCGCGCAATCCGACGAGCCCCAAAATCTCGCCCGCCGCGACGGAAAACGAGACCGGGCCCACGCCGTCGGCGACGAGACCCTCGACCATGAGCGCCGTGCGGTCGGACGCGGCTGCCGGCTTGACGAAAGCGTCGTTCATCGACCTGCCGACGATCATCTGTACGAGGTCCTCGGCGTTTGTCTCCCGAGTGGGAACGGTCCCGAGCCTGCGGCCGTCGCGGAGCACCGTCACCCGATCTGCGATGCGGAAGACTTCATCCAGCCGATGAGTGACGTAGACGACGCCGATGCCGCTCTTGCGCAAGCGTCTGAGCGTTTCGAGCAGGCGTTCGACGTCGGCCTCGGGCAGCGCGGCGGTCGGTTCGTCGAGCACGAGAATGTCAGCCTTAATCGCGAGCGCCCGGCCGATGGCGACGAGCGAACGCTCGGCGGCCGGGAGCGACGAGATAGGCGCGTCAGGGTCGATGTCGCTGCCGATCAACGCAAGCGCGTCCGCTGCGGCCTGGCGAACGCGCCGCCAGGACACCAGGCCCAACGGCGAGCGCGGATAGCCGGTCTGGATTGCGACATTCTCAGCGACCGTCATCCATTCGACGAGGCCGAGATCCTGGTGAATGAACGCGATCGGCAGCCGGTCTACCGCGGGACGAACAGGCCTGCCGCCCAACGTGATCTCGCCCGCGTCGGCTTCGTAAACGCCCGCCAGGATCTTGATCAGGGTCGACTTGCCGGCGCCGTTCTGACCGAGCAACGCGTGAACCTCGCCACGATGTAGATCGAAGTCGACCTGATCGAGAGCGAGCGTCGCGGTGAAGCGCTTGACGAGTCCGGCCATCAATAGGACCGGAGCGGTCCGGCCGTCGCGATGGGGGTGTTCGACATTGTCCATGACCGGCCATCCCGAGCGACGATCCCACCGCAAGCGGACGAAAGTCAGTGAGCTTCCGGCGAGGTGAGCCCGCCGGAGATTGCCGAGCGCTATTTGGCGCCCCAGACCTCGAGATAGCGCTGCTTGTAATTGTTGCTCGGAATGAACGTGTTCTGGTCGCCTCCCTCCGTGTGGATGTTCTCTTTGGTCACGAGGAACGGCGGCTGCACGAAGCCGCTGGGCGGCTCGTTGTGGAAGGCGCGGTTCAGCTCGTCGACCGCCTGCCATGCCTGCAGTTCGATCGGTTCCGAGACCGTCACCACCTGATACTGGTCGCCTTTGCGGATGCGATCGTACGCCGACCGGTTGCCGTCTGCGGCGATCAGCTTCGCCTGCGCGGGATCGACGCCGCCGGAGCGCAGGGTCGGCACGGCGAAGTCCCAATCGTTGTCGCCGACCGAGGTTGCGTAGATCGGCAGACCGAAACGCTGGACCCAGCTCGTGGTCAGTTGCGGCTGGCGCTGCGCGGCCTCGGAAGCGGGAGAGTTGACGTAGTCCAGAACCTTGCAACCGGGGCACTTCTCGACCTCGTCCTTGGTCGCGGTGGATTTGACCTTGGCGATCGCATATTCGTTGTGGCTGAGCACGACGACGCGCGCCTTACCGTTGGAATTGGCGATCGCCCAATCGGCCTCCGCCTTGCCGATCTCCCGCGGGTCCTCCTGGATGTTGACGAAGAGATTGAGCTCCGTTTGCGGTCCCGGGAGTCCTGCGGCATGCAGACCCACGAACTTGATCCCTTGGGCGACGCCGGCCTTGATCGGATCTTGCAGACTCGCAGCGTCGGCGAATAGGGCGATGCCGTTCGGCTTCAGCGCGATGGCCTGGTTCAGGCCGGCGAGCCAGGAGGTCGGGCTGCCTTTCCCGTCAATGACGGTGACGTCCCACCCGAGCTTTTGCGCCGCCTCCTTGATGTAGACGCCGTAGAGATGCGAGATGTCATTTTGTTCGTCGCCCGACAGGAAGACGATCTTCTTCCCGGGCCCGGGCTTCGGCGCCTTCGTCGGTCCTTCCCACGTGGTCTGCGGGCCGGCATATTTTTCGACCGCCGCCTTGGCGTCGGCGACCGCGTCGGCAAAGGCGGATGCGACTGTCAGGATGCCGGCGACAGCAACGACGGCGACGGATGCTAACGCAGTGGCATAAGGTTTCATTGGCGTCTTCCTCCCAGTTTGGCTTGAGCCCCGACGCGGGGAGAAGCCTATTGCGGCGCTTCGCCTCCGCAGCTCGAGCGAATGATGAGCGTTGGCGGCAAGATGATGCTCTCGGGCGATGCTTCCGGCGACTTGATGCGGCGCAGGAGAAGTCGGGCGGCTTCCTCGCCGATCTCCCGCGCGCCGATGGCTACGGTCGTGAGCGCCGGACGATGCATGGCGGCCTCGGGAATGTTGTCGAAGCCAATGACGGCGACATCGCGGCCGGGAACCAGACCCCGATCAACGAGGCCCAGCATGGCGCCGAGCGCGCAAAGATCGTTGTGGCAGAGCATCGCGGTGGGCGCGGTCGCTTTGGTCCGAAAAAGCTCCTCGATCGCACTCGCGCCGCCCTCTCGCGTCGGCATGCACTTGACGATCGGTCCGACTGGCAAGCCGAAGCGCGGCAGCATCTCGCTGAACGCCTCCGCCCGGTCTCGCGCGGGCGTCACGCGCCGGCCGCCGCCGATGAAAGCGATGCGCCGATGCCCGAGGCGGATCAGATGCTCGACGGCCAGCACCGTGCCGAGCCGAAAGTCGGCGCTGACGTAGTCGCCCTTCCGCTCGCCCACGCGTCTGAGAATTTGCACGAGGGGAAGTCCGTGACGCCTCAGCTCATTAATGGAAGAAGGCGGAGTGCCTTCGGCCGGCGCAAGCAGGATGCCATCGACCCGGTGCTCACGCATGCGCGCGATGAAACGGCTTTGGCGATCAGGCGACTCGGAGGTATTCGCGACAAACGCCACCCAACCGGCCTGATCGAGCGCATCATCAATGCCCGCCGCGAGTTCGGCGTAAAACGGATTGGTGATCTCGCAGATGACGAGCCCGACGGTGTGGGTAAGGCGCGCGCGCAGATTGGCGGCGGCGCGATCGTAGACGTAACCAAGGGAGTTGATCGACGACTGGACGCCGGCCCGCGTCGCCTCGGCGACCAGCGGACTGTTCCGCAAGACGAGCGACACAGTAGCGCGCGACACGCCCGCGTGACGGGCTATATCTTTGACGGTGGGGCGCACGTCCTCCCTCGATTGTTTTTTGGATCGGTCTAAATCATTAGATCCCGCATGAACGTGAAACGTCAAGAAGGAAACTGGATGCGTCTAGAGCGGTTTCCGATCAATCCGTATCGTATCCGCAGGACCTGAAGTAATTCACGCATTCGTCAGATTTGAAGATTTCGGCGCAGGCTTCGAGTGCGTTCAGGAGGCCTGTGACGGTTCGCTCGGCGATTTTGCGCAGGAAGGCCTTGAGCTTTGAGTAGGCTTTTTCGATGGGATTTATGTCGGGGCTGTAAGGCGGCAGATAAAGCAACTCGGCTCCGGCGGCTTTGATGAGTTGCTCGACCCTTGCTCCCTTGTGGCTCGACAGATTGTCCATGACGACGACGTCGCCTTGCGAGAGCGTGGGAGCGAGGCATTTCTCCACCCAGTCCTCGAACGTGGCCGCGTTCATCGGCCGGTCGTAGGCCTTTTGCGCCACGAGACCGGAAAGGCGTAGGCCGGCGACGAGCGTGATGGTCTTGTAATGGCCATGCGGAATGCCGACCCGCAGTCGTCGACCGCGCCGGCATCGTCCGCCCTTGCGCGCCAGATTGGTGGAAGCCCCCGTTTCGTCAATGAACACGAGCTTCCTCGGATCGAGATCGAGTTGCGCCCCAAACCACTCCTGGCGCCGCTTCAAAACATCGGGGCGCTGCTGTTCCTCGGCATGCGCGGTTTTTTTTTGAATGTGATCTCGTGCCGATCGAAGAAGCGCCAGATCACCGAGGCAGTTGCAAAATTGGGAGTTCGGCCAGAGTTTTCGAATTTTCGGGTGATTTTTCGACGGTTGCGAACCGCTGGCGGCCGGTTTCTGGTATGCTGATTCTGCTAGGAACAACAAGCAGATGCCAGGAGCCGCCGACGATGTCGCTGCGGGAGAGCCTATCCTCGTACTGGGAGAAGTTTCAAGGGGAACTTTTCCCTTTTCTCGAAGAAACTGTGGGTTTCCTGACCGGATCGCATCGAGCGCTGGTCACGGTCGTGGATATGACGCGGCTCGAGGCTTTCGTCCCGCACTGGCATGGACTTCCCGGGCGCCCGTTGGCCGAGCGGGCGGCGTTGGCGAGAGCCTTCGTGGCCAAGGCGGTTTTCAATTTGCCGACCACGCGAATGCTGATCGAACGCGTCCAGGCCGACAAAACGCTTCGGCGTCTGTGCGGTTGGTCGCGTCCGTCCGAGGTTCCCAGCAAATCGACATTCTCGCGCGCCTTCGCCGAATTCGCCCAGAGCGAACTGCCCTCGCGTGTGCACGAGGCCTTGATCCGGCAGACCCACGCCGACCGGTTGGTTGGTCACATCGCGCGCAATTCGACCGCGATCGAAGGCCATGAAAAGCCGCGACGCGCCGAACAGCCCGAACCGACCGCGCCGAAGCCGGCGCCCCGCAAACGCGGGCGTCCGCGCAAGGGCGAGGAACCCCCGCCCAAACCGCCCACGCGCCTGGAACGCCAAGCCGGCATGACCCTGAGCCAAATGCTCGCCGATCTGCCCCGGCCTTGTGACGTCGGCGTCAAGCGCAACGCCAAAGGACATCAAGAGACATGGATCGGCTATAAGCTGCACGTGGATACGGCCGACGGCGACATTCCCGTCAGTTGCGTTCTCACCTCGGCTTCCGTCCATGACAGTCAGGTCGCCATCCCGCTGGCTACGATGACGGCGGAACGCCTGGTCAATCTCTACGATCTCATGGACAGCGCCTACGACGCGGCCGAGATCGAGGCGCACAGCCGCGCGCTCGGCCACGTGCCGATCATCGATGCCAATCCGCGCCGTGACGCCGCCCTCAAACAAGAATTGGCGCGAGAGCAGAGGCGTCAGGCGCTGGCGGGCCATCGCATGGCCGAGGACATCCGTTACAACGAACGCAGCAGCGCCGAACGGGTCAACGCCAACCTCAAAGACAATCACGGCGGTCGAACCGTCCAGGTGCGCGGCCCCACGAAAGTGATGTGTCATCTGATGTTCGGCATTCTGGTCGTCACGGTGACCCAAATCATCCGTCTCATCGCATAGCGATCGCGATCGTACGCAACATAGAGAGCCCGTAGCCTCCCAAAATATCGGCAGGTCGGCGAGCTATTGCCCGCGCGCGCTCAGAAACGCCGCTCTCGGCACAAATCGACCCAGGCCGCCGCCGCCAAAATCGGCACAGCTCGGAAATCAATCCAAGTTTGCGCTCTTGCGGAAACACAACCCAGTGCTCCCAAACATTTTGCAAGTGCCTCCACCGACAAAGAAAAGCGCTCGCTGCAGTTGGCGATCAACCGCTCCTGGATTTCCAACAACGTGATGTCCGGCTGACGACGAATGAGGCCAAGCAGATAATCGCCATGCGCCTCAATCCGGTCCGAGCGTCGATCCCCGCCCGTCGGCGCCGGGGAAATCTCGCCGGTGGCCTGGAAGCGCCAAACCCAACGGATGGCGCTGGCGATGCTGACCCCGAAACGCTTGGCCGCCGCGTTGCGCGACAGGCCGCCGGCCACAACAGCCTCCACCACACGTGTGCGAAGATCTTCGGATAGCGCCATCCCCGCCGCCTCCTTCACGCGGCGGAGCCCATGAATCATGAACAGCCCTGATTCGGGAATCCCCCGCGATTCATTTCGCTGGGAAACCGCTCTAGCCCGACTTTCTCAACCGAGGTAGCGCGCGAGCGGAAAGGCGCGTGGAATCAAGGGTAGGCTGCCGAAGGTCTCCACTACATGGGGCGCAACGGGAGCTGCGCCGCCGGACCGGGAACGGCGATTCGCGGCGGCGGCTGCGGCGGCAGGGCGAGGCCGAGTCGTTGCAGGAGAAGCTTCTGGTCGACATTCGGCTCGGTGTGTCGGCACATGATCAGCGTTCGGCCGTCGGTGGTGGGGAAGTGGACGTCGAGCATTTGTATGCCGGCGAGCTTGTCGAGCACGGCGCGCGGGGTGAGGCCGGCGGCCATCGGCCGGAGCCGGGCGCGCAGCGTGACGTGCAGGCAATAGGCGAGGAAGGCCACGAAGATGTGCGCCTCGACGCGGCTCTCGAGCTGGTGGTAGATCGGCCGGAGTTGCAGATCGTCCTTGAGGTTCTTGAAGGCCGCCTCGACTTCGACGAGTTGAATGTAGAACCGCCACAGGTCGGCGGGATCGCGCCCAGACATGTTGGTGCGCAAAAGGTAGCGGCCTTCGCGCCGGCGCGCCTGGCGCAGCTTCTTGCGGTTGAGCGCGTAAGTGAAGGCGGCGGTGTGGGGATCGACCTTGATGTCGAGGAGGCGCCACGCCGCGGGCGCCTTGGCTTTGGCGGCGCCGAGCTTCATCAGTAGGCTCTCGCGGGTGAGGTCCATCAGCGCCAGCTTCGCCAGGCGCGCCCACAGCCATTTCAACCGCCGCTTCCGCATGGCGCGCTCCTTGTCGATGCGCGCCCGGCTCTGGGCGAACACGTAAAGCTCGTCGTCCTCGGCCAAGAGCTTCACTTCGACGCCCGGCCGCACCTCATGCCACGGCAGGCCGACGAGAGACTTCTCCAGCTTGCCGAGGCGTCCCTTCGGGGTCCCCACCAGATAGGCGACCGGCGGATCGGATTGCCGCATTTCGGCGAGCACGTCCTCGGTGGGGATGCCGCGGTCCATCACCCAGATGCGCTCCGCCTTGCCGTACTGCGCCTCGATCTTCGAAAGGAAGGCGCGCAGCGTCGTCTTGTCGGAAGTATTGCCGGGGAGAACCTCGTAGGCGAGCGGAAAGCCGTCGGGTGTCACCACGAGCGCAATGACCACCTGCACGCAGTCCGGACGCTTGTCGCGGCTGTAGCCGTAGCGGCGTTTGTCGCTGTCGTCGTCCGGCGGGTCGGATTCGAAGTACGTGCTGGTCAGATCATAGAGAAGGACGTCGAAGCGGGCGCCGAACAGATCCTGCCACCGCCGGCGCAGGTGCGTGAACAGCGCCGGCTTGTGCTCGACGAGCTTGTCGAGGCAACGATAGAGCGCGTTCTTCTCGACCAGCGCGAAATCTTCGCCGAGCAGATCGCCCATGGCGCTTTGCTCGAACCACAGCCGGTGTAAACGCCATTCGCTGCCCGGATCGATGAGCCGGTAACACGCCAGCGTCTGGAGAATGTGCCGCCAGCAGGTTCCTTCGCGGGAATCGGGCAGACGGGCCGCCCAGAAGCGGTCGAGTTCCAGTTGCTCGTAGAGCTGGCAGGCGAGCCAGCACGCGCCCCATTGCCGCGGCCGGTGTAGTTGCATGGCCCCGAGCCGGATCTGCACGCCGTGGTCCTCGGCGTGTTCGGGCAGCGGCCGATCGGCGGGGAACAGGGCCAATTGGGTCGGCTGTCGCGCCTCCTCGTCGAAAGCTTCGATCACCCGGCACCACGCCTCCTCCTGGCTGTCGTTGATCTCGCCAAGATAAAGCACCTGGCGCTGCACCACCTTGCCGCCGGCGCAGCGCTTGCTCTCGACAATGCTCCAGTAGCAGTGCTCCTTGCCGTCCTTGAGACGGCGATTCGGTCGCAAATACATGGCGACCCCAGTCTACGCCAAACGCGCAATCTGAAAAGATACTAGGTCTCCACTACACGGCTATTTCAAAACCCGGCCATTGATCCGACTCGTCTTTTGCTCCTTCCCAGCCCCAAAATTCGTTCCCAGCCTGCTCCGGTTGAGAAAGTCGGGCTAGCGGCGGTCCAACGTCTTTACGGATCGCAAAATCGGTATGATTTGGCGCTTAGACGGAGCTTCTTTCTTTCGCGAGGGTCAAGTCTCTGATTTTGCGCATCTTTGGGGCTGGCGAGGGGTGAAAGTGTAGCCATGTAAATCGGATATTTTTGTTGATTTTGCGAGTTTCTCAGCTATCCTGCGTCCATGTATATCGAAACCGTCCCCAACCGCGGCTCCCCACCGGCGATCCTGCTGCGCGAGAGCTATCGGGACGGCGGGAGGATACGGAAGCGCACGCTGCTCAACCTCTCCCATTGGCCGGCCGAGCACGTCGAAGGGCTGCGCGGCGTCCTCAAGGGCGGGGTCGTGCTGCCGCCGGGCGAGCAGCCCTTCGTCGTCGAGCGCTCGTTGCCGCATGGGGCCGTCGCCGCCGTGTTGGGCGCGACGCGCGCCATCGGCCTCGACACAATCATCGGACCCAAGCAAGCGCGCGGGTCCGATCCCGAGAATTGTCGGCCGGTCGACCTCGTCCTGGCCATGATCGTCAGCCGCATCATCGCCCCGGCGTCGAAACTCGCCACCGCCAGGGCGCTCGATCCCGTCACCGCCGCATCCAGCCTCGGCGTCGAATTGGGCCTCGGCGACGTCCACGAGGACGAACTCTACGCCGCGCTCGACTGGCTCCTCGAGCGTCAGGGCGCGATCGAGACCGCGCTCGCGAAGCGCCATCTGAAGGGCGGGACGCTGGTGCTCTACGACGTCTCGTCGAGCTACGTCGAAGGCCGCTGCTGCCCTCTGGCCAAACGCGGCTACAACCGCGACGGCAAGAAGGGCAAGCTGCAGATCGTCTACGGCCTTCTGTGCGCGCCCGACGGCTGCCCCGTCGCCATCGAAGTGTTCGAAGGAAACACCGCCGATCCCATGACCCTGGCCGATCAGGTCGCCAAGCTCAAGCGCCGCTTCGCCATCGACCACGTCGTTCTCGTCGGCGACCGCGGTATGATCACTCAGGCGCGCATCGACGAGGACCTGCGTCCGGCCGGGCTCGACTGGATCACCGCCTTGCGCGCGCCCGCGCTCAAGGAGCTGGTCGGCGGCGGCCATCTGCAGATGTCGCTGTTCGACCAGCGCGACATGGCGGCGATCACTTCGCCCGACTTTCCCGGCGAGCGGCTGATCGTCTGCCGCAACCCCGATCTCGCGCGCGAGCGCGCCAGAAAGCGCGAGGACCTCCTCGCCGCCACCGAGCGCGATCTGGCCAAAATCACAGCCAGCGTCACGCGCAAGACCCGCCCCTTACGCGGCGCGGCCGAGATCGGCATGGCCGTCGGCGCCGTGCTCGACAAGCACAAGATGGCCAAGCACTTCGAGCTGACGATCGCCGACGACCGGTTCGCCTTCGCCCGAAAGCGCGATGAGATCGCCCAGGAGGCCGCGCTCGACGGCCTCTACGCCGTGCGCACCAGCCTGCCCGAACAGACCCTCGCCGACGAAACCGCGGTCAAGACATACAAATCCTTGTCCATGGTGGAACGGGCCTTTCGATGCCTGAAGACGGTCGATCTGCACGTGCGGCCGATCCACCACTGGCTCACGGAGCGGGTCCGCGCCCACGTGTTCCTGTGCATGCTGGCCTACTATGTCGAGTGGCACATGCGGGCGCGCCTCGCCCCGATGCTCTATGACGACGACGACAAGGAAGCCGCCGAGGCCCTGCGCGACAGCCCGGTCGCCAAGGCGCAGCGTTCTCCCGCCGCCCTGGCCAAAAGCGCCACCGGCCGCGCCGCCGACGGCGCCCCCGTCCACTCCTTCCAGACCCTGCTCGCCGATCTCGCGACCCTCGCGCGCAACACCGTCGTGACCGCGGGCGCGCCCGACCGCCCCTTCACCATCCTCACCCGCCCGACCCCGATCCAGCAAAAGGCCTTCGACCTCCTGGGATTCCCCATCGCCTGTACCCAGTAGCAGCGACCCCACAGCCGCTCGCCCCGAGCGAGATCAATGGCTTACGCTTCGTGAAGGAAAGAAGCTCCG
>CAVYON010000063.1:0-18434 GCA_963770035.1 uncultured Alphaproteobacteria bacterium | reverse complement strand
AGGATATGGCGGCATAGCCGCGGTGTCGCGGGTGACGGGGGTCGCCGCGAGCACGATCGGACGGGGGTTGAAGGAACTGGAAGCGCCGTCCACGACGCCTGTTGATCGCGTACGTCGGCCTGGCGGGGGCCGCAAATCGCTGAGTGAAACGAATCCCGGTCTTCTCGACGCCTTGAACGCGTTGGTCGAGCCCGACGCGCGCGGCGATCCGATGTCGCCGCTGCGCTGGACATGCAAGAGCCTGCGCCGCCTTGCGGACGAACTGGGCAAGCTCGGGCACAAGATCAGCCACACGGTGGTTGGCGAATTGCTGAAGAAGCAGAAGTTCAGCCTGCAGGCCAACAGCAAGACGCGTGAGGGCGCCGACAATCCCGACCGGGACGCGCAATTCCGGGTCGTCAACGAGGCCGTGAAAACGGCCATCGGCGAGAACCAGCCGGTCATATCCGTCGATACCAAGAAGAAGGAATTGGCCGGCGATTTCAAGAACGCCGGCCGGGAATGGCGTCGCCAAGGCGATCCGGAAGAGGTGCGCGTGCACGACTTTCTGATCAAGGAACTCGGCCGCGCCGTGCCTTATGGAATTTATGATATGGCGGCCAACGCGGGCTGGGTCGCGGTCGGCGTCGACAACGACACGGCCGCTTTCGCGGTTCAGACGATCCGTCGCTGGTGGCGGAAGGTCGGCCGCATTCGTTATCCGCTCGCGCGGCGTCTCGTCATCACCGCCGACGGCGGCGGATCGAACGGCTCGCGGGTGCGATTGTGGAAGCTCGAATTGCAGCGATTAGCCGATGAACTGGGCCTATCCATCGAGGTTCACCATCTTCCTCCGGGAACCAGCAAGTGGAACAAGATCGAACACCGTCTATTCTCATTCATCACGCAAAACTGGCGCGCCAAACCGCTGCTCAGCTATCGCGTCATCGTCGAACTGATCGGGGCGACGACGACGCAAACCGGCTTGACCGTCCGCTGCGAACTCGACGACAAAATATATCCAAAAGGAATCCTCGTATCCGACGAGCAGATGCAAACCCTCAACATCTCTCGCGATGATTTCCACGGCGAATGGAACTACACAATCGCCCCCTCAGTCGCCTCGCTCGTCAATGCAGTTGATTCCTGACAGGCCCTTAGGACAACCGAGCGGTCCTAGGACCGTCTCGGGTCGTTGGTCCGATTTACGCAAGATGCATACGTGTCAATATCCAAAGGGCGAGGGGGGTGCAACGATCCTGCCGATTGTGGCGATGGATTTGCGCCACCGCAAGCAATGGGGAGATGAAAAGAATGCAAAGATTTTTCGGGTCCGTAGCCGCTATTGGCTTGGCGTTCGCATGCCAGGACGCCCAAGCCACCTTGTTTGTGCCGGGCAGCACATTCCAAGTCCAAGCAACGAATTCACCGGATACATTCACTGACACCGTCAACCTTGCGACGGGCACCCAGTCGCTCGATAGTGGGGCGGTGACTTTGAATATATCATTCGTTCCCGCCGGCGGAGGGGACGAGTGGCTCGTGTTCAATTATACGACGGCTAGTGGAGGTCCGCTGTCTGGCAACGACTACTGGTCGCTGAATTAAGTAGGTCTTGATGCGGCGGTACCCGTCAATTTTATCAACGCCTATGGCGAGTTCCTAGTGAACGGCGTCTCTCAACCGTGGTCGTACAGCTTCTTTGGCGGATACACACCGATGTCGAGCCCAATTCCTGGAATGTCGGGGACCGGGGTTGGCGTCACTAATCCCTTTGTCGATCCGATTCCGGCGGGCCCAATCGGAGCGCTCGGCGCGTACATCAACCCGTACTCGGGTTATTTGTCTAGCGCGGGCATCGACCCGACAATGGTCAATGGCTACACACAAGCTCTGGAGTTCCAGCCCCAGACCCCCACGGTCCCTGAGCCTTCAACTTGGGCGATGATGCTGCTTGGCTTCGCCGGTCTCAGCTTCGCCGGCTATCGCGCCTCGAGCAAGCGGGCCGCTCTCGCGTAAGCACGATATGATCCTTCGAGAGAGGCCGCATTCGGGCGGCCTTTTTCGAGCGCCTCCAGCGTGGGCGGGCTAAGATTTGTCGCGGCTTTAGATGCCGCGCAACACTGCATCACCGACCTCTGGTCATGGACGGCCTCGGCAACCTCGACTTCGCCGACGTCCGCTCGATCAAGGACGATAAGGAACAGCAATAGTCTGGGTCGGGGAAGCGACGGGAGAACGATGCGCGCTGCGCGCCGCAGAAGCGGCGATTGCAAATCCGCTGCTCGACGGACCTCGATGCGAGGCGATCGCGGCCTGCTCGTCTCGAATCAGCGGCAAGGATCTTGCGCTCTACGAACTTGACGACGCCGCGAGCCAGATCCGTAAGGAGGTCGAGTACGAAACCGACATCCTCTTGTATCCGTGGTCGCGACGGGCGTCGAACGAGCGACCGAGTTGAAGCCAGTCAGTTTCGAGCGGAGCCGGCTTTCCGCCCTTGCATCTGAGCCGGCTTCGCGCTTCGCGAAAGATCAGAGCATGAAGGCGTCCGCGAGCTCAGCCGGCGGGAACGCAGCCGCGTGGTTCGCTTCAGCCTCGCATCCGGTCAAACCATCGTGGATGCGTCGTTCGCTCGCCATTGTGTAGAGCGGCCGCAGGCACCGGTCGAGCGTAGGATCGATCTCGCTCCAATCGTCTGCTTTGCCCAGCCGCACGGCGATCTCGTCCATTGCTTTGGCGGCCGCGAGCAGAGTCTGGCTGGTGTCCTCATATCCGGCGAGCGTGGCGACGGCTCGATCGAGCACGGCGCGAACGCCGCCGCTTTCGGTGTCGAGCCGTGCAAGCGCCTCCGACATCTGCTGGCCGTTGGCGCCGAAGGCCCGGATCGCGGCGCTCATGCGTTCGTCGAGTTCGGCCAATCGGCCCGACTCCAGATGTTGGCCCGCCTGCGCCAGACGTTCGACATAGGCGACAACACGATCGAACGCCGGCGGCAGAGACTGGATACCCCTGCCGATCTGCTCGCCGTTGGCGCCCAATTCCTGAGCGATGAGGCTGATGCCCTTGCCGCGGTCGCCCAACCGTGTCGATCTCAGCAGCGCGTTGGTGCCGATGATCGTGACGTCGACGACGATCTCGCGCAAGCCGTCGGTGCGTCGCCGAAGGTCGCCCATCGTCGTGACGACGGCCCTCGCGGCATTGTCGACGACTGCGCGGGCGCGTCGGCATGCGTCCACCATGTCGCGCGCCGCAGCCAGCTTTTTCCCGAGTGTCTCAAGGAACGAGCCCGCCTCGGACCCCTCGGCGCCAAACAATTCGTGCTCATAGCCGGCCAGCGCACCGGCTTCGCGCGCCAGCAACGGCAATGTCTGCGAAATGGTCTCCATCTCGCTACGAAACTCGCCGTAGGCGCCTTCGAGTTGGCGCGCCTGCAACCGGCAAAGCCGCGCTGTGAACGCTTCGTCCTTCGTGGCGAATAACTCGCGGGCTTCGCCGTCGACCAGCCGCGACGTCCTGCCTCCGGCGAGATCGCCCCAGAAATGCAGCGCGGCTTGAGCGTGTTCGACGCGCTGACGCGTACTGTCGCCGACTTGTAACGAGCACATGCACTGGCCGATCCGTTCGCTGATTTCGCGCGTGCGCGCGCTGACGTCATGCAGCCCCTCGGCGGTGCGTCGCCGCCGCTCGGCGACGGCCCCGAGGCCTGAACGAATCTCGGCAGCGATGGCTTCGAGACCTTCGCGATGTGTGCGCTGAAAGGCGGCCTGCGCCTGCGTCGCAGCGCGCAGCACCTCGTCGAGCCTGCCATGCGTATCTCGATAATCTGAAAGCGCGTGGCGCGCGCTTTTGGCAAGATCTTGCAGCCGGTCGGTGAAGGCGGCCATATCGTCGCGGTGTTCTCGCATCGACGCCGATTCAATCTTCAACATGAACACCAGCGCCGACATCGTGTGGACGCATTCGAGCAAAGCATCAATATACACGCCGATCTGTTTGTCGGCATCGACGAGAGCGACGAGTGCGCGCCCTTCTTCAATCAAGTCGCCCGCCGCCTGCGTGAGGTCAGCCGACGTCGTCGCTAAATCCACACAGGCCTTCTCGATGCCCCCGCTTTCGAGCGCGCCTGAAAGCGAGTCGAACATCGTCGCCAGATCGGCCAGGTCCGGAACGGCTTCACCGAGCCCTGTGCCGATGTCGAGGCACGCCTGCTCGAAGCGCGAGAACGTCGCCCCCAGCGACGCGGCGTGGGATTCGAATTCTTCCGCGAGCGCCCGGGCGCCCGCGGGGATCAGCGGATCGACGGACGGCGGCGCCGGGTCTTCAAGTCTGAGCGCGAGCATGCAGGATCTCGATGGGACTGACGAAAAGGGGCGCGACTTTCTTGGCTGCGCTGAGCGCAACCGCCTCCCTCGGCATGCCGGAGGCCACGGAGGTCTCTTCGTATGGCGCGACGGCGACGGCGACGACGCCGACAGCCTTCGGTTTTAAGAATCCATCCGCGCCGTCGTCGTGCATGCCGGTCATGACGGCGCGGACCGCATCGGCTCCGGCATATGGCGCGGCCGAAGGGAACGGCGTTTCGACCTTCGGAAGGCGCACGCGCAATCGGCGGGCAAGCTCATCCGAGTAACTTCTTTGCAACGGCGAGCAACTGCTCCTGCTTGAACGGCTTGGTGATCCAGCCGGTGGCGCCGGACGCCTTGGCTTGGCTTTTCAGGCCGTCGTCGGATTGGGTGGTCAGAAAAACGATCGGCACCCCGCGGTAGGCCGACAGCTGCCGCAGCGAGCGGATGAATTCCAAGCCGTCCATATTCGGCATGTTGAGATCGGTGATGATCAGGTTCACGGCCTGCCGCTTGGCGACCGACAGTCCTTGCAGCCCGTCGCCGGCCTCGACGACCGCGTAGCCTGCATTGGAAAGCGCCAGTCGAACCATCTGGCGGATGCTCGGCGAATCATCGACGGTCAGCACGGTCTTCATCGAGAGATCACCCCCTGAAAGGGAAGATTTTGGAACGACTTTCCGCCTGGCCGACAGCGCGGCAAGCGCAGCGATGCATCGCCTCGTCGAGCGGATTGCGCGGCGTCGATGACGCTGGCGCGCAGCGTCGCGGCATAAGCCGGCGAAGCGCTCATGGGACACCATTGGCTAGAGACAGGGGCTTTGTTAAGCCGCAGGTTGTGTCAGAAGCCTGAAAAATCCGTTTCTAGATGAGCCGTGGCATGACCCACGCGATCCGTTTCGGCGGCCGAGATATGGGACGGACGGGCATTTTTTGAGAGCGATTGAGCAATTTCAAGGCGTTAACGCTGCAATTATGATTCGCGCAGGGCTCAAAGGGGTTATTTGCCACACTTTCGCCTTATTCCAGCCAGGCGCGCCGGGGCGGACGTACCCCGAGAGGGGAAAAGAGCGACGCAAGGCGACGGCTGCGCCACGCCGCCGGTCGGCGTCGATCGCGGAACGTCGCCGGACTCTGTTGGCGGAGAACAAGACGTTCCGCTCGGTTCAACGGAACGGCGTCGATGCCTTGTTCCCGCCTCGCTCGTTAACTGTTGGATAGCGAATCTCGGAGATGGTCACTGACGACGAATCGTCGCGTTCCTCGCCGAGCCGACGAAGGCATGAAGCCGCTCTTCGTCCCGTCAACTCCCGATCGACATCCCGAATTCCTCTGAAAGCAATCTCGTCTCGCAAGGGGCAAGAATCCGATCGCTGGTCGAGTCGGCGCAGCTCTCGTTGGCGACGAAGGCCGGCGGCGCGCCTCGACGCCACGCGTCGAAGAAGGGAAGCCGCTGCGTGCCTAATCAGACCTTCAGCCTCGAGGCCGCGAAAGAACACAACGCGGTGAAGCTCAGCGGGAGCTTGACGACGCCTGTTGGGGAGGAGGTTCATCGGACGGTGCTCGAGGCGCTCAACGGATGCGAGCGGCTGGTGATCGACTGTTCCGATGTGACCGAGGTCGACGTTTCGTTCCTGCAGATCCTCGTTGCGGCCGACGTTGCGGCGGGGCGATCGCACAAGACGGCCGCGCTGGGTTCGCCGCCGGAAGGGGCTCTCGGCGACGCGCTGCAGCGTTGCGGGTTCGCGCCGCCGCCGGGGGCGACGTCGCTGGCCGAGATTTTCGCCCCACGGACCGCGGGCGCCCCATGACAAAGACGTTTGCGGCCGAAGACTCGCCGCGCAGCCGGCGGGTGCGCGAGAACGCGCCGAGTCCTTACGGCTCCCGGGTGGCCACCGTTAGCGACCGGAACGAAGGCGTCGCGGCGGCGCGCAGCCGCGCGCTCAACGGGGTCGTCGCAGCCCCTGCCGTGCCGGCAATGGACGGGCTCGGCTTTATCCGCGCGCTCCGACAGACGCCGCCCGACCGCCGCGCGCCGATCGTCATGCTCGCCGCCGAGCATGACAAAGGCCTGAGGCGGCAAGCGAAGGCTGCCGGCCCGAGCGGCTGCCACGGCAAGCTGTTCAAGCCGGAACACTTCATCGCCGCAAACAAGAAGGCGCCCCGATGACATCTAGCGCGGATCCCGTCGACATTTTTCGCCAAGAAGCGGGCGAACTGCTCGAACAATTGGAGGCGGCGCTGCTCGATCTCGAGCGCTCGCCCGACGACCGCAATCTGATCAACACCGCCTTTCGCGCCCTGCACACCATCAAGGGCTCGGGGGCGATGTTCGGCTTCGACAAGGTCGCAGCGTTCGCCCACGAGTTCGAGAGCGCGTTCGATCGAGTACGCAAGGGCGACGCCGCCCCAGAGCCCGACCTGATCGCGATCGCGCTGAACGCCAAGGACTTCCTACGCACGCAGATCGAGAAGCCGGAAGAGGCGAACGCGGTCATCGGGATGTGCATTCTGTCCGACCTGCGTAAATTGGTTCAGGGGCCGGGCGCCCCTCGGCGCTCGCTGGCGTAGCGCCCGAACCCGACGTGCCGCCGCCTCCGCCGCCGTCCGAGCGCAAGGCGTGGCGGGTTGGCATGCGCTTCCACAAGGACGTGCTCGTCAACGGCAGTAACCCGCTGCTTTTGCTCGACGAACTGCGCACGCTCGGCGACTGTCGGATCGCGGTCGACATCGAGGCGACGCCGCCGCTCGATCAGATGGATCCGACCGCCTGCTATTTCACCTGGAACGTTCTGCTCGAGACGGCCCATCCGAAGAGCGAAATCGAGGACGTGTTCATCTTCGTCGCCGGCGACATGGAGCTTAGCATCGAGGAGGGCGCCGCGCCCTCCACCGCCGCCGCCGTCCCGACCGCCACCGCCACCGCTGTCCCGTCCGCCGTCGCGGCCGTCGCGCCGCCGCTTGCCGGCGGTCCGCCGACGAGTGAGGGCGCAGCGAAGAAGGGCGCCAAGGAATCGGCGACTATTCGCGTCCAGGCCGAACGCCTCGACGAGATGATGGACCGGGTCGGCGAACTGGTGATCGCCCAGGCGAGGCTCACCCAACTCGCCGCCGCCGGCGCCAACGCCAAGGGCGTCGCCGAGGAGATCGAACGGCTCGCCTCGTCGCTTCGCGACGCGGTGATGGGCATCCGCATGCTGCCGATCGGCTCGCTGTTCGGTCGCTTCCGCCGCCTCATCCACGACCTGTCGCGCGACCTCAACAAGGAGATCGAGCTGATCGCCGAAGGCGAGGAAACCGAACTCGACAAGACGATGATCGAACGGCTTGCCGATCCGCTGATCCATGTCATCCGCAACGCCGCCGATCACGGCCTCGAAAGCGCCGAGGCGCGCCGCGCGGCCGGCAAGGATCCGGTCGGCCATATCCGTCTGGTGGCGCGCCACGCCGGCGCGGAGGTGCTGATCAGCGTCTCTGACGATGGCAGCGGGCTCAACCTCGCCAAGATCCGCGCCAAGGCCGAGGAAAATGGCCTGGTCGCCCCCGGCGCTGTCCTCTCCGAGGCCGAGCTGCACCAGCTCCTCTTCCTGCCCGGCTTCTCCACCGCCCACGAGGTCTCGGCGCTGTCGGGCCGCGGCGTCGGCATGGACGTGGTGCGGCGGGCGATCGAGGGCATGCGGGGGTCGATCGACGTCGCCAGCCAGGTAGGTAAGGGCTCGACCTTCACCCTGCGTCTGCCGCTGACCCTGGCGATCATTGAGGGCCTTTTGGTGCGGGTCGCCGACTCGCGCTACGTCCTGCCGCTGACCTCGGTCGAGGAATGCGTGGAGCTGTCGAACGAGGTCGACGCGCGCTCGAGAGGCCGCAGCTTCCTCAATATCCGCGGCGAGCTGGTGCCGTTCCTCAGACTGCGCGAGCTGTTCGGCGAGCGCGGCGAGCCTGATCCGCACCAGAAGGTGGTGATCGTCGCCAACGCCGACGTCCGCGTCGGGTTGGTTGTCGACCAGATCATCGGCGGCCACCAGACGGTGATCAAGTCGCTGTCGAAGCTGCACGCCGACGTGCCGAGCTTCTCCGGCGCGACGATCCTCGGCGACGGGGCGGTCGCGTTGATTCTCGACGTGCCGCATCTGATCGCCTCGGGGCAGGCGCGCGAGGCGCGGCTGCAAGCCAGGCAGGCCAGGGCATTGGAGGCCGCGTGATGTCTGAGTTCGCAAACCACCTCGCAGGCGCTAATGCTGGGCCTCGCCGGCGAGGTGTTCGCCATCGACGCGCGCCAGGTGCGCGAGATCCTCGATCCCGCGCCGGTCACCCGGGTGCCGGGGGCAAAGCCCTATGTCGCCAGCGTGCTCAACGTGCGCGGCAAGGTAATCCCGCTCGCCGACCTCAGGCTGCGCTTCGGCATGCCGCCGGCCGAGATCACCCCCGACTTCGCGCTTTGTCGTGATCGAGATCGACCTCGACGGCGCTCCGACGACCATCGGGATCGTCGCCGACAAGGTCTACGAGGTCACCGAGCTCGACGCCTCGACAATGCAGAAGACCCCGCCGGTCGGGATGCATTGGCGGCCAGAGTTCATCGCCGGAATAGCCAAGTGGAAAGACGAGTTCATTGTCCTGCCCGACATGGCGAAGAATCTTGAGCGCTGAAGGAAACTGAAGATATGCAGTTTACGGTCAAGCCAACGTCTTCGGCGCTGCCTTCGCCTTTTCAACGACCAGCCACGTCTATCTCCGGAAAGTATTCCGAGTCGACCGAGACGAGCAGGTCGTAGACCTCGCTAAGGCGCTCAACGCGTTGACCCCGAACCTGAACGCTACGCCAAACTTGCACGAAACCGTACAAAGCAAACCGAAACAGACAGGTGCAGCATGTCACTACTATCAAATATCATGAAGGGGAGCGCGAGCGCCCAACGTCGTATCGAATTGGCGGAAGTCCAGCGCCTCACGCAGGCGATTGCCGCCGGCTCGTTGTCGGCCCGCGCTAACGTCAACACGGCAAGCGGTGAGCCGCAAGCCATGCTTGTCGCCGTCAACGAACTCCTGGACGCGGCGTTGCTGCCGATCGGCGAGGGAAATCGCATCCTCGATCGGATCGCCCACGGCAAAATCGATGAACTGGTCGACAGGACCTATCAAGGCGATCACGAACGAATGAAGCAGAACGTCAACGGCATCGCCGTGGTGCTGCAGAAATTCCAGGCCGAACTGGCGAAGCTGACCGAGTTAAGCCGACAGGGGCTGTTGTCCAAGCGCGGCGACGCCGCTGCGTTCCCGGGGGCCTACGGCGACGCAATCAGGGGCGTCAACGAGATGCTCGACACGGTGATCGCGCCGTTGAACGTCGCCGCCAACTGTGTCGAGCAGATCTCCAAGGGCGCGATCCCGGCGAAGATCACCGACAATTACAACGGCGACTTCAACGCCATCAAGACCAACCTGAATCAGTGCATCGATGGGCTGAGCGGCTTGCGAGAGGCGGAGGAGGTCGTCCAAAGGATGGCCAACAACGACCACAGCAAAAAAGTGGATGGAAACTATCTAGGAATCTTTGCCGATTTGGCGCGTGGCGTCAACGTCGTCCAGCAACGAGTCCGTCACGTGACTTCGACGATGCGAAGCATCGCGCAGGGGAACCTGGAGGAACTTGCGGAGTACAAGAAGATCGCGCGTCGGTCCGAAAACGACGAACTCGTGCCTGCGATCATCACGATGATGGAAAGTCTCGAGTCCCTGGTGGCCGACACCAACATGCTGTCGAAGGCGGCGGTGGACGGCAAGCTGGCGACGCGAGCCGACGCCAGCCGTCATCAGGGCGACTTCCGCAAGGTCGTGCAGGGCGTGAACGACACGCTCGACTCAGTGATCGAACATCTCGAACTCGATGCCGGTGCCGGCGATGATCATCGATCGCGATTTCACGGTCCAGTACATGAACGCCACCGGCGCCCATGTGGGCGGCAAGAGTCCAGCGGAGGTGGTCGGCACGAAATGCTACGACCATTTCAAGACAGGCGATTGCAAGACCGAAAAGTGCGCCTGCAGCCAAGCCATGCGCACCGAAAACCGGGCGAATTCCGAAACCGTAGCGCGACCGAGCAAGGGCCTGGAACTCGATATTTCTTACGCGGCCGTTCCAATGCGGGACAAGACCAACAAGGTCATCGGCGCCTTCGAGGTTGTGAGCGATCAGACGGCGGTGAAGAACGCCGAGCGTCTGTCGCGGAAAGTTTCGGACTATCAGACGGCCGAGACGGCGAAACTTGTAGAGGCTCTTGGTCGCTTGGCTCAGGGAAACACCGACTGCTCGGTTCAGACCGGGCAGGGAGACGCCGACACGGCGGACGCTCGCAAGACGTTCGAAACGCTGTCCACGGCGCTCAACACCTGCATCGGTTCGATCACTACGCTGGTGGCAGACGCCGGCGCGCTGGTGACGGCGGCGGTCGAGGGTCGCTTGGCGACGCGCGCAGACGTGACCAAACATCAGGGCGACTATCGCAAGATCGTCGAGGGCGTGAACAAGACGCTCGACGCGGTGATCGGGCCCTTGAACGTCGCCGCCGAATATGTCGACCAGATTTCGAAGGGCGTCATCCCGGCAGAGATCACCGATAGCTACGCCGGCGATTTCAACACCATCAAGAACAACCTGAATACGTGCATCGCCTGGTTCAAGGAACTCGTCACCTATATTACCGCGATGGCAAACGGCGACATGACGGCGACGATGAACAAGGCCTCGGCGAAGGACCAGATTCACGAATGGCTGATGCTGCTCAAAGCCAGCCTTGGCGCCGTGGTCGACGACGCCAACACCCTGGTCAAGGCGGTTGTCGATGGCAAGCTGTCGGTGCGGGCCGACGCAGCGCGTCACAACGGCGAATACCGTCGGATCGTTGAAGGCCTGAACAACACGCTCGAAGCCGTGGTGACGCCGCTGAATGTCGCCGGCGAAATGATCGAGCGCGTCTCGCAGGGTGACCTGACCGGCAAGATCACGGAAAGCTACGCCGGCGACTTCAACACGTTGATCAACAGCATCAACGATCTGGTCGACAACCTGTCTCGCTTCGCGAAAGAGGTGCAGACCACCGCCGATCAGGTGGCCACGGGCAGCGAACAGTCCAGCGAGGCCGCCCAGAATCTGTCGCAAGGCGCGACCGAACAGGCCTCGGCGACCGAGCAAGCCTCCTCGTCGATGGAAGAGATGGCCTCCAACGTCAAGCAGAACTCGGATAACGCCAGCCAGACCGAGAAGATCGCGCGCCAGTCGGCGCAGGACGCGGAGGCGAGCGGTTCGGCGGTGAACCGCGCGGTCAAGGCGATGGAGACGATCGCCGAGAAGATCACCATCGTCCAGGAGATCGCGCGCCAGACCGATCTGCTTGCCCTCAACGCGGCGGTGGAAGCGGCGCGAGCCGGCGAGTATGGCCGCGGCTTTGCAGTGGTCGCCTCGGAAGTCCGCAAGCTCGCCGAACGCAGCCAGGCCGCTGCGGCGGAGATCGGCACGCTGTCGTCCGGTACGGTGAGGTCGGCGCAGGAGGCTGGCGAGATGCTCGTTCGCCTGGTGCCCGACATCAAGCGAACCGCCGAACTCGTCGCCGAAATCAGCGCCGCGAGCCGCGAGCAGGACGTGGGCGCGACGCAGATCAACCAGGCGATCCAGCAGCTCGACCAGGTGACGCAACAGAATGCGGCGGTGGCGGAGGAAGTCTCAGCGACCGCCGAGCAGCTGAGCGCACAGGCCGAGCAGCTTCAGCACAGCATCGCTTTCTTCCGCGTCGAAGGGGAGCCCGGGCGGAGCCCCGCCAAGGCGATTGGCGTGGATACGGCGGTGTCTCAGCTCAAGAGCAAAGCGGCTTCGATGCGCGGCAAGGACGCCCATGCGGTCCATCGCGTCGCGGTCGGGCTTGGCGCGCACGGCTCGGTAAAGAGCGCGTCGGCCAAGAGCGCTACTGTCAAGAAGGCGGCCGCCTCGGGCAAGGGCTTCGCCCTCGACCTGGACACGGGCGGAGACGACGAAGACGTCGAGTTCCGGCGGGCTTGACCTCATCCGGAAGAGCGCCGGGCGCGCCCTTCCCCCCTCCATTTGTAGGGCGAATGGAACGACAATCATCCTGAGCGAGTCAATATCTGACCTTCGGCGTCGACCGTGAGCGGTTCGCGTTACCGATCGAACACGTGCGGGAAATCCTCGATATGCGCCCGATCTCGCGTCTGCCGCACGCGCCGCCCTGCGTCCTTGGGCTGACTGACGTCCGCGGCGCCGGCTTGCTGGTGGTTGATCTGCGCGCCAAGTTCGGTTTCCCGCCGACCGAGGCGACGAACCGGACCCGCATCATTGTGGTCGACGCCGCCGTCGAGGGCAAAAGTCTCGGGGTCGGCCTGGTGGCGGATTGCGTGTTCGCGGTCAGCGATCTGTCGGGGGCGGCGCTCGAGCCGCCGCCGTCGATCGGCTCGCGCTGGCGCGCCGAATTCGTCGTCGGCGTCGGCCGCGAAAATGGCGCGTTCGTGATCGTGCTCGACCTCGATCGGTTGATCGAGGCGAACGATTTTCCCACCACCGGCGCGCCCCTCGCCGCCTAGTAACAGCGCAAAAGCGCCTCTCTTGTAGCGGAGTTCTTGTCGCGTGGAACCTGGCTTGAGCGGCGCCGACATCGACGACAGCATGCGCGAGAAGCACTTCGTGACGCTCGCCAAACTCGTCGAGACGCATACCGGCATTCAGCTGCCGATGAACAAACGCGTGATGCTGGAAGGCCGCCTGCGCCGGCGTGTCCGCGCGCTCGGTCTCGCCAATCTGACGGAATACGGAAACGCGATCTTCGAGGACGGTCGGCTCGAGGAGGAGTTCGACCACGTCGTCGACTGCGCGACGACTAACAAGACCGACTTCTTTCGCGAGCCGGCCCATTTCGCCTTCCTGCGTGAGCATGCGATCCCGATAGCGCTGCAGCAGCGGAGCGGCCGCAACTCGCTCAAGTTCTGGAGCGCAGCGGCGTCGAACGGCGCGGAGGCCTATACGATTGCGATGGTGGCGGCGGAGACGCTCGGCCTGGGCTCGCGGGCGTTCTCCGTGCTTGGCACCGACATCAGCCGCGGCGTCATCGCCGAGGCCCGCCGCGCGATCTATCCCAGCTCGTTCGTCGATCCCGTCCCACGCGCGTTGCGCGACCGTTACCTCATGGCCGCGCGCGACGCGCGTCGCCGCGAGGTCCGCGTCGTCCCGGAGCTGAGGCGGTGCTGGTCCGCTTTAAGCACCTCAACCTTATGGATGCGCAATACACCGTCGACAACGACTTCGACGTCATCTTCTGCCGCAACGTTCTCATATACTTCACCAGGGCGACCCAGGACGCCGTCATGCGACGGCTGGTCGCCCGCTTGCGCACCGGAGGCCATTTGATGTTGGGACACTCTAAATCCGGGGCCGGCAACTGCCGGTCGGAGCTGCGCGGGGTCGCGCCGACCCTTTTTCGCCGCGTCGCTTAAGGGGGGCGAACGTGAACGGCGAGGCGGAAAAATCCGGGTCTTGATCGTCGACAATTCGGCGTCTGTGCGGCAAAGTCTGTCGTCCATCATCGCCGACACGCCCGATCTCGAAGTCATGGCGACGGCGACAACCGTTCGTCGCGGCGCAGCGCATCCAAGCGGAGATTCCCGACGTCATCATCCTCGACGTCGAGATGCCGCGTATGGACGGCATCACTTTCCTGCGCAAGCTGATGGCGCAGCGACCAATTCCGTGCGTCCTGTGCTCGACTCTGCTCGAGCCGGGTTCGAACCTTCTGTTTGAGGCGCTCGAGGCCGGGGCGGTCGAGGTGATTCAGAAGCCGCGCCTCGACGCCGGCAATTCCTGGCCGAATCCGCATTCGCATCGCCGACGCGGTGCGACTGCGGCGCGCGCTTCGCTGCGCAAACGCTCGCACGGCGGCGAGACACAGAAGAAGCTGACGGCCGACGTCATGATGCCGCCGCCAGTGCCGACGCGCTCGCTGTCGCGCACGACCGAACAGGTGGTCTGCATCGGCGCGTCCACGGGCGGAACCCAAGTCGCTGCGGGAGGTGCTGGTGTCGCTGCCGCCCGATAGCCCTGGCATGGTCATCGTCCAGCATATGCCGGAGCAATTCACCGCCGCCTTCGCCAAGCGCCTCGACGGACTTTGCCAGATCGACGTCAAGGAGGCCGAGGACGGCGATCCGGTGATCTCCGGCAGGGCGCTCATCGCGCCGGGCAATCGCCACACCCTTCTGCACCGCAGCGGCGCGCGCTATGACGTCGCCATCAAGGACGGACCGCTGTCTCGCGCCATCGCCCCTCGGTCGACGTGCTCTTCCGCTCGCCGCGCAATACGCGGGCCCGAACGCGGTCGGGATCATTATGACCGGGATGGGCGACGACGGCGCAAGGGGCCTGCTGGAAATGAAGAAGGCGGGTGCCGCGACAGTCGCCCAAAACGAGGAGTCGTGCATCGTTTTCGGCATGCCGAAGGAGGCGATCGCGCTCGGCGCGGCCGACAAGATTGTACCGCTTTCGCAGATCGCCTCCGAGATCGTCAAGCTCCGGACACGAAGTCAGCCCTGACAGCGGCCGGTCGTCCGCGAGGACGACATCGTGGTCGCGGAATCTTCGCTATACGCCAGCTCGACTTCGCGGAGTCAGAACTGGCGCTCCTGTCCGGCCAAGGCCTTGATCGCAGTACGCATCACCCCGGGCATCATCCGAGCAGCCCGCGGAGGAAGCGCGCTCCTTGCCTCGCCAACTCGTCCTGCGACGGCGCCAGCGGCCGCCAGATCGACGCCGCTTTTGCGATCTCGATGGTGCCGGGGGTGAAAAACTGGATCACCGCCGCGCCATCGTACTCGACCTCGCGCAGCGCGTCGCGAATTCCGGTCCAGTCCTGGTGTCCGGTGCCGGGAATGCCGCGGTCGTTCTCGCAGGCGTGGAAATGGCAAAGCATGCCCTTGCCGAGCTTGCGGATCGTTTCCGGAAGGCTCTTCTCTTCGATGTTGCCGTGGAACGTGTCGATATGAATTTTGTAGGCTGGACTGGCGACGTCCCGTACCAGCTTGACCGCCTGTTCCGCCAGATTGATCATGTCGGTCTCGAAACGGTTCAGGGGTTCGATGCCGATGGTGACGCCCGCGTCGGTCGCAGCCGCGCCGACCTCGCGCAGATTTTCGACGCACCATGCCCATTCCCGCTTCTTCTGCTCTTCGGGAACCAAACGGGTTTTGCCGACCGCCGAATACACCGGTCCCGCAAACACATGCGCCGCCACCTGCTCCGTAAACCGAATGCTCTCGCGGATGTAGTCGGCGCCATTCCTCCGGATCGCCGGATCCTCGCTCGAGATATCGCGGCTCGGTCCGAAAGCGCCGCACACCGTCACCGAGAGGCCGTTATCCTCCGTCATCTTCCGCAGGAGTTTGGCGTCGATTATCGAGGCGTCCTCGAGCGCGACCTCCAGAACGTCGAACCCCATATCTTTTACCCTTGGGATGAGGTGGAATTCCTTCGTGCTGAATGGCGATGTCCAGACCCAAGTGTTGACCCCGATCTTCATGGCTCACCCTCCCGAGACGCGCGCGCCAGGACGCCTGCGCGTCCAACTCGACGCTTTGCTCCCAGTCTCTCAGTTTCGATCTGCCGGACCGGGCGGTAAAGGATTATTCGCGCTAAAATTATTAGATATCTGACCATCGCGGGGCCGTCGCCACGTGCGGTCGACTGCAATAAGGCGCAATTCGCCTTTTCATCGGGCCAACGTGCGGCGACTGTCCTCATGCGAGAACAGCACCGGCGCGGTCATGTGGGCGAGGACGTGGCGCGTTCCGGCGCCGTGACCGAGCAGCGACTGCGTGCCCTGGTCGAACGCGCCGATCGCCAGGATGTCGGCGGCGTGGTCGGAAACGGCGCTGAGCAGCGTGTCCATCACCGCGATCTCGTCGACGACGAAATGCTGGTAACGCGCCTTGACGCTGTGGCGCGCGAGATTGTCGATCAGATGGGTGGCGAACTCGTCGCGCGGCTCGTTCTTGCGCGCGACCTCGACGATCAGCGCGTCGCAGTCCTTGGCGAGCAGGGGCAGCGCGTCGAAGGCGGCGCGCGCGGCGCCGCGCGAGTTGTGCAGGGCGAACAGGGGTCTCTCGCCGACATCCGGGTAATTGCCGACGTAGGGGACGACAAGGACCGGACGGCCGCTCTCGTGAATTGTCTGCTCGGGGAGCCTGGCCGGGACCGGCTCGGCGTCGTGGCTCTGGCCCAGAATCACGAGATCGTAAATCCGCGCCATCTCCACGAGGCGCCGCGCAATTTCGGCGTCGCTGCCTCGGTTGAGATCGAAAAATCCGGCGCGATCGCCAAGCGCCGTCGTCGCCGCCGCGTAGGCGCCGCGGGCGGATTCCAGCGCCTCGCCGTACTGCGGGCTCGGCCAAGTCGCGACTGTTCCGACCTGATGGGCCGCTGCCTTTTCGGCGAACACGGCCATGAGACGCGCGCCGCTGCGCTCGGCGATCCGGACCGCGAGCGCCAGGCGAGCCGCCGTCCGCGGTTTTAGTCGACATGCACAAGAATGTTCGCAAATTCATTTCGTTTCCTCTCCCAGCGCGTTGAGCGAACCTTAGCGGACGCCGGGGGGCGGAGCACGAACCCGCAACGCGGCAGAAGGCCGCAAATTGCAAGCTTTAGGGGGGAAAGCCCTGGGGCGAAATGCCTTGAGGGGCGCCGGTTGGGCCGGGCAAGCCCGCGGCGCCGGTCGTCTCCCGGCATTGGCGCGGTTGGCGCCTTAGCAAGTCGGAGGGGCGGGTAGGTGAACGGAATCGTGCGCGGGCTGCTTGAGGGGCTGGCGATCCTGGCCACGCTCGAGGTCGCGTTGGCGGCGCTGTCCGTTGTCGCCGTGAGGCGAATCGGGCGGTGGCGCCGCCGCAGGGCGCGTTTCTCGAGGTCGAGGGGGCTCGGCTGCACGTTCTCGACCGGGGCCAGGGCCCGCCAGTCGTTCTCATCCACGGGCTCGGCGGCCAGATCGGTCATTTCGCCCATTCGCTCGTCGGCCGGCTGGCGGACGACTTCCGTGTGATCGCCTTCGACCGGCCGGGCTCCGGCTATTCCCCGCCTGTCTCCGGCGGGATCGGCGAACAGGCGGTGATCCTGGCCCGCGCCATTCGGGTCCTGAAACTCGGAAAGCCGCTGATCGTCGGCCATTCGCTCGGCGGCGCGGTCGCGCTGGCGCTCGCGCTCGACGAGCCCGACTGCGTCGGCGCCCTCGCGCTGATCGCGCCGGCGACGCATCCGATCGAAAGGCGCCGGCCCTGTTCCGGTCGCTCGCCATCCGCTCGCCGCTCATGCGTCGTCTCTTCGCCTGGACGGTCGCGGGGCCGGCCGCGCTCGTCGCCCCTTCCTGTTCTTCCGCGCGGCTTTCGCGCCCGAGCCCGCGCCGGCCGATTTCGGCGCAGCCGGCGGCGGGCTGCTCGCCCTGAGGCCCAGCAACATTTACGTCACCTCGACTGAACTCGTCGACGGTCTCGACGGCGACCGCGCCATCGAAGCGATGCCGCAGCGCTACGCCTCGCTGGCCGTGCCGGTCGGGATTCTCTATGGGCGTCAGGATCACATCCTCGATTGGCGCGCGCAGGGCGAGGCGGTGAAGCAGACCCTTCCGTCGCTCGACCTCGAACTCGTCGACGGCGGCCATATGCTGCCGGTCACCCAGCCGGACGTCTGCGCCCGTTTCATCCGGCGGATCGCGGCGCGCATGCCGGCGGATAGTGCGCTTGGCCGCGAAAAGCAGGCGAAAGCGAAGTGAGAACCAACAGAACCTCAGACGAAAGAATTCAACCTTCGCCTCGGCTGGAAGCTAAAGAGGTCTTTTCATGTCGTCCGCACCTGAAGGTTAGGAGTTCCGCCGGCATGTGAAGTTTTATGAAGCTTGATGAAGTTCATGCTGTTGCTGGAGCGCTCGGAGACCGTCCGTCCCGACACGCTCCGCCGAGCGGTCCCATTGCGAGCGGCCGGAACCCGCCGCCCAACGCCCGAAAGGCGCGGAGCCGCCAAGCGGCGGCCCCTCGTAACACTTTGACATGTCGTAGGAAATGGAGCGGGCAAAG
>CAVYON010000062.1:0-25261 GCA_963770035.1 uncultured Alphaproteobacteria bacterium | reverse complement strand
GGTTTGTGGGATCGGGTTTCCGGTTCTTTGCTGTTTGACAATTTCATCGGAAGGAAGAGAGACGTGGGCGGCGTTGGTCCTTGCGTCTGGGGTTTTTTCTGTTGGTTTGGATTTGGCTGAGAGGCTGGGTTTGGGCTGGCGGGGGATTCGCCAGGGAAGGTACGTAACGACGGTCACGTTTCATACACCAATGCGCTTTCGAGTGGTTTGGGTTTTGGGACGTCGCGAGACGGTCCTGGGGTCTTTGGGCCATTTGGGGCGTGAAGTGTGTAGGAAACTCGTCAAGAGTAGCGACGGGCGTCGGTAAGACGCTCGCGCCAGAGTGACCAGTCGGGATTGAGATCTTCAAGTTGAACTTGAGAGTTTGATCCTGGCTCAGAACGAACGCTGGCGGCAGGCTTAACACATGCAAGTCGAGCGCCCCGTGAGGGGAGCGGCAGACGGGTGAGTAACGCGTGGGAACATACCCTCCGGTTCGGAATAACTCAGGGAAACTTGAGCTAATACCGGATACGGCCATTGATTGAAGAATTGGCGGCGAAAGATTTATCGCCGGAGGATTGGCCCGCGTCCGATTAGCTAGTTGGTGTGGTAACGGCGCACCAAGGCGACGATCGGTAGCTGGTCTGAGAGGATGATCAGCCACATTGGGACTGAGACACGGCCCAAACTCCTACGGGAGGCAGCAGTGGGGAATATTGGACAATGGGCGCAAGCCTGATCCAGCCATGCCGCGTGAGTGATGACGGCCTTAGGGTTGTAAAGCTCTTTCGCCAGGGACGATAATGACGGTACCTGGATAAGAAGCCCCGGCTAACTTCGTGCCAGCAGCCGCGGTAATACGAAGGGGGCTAGCGTTGTTCGGAATTACTGGGCGTAAAGCGCGTGTAGGCGGGTCTTTAAGTCAGGGGTGAAATGCCAAGGCTCAACCTTGGAACTGCCTTTGATACTGGAGATCTTAGTCCGGGAGAGGTGAGTGGAACTGCGAGTGTAGAGGTGAAATTCGTAGATATTCGCAAGAACACCAGTGGCGAAGGCGGCTCACTGGCCCGGAACTGACGCTGAGACGCGAAAGCGTGGGGAGCAAACAGGATTAGATACCCTGGTAGTCCACGCTGTAAACGATGGATGCTAGCCGTTGGGGAGCTTGCTCTTCAGTGGCGCAGCTAACGCTTTAAGCATCCCGCCTGGGGAGTACGGTCGCAAGATTAAAACTCAAAGGAATTGACGGGGGCCCGCACAAGCGGTGGAGCATGTGGTTTAATTCGAAGCAACGCGCAGAACCTTACCAGCTTTTGACATGTCCTGGACGGATTGCAGAGATGCGATCTTCCCTTCGGGGCCGGGAACACAGGTGCTGCATGGCTGTCGTCAGCTCGTGTCGTGAGATGTTGGGTTAAGTCCCGCAACGAGCGCAACCCTCGCCCTTAGTTGCCATCATTCAGTTGGGCACTCCAGGGGGACTGCCGGTGATAAGCCGGAGGAAGGTGGGGATGACGTCAAGTCCTCATGGCCCTTACAGGCTGGGCTACACACGTGCTACAATGGCGGTGACAGAGGGATGCGAAGGGGCGACCCCTGGCAAATCTCAAAAAGCCGTCTCAGTTCGGATTGCACTCTGCAACTCGAGTGCATGAAGTTGGAATCGCTAGTAATCGCGGATCAGCACGCCGCGGTGAATACGTTCCCGGGCCTTGTACACACCGCCCGTCACACCATGGGAGTTGGTTTTACCCGAAGACGGCGCGCTAACCGCAAGGAGGCAGCCGGCCACGGTAGGGTCAGCGACTGGGGTGAAGTCGTAACAAGGTAGCCGTAGGGGAACCTGCGGCTGGATCACCTCCTTTCTGGATCATGGACCTCATCAACCTGTCCCAAGGGCTTTGCCCGCGGGTCGGTTTGTCGTCCGTTCAAATCAAGCGGCTTTGTCAAAGGCCGCATTTGCGGGACTTGCGCCGCCTTCGTCTCTCTTTCTTCATCAGGATTAGGATAGGGAAGACGCGCGTTCTTTGGGCGCGACCAGAGTCTTTCGACCGGGCTTGTAGCTCAGTTGGTTAGAGCGCGCGCTTGATAAGCGTGAGGTCGGAGGTTCAAGTCCTCCCAGGCCCACCATTCTGGCTCGCCTCACGCGCCGGCGCCGAGGTCCGTTCGATTGGCTTTCGCGCCGTCACGTGCGGCGTTCGTTCGGCCTTGCGGCGCTACGCGTCGATTGAGGCCGGCTAAAGGGGCCATAGCTCAGTTGGGAGAGCGCGTGCTTTGCAAGCATGAGGTCGTCGGTTCGATCCCGTCTGGCTCCACCAGTCTTTTGGGGGCGGCGGTTCGAGCGTTCCGGCGAAAGGTCCTGATCTTCCGATGAGATTTATCGGTTTCGTTCCCTTTGAGGGACGCGAGCGGCGTCGAGCCGCGGCGTTGGCCTTTGCGAGGGAGCGGCGTTGGAAGGTTCGGCTCCGTTCGGAGCTGGCCTTTCGATATCTGACATTGTGAAGAGGAAGCGCATTCGGTCGAGGGCCGGATGGGGCGAGCGAGATCGGGCAGGCCGTGAGGTCGAGGCTTGGTTGATGGTTTGTCCTTCAAATCCGACCCTTCGAGCACCAGTCGTGGGTTTAGGCTTGACCGCTAAAATCCCCGGATGCGTTTGAAGCAAAACTGGTCTTTTCGCGCCAGAGTGTGTTTGCTTCCGATTTGCCGATCGGAAGACCCCCTTGAAATTGAAACCTTCAAGTCGACGAACGCGCTTTGGCGATGAGAGCAATCAAGTGCCATAAGGGTATCTGGTGGATGCCTTGGCGCTGAGAGGCGATGAAGGACGTGGTACGCTGCGATAAGTTTCGGGGAGCCGCGAACAGGCTTTGATCCGAAAATCTCCGAATGGGGAAACCCACCTTCGATCTCTGTTGCTCCGAAGAGGCGCGCTGTTTGGCGAAGCAAGGCTGCACAGTCCGAACTTCGTTTCCTATGGCGGGCCGGCTCGTCCGTTTTTTTGCTGGAGGGGTCCTCGAGAGGGGAAGCCTGACGGGAGAAAAGGAAGAGAGCGGTCTTTGGACCAACAGAGATCAAAAGAAGGGACTTATTCTCTGAATTCATAGGGGAATAAGAGCGAACCCGGGGAACTGAAACATCTAAGTACCCGGAGGAAAGGACATCAACGAGACTCCGTTAGTAGTGGCGAGCGAACGCGGATCAGGCCAATGCTTTTGCTTTTGTTGACCAGAACCGGCTGGAAAGCCGGGCCGGAGCGGGTGACAGCCCCGTATGGATAGGACGAAGCGAGAGATTTGAGTAGGGCGGGACACGTGCAATCCTGTCTGAACACGGGGGGACCACCCTCCAAGCCTAAGTACTCCTCAGCGACCGATAGCGAACAAGTACCGTGAGGGAAAGGTGAAAAGCACCCCGACGAGGGGAGTGAAACAGTTCCTGAAACCGGATACCTACAAACAGTCGAAGCCCTAGTTCCAAAAGAGCTGGGTGACGGCGTACCTTTTGTATTATGGGTCAGCGACTTAAAGTATCGAGCAAGCTTAAGCCGATAGGCGTAGGCGCAGCGAAAGCGAGTCTGAACAGGGCGGTTCAGTTCGATGCTTTAGACCCGAAACCGAGTGATCTAGTCATGAGCAGGTTGAAGGTAGGGTAACACCTACTGGAGGACCGAACCGGTGCCTGTTGAAAAAGGCTCGGATGACTTGTGATTAGGGGTGAAAGGCCAACCAAACTCGGAAATAGCTGGTTCTCCGCGAAATATATTTAGGTATAGCCTCGAGCTGAGGCTCCAGGGGGTAGAGCACTGGATGGGCTAGGGGGGCTAAAACCCTACCAAACCTAACCAAACTCCGAATACCTGGAAGTCATGCTCGGGAGCCACACGGCGGGTGCTAACGTCCGTCGTGGAGAGGGAAACAACCCAGACCAACAGCTAAGGCCCCCAATTCGTGGCTAAGTGGGAAAGGATGTGGAAATCCCAAAACAACCAGGAGGTTGGCTTAGAAGCAGCCATCCTTTAAAGAAAGCGTAACAGCTCACTGGTCTAATTAAGGGTTTCTGCGCCGAAGATGTAACGGGGCTCAAGCCACGAGCCGAAGCTTTGGGTGCAGCAATGCACGGTAGCGGAGCGTTCCGTAAGCTTGTGAAGGAAGACCCGTGAGGGCTTCTGGAGGCGTCGGAAGTGCGAATGCTGACATGAGTAACGATAAACACTGTGAAAGACAGTGTCGCCGAAAGTCCAAGGGTTCCTGCGTAAAGTTAATCTTCGCAGGGTTAGCCGGTCCCTAAGGCGAGGCCGAGAGGCGTAGTCGATGGGAATCACGTTAATATTCGTGAGCCAGCAGGTGGTGACGGATCGCGTATGTCGTTTGGCCTTACTGGATTGGCCGGGCGGCGGAGCGGTTCCAGGAAACAGCCCCTGCATCAGACCGTACCCGAAACCGACACAGGTGGACAGGTAGAGCATACCAAGGCGCTTGAGAGAATGACGTTGAAGGAACTCGGCAATTTACCTCCGTAACTTCGGAATAAGGAGGCCCTCGGGTCGCGCAAGCGGTTCGGGGGGGCACAGTCCAGGGGGTGGCAACTGTTTAACAAAAACACAGGGCTCTGCGAAATCGTAAGATGACGTATAGGGTCTGACGCCTGCCCGGTGCCGGAAGGTTAAAAGGAGAGGTGCGAGCCTTGAATTGAAGCCCCGGTAAACGGCGGCCGTAACTATAACGGTCCTAAGGTAGCGAAATTCCTTGTCGGGTAAGTTCCGACCTGCACGAATGGCGTAATGACTTCCCCGCTGTCTCCAACGTCAGCTCAGTGAAATTGAAGTCCCCGTGAAGATGCGGGGTACCTGCGGTCAGACGGAAAGACCCCGTGCACCTTTACTATAACTTTGCGTTGGCGTTCGTTAAGTCATGTGTAGGATAGGTGGTAGGCTTGGAAGCCGGGGCGCCAGCTCTGGTGGAGCCACCCTTGAAATACCACCCTTGACTTGATGGACGTCTAACCGCGACCCCTGATCGGGGCCCGGGACAACGCATGGTGGGTAGTTTGACTGGGGCGGTCGCCTCCCAAAGAGTAACGGAGGCGCGCAATGGTTGGCTCAGACCGGTCGGAAATCGGTCGTCGAGTGCAATGGCATAAGCCAGCCTGACTGCGAGACCAACAAGTCGAGCAGAGACGAAAGTCGGTCATAGTGATCCGGTGGTCCCGCGTGGGTGGGCCATCGCTCAACGGATAAAAGGTACGCCGGGGATAACAGGCTGATACTCCCCAAGAGTCCATATCGACGGGAGTGTTTGGCACCTCGATGTCGGCTCATCACATCCTGGGGCTGGAGAAGGTCCCAAGGGTTCGGCTGTTCGCCGATTAAAGTGGTACGTGAGCTGGGTTCAAAACGTCGTGAGACAGTTTGGTCCCTATCTGCCGTGGGTGTCGGAGAATTGAGAGGATTTGCCCCTAGTACGAGAGGACCGGGGTGAACACATCTCTGGTGGACCTGTCGTCGCGCCAGCGGCGGTGCAGGGTAGCTATATGTGGAATGGATAACCGCTGAAGGCATCTAAGCGGGAAACCAGCCTCAAAACCAGTTCTCCCTGAAGAGCCGTGGAAGACCACCACGTTGATAGGCCGGATGTGAAAGCGCGGCAACGCGTGAAGCTGACCGGTACTAATCGCTCGTTCGACTTGATTGCTCTCGTCGCCAAGGCGCGTGCGTGCGAAAGCGCGCGCGGACGACGGATGACAGGCGCGGAGGACAGATCGTCCCTGCGTCCCTCGTGTCCGTCGCCAAGTCAGCGACATCAAACCAGTTTTGCTTCGATCGGACGTCAGAGGACGGACGACGGGCGACGGAAAACCATCTCTTCCGTCCTCCGTCTCCCGTCCTCCGTCGTCCGAACCGTCCTTTGCCGGCCTGGTGGCTCTTGCAAGGCGATCAGACCCGATCCCATCCCGAACTCGGCCGTCAAACGCCTTCGCGCCAATGGTACTCTGTCTCAAGACATGGGAGAGTAGGTCGTCGCCAGGCCTGCAAAGGACGGATATCGGACAACAAATGACGGACGTCGGAGAACAGACGATCGGCAAAACCGCCGATGGCCGCCGTCTCACGCCCAAACACCAAACGCGCTTCCTCCTCACGAAAACGGAACGACCCGGACAGTCGTCCGTCCTCCGTTCTCCGATTGCCGCGGGGTGGAGCAGCCCGGTAGCTCGTCAGGCTCATAACCTGAAGGCCGCAGGTTCAAATCCTGCCCCCGCAACCACCGATACCTGTCGAGCCCCCTGCCCATGGAGCCGGGGGCTTTTTTCGTTTTCTGCGCTTGACGCAGGCCGGGCCCATCGGCCGTAGGCCACTCCGTCTTCCTCAGTCTCCAAACAGCGGGAGGATCGGCGCCGGCGACTCGGGCGCGCCATGCGCCTCGATCATCCGCTCCAGCGCTCCGAACAGAAGCTCCAGGTCCTGCGGCCGCGACAGGCGGTGATCGCCGTCCTTGATCAGGGTCAGCGTCGCCGGATCGCCGCCGAGGCGCTCCATCAGCTTGAGCGCATGCGCGTAGGGCACCGAGTTGTCCCGCATCCCCTGCAGGACGGCGACTGGGCAGTGGGTGCGGATCATGCCGCCGAACAAAAGATGCTTGCGGCCGTCCTCGATCAGCGCGCGGGTAAAGACGTCCGGCTGGTCGGAATAGGCCGAGCGCGGCCGCCACGCGCCGTCTTGCATGATCGCGCGCCGGCCTTCCTCCGGCGCGTGAGCCCAGATCAGCGCCTCGGTGAAATCGACCGCCGGGGCGATCAGGACGAGGCCCGCGAGCCGATCGCTCTCGCCGGCCTCCACGAGGGCGCGCGCGGCGAGCAGCGCCAGATAGCCGCCCATCGACGAGCCCAGCAGGATCTGCGGCCCCTCGGTTTCGGCCCGGAAAAGCGCCAGCGTCTCCTCGAGCCACTGTGAAACCGCGCCATCCTCGAGCCGTCCGTCCGAGCGGCCGTGGCCGGAATAGTCGAAGCGCAGGAGGCCAAGGCCGAGCCGTTCGGCTTCCGCGTCGAGCGCGCTCGCCTTGGTCGAGTCCATGTCGGAGCGGTAGCCGCAGAACCAGACGAGGCCGGGCTTGCCGCTTTGCGCTGGCCAGCGCCGGCGAAAGGCGATACGTCGTCGATGCGGGGGTTCTCCCACACTGTGAAATTTCGGCTCTTCGTTCGACACGTTCAGACGGTCCTCATGAGGCTGCGTTTCGCCACGGCTGTCATCGCTCGCCGCGCCTGCGCCGGGGCCCTTGTCTACCGCGCTGGCGCGTCCGAGCGAAGCCGCCCGTGACCGTCGAGCCGCTTTCCCCGTTCGGGCGCGGCGCCAACGCCCCGCTCGTGGGGCGGACGATCGCGCAGATCGCGCCGACCCTCGCCACGGGGGGCGATCGGCGCGCCACGCTGGCGGTCGCCGAGGCGCTGATCGAGGCGGGCGCCCGCGCGCTGGTCATCTCCGATCCGGGCGAACTCGCCAGCGAAGCGCAGGCGATCGGCGCGCTGCATGTGCCGTTTCCGGCGGCGACCGAAAACCCCCTGGCGATGATGCTCAACGTCCGGCGTCTGGCCCGCGTGCTGGCGGCCGAGCGGGTCGATCTCGTCCATACGCGCTCACGCGCCTCGGCCTGGGTGGCGCTCCGCGCCTGTCGCAGGCTGCAGCGGGCGCTGGTGACTTCGATCCCCGGCGAGGGGCCGTCGAGCCGGCCGCGCAGCAGCTTCGAGTCCGCCTTGGCCGAGGGCGATCTCGTCATCGCCGCCTCGGACTATGCCGCCGAGCGGATGGCCGAGCTCTTTCCGTTGGCGCGGACGCGGCTCCGGGTGGTGCGGCCGGGTCTCGACGTCGCCAAACTCTGGCCCGAGGCCGTCGGCCGATCGCGGGTCGCCAAGGTGCGCGAAAGCTGGGGCGTCGCGCCGCACGAACGGGTGGTGCTGGCGCCGGGACGGCTGACGCCGGAGCGCGGCCCGACGCTGGTCGTCGAGGCGGCGGCGCTGATCGCCAAGCGCGGCCTCGGCGACGTCCGCTTCGTGCTGGCGGGCGACGCGCAGAAGGCCGCGTTCGGACGCGAACTCGACGCGCTCGCCGCTTCGCGGGGCGTCAAGGACATGGTTCAACGCGCCGGCTCTGAGGCTGATCGCCCCGCCGCCTTCGTCGCCGCGAGCGTGATCGTCTTTCCGGCCCGTGCGCCCGACGGCGTGACGCGCGCCGTGATCGAGGCGGCCGCGGCCGGCGCGCTGACCATCGTCGCCGAGGTCGGCGCGGCCAGCGAGATCGTCGTCGCGCCGCCCCACGCGCCGCCGGATCAGCGCTCGGGATGGCTCATCCCGGCTGGAGACGCCGCCGCGCTCGCGGACGCGCTCGAAGCGGCCCTGACACTCGGCGCGTCGGCGCGCGAGGCGACCCGCCGCCGCTCGCGCGACCGCGCCGCTGCGCAGTATTCGCTGGCGCGGATGACGGGCGACACCCTGAACGTCTACGCGGAAGCCTTGCGGCAGAAGGGCAGTTGATGGTCGCCAAGGATTACAGCGTGCGGCAGATCGGGCTTCACTGGCTGGTTTTCGCGCTGGTCGCCTATCAATGGTTCACCGGCGACAAGATGACGGACCTGTTCCGCGCCGCCCACGGCGGACCGCCGGCCGGCGTCGCACCCGGCTGGGCGCCGGCCCATATCGCCGTCTTCGTCGTGGTCCTCCTGGTCATGCTCTGGCGGCTCAGGCTTCGCCACGCCGAAGGGACGCCGCCGCCGGCCAAGCAGCATCCGGCGTTGCAATGGCTCGCGAGCGCGGTCGATGTCGGGCTTTATCTCGACCTGATCGTCGGCGCGCTCGTCGGCCTCGCCGCCTATCTCTGGCTGCCCAAGCTCGCCGGCCTGCATCCCCTGATGATGCGGCCGCTGTTTCTCGCGCTCCTCGCGCTCCATGTCATCGGCGCGCTCTATCACCGCTTCGTCGTGCGCGACGACGTGATGACCCGGATGGTCCGACCGGCGCGATAGCCGAGCGCACCAGCAGGCGCGCGCTCATTTGCGGTAGGTGAAGAAGACGGTCGCGCTTGTCTCGGCGACCTGGCGGATCAGCGGAATATCGGCGAGGCGCCCTTCGCGAAGGATGTCGCGCCCGGCAATCGCCAGGCTTCGGGAAACCTCCGGCGGCGCGCCGGCGGCGAGCGCAACGGCGCTCAGCGCGCATTGCCGCGCCCAGAAATCGCGGCGCCCGGCAAGATAGCGTTCGAGCAGCGCGCGCGCCCCTTCTTGGACGTTCCTCGTCGGCCGCAAAACGCTTTCGACCTCCTCGCCGGCTTCGAACCAGTTCTCCACCGCGTCCAGGTCGAGCACCATTTCGCGCGCCTCGGCGATCGCCTCCGGGTCGTCCCGGTCCGACCCGTCGGCGAGCAGCGAGTTGATGATCTCGGCTGGCGTGGAGACGTCGGGGGCGAGGGACTCGAGCCCCAGCGCTTCGGCGGCGCGGACGAATTCGAAAGGCGGCGGCGCGCCGCCGGCGAGATTGCGTCCCAGTGCCAGTCGAACCAGTCGAAGCCATGTTTCGAAGGAGGCCTCGGCCGACGGGACGGCGCCGACGGCGCTGCTCTCGATCTGCGCGGCTTCGGCCTCGGAGAGTTTCTCCATCAGGGTGGAGTCGGCGAGGCCCGAGGGTTTTGTCATCAGCGCGACGACATCGAAGCGGGTCCCGCGCTTGACCGTCGCGATCAGACTGGCCGCCCCCGACCCGTCGCAGGCCGAAGCCATCGTCCTGATGACCTGCGCCGCACTCCGCTCCTTGGCGCGAGCGGCGGCCGGAAAGGCCGCATCCAGCGCCTCGCGCCGGGCGGAAGACAGCCACGGGCGAATCAGCGCAATGCGCCGGCGCGCAATGTCGTCGAACTCCCCACGCGCAGCGGAAAGTCCACGAATTGCCGCATGCGCGTTCGAATGCTGCGCGTCGAGCAGGAAGCCGACGGCGCTTCGGCGAGCCCGGTCGGCAGGATCGGCGGCGAAAGCCTCGATTAGGCGCGACCGGTAGTCGTCGGGAAAGATTGCCGAGAGACTGCGAACCTCCTCGTGCAGTTCGAAGTCGTCGCCCTCGAGATCGTTGAACAGCGGCTGCACGAGACCGCGATAGCTCGCATCGCCGGGTTCGTGGAACACCCCGGCCGCGACCATGCGCGCCATCGATTTGCGCGCTGCGTCGCCGATGTCGACGTGGGCGCCCGAAAACACGCGCCCGAGAATCATCAGGATCGCCGGATGGATGTCATCCTGTCGCGCCGCTTCCGTGACCATGTCGCGGGCGTGCGTCAGCGCTTCGCGCGCCCCCGGGTCGCCGCCATTGGCGTCGACCCGCAGCCGATCCAACTCCTCGGACAGCTCGGACATCGCCTCCGGCTCCGGAAAGCCGTCCAGTTCGGCGGGGTCGGCCTCGAGGAACGCCTCGATCATCGACTTAAGCGACCGCTCTTCGTTCAACGACCCGTCGAACAGCAGTCTCCGGAGCTGGTCCATGTCCACGCCCGAAAACAGCTTATTGAGCGGGCTCGCGCGCTTCCCGTTGCCTTTGCGCGTAGTTTTGCGCGCAACCTTTTTGCGCATGGCGGCGGGCTTTTTCATGAGTTGCTCGGAGCAGGTTGGGACGCCCGACCTTACCCCGCCGCGGCGGCCCCGACCATGTCGGGCGCCCGCCGATCCACAAGCGTATTCACGATCGTCGAGAGACGCCCTCGGCTCAAACGGGCCGGATGAACGATCCGTCGCGCAGGTCCATCATCGCCTGACGGATTTCCGCATCGGTGTTCATGACGATCGGCCCGTGCCAGGCGATCGGCTCGCGCAAGGGGCGGCCGGAGACGAGCAGGAAGCGCACGCCCTCGTCGCCCGCCCGGACGACGATCTCGTCGCCCGCCCCGAACACCACCAGCGAGCGGTTGCCGACCTGTGTCGCGCACCAGCGTGTCCCGGCCGTTCGCCTCGACCTCCCGCAGCACGCCGAACGGCTCGGAGGCGTCGGCGAAATCGGCCGATCCCTCGAAGATGTAGGCGAAGGCCTGGCGGTAGTCCTCGACCTTGAGCCGCTTGGTCTTGCCGGCGGGCACGGTGACGTCGAGATAGCGCGGTTCGGCGGCAACGCCGTCGACCGGGCCGGTCTTGCCCCAGAACTCGCCGCAGATGACGCGCACCGTCGTCCCGTCGTCGTCGGTGACTTCGGGGATGGCGGTCGCGGGAACATCCTGGTAGCGCGGCTTCGTCATCTTGAGCCGCGACGGCAGGTTCGCCCACAACTGGAAGCCGTGCATGCGCCCCTTGGCGTCGCCCGCCGGCATTTCCTGGTGCATGATGCCGCTGCCGGCAGTCATCCACTGGACGTCGCCCGCGCCAAGCTTGCCGCGATTGCCGAGGCTGTCGCCGTGTTCGACGGAGCCCGCGAGCACATAGGTGATCGTCTCGATGCCGCGATGGGGATGCCAGGGAAAGCCGGCGCGATAGTCAGCCGGGTCGTCGCCGCGGAAATCGTCCATCATCAGGAACGGATCGAAGTCGGAGGTGTCGCCGAAACCAAAGGCGCGGCGCAGGCGCACGCCGGCGCCCTCCATGGTGGGACGGCTGAGGTTGACGCGTTTGACAGGTCGAATGGACATGGGACACTCCGTTGTAAACAAGAGGGGCGCGCCGGCGAAATACTGATCCTGTTCAATGCCGAAGGAACTCTGTCTTCGCAAGCTCATTTCTCGCAAGAATTAGGAATAGGATGAGGGGGTTTCAAGTCTATCACGGGATTTGAACGTTTCCATCGGCCGGGGCGATTGGCAAGACCGGGGCCGCTGGCGCCGTATCGGCAAAGAACGATATAAAACATATAACTTTAGTATTAATTTGCTGTGGGCGAACGACGCTCTGGCGCGGGCGCCCGCTTCGTCGCGCGGGCGCCGCCGGACGAAGGAGCTGCGCGGCCTGCAGGGCGCCGCGAAAGTTGCACGCTTTGACGCCTAAGCCCTTGATATCGGCTGCGCCCGAAAATCTGTGCGCTTCCCGTCCGCATGCGGCGGCCGAGGAGACGACGGGCCGGCCCGATTGGCGTCAGCGGGGAAGCGGCTCCCCCGTCTGGGGTCGTCCACCGATCCAGGTCGTCGCCATCGCGCCGGCCGCGACCGCGCGGCGAAGGGCCTCCTCGATCTCGAGGCCCGAAAGCCTTGCGGCGAGGAACGCGGCGGCGAAGGCGTCGCCGGCGCCGGTGGCGTCGATCGCCTGGGTGGTCGGCGCGGCGACCGCCCATCGTCGGCCGCCCTCCGCCGCTATGCAGCCGGCCGCGCCGCGCTTGATCACCACGAGGGGGTACAGCGCCGCGAGCCGGGCGCACTGGACCTCAGGGTCGGCCGAATTGGCCAAGACCTCGGCCTCGTCGGCGTTCGGCAGCAGAAGGGACGCGCCGCGGGTCCAGTCGAGAAAATTCCCGGGGCCGACCTCACGGAGAAATTCCGAGGACGCCGGATCGACGCTGACGGGGGTCGCGCCGGCCCGACGCATCGCCTCGCGCACGGCAGCGCGCGGGGAGGGCGCGAAGAAGGAATAGCCGGAGAGGTGGATCAGCGCGGCTCCGGCGACCAGCGCATCGGCAATGTCGGCAGCCTCGAGCCTCTCGTTGGCGCCGCGGTCGGTGAAGAAGCTGCGCTCGCCCAAAGGATCGATGAGCGCGATGAGCCGGCCGGTCGGACGGTCCGGGTCGGCGGCGAGATGGGGCGTGACGCCGGTCTCGATCAGCCGCGCCGATTCGGCCGCAAGGTCGGTCGCCCCGACCCGGGCGACGAAGTCGACGGCCACGCCGAAGGCCGCGAGCCACGCCGCCTGGTTGGCCGCCGAGCCGCCCGGCTCGAAACGGATCGTCGCCCGACGGTCGGACCCGCGGGCGAGCGGCCCCTCCGGGCGGACGACGATGTCGGTCATCACGTCGCCGATCACCAGGATGCGTGGAGAGCCGGACATTGCGCTCCGCCAAGCTTACGCCTTCGCCAGCTCCACCGCCGCCTGGGCCGCGAGAATCGCGTTGTTCTTGATCAGGGCGACGTTGGCCTCGAGACTGCGGCCGCCAGTGAGCTCGACCACGCGCTTGAGCAGGAACGGCGTCGCCTCCTTCTTGCCCACGCCCTGCGCCTTCGCCTCGGCCACGGCTTCCGCGATGCGCTCCTCGATGGCCGCGTGCTCGAGGGCCTGCTCCTCGGGCACCGGGTTGGCAATGAGGAGGCCACCCGGGCCGATCTCGCGCTGCAGGCGGATCATCCGGGCGAGGTCGTGCAGGCCGTCGCAGCGGTGCTCGATCTTGAAGCCGGAGGAGCGGGCGTAGAAGGCGGGGAACTCGTCGCAGCGATAGCCGACGATCGCCACTCCCTGCGTCTCCAGGACTTCCAGCGTCTTCTCGATGTCGAGGATCGACTTCGCTCCCGCGCAGACCACGGCGACGCGGGTGCGCGACAGTTCGACGAGATCGGCCGAGATGTCGAACGTCTCCACCGCCCCGCGGTGCACGCCGCCGATGCCGCCAGTGGCGAAGATCTCGACGCCGGCAAGCTCGGCGACGAACATGGTCGCTGCGACCGTCGTGCCCGCCGACCCGCGTCGCGCGATCACGGGGGCGAGGTCGCGCCGGGACGCCTTGACCACGCCGCCGGTCAATTGGGCGAGGCCGTCGATCTCCTTCGGCTGAAGGCCGACCCGGAAACGCCCCTCGATCACGGCGATCGTCGCCGGCACCGCGCCGAACGAGCGCACGGTCTCCTCCACCATCCGCGCCGTCTCGACATTGCGCGGATAGGGCATGCCGTGGGTGATGATGGTCGATTCGAGCGCCACCAGCGGTCGGCCCTTGGCGCGCGCCTCCGCGACCTCGGGCGAGACATCGATCAGATCGGCGGCGCGCATCGGATTCATCACTTCCTCCGGCTCGATTATCGTCAATCCGGCCGCGCCCATCAATGCCGCCGCGACCGGCGCGGTCAATAGCCGCATCGCCTGTGGGCAAGACGCGAGCGGAATTGGAGTTGCCGCGGCGATTGCGTTAGTTTGCCCGGCCGATCGTCCGCCCGGGGGAGACGCGGACGGCGGCTCGAGGCATCTGGGAACCGACGCGATGGACGAGAAGCCGGAGCGGCCTTCGGCCGGCGAGCCCGACCTCGCCGCTGCGCTCCGGCGCGCGCGAGTTGAGAACGCCGAGCGCGCCGAAGCGGTCGCGGAACTGCGCGAGATCGAACTCGGACGCCTGGCGCTGCTGGAGAGCGCGCTGCAACGGGTCGTGCGCCAGGCCCCGCCGGGAGTTGATCTGTTCGACCTGACGCTGGCCAGGGGCGACCGGCCGCGCGTGTTCCTCGACATGATCGCCTTCATCGAGATGGCGCGCGACCGGCGCACCTACAGGTTCTTTCAGGACACGCTCTACGGGCGAGTGCTGATCGCCGAGAGCCCGAAGATCGAAACCATCGTGGCCGCCTGCACCAACTATGTCGCGCGGCGGCTGGTCGAGCGCGAGCGGGCGCTGGCTGCGGAAGGGCCGCCCGCAGAGGACGGACACGACGGGGCCAAGCCGACCCTTCTTAGGCGAGGCGACGGCCTGCCAGTTGGAGCGGACGAGCCCGCGCCGAATGGCAAAGGAGCGTGTGACGATCCGGAAGCGCCGCTGCATGCGCCGCTCAGCGGTCTGGCGCGCCCCAAGGTCGTCCGGTCCGGCGGCCACATGCCGGGCGAGGTTTCGTCAGGCCCGGCGCCGAACGCTCGACCGGGTGTCCTCGCCCGCGCGCTCGGCGTTCTGCTCATGACGGTCGGCGCTCTGACCCTGTTGGGCCTGCTCGCGCTCGCGGGCCGCCTCATCTGGACGCACAGGCTCGGCGAATTCTGGATGAAGGTTCTGACCGGTTGGCCGTTCTGACAGCGCCGCCTTTGCGGCCTTGATTTGTCCGCCTTCGCCAGTGAGAATTCCGCCGTCCCGGCCGCACGGCGCGCCATCGGACGCATGCGACATGGGTAGGCAGCATGGACAGCGCGTTCTTTTCGGACCTCCTCGCCTCGATCGCGGAACGGGGACGCTCCGTGCTCAAGCTCAGCCCGTGGCCGCGCGACGCCGTCAACCGGGCGGGCTCGCTCGCCGACATGTGTCACGCGCTCGTCAGCGGACGCGGCGAGGCCTCCGGGGTGGCGCTGGCGAGCGAAATTCTCGGCCGTTACAGCAGCCTTGGCGAGGACGACAGGGGCGCGTTCTTTCGGGTGCTGGCGGAGGATTTCGGGCCGGACCGCACGCGGATCGAGAGCGCGATCGCGCGCTTTACCGTGACAGGAGGCGAAGCCGCCGCGGCGGAGGTCCACTACGCCTCCGAGCCGCGCCGGCAGGAGCTTTTCCGGCGCCTGAACCGGGCGCCGGGGGGCACCGCGGCGCTTGTGGCGATGCGCGCCGAACTGATTGCGGCCATGCGCGAAGACCGTGGGCTTTCCGTGCTCGACCGCGATTTCCTTCACCTGTTCGGCTCTTGGTTCAACCGCGGCTTTCTGGTGCTGCGCCGGATCGGCTGGTCCTCTCCGGCGGCCGTCTTGGAGAAGATCATCCGCTACGAGGCGGTGCACGCCATCCGCGGCTGGGATGACCTGAGGCGCCGCATCGATTCGGTCGACCGGCGCTGCTATGCGTTCTTCCATCCGGCGCTGGTCGATGAGCCGCTGATCTTCGTCGAGGTCGCGCTGACAATGACCGCACCGGCTGGGATCGCGCCGCTGCTCGCCGAGCGGCGGGGCCACGTCGCCGAGGACAAAGCCCGGGTCGCGACCTTCTACTCGATCTCGAATTGCCAGGAGGGCCTTTCCGGCGTGAGCTTCGGCAATTTCCTGATCAAGCAGGTGGTCGAGGAGATCCGCCGCGAACTGCCGAAAATCGAGACCTTCCTGACGCTTTCGCCCGTCCCAGGCCTCAGGGCGTGGGTGGAAAGCTGCGACGACCCGGCGGTCGAGACGCTGATCAAGACCGCGCGGGACATCGCGCTCGAGCATCAATGGGCGGAAAACCCAAAGGCCGCGGCGCGCATGCGCAAGGCGCTCGAGCCGCTCGCGGCGCACTACTTCCTCAAGGTCCGGCGGTCCGACGGACGCGTCGACGATCCGGTCGCGCGCTTCCATCTGGGCAACGGCGCGCGCCTTGAACGGATCAATCCGATGGGCGATTTATCGGAGAAGGGCCTCGCCGAGTCCTACGGCGTGATGGTCAACTATCAGTACGATCTCGCCGAGATCGAACGCAATCACGAGGCCTTCGCCAACCAGAACGTGGTGGCGGCGTCGAGCATGGTGAAGAAGCTCGCGCCGAGCGCCAAAGCGCGTGCGCCGGCGGCGGCGCTGCCCGCGCCGGGCGCGTGAGCGGACGGAGAAGGCGCCTGTCCATGATGGTCAAGTCCTCCGGAGCGCGGTAGCCTGGGTCCAAAGCGCCGGAAGCGACGCGCGAGACGGAGGGACGACATGTACGCCGCAATTCGTCAGGTGAAGGCCAAACCGGGCATGGCGGACACGCTTGCCGAGGCGATCAAGGGCGCCGTTCCGATCGTCAGCGGCGTCTCCGGGTTCATGGGCTACTACGTCGTTTACTCACCGGACGACACGGTGACGGCGATCAGCCTCTTCAACAAGGTGGAGGAGGCGCAGGAATCCAACCGCCGCGCGCTCGCCTGGATCGACAAGCACCTCGCGCCCTATGTCGTCGGACCGACGACGGCGACGGCGGGGCCGGTGATCGTGCATTCATTGCCGTAAACGCGCGGTTTCGTCCTACACCGCCAGCGCCTCGCGCTCGCCGATTGCGTCTCCGCCGAGCGCGGGGCCGCGCACGCGGGCGGAAACGCGCCAGCGCTCGCCCTCGCGCGTCAGGCGCACGAGATAGTAGGCGGCGCGGTAGCGGGGGTTGGGGGTCGCCGCGGCCGCCGACGGCGCCCCGAGCACCGGCACGCGGCCGCCGACCGTCTTCGTCGCCGACGAGGGCAGCGAGCGGACGAGCTGCTTGTGGGTGTGGCCGTGCAGGATCGCCTCGGCGCCGTGCGCGGCGATCACCCGCTCGAACGCCGCGCCGTCCGTGAGACCGCGCAAAGGCGGGGCCCCCTTCGACAGCGGCGGATGATGGATGAGGACGACGCGGGCTAGGTCCCGTGCGCCGGTCTCCGCGAGCATCGCCGCGAAGGCGTCGAGTTGCGCCCGCCCGAGCCGACCGGACGCCATCAGCGGCGCTGTCGGCAGCCCTGAGGTCAGGCCGATGATCGCAACGTCGCCGCGCACGCGCAAATAGGGGAAGCGCGACACGCCCGTATCGTCGGTCGTCCATCTGGCGAAGGTCTCGCTCAGGATCGGCATCGCCGCACGCACATAGGCGTCGTGGTTGCCGGGCACGAAGCTGACGTCGTGCGGATCGCCCAGCGTCTCCATCCAGGCCGCGGCGCCGCGGAATTCCGCCGGCATGCCGATGTTGACGAGGTCGCCCGTGACCGCCACATGATCGGGTCGCTGGTCGCGCAAGTCCGCCACCATGCGGGCGAGCAGGCCCATGTCGTTGAGCGCTTCGCGCGAGCGCTTCCAGTTGACGTAGCCCATGAAGCGCTTGAGGCGGAAATTCGCGCCGAAAGGCGGCGGAGCGGGCGACAGGTGCGGGTCGGTGATGTGCGCGATGGTGAAGCTCATGGCCCGCCCGGTCTCATCCCCGCGGCGGCGCGCCGCCATTGACGGCGCCGCAATAAGGGCGCTTCAAGGCAAACACAACCCCGGCGCCGCCGGTGCAGATCCTGGTGTCTTCCCGCATGGCGTCGCTCGCCGCCCGATTGAGATCGCGCATCGCACACCTGAGCTTCCTGATGGCGCGGCCGATGACGCTCGGCGTCCGGGCGGTCGTCGTCGGCGCGGACGCCTCGGTCTTGCTTGTGCGGCACGGCTATGTGCCGGGCTGGCATTTTCCCGGCGGCGGCGTCGAGGTCGGCGAGACGTTCGTACACGCGCTGAAGCGCGAACTCGAAGAGGAGGCGTGCGTGCGGGCGACCGGAAGGCCCGTCCTGCATGGGCTTTACTTCAACGGGCGCGTCTCGCGGCGCGACCATGTCGCCGTCTATGTGATCCGCGATTTCGAGGTCTTGGGCGCGCGCCAACCGGACCTCGAAATCCAGGAAGCGCGCTTTTTTCCCTATCGCGCCCTGCCCGAGGGAGCCAGCCCAGGCACGCGGGCCCGACTCGCTGAGATCTTCGACGGCGCGCCTGTCTCCGACCTCTGGTGAGGCTTTGCGACGTCGTGTATCGCGCGGACCTTGAGCGCGGCGTGCGTGCGCAGGTGGGCGCCGGCGCCGCAATTTGATCCAAATGCTTTGAAACAGCGTCGGTCTTTATGAAGAAACGTTAACGAATCGGTAAGCGGTCGGGGCGCTTCATCCCGCCGCGTGGACTTTTTCGGCGGGTGCGCTTAAGGGTTACGCGCCAACAACGGGGTAACGCATGACTCTGCCGTTCTGGCGCCTGACCGCCCTAGGCCTCACCGTCGCGGCGGGGGCGCTCGTCGCCGGATGTGACGAGTCCTATCTCGACGCTGGGCCGGGCCGTTCCGAGCACCCGATCTCCAGCGCCACGCTCGAAGAAATGGCGAAGATCGACACGACGCCGTCGTCGCCGATGTTGATTCGCGCCTACAAGAAAGAGGCCGAGCTCGAAATCTGGAAGATGAAATCGGATGGCCAGTACGCCCTCCTGAAGACCTATCCAATCTGTCGCTGGTCCGGCCAGCTCGGCCCCAAGAGAACTGAAGGCGACATGCAGGTGCCCGAGGGCTTCTACGCGATCACGCCGGGGCAGTTGAACCCGAATTCGCACTACTATCTCGCCTTCAACGTCGGCTACCCGAACGCCTACGACCGCGCCTACGGGCGAACAGGCGGCAGCGTGATGGTGCACGGGGTGTGCTCGTCGGCCGGTTGCTTCTCAATGACGGACAAGCAGGTCGACGACATCTACGCCATCGGGCGCGATGCGTTGCGCGGCGGGCAACGTGAGATTCAGCTTCAGTCGTATCCGTTCCACATGACTCCGGAGAACATGGCCAAGTACCGGCTCGACCCGAATATCGCGTTCTGGAAGGAGCTGAAGAACGGCGCGGACCATTTCGAGGTCACCAAGACCGAGCCGTCCGTAGTCATTTGCGGCAAGCAATACATCTTCGGCGCGACGGCCAAGGGCGAGGTGTCGGCGACGGCGCCCTGTCCCGCCCTGCAGAAGGACGAGGAGGTCGAGTCCCTAGTCGCCGAAAAGGAGACCAAGGACGACGCCAAGGTCGCCGAACTCATCGCCAAGGGCCAGAAGCCGATTCGCACCGTCTACGCCGACGGCGGGCAAAACCCTGTGTTCGCGAACTACCCGGACACCAGCGATCCCGACGCCCTCGTCGGGAGCCCGCAGGAGGTCGCGCTCGACGACCCGGGCAAGCCGGCAGCGGCCGTGGTGACGGTCGCGGCCTCCGACGCCGCGAAGGCGCGCGCGGCGACCAAGGCGGCGAAGCCGGCTGTCGTGGAGACGGCCGCTGCTGCGGCGGAGCCCGTCGCGCCTGGGTCCGATCAGCCGCAACTCGCCGTCGCGCAGCAACCGATCGCCGTTGCGGCTACCGCCGCCGGCGGGGTTGCCGGCATGTGGGGCGCCGGCACAAGCAGCGTGAAGAAGTGGCTCCACGTGGGCGGGCAGGACGAACCGGCGAAACCCGAGGCCACCGCCTACGTGCCCGACCAGCCCATTCCCTCCGATGTTCCGCTGCCGCCCCGACGCAGCGCGGCTGTCGCCGGTAGCAAGCTCAGGACGGTCGCCGCAAAGGCGCCTGAACCGCCGGCAAAGGCTGCGGACGGGCCGGGGGATTCGAACTCCGACGCGCCGACGGCGACGGGTTCGATCCCCACCGTCGCGCCGGCCTCGGTTGCTCAGTCCGCGACGCCCGCGAAGTAAGCCGGCGTTCGCCTGGACGTCGGCGCGGACGAAGCCTCGCTAATTAGGCGGCCGCCAATGGCTCTGTCATCGCCGCCCCACGGATGGGTTGGTCCGCCTCGGGCGCGGTCTTCGCATGCGCCCAGGGCGCCGCGGCTGCGCTGAGCGTCGCCGCGATCTTCCGCTCGATCTCGGCGATCAGCTGCTCCTCCTCGTCGATCCAGGCTTCGAGCCGGTCGAGCAGCGCCGTGCGCACTCTGGCGGATAAGGGCAGCGTGTCCTCCACTTCGTCCGGCTGCGGACCGCACTCGGACGGGAAGGCTAATAGAACTGACATTGGCATCGCGGCTTCCTCAAAGGCTTTGTGAGCGATGAAAGGCACGGTAACGTAAATTGTGATTATCAGAAATAAAATGCTCCATCATATGGTTTACCGGCCGTATAGCGCACGGGAGACATCTAGGAGTCGGCACGCCGCTGCCCGCTTATCCGCTGGCGAAGGAGGCGGCCTTCCTGCCCCGTCCCGCGATAGTAGCGGACTTAAGGTTCTGCCTGGCCTCTCGCGCCCGTGGATTGCCGCGCCGCCGCGCTCGCGATACGGTCCCGACCGCCCAAACCGCCTCGGAGCCGCCGCTTTGCCTTCCCCGCTTCGCAACCGCCGTCTCGCGATCCTCGCCGGCGCCGCCGCGCTGGCGTGCTCCTCGGGCGCGGCGCTCGCCACCGTCAACATCCTCGCGGCCAACGCCGACCCGGCGACGGTCGACGCCCTGACGCCCGCTGAGACGGCCGCGCTCGCCGCCCCCCAGGCGCTGCCCGACATCATCCAAGGCAAGGCGGAGGCGCCCGAGACCATCGTCGAATACGCCTCGATGACCTGCAGCCACTGCGCTGCCTTCCACAACGAAGTCTGGCCGGCGCTGAAGGCGAAATACGTCGAGACCGGCAAGGCGAAATTCGTGCTGCGCGAGTTCCCGCTCGATCCGCTCGCAATCGCCGCCTTCATGCTCGCCCGCTGCGCCGGGCCGGAGAAACGCGACGCGGTCGTCGACCGCCTGTTCGACCGGCAGGCCGATTGGGCCTTTGCCGAAGATCCGCTTCCGCGCCTCAAAGCCGAGGTTCAGGCCGCGGGCGTGCCGCGGGCTGAAATCGACGCCTGCCTCAAGAATCAGAAGCTGCTCGATCAGGTCAAAGCCGTGCGCGCGGTCGCGTCGCAGAAGCTCGGGGTCGAACTCGACGCCGACCTTTTTCGTCGCCGGCAAGCGCCTCGCCGGCGAGCAGACGCTCGACAGCTTTGACGGGATTCTCGCGCCGGCGGCGAAATGACGCTGTTTCGCACAGGTTTTCGCAGGCGCGGGGTTGATTGCGCCGGCCCGATATGGCCGCTAGACGCATGCCCGTCCCGTTCCGGGACGAGCGCCTTCAGAGCTTGATCAAATTCGGTTGCGCCATCTTGCCCTCACCCTGCCGCCAGAGCCCGTCGAAAGACGGGCGTCCTTCTGGACGCCCTACGGGGAGAGGGGCGATCCCTTCCCCCTCGGGGGGAAGGTGGCCCGCGCAAGCGGCCGGAAGGGTTCGCCGGCCGCCGGATGACAAGGCCATGCCATGATATTCGAGCGCTTGCGCGTGACCGGCTTCAAGAGCTTCTGCGACACCGCGGAGTTCAAGATCGAGCCCGGCCTCACCGGCGTCGTCGGCCCGAACGGCTGCGGCAAGTCGAACCTCGTCGAGGCCTTGCGCTGGGTCATGGGCGAGAGCTCATTCAAGGCCATGCGCGCCTCGGGCATGGACGACGTCATTTTCTCGGGCTCGGGTAAGCGCCCCTCGCGCAACAACGCCGAGGTCGGCATCTGGCTCGACAATTCCGATCATCGCGCGCCGGCCGCCTTCAACGAGCACGAGACGATCGAGGTGACGCGCCGCATCGAGCGCGAGGCCGGCTCGACCTACCGCGTCAACGGCCGGGAGGTGCGCGCCCGCGACGTGCAGCTTCTGTTCGCCGACGCCTCGACCGGCGCCCGCTCGCCCGCGCTCGTCCGCCAGGGCCAGATCGGCGAGATCATCGCCGCCAAGCCCCAGGCGCGGCGGCTCATCCTGGAAGAGGCCGCCGGCATTTCCGGCCTGCATTCGCGCCGGCACGAAGCGGAGCTGCGCCTCAAGGGCGCCGAGGACAATCTTTTGCGCGTCGAGGACGTGCTGAAGCAGATAGATGCGCAGGTCGAAAGCCTCAAGCGTCAGGCGCGCCAGTCGAGCCGCTACCGCAACCTCGCCGCCGACATCCGCCGGAACGAGGCGCTCGCCCACCTGATCGCCTGGCGCGAGGCCGAGACCGCGTTCGCGGAGGCGGCGAAGAAGCTCGACGCCGACCTGCTCGACGTCGCTGAGCGGACTCGCGCCCAGGGCGAGGCGGCGCGCCTGCAGGCGCTGGCCGCGGCCGAGCTGCCGGGGTTGCGCGACGAGGAGGCCCGCCGCGCCGCCGCCCTGCAGCGCATCGCCATCGCCCGCGAGACGCTGGACGCGGAGGAGAAGCGTGCGGCCGGGCGCGAGGCCGAGCTCGAGCGGCGCGCGGCGCAGTTCGCCCGCGACCTCGAGCGCGAAGAGGCGCTGATCGCTGACGCCGCGTCGGTCCTGGCGCGGCTCGAGGCCGAGGACGCGGGCCTCGCCGAGGCGCTCGACGGCGGCGGCGATGTCGCCGCCGAGGCGGGCGCCCGGGAGGGGGCGGCGGCCCGCACGCTCGCCGCCGCCGAGGCCGAGCTCAATCAGGCGCAGGCCGCCTCGTCCGACCTCAACGCGCGCCGCCACGCGCTCGGCGCCGCCGCCGCCGAGGAGGGGCGGCGTCTCGCCCGGCTCGAGGCCGAATACGCCGCCATCGCGCGCGATCTCGAGGCGCTCGACGCCGACAGCTTTGCCGAGGCCGAGCACGAACGCCGCGCCGAGGCCGCCGCCGAACTCGCCGAGGCGCTGGACGCGGCCGAGCAGGCGACGGCGTTCGCCGAGGAGCGCCACGCCGAAGCGCGCGATAAGGAGGCCGCCACTCGCGCTCCGCTCGCCGAGGCCGAGCGCAAGGCGCAGGGGCTGGAGACGGAGGCCCGCACGCTGGTGGGCCTGCTTGGCGCCCGCACCGACGATCGCTTCGCCCCGGTCGTCGATTCGATCGGCGTCGCGCGCGGCTACGAGGCGGCGCTGGGGGCGGCGCTCGGCGACGACCTCGACGCGCCGATCGACGAGGCGGCCCCCGTCCACTGGTCGCTGATGCCCGGTTTCGGGGCCGACCCGGCGCTGCCCGACGGCGTCGCGCCGCTCGCGGCGCAGGTCACGGCGCCGCCGGCCCTGGCCCGCCGCCTCGCCCAGGTCGGGGTGGTCGCGCGCGAGCATGGCGACCGCCTGTCCACCTATCTCGAAGTTGGCCAGCGGCTCGTCTCGCGCGAGGGCGACCTCTGGCGCTGGGACGGCTTTGTCGCGGCCGCCGAGGCGCCGACCCCGGCCGCGCGCCGGCTCGCCGAAAGGAACCGGCTCGGCGATCTCGAACGCGAGGCCGAGGCCGCCCGCCAGGCGGCCGAAGTCGTGCGCGCCGACGCGACTCGGGCCGCTGAGGCGCTCCGCCAGGCCGCCGCCTCCGAGACCGAGTGGCGCAACCGGGTGCGCGCCGCCCGCGCCGCCTCGGACGCCGCCCGCGACGCGCTCGGCCAGTTCGAGCGCAAGCGCGCCGAGATCGTCACCCGCCGCGCCGCGCAAGAGGAGGCGGCCGAGCGCGCCAAGGCCGCCCGCGACGAATCGGCCGAACGCAAGGCGGAGGCCGAGGCGGCGATGGCCGGCCTCGTCCCGAGCGAAGAGCTGACCCTGAGGCTCGAGCGGGCCCGCGCGACCGCGGGCGAGGCGCGCGGGGCGCACGCCGAGGCGCGCGCCGCCGCGCAAAACCTCGCGCGCGAAGCCGAAGCGCGCCGCGCCCGGCGCACGGCGATCGCGGCCGAGCGCGTCTCGTGGGAGGGCCGGCGCGAGCGGGCGCAGGGCCAGATCGAGGAGATCGCCGAGCGGCGGGCGGCCGCCGAGGAGGAGCGCGAAGGGCTGGCTGACGCCCCCGCCGAGTTCGCCCGACGCCGCCGGGCGCTGGCCGACGAGTTCGGCGCCGCCGAGGCCCAGCGCAAGGCGGCTGCCGACGCGCTGGCCTTGGCCGAGACCGCGCTGGCCGACGCCGACCGGGCGGCGCGTCAGGCGCTCGACGCGATGGGAGAGGCGCGCGAATCCCGCGCCGCCTCGGAGGCCCGGGTCGAGGCCGCGAAGGCGCGGCGGGCCGAGTTGTTGCAGACGATCGCGGCCGACCTCGACGTCGAGCCGGCCGGCCTGGCGGCCCTCGCCGGCGCGGCGCCCGGCGCGGCCCTGCCGCCGCTTGCCGACGTCCAGCGCAGGCTCGACAGCCTCCGCCAGGAGCGCGAGCGGCTCGGGGCGGTGAACCTGCGCGCCGACGAGGAGCTCGCCGAGGTCGAGGGCGCGCGCGACAAGCTGATCGCCGAGCGCGACGACCTGACAAAGGCGATCCAGAAGCTGCGGAGCGCGATCGGCTCGCTGAACCAGGAGGGCCGCGAGCGGCTGATCGCCGCCTTCGAGGTGGTCAACGGCCATTTCAAGAGCCTGTTCTCGACCCTGTTCGAGGGCGGCGACGCCGAGCTTCTCCTGGTCGAGAGCGACGATCCGCTGCAGGCCGGGCTCGAATTGCTCGCCCGCCCGCCCGGCAAGAAGCCGCAGACCCTGACCCTGCTGTCGGGCGGCGAACAGGCGCTGACCGCAATGTCGCTGATCTTCGCGGTGTTCTTGACCAACCCCTCGCCGATCTGCGTGCTGGACGAGGTTGACGCGCCGCTCGACGACTACAACGTCGAGCGCTTCTGCGACCTGCTGGAGGAGATGCGCAAGCGCGCCGACACCCGCTTCGTCACCATCACCCACAACCCCATCACCATGGCTCGCATGGACCGGCTGTTCGGGGTGACGATGGCCGAGCGCGGCGTGAGCCAGATCGTGTCGGTGGAGCTGGCCGACGCGGAGCGGATGCTGGAGGCGGGGTGACACTCCCTTCTCAGGGTTGCGGCGGGCGAGACGGGCGGTGTAGGGCGCGGTCGGCGACCGCGCCTCGGCCGGGTCATCGACCCGGCCCTACAGGGCGCCCAAAACCCATCGCCATGGACCAGAACCTGTCGGCGATCTGGCGCCCGCGAGCGGTACGAAGGCGCCCACCAGAACGTCGCGCGTCCTACATTCCCTTGGAGGGCTTTGTCCCCCCGGATCAAGCGGTCCTCGCCATGACGGACGGACCCGACGTCATT
>CAVYON010000061.1:0-36815 GCA_963770035.1 uncultured Alphaproteobacteria bacterium | reverse complement strand
AGGCCTTCCTGCGCAAAATCGCCGAGCGAACCGTCACAGGCCTCCTGAACGCACTCGAAGCCTGCGCCGAAATCTTCAAACCCGGCGAATGCGGGAATTATTTCAAGGCCTGCGGATGCGATACGGATTGATCGGAAACCGCTCTAGGCGCCCCTTGTTGCATGCAATCGAAGCTTCGTCGAAATCGTCAAATCCGGTGAGTGCGTGAATTACTTCATCGCCTGCCGATGCGATACAGCTTGACGGCATACCGCTCTAATAGCGTGCCGCAATGTTGCCGGTTAGTCCGTCCCGAATGCCGCGGATACAGGCAAGCAACTGCCGCCGGTGGCTTAAGGGACGGAGGACAAAGGAGAAGGTGATGATGAGCACTGTTACAATGGTGCGAGTAATCGGTTTCAAGTGCCGTGGTTTGTACTCATAGAGCCAAAAATAAATAATGTTGCGTGCGACATAATAAGCGCGCCACGGAGCCATCTCGACCATCGGAAACTTCAACGGACCGAACCGATAGAGCCGCGGTGCAACCCCAGGGGGACGTCCCACGTCATGGCGGACCACGCTACTGTGGACGACGTAACTCGTGAAGCCGAGCTGCCGGGCGCGGTAGCCATACTCCGCCTCACCCATATCATTGACGTAATCCGCTGCCGGTGGGCCGATCCGCGCAACCGCCTTCATCCGATAGAGCGAACCGGACCAGAACACGCAGTCGCATTGAGTTGATTCCCGAGAGTTACTCAGCGGTAGAAGCTTCAAATCTCCGTTCTCGAAAGTCGAGGGTGGCTCTTTGACGCCGCCTGCTTCGGTCAGGGGCCAACTGGAGAGAAAAAAAACCTTCTCTTGTTGCTCAGTATTCAAATGGTCGAAGAAGCCGAGCAGCTTTTCGAGCGCGTCGGGCTCCGGGACGCTGTCGGCGTCAAGCACCCAAGTCCAGTCGAAACCGTTTTCAAGGGCGAAGGCCAAGGCGACTGAGACCGCGCCGCTCGGACCCAAATCCTCAGAATTGCGATGGATTGTGATATTTTTGGAGTTGACTTTATCCAACGTTCCATCAGTCGAGGCGTTATCGACAACGATGATCGCGTCGGAAGGCCGGATCTGACGTCGAAGACCCTCGAGCGCCTGTTCGATCACAGCAACGTCGTTAAAGGTCATGACGAGAGTCAGAACACGCATTCCTGCCTAATAGCGCGGTGCAATGTTGCCGGTCAATCCGTTGTGCTGGATCAGCACGTATGAGGCGGCAGGCTCGTGAGGCTGTTGCGGGTTAGACTCGACTGGGCCGAGAGGTCGCCAAGAGTTTGTCCGGAAATTTCATGCGGGATTGCATAGTTTCGCTCATGAAGTGGATGGAGGCGGGGCGCTCGGATGTCCGGACCGTGCCTATCCGGTTAACGCCCATACCCACCACATCTAGATTCCGGGGCACCGCCCTATCCGCTTGCGGAAATGTCGCAAGAACACTGGGCAGACGGTCGAAACGGTCATGGAGCGCAGCCATACGCCCCTGAGAGTGTGGTTCTGGGCCGCCCATCTGGTCGCCAGTCACTGCTCCGACCTATGCTGAGCTTTACTCGGGTGGGTGGCAACACCCTAGATGTAGTGGGTGTGGGTCATAACCGGATGGTCCGGACCTTCCGCCGATGTCGATCACGTAGTCTGTCGCTCGCAGTCCAAGCGACTTCGCAGGCGACGCTGATGGGGGCCCGTACGAGCCGCCGACGATCCGGGCCATCGCGGCAATTAGTCCGGCTCCTTTCGGATCAAGTTTTACGCGCGAGTTGGTTGGAGTTGGGGACGTAGTGAGGTTTCAGCACTTGATGCACCCTGATAAAAATCGAGGCTTACTATGAGCCAAGGTTGACCGAAACCCGCCTGCCAAAGATGATCAGGGGAATCGCACTTGGAATTCTTTAGACGCCTTGGTCGGGTTTTGCGTTTCGGGCGGGATGGATTCTACCGGGTCGCGGCTGATTTGCGGCGCGGGAGAATGGCTTGGATCGCTCTATCGAATGCTGGGCCGGTTTGGACGACCCGCGCAGTGGCAATGCAGGGCTGCACGACTTTCATGACATTTTTTTTGGCGATAGCCATGTGTACGGTTCTGTGCGGCGGACAAGGCTCGTTCGACATGGGCCTGTTCGCGAAGGCGAAGGAGCCGCTCCTGCGCGGGTTTCTCAAGCACGAGCATGGCGTGCCGAGCCACGACACGTTCAGCCGGCTTTTCCGTACGCTCGACCCGGATCAGTTCCGGGCGGCGTTTCAACGCTTCATGGTCGGGTTCTCCGAGCCATGCCAAGGGGTTGTGGCGATTGACGGCAAGGTTCTGCGCCGCTCGTTCGACCGCGCCAGCGGCAAGTCGCCGTTGCACATGGTGTCCGCCTGGGGCTGCGAGCAACGCCTTGTGCTGGCGCAGATCGCCACCGACGCGAAGTCGAACGAAATTACCGCCGTGCCGAAACTTTTGGAGATGTTGCGGCTGAAAGGAACGATCGTGACCGCCGAGGCGCTCAATGGCCAGCGCGCCATCACCCAGCAGATCGTCGATCGGGGCGGCGACTACGCCCTCGCCCTGAAGGGAAATCAGGGGACGGTTCATGACGACGTCATGCTGATCTTCGACAGTTGGAGCATGGGTGCGGTGTGTAACCCATTGATATGATTTGATGCGGTGGGTGCCGAGCGTGAAAATGTAGTGCCACGTTTTGTGGGGATTTTCGTTGATTTTTGTGGAGGCAAAGCGGATACTGTGCGGACCAACATCGAGTTCCGCGTCCGGTTCCCTCCCATGTATTTCCGCAAGAAGACCTCAGGCGGTCGCGCCTATCTTCAGATCGTCGAGAGCCGGCGCGAGGGCGCCGTGGTGCGCCAGCAGGTGATCGCGACGCTCGGGCGGATCGAGGATCTGCAGGAGAGCGGGCAACTGGAGCGGCTCTTGCGCTCTGGGGCGCGCTTCGCCGACAAGGCGATCGTGCTCGACGCGCTCGACCGCGGCGAGGCGACGGCGATCTCGGCGCGCCGCATCGATCCGGCGCTCGCCTTCGAGCGGGTGTGGGAGGAGACCGGCTGCCGGGGCGTGATCGAACGCCTGGCGAGGGCGCGCAACCATGAGTTCCCGCTGGAGCGCGCGGCGTTCCTGACCGTGCTGCACCGCCTCGTCTGCGGCGGCTCCGACCGTGCCGCCGACCGCTGGCGCGAGGATTACCGCATCGACGGCGTCGACGGGATCGAGCTGCATCATCTCTATCGCACGATGGCGTGGCTGGGCGAGGAGTTGCCCAAAGACCAGCAGGACGCCGCAACGCCGTTTGCGCCGCGCTGCGTGAAGGACGTCCTGGATGTGTTTCGGCGTGCAAAATTGACCCCCTGAGGGGCGTCATCGGCGTGCAAAATTGACCCCCCGATTTCCGGTTTGGTCGTCTGCCTGCTTTGGCGCGAAGCGGGCGGTAAGGGATGCTGATTGTGGAGACGATTGGTTGGATACGGCGCGAGCATCTGGGCAAGGGGAAGTCGATCAAGGAGATCTCGCGGACCCTGCATCTGTCGCGCAACACGGTGCGGCGGATCCTGCGGTCGGGGGAGACGGCGTTTTCCTATGACCGCGAGGTCCAGCCGCGGCCGAAGCTCGGGCCGTGGACGGAGGCGCTCGACCGGTTGCTGACGGCGAACGCCGAGGCGCCGGCGCGCGAGCGGCTGACGCTGACCCGCATTTACGCGGCGTTGCGGCCTCTCGGCTACGAGGGCGGCTACGACGCTGTTCGCCGCTATGCGCGGCGCTGGGGCGAGCAGCACGCGAGCGCGACGGCGGAAGCCTACATTCCCCTGACGTTTGCGCCGGGCGAAGCCTACCAGTTTGACTGGAGCCACGAGATCGTCGTCATCGACGGGGTGACGACGACGGTGAAAGTCGCCCACGTCCGGCTCTGCATGAGCCGCATGATGTTCGTTCGCGCCTATCCGCGCGAGACGCAGGAGATGGTGTTCGACGCGCACGACCGCGCCTTCGCGTTCTTTCGGGGCGCCTGCGGGCGCGGAATCTACGACAACATGAAGACGGCGGTGGAGACGGTCTTCGTCGGCAAGGCCCGCCAGTACAATCGCCGTTTCCTCCAGATGTGCTCGCACCACCTCGTCGACCCAGTCGCCTGCACGCCGGCCGCGGGTTGGGAGAAAGGTGAGGCACGAGAACCAGGTCGGGCTGGTGCGCGAGCGCTTCCTCACGCCGCGTCTGAGGGTCAAGAGCTACCACGAGATGAACGCCTGGCTCATCGACAAATGTGTGGTCTGGGCCAAGGCGCACGCCCACCCCGAGCAGAGCGGGCGGACGATCTGGGACGTTTTTGAGGAGGAGCGGCCGAAGCTCATTCCCTATGGCGTCCGCTTCGACGGATTCCACGCGCTGCCGGCCTCGGTGTCGAAGACCTGCCTCGTCCGCTTCGACAACAACAGATATTCGGTCAACGCCAGCGCCGTCGGCCGTCCGGTCGACATCCACGCCTACGCCGACCGCATCGTCATCCGCCAGGACGGGCGGGTTGTCGCGGAGCACCCGCGCGCGTTCGGCCGCGGCAAGATCGAGTACGATCCCTGGCATTACGTGCCGGTCCTGGCGCGCAAGCCCGGCGCCTTGCGCAACGGCGCGCCGTTCAGGGACTGGGTGCTGCCGGCGGCGCTGGACCGCATCCAGCGCAAGCTCGCAGGCTCCGACGACGGCGACCGGCAGTTCGTCAAGATTCTCGCCGCGGTGCTCTCCGACGGATTGCCGGCGGTCGAGGCCGCCTGCGCCCAGGCGCTCGCCGAGAATGTTCATTCGGCCGACGTCGTCCTCAACATTCTGGCGCGGCGGCGCGATCCCGGACCGGCGCCGCCGATCCACACCCCCGCCGCGCTCAGCCTGCGCCATGCGCCGGTCGCCGACTGCGCCCGCTACGACACCCTAAGGAGCGCCTGACGATGGAGCGAACCGAAGTCCTCGACATGATGGGCGAACTGAAGCTCTACGGCATGAAGGCCGCCTACGACGAGACGCTCGCGACCGCGCTCAAGCGCCAGCACGAGCCGCAGCGCTTCGTCGGCGACCTCCTGCGCGCCGAGATCTCGGAGAAGCAGGCACGGTCGATCAAGTATCAGATCACGGCCTCCAAGCTGCCGCTCGCCAAGGATCTCGACGACTTCGTGTTCAAGGACACGCCGATCAACGAGGCGCTCGTTCGCGACCTCGCCGGCGGCGGCTTCATCGCCCAGCAGCGCAACGCCGTGTTCATCGGCGGAACCGGCACCGGCAAGTCGCACGCAGTGATCGCCATTGCGCGAAGCTGCATTCGCGCCGGACGGCGCGGCCGCTTCTTCACCACCGTCGATCTCGTCAACCAGCTCGAGGCCGAGACGCGCGCCGGGCGCCAGGGCCGCATGGCCGCATGGCCGATTATCTTACCCGCATGGACTTCGTCGTCCTCGACGAGCTCGGCTACCTGCCGTTCGCCCAGGCCGGCGGCCAGCTTCTCTTCCACCTCGTCAGCCAACTCTACGAGCGCACCTCGATCCTGGTCACCACCAATCTCGCCTTCGGTGAATGGCCGAGCGTGTTCGGAGACCCAAAGATGACCACGGCGCTCCTCGATCGCCTCATCCATCACTGCGACATCGTCGAGACCGGGAACGAAAGCTGGCGCTTCAAGAACCGCGCCTGAGCGCTGTCTCATGACCGGGATTTCGTGACGTCACGCTTCGGAGTGGACCATGCCGCGCAAGCCGATCGGCGAGCGACCGATGACCGACGCCGAGCGCCAGGCGCGCTGTCGCGCCGCTCGGGAGTCCGGGACGCCGGCAGTCCGGATATGGCGACCCCTCGATCACCGCAGTCGCGCCAAGCGTTGGCGCGACGCTGTCTCCGAGCTGGCCACCTTGCAGGGTCAGTATGCCGCCTGGCTGGAAGCTCTGCCGGAGAACCTTGAGGACAGCGCCACCGCCGAGGCGTTGCAGGCGATCTGCGACCTCGACCTCACTGAACTCCAGGCGATCGTTCCGCCCCGCGGCTTCGGCCGAGATTGACCCGCGCTACGTCCGCTCGGCACGAGAGCCGGCGCTTCAAGAACCGCACGTGACCAACGCCGGCGCCTCACCGAACCGCGCTCGCCCCGGCTGCGCAACCCCGACCAGCTCCACCGGGGCGAGCGCTACCGTCCGAGCCCTTCACAAGGGGGGTCAATTTTGGACGCCGATTGACACCCCGAAGCCTCCCTCGCGCTATCCGCCCTCGGCGTCGCCTTGCCGCCGACCCTGCGTCAGATTGTGGACGCCTGATTTACGTACATTTTTTGTTTTGTAGTGCCACGCGCTCACCGTAGCGCGCTTTTGCACGCGCCATCAACACTTGGCTTCGCAGACTGTTGAAGATCAGTCATGCTGTATCTCGACGATCCGGCCAGCAAGACGATCGCGGCCAAGCCGGTCGTCGAGGGCGATCACGGCCGCATCGAAACCCGCACCGCGACCGTCTCGACCGACATCGCATGGCCGATCAAAGACCATCAGTGGCCGGGCCTGGCCGCTGTCGGCAAGGTCGAGCGTCTCCGCGAAACCGCCGGCAAGACGACGTCCGAGACCGCCTATTACCTGCTCAGCGCGCCTTTGACGCCCGAACGCTTCAACGAAGTCGTCCGCTCCCATTGGGGCGTCGAAAATCGCCTGCACTGGCGGCTCGACGTCGTCATGAACGAGGACCAGGACCGGACCCGTCTGGGAAACGGTCCCCACAATCTCGCCGTTCTCCGCCACATGGCCTTGAACGTCATGCAAAGAGACGGCAAAAAAGGCTCGCTCCGCGGCAAGTTCAAGCGAGCCGGTTGGGACGAAGCCTACCTCGCCCGGCTACTGACCCTGTTCTGAAATGCGATTGCCCTGACCAAAGATGATCGTATAAGATAGCGAAGACGTCCCTATTTCCGCTTATCTGTACGGATTAGAGCGGTTTCCCAGCGAAATGAATCGCGGGGGATTCCCGAATCAGGGCTGTTCATGATTCATGGGCTCCGCCGCGTGAAGGAGGCGGCGGGGATGGCGCTATCCGAAGATCTTCGCACACGTGTGGTGGAGGCTGTTGTGGCCGGCGGCCTGTCGCGCAACGCGGCGGCCAAGCGTTTCGGGGTCAGCATCGCCAGCGCCATCCGTTGGGTTTGGCGCTTCCAGGCCACCGGCGAGATTTCCCCGGCGCCGACGGGCGGGGATCGACGCTCGGACCGCATTGAGGCGCATGGCGATTATCTGCTTGGCCTCATTCGTCGTCAGCCGGACATCACGTTGTTGGAAATCCAGGAGCGGTTGATCGCCAACTGCAGCGAGAGCGCTTTTCTTTGTCGGTGGAGGCACTTGCAAAATGTTTGGGAGCACTGGGTTGTGTTTCCGCAAGAGCGCAAACTTGGATTGATTTCCGAGCTGTGCCGATTTTGGCGGCGGCGGCCTGGGTCGATTTGTGCCGAGAGCGGCGTTTCTGAGCGCGCGCGGGCAATAGCTCGCCGACCTGCCGATATTTTGGGAGGCTACGGGCTCTCTATGTTGCGTACGATCGCGATCGCTATGCGATGAGACGGATGATTTGGGTCACCGTGACGACCAGAATGCCGAACATCAGATGACACATCACTTTCGTGGGGCCGCGCACCTGGACGGTTCGACCGCCGTGATTGTCTTTGAGGTTGGCGTTGACCCGTTCGGCGCTGCTGCGTTCGTTGTAACGGATGTCCTCGGCCATGCGATGGCCCGCCAGCGCCTGACGCCTCTGCTCTCGCGCCAATTCTTGTTTGAGGGCGGCGTCACGGCGCGGATTGGCATCGATGATCGGCACGTGGCCGAGCGCGCGGCTGTGCGCCTCGATCTCGGCCGCGTCGTAGGCGCTGTCCATGAGATCGTAGAGATTGACCAGGCGTTCCGCCGTCATCGTAGCCAGCGGGATGGCGACCTGACTGTCATGGACGGAAGCCGAGGTGAGAACGCAACTGACGGGAATGTCGCCGTCGGCCGTATCCACGTGCAGCTTATAGCCGATCCATGTCTCTTGATGTCCTTTGGCGTTGCGCTTGACGCCGACGTCACAAGGCCGGGGCAGATCGGCGAGCATTTGGCTCAGGGTCATGCCGGCTTGGCGTTCCAGGCGCGTGGGCGGTTTGGGCGGGGGTTCCTCGCCCTTGCGCGGACGCCCGCGTTTGCGGGGCGCCGGCTTCGGCGCGGTCGGTTCGGGCTGTTCGGCGCGTCGCGGCTTTTCATGGCCTTCGATCGCGGTCGAATCGCGCGCGATGTGACCAACCAACCGGTCGGCGTGGGTCTGCCGGATCAAGGCCTCGTGCACACGCGAGGGCAGTTCGCTCTGGGCGAATTCGGCGAAGGCGCGCGAGAATGTCGATTCGCTGGGAACCTCGGACGGACGCGACCAACCGCACAGACGCCGAAGCGTTTTGTCGGCCTGGACGCGTTCGATCAGCATTCGCGTGGTCGGCAAATTGAAAACCGCCTTGGCCACGAAGGCTCTCGCCAACGCCGCCCGCTCGGCCAACGGGCGCCCGGGAAGTCCATGCCAGTGCGGGACGAAAGCCTCGAGCCGCGTCATATCCACGACCGTGACCAGCGCTCGATGCGATCCGGTCAGGAAACCCACAGTTTCTTCGAGAAAAGGGAAAAGTTCCCCTTGAAACTTCTCCCAGTACGAGGATAGGCTCTCCCGCAGCGACATCGTCGGCGGCTCCTGGCATCTGCTTGTTGTTCCTAGCAGAATCAGCATACCAGAAACCGGCCGCCAGCGGTTCGCAACCGTCGAAAAATCACCCGAAAATTCGAAAACTCTGGCCGAACTCCCAATTTTGCAACTGCCTCGGTGATCTGGCGCTTCTTCGATCGGCACGAGATCACATTCAAAAAAAAACCGCGCATGCCGAGGAACAGCAGCGCCCCGATGTTTTGAAGCGGCGCCAGGAGTGGTTTGGGGCGCAACTCGATCTCGATCCGAGGAAGCTCGTGTTCATTGACGAAACGGGGGCTTCCACCAATCTGGCGCGCAAGGGCGGACGATGCCGGCGCGGTCGACGACTGCGGGTCGGCATTCCGCATGGCCATTACAAGACCATCACGCTCGTCGCCGGCCTACGCCTTTCCGGTCTCGTGGCGCAAAAGGCCTACGACCGGCCGATGAACGCGGCCACGTTCGAGGACTGGGTGGAGAAATGCCTCGCTCCCACGCTCTCGCAAGGCGACGTCGTCGTCATGGACAATCTGTCGAGCCACAAGGGAGCAAGGGTCGAGCAACTCATCAAAGCCGCCGGAGCCGAGTTGCTTTATCTGCCGCCCTACAGCCCCGACATGAATCCCATCGAAAAAGCCTACTCCAAGCTCAAGGCCTTCCTGCGCAAAATCGCCGAGCGAACCGTCACAGGCCTCCTGAACGCACTCGAAGCCTGCGCCGAAATCTTCAAATCTGACGAATGCGTGAATTACTTCAGGTCCTGCGGATACGATACGGATTGATCGGAAACCGCTAGCCTAGCGATTGCGTCAGCGCCTCATTTTTGCCTGATCGAGCGTGGCGCTCGGCATAGCGTCGCCCATGAGAGAGCGCTTCTGACACACGCTCAAACGCAACCTTGATTGGGCCCCTCAACTGCAATCGCGGCGACACCGACGCGCGCACTGGAAATGGACCGCGCCACCTCAGCCGCCCCCTATGGCCCGGTCGACCGGCAGACTCAGGGCGACCTCTGGGATCGTGCCAATCACCTTCAAGCCTACAAAACTCTCGATATCGCTAACCCCACGAGCCGTTCGGTTGAAGTACTCGAGGAGGAAGGCGAGCACGACTCCGCCGAGCAACCCGGCAACCAGCGAAACCATTGCGATGACGCCGCGGCGCGGCCGGCTCGGCACCTCGGGAACCCAGGCCGGGGAGATCAAACGCGCCTCCGGCAGGGCGTCGGACTTCAATTCTGCATCCTTCAGCTCCCTGGCCACTGTCCCGTAGGTGGAATTTGCGACATCGACGTCCGATTGCAGAAGCTGCAGTTGGCGTTCGACCATCGGCAGAGAAGCCAAATCCGTCTGGTTCTCGGTGAGCGCCTTCAGGAGACGATCGCGCTTCTTGGCGTATGTCGCGCCTTCGATCGTGTTGGCCCCTAAATTCTCATTGGCGTAAGCGGCATCCAATTTCGCCAGCTCAACCGTCAAATCCGATATGACCTTCAGTTTCTCATCATATTCGGGCTGGTACAGGAAAACGCCATTCGCTTCCTTGTATTTTTGCAGAGTCTCACGGGCGTCAACCAGTCGTTGCCGGCTCTCGTCGAGCTCGCGTTGAAGCCGATTTGCCGAGGCTTTCGCCTCGGAAGTCCGCATGTCCTCCATGAATTGTATGAACAACTTCGCGATCGTGTTGGCCACATTAGCGGTTATTGTCGGATCCGAGTCGCTGTACTTAATTTCAAAGACATAAGTGTCCTCGTATGCCTTCAACGTAAGCCCTCGTCCAATCCGGCCTACCGCCTTGTCAAACGGATTACCCTGAACAACTTTCCCATATTTTAGAATCGACAATGCATTCTTAATATATGGTGTCACCTCGTTGAATATCCTGTCCATCGAGGCAGCGATTCGCGCAAGAATAGTGTCATCAGCGTACGCGTCGCTAACCGGCTCGTGGTCCAAGTCGAGTTCACGGACGACCTTGCCGATCAGCTCAGGACTCTCAATGATCTGGATATATGTTTTGGAAGCAGACTCGACTACCGGCGTTTGCGCGACCGGAAAATCCAGGAACTCTTTGCCAGAGCCGGCCGGCCCTATCTTGACCTGTTCATGCGGTCGAACCAGGACGACAGCGGAAGCTTCGTATTTTACCGGGATGAGAGGCTTAAGGAATGTAACGCCGTATCCAGCAATAGTCGTCACTACGCAAAGCGCGGCAATCAGACGAGAGCGACGCTGCAGGACGTCGAAGACGGAGACGGTTTCCATTCCGATTGTTATTCCAACATTTCGGCCGGGTTTTTCAATGTAGCACGAAACCGAGAAGCCATACCAGCGCACCGCCGAAGGCTACCGTCCGTCGTTTTCGCAGTGTCTTTGCCCCGACTGAGCGCCTTCGCGACAGTTGCTAGTCCGGATCAAAGACATTGCGGTAATCGAGCTTCAGCGCCGGATCCTGCCGCTCCTTGCGCAGAAAACAATCGCCAACCACCAGCGCCTCGATCTCGGTGCCCATAAGACAGCGGAACGCGTCTTCCGGGGTGCAGGCGATCGGTTCCCCGCGCACATTGAAGCTGGTGTTGACCACCACGGGGCAGCCGGTCCTGGCCTTGAAGGCAGAGATCAACGCATGGTACCGGGGATTTGTCTCCCGATGGACGGTCTGCAGGCGAGCCGAGTAATCGACATGCGTGATCGCCGGGATTTCCGATCGCGCCGCGTTGACCTTGTCCGTCCCCACTCTCGCTGCGTCCTCAACGCTGAGGGCCTTCCAGCGCTTCTCGGCGACGTCGGCGACAACTAGCATGTAGGGGCTGTCGTCGTCATGATCAAACCAGTCGGCGACGTCCTCGCGCAGCACCGAGGGCGCGAAGGGCCGGAAGCTCTCGCGATATTTGACACGCAAGTTCAAAGTCTTCTGCATCGTCCGACTGCGTGGATCGCCCAAGATCGAGCGGTTTCCAAGTGCGCGTGGGCCGAATTCCATTCGCCCCTGATGCCAGCCGACCGCCTTTTCCCCAATCAACGCATCGACGGTCGCCTCGATCAGCGCCTCCTCGGTCATCACATCGAATACCGCGCCGCATGCGGCAAGACGCTGCTCGATGTCGGGTTGCGCGAATTGGGGGCCGAGATACGAGCCCTGCATTGCATCGAGCCCGTCGTGCGGCATGCGCGGCTGCTTGCAATAAAGGTGGTAGACGGTGAGCGCCGCTCCGAGCGCCCCGCCGGCGTCGCCGGCCGCCGGTTGCACCCAAATGCTCTCGAACTTGCCGTCGCGGACAATCTTCCCGTTGGCGACGCAGTTGAGGGCGACCCCGCCGGCCAAGCAAAGATTCTTGGCCCCAGTCTCGCGGGCGATCGAGCGGGTCATCCGGAGCACGGCCTCGTCCGTGACCGCCTGGATCGAGGCGGCAAGGTCCATCTCGCGTTGGGTCAGCGGCGCATGCTCGTCCCGCGGTTCTCCGCCGAACAGCGCGTGAAAGCGCCCGTTCGTCATGGTGAGCCCGGTACAGTAGTCGAAATAGCTCTGATCGAGCCAAAAACTTCCGTCCGCCTTCAGGTCGATCAGGTGGTCGAGGATCTTCTGGACATGCCGGGGTTCGCCATAGGGGGCAAGTCCCATCATCTTGTACTCGCCAGAATTCACGCGGAATCCCGTATATGCCGTGAACGCCGCATAGAGCAGGCCGAGTGAATGAGGGAAATGAATTTCCCTTATGATTTCCAGCGCGCTCTTGCGGCCCACGGCCAGGGACGTCGTAGTCCACTCGCCGACACCATCCATGGTCAGCACCGCGGCCTCCTCGAACGGCGAGGGGAAGAAGGCGGAGGCGGCATGACTCTGGTGGTGCTCGCTGAACAGAAGGCGCTTCTCCCAATCGCAGTCCGGCGCCAACCGTTCGAGCTCTTTCCGTAGCAAGCGCTTCTGAAACAGCTTTTCCTTGATCCAGATCGGCAAAGCCATACGAAACGAACGCAGGCCACGTGGCGCAAAAGCTAAATACGTTTCGAGCAGACGTTCGAATTTGACGAATGGCTTTTCATAAAACACGACGTAATCGACGGCGTCGAGGTCGATCGCGGCTTCATTGAGACAGTATTGGATGGCGCTTCGCGGAAAGCCGGCGTCGTTCTTTTTTCTGGTGAACCGCTCTTCCTGCGCAGCGGCCACAATCCGCCCATCCGTGACGAGAGCCGCGGCGCTGTCGTGGTAGAAGGCTGAAATACCAAGTACGAACAACGCTTCGCCTAAAATAAGGTGTAAATGAATGGCGCGATGACCGAACCGCTGCTAAGCACCACAAGGCCTCCGAAGAGGGCTATCATGAAGACCACCGGGATCAGCCAAAATTTCTTGCGGACCCTGAGGAATGACCATAACTCCACCAAGAACGACATATCGCCTCGTTAAAATTGATTGTTCATCGTTTCGGTCGAAGGGGCGGATGACCGGGGGATCCAGTGGCTTGCCGCATCCGGATTGCGGCGCAGGCGCAGCAAATCCTTGCCGCTCAGCCGCAGCAGGGCGCCAATCGGGACGATCGCTAAAGCAAATAACACTGTCATGACAACGGGGTTAACGACCCGTTCAAGTAGGAGCCCGAGTTCAGCCAAAGCCGACTGAACGGGGCCAGCGCCGCCGGCCAAATTATGGCGAAAAGAGCGGCGAGAAGCGCAATCGCCAGCAGCCATTCCGAATGTTTATGGCCGAGCAGCCAGCGAACACCCCAAATAGCAGCGCATGCCGCGCCGATCGACAGACCGAAGCGGCGGTTCGAGGGACCGACGATGTCGTCCCTGCGGGCCAGATTTTCGTGCAGCATGATTCCGGGCGCGACGTCGTGCGAACGGTACTCCAAGCCTGATGCTCCTCTGTCTGACGTGACGGACCCGGTCGGGGGCAGCGGCGTCGCGCGGGGTCGCCGTAGCATTGTAGAACGACCCCAGGCGGACGCCCAACGCCCAACGCCCATGATAGAGTGTTGATCTGGGCTGGCAAGCATCGCAAAGTTCGCCGCACCATAGCGTCGCATAAATTCGCCCCTGGGGCTCAACCAGACGGCGCTCGCCCGGCCTGAGAACCGCGCGCGGTGAAAAGATTGATGACCGTTTTCGTGCAGGCGGCAATTTTGGCGTAGCCGGCCTGATTTGGGTGGTTGTCGTGCTGATAATAGTCAGCTTTGGTCATGGCACACAATTTGAAGCCGTCAAAAAGCGTCCCGCCCGCGTCTTCGATCGCCTGCCTCGCCTGTTTCCCAAAGCGGTTCGGACCCCCATCGAGTTCGTCCTTCTGCGGCAAGTGAAGGAACGCCACGTTCTCCGGGCCATATAACGTGACTAGGTCCTTGATTGCCACGTACGACTGACGCCCCGCTTTTCTGAAAGTCAAAAGTTGTCGGAAATACGTGTAGACAGAATAGGTTGCGGGAAAGAGCGCCGCAGCGCTCGGTTTCAGCTGGGGCGTCAGCGGTCCGCGCGCCGCTCGCACCCGGTCAATCCAAGACGCCAGCTCGGGCGGGGGCGGCAAGAGATAAAAATAGCTGTCCTCAACCTTGCATAGCGAAGTTGCCGAAAGGCATCGAAAAACCTGGGGCGGAATATTCCAGACCGGGCGATGATAATCGTCGGAAATAAAGATCACGACCACCTTTCCAAGCTCAATTCCTTTTGCCGTCAGATACTGGGAGAGCTTGAGCCACTGTTCGAACCCTGTCCCCAACACGCCGCCATTGATGGGCTGATAGCCGAGCTGCTTGATCGCCGGCGCCGCCAGCCGAAACCACGGAGCGGCTCCTTGTCCTTCGGTAAACGAATTGCCGAGCAGTAGCAGCGAAGTCGTTCCGGGAAAAACGTCATCGTCTTGCGTCAGACCCAAATTGTTGGTCTTGAAGCGATAGTCGTATTCAATGGTAAAGTCGTCGCTATTGAAGAAAGCGGTCAGGTTGCGGATGTCATTGTTTGGCGAATAAGTGAATATGTCGGCGTGGTTCTGGAAGATCGGATTCTGGCCATCGAAGAAAACCACTCGTTGGTCCCGTCCGGGGATGTTCGATCCGAGCGAGGGAACGAACAGCCAGCAAAACGCCTCGACCAAGAGGATTCCGATCACCGCGGACGGAATGATCAGGAGCCAGGCCGCCAGCTTCCTGGCAAAGGACGCTTTCTCCTGAAGGCTGGACGCGTCGTCGGGGGTCATCGAGCTCTCACGCTACCAGATTGATCGAAAATCGAATCGCGCGTCGCAGTCGGCCGAAGCGTCAGGTCCACGCGGTGGCCCCGCCGCGCCGCGGACGATACAGTCCCGCCTCAAATTGCGCTATGGACTGTCGTCGCGCCGATCGATTTCGGCGATCAGGTTTCATTTCAGGCGGCGTCATCAGATCGGGCGGCGAAGACAGGCTAAAGCTGGAGTGAACAGCGTGGGGCGTCAAGGAGGATGATGAGCGCTTCGTCGAGTTCGTTATCCAGGGTCCTGCTCGGCGGCCTCGGCGTCGCGTGCGCGGGCGTGTTGCTGGGCGTCGCGACGGCCATGGCGGTGACTGTGGTGTCCCCGGCGAAGACCACTTTCCTGTTGGGCGGCGCCGCCCTGCTGATCCCGACGATGATCCTGGAGGACCCGCAGGCCTATTGGCTTTTCCTGTTGGTCCTGTCGATCCCGTTCGACATCACCAAATGGCTCTCTATTGGGATCGTCGATTTGCAGGCATTGGTCGAGGCGTACGGCGAACCAATGTCCGGGACGATCGGTCTGGAAGTGTATCTGACCGATGTTATAGTACTCGTGATGTTGGCGCCATGGATCGCGCGTGTTTGCCTGAGACGGACTATGATTTATTTCCCGCGTATTGGCTATCTATTTCTGTGTTACCTTGGCTGGGCGCTGCTCGTCTCGCTTGTTAACGCGCAGGTGCTTAGCCTGTCTTTATTTGAATTGTTCCGCCAATCCATGTATTTCTTGTTTTTCATTTATCTGATCAATAACGTGTCAACGCCACAGCAGGTCCGAACCATCATCCTGGCGATATTCCTGGGATTGATCATCGGCGCGGGCAGCGTGATCGTTTTTTTCGAGCGCGGAATTGGAACGGACACGGTGGCCTTCGCGGGCCTGCATGACCAGCAGGGGACCAGCGAGCCCAGCAGCTCACACAAGTCGACCTTCAAAGGCGCCCAGAACCTCACCGTCAACAGTAGTTCCGGCGGCCTCGGGTCCTTTGGCGCCCTTGGGGAATCGCAGATCAAACGGAGCCAGGGCATGTTCCGCCATCCGGCAATACCGGCGGGACTGTGTGGCCTCGTTCTGCCGGTCGTGCTCGCTTATTTCATGGCGGCGAAAACGCGACGTGACCGAATTGTTTTTTTCCTGGTCTACATGTGGGGCTTTGTCGCGTTGGTGTTGACGTTTTCGCGGGCTGGATTGATTGGGTTCCTGGTGGGCACACTTGTTTTCCTCGCAGTCGGCGCAAGGTCAGGGTTAATTTCCCGTCGGCTGCTCGCGCTAAGTGGCGGCGCCGCGGCCTTGTTAGTCATTGTAGGCATGCCGTTGCTGATTGCGTATTTACAGACGCGGCCCGACACGTTTTCGATGCGCTTCTACATGTTCCAGGCGGCCTTGGAGGGCTATTCGGAGCATCCGATCCTCGGGGTTGGGCTTAACAACAGCACGGCGGCAATGAAGCCGGCAAAACAGGAACTGAATGAGGTGGGCATACGGGCTCCGCCAGGCGAGCCGGCCGACAGTTACTATCTGGCGATCCTGGCCGAGATTGGACCCGTGGGATCGATCCTGTTCTTTGGCTTCTTCGCCAAGGTCGCGGCGCTCGGCCTTCGCTTGTCGAGAGAAAAGGCAGTCGAGATGAAGCCGCTGCTGGCCGGCATGATTGCGGGCCTTGCGGCTGTGGCGGCTCAAAGCTTCGGTGACGGGCCGCTGGCGGGCCATTCCGTCAGCGGCACGTCGTGGCTTTTCGCGGCGCTGATCGTCATTCTCAGTCGCAATCGCATGGCCCAATCACCGCCCCCAGAAGGGCGGGGCTCGGCCGCCTTGGTCGGCGCTTGAAACAAGGTCTTCCGCCGAATGCTCTCGGGTGGCCCTTTCCTGGCGCGCTTCGCCCGGTTTGTGAAAACTCGCATGCAATCGGAAATGATGTGAAGTCCCGCACTCGGCGCGCAAAGGCGCTGGGACAGTACGGCGCGAGTTCCGTGGGGTCAAAACACTCGGCGATGGCGCCTTTCACGAGCGACGGGTAAGCTGGCCCGGCAGGCTTCGGCAGGCAAATCGCTAACGTGTGGTTCGCCGATTTGAAATTCCCCGGGACATGCGGATGACTGTGAAGACCACGATAAATTTTGCGCTGCTTGCCGTCGTTATCTTGGCTTGCCTAGGGCTGTGCGAGATCGGCGCCCGCCTCTTGTTCGGCAACCAGATCATGCTGATCCCTCGCTTCCACACGTCTGCAACATACGGGGACTTTACGATCAGGCGCCTGCGTCCGAATTCTCAGTTCTGGCACACGGATCCCGACGGGCATTGGAAGTTTGTCACAAACAGTCAGGGGTACCGCTCCAATCAAGACTTCCAGATGGAGAAGTCTGCGGGAGTTTTTCGGGTCATAGCGCTGGGCGATTCGACCACCGAGGGATTCGAGGTTCGGCAGAACTACACATATCCGGCGGTGCTTGAGCGATACTTGAGGAAAAGCGGCATCAATGCAGAGGTCTTCAACACCGGAGTGTCCGGATTTGGCACTGCGGAGGAGCTGATATACCTGGAGAACGAGGGGATCAAGTACCGGCCTGACGCCGTCGTGCTCGGCTTTTTCGGCAACGACTACGACGATAATGTCAGAAGCGACCTATTTCGGATCGTGAACGGCGAGCTGATTATCGCAAACAAGATCTATGTTCCGGGGGTCAGGACCCTCGATATAATAAACTCTGTTCCGTTGTTGCGCTGGCTAAGCCAAAACTCGTATTTCTATTCCTTTGCCGTGAATACGGTCTGGGAAGCGGTCAAGGCAGCGCGGCTGGGCTCCGCCGAACGGGCGAGGGAAACGGAATTCACGACGGGAAGCTCGCTCAACACATACAAAACGGATCTGCAAGTCGCCTTGCTGCGACGCCTGTATGCCTTTTGCCGCTCGCATGGCGTCATGTTGATCATCGTCGATATTCCGCAGTTGTCCGAACCTAACCTCTTGCCCTCGGTCCCTGCCGATTTGCAGGGCCAATTTCGGGAGAATAGCGACGCGCTGATATTGAGCGAAGATCTATTTGCGCCCTATGTCGGACTGGCCGAGTTGCATGCGCTGCACGGCGTCGGCCATCCCAATGAGTTTTCCGACTTTATGATCGCGACCGCCGTGGGGCGAGAGATCCGCGCCAAGCTGGACTTGTGCCGAGAAAATCCGCAGAAGACACCATGCCCGATTGCAGGGTGGCGGGCTGGACCTTAATCGGGAAACACGCCGTCAAAGCAGCGGGTTCACATCCAACGACACATGCATCCGCCTCAGGAGCTTTGCACTTCGCTAAAATCAAAGTACGCCGACTGCGCGCCGCGCCGCGGCACGGCTTCTCTCTTCTAGAAAAACATCACGGGCCGGACGCACGCCGCAGAGGTGCGCGCCGTCCTGCCGAAAGACCGTGCACTTATCGCAAATTGTTTCGACTCGATCATCGGCGGGAGCGCCTTTGGAAAAAAGCAGACGCGCGGAGCGGTAGGTCTTGTTGTTCCAAATCTCTGAAACAGAATTAGTGTAGAGATTGCCGAAATCCCGTCGGTCATCGTGCGCGAAGCAACAGGGGGTCACTCCGCCGCCGGGGTAAATGAACATCGATCTATACAGGTAGAAGCAGGCACGATCGAATACATAACCCCTGTCCTCGACAAGCTTTGGGTGCCGTTCCCAATATAGAGGGTTGATCGGCATCCATTTTTCCTCAAGCTGGGAATCATGCATGTCCTCAGGCGGAACTCCAGGCGAGACAAAGCGTAAAAGGTCGACCCCGATATCGGCAGCTAACTTTCTCGCTTCGTCCATTTCATGTTCATTGTGCTTGAAGACAATGAATTGCCATTCGACGAACGGTGTCCTCGACTTCAACGCTCTTTTCACCGAAACGAGCCGCTTCATGTTATCGAAGACCTCAGCGACGTCGCCACGCACGCGGTACTGCTGGTAAGTCTCTTGGGTCACCCCGTCGAGTGACACCGTGACGTAGTCTAGGCCGCTGCGTATAAAGTCGTTGATAGAAACCGGCTGCGGCCAGTTAAAATTGGAGCTGATGTTCGTGCCGACTCGATTGCGATGCGTGTGTTCGATGATAGAAAAGACGTCCGGGTTAAGCATCGGTTCGCCATGATTGTAAAATGACACGACCAAAGCATATTCCCGTATCTTCTCGAAGAACTCCTGATATTGTTTTGTTGAAAGCATTGCTTGTTTTCGCGCGATCGTCGTATTGCCGGTTGGACATAGCGGACATCTTAAATTACAAACATTACAAATGTCTATTATATAATAATACGGCATGCAGCGGAGTGTAGTGCGCTGCTGGCGTAACTCGATTTCTGCCAACGCGATGTTTGCGAGCTTTTTCGGCGTACCATATCTAAGGATCTTTGGTATGTGTCGGCCGTGACGCCTCAGCCCACGAAGACGCTGTTGTAGCTTAATGAGAGATCCGGTCGTGTCCATTCAGTTCTCCATCAACAAAAATAGTACACATGACGCCAATGGTAAGCTCAGGCCTACTCCAACCGACACAAAAAAAGCGAACATCTACGAAGGCCTTCAGGCACGGGTCGAACCAATTAGATCTATACGAATTATCCACCAAACCGACGCGCACGAGCAGCAGATAGAGCATCGACGCCTTCGCAGCTATAGCCTTCGAGCGATCTTATCGGTTACACGCAAGCTATTGGCAATGATTGTCAGACTGGGATTGATCCCGCCGCTCGAAGGGAAGAACGAAGCGTCAAGAACATACAGATTGTCAAGATCGTGGGCGCGATTATCGCGGTCGAGTACGCTCGTCCGGGGGTCGCCGCCAAAGCGGCAGGTGCCGCACACGTGGCTACCATTGATAATTCCCGAAGGCTGCAGTGGGCGGATGTCGAACTGCGAGGCGACTACGGTTTGGAAACCGTCGGTCATCGTCTGCGCTCGATAACGGAGTTCCTCCGGATAGCGGTAGGTATAGACGATGTCCTCGTCAGAGCCCGACTTCGCCGCGACCGCGTTTCGATGGTAAGGGAGATCCTCCACAATGGCGGTGAACATCGTCCATGATCGGTTCAAAGGCTTGCCAATCGCCGAGACCAGGCGGAGAATCCGTCCAGGCAGAAGCCTTCCTCCATGGTATTGAGCCAATAACGCCGTCATCTCATCGCGACTGACAATCGGATGGGCATGGAAATTCCCCAGCTTTGTCCCGTTGTGCACGTAAAAGTCATTGAGCGCCACACCGTGATTAAGGTCGACATCGATGGCGCGCCGACGCTTTTTGACACGCATGAACAAGTGGGTGACTGCGTGAAACATCAGATTGTGGCCGACCAGGCCCGAGCTGTTCGCGAGGCCGTCAGGAAAATTGTCGTTTGCAGACCGTTGCAGCAGAGCGGGCGTCAAGAACGCATTTGCGGCGACAATGAAGATCCGCGCGCGCAGGGCGATAGGGCGCTCGTTCCACACGCACACGACCCGCTCCACGACCCGCGGCCCTCCCTCGAATTGGACTGCGCGGCAGTCTGAAAGTATTTTTGCGCCGTACTGGTCGAGCGCCGGATACAGGCAAATTCTAGCGGCGTCGTTTCGGCACGAACGGCGGCAGAGCATCCCAGGGCAACCGTCGCAGCCGGGCGCTCGCTCCAAGGCAGAGTGAATGCGATACGGATGAAGCCCTGCGCTCTTGAGCGCATCAAAAACAGCGACCTCCTTGTCGGATGACATTGGCGGGTCGAGCAGGTCGCCGCCGAAGGAGGCGAGCGGGTCTTTCGTTCCGCGCACCCGATAGAGGCTCTCGGCCTGGGCGTAAAAGGGTTCCAGTTCATTATAGCTGATGGGCCACGCTTCCGGTAGGGTCGTTTCAGGAACCCCTGCAAAAAAGCGTCGTGGCGTAAAATCTTGCGGACGAAATCGATCCAGGACCGCATTGAACTGCGAAGTCGATCCCCCCGCCCCGCAGCCGAACGGCGCCCGCTCGGGAACCGCATCGGCGTCTTCGTTTTCTCGGCGAAAGAGAGGACGGGGCCACCAGCCGTGAGTCAGAGCGGCTTCGGCGTTGCCCGTCCATGAAAACGGGACGCCTTTCATAGCGGCCGGCTCATGATGAAGAAGCCTTCCGCGCTCGACAAACAGCACCGACCGCCCTAAGCGGGCGAGGTTGAAGCCGGCTGTTGCACCGCCAGCGCCGGCGCCAATGACAATGACGTCCCACAGATGGCCTTCAAGGTCCTGTGATCCGACGCCGCCCGGATCAGCCTTCATCGCTTCTGCAACTCGCCGCCCAATGGAAGACCCGCCTTCGTGAACATCGCGTCCAAGACGCACGCGGTTAATACCGCATCTTCAGGCGAAGGAGCGTCCGAATATTCGCCCCGGACCCTTTTTGCAAACGCCTCGAGCTGAAGTCCATAGGTCGATGGGGTCAGTAACGTCTCGCGTATTGACTCCTCGTTCTTCTTGCACACGAGACCCTTGCCGTCCCACTTGATCCACCCCTTTTCGCCGAAGACGTCAACGCTGCCCTTAGGCATATAGAGACCGCGGACTCCGAATTCGACCAAGCCTTCAACACCGGATGGAAAACGAAGCATCGCCCGCATCCAGCGATCGACCCCCGAGCTGGCGCGCCTGGCATCCACGGAGAGGACTTCAGGTTCCTCTCCCGCCACGAACCGCAAGCAGCTGACCGCATAGCAGCCAGCGTCGAGCGCGGCGCCGCCTCCGAGCTCGGGCCGCCGGCGAAAATCATCTTTGGCCATCGGCGTGTACGGCGTGCGAAAACACGATTCGATGCGAAGCACACGTCCCCACTCGCCTCCGGCTACGAGTTCGCGCTGGCGTCGCAGCTTGTCGAGATAGCGAAGATGCATGCCTTCAACCAGGACCAGGCCGTATTGCTTGGCGCATGCCGCCAGCTCTCGCGCTTGCGGTGCATTGACAGTCAGCGGTTTTTCGCACAGCACATGCTTGCCGGCTTCGAGCGCCCGGCGCGCCCATTCGAAGTGAAGTGCAGGGGGAAGCGCGATGTAGACCGCATCGATCTCACTGGCTTCCAACAGCGCCCCATAAGAGCCAAACGCGCTCGGAAGTTCATGCCGTGTAGCGAACTCCTCTGCCTTACGCAGCGTTCGAGACGCAATCCCGCGCACTTCGACGCCCTCCGTCATCTTGGCCGGCTCTAACAGCGCGTAGGGTACGACTCTTGCGGTTCCAAGCGCACCAATGCGAATCATGGACGGCCTCAATCTCGGGTGCTTGTCACAAGTCCAAAACGAAGAAGCGGACATAACGCCTTCGCGGGCGTCCTTTGTTGGCGACAACCGTCTTATCTCCTGCTCAACGAGTGCGCTATCGCCACGAGCGCACCGACCGCTCGGTGACGCCTGGGCGCCAATCACCTCTCAAACGCGAGCTCGTTCGCCTTGCGACGTTGCGGCGCCGACCGGCGCAAATATCGGTCCGGACGGAGTACATCTCCGGCGCGGGCAAAGTGGGAGTCCAGAGGTGACCGCTTGCAGTTAGCGATCCAAACCAACAAAGTTCCATTCGGCACAATCAAACGGGTACGGCGCTGTTCGCGCCTGGCGACCAATTCGGCCAGCGGTTGAACATAGACTCATTTCTTCGTTGCAAACACGAACATTTTCCGACACGTCCTGAATTTTCTAATCAACTGCGTGCCTGACGCCGTGAAGACTATCCGATGCTTTTTTTGCATCTGCCCGTTGGGGACGGTATGTTGGGTGAAAAGAATCAGGCGAGGGCGCATTCCGATCGGCCGGTTCGCGCGCCTCGCATTGGCTCGGGGTTTCAAACCGTGCTGTTGTCGGCCCATGGTCTTTGACGCCCGTGTGGCTCGAGCGTTCCGGGCGAAAAAACCCGGACCCGCAGAGGGCAATTTGAGGTTGATCATGCGCACAGCGGCCCGCAGTGTCCGATGCTTCGAACCGTGATCTGGCGAGTATGCAAGTCCAGCGCTAAGGCCAGTCGGATCGACGTTGGAGAGAAAGGGCACGGCGGCATGAGCCTGGTGGCGTTGAGAAAGATTTTGCCACTAGCGATTGTCCTTGTCGGCTGCTCCCCGGGCAAAGACATGGTCGACGAGCGCGCGATCGAAGCCCGAATCGACTACCAGACCATGCGCCCAGCCGCCAACATCCAGTTCGCCCCTGCTCCGTCCCCACGAAGCTTGAGGCCGGAGGTCTCTCCGTTTCTGCTGGGTCCGGATGACGTAGTGAAGATATCGGTTCTGAACAAGCCAGAGCTAGACACGACCGAGCCTGTGCGCCCGGACGGAAAAATTGCGTTCTTCCCGGCCGGCGACCTCCAGGCGGCCGGTCGCACCGTCGAACAGTTGCGCGACGAAATTGTCAGTCGGCTGCGAGCTAAAACTGGCCGATCCTATCAGCTCGGCATCCAGGACGTGATCGAAATCAAGGTCTACGGGCACGAGGATCTCGACAGCACTCAGACGATCGGGCCGGACGGAACAATATCGATATTGCCTGGCGGTTCCATCCGCGCTGCAGGGAAGACCGTCGACGAGCTCAGCGACGAGATCTCGAAGCGCGTATCGAGTATTGTCCAGACCCCTATTTTGAACGTTTCCGTAAAGGAATATAAAAGCAGGCCGCTGTTCATTTCCGATCCACTGGTCAACGTCGTCATCGATGAAATCAATAGCAGACGAATTTCTATTCTCGGCGCTGTTAAAACGCCGGGCATAATCAAGCTCCGCTCTCCGACGACACTTCTTGACGCAATCGCTGAGGCAGGCGGGTTGGGCGACGACGCCGACTTACGCGAATTGATCGTGCTGCAAGATGGCAAGATCGTGCCGCTCAGTCTCGAGAGGCTATTCAAGCAAGGCGACCTGAGGCAAAATATCTATATGCGACCGAATTCCTCCGTGTATGTGGCAAGCACGAGGTTCAATTCCGCCTATATCATTGGCGAGGTAGCTCACGCCGGAAAGGTAACGTGGGAGGGTAAGCTTAGCCTGATTGATGCTGTTGGCCTAGCTGGGGGATTTAATACCAAGGCAAAACTTGATCACATCCTAGTTATCTCAGGCGGAATTGCAGATCCCACGCTGAAAACGATTGATGCGGGCGGATTTCTTTATCGGGGTCAGCTCGAAGACAACGTCGCTTTGGAGCGCGGCGACATCGTTTACGTCCCCATGACCGAGCTGGGGACCTCGGAGCGCTATCTTGATTACGCCGTGAAGGTTCTCCAGCCGATCCTTAGCGCGGAGAGCGCGGTTGTCCTTGGCGGCTCTGTAGTCGACACCTTTAAGGGCACGTCAACCGTCGGCACGAGCGTCAATTTGAACCCGTAGGGTGGCCGACGAAGATCTTCTATGCCGCCGGTCGCCGTCCGACAGGCGTTCGGTTGCGAGATTGGACGATGAGCAGCGAAAAGCCATTCTATTTCGGCAACGCCGAGGTCGACCAGGTGCGCGGCACTGGCTGGTTTGTCGGTCAGTTTGTTCCGGCCGAACTGGGACTTCGGCGCCAAACCGAAGTGGAGCTCAAGTGGGGCTTCCACCCCGACGGCGACAAGCGGCCGCAACCGTGGGCGAATCAAAACGCCACCACGATCTCCGTGCTAATCAAAGGGAGCCTAAGGATCACATTCTACTTCGACGGAACGGAACAGGAGGTCATGCTTCGGACCGAAGGCGACTACGTCGCCTTCGGTCCGGGGGTCATCCACTCGTGGGAAGCCTTCGGCGAGACAATCGTTCTGTCCGTTCGGTTCCCGTCCATCGAGGTCGGCTTGCCACCCGCCCTGGAGTAACGCAGCTGCAGACATCATGTGGTCAGGGTGAGCTTGGTGACCGCGAGCCCGATTCCCGCGCCGACAAATAGCCCCGCAATGGTGTCCGACACGAAGTGATAGTTGCCCAGAATCAGGCCGACGACGACAATCGCGACCAGCGCTCCCCAGAGCATTCTCAGACCGGGCCAGACTTGCCACAGGACGGCCGCCGGGGCGGCGATCACGGCGGTATGGCCCGACGGAAATGAAGCCCAACCGAGTCCGCCGTGAAACGGGAAAAAGCCGAATACGCCATCTCGAATCCACGATGGGTTGTCGCCGAGCCAGCTTTCCGGCCAGGTCCGACCAAAAGCCTCTTTGAGCATTCCGTTGATTTCCATTGAGACGAAAACCGATAGGCAGAGAGAAAGGACGATCCTGCCGCGGGCTCCGACCCGCCAGCCCGCCGAGGCTGAGATCGCGAGGACGACGAAGGTGAGGGCAGCCAGCCGTCCCAGGACCTCGGCCGGGAGAGCCATCAGCCCGAATGGCCCGAACCTGAGGGAATGGCCAGCGTAGGAGGCCGTGAACCAGCCAAGTCGCTGGTCGACGAGGCGCTCGTGCACCCAACTGGCGAGAGGTCGGTCGATCAGCGCCGCGGTCGCGGCGACTAAGACAGCGCATAGGAGCGCCGCTCCAACGATCCATCGCAGCGCGCCGCTAAGAATTGGACGCGGACTTTCGACGCCGTATCGCAGGCCACGGCGCCGCACAGCGCCGGTTTCGGCGACCTCCTCAAACGATTCCGACGGTTCAGCGGTCAAGTGTCGTTTCATGAAACCTCATTATGCTTACGATCGCTGTGAAACAGCGAGTCCTCCGAGTTGAGTGCTGGTTCTCGATCATTTCGCGCCGGTTTCGGCGCCAACCGAACTCTTGGGCCGCAACAGCGACCGGACAAGTCCGGCAACTTCAGCGAGAACCTGGCCGATCGCCAACGCCATGAAATGAAGCGTCAGCCCTAGAACGACGACGATCTGCATCGGACTCCACGGCGACGCCCGGATGTGTTTGCGATAGTAGCGATAGCTCCAGATTTCGAACATCATCAATGATTGGAAGCGAACCCTCAAACCGGTCATACTGCCGCCTTTGTGGTTGAGATGGACTATGGCAGCAGTCGGGAGATAATAGCACTTGTAGCCAGCGTCAGTTACTCTCTTGCAGTAATCGGCGTCAATGTGATAAAAAAAATCCGAGTCGAGATGACCAACTTCGTTAATAACAGCGATCGGAATCATCGACGCCGCTCCCGACACTAAACCGGCAACAAACGGCCGCGTCATGTCCCTGCCGATGTGCAACAAATGTTTGCGGGTGAACCGGTTATTCGGGAACCATTTCGCTACTATCGAACGCGCGCCGAATACTGCCGCAGCGGGGTTGGGCAGCGATTTGACCGACGGTTGAATGCTGCCGTCTTCGTTCAGCAACTTGCAGCCGACGATTCCTGCCTCCGGGTGTTCTTGGAGAAAAGCGATCATAGCGTCCAGCGCACCGGGCAGAACGATGGTATCGCTGTTCAAAAGAAGGATATAGCGACCTCGAGCGTGATCAAGCGCCCAGTTGTTCGAGCGAGCATAATGGCGATTGACCTCGCTTCGCAGCAGTCGAACTTCAGGGAATTCCGAACTCACCGCCTCGCTCGTGCCATCGGACGAAGCGTCGTCGACAAGGATGATTTCAAATGGCGGACCCGGTGGATTTTGGTAAATCGACTGCAGGCAGTCCACCACGAGAACACGGGTATTATAGCAAGATATGACAATCGTCAGCTCAATCTCGGCGTCGGCCGAGTCGCCTGAGGTCGGCTTCCGGCCTGTCATGCCCCTTGCGCCACTGTACGGACTGAAGCGCCGGAGATCCGCGCGAGACAGGGGCCTTCCTTGATCGGCGATGGAGGAGACAAGAAACCATGGCTTCCTACACGAATTTCTCCTTGTGGCTTACGCCAAGCGATTCGATTGGTTCCCTTCTGCGCGCGACCATCCGCCAACTCGCGGCGCAGTTCGATGCAGTCGACTTCGAACCTCATGTCACTATCTTTTGCGGCCCTTCGACGGACAGCGAGGCGCGCGATGTCGCTCGTCGAATCGCCGGACAGTTTGCCCCCATTGAGTTGACTGCGGATCGGCTGGATCATTCGGAACTCTTTACCAAGTCACTATTTGTGCAATTCGAGCAGTCGGCAATTTTAAAGCGAATGTTTGAGACCGCCGCGACATCTTTTTCCCGTCCATCGAGCTACGTCCTGAACCCGCACCTAAGCTTGCTCTACAAAAGGCTTCCTGGGGCAAGCCGGATGAAGCTTTGTGAAACGCTCGGCGTCCCCAAAGGCTGTTACCGCTTCGACCGGGCCCGGGTGATTGAAACGGTGCTTCCGATTGAGGACGACGGCCCGATACGACGGTGGCGCACGGTCTCCGACGATCCGTTGCTGGAGCCAAAGGAACAGCCAGGTCGGCTTGAAAGCGAAACACGGGTTCGTACACGCTAAATCCGATGCTCAGGCAACCGCGCAACGGCAGCTCCAATGGGCTCTCGCTGGTCTACGCCAGCGAGAGCGAAACGCGCCAACGGCATCGCGAATGCGGTGCTAACCAATGCCATGAGGATCATGGCGGAAAAAACCCGAGGAGAAATGATGTGGGCATCCAGGAGCACGGTTAGAACGATCAGCTCCGTAAGCCCCTTCGACTGCAGCAACGCTCCGAGTCCGAGCGCAAAGCGCCATTTCTCCCCGCACAACCGAGCGGTCAAGGCGGTCCCGCCCAAAATGCCTATCCCGGCGGCCAAAACCGTGACGCAGAGAACTTCGAATAGAACCGGGGACCCCAAATCGATGAATGTCCGCATGCCGGTCAGGGTGAAGAAAAAGGGCATCAGCAGCGCAACGGACATCACATGCAGCCGTTCTAGGATGGGTCGGCGCAGTCTGATCGGCATCACCACGCCTATCAGAAACGCCCCGAGGATGTAGTGCAGGCCCATGAGCTCAGTAGCCAGAGCCGAGGCAAACGTCGCCGCGCCAACCAACACTAGCGCTCGCGCGCCAATCGAATCGTCGTGCATCCTGGCCAAAACCATGTTGCCTAACAGGGGCCGCACGAACCTGATCATCAGGAAAAGATAGGTCGGCAGCAACACAACCAGACAAGCTGGCGGCAATCCGAAACCATCTTGAGCGTGCCGCGCCGCAACCGTGAGAAGAACGCCCAGCATCAACCACAGAGCGATGTTATTCACGCCTGAGATTCCAAGCGCAAGATTGCCGACCCGATGCCCAAGAAGGTCCATTTCGCCCAGGATGGCGCCCAATACTGGAAGCGCGCTCATGCTGACGCAAATTCCAACCGCTGTCGCAAATTCGAGCGTGCCTACGCCGGGGAGGAGTTCGTCCGGATGGCGGGATAGAATCCAGAAGCCGGCGAGGCAACCAAGCGCCATTGGCACGGCGATGTTCGCCGAGGCGACTGGCCAAAAAACCCGTTCCTTTCCATTGAAGACCCCGGGGTCGAGGTGCAAGCCCGAGATCATGCCGAAAACGAGGACCGCCATAAACGCCACGCCGGAAAAAGAGGATAACGTCTCCGGGCGAGCAAAGATCCGGAAATAGTCCGGCGCCATTCGGCCAAAAATCGACGGGCCCATGGCAATTCCGACCGCGATCTGCACGACGACCAGCGGCATAAGACCTTTGAGCCCGGAAACGCGTAACAGCGTGACCGGCAGCGCGACAATGACGAATGCCTCCAGCAGGAACATCGCGCTCGGGGTCATTGAGTCCGTAACCTCTCAGCGCTCTCAAAATGCCCCGTGTCGCGTGAGAACGCGCTTTACCGTCAGCAGGATGATCTTCAAATCGAGCGCGATGCTGCGGGTTCGGACGTATTCCAGATCCAAGGCTATGGTCTCGCCCCAGTTCAGCAAGCCGCGGCCGCTGATTTGAGCCAGGCCAGTGATCCCGGGTCTCAGCGTGAATTTCGTCATTTCCTCGGGCGAATAGTATTGCAAGACTTCGGGCGCTTCGGGACGCGGCCCGACCAGGCTCATGTCTCCGACGACCACAGACCAAAGGTTGGGGAGCTCGTCCAGAGACAGCTTTCGCAATATCCGTCCAACACGTGTCACCCGTGGGTCGTCCAGAATTGTAGGGAATTGACTATGGAAGTTATCAAACGAGTATTGGTAGGCGTAATATTCTGGAAATCGGCTTCTGGCATCATGGTACATCGTACGAAACTTGATCAGCGTGAAATAGGCAGGAACATGGTACAGAGCGCCTGCCTCGTATCCTTCACGCGGAGGGATCAGATTGCCCCTGGTCTCCAGATCGCGCCCGAGTAGGCTAACCGCGCGAGCAGGTCGTCTATGCCGGAACAGAACAGGCCCTGGGGAGTCTGAGCCGGATCAAGATCGCCGCCATCAACATAAAGGGCAGGCCCACAATCAATCCTGCCGAGGCGATCACGATCTCGAGGGCGCGATACGCCCGCTGCGCCCAGCCGCCCGAGGCGGCCACCAAGTCGCGGACCGGAATGACATGAACTCTTCCGACCGGCTCCGGCCTCAGGTCGGTTTGCAAGTGCGCCGCAGCCTGCTCTCCGCTGATCGGAGTAGCCCGGCCGATCAGGTTTGGAATGACCTCCATGGAGGCGCTCCCCTTCGTTTGCCGACGGTGGGTTGGATCGGTTGAACGGCCGCGCTCTAGTGCCGGGGCGTCCCATGCGCGCCGTCCTGCCCGCCAACCGCTTGACCGCCCACGGGCCAGAGCCGGTTCGCGAAACCTTAGTCCCCCGGGACGCGCACCCGTCCTTCCGTTTGCAATCCGCCTGCAGAATTGTGCTGGGGCCGCGACAAGCGCTTCGCGCCGCCGCGGCCTTCCGCTTCGTCAGCGGGCGTCGGCGTCAGCCAGGGAGCGCGCCCACTTATCAAAGTACAACTTGCTGGACGACGTCAGAGGCAACCCAATAGGCAAACGGGACTTTCCGTATTTCGCAAATTCGAGATACTTCCTTATCAGCTTGAGATCATCGGCATTGGTAAGCTGCAAATCTTCGTTGACGAAGTGGATGATATTTCCGCGCTTGACCGCAGTGTCGAGCATGCGATTGCGGTCGTCATCATCCTCCGGCAGTGCGAAGAGGCTGTACATGACGATGTTACATTCACGCTGGCTAACTAGATGCCACAACGTGGGTAGATGGACCATGTCCTCGAGATCGAAAAGCTCGTAATCGAACTTGATGTCCTTCTTTCCACAGTAGTCAACCAGCATATAACGCTGCAAATGCACTGGAATTCCGTAAGTCGATGAGCTATTATTCGCCACATAGAAAATGTTGTTCTTGCCGTTGTTGAATGACGCCGAGCGGGGCGGCTGAGCCGCGAGCAATTCCTCCTCTTCCTCGGTATCAGGAATCAGATGAAAATAGCCAGCCGGGATCTTCCTGCCAAGATAATCGCCATACATTCCTTCCGCAATGCGGAAGTCCATGCTGACGCGGGTCTTTCCACTAGTGTTTGGCCGACCGGACCCATGAATGTTCTCTTGGGTAAAGAAGCATCCGCTGCCCGGCTTCGCCTTGATCTGCCAACTTTCTTTGCCGAACACCTCGGTCATCTCATCCATGCTGAGACGTGCGTCGATTGCGTGCTGAATCAGCTCGCGCGATTTCTTTATGCTGAGAATCTGCATGGAGCGGCTTCGATCTTCATCGGCTGTCACGTCGACGAAGGGCAGCCAGATGCTGCGCGAGGCGATGCCATGTCCATACAGGAGGCCTGTATGAAACGGAAAGAATAATTCCGGCGTTGTCGGCAGCATGATGCGGACGTTCATGAAACGCTGCACAGCAACGGGCAGTCGCAATTGGCCTTGTGTGACGACCACCTCGCGGACGAAGCGGTTCAACATCCGACGAAACTCGGGAAGGTTGGTGTCTGCACAAAGCTGCTTGGTGACCGTGTAGACCTCTTTAAGTGGCACGATTTCATGCAAATGATCTAAGTCGCTAAGGTCATAGCCCATGCCGCGGATACGGCTCAATATCCACTCGTTGAACGGATACTTTTCGTTCTCCCAATGATAGACCTTTGCGTCCCATGTGGTTGTTAGACTCTTTTCAAGTTCGGCGTCGATCTCGTCAGCCGCCACCAGTTTTTCACGCACGTGGTCATTCATAGCCGTTTCCCCTGTACAACTGAGCCAAAACACCCCGAATGAGATCATATATTTGCATAAAGTAGGCCGAAAAAGGGCGATACTAAGGCGCGCCTGCCACCGCGCGCGCAGCCTTTACTCTCGCCACTCCCACGTCTACGCCGCCGAGCACCACCAAAACGTGTGCAGAAATCACCCGGACGTGTGCAGAAATCACCCGGAATCGTAACGTCAATACCACACGAGAGCCCCCATCCTGGACCCGGCTGCCCCCCCGACGCAAATGAGATCTATATCGATTTCTCGGACATCCGCCAATAGCGGCCATTGCGCGACGGCTGGGAAAACGCCTGTCTAAAACAGTTCCTGATTACGCGGTTGCGTCAGCTTGAGAATGCGTCTAGAACGAAACAAGAACAAGCTGGTCTGCAAGGAGTTCGGCGATGGCGCGCAATCGGGTCCAATTCCAGAAAGGCCTCAGCGAGGCCGCTTTCGACGAAGCCTACGGAACCGAAGAGCAATGCCATGCGGCGCTCGTCGCATGGCGTTGGCCGGACGGCTTCGAGTGTCCGGATTGCCGCGGCCGGAAGCATTGCGTCGTCAGGCGCGGAACGCGGCGACTGTTCCAGTGTAACACGTGCCGCAAACAGACGTCCGTCAGGGCGGGAACGATTTTCGCCTCGAGCAAGCTGCCGCTGCGCCTCTGGTTCAAGACGATCTATCAGATCACGCAATCCAAGGCGGGCGTTTCCAGCCTCGAATTGGCTCGCCGGCTCGGCGTCACCCAGACGGCGGCGTGGATGATGAAACACAAGCTCGGGCAGGTCATGTTGGAGCGCAACGCGAGCAAGCGATTGACGGGAAAGGTCCAGATGGACGACGCTTATATTGGCGGGGCTCATTCCGGCCGGCGCGGGCGTGGGGCCGAGGGCAAGACTCCGTTCGTCGCCGCCGTCGCCACCACCGACGACGGCAAGCCCGATCAGATCATCCTGCGGCGCGTCAAGGCGTTCAGCAAAGTGGCGATCCGAAACCTTTCCAGCACGGCGATCCTCGCCGGGGCCGAGGTCGCCTCCGATGGATTGGCCTGTTTCCAAGCCGTCACGGAGGCCGGCTGCGCTCACGTGGCCATCAAAACTGGCAGTGGTCCGAAAGCCGCAAAGACGCCAGCCTTCAAGTGGGTCAACACCGTGCTCGGCAACATCAAGGCCGCGTTGGTTGGAACATATCGCGCCGTCCAGGAAAAACACGTGTCCCGCTATCTCGCCGAATTCGAATACCGCTTCAATCGCAGGTATGACCTCAAAGCCATGATCCCGCGCCTCGCCTTCGTCGCGCTGCGCGCCCCGCCAATGCCCTACCGCCTCCTAAAGATGGCTGACCCAACCGCGTAATCAGGAAACAGTTTGAAGGCCAAGCGGGTTGACTTATCCCAATTGCCGACCGCGTCGATTATTTTCGCTCCCGGGCGTCGCGCGATGCGGGTTGCGCTGCTGAGGCGACTGGGAGATTCTCGCTGATAAAATTTCGCAGAAACGGCCAAACAGCATCGGCGATCAGCGCCGCACCTTTAGCGTTGGGATGACCGTTGTTCGGTATGATCAACTGGTTTATTTCAGTAGAAAGCATTGATCGAAGTTGCGGCTCAGCGTCATATGTCGAGATATTTTCTTCTTTAAGCATTTCTGGAAGCCAATCGTATCGCCGCCAACCGTTGTTGACGACTGTAAGCTTGGCGGCATGAGTGTCGCACCACACTTTCATCCTCCTGAACAACGCCTGAGCCAGTCTCTTCTGATCGTCGGTCACTTCGGTAAATCTATACGGAGAGTTTGGATGAAGCATGTCCGGCGCGACAGCAGTATATTTTAAGTATATAACATCATACGAACGCTTTAGAAACTGCGCGAGCTGAAGGTGTTCGATAATAATATTGTAAAGCATTGAATTCTTGACGGTGTCCTTTAGCGAATTATGTGACTGCATTCCTGAGACTAGATCAAAGCTATCTCGACTTTGCAAACGATACAGAGATGATCTCTGAGCCCTGGCAAAATCATCAATACTGGTGAAATCCAACACTGCAGCTGGCGCAATCTCATCACCAAAATCCTCAAGAAACGCAAGCTGTTCTGCTGTCCCGCTTCCACCTATACCTGCATTAAGTAATGCAATTTTTCCAACTCCGTAGGCACTGTCTAGTTGTGCCTGCAATCTACCAACGTACGTGTCTTTTTCTGGCAGATTCCATCCAAAGCTGAAAGAATCTCCGAGAACAAGAATGCGTTCTGCGCTTTTCGGTGCCGGATTTACGCCGCGCAAATGCGGAGATGTAAAATAATAGGTTCCATTATATTCACCGGAACTAAAGAATGCCGAACCACTGGATTTATTGACAGCATATCCATGCGGTGCATCTTCATACATGCTTCCGTTCATGGATTGAGGAGCAAAAAATCGGACCGCAAATTCTAAAACCGCCAATCCCAATAAGATAGAGCAGAAAAGAAGCGCTAGGTCGACCAGAAATATTTTTCGCAACTCAGTCGGCTCCCCTGTTTCAATCAATCCAATCAAAATTTCCTGCTTTACTGGCTAACCTTAGACTAGTTTAGTGTAAAAGCCTGCCGTATGCAAGGAGGGCAGAGACGTACGCCTCAGTCTCGTAGCCAAAGCGCAATCACCTCCATTTCCGTCGATCGCCCCGAAAAGGGCGCCCCTGCTGTGGACCTGGACGATCTGATTCGATATTAAGAATTGGACTCTTGTCCAGACTGTTGAAGGCGCTGTGAAAGAGATCGGAGCGTTTGAAGCAAGGAGCCGGCTCGGCCAGCTCCTCGATTGGGTCGAGGCCGGCGAGGACGTCGTCATTGCTAGGCGCGGCGAAGCGGTCGCGCGCTCGGTTCCTCCCAACATGGCGCCAACCCCGCCGCCTCCTACGCAAGGCGCCAATCTCCAAGCAGATCAAAGCCGATTTCGGCAATCCCGCCCGCGAAGCTTCAGGTCGGGTCGGCGACGATGACAACAAAATTGCGAATTGAACCGATGAGGGCGAATGCCAATGGGGTATCGTCTGTAGGCCGAAAATAATAGCCATTTGCGGCTCGGTGGCGGCCATGACGCGCCCTGGCCATGGAGGACGCGCATCAGCACCCCGAGATTGAACCCGGCGAGGCAGATGAGTAGCGCATTGCGAACGTTGCCGTCCGCCCCACCAAGCGCGTGCATGCCACCGCGATCGATGACCCAGGCAAAGCGGCACTCGACCAATTCGCCGGGCCGGCGCGTATCATCTCGCGCGAGATCTTCGATTTCAGCCACACCCGGTTCGCGTAGTCGGCTCTGCGCCGCTTAGTCGTTATGAGATAGCCCATGACCGGCTCGGTTTCGGCCATGCGCGGCCTTGATGCACAGCCGTCGAGCGCCTCCGAACAGTCGCGTTGTTAGTCCTGGTTGGCGACCAGGAAGCAGGGCTTGCCCCGGATCGGCGCGAGGCTGACCTCCGCGAGATTTCGGGCTACCTCGAGGGTTGGAAACGGTGTCGTCCTACCGCCCGCGCCGGCCTGATCGATCGGCGCCGCCACTACGACGCTATTGTCAAGTGCGACTGCTTGGATTTTTTGCTTGGATCGTGTCCCAACTGGTGGTGTAGCTCGGCTCGAGCAAGCCGCTCGCGAAGCGCGCCGGCCTCGGCGCTCGGCGTGACCGGAGGGAACCGGCAATTCGACTCGGCTAGAGCGGTTTCCCAGCGAAATGAATCGCGGGGGATTCCCGAATCAGGGCTGTTCATGATTTATGGGCTCCGCCGCGTGAAGGAGGCGGCGGGGATGGCGCTATCCGAAGATCTTCGCACACGTGTGGTGGAGGCTGTTGTGGCCGGCGGCCTGTCGCGCAACGCGGCGGCCAAGCGTTTCGGGGTCAGCATCGCCAGCGCCATCCGTTGGGTTTGGCGCTTCCAGGCCACCGGCGAGATTTCCCCGGCGCCGACGGGCGGGGATCGACGCTCGGACCGCATTGAGGCGCATGGCGATTATCTGCTTGGCCTCATTCGTCGTCAGCCGGACATCACGTTGTTGGAAATCCAGGAGCGGTTGATCGCCAACTGCAGCGAGCGCTTTTCTTTGTCGGTGATCCGCGCTTCTTCGATCGGCACGAGATCACATTCAAAAAAAAACCGCGCATGCCGAGGAACAGCAGCGCCCCGATGTTTTGAAGCAGCGCCAGGAGTGGTTTGGGGCGCAACTCGATCTCGATCCGAGGAAGCTCGTGTTCATTGACGAAACGGGGGCTTCCACCAATCTGGCGCGCAAGGGCGGACGATGCCGGCGCGGTCGACGACTGCGGGTCGGCATTCCGCATGGCCATTACAAGACCATCACGCTCGTCGCCGGCCTACGCCTTTCCGGTCTCGTGGCGCAAAAGGCCTACGACCGGCCGATGAACGCGGCCACGTTCGAGGACTGGGTGGAGAAATGCCTCGCTCCCACGCTCTCGCAAGGCGACGTCGTCGTCATGGACAATCTGTCGAGCCACAAGGGAGCAAGGGTCGAGCAACTCATCAAAGCCGCCGGAGCCAAGTTGCTTTATCTGCCGCCTTACAGCCCGGACATGAATCCAATCGAAAAAGCCTACTCCAAGCTCAAGGCCTTCCTGCGCAAAATCGCCGAGCGAACCGTCACAGGCCTCCTGAACGCACTCGAAGCCTGCGCTGAAATCTTCAAACCCGGCGAATGCGTGAATTACTTCAGGTCCTGCGGATACGATACGGATTGATCGGAAACCGCTCTAGCTAGCGTCGACGAGCACGTGATCCGGGCTGCGTCCGGCGCTGGCCAGCGAGGCTATAGTCCGCAGACCTGCGACACCTATGCGATCAGCTTCAAGCTCCTGCTGCAATATGCAGCAAAGCGCATGGGCACACGGCCGTCGCGCCTGTTCATCGAACAGCTCCATGCGCCGCTCATCGTCGACTTCCTGGCGCATATCGAGCAGGAGCGTGGAAAAACGGCGCCTCCAACTCGAAACCTGCGCCTGGCGGCGATCCGCGCGTTCATGCGTTACGTCGAGCATCAGGCCCCCTCGGCGCTGGCGCAGATCGGCCAGATCGAGGCGATCCCCGTCAAACGTCACGACCAGAAGCTCATCCGTCATCTGACCATGGAAGAGGTGCGCGCCATCCTGAACGCGCCCGACCTCGCCAAGCGTTCGGTAGTGCGCGACCGGGCGATGCTGCACCTCTGCTTCGCCGGCGGCCTGCGCGTCTCCGAACTGGTCGGCGTCCTGCTCGACAACGTCACGCTCGGGCGAACGCCGAGCGTGATGGTCAAAGGCAAGGGCCGGCGAGAGCGCTGCCTGCCGCTCTGGAAGGAGACCGCGCGCGACAAGCGGGCTCGGCCCAGGCCCAGCCCCCTCGCTCCGGCTCCAGACCTCCCCTCGCCAGCGCCCAGGGAGCACGGCGACGACCCGGCCGCTTCCGAGCACGCGCACTTCAAGCACGCCGTGCAGCCGCGAAGACGTGCGCTTCGCTCGACGGCCGCTCCGTGTCGCCTCACCAGCTCCGGCATAGAGGCGCGGTGATCCATGCTCCAGGCCACCCGAGACATCCGGAAGGTGGCGCTATGGCTTGGGCATGCCGACGTTCGAACCACCGAGGTCTACCTCCGCATGGATCCGAGCGAGAAGCTGGAGGCGGTGGAGGCGGTCGTCCCGCCGGAATTGCGCCGAGGTCGGTTCAGGGCCGCTCGACACGCTGATCGCCTCGCTCATGGCGGACTTAGCGCCGTAGACCGGTGTTGGTCAGGCTACGCCGGTGCGACATGCGTTCACGGGTCACTCGTGCCGGCGAGCCTGGAGGCAGCCCTGCCTTGCGC
>CAVYON010000060.1:0-42253 GCA_963770035.1 uncultured Alphaproteobacteria bacterium | reverse complement strand
GACGGCGACATAATGCAGTACCTCATGATCTCATTGAAAAGGCAGGCTTTCTTGTCGCGGATCGGATGATACTGGACGTCCCCTTGGCGATTGCCTGCCGGACGGCCGGACGCGCCAGGTCACTCTCGCGGATGACATAGGGGGCGCGAGGGCAAACCTGTCTTGCCGGCAACAGTCCATCTCGGATCAAGCGCACGACGGTCATTTTGCTGACGCCGAGGCGGTTTGCGGCCTCGGTCAGAATAAGCTCATGGCGCTCTTCACGTTCGCCCTCCCGGTAGACCGGTATCCGATGCATGCCACGGAAATTGCGCACGCGCAGCTGGGTCCAAGTCTGGCCTCTGGCCGATCGGACGCCCAGCCGATTGAGAACCGGCGCGATGCTGTGGTCCGGCAACAGGCGGGCGAGTTCGCATACCAGCTGCTCGGTCGCCGCATCAGTCTTGAAGCGATTTTGGCCCGACCGGTTCTTCAGCACCTCGAGCCGCGTATGATCCCCGCCCTGCCAGTGCAGCACGAGGTGCAGCCGACCGGGTTCGACTGTCACGACGATCTCCTTCATCACGGCGCGCAAGATCCGCTTGCGCGTCTCGACGGAAGCGGCGGCATCGTTCCAGAGCGCCGGCAGATCCCCGGCGAGCGCCATGAGCGCCACGCGCTCATCGTCGCCGACAGCGCACGGCTCCTCGTTGCGCAAGCTCCGGATCTGCTCTTCGACCCGCGCGACCGTCGCAAGACAGTCGTTCCATCGCCGTTCGAGCTCGCCGGCGACCAGCCGGTTGTCGGGATCGACGGCGTCGTATTGCCGGCGCGCATGCTTCGCCTCGTAGCGGGCGTGCTCCAGCGCGAACTCTCTGTGCCGAAGCTGTTCGCTGATGGCCTGGTTGCGCTCAGCGATCAGCTTTAACGCCGCCTCGACGGCCAGCGGCGAGATCGCACGCAGCACTTCCGCCGACACCGCTGCGTCGATGCGCATGTTGTTGAATGCGGTGCATCCCTTTTCGCTCGACGGGTCGACATGGCTGGCGCAGACATAGCGCGCATCGCGCCTCGAATGATGCAGCACCTTGAATTTGCGGCCGCAGCGCCCGCAGCGCAGCAAGCCGACGAGCAGCGCACTGCCGTTCGCACCGCGCCCGCCACCATCGACCCCTTCATGTTCGCATTCCCGGCGATGATCGCCAGGTTGCGATCATACTCCTCCCAGGTGATGTAGCCATCATGGTGGTCCTGGATCAGAACCGTCCAGTCCTCGCGCCGGCGCGCGACGCCGTGGATAATGACTTTGCGGCCGCCTTCGACGCGGGTGCGGGAAAGGGTCCGTCCGAAGACATAGGCCCCGGCATAGACCGGGTTGGTCAACAGCCGGTGGACGGCATGGTAGCGCGGCGGGTCCCATCGCACCGTCCGCCCCTGCCGACCATGCACGGCGGTCGGTAGGTCGATTCCTTCCTGGCGCAGCCACAGGACGAGTTGGCGCACGCTGCCGATCTCCCGGAACTTCCGGAACACCAGAGACAAGGCCTCGCGGATGCGCCGGTCCGGGTCCTGCTCCAGGCGATCGTCGGCGCTGCGCCGATAGCCGATGGCGACCGTCGTGTGCAGATCGCCACGCGCCGCCTTCAGGCGCAAGGCCTCCTGCGAGCGCTGCCGCAACGTCGATAGCTCGAGCTCGCTGAAAGCGCCTTTCATCCCCAGCAGCAAGCGATCGTTGACGAGCCGTGGATCGTAGAGGCCGTCCTCGTCGATGATCAAGCTGCCCACCAGGGCGCAGAACTCCAAAAGGGTGTGCCAATCGCGGCCGTTGCGGGCCAGGCGCGAGGCCTCGAGGGCAAAGACCGCGCCCGCGTCGCCGCTGCAGATGCCCAACGAGCAGGCGCTCGAAGCCCGGCCGCGCCGTCCCGCCCCCCGAGCGGCCGAGATCGTCGTCGATGACAATCACTTCCTGCCAACCTAAATCGCGGGCGCGCGTCGTCAGCGCGTACTGGCGTCGTCGGCTCTCCGGGTTGTGCAGGAGCTGATCCATGCTGGATTGCCGCACGTAGACATAAGCTTTGCGCGCCAGATGATCGCTGGTGATCTTAGTCATCGTCCGTCTCCGCCGGCGTCTTGACCAGGTGAGACGATCGCCCAGGAGGGCTTTCAGTAGGTTTACGATCTCCGTGCGGGTCGTCGTATCGAACAGCCGTGGCGTGACCTCGTCGCCGCCAACATGAGAAGTTCGAGTTGCTGTTCCTGGGCATGCTGCTCCATCGTCGCCTCCACCGATGCGAATCGCGTCATTCGCCGGTGACGAGGATATGTCCCGCTGATCCGCCAGCCGGCGCAGCTCTCTCAGGCAGGCAAGGGAGAGCCGCGGCGCAGCCATCATCGGCAGCGTCGCCGCGTACGCTTCGGTCATCCACGCCGGCAGCAGCAGCCTGACGCCATCCGGCAGCTCGACGACGAAATGCGCATCGCCGGCATAAGCGAGACACCGGACCACTGTCAGGCGTTCGCCGGCATTCGGGTGGTGCGGATACCTGAGGATGACCTCAAACGGCTGTTGCTGGGGAGTATGTCGTGTGTTCGAAGGGCGCTATGAGCGAAGCCGAGTTGCATATCCTGCGGGCCCGCCTCAACGGCGGCATTCGCAACAAGGCGGCGCGCGGCGAACTGCGTCGAGGATTGCCGGTCGGCTTTGTCTGGGGCGAAGCCGATGGCGAGGTCCGTTTCCACCCCGACGAGGCCGTGGTCGCCGCTATCCGCAATGTTTTCTCGAGCTTTGCTCAGACGGGCTCGGCGCGCCGCGTCTGGCTATGGTTTCGTTCCGAAGGGCTCACGTTCCCTCTGCAGATGCATCAGGGCGCCGATATTCGATGGGTCGAGGCCAGCTACACCGCCATCCACCACGTTCTCACCAATCCCGCCTATGCCGGCGCCTACGCTTATGGCAAATCCCGTCGGGAGACGATGCTGAACGCATCGGGCGTCCGTAGAAAGCGCGTCCGAAAACTGCCTCGCCCCGAGTGGCAGGTGCTTATTCCGAACCATCATCCGGGCTTCATCGATTGGCGGACCTATGAGGCCAACCAGGATCGCATCGCCCAGAATACCCGCCCCGGACCGCACAAAGCGGGCGGCGCCGTGAGGGAAGGGAGCGCTCTGCTGCAAGGCCTTGCCGCCTGCGGGCACTGCGGACGCCGCTTGCACACGCATTATCGGGGACGCAACTCCGCGCCGGGATATCACTGCCCCGGCAAGATCCTGGTCGAAGGCCGGGGCGTCTATTGCCTCAACGTCGGCGGCGTCCAGATCGACGAGGCGGTCACGCAGGCCTTCCTCGCCGCCCTCGAGCCGGCGAAGCTCGCCGCCACTGTCGCCGCGGCAGAGCGGATCGAGGCCGACCGCGAGACATCGCTCAGGCAGTGGCGTCTCGGCGTCGAGCGGGCAAGCTACGAAGCGAGCCGCGCCGAGCGCCGCTACCGCGCCGTCGATCCCGACAACCGCCTGGTCGCTCGCGGCCTCGAGCGCGAATGGGAGGAGCGCCTGAGCGCGCTCGAGGCCGCCAAGGCCGAGCTTTCGCGTCGCGAAGAGGCGCGTCCATGGGCGCTCTCCCAGGATGAGCGCCGTCGTCTGCTCGCGCTCGGAGCCGATCTGGCCGCGGTTTGGCGCGCCGCGACCACGACGCCGCGCGACCAGAAGGAGCTCATGCGGACGCTGCTCGAGGAAGTCATCGTCAAGGTCGAGCGCGACAAAGCCACGGCGCGCCTCACCCTGCGATGGAAGGGCGGCGCGCTCGCCGTGATTGATCTGGCGCTGCCGCGCTCACGGCCGGCCACCATACGAACCGATGAGGATACGATCGCGCTCGTGCGCCGGCTGGCGGCCCTCTATCCCGACGCCGTGATCGCCGGCATCCTCAATCGCCAGGGGCGCACCACGGCCTATGGCCATCGCTTCGAGGCGGGCCGCGTCGCAAGTCTGCGCCGGCACTGGGATATCTCCTGCTTCGAACCGAGCGCCGTGCACGCCGAGGGCGAGCTGTTGACCATCAAGAAGGCGGCGGTCGTACTCGGCGTCGCCCCCTCGACCCTCCATCGCTTGCTCAACGCCGGGATCATCCCGGGCGAGCAGTTGACCCCCGGCGCCCCGTGGCGCATCCGGTTGACCGACGACGTCACGGCCCAATTCAATAACGACGCCGGTGAAGGCTTCATCCCTATGCGCGAGGCAATGAAGGCGCTCGGCGTTTCACGCCAAACCGTATTGCAGCGTGTCAAGCGCGGCGAACTCGACGCCGTCCATGTCATGCGCGGAAAGCAAAAAGGACTCCGTATCAAAGCGATAGCCCGGCAACCCGAACTCTTCGATCGAACCTCATGAACCTGGGGGCAGTATGAAGCGACATCCAAGTAGTCCGCGAGGTCGGCGTCCACCACTTCCCGATGGCCGCGAAACACCAGCTCCTCCACCTCGACCACCGCCTGCTGGGCGTTGCGCCCAGGACGGTAGGCATAAAGTTCCGGTGGCAGATCGGCTTCAAAGATCGGTTCCAGCACCAGCATTGCTGCTGTCATGCAGACCCGATCCCGCAAGGTTGAGATGCCCAGCGGCCTGAGTTTGCCGTTGGCCTTCGGTATGTACACGCGTCTGATTGGTTCCGGTCGGTAAATCTCCTGCCTGAGCGCAAGCGCCAGTTCGCCCAGCCATCGCTCGACCCCGTACGCTTCGACCGCCTCGAAGTCCTGACGGTCCACGCCCGGCGCGCCCTTGTTGGAGCGGCACTGGGCGTAGGCATGCGCCAGAATGTCCTCGCGGCTGATCTTGTCGTACAGGGCGTAGAAGCGGTAGCCGGGTTCAGCCTTCGCTTTCGCGTGCAACGCCGTCTGCAGTTTCTGAACGCTATCCGGAGTTGATAGGTTGCCCAATCTCCAGGTCCTTCACCACGTGTTGCGTCTGTCTTGAACTGAGGTCCCTTCCCTCCACCGGCGTTACCCGGCTAGGCGAGTTGCCGTCTGGCCGGGAAGTAGCCGCCGCTCGAGTTCAGCCAACGGGATGTTGAGCGCGCACGGCAGATGGCCCAACCGGAATTCGTCTTCCGGCCGCACGTCCAGCACCGTGACAAGATCGTCCCTCATCCGCTCCATCAACTCCCCTCGGGAAATCGACTCCATTGTGTCGCGGGCGCGAAAATAGCTGGCCATGACTTGCTCGACCTGAGCCAGGTTGCGCTCGCCGACGAGAGCGAGCGCGCTGAGGAGCTGGACGATCTCGGCTTCTGGACCCGAGCGGCATCGTCAGTCCGCTGAGATACTCTCCTATCTTACTGAAGAGCGTAGAAATGGATTCTCATAACTATATACCAACCCACAGGGGCCTCTCTCCGAACCCGCGCGACGGCAGCCCTCTTCAAGGGCCTGTCCCTCAGCCTGATGGCGTTCTGGGTGTCGGGATCGACGATGTACCACACGGATCATCCTGGGCCTGCCAAGTGCTGAGTGGATAAGCGGGGTCGCGGTGCTAGCGCTCGCGGCCAATCTGGCGTCGGTGCGGATGCTGATGCGGTACAAGGACGGCGACGCTAATGTGCGCTCGGTCTGGCTGTTCGCGGAACGATGCGATCGGCAATTTGGTGGTGATGATCGCGCCGGCCGGCGTGTGGAAAACAGGAACCGCCTGGCCCGATCTTGGCGTCGCGGCGCTGATGGCCGGAATTTTCGAAACCTCCTCGGTGCAAATCCTAAGGCAGGCCTGCGCGGAATATCTGGACGGTCGTTACGCCCAACATCTCGCGGCGGGGTAACTGGTCGCCGGTCGCGCTGCGGCGCTGCCTCCAAGGCAGCTCATAAACCTTCTGCTGTGGCCGCAATTATGTCGTCATTATTGGCTCATATAGGGTAGGGGGGTATGCGATAAGGCGGCATGACTCATACGGTTCGCGAAAAGCACAAACTGCTGGCGCGCGTACGCCGCATCAGGGGCCTGGTCGAGGCGATTGAACGCGCACTCGACGGCGAGGCGGGCTGCGAACAGGTGATGCATCTCATCGCCGGCGCGCGAGGTGCAATGGCCGGTCTGATGGCCGAGGTCGTCGAGGATCACGTGCGGACGCACCTCGTTGATGCCGAAAAGCATCCTGAGGCACTGAACGCCGAAGCGGCGGAGCAACTCCTCGATGTTGTCCGCACATACCTGAAATGAGGACAGCCATGATTGAGAACGACGGCGGCCCTGCGGCGGCCTTTCATGACCATGTGTTCCTCGGCGAGGGACACGAAAAAAGCGAACGCAAGACGTGGGCGGTCATCTGGCTCTGCGGGGTCATGATGGTCGCGGAGATTGTCGGCGGCCTGATGTTCGGCTCGATCGCCCTTGTCGCCGACGGCATGCACATGAGCACGCACGCGGGCGCGCTTCTTCTGGCGGCGCTCGCTTACACCTACGCCCGCAAGCACGCCAATGATCCCAACTTCACCTTCGGCACCGGCAAGCTCGGCGATCTCGCGGGATTCACAAGCGCCATCATCCTCGCGATGATCGCGCTGCTGATCGGCTATGAGTTGGTCAGCCGCATCTTCGCGCCGGTGCTGATCCACTTCGCCGAGGCGATTCCGATTGCCTGTCTCGGCCTGGCCGTCAACATTGCGAGCGCGTGGCTCCTGAGCGGCGGCGCACACGATCACGGCCATAGCCACGGGCACGCGCACGGAGGGCACGATCATCAAGATCACGATGAGTCGCGTCAAATCGTGACCGGTTCCGGCGTCGTGCGCCTCGAAGTTTTCGAGGACGGTGTGCCACCACGCTTCCGGCTGCGCGCGGAAACCGGCCCCGCTCTGACGGCTCAAGCGGTCACGATTGAAACCGTCCGCCGTGACGGCGCGCGGCAGACTTTCATCATGAAAGATCAAGGAGGCTATCTGGAGTTGCTCGCCGAGATTCCGGAGCCGCACGCCTTCGCCGCAAATGTGCGGATCGGGCAAGACAGCTATCCGCTCGTCTTTGAAGAGCACGAACATGCGCAAGGAGCGGCCGCGCGTGACAACAACATGCGCGCGGCCGTGATCCACGTCATCGCCGACGCCGCCGTGTCGGTTCTGGTCATCGTCGGCCTGCTGCTCGCCCGCGCCTTTGGCTGGCTTTGGATGGACCCGCTCGCCGGTATCATCGGGGCTTGCGTCATCGCCAGTTGGTCTTACGGCCTGATCCGCGACACCGGAGCGATCCTGCTCGACATGAACCCCGACCGGAGCATGGCGAGCAAGCTGCGCCAAGCCGTCGAGGGCGACGGCGACCAACTCGCCGACCTCCACCTCTGGCGCTTGGGGCCGGGCCACCTTGGCGCGATTGTTTCAGTCGTCACGGCGAAACCCCGGGAGGTGAATTACTACAAGAGCAAGCTCGCGCGCTTCACGTTGCTGTCTCACCTCACGGTCGAGGTGACGCATCAATCTTGACGAGCGGAACGGCGGAACGAAAGCCACCTAATCAATCGGCCCTTCGCGATGTTCTGCCGGCGCCTTGATCGACGCCTGCTTCGGGCGGGTCATGCGCTTCCCGGCGCTCCCCGGAACGGTAGGACTCCGGAGCGAAGCCGTCCTAGGCGCAACGAGACTGTTGCGCGAGCAACAGCCGTGCGCGCCGGCGCCGCCACGGAGGTCAGCCGGGTTCGATGCGGCTGTTTGTTTCATTCCGCGGTTTGAAGTTCGGCCGCCGCCGCCGCAACAAGAGAGGCTTCGCCGATCCGCGAGAATTGAATCGAACCAAAATCCGAGGCAGCGAGCATCGCGCCAACGGCCGGTTCGTCGTGGAATGTGTAGACCTCCGTCGGGAAGCTGTTTCGTTGGGCGCTGTCGTCTCGGAGAAAGCCGAGAACGAGTTCGAGTGCCCGGCCGCAGGACGCGGCGAATCTCCCTCAGGCGCGCGGCTGGATCACTCCAGAAATACAGGGTGTGCACGGAAAGCGCCCCGTCAAAGCTCGCGGACTCGAACGGAATCGATGCGCAGTCTCCCTTGCGAAGGTCGAACTCGACCCTCGGCGATCGCGTGACGGTTTCGGCGAACCGCCATGTTCAACATCGATTCGGAGACGTCGATGCCGCAGACGCGACCGTTGTTTACAACGCCGGCGAGGCGCTCGATTGTACGGCCGTGGCCGAAACCGACCTCGAGCACTCGATCGAACGGCGAGGGATCAAGCAGGCGAACCGCGCGGTCGTTCAGATCAGACGTTTCGCGCGCCATGATACCTGCGATGACGCGTCCCATGAGACCGGACGGCCTGGCTGATTGCCGAGCGATGAAAACCGGTCGCTTCATGGCGGACGCCTTCCGAGCCAAGAGCGCGCGATCGAACTCGATGACGCCGAGCGAGGCGACGGCCCCATTGGCGGCGCCCTTTTCGAAGTCGCCCTCGATCTGGCCCATCTGGTTGGTGACGTGGGCCACACAGATAACCGGTCGCCGTCGCGCCGTCGCGAAAGCATAGAGCGCGGCGGCCTCCATCTCGACCGCCAACAGCCCGGCTTCGCGGGCCTTTGCGACCGCTGTCGCAGTTTCGCGAAACGGCGCGTCGGTCGTCCATGCGGCGCCGACTTCAAAGGGAAGGGAAGTCCCCGCCAAGGCGTCGCGCGCCACCTCGACCAGGCCGGGGTCGCAGGAGCTGAAATCGCCGGGTGGCAAATAATGATAGCTGGTTCCCTCGTCCCGGAGCGCCCGATCGATGACGATGAAGTACGGCGGCTCGCGAACAGGCAGGATCTGTCCGGCCGAAGTCATGCTGATGAGCAGCTGACAACCGGAGGCGAAAAGCTGCTCGGCGACGAGGACGGCGAACGACGCGCCGACCGCCGAACCGACGACGCCATAGCGGACGCTTCCGCGATCGAACGTGTGGAGATGGGTGTGGTAGCAGGCCCAGGAAGGGTGGCGGCTGGCGCTCCCCGTCGCCGTCAGATGTTCAACGATATCGCCGTCCGGGTCGAGAATGCAGATTTCCGGGACGTCGCCAGTCGCCAAGCCCTTCTGCCGGCGCGCCTCTCTCAGCAGCGCCTCCGGCGTGAAAACCGACGCCTCGTCGTACCCCTTGCGCGACAGGATCGGCGGCCGATCATCGCTGCGATCATGTCGGGTGTTCATTGCGGCCCACCTTTCGGTTTCCGCGGACGTCGTTCGGTCATCGCGACGGCGGTCACCGCGCCGGAGGCGAAGGTGAGCGCTCCGACGGCGGCGATCGCGGTCGGCGCCCCGAAAGCATCGGTCAGGACGCCGGCCGAGAGCGCGCCAAGAGCGTAGCCGAGATCGCGCCAGAAGCGGTAGACGCTGAGCGAACGCGCGCGCCAGGAGGGGTGGGAAGCGTCCGAAACCGAGGCGATCAGCGTCGGGTAGACCATCGCGGTGCCGAGGCCGAGCAGCACGCTGGCGATGAGCCACCATTCGAAGCTCCGCGTCGCCGCGGTCAGGAACAACCCGGCCGCCTGCGTCCACATTCCGGCGACGATCAGGCCCTTGCGGCCCCAACGATCGCTGAGCGGGCCGGTCGCGGTCTGGAGCACGCCCCACACCGCCGGGTAGACGGCCTTGAGAATGCCGATCCGCTCGACGTTCAGTCCGTAGGCCGTGAAGAACAGGGGCAAGATGCCCCAGCTCATCCCGTCGTTGAGGTTGTTGACGAGTTCGGCTTGCGACGCGGCGAAGAGGTTCCGATCGCCAAACGACGTGCGGCGAAAAATCTCCCAAAACCTGGCAGGCTCCGCGGCGGCCGCATGATCGGCGACTTCGAGGCCGACATGATGGCGCGTGTCGGCGACAAGCAGGACGGATAGCAGGAGACCGAGAACGGCGTAGCCGATGCCGAGATAGAACGGCGCTGGGCGCAGGCCGTAGCGCTCTGCAATATAGCCGGTGAGGAATGCAGTCAGGCCGACGGACAAGTAGCCGGCGAATTCATTCAAGCCGACCGCGAGGCCGCGCGCCTTCGGGCCGACGAGGTCGATCTTCATAATCACCGTCATCGACCAGGCGAATCCCTGATTGACTCCGAGCAGCGCGTTGGCGGCCACGATCCATCCCCAGCTTGGCCCCCAGCCGATCATGAACGGGACCGGGAGGCCGACCAGCCAGCCGACGACCAGCATCGCCTTGCGGCCATAGACGTCAGCGAAATGTCCCGAGACCAGATTAGCGAGCGCCTTGACGACGCCGAAGCTGACGATGAACGAGACGACGAGCGTGGTCGAGGCGATCCTGAACTCCTCCGACCCGATCAGGGGAACGACCGTACGCTCCAGCCCCACCATGCCGCCGACAAAGGCGTTGACGAGGATCAGCAGCGAGAATTGCCCCCAGTTCTCGCGAAGGCCGAGGCGAACGGCCGCAGGAGTCGGCGTCAGCGGCCGCGAGGTCATGTCAAAGGCTCATGTGATTTTGCACTGCGACCGCGCGTAGCGCGATGAACGCCGCGCCCAAGGTGCTGCGGCGACCGAGCCACGGATCGAGGGGAACCATGATGCGCGCGAGAAAACCGAGGGGCGGATAAAACGCGACTCCGCGGATCGCCTCGACCGAAAGCCCGGCCTGTTCGGCAAGCCGTCCAAGCTCGTCTGCGTCACGAAATCGCGCTGCTCGCCAGAACGGCGATCCGAGCCAACCGCGGAGCCGTCGGATCGCGGCCCACAAGCTCCAGCGTCCTAGTTCGCCGACCACCAGCCGCCCGCCCGGTCGCAACACGCGCGCCATCTCGCGAAACGCAAGCTCGGCGTCCGCGACCAAGCACAGCGCCGTCATCGCAGAGACCACGTCGAAACCGCCGTCGGGAAATGGCAAGCGCTCGGCACGTCCCTCGACGAAAGAAGCCTTGACGACTTCTTCTTCGGCCCGATAGCGCGCGGCCGTCAGCATCGCGGGATTTGCATCGACTCCCGTCGCCAGAGCGCCTCGCGCCGCCGCGCTGCAAGCGAGCAGGCCATCCCCGCATCCGACGTCGAGAACTCGGACGCCTTGCAGTGGGCCCATGAGATCGAGCATCGTCCGCAGTTCGAGCGCCTCCGTGATCGCGCCGAGGGACGTTTCGCGCCAGGCGACATAGCTGTTTGGGCCGATGGCGACAGGTCCCGTATCGGCGTTCATGACAGCGCCCGCTGCAGAAGCGCGACCGCCTGGTCTATTTCATCGAGAGTGGTCCAACGTCCAAGGCTGAAACGGATCGCGCCCATGCCGACCTCGGGTGCGACGCCCATCGCTTCGAGCACCGGCGACAGCCGGATTTCGCCGGCGTGGCAGGCCGAGCCGGTCGAGGCGGCGATTTCGGGCGAACGGGCGAGAATGTCCGCGCCGACACGGCCGACGAACGACACGTTGAGCGTGTTGGGCAGGCGCCGGTCGGGAGGACCGTTGAGGACGACGCGATCGCTGAAGGCCGCGCGCAGGCGCTCCCACAGGGCCTCGCGCAGACGCAAGGTCTCGGTTCCGCCGATCGTCGCAGTCGCCACCTCGCAGGCCTTGCCAAGCGCCGCCGCGAGCAGCGCGCTCTCGGTGCCGGCGCGCCGGCCGCGCTCATGGCTGGCGCCGTGGATAAGCGGTTCAAGGGTAACCCCGCGCCGCATGTAGAGCGCGCCGATGCCCTTCGGCGAGTAGAGCTTATGGCCAGCGACGGTGAGCAGATCGACGCCGAGGTCGTCGACGCGCGTTTCGATCTTGCCGACCGACTGGGACGCGTCGGTATGGAAGAGGACCCCATGCTCGCGGGCGATCCTCGCCGCCTCCACGATCGGCTGGATGGCGCCGACCTCGTTGTTGGCGTGCATCACGCTGACGAGGATCGTATCGCGCCGAATCGCCTTGCGGATATCGTCGGGGTCGACGAGGCCGAAGCGATCGACCGGCACGAGCGTGACCGTCGCGCCGAGGCGTTCGAGAAAGCGGCACGGTTCGAGGATGGCAGGGTGCTCGATCGCGGAGGCGACGATATGCGCAGGCTCGCCGCCGCGAGCGAAGAACACCCCTTTGAGCGCGAGATTGTTGGCTTCGCTGCCGCTGCTCGTGAACACGATCTCGTCGGCTTCGCAACCCAAGAGCGCGGCGACTTGCGCCCGCGCCCTCTCCAACGCCGCCTTGGCGCCGGCGCTCGCCCAATGGCCGCTCGACGGATTGCCGTAGACTCTTCGAGAAGCGGGCGCATGACCTCCCGAACGGCCGGATCGATCGGCGTCGAGGCATTGTAGTCGAGATAGATCGCGCTCATGCGGCGGGATCCCGGCTCAGAAAACGAGCGCCTTGTCGGCGGCGATCGTTTCGGCGGCGAGTTCGTCCATCGTGCTGCGGCGCGCGCCCTCCATCACCTCCGCTTCGACGATGCCGCGCGCGTCCATGCAGGTTCCGCACAGCAGGACCTGTCCCCCGGCGGCCAAGACGCGCTTCAGCATCCGTTCGATGTTGTAGAATCCCTCGGGCGTCTTCTGTCCGGCCTTGGCGGAGAGCACGGCGTCCGCCATCAGGAAGACGACGATGCGCGCTTCCGCGTCTTGCTTCGCCAGCGAATGGGCGAGACGGAGCGCGTTGTAGCTGCGCTCGGTTCCGTAGGGTGGGTCGTTCAGGATCAATAGAAGCTTCATCGCCATCCCCGTCGGGCGCGCGGAGCGATTTCAGTCGCCCAGAACGCGCCGCCGCTCTTCGAACTCTTCCTTGTCGATTTCGCCGCGCGCGTATCGCTCCTTGAGAATATCGAGCGGCGTGCGTCCCGGCTGCGGCTGGGGCGGATGAGCAGGATAAAGGGGTCCGCTGACCCCGCGTACGACGGCCACCGCCGCGACGATCACGACAACGAGCACGAGAATCATGAACAGCGGGCCGAAGATCATTCCGTAGCCCCATCCGGTCCAATCCATCATCATGTACGGGCCATATCCGTATCTGTTGGGCTCCGGGGTTTGCTGAGCCAAAGCGCAAGCCGGCTCAAAGCCTGTCGCCGCAAACGCGGCCAGGGGCGACAGGCTCCTAAATCTCTTCAATTCCCTGCTCCCTTCTCAGACTCAGCGCGCGAGGCAATTGCAGGACAAGGCAACGCCGGGGCTTCGACCGCCACGGGCCGCGCCAGCCGTCTACGCTGGGACGAGTCCGGCGTTCGCCGCGCGAAACTCGGCCGCCCCCGCCGGCGGAGGCGGGATGTCCTTCGACATGGCGCCGACGAATTCCTCTTCGTCGTCGATTCGGAAAGCCGCATTGTGCCGCTTCTCGAAGCCGATGGTGGACATCGGCCTGCCGCTGAGGCTACGCCCGCAGACCGAGCCGGCGAACGCGCCGGGCAGGATCTCCACATACTCGGGAAGGGCCTTCAGGCGCCCGAGGCTGCGGAACAGGTCGCGCGCTCCATCTTCAACGGCGCTCGCAAGTTCCGTCCGGCCGACGTCGCCAACCATGAGCGTATGGCCGGTCAGGACGAACCACGGTTCCTCGGCCCGCGTCCGGTCCGTGACCACGAGGCAGATGTGTTCCGGCGTGTGGCCCGGCGCATGCAGCACCTCAGCGGTCACGTTTCCGAGCGGCAGCACGTCGCCGTCGCGCACGCCATGAAATTCGGGCGAGGCCTCGGCGCCGGCAAAGAGGACATATTCCGCGCCGGCGGATTCGGCCAGGCGGCGTCCCGCCGACACATGGTCGGCGTGAATATGCGTGTCGACGACATAGAGGATGCGCATCCCCGTGTCCTGTGAAGCTTGGAGGTAAGGCGCGACATCGCCGACCGGGTCGACGACGGCCGCCGAGGCCTTGCTGCCGCAGCCGAAAAGGTAGGAAACGCCTACGGGATTGGCGTGCAGGAACTGCCTGAGGATCATGATCGGCTTCCTCCTTCGCTCGAACCCGGACGGGCTGCCCGGCCCGACTCGACGCCGACGGCGCTTGACAAATCACGCGGCCGTCCATTCAATTAATCTGTTGAATAATTCTCTGAGTTGAAAACCATGTCAAGCCCTTCGCCCAAGGCCGCTCTGTTCGCCCAGTTCGCCGAAGTCGCGAAGGCGCTGGGACACGCGCACCGGCTGGTCATTCTGGAGCTTCTCGCCCAACGCGAGCGCAGCGTGGAGGATCTGGCGACCGCTTCGCGCCTGTCGCTCGCCAACGCCTCGCAGCACTTGCGGCTGATGCGCCGGGCCGGGCTGCTCGTCTCGCGCCGCGACGGCAAGCAGGTCCTCTATCGATTCAGCGATCCGGCCGTGCTCGATCTCATTGCGGCGCTTCATCGTGTCGGCGAGCGGAACATGGCGGAAGTGCGCGAAATCGTCAGGGGTTATTTCCGCGAGCGCGATTCGATGGAGCCGGTCACGCGCGAGGAATTGGCCGCCAGGATGGAGGACGGGCTGGTGACCGTTCTCGACGTCCGGCCGGAAGACGAATTCGAGGCCGGCCATTTGCCGCATGCGATCAATACGCCCCTACGCGAACTCGCCGAGCAATTGCGTCGACTGCCGAGGGACCGCGAGATCGTCGCCTATTGTCGCGGCCCGTATTGCGTCTTCGCCTTCGAAGCGGTGGCGCTGTTGCGCGAAAATGGCTTTAGGGTCCGCCGGTTGGAGGATGGATTTCCGGAATGGAAAGCGGCCGGTCTGCCGGTCGGGTGACCACACCCGTGCAATCTCGGGCCGCCACGACCTCAGCGAGAACCGCGAGGCGGTCCCGACTTTGAATCAGAGCATTCGAGTCGCGGCCAAGTGCGACAGGTTGGAAGTCTTACCGTTGAAGGCGCAGCAGTGGACGATTCCGTGCGGTCTGCAGAAATTGTGTACTTTGTGGTGACGCTCTGGGGTTGCCGAGGACACGCCCACGCGCTGTCGCTCCGAGCGGCTTCACGGCAATCGGCGCTTCGCTAACTCCCGATAGAGAGCCTCCGGACTGACACCGATCTCTTCGGCGATCCGGCGCCACTGCCCTTTTCCGGGTAGAGCGCCATTCAACGTCATCCAAGCATTGAGCCGAGCCTCGACGGTCTTAAGAGAGAGGATTTCCGCGTTGAGCCGCGCGTGCTGGACCTCTTGCGCGAGATGACGCGCCCACACCTGAGAGGCTTTCGGTCTTGCTTCGAGGCGGCGGCGCAAGTCCGTTCGCGCAACCGCCCATGTCAACGCCTCGCTTTCGGCGCGGGCGTCGCAATGGTAGTGATCCGAGTAGACCGAGGCCTCCGCGAGGATGGAACCTCCCCGAACTCGTTGCAGGATCAGAGGCGCGCCGTCCTCCTGTTGCCGCACCAGATGAATGCTTCCCCGACGCACGAAGTGCACAACACGGACTGGGTCGCCAATGTGAAAAACCGACGCGTCGGCGGCGAACTCGCATTCATGGCCCTTCAATCCCTGAAGCAGCGAATTCAGTCTCGTAGACATGATCGCCATCATGTCTGAGACAGCGAACTTATGGCAAGAAGTCTCCAATGAAGGAGATTCCCATGATGCGTGCTCTTGCTGTGATCGCTTGCCTCGCATCCGCTGCGGCCTTAGCGCAGACGAATGTCGAGCCTCCCGTCGACATGGGGGTCACCCATCTTATGATGCATGGGCAACCCATGATGGCGCCGGGCCAGCAAATGATGCACGGACCAACGATGCAGGGGCGGCATATGATGTACCGGCAGCAACTCGGCGGGGCCGTCGCCACTCAGCCAGGGCAAGGCGCGTTCGCCGCGATTTAGGAGATCGTCGAAATTCTCGACGCGGACCCCAAGACTGACTGGTCCAAGGTCAATATCGACGCGCTTCGGCAGCACCTAATCGACATGAACAATGTCACCCTCGCCGCAAATGTGAAGAACGAGCCGATCGAGGGCGGTATGCGCTTCGACGTCACCGGCGAAGGCCCGGTTCGCGACTCCATTCGGCGCATGACGACGGCCCACGCGGCCACGATGAACGGCGTCGACGGATGGAAATTCGAAGCGGCCGAAATCGAGGGTGGAGTCTCGTTGACGGTCCATCCGCCGACCAAGGACCTCGACAAATTGCGCGGGCTCGGCTTCCTCGGCGTCCTGACCCTCGGCATGCATCATCAGATGCACCACCTGATGATCGCCCGGGGCGAGAGCCCGCACGGGTGAGCATTCGGCGATAGAACTCGCTATGAGCGGAGCATGTGCATGCCCATAGTCAGGGACGGGCAATGAAGCGACCGACGACAAATTCGTTGGCAAAGCGTCTACGCCACCAAACGCGCAGCCGGCGTCGGGGTGCTTGTCTTAAGGTCAAGTCGGCTCCGGGGCTACGACGGATCGAGGCTCGCTCGCCTTGGCCTGCTCGATCCCTTCGAGGCGGCCGTCGCGAAGATGGAAGATCCGATCGAAGCGATTGAAGATTTTCTCGTCGTGCGTGACGACGAGAATCGCGCCTCCGCGGTCGGTTGCGACGCGTCTCAGCGAGTCCATCACAACGCCCGCGCGTAGCGAGTTCGAGCGCCGCGGTTGGTTCATCGGCCAAGATGATGCGCGGCCGATTCGCCAAAGCGCGGGCGATCGCCACCCGTTGCGCTTCGCCGCCGGAGAGTTGGGCGGGCATCGCCAGCTTGCGGTTCCCGACATCGAGATAATTCAGCAACGCCTCCGCTTCGTGATGCCGGCGACCAAGAACCTGTACAAGTGCTGCCGTTCCCGGAGTCGGATGCTCAGGAGTTGCACATTTGCTACGACGGGTCGCACGAAAGGATGTCTACGTACCGACCACCACACCAACAACCCTTTCTTGATAATTTTTTGCGGTTCGGGCGGCCGGAGACCATTTTGTCTCTTGCGGTGTGAGCTGCGTCACCTCGCGATGGACCAAGATAATGCTCTAAGCGGATTGTCGACCAAGCGATCCGCTTCGACGCGTTCGGTCGCCGCTTTGATTGCATCTTTTGGCGGTCTGCTTCGCGGGCGACGCCGCGCTTCGGGTCGAATTGAGAAGGGGAGGATGTCATGGCGCTCGGCGACGGCATTCGGCGCAGTCTCGCGACGGTCAGCAAAGAGGAGCGCGACATGCTGCGGGACGCGATCCTGCAGCTCAACTCGATGTTCTATCCCGGCGCGCGGGCGGATTTTCCCGCCGGGCATGTTTCGTATTGGTTCAAGCAGGATGAAATCCATCAATCGACACACGTTCACGGCTGCCCCGCGTTCCTGCCCTGGCATCGCGAACTGGTGAACCGGTTCGAGACGCTGGTCCGCCAGGTCAATCCGCAATTGTCCCTGCATTATTGGGATTGGAACCTCGATCCCTCCAACATGCCGGACGGCGAGGGCGGGACGATCAATGTGTTTGCGGCCGATTTCATGGGCAACGCCGACCCGAACGTGAATGGGGGCGCGGTCGGCGCTCCGCTGCTCGGCGCCGGTTTCTACGACCCGGGTGGCGCGCAGACGCGCAGCGACGGCTCGCCCTTCGCGCTGAATCGCCCGAACCCCAACGATCCGACGACATGGAGCTACCCGGCCGGCTACAATCCCGCCGATCCGCCGGCCGACCTCACGCGCGCCAAGCCCAACGGTGCGCCGCAGATCGGCGACGCCTTCGGCTGGCCGACCGACGCCGAGATCCTCGCCGCGCCGGATTTTCAGACCTTCGACCAATTCATCACCCAGGCCCACAATTCCGCGCACGGCTACATCGGCGGCAACCTCGGCAACGCACACATCTCGTTCCGCGACCCGTTCGTGTTTTTCCTGCATGCCAATATCGACCGCTTATGGGCCATGTGGCAGCGTCAGCCGGGCCATCCCGAGCGCCTCGACGGCGCGACCGCATATGGCGCGGAGGGAAACACGAAGGGCAGCGGCGACGTCGAAATCGGCGACCCCAATTGGGGCACCTTAAGTCCGCTGGAGCCGTGGGCGGGTTTCAATGCGCAGAACGCGCAGACCGGCGTCGTCGGGGACATCTGGGTCGCGCGGCCATGGTTCGCCCCAGAGAACGAACAAAATCTGCCGGGCAACAACAAGAATTCGCAGGACCCGTCGGTCGTCTTCCCGCCGAGTTACGACACGGTGCCACACTCGGCCTACATCGTGCATCAGGTCGACACGTTCTCCGACACTCAGGTGCAGAACCAGGCGGCCTATCCGGGTGCGCTTCTGCTGATCTACGACGGCTTCACGCTCAACGAACTCGGCGGCGCGCCGCCGCCGGCGCCGCAGCTCGCGGTGACGTTCGACGCGGTCGGCGGACCGAACGCCTCCGCGGCCGTTTCGGTAACGGTCGGCGCGGCGTTGACCGAGGGCGGCGGCCCGGACGTGCCGCAGCGCATCACGTTCCCGCTCGACGTGGCGATCATCGATCCTTCGGTGTTCGGAACGTTCCTCGACACGCGCTTCGTCTTGATCGAGGCGACGGCCGCGGGCGTGAGCGCCGGGGCAGCCCTCCGGCTGACGAGACAGCCCAATCCTTACATGCTCGACGGGAACCCTTATTGGCTCAGCACCGACGTGCGGGTGTTCAAGCTCACGCCCGGCCAGGCGACGCCCGGATCGACCACCACCATGCCGGCGACGGCGGCGACGCCGACCGGGCCGCAAGACGCTGCGCTCGCCTATATCAACGCGCTGCTCGCCGAATTTCGCGGCGTCTCGGACTTCAACGACGATCCGAACCACCCGTTCGAAAAACTCACGACCGACGAGACGGCTAGCCAGCTCGAACAATCGCAGACCTATTTCGGGCAGCCCGTCTTCAATTTCGCGGTCGTCAAAGTTCGCTATCGCGCCAACATGACCGCGGCGACGGGCGTGCAGGTGTTTTTCCGCACGGTCATGACGATGCGTTCGGCGCTCGACTACGTTTACGTCGGGGCCAACCCGCCATCGATCAATTATACGCGCTCCGGCGCGTGGCCGAACGCCGTGCCGCTCGTCGGGGCCATCGACGGCGAAATCGCTTCGATTCCCTATTTCGCGGTGCCGCGCATCGACACCGTGTCGCAGCCGATGACGGCCCAGCCGATCGACACGCCGAACGTTCAGACGATTTCCGCCGTGACGGGACAGGAGAACGTGATGTTCTTCGGCGTCTGGCTGGATTTCAACCAGCCGACGAACCGGTTCCCGACCAACCCGGCCGGCTTCGGACCCTTTGGCGGCGCGGCGCAACCGATCCCGACGCTCGTCAACGGGCTGCACCAGTGCCTGGTGGCCGAAGTGTTCTTCCAGCCGGGCGGCGGCGCGGACCCCATTCCCTCGGGGGCCAATCCCGCGACTTCGGATCGCCTTTCGCAGCGCAACTTGTCGATCGACACGTCGGGCAATCCCGGCTGGCCGCAAACGCATCGCGTCGGACACAGTTTTATGTTGAAGCCCTCGGCGCCCGCGCCGGACGTGACGCCTCCGTCGCCCCCGCCGCAGATCGCCTTGAAGAAGGCGGCCCGCGAGGGCGCGGCGAAAGCGAACGCCGTTACCCTTCCGGAGGATCCCGCGGCGGCGATCGTCGAGCGGTATCGCCCCGACGAACTCCTGATCACTTGGAACGACGTGCCGCGCGACTCGCAAGCGACGCTGTTCTTCCCGGAGTGGAGCGCGGACACGCTGTTGCAACTGGCGGCGGCTCGCCAGCACCCGCAAACGCTTGCGAAGGTGGACGATCACACGGTGTCGATCGCGATCGCCGACGTGACCTATCTGACGCTACCGAGTTCGGCGGCGCAGGGCGGGCCGGGGCTGCTGATCGTGACCTTGCCGGATCGGGTGCGAGTCGGCCAGCGCTTCCACGCCGATTTCCACCAGATCGAAGGCCTGGCGCGGCGCGTCAACGGTAGCTTCCGCTTCACTGTCGCCGTCGGCGACGAGCCGAAAATGTTGCCGGACGAGATTCGGCATCTCGCCTTCCTGCGCTACGTCGCGCAGCATCGCTCGCCGAACAGCCGCTGGACGCCGATCTTTTCGCGCTGGACGGCGATGCTGGCGGACAAGGTGCGCGCGCTTGGCGGCGACCCCAACCAAGTGCCGCCCTCGCTCACCGATCCCAACCCTGCGCCCGAGCCGCCGGAATGTGTCGAGCCGGGCGAATGCGTCGTCGGCAAGGTGGCGTGCCTGCGCTACGATTGTTTCGGCGACTTCGAGGGCTTCGTCCTCGAGGACTGCGGGTGCGAGCGGTTCATCCCGGCGCGCGAACCGGCGATTGAGCGAATTGCCCACCGGGCATGCATCGAGCGCTCGAGGCTGCGCGTCTATTTCGACCGCCGTTCGCGCCGCATTTTGGCGATCGAGGCGGCCGCGCGCTGAGGCGGCTCGCGCAGGGCCCCTCCTCACACCCTCAGCGGCGCCAGCACGACGCCGAAATTGAATATTGCGTGTATGCAAGCGCAAGCGCCTTGGACGGGGTGGTCCGCGGTCTGTGCGAGAAGATCAGGCAGCGGGAGGTTGCGAGGCGGTTGGGCATTTCGTGGACCGCGCTGCGCGAGCGGCGGGTTGCCAGCGCCAAGAATACGGTACGGTCAAACTTGATCCCAAGTTTCTGTTTCATGGTACCGGCAACATCGATAACGGTCAGGATGCCGAAGCCCTCGCGCTTGAGGGCGTCGACAACCTTGGCGACAGCTTCTTCGAAGCCGGACTCGATTGTTCAAGAGATGAAGTAATTCATGATGTCCTGCTCCTTATTGAGGCGGCTATCGTGAAAAGAGCCGCACTGCGGTGATGCGAAACAGAGTTTCGCGCGGCCGAGCGACAAAAGCGCTCGCCGCGCCACCCAAATGCAAAGCGAGCAACGCGATAAGCGCCCAGAACATCGAACGGTGCACGACGCTCATCGGCCACCACAAATAGCTCGCGACGGCGCCGGTCATGGCTTCCCCGATCAAGACGCCGTAGAGCCCTTATTGGACGCTCGCCGACAAGCGATTCCGCCAGCGCGAAAGCGGCGGATTCCAGTGCGGCGCGCGCCATAGCAAGCGCAACGCCATACGAACAATGACGAGGGTCAAGATCACCAGACCGACGCGCGTGTGCACCGTGTGTAGCGTCAGATCGAACGGGTCTGGCGGCCGACCGAGCGGTCGATAGCCGTGAACCCGAAGGATGGCCGGGCCGCTGAAATATTGCGCGATCACGAGCAGTGTGATCACCCAATGCAGGGCGATCTGCGCGTTGGTATATCGCTCTATCGTCGGAGGCACGAGGGATCCGACCTAGAAGGCTGACAGGGCGCGGCGGATGGAGAACCATCGCGGAACGCGCTCCCGATAAGCACGGTAGGCGTCGCCGAACCTCGCGTCGAGATAGCGTTCCTCGGGTCTGATCGCAGCCAAGCATAGGGCGCTGCCGGTCGGGACCGCAACGAGGAGCGACCAGAACGAATTGAGCGCTATGCCGACTCCGACAACGAGCAGGACCATCGAGAGGTATACCGGGTTGCGGGTGAACCGGTAGACGCCCGAGTCCACCAGCGCGGTGGTCGTCTTGCGCGCGTCGAACGCCGTGCCCGCACGAACGATTTCTCTCGCGGCGAGGATCGCAAGTGCGATCGACCCTGCTATGACCGGCAGGCCGAGCACCAGCGCAACAGAGTCCGGAAGCACGCGCGCGCGAGTGAAGACCCAGAGAACGGCCTGCCCCCCGAGAGCGGCTAGCAACACGAAAGGAGGCAGGACCTTCACTTCGGCTTGATCAGCCATGAGATTTCTCCCTGCCGGCGCGCTGACGCCTCGTTAGACGCCTTAGATCCGGTGAAGCGAAGCCGTTCATCGTTTCCAAAACGCTTCCTCGTCACTCGACCCGGAGTTGCCTGAGCGCAGCGCATTGCCGACCACGCTAACGGAGGAAAGCGGCATCGCGGCGGCGCGATCATCGGCGACAGGAGCAAACCGAAGACTGGATACAGCACGCCGGTGACGATCGGCGCCCCGGCGGCGTTGTCAAGAAGGGCGAAGGCGAGGCTCTGGCGTATGACTTCACGGACACGAGCGATCGGACCGAGGAAACGGCTAGAGCGGTTTCCGATCAATCCGTATCGTATCCGCAGGACCTGAAGTAATTCACGCATTCGTCAGATTTGAAGATTTCGGCGCAGGCTTCGAGTGCGTTCAGGAGGCCTGTGACGGTTCGCTCGGCGATTTTGCGCAGGAAGGCCTTGAGCTTTGAGTAGGCTTTTTCGATGGGATTCATGTCGGGGCTGTAAGGCGGCAGATAAAGCAACTCGGCTCCGGCGGCTTTGATGAGTTGCTCGACCCTTGCTCCCTTGTGGCTCGACAGATTGTCCATGACGACGACGTCGCCTTGCGAGAGCGTGGGAGCGAGGCATTTCTCCACCCAGTCCTCGAACGTGGCCGCGTTCATCGGCCGGTCGTAGGCCTTTTGCGCCACGAGACCGGAAAGGCGTAGGCCGGCGACGAGCGTGATGGTCTTGTAATGGCCATGCGGAATGCCGACCCGCAGTCGTCGACCGCGCCGGCATCGTCCGCCCTTGCGCGCCAGATTGGTGGAAGCCCCCGTTTCGTCAATGAACACGAGCTTCCTCGGATCGAGATCGAGTTGCGCCCCAAACCACTCCTGGCGCCGCTTCAAAACATCGGGGCGCTGCTGTTCCTCGGCATGCGCGGTTTTTTTTTGAATGTGATCTCGTGCCGATCGAAGAAGCGCCAGATCACCGACAAAGAAAAGCGCTCGCTGCAGTTGGCGATCAACCGCTCCTGGATTTCCAACAACGTGATGTCCGGCTGACGACGAATGAGGCCAAGCAGATAATCGCCATGCGCCTCAATGCGGTCCGAGCGTCGATCCCCGCCCGTCGGCGCCGGGGAAATCTCGCCGGTGGCCTGGAAGCGCCAAACCCAACGGATGGCGCTGGCGATGCTGACCCCGAAACGCTTGGCCGCCGCGTTGCGCGACAGGCCGCCGGCCACAACAGCCTCCACCACACGTGTGCGAAGATCTTCGGATAGCGCCATCCCCGCCGCCTCCTTCACGCGGCGGAGCCCATGAATCATGAACAGCCCTGATTCGGGAATCCCCCGCGATTCATTTCGCTGGGAAACCGCTCTAGCTCAATCGAAAGTCACACCGCTCATCGCCGCGGACAAGCGTTTTCGTGCGAACGAGCCTCTCGCGAGTCATCTCGGCGAGCGCGTAGTCGAGGTTGCACCAGGATGCGGAGCAGAGATCAATGGCCCCCTCTTTGCGAAAGTAATCCGCGACTGGGCACCTAACCACGTCAAAGGCGGTTCCACCGTCAGCGGGAACGGGCTCGATGAGGTAGCCCGGGGCGTTGAACGGAAAGCTCAAGGACACACGACCTTGCCGGCCTCCGCTCTTGGTGACCGCGAAGACGAGTGAAGTCCTTTTTCCAAGGGTCAGGCGAGCCAGACCCAAGGCCGTCGCCGACCAGAGCCGGTAGACCCTCCATGCCGCGTCCGCGATGAGTTCGATCGCGTATGCGCGCTCAATGCCAGCCGCCAAGAGCGCGTTGAAGAAAGACGTTGTGAAGCAGGCCAAGCGCACGTTCATCCTGCTGCCGACTGTCGGCTCCGGGGGCAGGCGCCCGACGCGCTCGGCGTAGTCGTCCCAGGCCGTTTTGAGCAGGCCATTCACGTCAGCGCGGCTAAAGCGGCCCCAGTCTGGCGATTCCCGCGCCCGGTTCCGGCCGACCAGCGCCTGCCGCGCAGCCCGAGCGGCCAGCGGCCGATAGAGGAATTTCACGTAGTCCATCGCAGGCCGTCCATTCGGCTTCAAGGCGCTCCGACGATCTAAAGAACGGGACCAAAGCGCCCGGTTTTCGCCCCTAGCCACGAAGATATTTGAGTAGCGCCATGATCCCGAGCACCAACACGACACAGACGAGAAGCCAGATCAGCCACCCGCCCCACGTCATCGAGCCGCCGAACATTCCATCCCAACCCATGATGCTATGTCCTCCCCTATCTCTTAGTGGAGCCGTACCGTACGCAAGCGTAGCGCATTGCCGACCACGCTGACCGAGGACAGCGACATCGCGGCGGCGACGACGATCGGCGACAGGAGGATGCCAAACACGGGATAGAGAACCCCGGCCGCGATCGGCACGCCAGCCGCGTTGTAGAAAAAGGCCCAAAACAGGTTCTGGCGGATGTTGTTCATCGTTGCCTGCGAGAGCCTGCGCGCGCGAACGAGACCCCGGAGATCGCCCTTGAGCAGCGTCACGCCTGCGCTTTCAATCGCGACGTCCGTTCCGGTTCCCATGGCGACACCGACATCGGCCGCGGCCAACGCCGGCGCGTCGTTGACGCCATCGCCGGCCATCGCGACCACATGGCCTTCGCGCTTCAGTCGCGCAACGGTGTCCGCTTTGTGATCGGGCAGGACCTCGGCCTCGACGTCCTTAATTCCGAGCTTCGCCGCGACCGCCTCTGCGGTGGTGCGGTTGTCGCCGGTCAGCATCACGACCCGGATGCCCTGAGCGACGAGGTCTCTGACCGCGTCGGGGGTCGTCGCCTTGACCGGATCGGCGATCCCGAGGATGCCCGCGGGCTTTCCGTCGACAGTGACGAACACCACGGTTGCGCCCTCGCGACGCAAGGCATCCGCCTCCGGGGCGAGCCCGCTCGCGTCGATCCCGGTCTCGGCAAGAAAGCGGGCGTTCCCGATCGCGACCGAGCGCCCCTCGACCTTCCCAACCACGCCCTTGCCTACGGGCGCGTCGAAATCCGCCGCATCAGAAAGGGTCAGCCCTTTGTCCTTGGCCGCCGCGACAATCGCGGCCGCCAAGGGGTGCTCGCTTCCTCGTTCGAGGCTCGCGGCCAGTCTGAGGAGCGTGTCTGAATGAAACCCCGCCGCGGGCCGGATCGCGGTGACGCGCGGCTTGCCCTCGGTCAGCGTCCCGGTCTTGTCCACTACCAGAGTGTCGACCTTCTCGAACCGCTCAAGCGCCTCGGCGTTCTTGATCAGCACGCCGGACTGCGCTCCGCGCCCGACGCCGACCATGATCGACATTGGCGTCGCAAGGCCGAGCGCGCAAGGGCAGGCGATGATCAGCACCGAAACCGCCGCGACAAGGCCAAATGTGAAGCGCGGCTCCGGACCGAACGTCGACCAGGCGAGGAAAGCTATCGCCGCGATCGCGATCACCAGCGGCACGAACCAACCCGACACCTGATCGGCGAGTCGCTGGATCGGCGCACGGCTGCGTTGGGCCTCAGCAACCATCTGCACGATCTGCGCCAGAACCGTGTCGCGCCCGATTCTGTCGGCGCGCATGACGAAGCTTCCGCTCTGGTTGACCGTGCCGCCGACGACGCGGTCGCCGAGAGCCTTCGCGACCGGCAGCAACTCGCCGGTGACCATTGACTCGTCGATCGCGCTGCGGCCTTCGACGATCACGCCGTCGATTGGAACCTTATCGCCAGGACGCACGCGCAGCCGGTCGCCGACCGCGACCTCATCGAGCGGGACGTCCTCGTCGCTCCCGTCCGCCCGGACGCGGCGGGCGGTCTTCGGCGCAAGATCGAGCAGCGCGCGGATCGCGCCGCCCGTTTGTTCGCGCGCACGCAGCTCCATGACTTGTCCGAGGAGGACGAGCACGGTGATGACCGCCGCCGCCTCGAAATAGACAGGGACCGCGCCGTCCATGGCTCGGATGGCCGGGGGGAAGGCAGCCGGAGCGAATGTGGCGATCACACTGTAGGCCCAGGCGACGCCCGTGCCCATGGCAATGAGGGTGAACATATTGAGATTGCGCGTCCTGAGCGACGCCCAGCCGCGCTCGAAGAAGGGCCAGCCGGCCCAAAGAGCGACCGGCGTCGCCAGCGCAAACTGAATCCAGTTCGACGTCTGCTGGCTGATGAGGGCGTGGGCGGCCGGCAGGTGGCCGCCCATTTCCAGGGCGACGACCGGAACGGCGAGCGCAAGCCCGATCCAGAACCGTCGCTTCATGTCGACGAATTCAGCACTCGGCCCTGTTTCCGCCGTCACGACTTCCGGTTCGAGCGCCATGCCGCAGATGGGGCAGGGCCCGGGGCCGACCTGTCGAATCTGCGGATGCATCGGGCAGGTGTACATGACGCCCGCCGCAGCCTCAGGCGGCTTTGCGGGTTGCGGCGCGAGGTATTTCGTTGGCTCGGCAACGAACTTCTCTCGGCAGCGGCTGGAGCAGAAATAGTTCGTCGCGCCGTCGTGTTCAGCCTTGTGCTTGGCCGTCGCCGGGTCGACGTTCATGCCGCAGACCGGATCTTTGACCGCCGCTTTGGATGGAGCCTCGCCGTGATCGTGACCGCCGTCATGGTGGGCGTAAGCAGCATGTCCGCCAGTCGGAGCAGCGGCGCTCGACGTATCGGCTCCGATGAATTGCGCCGGATCGGCAACGAACTTCTCGCGGCAGCGGCTGGAGCAGAAGTAATAGGTCGTTCCGTTAAGCTCCGACATGCGCTCCGCAGTCGCGGGATCGACCGTCATTCCGCAGACTGGATCGCGCGCTGATTGCGCCGTCGCTTGCGGCTCCTGTCCGACAAAGCGCTTGGGATCGGCGAGAAACTGCTCTCGGCATCCTTCGCAGCAGAAAAAGTAGGTCTTGCCGTCATAGTCCGCTTTGGCTTCTGCCGTCGTCGGATCGACCGCCATACGGCACACCGGGTCTCGTGAATGGCCTTCCGGAAGCGGCGGCTCGAACAGGTTCAATAGCGACCGGCGTTCACCGTGTGCACGAGAGGCGTAAGAGGTCATAGCTTCATATCCGCGATTGTGTCTTGGCCTTGAAGACGTTCGCCAATGATGGTAGACCTTCCTACTGTGGGAAGGTCAAGGAATTTCTTGCCATGAATATCGGCGCCGCCTCGGCGGCCTCGGGTGTCAGCGCGAAGATGATCCGCCATTACGAGGCGATCGGCCTTCTGCGACCCGCGGCGCGGCGAGAAAACACCTACCGCGACTATGGAAGCCACGACGTCCATGAGCTGCGATTTATCGGCCGCGCGCGTAAGCTCGGTTTCTCGATGACGGAGATTTCCGGCCTGCTGGCGCTCTGGCGCGACAAGGGTCGGTCGAGCAGGGAGGTGAAGACGATCGCGGAGCGCCACCTCATCGAACTCGAGCGAAGGATCGCCGAAATGCGGGGGATGGCCGATACGCTTCGCGACCTCGTGCGCTGCTGTCGCGGCGACGATCGTCCCGAATGCCCAATCCTTGTGGACCTGGGCGGCTCGTACTGAGGCGTGCCGTCGTCTTTTATGCGCGCGCTCATGAGGCCGCCGTTGCTGCACGCACACCGAAGTGCGGAATGAAAGCCGGCGTTTCTCGCATATACTGCTCGTAGGCCGCCCCGAACTCCACCAGCGCCTCACGCTCCTCGATGCGCGCGAGGCGCGCGTACATGAACACCAAGACCGGGAACATCGCGAGCGTGAGCAGGGTCGGCCATTGCAGCAGGAAGCCGAACATTACGAGGACGAAGCCGACATATTGTGGATGTCGGACATACGCGTAGGCCCCGGTCGTCGCGAGCGTGTGTTGGCGCTGCGCCTCATAAAGCGTCTTCCAGCCGACCGAGATCAGAACGAAGCCGCCGCCGATCAATGCGAAGCTCGCCAAATGGAACGGGCCGAAATGCGGATTGGCGCGCCAGCCGAACATTGTTTCCAGCAGATGGCCAGAATCGTGCGCGAACCAGTTCACGTCCGGATAGCGGCTCTGAAGCCATCCGGACAGGACGTAGATCGTCAACGGAAAGCCGTACATCTCGATAAACAAGGCGACCAGAAAAGCGCTGAAGGCGCCCAGCGAGCGCCAGTCCCGTTTTGTCTGCGGCTTGAAGAAGCTGTAGGCGAAGAGGATGAAGACGGCCGAATTGATGATCACCAGCGACCAAAGGCCGTAAGAAGGGATTTCCTCATGCATGATCGGTCTCCAGCGTAAGACAGTTTCAGTGGTGTTGCGGCGGGTTTTGACCGCCGTCGCGGTTGTCGGCTCCGCCGTGCCCACCATGCATGAAGAGGTGCATCAGCGGACAAGCGAGGAGCAGCGCCCATGGCAGGAATGGCACGATGTGGGCCCAATGCTCTGTCACAAGGAAATAGCCGGCGATCGCGAGAAAGCCGAGCAGGACGATGTTCGCGCGCGAGGACAAAAGGCCGCGTGACGCGGCGCCGTGCTCATGATCCATGCGTTCCATTTTGGTCTCCGTCGGCGCGATGCGCTCAGCTTCGCAAATATTTGACGAGCGCGGCGATGCTCAGAATCAGCACAACAAGAACAAGCAGCCAGATCAGGCCTCCGGCCCACAGCATCCCGATGCCGCCCATCATTCCGTCGGCTCCGTACATCGTGTTTCCCTTTTCGTCGTTTCGCTCGTTCGTGGGATATCGCCGGTCGCGGAATAGTGCGCGCCCTGAGGTCTTCGCAGTCGGGCGAGGAAGGCCTCCACTATCGCGGCGACTTTCTTGCCCAGCCCTGCGAGACGCAGGCGCTCAGCCCACGCCTTCGTATGCGACGAACGCCATCATCCCCGTCGCCATGTGATAGAGATGGTGGCAGTGGAACGCCCAGATGCCGGGATTGACGGCGTCGAAAGCGATCGTCACGCTCGCCATCGGCGGGACCGCGACCGTGTCGCGCACCGCGCCCTGGATCGGTTTCCCGTTGATCCCGACCACCTGGAAGCGGTGACCGTGCAAATGCATCGGATGCATCATCATCGACATGTTCTGCATGCTGATCTCAACGCGCTCGCCGGGCTTGACGGAACCAATGTCGCCGTCCTGCATGGACCACGCGTAGGACGCCATGTCGCCCCTTAGCATCACATTCCGGCGAATATCGGCGGGCTTCGCTGCGAGCGGCCGCGCGGCTCTCAGCCGCGCTTCGAGATCGAGCGCGACTACTGGCCCTTTCGAAGCGCCCTCTGCCGCCAGCTTGGCCACCTTCGCGTTGGCCGAGGCGAGGACGATGCCAGTCCGCTCTCGCCCGCCTTCGCGGAGCGCCAGGATCGGAAACGCGCCGCCGTCCTTGGGGATCGCGAGCCGGATGTCGAGGCGCTGACTCATCGCGATCGGGAAGGCCGAGCCCCCGACAGGCGTGATGTCTTGACCGTCGACCGCGATCAACTCGCCGCGAACACGGCCCGTGTCTACGGTGAAGGCCGTTGCGGTCGCTCCATTGATGATCCGCAGACGAACCCGCCCGTTCGCTTCGACGTGGAATACTTCCGGATCATCGAGCGTGCGGTCGTTGGCGAGATAGGCGTCGTAATCGATATCGTTGAGATCCATGCCGCCCATCATCGGGCCATGGTTCATCCCGCCCATCTGCTCCATGTGTTTCATCATGTCGGCATGGCTCATTCCCGACATCATGCCGGCCATGCCGCTCATATCCATACCACCCATGCCCGCTCCGGATTTGCCCGTGCCTTTCTTCAGGCGCGCCAGCAGTTCTTCGGCCGGGGTGAACGAGAAGTCGTGGAGCAGGACAACGACCTCCTGCTCGTCCTTTCCGGCGTCCGCGGCCGAATGGACGATCAGTGGCGCAGCGAGCAGGTTCTGCTCCTGAAGCGTGTGCGCGTGCATCCAGTAGGTGCCCGGCTCGGCGACCGGAAACGCATAGGTCCGGGTTTCCCCGGGCCTCAGGAGCGGCGCCGGCTTGTCTGGCACGCCGTCCATTGGCCACGGCGGCGTCAGCCCGTGCCAGTGGATGAGGGTCGGATCGGAGAGTGCATTCGTCAGAGCGACGTCGAACGGCTGCCCCGGATCGAGACTGATTCCGGGCGATCCGCCGCTTCGAACGAGACCAAACACCTTGGCCGACTTGCCGTTGATCTCCAGGATGCGCGTATCAACCATCAGCATCGTCGGTTGCCGCGCGCCTGTGGCTGCGATCTGCGCCCAGGCGGCGGTCCGCACGATGGGGACGGCGGCGGCGGCGGTCAGGATCGCGGCGCCAGTCTTCAGAAAGTTGCGACAATTCATGTGTGTCTCGTTCTCGGAGTTGGTCTCAAAGGCGAGGATCCACCGGAAGCCGTCGCCTACCCATCGTATACGCCCGCTGCGTAACTGGAGAACGCTTCGCCTGTAACATAGTGTAACCGTGGGGACGCGCATTCGCTTATGGTTCTTGTCTCATGGGTCCCCAAGAGACGTGACGGCGCAGGCGCTTCACGACGTCATATCCACCGAAGACACGACGGCCGACTCCAGTCCGATGTTGAGAGACTTGGTCCGTGGAGCGCGCGGCTCAGTGGCGCCAGTCGACCTGCACGATAGAGCGCCGTCTCGCATGGCGAAAGCGAACGACATTCCAGCGGATCACCGCGCGGGTCCCTCACATCGCCTCTTGCGGGGCGGCGCACCGACACCCTCGTGAGAAAACTCGCGCTAGGGCGGCGCCGGCTTCCGGATCACAGGACGGCCGCTTTCCTCCCAGGCGATCATTCCGCCGGACGGATGGGAAACGTCCCGGTAGCCGAGCTTGACCAACGCCTGCGCGGCGATCTCGCTCATACGCCCGCTACCACGTAGAGGACGATCTTCGCGTTCCAGTCGGCGGGGAGCTGGTCGAGATTCTCGGCAATCCCGTCAAAGGGGATGAATGCGTCGGCGCCTTCAATCTCGCCGGCATAGGGAATCTGGACGTTGACGAAAGAGAAGTCCTTGCGGGTGAGCAACGCGGCGAGCTCGGGACTCGGAAGTGTCAAAAACCCTTGTGGTTCCGCCTCCGCGGCGAAGGCCGGGCCGGCCGTCAGGCGAACGCCGGCAGGGCCGCCGATTGTCAGGCCGACCGCGGCGAGCGCCAGCACGGTCCAAAGACCAAGAACTCTCATGGCCAGTCCTCCCCTCACGTCTCGACGCATCCGTCGGCCCCGCGTGTTCAGCCCGTATAGTGCGCGTAGGTGCGGTTTCCGGTTGGCGTTCCGAAGAGAACAACCGTGTAGGGTTCGCCGGGCTGGTCCATGCTCGGAGCCGATTGCGGCATGCCCGGAACGGCCAGCCCCTTCGCAGTCGGCCGCTCGGCGAGTAGCTTCTTGACGTCGCCGGCGGGGACGTGCCCCTCGACGACATAGCTGTCGACGACTGCGGTATGGCGGGACTGCAAGTCGCTCGGCACGCCCTTTGCGCTTCTGATCGCGTCCATGTCGTCAGTGGCCGTGACGTTCACGATAAATCCCGCGTTGCGCATGTGCCGAGCCCAATTGCCGCAGCATCCACAGCTCGGATTCTTCCAGACCTCGACAGTCGGCAGCGAGGCTGCGCTGGCGCCCGACGCGGCGAGCCCGCGGCCCGCCAGGGGCGCAGCGCCGGCGGCCATAAATAGACCCAGGATATTCCGCCGCGACATTCCTCGTCTTTCCGTGTTCATATGTGTCACTCCTGCACGTTGTTTTCGCGGCACGTTAGAGCGGTTTCCGATCAATCCGTATCGTATCCGCAGGACCTGAAATAATTCCCGCATTCGTCAGATTTGAAGATTTCGGCGCAGGCTTCGAGTGCGTTCAGGAGGCCTGTGACGGTTCGCTCGGCGATTTTGCGCAGGAAGGCCTTGAGCTTGGAGTAGGCTTTTTCGATTGGATTCATGTCGGGGCTGTAAGGCGGCAGATAAAGCAACTCGGCTCCGGCGGCTTTGATGAGTTGCTCGACCCTTGCTCCCTTGTGGCTCGACAGATTGTCCATGACGACGACGTCGCCTTGCGAGAGCGTGGGAGCGAGGCATTTCTCCACCCAGTCCTCGAACGTGGCCGCGTTCATCGGCCGGTCGTAGGCCTTTTGCGCCACGAGACCGGAAAGGCGTAGGCCGGCGACGAGCGTGATGGTCTTGTAATGGCCATGCGGAATGCCGACCCGCAGTCGTCGACCGCGCCGGCATCGTCCGCCCTTGCGCGCCAGATTGGTGGAAGCCCCCGTTTCGTCAATGAACACGAGCTTCCTCGGATCGAGATCGAGTTGCGCCCCAAACCACTCCTGGCGCCGCTTCAAAACATCGGGGCGCTGCTGTTCCTCGGCATGCGCGGTTTTTTTTTGAATGTGATCTCGTGCCGATCGAAGAAGCGCCAGATCACCGACAAAGAAAAGCGCTCGCTGCAGTTGGCGATCAACCGCTCCTGGATTTCCAACAACGTGATGTCCGGCTGACGACGAATGAGGCCAAGCAGATAATCGCCATGCGCCTCAATGCGGTCCGAGCGTCGATCCCCGCCCGTCGGCGCCGGGGAAATCTCGCCGGTGGCCTGGAAGCGCCAAACCCAACGGATGGCGCTGGCGATGCTGACCCCGAAACGCTTGGCCGCCGCGTTGCGCGACAGGCCGCCGGCCACAACAGCCTCCACCACACGTGTGCGAAGATCTTCGGATAGCGCCATCCCCGCCGCCTCCTTCACGCGGCGGAGCCCATAAATCATGAACAGCCCTGATTCGGGAAATCCCCCGCATTCATTTCGCTGGGAAACCGCTCTAGCGGATGCGCGAAAGGATTGGGACGTTCTCCAGAAGCCAGAACGAGAACCTCGTGTGGATGGCGGTCTAAATCCGCGCTTATCCGGCGGCGGCGCTGAAAACTGGCACAGGTTTTGCTGCGAACTCTTGGCGGGCTGAGTGCGGAGCGATAGATCCCTGTCAACGCCGCAAGCCGCCGGAGGCGGTGGCCAAAGGCCAGCGTTTACAGGGATCTATCGCGGGATTCCTCGCCCTTCCGGAAATCGTTTGACCGAATCAGCGGGGTCGATTCCAATCGCCGGGTGAAGACGAATCGAAATTTCCTCAGCCCGGCGGATCGGGCCATCCTGACGGAGATCGCCAAGGACGGGCTGGAGGAGAGCCGCATTACCCGTCGGGCGAACGCCATCCTTCTGCTCGACAAGGGATGGTCCTACGCCGAGGTCGCCGAAGCGCTGTTCATCGACAATTCGACCGTCCGTGCCTGGTTCAAGGCCTACAACGAAGGCGGCGTCGAGGGGCTCATCCTGTTCGACCTGAAGGGCGGAACCAGCCCGCTGTCGCCTCCCCAGATCGACGAATTGCGCGCCTGGGCGACGGAGGTGCTGCCGACGTCGACTACCGAAATCGGGCAGTTCATCCTAGAGAAGTTCGGTGTCGACTATGGCCGCTCCGGGCTGATCAAGCTGATGAACCGGATCGGCTTTGACTGGAAGAAGCCGGAATCCGTGCCCGGCAAGATCGACGTGGAAACCCAGCAGAAGTTCATCGACGCGCACGAGGACTTGCGCAACTCGCTCGGCCTGGACGAATCCGTCGTCTACGTCGACGCCGTCCATCCGACCCACCAAGCTCAGCCGGCGGGACGCTGGCTGCCGCGCGGACAGCGCTGCGCGCTCCCCTCGGCGTCGGGGCGCGACCGGCTGAACCTGCACGGCGCGATCGATCTGGAGACCGGACAGACCCGCATCATGGACGTCGAGACCGTCGACGCGACAAGCACGATCCACTTGTTCGAAGCGCTGGAGAACGCCCAGTCGACGATGAGCCGCATCCACGTCTTCCTCGACAACGCCCGCTACCACCACGCCAAAGCCGTCCAGGAGTGGATGCAGCAGCCGGGACGGCGCATCGTCCTGCACTTCGTGCCGACCTACTGCCCCCACCTCAACCCAATCGAACGGCTGTGGAAGGTGATGCACCAGAACGTCACCCACAACAAATGCTACGCCAAATTCCGCGATTTTGCCGAAGCCGTGCTCGGCTTCCTGCGCAAGACCGTGCCGGAGCGGTTCGACGAATTCTCGTCGTCCATCACCGACAATTTCCGCGTCATCAACCCGAAGGACTTTCGGATCCTCGCGTGACGCCGCTATAGAAAGCCTCAGCCCATGGCATTCCAGAAGGCGCCGCATCTCGGTGATCTCGCGCAAGTCCTCCACCGAGACGGGCCGCACTGCGAAGCCCTTCTGTCCCTCGGCGACGACGAGGCCGTCGGCGGAAAGGCGCGACAAACTCTCGCGCATCGTGTTGACGGCGACGTCGTAGCGGCGGCTCAGGGCTTCCAGTTTCAGTCTGGAGGCTGGGCGCAGACGTCCGAGGATAATGTCCTGGTGGAGCCTGTCGCGCAGCGTTTCGGTCAGGGTCGGACGTGAACCGTCCGTCCTGCGAGCCGTCCGACCCATTGTCTTTCCCGACTTGATATCGTAGGTCCATAACAATCTAGGAGACTTTTCGCAATGCTCAGATGGTCGATCGCGACGGTCTGTCTCGGAGGCGGGCTCGAGGCCAAGTTCTCCGCGGCTGCGAAGGCGGGATTTCGCGCCATCGAGCTGCTCGAGAACGACTTGACCTTCTATGCCGGCAAGGCGCGCGACGCCCGGCAACTCGCCGGCGACCTGGGGCTCGAAATCGTCGCCATGCAGCCGCTCAGGGACTTCGAGGGCGCGCCCGCGCCGCAGCGCCGGCGGAATTTCGATCGCGCGATGCGAAAGCTGGAGCTGACGCGCGAACTGGGCGCGCCGCTGCTGTGCCTGAGCTCCTCGATCGCGGAGGATTCGTCGGGCGACGTCGACCGCATCGCCGAGGATCTCGCCGAACTCGCCGATCTTGCGCGCCAATGCGGCTTGCGGCTCGGCTACGAGGCGTTGTCCTGGGGACGGCACATCAGAGACTGGACGACCGCATGGGAGGTCGTCGCCAGGGCCGACCGCGAAAATCTCGGCATCGTGCTCGACTGCTTCCATATCTGCGCCCGCAAGAACCCGATCGAGCCGATCGCCACCTTGCCGGGGGACAGGATCGCCCTGGTCGAGATCGCCAATTCGCCGGCGCTGGAAATGGACCTGAAGTCGCTGAGCCGGCACTATCGCTGCTATCCCGGCCAAGGCGACTATCCGGTCGTCGACTATCTCGACGCCGTCCTGCGCTCGGGCTACCGCGGCCCGATATCGCTGGAGACCTACAGCGAGCAGTTCCGGGGAGCGTCCGCCGTCTCGGTCGCCATCGACGGCATGCGTTCGCTGCTGGCGACGGGCGAGGCGCTCAGAGCCCGCCGTATCGCCAAGGCGGAGCCGGCGGCGGCCGAAATTGCCGCGCTGCCGCCCGCGCCCAAGGTGGAAGGCGTCGCGTTCCTCGAATTCGCGGTCGCCGACCAGCAGGCGCAGGACCTCGCGGCGCTGCTCGAAGGGCTCGGATTCGCGCTCGTCGGCCGCCACCGGTCGAAGGCGGTCGAGCTCTATGTACAAGGCGATGTCTACCTCGCCATCAACCGGGAGCGCAACGCGTTCGCCCATTCGTTCCAGCTGCTCCACGGCGCCGCGGTTTGCGCAATCGAACTCACGGTCGACCGCGTCGAGCGCGCGCTCGAGCGCGCCCGCGCGCTGGCCTGCACGAGCCGCATCGGGCGCACGGGTCACGGCGAGGCGACGATCCCCGCCATCGGCGGGGTCGAAGGCAGCCTCGTCTATTTCGTCGAGCCCCACAGGGAGGACTGGCACAACGATTTCGTGGGCGATACGAGGGCCGCACCGAAGGGGCCGCTGAAGGCGATGGATCACCTCTCCAATGTCGTGCGCCGCAACGAGTTCCTGAGCTGGCTGCTGTTCTACGAAACGGTGCTGGGCCTGGCGGCCGAGCCGCAGATCGAGGTCTACGACCCACACGGCGACTTCTACAGCCGATCGTTGCGGACGCCGAACGGCGCGCTGCGCCTTGCGCTCAACGTTGGCGTCGGCGGGGCGACGGGCGTCTCGCGGTTCCTCGACAAATTCGGCGGCGCCGGCTACCAGCAAATCGCAATTTCGACCGACGACATCTTTGCGGCCGTCGAAGCGGCGCGGGGGAAGGGCGTCGAGTTCCTGCCAATTCCGGACAATTACTACGACGATCTGGCGACGCAGTTCGACGTTGCGCCCGACCTGTTGAAGCGAATGCGCGCGTTCGGCGTGCTTTACGATCGGGTTGGGGACGGGCAGTTCTTCCACATCTACACGCGCACTTTCCACAATCGGTTCTTTTTCGAGATTCTCCAGCGCGACCACTACGATCTCTTCGGCGCAGTCAACACGCCGATGCGGCTGGCGGCACAGGCGGCGGTCGACGACGCGGAAATGCGACTGACGGCGGAAGCGGACCTCTGACGCGAAAGCCACGGGCGGTGGGAAAGCCTGAAGCACGGAAACCTGTAACAAAGTACGCTTTGTGAACGAACGAGTTCGCCCAAATTTGTGGATGAACCCGCCGGCCGTGCTAGACTATCCCCCGTTCGAAGGGTCGGACGGGAATCACATGGCGGCGACGAGGGTAATGAAGAAGGTGACGAAGTCCGCCGAACCGGCGGCGAGCGCCGCGGACCGGGCGCGGGCGGACATTCCCGAGGTCGCCACCGCCGAATTCGCCGAGTGCGGCTTCTCTGGCGCACGGGTCGACGAGATCGCCGCCAAGACCCAGACCAGCAAGCGATCGATCTACTACTATTTCGTGGACAAGGGGGCCTGTTCACCGCCGTTCTGGAAGAGGGCTACCGACAGATGCGCGCGCTCGAACGCGCGCTGGACGTCGAGCGCCTGGACCCCGAAAGCGCCATGCGGGCGCTGGTGGGCGGAACCTTCGAATATCAGGCCGCTCATGAGCGGTTCGTGCGCCTCGTCGTCGTCGAGAACATTCACCGCGGCGCCCATCTCGAAAAAACCGGAATTGCCGGCTCGCTCGGCAGCGGCGCCCTGCAGACCCTCGGCGGCATCTACGAGCGGGGCGTCGCGGTGGGCGTTTTCCGAGCTGGCGTTTCGGTCCTTCACCTGCATATGACGATCAGCGCGTTGAGTTTTTTCAACGTCTCGAACGCCGCGACGTTCTCGCTGATCTTCCAGCACGACATGAGCAGCCCGGAGGCGCTCGCAGAGCGGCGCGACATCGCATTCGAGACCGTGTTGCGGTTCCTGCGCAAGCCTTGATTCCCGGGCGGATCTGAAAGTCGTCGTTGGCCTGGTGACCACTATAAGGTGCCTTTTTCTGGCATCTAATTTGCAACGGTCTGGACTGCCTGATCACCGCTCAGTATGTCTTTGACGACGAGGTGGTCACCGTGCTCGACGAGACCAAGGTCGGCGACAAGTTCCCACATCGCCATGCCCGCTGCTGCGAGGACGGTCAGGCCCATTGTGGGGTCATCGTGGAATCTGTTCCAAATCCTGCGCTAAGGGATTGAGCGCGAGTTCAGGCGCCGAGGAGCAGGCGTCGTTTCGCGACAATGGCGTCGATGTCGCCGCTTACGAACTCTGCCTGTTCGCTGAACTGCGCGACCGGCTGCGGGCCGGCGACATCTGGGTGGTCGGAAGCCGACAATACCGGGCCGTGGAAGACCAGCTGATCGCCAAGGCCCTGTTCACCACGATGAAGACGACGGGGCCTCTGCCCGTCGCGGTCTCAAGCGACGCTTCTGCCTACCTCCAGGAGCGCCGAACCTTGCTCAATGAGCGCCTGAGCGTCTCCGCCGTGCAGCCGATCTTGGCCGCAATCGACGACATCGCCGCCCATTGCGATGCGTGCTCGTCCTGATGCTCCTGCACCATCCGAACCGCACGAGCCCGAACCTCCGGCGAAAAGCTCTTGCTCGTCTTCTGCTTGCCTTCCATCGCTCCATCCTCTCAAGAGTTGGAGCCTCCGGCAAACCCGGAGCGGTTCACAAGCGCCAGCGGCGCGAAGGCTGTAAGCGCCGCATGAAGGAACCAGCCGAGCCAGACGCTTTCGCCATCGCCCTTCTCTCCAACGCGGTTCATGCCGTCGTTCCAGTCGCCTGTGCCAATGAGCGGAGGCCCATGCAGGCCGACCGCCAGAACTCGCATCGAGCGCAACCGCGCAATGTTCGAAGAGAGTGACGCTCGTTTGAGAAACCGTCGGCTCAAAAAAGCGATCGGTCTCGCTAGCTTCGAGTTGCGCGCCCTCGATGAAAGGAAGCAATTCGTCGAGCACAAGGGTGTCTTGCGTCGTCTCGACATACTGGGCGACGGTATAGGCCAGCCAGGCGCGATCGTCCGAAATACGGGTCCGGACGCCTTGACCGGAATGCGGTAGCCACCAGTGCTGCACGTCGCCCTCGACAAACTGTCGGGCGGCCGCGCGCAAGAGGTGCTCGCGCGTCAGATCGGGTCTTGCAGCGGCGAGCGCCATGCCGTCCTGCAATTGGTCACGAAAGCCGTAGGCGCCGCTGGCCTGATAGAAGGCGGAGCGCGCCCAAATCCGGCAGGCGAGCGTCTGGTAGATGAGCCAGCCGTTGAGCATAAGATCCATTGCGCGATCGGGAGTCTTGACCTCGATAGCCCCCAAGGTCGCATCCCAGTTGCGCGCGATGTCCGCTTCCAAGGCGTCGAGATCGGCGGCGCGAAAGGTCAGGATGGCGGCGCTGGCGTCCTCGCGCGTTGCCGCCTCTCCCAGAAAGACGACGACTTCGGCGACACTCCCTGGCGGCAATTCCACCTTGACGCGCATCGCGGCGCATGGGTCCAGGGCCGCGCCCACCGTTTTGGACAACGGCGTCGCGCTCGCGAGTGCGGCCGGATTCGCGAGCGTTCGGTTGCGACCTATGAACTCCCGGCGATCGCCCGTCCAATCGGTTTGGGCGCCGCATGTCGGCAAAAGCGACACGCGAACCGAACAGCACATTCGCCGGGTTGCGTGCGAAAAGCGCGCCCGTCGTGGCGTCGCTCTCGGTTTCGACAAATGCGAGCGTGGCGGATCTCGACGCGCCCAGCACCCGCTCGACATAGGCGGTCACGCTGAGATGATGTCATTCGGCGTGGGGTCTGAATGCCGATCGGCACCGCAAGCCATTGAATGAATTGGAACGGATGTTCCCCCCTCTTTTGATGCGATTTTTCGTTTTTGTGTTTGTGGGTCAATAGGTTGTCGGCAATTTTGCGGCGCCGTGTGTAGCCACTAAAATATAGATGTTTGGCTTGTCATTATAGGCGAGAAGGCGTAATGTCATAGCCATAATGTTCGTCGACAGCTCGCCCACCTGCGTCAACGGCAAGACCTACCAGCGCCACCTGCTGCGCGAGACCTATCGCGAGGACGGCAAGGTCAAGCATCGGACGCTGGCCAATCTCACCCATTGCAAGCCGGAGGAGGTCGAGGCGATCCGGCTGGCGCTGAAGCACAAGGGCGATCTGCCTCGCATCCTGGCGTCCGCCGCCGAGGGCGGGCCGGAGTTAAAGCAGGGGCCGTCGGTCGGGGCGGTTTGGGTTCTGTCGCAGTTGGCGCGCGAACTCGGCCTCGTCGCCGCCCTGGGCTCGGACCGACAAGGCAAGCGGGCGCTGTGGCAGGTCATCGCCCGCGTGCTCGACCAGGGCTCGCGCCTGTCGGCGGTGCGGCTCGCGGGCGGCCATGCGGTCGGCGCGGCGCTCGGCATGACCGGGTTCGACGAGGACGACCTCTACGGCAATCTGGACTGGCTGGCGGACAATCAGGCCGACATCGAGAGCCGGCTGTTCGCCCGGAGAGAGGCGGCCTCGGCGCCCGACGTCTTCCTCTACGACGTCACCAGCACATACCTCGAAGGCGAGCACAACGCCCTCGCGGCGTTCGGCTACAACCGCGATCGCAAGTCGGGCAAAAGGCAGATCGTGATCGGCCTCCTCGCCGACGCCGACGGTCGCCCGCTGTCGATCGAGGTCTTCAAGGGCAACACGTCCGACGTCAGGACGTTCTCCTCGCAGGTGAGCAAGGCGGCCGCCCGGTTCGGGGCCGAGCGGGTCACCTTCGTCGGCGACCGCGGCATGATCAAAGCCCCGCAACGCGCCGAGATCGCCGCCGCCGGCTTCCATTACATCACCGCGATCACCAGAGCGCAGATCGACGGGCTCATCGCCGCCGGCGTGCTGCAGATGGACCTGTTCGAGGACACGCTGGCCGAGGTCGAAGGCGCAGACGGCGAGCGCTATGTTTTGCGGCGCAACCCGGCGCGCGCCCAGGAGCTGGCCGCCTCGCGCGCCGACAAGCTCGGGGCGCTGCGAGCCGCCGCCGAAACGGCGAACACGTATCTGCGCGACCATCCGAAAGCGGCGGCGAAAACGCAGATCGCCAGGCTGAAGGCCAGGTGCGAGACGCTCGGCCTCGACAAGTTCGTCGCGGTCGCGGACGAGGAGCGGCGCGTCGTCGTCGCGGTGGACGAGGCGGCCCTGGCGGAGGCCGCGCGTCTCGACGGCTGCTACGCGCTGCGCACCGATCTGCCGAAGACCGCCCTCGACAAGACCATCGTGCACGACCGCTACAAGGACTTGGCCCGGGTGGAATGGGCGTTCCGCAACTCGAAAACCGTGCAGCTCGAGATGCGGCCAGTCTACCTGCGCGACGAGGACCGCACGCGCGGCCACGCCCTCGTGGTCATGCTGGCCTATCTCCTGGTGCAGGCGCTGCGCCGGCGATGGCGCGACATCGACCTGACCGTGCAGGAGGCTCTCGACCGGCTCGCTAGCCTCTGCCTCATCGAGGTGAGCGTCGGCGGTCGGCCTTCCTACAATCAGGTCCCTACGCCGCGCGACGACGTGCGCCGCCTGTTCGAAGCAGCCCACGTCGCCATCCCCACGGCGCTCCCCCTGGCCTCGGCCCGCGTAGCCACTAGGCAAAACCTCCCACAGCGCCGGAAAGCAAAATAAGTTCAGCCTCTTATCGGGAGCACGCCTCGCATCAGACGGGGGAACATCCGTTTGAATGGAGGGGTCAGCCTCGAAGCCAATTCGCATCCTTGACGGCCGCGAGCACGACCGCATGCTCGATCGCGTTGGGGTTGCGATCCTTCAATGCAACAAACAATGATCAACAGCTGGCCGCCACTGCCGCGCTTGCGTCCCGCCGCCGAATAATGCCGGATCTAAGACGGCGCTAACAAACGGGTCGACCAAGCCAAAAACATGGGCCGATTTTATGTCCTGTCGATCGAACCGACGCTTTTCGAGGATTTCGCGCTTGTGCGCCGGTGGGGTCGCATCGGGAGCGTGGGGTGCGAGCGGATCGACTAGCAGCCATCTCGGCCGGTCGCTCAGATAGAGCTCACGAAATGGCTCCATCGCAAGAGGCGCCGCGGATACCACCTCCGGGTTTTCCTTCGCTCGGGCTCAAAAGCCCTGACCGATCCCGGGACGTCGCCGTGGTGGGCGTGAACGCTAAAGCCGGGGCAAGGGACGGATTAGCGTTTTTATCGACCGGGCTCAGCGGATTCAAAGGCTTGCGGGCCGCCTTAACGACCGGTCGCCCAGCGACCCTAGTACACAGTATACCACTGTTTAATAGAGAGGGCATTAGCACTCTCTTGCGGTGAGTGCCAAGGGTCGCCATGTGTGGGGGTCGGATTGCCGCCGATAGCCGGAGCCTTTGCTCCTGAGCCGGTCCGGCAGTCGAGCTGAAAGCGATTTTCCATGAAATTTCGTCCGCTGCACGACCGCGTCGTCATCCGCCGTATCGAAGGCGAGGACAAGACGAAGGGTGGAATCATCATTCCCGACACTGTCAAGGAGAAGCCGCAGGAGGGCGAAGTCGTCGCTGTGGGACCCGGCGCCCGCGACGAGAGCGGCAAGCTTCAGCCGCTCGAACTGAAGGCAGGCGACCGATCCTGTTCGGCAAGTGGTCGGGCACGGAAGTCAAGATCGACGGCGAGGACCTCCTGATCATGAAGGAGTCCGACGTCATGGGCGTGATCGAAGGCGCCGTCTCCGCGAAGAAGAAGGCGACCTGAACGCCGCGTCCCCTCTCCTCTTACTTTAGGAATTGAAATCCATGTCAGCCAAAGATGTAAGATTTTCCGGCGACGCCCGCGACCGAATGCTGCGCGGGGTCGATATTCTCAACAACGCCGTCAAAGTGACGCTGGGTCCGAAGGGCCGCAATGTCATTCTCGACAAATCGTATGGCTCGCCGCGCATCACCAAGGACGGCGTCACCGTCGCCAAGGAGATCGAGCTTTCCGACAAGTTCGAGAACATGGGCGCGCAGCTGGTGCGCGACGTCGCCTCGAAGACCAATGATCTCGCCGGCGACGGCACGACGACCGCGACCGTGCTGGCCGCCTCGATCATGAAGGAAGGGCTGAAGCTCGTCGCGGCCGGCATGAACCCGATGGACCTGAAGCGCGGCATCGACATCGCCGTGGCCGCGGTCGTCAAGGACATCGAAAAACGGGCCAAGAAGGTCGCGTCGTCGGAGGAAATTGCCCAGATCGGCACGATTGCGGCGAATGGCGACAAGTCGATCGGCGACATGATCGCCAAGGCGATGAAGAAGGTCGGCAACGAAGGCGTCATCACGGTGGAGGAGGCCAAGAGCCTCGAGACCGAACTCGACGTCGTCGAGGGTATGCAGTTCGACCGCGGTTATCTTTCTCCCTACTTCATCACCAATGCGGAGAAGATGGTCGCCGAACTCGAGGAGCCCTACATCCTCTTGCACGAGAAAA